>CBDCTQ010000052.1:0-160383 GCA_965222105.1 Saprospiraceae bacterium | reverse complement strand
GACAAGATGGGCTATTACATGGGCGTGTTCAACTTTTTCATCGTCATACCACAGTTGGTGGCAGCATCGGTGTTGGGGTTTTTACTGAGTTCCTTCTTCGACAGCAAACCCATATACGCACTCGTCATCGGAGGCGGGTCTATGATTGTAGCCGGCCTGCTCTGCCTTCTTGTCGACGATTCGCCCACAAAGGAATGACCGGGTATGAAAACCAAAAAATCCCTATCTTGCAGCCTCGGAAGCTGTCTCCGTTTTCATGATTGAGCCTGTGTAGCGGCCAAAAGGTCGAAAGCGAGGATCCCGAACGATTTTGGCATCGGGAAAGTACAGAACAAAATGTACCAATTTCAGCCAATTAAGTAAAGCTCAAAAAATAAATTGTCTTTTTGGTGTCTTTGAAAAAATCACAAACCGCTCATTATCAATCGCTTATTTGTAATTTTTATCAAAGACAACGACAAGTTATTTTTCGAGCGAGCCTAATAAAACTTTAGGTAGCTTCCTAAACTAAGCCAGGAACACATTTATGAAAATACAATTTTGCGGAGCAGCCCGGGAAGTCACCGGCAGTGCACACCTCCTTACCCTCGACAGTGGCTACAAGATACTACTCGACTGCGGCCTGTATCAGGGGCGAAGCAAAGACATGAAATCCTTCAATGAAAACTGGCTATTCAAACCCTCCGAGATCGATTGCCCTCGTCCTTTCACATGCACATATCGACCACAGCGGCCGCATCCCCAAGCTGGTAAAAGATGGTTTTGGCGGCGACATTGTTTGCACCCACGCCACCCGCAGCCTTTGTGCAATTATGTTTGTTAGACAGTGCCAAGATACAAGAACGAGACGCCTTTTATTACAACAAAAGATTAGAGAAAAAAAGAAGAAAATCACGCGCTAAGAAACATAAAAAACCCCGAACGCCGCTCTACACCGCCGAAGATGCCACCACCGCCATGCAACAGTTTACCGGAGTGGGGTACGAACGCTGGTTTCGCATCAACAACGATGTAGAAGTATTGTTTAGAGATGCAGGTCACATTTTGGGTAGCGCCAGCGTAACCCTCCGCATCCGCGAAAAGGGCCAAACCATCCATTTTGGTTTTAGCGGCGATAATTGGTCGGCCCCAACCGACCCATCCTGCGCGACCCTATCCCCATGCCCGAATTGGATTACCTCATCTGCGAGGCGACCTATGGAGGACAAACTCCACGAATCTGCTCCCGGAGAATCGACTCGTTTCCTGCAGGTCATCAAAGACACTTGCGTGGAAAAAAAAAGGCAAGCTCATCATTCCGGCATTCAGCGTGGGGCGGACCCAGGAAATCGTGTACATGCTCGACCGAATGGAAACCAAAGGATTGTTGCCGCACATACCGGTATATGTCGACAGCCCCCTTGCGGTAAATGCCACGACCATTTTTGGATCGCACCCCGAATGTTTCGACAACGATCTGCATCAGTACATGCTCATCGATGACAACCCTTTTGGGTTCAACCGGCTGACCTACGTCCGGGAAGTGGCCGTATCCAAATCACTGAATACAATGGGCGGTCCCGCCATCATCATCAGTTCATCGGGTATGATGAATGCCGGCCGGGTACGGCACCACCTGTTCAACAACATCGACCAACCCCGGAATACTTTGCTGATCGTGGGCTATTGCTCACCCGATACCCCCGGTGGCATGCTGCGCGATGGCATTGAAAAGATCAAATTGTTTGGCGAATGGAAATGGGTCAACGCCAATATCGAAGTGATGGACTCTTTTTCCGCTCACGCCGATCAGGGCGAAATATTAGACTTCATTACTAACCAACGGAAATCTGTAAAAAAACTATTTTTAGTACACGGCGAACTCGATGGGCAACAGGCCCTCCGCAGCTTCCTCAAAGAAAATCAATTCGCCCAGGACATCGAAATACCCAAATTGGGCCAGGAATTTGAATTAAATTAGCTCGTCAGGCAACGTTAGCCTAACTTTTTCGGATATATTGTTGTAAGGTCTCCTATTTCCTACCTGAACACCCTTTACACCCATTTTCTGTCTGGCAACCAACAAATACTTGTTTAGCACCCTATACGTACTAACTGTCCGGCTTGGTTATTCGTATCTTTTAGGGAAACCTAAATCAACTTTAACAAACCCGTAATTATAACAGCCGCAATAACACTCACTCCAAATAAGTTATTGCCCGGATAAAAACTCTATTATGAACAGCCTTCGCTACCCACTCCTCTTCCTTGCAACTCTTCTTGCCTTTAGCGCTTGTAAAAAATACGAGGTCGATGAAGTCGAAATCGGCGCTTACGATGCAGAGTACGCCATACCCCTCATCAATACCTCCGCCACCTTGCAGGATGTACTTGAAAATTTCGACAGCACCACCTTCATCCAATTCAGCGACGACAATCTCATCATTCTCAACTATAAGGGCGATGTCAACTCCAAAACTTCCGACGACCTCTTTCAGGTGTTGAGCGAATACGAACTCATCCCGATCCCACTGGAAGATACCGCTACATTTATTCCTTATGAACCAGTTGATGGGGTAGATCTCGACTATGCTATTCTGAAAAGTGGCACATTGAAATGGGGATTTCAGTCTCACCATACCGAACCGGTGGAGGTGACCCTTACGTTACCATCCATGACTAAAAACGGTATCCCCTTTTCGGCTATAATGTCCGGGCCTGGATACTCCGGTACGGGCGACCCGTTTCCGATTTTTGATCTTAATGGCATTGACCTGACCGGCTATCGGCTCGAAGCTGTCAATGATACCATATATATCAATTACGTCGCTCACCGCCTAAATAGCGGCATCATGGACACCCTGTCCAGTTGTGGCATTACTTTCGAAAACCTAGTGGCTTCCTACATCGAAGGATACCTCGGCAACGACCTCTACGATCTCGACCGCGACACCATCGAAATAGACTTTTTTGAAAACTGGACCAGAGGAGACGTATATTTTGAGGACCCGAAATTAACGGTAACGGTCGAAAATTCATTTGGCCTGCCGGTTCGCTCAAAGGCAAATATCGTCAATGTCCATACCGCCGACGATCAGGTACTCGCTCTGGAAAGCATCTATCTCGACAGCATCAACATCAACTACCCCAGCCTCAGCGAAGTGGGCGAGGTGAAATACACTTATTTTGATTTCAATAAAGAAAACTCCAACGTCGATGAACTGTTGGGAGCCAATCCTGTAGCTGTTGATTACGACATGGACGCCGTACCCAACCCCGACTCCATCACCAGCATCCGTGGATTCATGACCGACAGCAGCTATTTCAATGCACAGGTGGAGGTGGAGCTGCCGGTGTATGGCACCGCCAGCGGGTTTGAAGCAAGGGATACTTTTGAAATTGACATGGATATGGAAGACGCCACCCATGCTGAATTCAAGATTGTTGCCGAAAATGAAATACCGCTGGACGTAGGGGTGCAACTTTATTTTGCCAACGACGACAATGTAATCATCGACTCCCTGCTCGCCGCCGACGAAATACTGATGGCTGCCGCCCCCGTCGATGCCGATGGAAAATCGACAATGGCTGCCGAAAAGATCACGTTCAGTCTCTTCGATGAAGCTCGCTTCGATGGCGTTCGTTCAGCCACCAAGCTGTTTATGAATGCCCGCTTTTCCACCCTCAACAACGGCGCTCAATCGGTCAAGGTATTTGCCGACAACGAGGTGCGCATAAGAGTAGGAATGAAACTGGGTATCCGCAACTAAAATCTGAATCCATTCCAAAAAAAATGACAATACGCAAATTACTGCCCCTTCTTCTCGCCGTTTTCATTGGGTCGGAAGCACTGGCCCAGGAGGAGCTGGGCCTCCAACTAATCCCCGGTTTGCTGCAAGCATCCAAAACCAATCCCGCTCTGGTGCCCAATGAACGCCTCGTGATTGGCATTCCTTCTGTATACGGGAGCTACTTTCATTCGCCTGGCTCCATCAGTACCATTCTCGACATCGACAACAAGGTAGCCACCCTCAACGTGCAGGGATTGTTGGATAATGTTGAAAGGGATAATTACCTGCGCCTCAACCTGGAGCTGGAAACGATCAACGTGTTTTTTCGCCTGTCGGGCAAAGTGGCTTTCAATCTTCACCATTCCATCAAGTCGAGCAACTACCTGTCCTATCCCGATGCCCTTCCCAAACTGTTTTGGCAAGGCAACAGCCAATACATCGGAGAGGAGGTCTTTTTTGGCGCCGACCAACACAGCTTTGCCTATCAGGAAATAGGATTGGGTACGGCCCTGAGTTTTGGAAAGTTGACGCTTGGCGCAAAAGGAAAACTATTGTTGGGCATTGGCGATGTGTCTACCGACCGAACCAACGCTTCCCTCTACACCGACAACGATGTGTACCAGCTTACGCTAAACACCGACTACCGGATCAATACTTCCACCTTCGATGCCGTTTTGCTGTTCGATACCCTTTCGGGATACACAGCCGAATACGGTTGGGACGAACTCTTCTCTTTCGACGAACTTCAATCGGGCAACACCGGATTTGCCTTTGACCTGGGCGCCAAGTGGGAGGTGACCGACCAACTGTCTGTCGCTGCCAGCGTATTGGACATCGGAAGCATCAATTGGCGCAACAATACCGCTACTCACCACAGCCAGGGAAGTTTTACCCTGGAGGGGCTCGACCTCAAAGACGTACTCTCCGACGACTCCCTCTCCCTCGAACAAGCAGTCGACACCGTCGAAACCATCTTTGAATTTGAAGAGTCCAGCCGCGACTATTCCACCACTCTGCCCCTGAAAACTTATTTGAATGCCAGCTACCGTTTGTCGGACAAGTTGACCCTGGCTGCCTTGTTTTACAACGAGTCCTACCGGGGTGAAAATTTCACTTCCATAGGGATCGGTGGCCACTATGTTTTCTCAAAAATGTTGTCGGCAGGTGCCACTTATAGTATTCGCAACAATAAATACGACAATTTGGGGTTAAATTTAGGCATCCGGTTGGGGCCGGTACAGCTATACGCCGCCACCGACAATGTCATCGCTGCCGTCCGCCCGTACGACAGCAACAATGTCAACCTTCGGGTGGGGCTCAATTGGATTTTTGGTCAAACCATTACCAACAATCCGGATGCCATATTGGAATAACTGCCCGTCATCGTTGTTTCATTTATTATCAATAAGTCCCACAAATATGACAAAACAATACACTCTTTTATTCGTGCTATTTTTGTTGCAGTACTATGCATCTGCCCAAAACGCAGAGGGTTGTGATGGTGTCCGGTATTATTACGACGTCTTCGATGAAGTAGAAAAAACCACCCTGGTCTACGGCTCGAATACCGATGCCGCCGGCAACTCGTTCAACCTGGCTATGGATGTGTATCAACCCGTTGGCGACACGCAGGCCAAGCGACCCCTGATGATCTGGGCACATGGGGGTGCGTTCGTTGCCGGTGAACGGGTGGAAATGGATTCTCTTTGCAAGCGGTTTGCACTGAAAGGATTTGTGACCGCCACGATCAGCTATCGACTTTATCCCTTTTTACAACTCGGCATACCCGACTCGCTCGAAATGCTCGACGCCGCCATGAAAGCCGTCGGCGACCTCAAAGCGGCCGTTCGCCATTTCCGGCAGGATGCTGCTACCGACAACATGTTTCGGATCGATCCCGATTTTATCTTTGCCTGCGGGTTGTCGGCAGGGGCCATTATGTCGATCCATGCCGCTTACATCGATCCAACAGATACCATCCCCGATTATATGGCCGATATTTTGGAAGACAACGGTGGCCTCGAAGGCAACACCGGTAGCGCTGAAAACCAGACGTATTCGTCAGATATATTTGCCGTTGTTAATCTGTCGGGAGCCATCCATAAGTTGGAATGGATACAGGCCGACGACCCGCCCATTGCAAGTTATCATGGCACTGCCGACGATGTAGTACCCTACAACCACGGACTGGCCGCCGTATTTGGCATCACCTTTATGTCGCTCAACGGAAGTGGCTCCATCCACAACCTGACCGAAGAACTGGAAATGGAAAACCTCCTGGTTTCCGTTCCGGGCGCCGACCACGAAACGGCCTACAACAGTGCCGCATTCAGCAGTTACATGGCGCAGTTTATAGAGGAGGGGCAGGTGTTTATTTACGACCTCCTCTGTCAGGACATACCCATTGGAACCGATGATGTTTCAACGGCTGCTCCTACCATTACTGCTGCTCCCAATCCGTCTGACGACTATATTCTGTTCGACTTGCTTTCGCTAAACGAGACTTACGATGTGACAGTATTTGACGTTTCCGGGCGTATTTTGTTAGAAAACAAAAACCAATCGGCTTCCCAATACCGGCTGGAAAAAACCGACCTGGGTTCGGGGTTGTTTTTTGTGCAGGTAAAGCCGATCGACAGCGCAATTGCACCAGTAGTGATTAGGGTGGTGTTTGAGTAGAATTTGTCGTCGGTAAAGCATCGCAGTTAAAAACTGCGACGAACGGGGGCCGGGAAGGAAGTTGGGAAAATGTTCGTTCAGTCCCTATCTACTCAAGTCATAAAAAATACCTACCGAATAGGAAGGTCTTGCAGCGATGATCTCTCCCCGGAATGCACCGGCAAATCCCGCTGACACGCCAACCCTCCGGGTAATGTAGTAAGCTGCTTCCAGCCCAAAACTCATAAATTCCGTATCGTTGGCGAATATGCTGGTGCTGGTAATGCCGCTGGAAGAGGTGCCATTTTTCATCGACTCAATGGCGGTGAGCCGGGCTATGAGCCAAAGCTTGCGATCCATAAATCCGAGGCCCCCTTCCAGCCCGAAACGGACTTCGTCGGAGAAGTCGTTGGTTCGGTTGTTGTAGCCGAGGTAGGCGCTGGCATAGGCGGTTGTTTTTTTACTCAAGCTGAAGGAGCCACCCACATCTACCTGGAGCAATTGGTTAAATTCACCGTCGCCCGTTTGTAAGTTTCCCTGCGATCCCCCCTCTTTTATTCCAATAGGTAAACCAAGCGTTAGTGTTGCCGAAACGGGAATTTTACTGCCTGGTTTGTTCAAAGCGTATTTGAATCCCAGGTCGGTATCCCCAACCGAATTGATGGCCTCACCGGGGATGAGGACTTCATCGGTGGTACCCGAAACGACGTTGTTCATATAGTTTCTGCTAAAAAAGGGAAAATAGAGGATGCCCGTCAGGCGGTTGGTAATGCCGTATTCGGCGTAAAGGCTGGTGTTGTAAATGCCCGTTGTGACGTTGGGGTCTATCTTGCCCACGTCGGTATAATGTTGGTCGAAGACGATCCACCATTGGGACAGTTTGAAATACCCCTTCTTTTTGGGTTGTGGCCAGGGACCACCGGCAAAAGAAACAGTGGTTATTACGACGATGAGAAAGGAGCACAAGAGTATTTTTTGCATGGCTGGTGGTTTGGTGCTGGAAAGGTTATTGGTTGATCATCCCGTCGCCTACTTTGACGTTGAAGGGTTTGCAGTAGTACAGTACATGACTGTAGTCCAACAGTCCGATTTCCGTTCCGAGATTATAGTTATGGGCTCCCGAAAACACGGTTACTTCGCCGATTTCGTGGGCGTTGGTATTGGTGCTGGGATTGTTGGTCAGGTATACGTACAGACCCGGCAGGCTGGAAGAGGCGGCGTAGTTGTCGGCAAAGCTGAGGATGAGTTCCCCTGAATCGTTTTCCGACAAGGTAAAATCTCCTTCCAGTTGGTAGGTGCTGGTGGTCATAATGGTGCCGGTGCCTTGTTGTACGACCGGGGTGGTATTTTGGCGGACAAAAACGGTTTGTATATCGGATAAGTCGTTGACTCCATCGTTGTAGGAGATGCTGATATCTGCCTGACCGATTTGGAGGGCTTCCGCCAATCCGTTGGCATCGATCTGTATGATGGTGGGGTCGGACGAAGACCAGATACCGGGCACGGTTTCTTCCCGGCCGATATTGTTGAGGTACATGTATTCAAATTGGTAGGTCGTGTTGACGGCGATGCTGTCCAGAGGATTCTGGATGCGGATGACGGGGTCGACTTCGTCTTGAATGATGTCGTCGCCAATGCAACTTTGTAACAACAAGAGGAGGGTTAGCAAATACCAGATGGTTGATTTCATATGGGTTCGTTTATGCAGTTGTATAGAAAGTTATAGTGCAACAAGCCAAGATTTGTGATTTTTTACCACCTTCCGGTGGTTGGTTTTGAAACACATAGGCACAATAGGACACATAGATTTTTGTCCTTCGGACAAATTAACCCCAGGTTTATATAGGTTTCTACCTGTCGGTAGACAAGCAATTTCACAAACGTCTAAAGGCTCTTACCTTGGAGAAGTATATCAACGCAAAAATGAGGGGTTTATCCCAAATTAAAAGGGGATAGTCTTGTTTTTGTCTCAACAAAGACAGGCTTTAGGGGAGCGTTTTTCTTGCCCCGTGGCCCGGAGAATATCTTAAAAAAAGAAACCTAAACCTCAACAACTAATCTCCTTTTAATCAAGGAAGGTATTTCTTTAAAACCAAATATCCCCAATACACGGTTATAAAAATATTAGAACCAATAAGCATATAGAATAGGGGAGCATTAAAATCCATGCTAAGCCATGGGGATAATTTTTCACTCAAGCGATGGTTTAAAAGTTTGAGCATAAAGACAAAAGTATATACAATAGTAATAAAGTAAGGAATTTTCAGTATTCCTTTAAAAACGCCAGGAAATTGACAACTAGAATAATGTACGAACCCAATTACAAATAAGAAAATACAGTATGGAATTACAAAGTAGAGGGAAGGGATCATAAGCTCAGTCCATAAGGATATGTCGTAATGCATAGACACAGCTAAAAATATTGGTATTAAAAGCCATAGCAAAAAGGGATATTTAAGTACCTTCATGTTGATAAATTAATGTCGTCGTTCATCATCCTTTATTTTATTGTAAAGCATCGTGTAACTTAACTATTCCGAAACCGAACTTAGGTTGATCTCCATTTGGATTGATTACTTTAGCCTATGAATTAGCCACAAACAACACCAAAAACGCATCATTTACTAGACAGACAACGGAAAAATCCGGAATAGAAGTGTAAAAATAAACAGAGAATTAACAACATATTTTAGTATGCCATAGAAATTAAAATTTTTATAAACCTATATGCTTTAGGTACTCTGGTCGAATTCAAGCTCTTGTTTTGTCGAACAACTTCGGTCTTTCCCAACAATTGTGTATTTTTAGGTGTTTTAAAAATGGTTCTTTGACAAACCCTGTGATTTAACCAGTCAGAGAAAAAGAAAGTCAACACTTCCTTCGTTGTTTTTGACTTTCTTTTCCTCCGACCACAGGATTTGTCAAAGAAGGCTAAAAATAAAGACCATGTCCAACCGAAAAGTAGACGTCAATCCTTTCAACTCCATTGTCAGCATCCTCATACTGGTAGGTATTTTTGTGGGGTTGTATTTTCTGGCGACGGGGATATTCAAAATACTGACCTGGCTGACGCCGGTATTGCTCATCGCTACCCTGATAATCGATCATCGGGTGGTGGTCAATTTCGGCAAATGGCTGGTCAACACCCTTCGCACTAATTTTATACTCGGCCTGGGAGCGGTATTGCTGATGATCTTTGGCTACCCCATCATCGCGGGTTATTTGTTTACCAAAGCTCTGGTGTCCAGAAAACTCAAGCAGGTAAAAGCTGATTTTGAACAACGCACCCAACCGCAATATGCCGAATACGAAGAGGTAGAACCGACCAATACTCCTTATGAAGACCTGTCGGACGAAAAACCCCTCGACCTCAACGCTCCCCGCCCCCCGCGCCCTAAGGAAAAACCATCGGGGAGCGAAACCGAATACGATCAGTTGTTCGAATAGGAGTTCCTTTGTACATCTATACCGTTGTTGCCCTCTTACTTACCTGCGCTTATGCGCTGCTGATGTTGCGGTATTGGAGCGATTGGCTTCGGCTCCCATCCTGGCATTTGCCGAAAGGCTCTCGACCGCACATCCATGTCAGCGTACTCGTGCCTGCACGGAATGAAGCCGACAATATCGAAAAATGCCTCCAGTCCATTCTCCAACAAGACTATCCCGGCCGGCTTTGTGAAATTATTGTTATAGACGACCACTCCGACGACGGCACCACCACTTTGGTGAAAGCTCTTGACGAAGAACGGATAAAACTATTGCAGTTGAGTGACCATTCGACGGCTGATCGTCTCCTTGCGGGAAAAAAGGCAGCCTTGAAAGTCGGCATCTCCGTGGCAAAAGGCGAGCTGATCATTACGACAGATGCCGACTGTTGGATGGAGCCGGAATGGTTGTCGCTATTAGTGTCGTACTACGAAGGCCGACAGGCGAAGATGATCGCTGCCCCCGTCGTGATGGCAAATGAAAACACCTTGTTGGAACGCTGTCAGTCGCTCGACTTTTGTGGCATGATGGGCATTACCGGTGCTGGTATTTCGAAAGGCTACCTGTTGATGGCCAACGGCGCTAACCTGGCCTATGAAAAAGCAGCTTTTGAAGCAGTAGGCGGCTTCGACGGCATCGATCATCTGGCTTCGGGCGACGATATGCTGCTGATGCAGAAAATGGCTGCGACCTATCCCGGACAAATCTCTTTTTTGAAAAATCCAAAAGCGACCGTCCATACCCACGCCCAACCCTCTTGGCATAGCTTTCTACAGCAACGCATCAGGTGGGCTTCCAAGTCGGGCCACTATCCCCAATGGCGAACGACGATGCAACTGGCGGTGGTGTATTTGTTTTGTTGGGCCATTTTGCTGAACTTGCTGCTGATCCCCTTTTGGGCAGGGGCTGGGTGGTTGCTCCTCCTTCAGCTTGGCGCAAAAACAGTAGTCGACTATGCCTTGCTTCGGAGTACTACGCGGTATTTCGGCCGAGGCGACCTGATGTGGGTATTTGTGTCGGCACAGTTGTGGCATGTGGTTTATATTGTTGTGGTTGGTACGGTGGGTAATTTGGTGAAGTCTTATTGGTGGAGGGGGCGGCGGGTGAGGTGATGTGATGTGATGTGATGTAGCTAACGGTCACTCTCTTTTTTCTCAAAAATTTCTTTAAATTCCTGTGCTTTTATAACTTCTACTTTTGGAAATGGGATTTTTTCCAGCATGTTGAAATGCTTGTCATCACTTACAAGATATTTCGCATTACAGGCAATGGCACAGTCTACAAACTTGTTGTCATCCGGATCGGCATCAATCAAATTCCATTTAAAGTATTTCGTTATCCAGCTAACATTTGGGGCATTTTCTATTAACTGTAAAACATATTAGACATTATGAACAGAAATTTTGTATGAAGCCCAAATGATCTTTTTACGCTACTCTTCGTCACGTACTCACCTTCGTAGCTAGGGCTACGAGGTTCCGTGCGTTCCTCGATTAGCGAAAAAATCTCTCTTTGGTTTCTATACAAAAAATCCATTCATAGTGTCTATTCTGCAAACTTATTTCCCATATGGTCCTTGATTATCTCCTCATATTCCAATAGTATGTCAGTCGTTACACAGAGTTCGTATTCTTCATTTATAAAGGCATCTAATATAGGGCGGTATTTTGACCTACTTGAAATTGAAACAAGCAAAACATTCGTATCAAGTACGATTTTCAAAACAATTAGTTTTTAGGGTTGTACGGAGTTCTTTTATGAGTTTTAAGTAGTTTTTCCATATCCTCATTTGTCCAATTTTTCTTGTCCCAAATATCATCTGCCATCCTAGTTATTTTATCCGCTAAATATTTGACTATCAGTCTTTTTATCGCTACCAAATCATTGTCATCTAATTCTCTGGCGAATAGTTTCAATATTTCCAATTGATGCTGATTCAAGTTATTTATTGGTGATGGATTCATCTTCAATCTTTTTATGATTTTTCACCTTTTTTCACTACAAGTTACTATTTTTTCTGGAATTTGGTTCATTTTATTCGAGTGCGTGACAAACCTGTCTGGCCGCCAGGCGAGAATCGCTGCAACATAACCACGAAGACACAGAGGCACAAAGATTCACAGAGAATATCTGTGTGTAGAAGTCGTTCGTCGCGGTTTGCAACCGCGATGCTCCGCTAACCTGGCTGCCGCCAGGCAGGTATGTCATGCACTCATTTTATTCTAAGATTCCCATTTATCAAAAAGCTCCACGACTTCGATCTCAACAACCCCCTCAAAACAAATAAGAAAGCGTAACAACATACATATTAAAATTGCGTTCCGGGTCGAGGTTGAGCGTTTCTTCGCGGCGGTAGATAAGGGTAAAAGCCCAGGATTTGTCGAACTTGTAGGTCACCCCCGGCTCGTATCTGATCCGTTGCATTTCCCAGGCACTGTTGAGCCGCAACCAGGGTTCGATGATCACAAAAGGCTCCCACTTACCCAGGGTGGTCCATCCTGCCCGGGTCTTCCAGCGCAGGAAGTCCGGGTCGTCATTGTCGTTGATGTCGATGGCGTAGTGCATCCTCAAACTACTGCCTATCGACCATTTTTCAAATTTTTTGGCATAAGCCACATCAAACCAGGCAAACTGCCGGATGTCGGCATCGGGCACAAACCAGGTACGGCTCAAGACCTGCACCGACCAACCTTTCGCGATTTTCTGGCGCAGGGCCACATCGATCGAACTGTTTTGGTAGGCTGTTATGTCTTCATTGATCCGTAGGATCGGAGCAATCGATACCGATGTTTTATCATTGATGTTTTTTTGAACCTTTACCGAGGCCCATATGATGTTGTCGTGCGTTTGAGCCAGGAGTCCTTGTATTGAAACGGCTGTCGTTAACAATACAATTACAAATCGAATAAAACCAGTCATTATCTATATTTTTCAACAACTCTATTTCATTTTATCTTCTATATATCCGAGTACTTTTTCCATCAGGTGTATCCGGTCTTTGCCTCTGACGTTGTGCGGATGCATCGGGTAGGGGAAGAAGTCGACCTGAGTGCCTTCGTCTACAAATTTTTTGACGAGGGCCAGGTTGTGTTGCATCACCACAATGTCGTCGACGGTGCCGTGAATGAGCAGCAGGTCGCCTTTCAGGTTTTGGGTATGGGTCATCAGGCTGGCCTGTTTATAGCCTTCCGGGTTTTCGTCGGGGCGGTCCATGTAGCGTTCGCCATACATCGCCTCGTAGTATTTCCAGTCGGTGACGGGGCCTCCGGCCACTCCCACCTTGAACACGTCGGGTTGGCGCAACATCATCGACACGGTCATAAAACCGCCATAGCTCCACCCGTGGATAGCCATGCGGTCGGCATCTACGTAGGGCAGGCTGCGGAGGTATTCCACGCCGGCCATTTGGTCTTTGGTCTCCAGGGTGCCCAGCCAGCGGTGAATGGCGTTTTCAAAATTAAAACCGCGGTTGGCGGAGCCGCGCCCGTCGAGGGTGAATACGAGATACCCTTTTTCGGCCATGTAGTACATCCAGAGGGGTGCCCCCGCCAGCCGTCTGTTGGCCACCATCTGGGCGTGGGGACCGCCGTAAACGTACACCAGTACGGGGTATTTTTTAGAGGCATCGAAATTACTGGGCTTGATGAGGCGGGCATGGAAGCTGAGATCGCCACTGCCCTTCACCTCCACTATTTCGGCGGTTCCGATCTTGAATTCGCGCAAGGGGTCGGTGGCTGCCAGCATGGTGTTGATCTTTTTGCCGCGGGTGTTGATGATGTCTACGACGAAGGGCGTTTTCAGGCTCGAATACTGATCGATGAGCAGCAGGCCGCTGTCGCTGAGTTGATAGTTGTGAATGCCGCTGTTTTTCGACAGTTTTTTTGTTTTGCCATTATTCATGTTGACCGAGTAGGCGTAGGTATTGAGGCCGCTTTCGTCGGTACCACGTACGATGAGGTTGTTGCCGCTGCGGCTAAAACCTAAGATTTCTTTAACCACCCAATCGCCTTTGGTCAGTTGGTCGAGTAGTTTGCCGTCGGTGTTGTAGCGGTAGACGTGCATAAACCCGTCGCGCTCGCTGAGCCACAAAAACTCGTTGGGTTTGTTGGGGATGAGGTAGATGGGGTTTTCGGGTTCGACGTATTTGGGATGTCTTTCCTCAAAAAGAGTTTTGATGAGTTTGCCAGTGTTGGAGTCGTAGGCGTTGAGCCACATGTGGTTTTGGTCGCGGTTGACCACGGCCAGGTATACCCGTTGTTCGTCCTGGCTCCAACCCAGGTTGGTGAGGTACTGGTCTTTGGGGCCGCTGACGTCGAGGAATACATTGCGGTTGGTGGCCGGGTTGTAAATGCCTACGCGGCCGTATTCGCTGTTCTGTCCGGCCATGGGATACTTCGTCGTGCGGAGTGTGCCGGGAGTGGAGGTGATGTCGAGCAGGGGGTAGTCGGCCACGTCGGTTTCGTCTTTTTGGTAGTAAGCCAGCAGGTTGCCCTGGGGCGACCAGAAGGTGCCTTTGGCGATGCCGAATTCGTAACGGGCGATGGCCTGGCCGGTGACGATGTTGGGATCGGAGCTGGTGAATATTTCTTTCTTGTTGTTGGTAGGGGTGGCGAGGTAGAGGTTGTTGTCGATGGTATAGACAGCCGATTTATTGGCAAAATTGAAGTCGACATTAGCGGCCTCGGCGGGCAATTCCAACAAGGTGCTTCCTTTTTGGGAAGCGGTGTTGTAACTGTATTGTTTGCCTTTGTGTGTAAAATGGAATTCGCTCGCGCTGGCCCATATGGTGCGCGGAAATCGCTTCATGGCAAGGCGGAGGGCGGCGTTGAGTTCAGTGAGGGTGACAATGGTTTCTGATTGTTTTCCATTGGCATCTTGCCGGACCAGTTTGTCGTCGTTGAGGTAAGAGAGTTTTTCAGTACCGGCGATCCATTGCAGTTGGCTGATCCGTTCAGGGGCGAGGGTGGTCCGCCCTTTAAGTATGGCGTCTTCAAGGGAGAGGGTTTTGAGTCGTTGTGCCTGCGCCAAAAAGGTAAATCCGAGGAGGAAAAAGACAATGATGAATTTATTCATAGTTGTTTGATTTGAAAAAAGCAGGATCATCTCCGGTTTTCAGAGATGATCCTGAATATAACAATGAAGGTAAAACATGCAGCGAAAATACTGCTTTTTTGACAAGGAAGAAGTAATAATCCGGGTTCTTTTGTTTGGGCTGGTAGAACCCAAGGTCAAAAATGCCTAAGAAGCTGTCTAAAATCCCATCAAGTGGCTGCCTGCCTGGCCGGTAGGCAGGCAAGCGGCAAATTTAGCTCTGCATTTCCCCGAAATAATCGGGGCGGACTGTTAAAAAGCCCTGTCTCGCGACCGCGGCCAGGCGAGGCTCGCCGATGCTAAGGCATCGCCTACGCCTGTCTACCGACAGGTAGATTTTTTGCCTCGTTCAATCCCGAAAGCATTCGGGACTCTTCAGTTGCTATACAAAAAATCCATTCATAATGTCTAATCAAAGTCGATGAAATCTTCCGGTTTGAGGTCCACCAGGTCGCGGGGCATTTCCAGAAACTCGATGTCGCTGTCTTCCTCTTCCTGGCTGGAAGTGATGCTGTCGGAGTTGTGATTGGGTTTTTTTGAGATGATTCTGTCTCTTAGTTTCGAAGCAGGGCCGCTGGAAGGTCTGACGGATTGACGTTGCGCCTGAGGCGTGCTGTGTTTACCAGCAACGCTCTTGGTGGCGTGAGGGACCAGCATCAGTCGTTCTTTGCGGATCAGTTGTCCGGTGATGCTGCAAATGCCGTAGGTCTTGTTTTTGATGCGCAACAAAGCGTTTTCGAGATTGCGGATGAAGAGTCGCTGCCGACTGGCCATTTTGTTGAGCATTTCCATTTCGATGTGGCGCGAGCTGTAATCAAAATAATCGCCACTGTGGTGAGAATCACCGTTGTCTTCGGTGCCGGTGATCTGGTCGTAGAGGTACTTGAGTTCGGCTCTTGCTTTTTGCAGCTTATGTTCAATCAGGGATTTAAATTCGTTGAGATCGGTGTCGCTGTAACGTACAAGATTAGCCATAATGTTTCGTGTAGTTTTAGATAGTTAAAAAATACTTTTCTCATAGATGTTTATGTGTAGAAAACAACATAAAGCAGCCGGGAAAGAAGGCCGCAAAGCAGGTAGGTTTTAATGTCGAAAAGTATCAACCACCTGGGGGCAAATCTAAGAAAGTATTGAATTAAAAAAAGAATTAATGCATTAAAAATTTTATTTGCATATAGCAATGTCATCTTTCCGGAACGGCCAACGGCTACCAGGGGATTGTATAACTCACTCATTTTCTGTAAGTAAGGGAAGGTTGCTTTCGCCAAATTTAATTTTTATGAATATTCAGTCCTGAATATTTCTTTTTCCGGTTTTTATTTCAGATGAGGCGTCATTCAGGCAGCATATTTCCCGCTAAGGGAGTCTGTATTACAGGTGGTCGGACATTTTATCTAAATGGCTGACAACCAATGAGAAAGGAAACTTTATTTTATTGTATGAATTGCCGTTTCGCAGGCCAATCGCCTGTCGGCAAACGTAAATGCACGATTTTCTGATGAAAAAAACTGCTTTTTTTTGTCTGGTTTTTTTGACCTTCTTTACCTGCCGGAAAGAGGAGGACATCTTTGTGCCCGACCCCAAACCTGAAACCATTGTACAAGGCTCGGTGGGAGGGCAGATCGCCGACACCAATGGCCAGGCCATATCACAGGCAACGATTCAAATGCTCGTCAACGAAAACACCCATGAAGCCTTAACCGATGAAAACGGAATTTTCTACTTCCGGAACGTTGAACTCAACACCGAAAGGACTTACTTATCCGTTCTGTCGCCCGGCTACCATACCGGCTCCAGAACATTCGTTCCCCAAAAAGAAGGCATCGAATTCGTCAATATACAACTGATGCCCCTCACCCCCCTCACCTCTTTTTCCGCTGCCGACGGAGCAGAGATAGATATCCCTGGTGGAGGCGCTATCGACATTCCGGCTAACGGAATCCAAACACCCAATGCCGAGCCACACACCGGCCCCGTTCATCTGGCAGCATCGCTGCTCCTCGCCGATGACCCAGACGCCGGCCTCGCTATGCCCGGCAACCTTACCGGCATGAATGCCGACGGAGAATGGCGGGCCCTCTCTACTTTTGGGATGATGACCGTCGAGTTGAACAGCGATGAAGGCCATTCACTTCAACTAAAAGAAGGCAACCTGGCCACTGTGAGGATACCCCTTTCTGACAATTTTGGGCAAAACGCGCCCAACACCCTCCTCCTGTGGCGCTTCACCGACGAGGGTTACTGGAAAGAGGAAGGCTCCGCCCAACTGACTTCCGACAACTACTACGAAGGAGAAATCTCCCGCATCGGTATCTGGAATGTCAGCATGCCCTATCCAATGGTTCGCATCGGAGGGTTGGTACATTTTGCCCAACCCGGTAAACCCTACCCCAACGCTCCCGTGGCGGTAAACGTGGTCGGCGCCGGGCTCTGTGCCTACGGCTATACCGACAACAATGGGACGCTCGATTTCAACCTGCCAGCCAGCCAGGTACTCCTCTTACAAGTGTTCGGATATTGCGGAGAAGTACTCTATGAAACGGAGTTCGGACCTTTTCAGGAAAATGCTGAACTGAGTAGCTTCTCCGTAGGTCAGTCGACCAACGACCCCGTCCAGCTTTCAGGAAAACTGGTCGATTGCAACGGCGAACCGGTATCCGACGGATACATAAGACTGGCTTTCGCTCAACAACAAATGGTATTATTTACTACCGACTCCGGCAATTTCAATGCTCATTTCGATGCCTGTCAGGCCGATCAATTGCAAATCACCGGATACGATATAACCCGCGGCAAACAAAGCACGTTGGCCACCTTCAACCCAAACGACGTTGTAGCAACCGGCAACATAACCGCGTGTAACTGATAACCGATATTCAACCCATTAAATTAAAACAAATCCCTATGAGCAAAACACAGAAGTAGATTTTTTGTATCTGTAATGTAGAGAATTCGGGATTTTATGACTAACTTTCATCAATCCCAACTTAGTGCATCGTTTTTGCGTTTTAAATAAAAGAGGGAGCATTTTTATTTATACGAGTACCAAAACGGCTTCTGTGACAGAACACGACATCATAAAGGGTTGTATCCGGAAAGACCGGCAATGCCAACGAGCGTTATTCGATCGCTATGCGGGCATCATGCTGACCGTCTGCCGCCGATACACGCGCCACGAGATGGAAGCCGAAGACATATTGCAGGATGCACTCATAAAAGTGTACCGCAATATTGAAAAATTCAAATTTGAAGGGTCCTTCGAAGGATGGATCCGACGCATCGTGGTCAACACGGCTTTGAAAAATTACAAAAAGAGCTCGGTACAAAAAGAACAGATCGGGCTGGAATCGTATCAGGAAGGGTCGATGGATCCCCAAGTGATCGCAAAGCTGGGAGAAGAGGAACTGATGAACCTGATCGCCCGTTTGCCGGAAGGCTACCGGGTCGTTTTCAACCTGTACGTCGTCGAAGGCTACAGCCATAAAGAGATCGCGGATATGCTGCAAATACAGGAAAGCACCTCCCGGTCTCAACTGGTAAAAGCCCGGCGAATGCTACAAGAAATGTTGATACAAAGAAATAGAATACCTGCATGAGTAAAGAACAACAAACTGACCGGATTATTCGCAACAAATTGCGGTACCATCCTTCGGCCTCACCCAACCACCTTTGGAAGGCCATCGATGCGCAATTGGGTGAGGATAATAAACAGCGTCGGGGCGGCTTCTGGTGGATCACCGGAGGAGTGGCTGCCATCCTGTTGTTGGGTGCAGGGCTGTTTTTGTGGCAACACCTGATGACTTCTACGGTGCCTCCATCCGTGGTATCTTCCAGTACCGCCAATAAGGAAATCCCAACCGTTTCCAACAATAATGCTACGAATAATACTGCGGCCATTCCAAATGCGGCATCTACATCCGATGAACAAACCGACAAGCAACAGGCTTCGTTGAATTCACATAGCTCCAACAGGCCGACCTCGGGCCCCGGAAATAATTCCGGAACAACTGATTTTAATTCCCTTGTCTCGTCAGAAGAAGTAACCCCGGTTGAGAAAAGTACCTCTGCTCCTGCATTTGCTGAAAAGCACAGCTCACCAGTAGAAGAGGAGGCACTCACCGGATTATCGGATAACCAAAATACCAGCAAGAAAATAGAAGAAGGCCAGTTGGTATTGTTGGCACCCACAGAGGCTGTCGCCAAAAGGGAGGCGGAAACTATGACTTCTCTCCACCTGCCCTCTACGGCTGCTCCGATCCTGGACAATACCGAACCAACACTCGACTGGCCGACATTCCTGGTAGAACCCAAATGCGCCACCTTTGGCAAATGGCTGAAGCTGTACTTCTATGGAGATATGTACTTTTCGCCCGACGTCGCTTTCCGCAAATTGGAATCGAAAGGAGCCGACTACGAAGATTACACCGCCTCCAGAGAGGCTACCGAGTCGCAGAGTTTTTCCTACAGTGCAGGTGCCCGGTTTTCGGTTGTTTCCAACTATGGCATTGCCCTGCGCACCGGCTTGGTGTACAGTCAGATCAACGAAATATTTGATTACGAAAACGAACGGGAAGAGCGGATTTTCATCGAAAACCACTACGATGATGACGGCAATCTGATCCGAACCGATACCATCATCGAAACGGGCACTCGCTACCTCACTACTTACAACCACTACCGGATGTGGGACATCCCCGTCCTGCTCGGATACGAACTTAATTTTAAGAAATTTACCCTGGCCCTCAATGGAGGTGTATATCTCAATTTGATCTCCCGGCAGAAAGGCAACTTCCTGTCGCCCGACCTGGTACCGGTAACGTTTACCTCTGATCAGGAAAACACCTACCCCGCTTTCAAAGAAAAACTGAACATGAGTTTGTACGGAAGCCTGGCTTTTTATTACAACCTCAACGAGCGGTGGCAGATCATGCTCGAACCGCAACTGAGGTACTACCTCGACCCCATGACCCGACCCGACTATATGGTGGACCAACAGTACATCACCACGGGACTGAACACCGGACTGAGATACCGGTTCTGACAACCCCAAATGACACAAGAGATATAAAGCAAATGCAATCAAAAGAGATTGCAACACTCGTATAAACTAGCTTCGTTTTTTTGATCCCGCCGAATGGCGGGATTTTTTTTTGGCCCTATCCCTTCACTCTCCCTCCAGTATGGCTTTGAGGTTGGCAGGGGAATAATTGATCGACTTGAGGGTTTTGTCGTCACCACTTCGATATACCAAAAAATGGTTTCCTTCTTTTTTGACATAGCTGTCGATGCCTTGCGTCGTTTTGTAATGTTGCATGGTGGCTTCTGCCTCTTCTTCCGACCGGCAGGTCTTGCTCATATTAGACCGCTGCACTTCGTCGAATAATGCCTTGAATTTTTCACCCAGCCCAAATTCCAACACGGCTCCTGACAGGACGTATTGAATGTCGCAAAGGGCATCGGCGATCTCCACCAGGTCCTTTTGGGCGATGGCCTCCTCCAGTTCTTTCAGTTCTTCGGCGAGAAGAGATACCCGTAGTCGGCAGCGCTGTTCATCGGGAATGGTGGGCTCCTCCAGCACCGGATGTTTGAACGTGCGGTGAAACTCTGCCACCTGATTCAAAGGGTCGATTTTTTGCATCTTTTTCATTTTTCTGCAAATGTAAGAAAGTCAGGGAAAGGAATTAAAAAAAATCATAGATCAGCTTCAACACCCGCTGCATCTCCTTTTTCAACGTACGGGTACTCCCCGGAAAATTGTTGTGCATAAAACTAAAGATCAACCTGCGCCCACGTCGCGTAACCACATAACCACTCAGGCAATGCACATGCCGCAGGGTGCCCGTTTTGGCAAAAACGTAGGGTGCCTCTTTGCCGCCATACCAGTTTTTGATCGTGCCTGACTGTCCCCCTGCTGGGAAAATGGTAAATAGTCGCTCCTCCGGAAATTCCATGTACAACTTGTGCAATACCGCTACCATACTTCGGGGGGTGAACATATTGTACCTCGACAGGCCGGAGGCATCGACCCATTTGGGCGGATCGGAAAGTTGGTGATACAAGCTGTCTTTGGCCCATTCGATGGTTCGTTCTACCGAGAGGGTGTCGAACAATCGGTTTGCGCAAAGCAGAAGCAATTGTTCGGCGATGAAATTGTCGCTGGGTTGCATCAGGCGGGTGTACAACTGGTCGGCGGGCAGTTGGCTGGTTATGCTTTGGTAGGTTCTGGGTACACATTGTTGGGGGCAAGGCCGGATGTCTGCTTGCAAACTATCCCGTAGCAGGTCGCAGATGGCCTGAGGAGAGGTTCGATAAGGTCGTTCAAGGTTGGTAAAGGTGTACGCAGGCGGCGACTTCAAGGTGAACTGATTGCCGTCCCAGGCTCTAACCAGTCGGGGCCGGGTGATTGTCGAGTCCGATATCAAACGGTATTTGTCGTTGAAATAGGAGGGATAGACGCCGATGCTGTCATTGGTGTGGGGTCGGCTGAATGCAACGGCATTGCCATATAGTGGCATTGGCGATTTTTCTTTTTGGTACCGGAAATGGGCATCGTCCCACATCCAGCCCGAACCGAACCGTTTGTCTTCAAAATTGCAGGTACAATAAACCAATGGCTGGGTGGCTGTGCCGATGAATTGCAGTACGGTATCTTTTTCTTGCGGAAAGAGAGGATTCAGAATGCCGGGATGCCCGGTGCCCTGGATGTAGAGGGTGTCGGAGCGGTCATCGTGGGAGAATCGCAGCACTTCCATCGAATCGTTCAGTACGGTAAGGGCAGTGTAGAGGGTCCATATTTTGGTGTTGGAGGCGGGGGTGAAGTAGCGATTGGCGTTGTTGGAATAGATGGTATGCTGGCGGGCAGGATCGAAGAGGACAAAGCCCGTAAATCCGCGGTTGAAAGGTTCGGACGTTTCGATGAATTTTTGAAGGTTTTTATAATCTTTTTTTTTGTACAACCCCTTGCCGGGATGACAGGAAGTGCCAACCAGTAGAAGGCCCAGTATCAGGATGCGGAGTGTAGTCATAACAACAAAGTTGTGTATTTTGGTGATTCTCAACTGTTAGGACACCGTTGCGTCGACCAGTCGGAGTTTTCCGGTGGATGCATCAAATTCGGCTTTGGCTCCGATGGGCAGGGTGCATTGGTCGTCGATATGTCCTGTCGGAAAACCATAATAGGTTGGGATGCCCAGATCGTAGATGCGGTCTTTCAGGGTTTCTAAGAGGGTCAGCGAGTTGTCTTTTTCTCTGGCTTCACAATCTACAAAAACGCCCAATACGATGGCGGCCGCCTTGCCTAGGTCGGAAGACTGTCGTAGCTGGGTGAGCATGCGATCGATGCGGTAGGGCTTTTCGCCAATGTCTTCAATAAATACGATGTTGTTTTTGAAGCGGGCCTCCCACGGGGTGCCGACCATTGCTGCGAGGAGGGACAAATTACCGCCCACCAGGCAACCGGTGGCTGTGCCGGGGCGGATGGATTCTGTTTCGTAGTCCAGTTCAGAGGGGTCGATCACCCAGCCGGGAGAGGGCTTCATCAGCATAGCCTTCACCTGCCGGGTGGTGTAAGGAGTAAAAGTGGACGAGGCTACCGGCCCGTGAAAACAAGGCAGGCCGATCTTTTTGTGGAAGGTTTGTAAGAGCGCTGTTATGTCACTATACCCAATTATGAATTTACCGGATTGGCGTATGAGTTTGTAGTCGATGTGTGGCAACAACCGGGTACAGCCATAGCCGCCCCGGATGCACCAGATGGCCTTCACCTGGGGGTCGGCAAAGAGTTCGTGGAGGTCGGCCAGCCGCTCTGCATCCGTACCGGCGAGGTGACCGTGTTTGGCAGCACTGATGGGATTGTATTTAACTTTCAGGCCCAGGACTTCCATATTGGCCAGAGCTTTTTCCATTTTTTCAGGACGGATGGGGCTGCCGGGAGCGATCAGTCCAACGGTATCGCCGGGCCGGAGCCGGGTGGGTTTGCGCATGCGGTGGGTGGTTGTTGGTCGAAGGGGCAGGCCCATAAGTGGCAATGTAGTGGCATATCGGGCCATATGGTGGGTAAACTGCCTTCTGTTCATATTATTATAAATGAAAATGTTATTCGGTCAAACCTGCAATTTCCTACTATTAAACGGGTATTTTTGCACTAATTCAGTTATTTTTAGGACCCAAAACAGCATTTTTATGCCAAATTTCGTTAAATTTGAAAAAATGGGCTACAAAGTCCATCTCTTTTCCAGTTGCTTCATACCTATCTGAGAAAACATCTTTCCTGATTGCATTCACACATTACGGCCATATTTGTGTCCTGACTACTGCATCCATTTATAAATAAGCGAAGATAATTTGTGTTGGTTAATAACGCCGAAAACGGGTGTGTTTACATACCTGTTTTTGGCGGTCAACCATCCGGTGGTCTCTTGTTACTATTTTTTTTAGTTATTAGACATATTGAACAGAAATTTAGTATGCAGCCCAAATGATCTTTTTACGCTACTCTTCGTCACGTACTCACCTTCGTAGCTTGGGCTACGAGGTTCCGTGCGTTCCTTGATTAGCGAAAAAATCTCTCTTTGGTTGCTATACAAAAAATCCATTCATTATGTCTATTTAAGGACTATATAAATCCTTGAACCGATTTGGTATGCCTTGAAGAACGTTTTAAGGTCCCAAATTCCGACCCCTTCTCTCCTATTGGAATGCATTTCCAACTAAAGAGAGGAGGGATTTTTTTTGACGCTAAGCAAGTCGTACTTTTGCCGGACAACCAACATTATGTACGATTATCTGCAAGAATTGAACGATGTCCAGCGAGCCGCTGTAACCACTACCGAGGGCCCCGTACTCGTTGTAGCTGGCCCGGGGTCGGGCAAAACAAGGGTGCTGACCTACCGCATCGCCCATCTGATCAATATTGGTACCGAACCCTGGAAAGTCCTCGCCCTTACTTTCACCAATAAGGCAGCCCGTGAAATGAAAGAACGCATCAGCTCCGTTGTTGGCGGGCGGGCCAACGAGCTTTGGGCAGGCACCTTCCACTCCGTTTTTTGCAAGATATTGCGCATCGAAGCCGACAAGATCGGCTATCCCCGTAGCTTTTCCATTTACGATACTCAGGACAGCAACAGCCTGCTGTCGAACATCATCCAGGAAATGGGACTCGATGCGAAAGCTTATAGGGTCAATTCGGTCCGGTCGAGGATTTCTGCGGCCAAAAGCAATTTACTTACCCCGGCAGCCTACCTCCAAAACCCCACCTGGATGACGGAAGACCATCAACACCGGATACCCGATCTGGCTTACATCTACCAACGGTATGTTGCACGTTGTAAAAAAGCGGGCGCGATGGATTTCGACGACCTGCTCTTCCAGCTTTATCAATTGTTCAAACGCAACCCCGATCAGGTACTTGAAAAATACCAACGACGATTCAAATACGTCCTGGTAGATGAATTTCAGGATACGAACTCCCTGCAATACGCCCTCCTCAAGCTCTTTGTCCAATACGGGGGCAGCCCCAACAATATATGCGCGGTAGGTGACGACGCCCAAAGCATCTACGCCTTCCGCGGCGCCACCATCCAGAACATTCTCGACTTTGAGCAGGACTTTCCCCAACTGCAAACTTTTAAGCTGGAGCAAAATTACCGCTCTACCGAACACATCGTACAGGCTGCCAACGAAGTGATCACCAAGAACCAACGGCAGATACCCAAAACCATCTGGTCGAGCAAGGGGGCCGGGAGGAAAATACAAATAGTCGGCGCTCAAAACGACACTGAAGAAGGGCGAAGGGTAGCTGGCCTGATAGTAGAACAAAAATCGAGGTACCACCTCAAGAACAGCGACATTGCCATTCTGTATCGAACAAACGCCCAGTCGCGCATTTTTGAAGATTCGCTGCGCCGTCAAAATATCCTCTACCGCGTATTTGGCGGACTGTCTTTTTACCAACGAAAAGAAGTCAAAGACCTGATCGCCTACCTGCGCCTCACCGTCAATACCAACGACGAAGAAGCCCTCCGCCGCATCATCAATTTTCCCAAAAGGGGGATCGGAAAAACCACCGTCGATAAAGTCGGCGCGGCCGCCAACGACCTGGGCAAAAGCATGTGGGAGGCCATCGACCTGGTGAATGTCAACAGCGGTACAAAGAAAAAACTGGAGGACTTTAAAAAGCTGATCCGGCATTTTCAGTCTTTGCTTGAAGCAAAAAATGCTTATGAAGTTGCCGTCTACGTTTCCGAAAAATCGGGCATTTTAGACCTTCTCAAAGAAGAACGGACCGAAGAAAGCAGGGGGAGAATCGAAAATGTAGTTAGTTTGTTGGATGGGATCGGTAGCTTTGTCAAGGGCGACAGCATTCCCAACGACGCCGTGGTTGATCCCGATGACAAATCGCTGGCGGCCTACCTCCAAAGCATTTCTTTGCTGACCGATCAGGACACCGATGATGAAGAATCCAAAAACGTCGTCGCTCTCATGTCGGTACACGCCGCTAAGGGATTGGAATTTAAATCCGTCTTCGTGGTGGGACTGGAAGAAAAGCTATTCCCTTCCTATCGCGACGAGGATCGCCAGCGCGAGCCCGAAAAAATAGATGAGGAGCGCCGACTGTTTTATGTAGCCATCACCCGGTCGGAGCAATACCTAACCCTTAGTTTTGCGAAAGACAGATACCAATACGGCGAGTTCAAGAAAAAAGATCCCAGCCGCTTTATCACTGAAATTTCGAGAAAGCACTTCGAAACGATCAATGCCCTGGGGCCGACCTCCTCTCCTCAGTCGATGCGCACGGGCGTACAAGGCAATTTCAAAAAGCCCGTATCCAGGGCCCGCCCTCTGCCCAATATTAAAGTCAAAAACTTTAAACCCAGCCCTGCTTCCGACATCCAGGTGGGTATGAAAGTGATCCACCAACGGTTTGGCGAAGGCAAGGTATTGTCGATCGACGGACAGGAGGGTGCCAAGGTGGCTACGATCTTTTTCAACCTCGTGCCCAAAAACCCCGAACGCAAGATCATGCTCAAGTTTTCCAAGTTGCAGATCGTTGGATGAAAAATATCCTGCTGTGCAAAATAAACACCGACATACCCAACTCATCCGGCAGGAAGCGCACCGGCTGGGGTTTTCTTTTGTCGGTTTTGCGAAAGCGGAACGCCTCGACGAAGAAGCCCGCCAACTGGAACGCTGGCTCCAACAAGGCATGCACGGAAAGATGAAATATATGGAAAACCATTTTGAAAAACGGATCGACCCCACCAAACTGGTGGAAGGAGCCCGGTCGGTCATCTCCCTGCTCTACAACTACCACACCGACAAAAAACAATCCGACCCCACTGCTCCCCGCCTGGCGAGGTATGCCTATGGGGAAGACTATCACTTCGTTGTCAAACACCGTCTGAAAGACCTCCTCCGATTCATCGGCGATCAGATCGGGGAAGTGAGTGGCCGCTGCTTTGTCGATTCTGCCCCTGTGATGGAACGCGACTGGGCCAAACGCAGCGGCAACGGATGGATCGGCAAAAACACCCTCCTCCTGCACCCCAGGCAAGGCTCTTATTTTTTTCTTGCCGAACTCATCCTCGACCTGGAGCTGGTATACGACTCCCCCCTCAAAGACTACTGCGGCACCTGTACCCGCTGCATCGATGCCTGCCCCACCGATGCCATCGCCTCCGAAGGCTACTGGCTCGACAGTCGCAAATGCATATCTTACCTAACAATAGAACTACGGGAAGCCATTCCCGAAGACTTTAGCGGTAAAATGGAAAACTGGGCTTTTGGTTGCGACATCTGCCAGGAGGTGTGCCCCTGGAATCGCTTCGCTCAACCGCACGCCGAACCCGCCTTTGAACCATCAGATGAACTACTCGACCTGACCAGGAGGGAGTGGGTGGAGATGACAGAGGTGGTATTTCGAAAACTGTTTCGGCGCTCTGCTGTCAAACGGACCAAGTACGAGGGGTTGAAGCGGAATCTGCGGTTTTTGGAAGGGGGTGGTGAGGAGGGGTAGTGGTGTGTAGATGGGGAGGTTTTATGGAACCATTAGCGGACCTTTGTTGTCTAAGAAGCAGTCTAAATTTTATATTTCATGGCTGCAAAAGCTCCTTTTTGCACTGCTCTGCCCCTCTTTTTTCCGCCATAGCCCCACTATGCCGAAAAAAAGGAGTGTTGATCAGCACAAAAATGGCTTCTTTTCGCCTCTGAAAACAAAACTTGGACAGCTTCTAAGAAGCTGTCAAAAATTAACATTACGCCTGCTTGCCTGCCGGATGGGCAGGAATGCTTGGCTCACCTGTTGAATAAACTAATTTTATGCCTGCTCTTATCCACTGCTATTCACTTGGCAATATCTGTTGTTGACAGAAAGTAATTTATTATTTGGAAAAAATTGCGTTTTTTTGTAGGGGCAAGTTCAACATCTCCTATCTAAAAACTACGAAAAATGAAATTCTTGCAAACTCTGACCATTATTCTTTTTGCTACAAATCTGTTTTTTGCTCAAAATCAAAAAATCGAGATAACCGGACGGGTAGTGGAAAGCAGTAGTCAGGAATCCCTTGAATTTGCCACCATTATGCTTGCAGATAAAAACACCAAAGAATTAATTACAGGAATTACAACAGGACCGGACGGCACCTTCAAAGTAAAAACGAATACCCTGGATTTTTATGTGCAAATTAGTTTTCTTGGTTTAGAGACCGTGACGATCAGCGATTTTTCAATCGTGGATAACAAGGTAGATTTGGGTACGATTACTTTAAACGAAAACAGTCAGCAACTTGAAGAGGCGGTCGTTAGAGCCGAAAAATCTCAAACGGAGTTCAGGTTGGATAAGCGCGTGTTTAACGTCGGCCAGGATTTGAGCAGTACCGGAGCCAGCGCTTTAGAAGTATTGAACAATGTACCATCGGTGAACGTAAATATCGAAGGAGAAATTAGTCTGCGTGGAAGTTCCGGCGTACAAATTTTGATCAATGGAAAACCCTCCGTTTTAGCCAACGAACAGGGAAACACACTCGGAACAATTACAGCAGATATGATCCAGCAGATAGAAGTGATCACCAACCCCTCTGCCAAGTACGAGGCGGAAGGCACTGCAGGTATTATTAATATTGTCATCAAAAAAGAGGAACGAAAAGGCTTGAATGGTTCTGCAACGATCAATACAGGTATTCCGCACAATCATAGTTTTGGCTTAAGCCTGAATCGACGAACGGAAAAATTTAACCTCTTCAGCCAGATCGGGGTGGGATATCGCGAACTACCCAGAGACAATGAAAGTATTAATCGGGATTTAATTGATAACACAACCATTTTCTCAGAAGGAACAGAATACCGCAACGAAACTTTTTACAACTTGATTTTAGGAACGGATTACCACATCAATAAAAACAATGTGCTTACGCTTTCCGGGAGTTTTGCTTTTGAGGTAGAAGACCAACCGTCGAAGACCAACTTTAGCTTTGAGGATGCCTCCGGGGCAATAACCAGTCAATGGAGTCGCCATGAAACGACCGAAGCCACTAATCCAAAGTACCGGTATGAATTGCAGTACAAAAGCGATTTTAAAGATCATAAAGACCATCACTTATTAGTGAGTGCCCTGGGTAATTTTTTTGGCAAAAAACAATCTTCCGAGTTTTTTCAGACCGTCACGGCAGGGAATAAAAATTTTAGGGATCAGCAAACCGAGACCGCATTTCAGGAGGGAAAATATACGTTCAATGTTGATTACACCAAGCCGTTTTCCGAAAAATTGACTTTGGAAGCCGGGGCACAATACGTCATCAATAACGTGAGTAATGATTATGAAGTCAGAAACTCCGAGAATGGAGAATGGATTTCCGACATCAATTTGACGAACCTTTTTGAATACGACCAAAAAGTGCTGGGCGTTTATGGAACAGGTGCTTATGAAGCAGATAAATGGGGAATTAAATTAGGTTTAAGATTGGAAAACACAGACCTGCAAACGGTACTCGTCAACACAAGCGAAACAAATGATCGGAATTTCACCAACCTTTTCCCAAGTCTCCATACTTCTTACAAATTGACAGAAGCATTTTCACTACAGGCGGGTTATTCCAGACGGGTCTTTAGGCCGCGCCTGTGGGATTTGAATCCTTTTTTTAATATCAGAAATAACTTTTCGGTTCGAACCGGAAACCCGGACTTGCTGCCTGAGTTTACCGACTCCTATGAAATAACCAGTATTTATATTCTTGAAAAAACGACCTTCAATTTTGGAATTTACCATCGCTATACGACCGATGTCGTGGAACGGGTATCTACTTTTGAAAATAATATCAATACCACCAAACCACTAAATATTGGCACCAACCGGGCGACCGGAATTGAATTCAACGCAAAATACACTCCTGATAAAAAACTGACTTTTACCGGCGATTTTAACTTCAATTATTTCAATCGACTGGGAGAACTGGAAGGGGCCTCTTTTGATTTTAATGCCGATCAGTGGTCTTCCAAAATAACCTCTAAAATCAAATTTCCCGCAGATTTCGATTTTGAAATAACGGGACATTATCGATCCAAATACCAAACGGTGCAGAGCGAAGTGTCTGGAAATCTTTTTGCGGATTTAGGCATTCGAAAAAAAATAATGAAGGGCAAGGGGGTACTCAATTTAAGTATCCGGGATATTTTTGCTTCCAGAATTCGGGAAAGTGAGACCAATCAGGCTGATTTTTATATCTACAGCCATCGGCAGAGAGGCCGGTTCATCACCTTTGGATTCAGCTATGGTTTTGGTAAAGGAGAGGCGATGGAGTTTTCGGGGCACAAAAGGCGGCATTAAGCGAAAAAGTTTAAACAAAATGAAAAACTACATACTATTAGCCGTCGCAATTTTCTTCCTTTTCTCTTGTGGTTCAGACTCCAATTCAGAAAATATTTTTGTAAATAATATTGATGAACTGAACCAGGCAATAAGTCAGGCAACTCCCGGAAATAAAATTATACTAGCCAATGGAATTTGGAAGGATGTCCAAATAAAATTTTTTGGCCAAGGTATGAAAGATGCTCCTATCACACTTCGCGCTGAAACTCCTGGAGAAGTAATTATTCAGGGAGAATCTGACCTGAAATTGGGTGGTGAATATCTGGTAGTGGACGGACTTTATTTTACCAACGGAGCTTCCCCGTCTCACTCTGTCATCCAGTTCTTTATCAGTAATGATACCCTTGCCAACAATAGTAGGGTGACCAATTGTGCCATCGTAGACTTCAACAAATCTCAGAGGAATAAGCAAGATTTATGGGTACAGTTCAAGGGGCGGCACAACCAATTCGATCATTGCTATTTGGCTGGAAAATCGAATAGAGGCCCGACTGTAAGAGTAGATTTAGCCGGAAACGAAAGTATCAAAAATTATCACAAAATCAACCACAATCATTTTGGTCCCAGACCACCTAAAGGAGGTCCAAGTGCCGAAACCATCCAGATTGGAAATAGTGGAACATCAATGACTCCCAGTCATACAATGGTTACTGACAACCTTTTTGACAGATGCAACGGTGAGGTGGAGGTCATTTCCAGTAAAACCAATTTTAACGAATTCAGAAACAATGTTTTCTATAAAAGCGAGGGGTCATTAGTTACTCGTCATGGAAATTATTGCATTGTAGATGGGAACTATTTTATTGGTGACGAAAAATCACCCTATGCTGGTGGGGTAAGACTCATAGGCACCGGTCATTGGGTAACTAATAATTATTTCTATAACCTCAAAGGAGAGATTTTCAGGGGACCATTGGCAGTAATGAATGGAATTCGACGGTCAGCCATCAACAGATATATCCAGGTTACGGATGTAGTAGTTGCCCACAATACCTGGGTTAATTGCAACTCGCCCTGGCAATTTGGTGTGGGGTCGAATGTTGACCAGAAAGAGGTTCTTCCTCCTTCTGAAATTCGCTCAGAAACACCCATTCGAACACTTGTCGCTAATAATGTTATTTACAATACTGTTGGAGATAAAATGCCCATCATTCGGTACGATTCCTTAGAGGGTATTGATTTTAAAAGCAATGTAATTAACAATCAGGGAGTCGAATTCAGAGGAGTGGAGGGACTTGAAGAAATGAATTTCTCCATGACTGAATTGGAAGAAAATATTTGGATTCCCTCAATCAGCCTGGACGAAGTCAACATTCATCCTGGATTTGAATTTGACAAAATCACCAAAGACCTGTTGGGAAATTCCCGAAAAGAAAATAATTCAGTAGGCGCCTTAAATGGAATCAGCGAAAAAGAACCAAATATTATGAATTTTTCGCAATATGGCCCTGCCTGGTATAATCCAGCACCTCCTTCAACAGTTTCAAAAACCTATTTAGTGAATACATCAGAGGAATTAAAAGAGGCAGTCAATAATGCTAAAGATGAAGACATTATTAAGTTGGTTGCGAAACGATATGAAATAAGCTCTCCTCTTAAAATCAACAAAAAACTACTCATCCAATCGGCTGATACTTTAAGCAAATCCATTATCTCTTATATTGGAGTGGCTGAAACGCCAGCCTTTGAAATGAATCCCAAAGGTCAGCTCATTCTGAAGTCAGTCATACTTCAGGGTACGGGTAAGAATTTTGCCTTTGCTAGTTTGAAAGAAAACATGTCTGGCCTTTACAACCTAAAAGTAGAAGATACAGAAATATCAGATTTTGACTTTGTGCTCAAAGCCTACAAGTTCTCATTTTCTGAGTATATCGAATTCAAATCTTCAGTCATAAAAAACTGCAACAACGGACTGGAATTATCTGGTGAAGATGACAACCGTGGAGAGTACAATGCTGAAAACATTTATATACTCAACTGCCGATTTGAGGGCGTTGACCAAAATGTTATTGATTACTATCGGGGTGGATATGATGAGTCCACCGTTGGTGGAAATCTGGTTGTTAAGGGGAGTACCTTTACTAAAAGCGGTAAAAAAGAAAAGAACGGCATATTGATCAATACCTATGGTATTATTAACGTGAATTTATCAAACAACACTTTTGTTGATAATCAGGTCGATCTGGCTGTACGATTGTGGGGGGCCAAGAACAACTCTGAATCGGAAAATACCATTAAAAACTCAGGTCGGATCATCACCGAGCAGAATCTGCCGTTAAAATTGATGTATTGATTTGGTGCAAAACCCCTTGTTTACTCAAGTACTTTTTTCCGTCTACCAGGTTGAAGCTAGTTTATTTTTTAGTGCTACGCCTGAGCAAAAACCCAATAACAAATATAGCCAGCGAACAAACCACAAAAATAATCCTTCCCCAGAGTGGATTAGGTATCAGTGCCATCCCCATAATTCCTGCGCTCATACAGATCACCATGGTGCCCAATTTCTCTCTTTGTTTGCGATCAACTTCGCCTTGTTGATTATGACGCTCAGCAGCATGCTCAGCCTCACCAACTTTCTATCTTCGACCTGTCTGTCTCTTTTTGCAAGATGCGGCTGGTAAACACTACGAACAAGGATGCCGGTATTTTTATTCAAGGCAGAATCCATAGAGGACATAGAGGCAGCAAATAGTCCAGCCAACAAGAGACCTACGGTACCGGGAGACATGGTATTGCGGGTGAAGACAAGGTAGATGGCATCCGCCGCCTTATTGCCCAACTCCGGATAAGCAGATGCTGCATCCGGATATAAAATGACGGAAGCCCAAGGAGGGATAAACCAGATGATGCTGCCCACTCCCATCAATACCATAGCTAGTAACGCTGCTTTACGGGCATTGATCAAATCCCTTGGCATTTAGGAAACGAGATCATGAATCGAGTTTTCAAACATCCGCTGTCGCTAAAAGATGGCTATGTATTCTTAGCAGATAAGCCAGGTCTGGGTGTAGGCTATGATGAAGCCATCGCTGAGAATTATAAATATAAAAGGTCTTACCTGCCTGTTACAAGGTTAGAAGACGGGACTGAGTGGAATTGGTAAAAGTAATTTATGATATTTTTAACGGGACGTTATTGGTCAGTCAGTCCAAATTTTAAGGCTCGCTCGAAAAATAAATTCCCGCTATCTTTGAAACATCGTGCAAATAAGCGATTGATAGTGAGCGTTTTGTGCGATGTTTCAAAGATTCAAAAAAGGGAAGTTATTTTTTGAGCTTTACTAAAACGAATAACTACCCCGCAACTCATGGACTACCCCAAATTGTGATCCATAGGTTTGGAAAAAATGGCTAAAGCCATATGCGATTCTGAGCAAATTGCTATTGGTGCCGATGTATCTCAAAATGCCAAATTCTGCTCCAAACTCTTTCGCACTGGAGACATTGCCGGCTACCCAAAACAAATCTCTAAAATCAAATTGCAGCCTTCCATTAAAATAAAAGGGAATGTTCGGCACGTACCGGAATTCGGATATCCCTTCTATCCAGGTACCATCACCTAAGTCAATTCTGCCGCCCAGGATGCTGTAGTAATGGCGCACCCGAGCCAATTTATAATCCTGTACGTCAGTTTTAAAGGTCAATTCCAACTCAAACAATTGAGGAACAGAGAACCCCATGTAATAGTGGTCTTTATAATACAGCATGGCTCCAAAACTAAAGTCGGGAAATAGTTTGGTAAAATCATTGTTGGCAATATCTTCGGCATCTAAAAAATTAAGTTCAGATCCTTGAACCCGATACTGGACCAGCCCAACCCGCAAACCTGCTGTTAACAGAAAATCCCTGTTCAGTTCAAAAGCATAACCGGCTCGACCATATAAGCCCGTGAAGCCGGTTGGGCCGGTTTTGTCATTTACGAGGTCAACCCCAAAAAGAAACCGGGCATCTTCATAGTAGGAAAGGAATGACCCCATTATAGTTCGCGGCGCACCTTTAATATTGGTCCATTGATGGCGATAACTAAGGTTGACCTGCGAGGGCATAAAAAATTTGAAATAGTCATTTGAAATATGGGCAGGGTTTAAATTTTCCCTGGCTTGATTAAAAATGGGTAGCTGTTGTGATAGTAATGCTGGTTGAAAAGTTACCAGCAGCAGGGCAATCACAAAAAATGGATGGTGCTTTTTTGTTAATTTCATCTGTTTTTGTTTTTCAGCCATCAGTCCCAAATTAACGGATTATTGTAATGGTTCCTTTATAGATTTTGCTGTCGGTGATATCTGGATGTAAAAGAAAATAATAGGTCCCCTCTGGAAGTGGTTTTCCATTTTTGGCTCGTCCGTCCCAATCGTTTTGGTAAGGAGTGAACTCCCACAATACATCTCCCCAGCGGTTGACTATTACAAGTTGATTGTTGGGAAATTGGTTGATCCCCGGAATGATCCAGATATCATTGGTGCCATCCCCATTAGGACTGAACGCATCCGGAACAACTAATTCGTCAAAATTAATCAATAGGGTTACTTCTCCGTTTGCACAAATTAAAGGGCAGTTGGCCATACAAACCTTATAAGTGAATACATCGTCTACTCCAATAGGAGTAAATACCTGGTATTCGAAGGTGCCATCTGCATGGAGTTGGAAATCAGTTGCGCCAGGTCCGGCCACCAATGTAGTTACGTAGTCGTATTCGCCTTCCAATTGGTCATTGTCCAAGACATTACCAGTTAAATTGGTTCCAATATCTACCTCGTAGAGATCGTCATTCACTTTCAATGCTTCTTCGGAAATGGGTTCGCCTTCACATGGAATACAAACGGTACCATCTATTTCCAAAACGGTTTCCTCATCGTCAATGGTGCAAGGATTGCCATCGTCACAGGGCTGGACAATCGTTGCACCATTAGAACAATCAATGAGCATACCAGTACAAGGAGAACAGATGCTGCCATCACAATTTAGTATTACCTCCGTATCATTTATGGTAGATGAGTTGCCATCGTCGCAGGGCACCTCACTGGTTTCTCCATTCGAGCAATCAGTTAGAGTTCCCTGACAAGGTTCGCAAATAGACCCGTCACAATCCAAAATGATTTCTGTATCGTCAATGGTACACGGATCGCCGTCATCACAAGGTACTGTTGTCGTTTGTCCGCTATTGCAATCGGTTGCTATGGTCCCAACGCAAGGTACACAAACCGAGCCATCGCAATCTAAAATAGTTTCCATGTCGTTTTCCGTGCAGGGATCGCCATCATCACAGGCTACAACAGTTGTAGTACCATTGTTGCAATTAATCGGTGTGCCTGCACATGGTTGGCAAATAGAGCCATCGGTTAATAACACCACCTCCATATCATTGATGGTGCAGGGGTCTCCATCGTCGCAGAGAACAGTGGATTCGCAAGAGGCATCGGTGCCGCAGGGCGCATCGACCCCCGCACAAGGGACACAGATGGTCCCATCGGAATCGAGAATGGTTTCTTCATCATTAACGGTACAGGGATTGCCATCATCGCAGGCTACGACCGAAGTGGTGCCATTGCTACAATCCGTGGGTGTCCCCTGGCAAGGCACACAGACCGATCCATTGCAATCCAGTATGGTTTGTTCGTCGTTGATGGTGTTGGGATCGCCATCATCACAGGCTACAACGGAAGTAGGTCCATTGTTACAATCAATTGGCGTGCCTGCACAGGGTTGGCAAATAGCGCCATCGCTTAATAACACCACCTCCATATCATTGATGGTGCAGGGGTCTCCATCGTCGCAGAGAACAGTGGATTCGCAAGAGGCGTCGGTACCGCAGGGCGCATCGACCCCCGCACAAGGGACACAGATGGTACCATCGGAATTGAGAATGGTTTCTTCATCATTAACGGTACAGGGATTGCCATCATCGCAGGCTACGACCGAAGTGGTACCATTGCTACAATCCGTGGGTGTCCCCTGGCAAGGCACACAGACCGATCCATTGCAATCCAGTATGGTTTGTTCGTCGTTGATGGTGTTGGGATCGCCATCATCACAGGCTACAACGGAAGTAGGTCCATTGTTACAATCAATTGGCGTGCCTGCACAGGGTTGGCAAATAGCGCCATCGCTTAATAACACCACCTCCATATCATTGATGGTGCAGGGGTCTCCGTCGTCACAGAGAACAGTGGATTCGCAAGAGGCATCGGTGCCACAGGGAGCATCGACCCCCGCACAAGGGACACAGATGGTGCCATCGGAATCGAGAATGGTTTCTTCATCATTAACGGTACAGGGATTGCCATCATCGCAGGCTACGACCGAAGTGGTACCATTGCTACAATCCGTGGGTGTCCCCTGGCAAGGCACACAGACCGATCCATTGCAATCCAGTATGGTTTGTTCGTCGTTAATGGTGTTGGGATCGCCATCGTCGCAGGCCACAACAGTTGTAGCACCATTGTTGCAATCAATCGGCGTGCCTGCACATGGTTGGCAGATGGAGCCATCGGTTAATAACACCACCTCCATATCATTGATGGTGCAGGGGTCTCCATCGTCGCAGAGGACCGTGGATTCGCAAGAGGCATCGGTGCCACAGGGAGCATCGACCCCCGCACAAGGGATACAGATGGTGCCATCGGAATCGAGAATGGTTTGTTCATCATTAATGGTACAAGGATTGCCATCATCGCAGGCTACGACCGAAGTGGTGCCATTGCTACAATCACTTGGCGTACCCATACAAGGTACACAAATGGATCCATCACAATCGAGGATGGTTTGTTCGTCGTTGATGGTGTTGGAATCGCCATCGTCGCAGGCCACAACAGTTGTAGCACCATTGTTGCAATCAATCGGCGTGCCTGCACATGGTTGGCAAATAGAGCCATCGCTTAATAACACCACCTCCATATCATTGATGGTGCAGGGGTCGCCATCGTCGCAGAGGACCGTGGATTCGCAAGAGGCATCGGTGCCACAGGGCGCATCGACCCCCGCACAAGGGATACAGATGGTGCCATCGGAATCGAGAATGGTTTGTTCATCATTAATGGTACAAGGATTGCCATCATCGCAGGCTACGACCGAAGTGGTGCCATTGCTACAATCACTTGGCGTACCCATACAAGGTACACAAATGGATCCATCACAATCGAGGATGGTTTGTTCGTCGTTAATGGTGTTGGGATCGCCATCGTCGCAGGCCACAACAGTTGTAGCACCATTGTTGCAATCAATCGGCGTGCCTGCACAAGGTTGGCAAATAGAGCCATCGGTTAATAACACCACCTCCATATCATTGATGGTGCAGGGGTCTCCATCGTCGCAGAGGACCGTGGATTCGCAAGAGGCATCGGTGCCACAGGGCGCATCGACCCCCGCACAAGGGACGCAGATGGTACCATCGGAATCGAGAATGGTTTCTTCGTCATTAACGGTACAGGGATTGCCATCATTGCAGGCTACGACCGAAGTGGTGCCACTGCTACAATCACTTGGCGTACCCATACAAGGTACACAAATGGATCCATCACAATCGAGGATGGTTTGTTCGTCGTTGATGGTGTTGGGATCGCCATCGTCGCAGGCCACAACAGTTGTAGCACCATTGTTGCAATCAATCGGCGTGCCTGCACAAGGTTGGCAAATAGAGCCATCGCTTAATAACACCACCTCCATATCATTGATGGTGCAGGGGTCTCCATCGTCGCAGAGGACCGTGGATTCGCAAGAGGCATCGGTGCCGCAGGGCGCATCGACCCCCGCACAAGGGACGCAGATGGTACCATCGGAATCGAGAATGGTTTGTTCATCATTAATGGTACAAGGATTGCCGTCATCACATGCCACCACCGAAGTGGTGCCACTGCTGCAATCTACGGGTATACCCTGACAAGGGACACAAACCGATCCATCGCAATCCAGTATGGTTTGTTCATCGTTAATGGTGTTGGGATCGCCATCGTCGCAGGCTACAACAGTTGTAGCACCATTGTTGCAATCAATCGGCGTGCCTGCACATGGTTGGCAAATAGAGCCATCGGTTAAAAGGACAACTTCTACATCGTTGATGGTGCAAGGGTCGCCATCGTCGCAAAGGACCGTGGATTCGCAAGAGGCATCGGTGCCGCAGGGCGCATCGACCCCCGCACAAGGGACACAGATGGTACCATCGGAATCGAGAATGGTTTCTTCATCATTAACGGTACAGGGATTGCCATCATCGCAGGCTACGACAGAAGTGGTGCCGTTGCTACAATCCACAGGTGTTCCCTGGCAGGGGACACAAACCGATCCATCGCAATCCAGTATGGTTTGTTCATCGTTAATGGTGTTGGGATCGCCATCGTCGCAGGCTACAACAGTTGTAGCACCATTGTTGCAATCAATCGGCGTGCCTGCACATGGTTGGCAAATAGAGCCATCGGTTAAAAGGACAACTTCTACATCGTTGATGGTGCAAGGGTCGCCATCGTCGCAAAGGACCGTGGATTCGCAAGAGGCATCGGTGCCGCAGGGCGCATCGACCCCCGCACAAGGGACACAGATGGTACCATCGGAATCGAGAATGGTTTCTTCATCATTAACGGTACAGGGATTGCCATCATCGCAGGCTACGACAGAAGTGGTGCCGTTGCTACAATCCACAGGTGTTCCCTGGCAGAGGACACAAACCGATCCATCGCAATCCAGTATGGTTTGTTCATCGTTAATGGTGTTGGGATCGCCATCGTCGCAGGCTACAACGGAAGTAGGTCCATTGTTACAATCAATCGGCGTGCCTGCACATGGTTGGCAAATGGAGCCATCGGTTAATAACACCACCTCCATATCATTGATGGTGCAGGGATTGCCATCATCGCAAGCTATAATGGATTCGCAAGAGGCGTCGGTACCACAGGGTGCGTCGGTACCGGCGCAAGGTACGCAGATGGTTCCGTCCGAATCGAGTACAATTTCTTCATCATTGACGGTACAGGGATTACCATCGTCACAGGGCAGGACAGTGGTAGTACCATTGCTGCAATCGACCGGTGTTCCCTGGCAAGGGACACAGACCGAGCCATCACAGTCGAGGATGGTTTGTTCGTCGTTGATGGTGTTGGGATCGCCATCGTCGCAAGCTACGACACTCGTAGTGCCATTATTACAGTCGATGGTGGTGCCGGCACATGGCTGACAAATAGAGCCATCCACCAATAGGGTGACTTCAATGTCATTAATGGTACAAGGATTCCCGTCATCGCAGGAAGCGATGGACTCACAGGTGGTGTCGGTCCCACAAGGAGCATCCGTGCCTGCACATGGAATACAAATGGTGCCGTCGGAATCGAGAATGGTTTCCGTGTCGTCAAGGGTGCAGGGATTGCCATCATCACAAGGCAGGGTAGTAGTCGTACCATTACTACAATCCACTGGTGTACCCTGGCAAGGCATACACACCGAGCCATCGCAATCTAAAATGGTTTGTACATCATCTACTGTAAAAGGATTTCCATCATCACAAACCACGACCGTAGTCGTACCATTGGTACAGTCTACGGGTACCCCCTGGCAAGGTATACAAATGCTGCCATCGGAAATTAACAGGGTGATTTCGTCATTTACCGTACAGGGGTTATTGTCATTACATGGTTGAACCAACTCACATGCAGCATCGGTACCACAAGGAGCATCAGTTCCCGCACAGGGGATACAAATGGAACCATCAGCTGCAATGGTTTCAGAATCGTTGATGGTACAGGGATTGTTGTCGTTGCAAAACTGTGTAGTCGTACAAGCCGGATGACAACTACTGGGGTCGAGCGTGCCTGCACAGGGAATGCAAACTGCACCGTTGGCAGAAATGGTCTCCATGTCGTTGATGGTGCAGGGATTACCATCATCACAACCTTGTACCGTTACACAAGATGGATGGCAACTGGTGGGATCATTAGAACCTGCACAGGGTACACAAACCGAGCCATCTGCCGCTATGGACTCTACATCATTAATGGTACAAGGGTCGCCATCGTCACAACCTTGTATGGTTACGCAGGCAGGATCGCAACTTGTCGGATCTATTGTGCCCGCGCAGGGTACGCAATTAGAACCATCGGCAGCCACCGATTCCATATCATTAATGGTACAAGGGTTGCCATCGTCACAGGCTTGTACAATAATACAGGAAGGATTACAACTGGAGGCATCTAAGGTTCCAGCGCATGGTACACAGACGGAACCATCTGCAGCTACCGTTTCTACATCATTAAAGGTACAGGCGTTGGCATCGTCGCAATTTTGAGTCGAAACACAAGCCGGATCACAACTGGAAGGGTCTAAGGTTCCGGCACATGGCACACAAATGGAACCATCAGCTGCAAGGGTTTCCATGTCATTAAGGGTGCAGGGGTTTCCATCATCGCATAATTGAGTCGAAACGCAAGCCGGATCACAGCTAGAGGGGTCTAAGGTTCCGGCACATGGCACACAAGTTGAGCCATCACAGTCTAAAATGGTCTCGACATCATTGGTGGTGCAAGGGTTGTTGTCATCACATGTAACAATGGTGGTGGGCCCCAGGCTGCACGTATTTCCGAGGGTATTAGAAGCGTCATTGTCATCGCAGTCATCGGGGGTTAAGACCCCGTCGCAGTCGGCATCATTGACGTTGGTAGCAGTAATGCTGGCATCGTTGTCGTCGCAATCTATGGCGGTGTTGACACCATCACAGTCAGCATCATTAATGTTCGTAGATGTAATGTTGGGGTCATTGTCGTCGCAATCTATGGCTGTATTTACTCCGTCGCAATCCGCATCGTTAACGTTGCTATCGGTGTTGTTGGGGTCGTTGTCGTCACAGTCTTCGGAAGTAACTACCCCGTCGCAATCAAAATCATTGGCGTTAGAAGTTGTATCATTGGGATCATTGTCATTGCATTCTTCAGAGGCAATGATGCCATCACAGTCCATGTCTGCACCACAAGTGCCACAGGAGAGTAACAATATGCTTCCTGCGGGCAGGCCTCCAGGGCTTGATTCACAATACACCTCTATGTTGTCGATTGCAATATCCTCACCATCCTGGTTTAAACCGACTATGTCTATTATTAAATCCATGCTGGTTCCAAAGCCAGGAATCTGAAAACAATACGTGACAAAAGTGTTGGTGATATAAAAGATATCATCGCCATCACCATCACAATCCTGATCGAAAGAAGGATGGCTATCCAATCCATTGCTTTGCTCAATGCTGGCCAACGGGCTGGTGCCATTATTGTCAATGTCTACCGAAAATCCAACCCAGGATGGATTGTCCCAGGCGGGATCGACCACCTGATCGCCCTCGGCGATATCAACGCAGAGGTATAGCGCATCGCTGGGGCTACAACTGGAAATGTCAATTCCACTCCAGATGGCAAATTCTATATCGTCTCCAACAGGACCACATGGGGTACCTCCACTATCTGTGTTGAGTGCTCCCAGAAATATACCGGTAAATCCAGTATAGGCAGCCGTGTTGGCAGCAGATATTTCGTTCCCACAGCCTGCACCAAAAGCACACATAAATCCATAGTAAGAATTTCCGGCGTTGTTACATTGTGGACTGGTTGTTATGGGAACGCCCGGGTTTGAACCATCAAAATCTTCTGTAAATATCTGTGCCGTTATTTGGGAGCAGCAACTAATTAGTATGAAATATAATAGTAAATTCCTCATGATTAGTGACTGACTTCTAAGTTGTAAGTTTTTACCAGCAACAGGTCAAAAAATGATATTTTTACGATGGGTTTCATGGTATTTCTTTTATGATAAAGAGCGTCAAGAAGATGGTCATACAAGGTGGTTTGAACAGGGTTGGTCGCCGTAAATGACAGGCTTAATCCATCGAAAATTTGGTCAACCAATTTAAGGCAAATATAATAAATTATTCTTGCATGACAATTCCCTTTAGGTGGCGGAACTATTTTTTCCATTAAAAAATAAAGAAAAAGTTTGTCATAGTAAAAATTAAACCTATATTTGAGCAATCAAAATTTGGTCAACCAATTTACTTGCTTACATCTAACTAACATCTAAGGGTATTATGCTGGAAAGTTTTAGTGAAATTAAGGTGGAATCACCTGTCGATAAAATCATTAAACAGATACGTTCTTTAATTACTTCGGGACAATTGACTTCTGGGGATCGTTTACCTCCGGAAAGAAAATTAGCAGAGAAATTAAGAGTGAGTAGAACACACGTGAGAGATGCAATTAAAAAGCTGGAGTTTTATGGCATTCTTAAAACACTTCCGCAAAGTGGTACAGTGGTAGCGGGAATTGGAATAGCTGCGCTGGAAGGGCTTATCACAGATGTGTTGCAACTGGAAAAATCTGACTTTACTTCCCTCGTTGAGACCAGAGTGATCCTGGAAACATCAGCGGCAGAATTAGCCGCTAAGCGGAGAACGCCCGAGGATATAAAAGCAATTGAGAAAGCGCTAATGGCTTATGAAATGAGAATTAAAGGGGGCAAGTCAGCTGTGGAAGAGGATTTGATGTTCCACCTGAAAATTGCAGAAGCCAGTAAAAATACCGTCCTCAAATCGCTGATGCTGATCATCATCCCCGATATTGTCAGCAATTTTATTCAATACAAAGTATGCGATCAGGAAACGGAATTCAAAGCTTTTTTAGAACATAAAAAAATTCTGGAACAGATTATAAAAGGAGATGGAATGGCGGCTACCAAAATAATGAAGGAACACCTTAAGGAGGTCGTTGAATTTAGTCTTTCATCCAAATTTATTTAATATGAAAAACTTAAGCAGTAGCATTTCCAATTGACAAGGTTATGGGACAGATCAGGCAGCGGGTAAACTTGTGTAAGGAGCCTTTTATAGCTGTAGTAGTACGTTATGCGAACGGCCCGGATTTTAAAAAAGTAAACAACTTTAAGCTATGGCTTTAATAACTAATCATATTTTTTTTTAATAAATGGAAAAAATAATTAAAATGGAAAATTTATTAGCTAAATTAAATAAGAATATCATTCTAATGATGTCCTTAGCTCTCTCACTTGCCATTATTACCTCTTGCGGTAAAGATGATGAAACCTCTGATCCAGAACCTGACCCATCAACTGTTGTTGCCAATTTCTCAGCACAGGTTGATGCTGATAATTCTTTGACATATGATTTCACCAACAACTCTGTTGTAAATGGAATCACTGATAATTCTTTCACTTCTTCCTGGGACTTTGGTGGAGACGGAACTTCCACTGACGAGAACCCCAGACATACCTTTTCTGCTGAGGGTACTTACGAAGTTACATTGACTGTAACTGCTACCGATGGAGTAGTAGGTATGGCAACTGAGTCAATCATGGTTACTGCGCCTAAGAACAGATATGCTGTCATTACCGATACGAAAGACGACGATACAGGTGAGCTTAGATTAGCCGTAGATTCTATTCAAAACGGAAGGGTGACTTTCATGTATAGAGTGACTGAAGGTCCTGTAGATATGGACATTCAAGACGGGTTTGTAAATGTTACTGGTTCTTCTACAAGTGGTAGAAACTCGATTGTAGAAGTAAGGTTTAAAGATGACGCACCACATGAGTTTCGTGAAGGAGCTTCCGATGCGACCATTGCTGCTGCTAATTTCCCAATGGGGGTGGCCGACGAATGGGTGGCTGCTGAGGTAAGTTGGGCTTCTGATGGTATCAATACGCCAACGTATACTGTTGTGATTGGTGGTCAAACGGTAATCACAGATGCGCCCAGTACTACAAGAGATCCAAATGATCCCGTTATGGTTGCCGAACATTTAGCAACTACCATAGACGGTGCTCGTAATTTCCAGTGGAAATACGCTTCAAATTCTGTTGTAAGCGATGGTATTTTTCACGTAGATGATATAGTAATATATTCTATAGATTCAGGAGGTACTGAGACGGTTGTTTTCGAGGATAATTTCCAAGGAAGAGTTGCAGGCGAAAGTTTGCACCCCGATGAGAATCTTGATTCTCCTTATCATGGAAATAGCTCAGATGCTAGTGTGGGTGAAGATGAATAAACTTCAATAGCCTGATGAGATGATAAAGATGGAACCTAAATTTCCATAAACGAAAAGAGGAGTGTCTATTCAGGCGTTCCTCTTTTCGTATCGGTAATACATTGTTATTATTTCGCCCAACCTGACTACCGTGTTACCAAGATTTTGAGTGGGCTAACGCCAAGCAAGTCTCGAAGTACGAATTTTATTACTTTCCTTCTGATCGGGTATGTGTACATTTAAATTATGATTGTTCAACGATTGTATTTTCTGATTTTTGGCCTTTTGGGGGGGTATTCGGCTCTTAGTCAAAATTCTTCCCAATTGATTTTTTTAGATCAGGGAGAACTAACTTATGTTCCTTTCGCTATGAGTGGTCAATCAAATACGGTCAACACCATTCCGGATTTTTCTTATGCTGGCTACATGGGGGGAGGTGTTTCACTCCCTACTGATGTTCCGATTGAGGCTACGGTTACCCCAGAGGAGGGAGATGATGCGCAAAGAATTCAGGCCGCGATAAATCTGGTCGAAGCACTCGAACCCGATCAAAATGGATTTCGAGGAGTAGTATTAATTAAAGCGGGGCATTATAGTTTAGAAAATATTTTAGTAGTCAGAGCGTCTGGAGTAGTTTTGAGAGGTGAAGGGCAGGGATTAAACGGTACCGTTCTTCATTCAAATCCGCGTGTTGACCATAATGTTATCAGCATTTTGGGGTCAGGGGGTATCAGTAAAAATGCAGCATCTGAACAAGCTATTGTAAGCGATTATGTACCGGTAGGATCCTATTCCTTTGAGGTGGAGGATGCATCGGATTTTGAGGTTGGAGAAAAAATAGTGGTTACCAGAACACCAAACCAGGTATGGATTGATGAGTTAGGTATGGATTGGGAAACATTATGTGAGGGAAATACAAATTGCATCGGTTGGACACCAAGTGCTTATACAATTGATCATGAACGTACGATCACTGCGATTGCCGGAAACACCGTTTCCATTAATATTCCCATAGTTGATGTTATGGAAGAGGGGTATGGCAGCGGGTCAATTTCGAAAATTCAATCGTCAAGCCGCATCAGCCAATGTGGCGTTGAAAACATGAGAATCCAATCTTTTTACGACAGTAATGTGGACGAATCTCATGCCTGGACTGCGGTTAGACTGAGAGATTCAGAAAATTGTTGGGTAAAACAACTAACCGGTCAATACCTTGCCTACAGCACTGTAAATATTGAAGATGCCAATTTTACCACCGTTCAGGATTGCGCCTATATTGACCCGAAGTCTCAGGTTTCTGGAGGCAGAAGGTATTCTTTTGCTATCCAGGAAGGAATAGGAAATTTATTTCAAAGATGTTATGCAAAAAATGGGCGTCATGATTTTGTGACCGGATCCAGAGTCACAGGACCCAATGTCTTTTTGGATGGACTGACGGAGAGTGCTCAATCAGATATCGGACCTCATCACAGGTGGGCTACCGGCACCCTCTTTGACAACATTCGGGCGGGTTCTACCAGAGTATGGAATCGGGGAAGTTCAGGTACTGGACATGGGTGGTCGGGTGCTCAAACCATGTTCTGGAATATAGCATCTTATAGCGGAGCGTTTCGGGTAGATAGTCCACATGGCTCCATGAATTGGGGCATTGGCTGTATTGGTACCAATCAGACCGGTGAAGGCTATTGGGAAAGTTGGGGTACCAATGTGCAGCCGAGGAGTCTATATGTCCAGCAGTTGCAAGATCGACTAGGCCCGATTGCCCTTGATAATGTTTTAATACCTGATCAGCAATCTGGGGATATATATGATTTGTTGGCCGCATGGGGTGGTCGTGGAAATTTTTCAGAAGGAGGATTTCATGGGGAAATACCAGAGGTGAGTTTTATAAACCCAACGAGTACCATTGATGTGTCCATTTGGGAGGGAAGTGATATTCAAGTGGATGCGACGGATAGTGATGGCACCATTCAAAATGTGAAGCTGCTCATCAACGGAGAACCAATTGCGACGGACAATGAAACGCCCTACACATTCACTAATTTAACTGCTACTATTCAGCATCTTTCTCATGAAGTTCATTACCTGCAAGCTATTGCTACGGACAATGATGGAAATACCAATTTTACCAGAGTGGCTATTCTAGGAGGAGATCCGCCACTACCCGAGGAGGAAGAAGAGGAGGAAGAGCCCTTGCAAATACGAGTATTCCCAAACCCAACACAAAACAAGGAACTAACTATTGAAATGAAAGAGGTGGGGCATTATACCGTCAGCATCTTTGATTTGCTCGGTCGAAAGGCAGATCAATTTATGTTTGAAGGAACCGAGTATCAGTTCATCGGTCATAATATAGCTAATGGAGTTTATATTCTGGAAATTCAAAATAAAGAAGAGATTCTTTTTAAAGGGAAGTTCATGATTCAGTAAAATAGTTTTGAGAAAATGAGTTAACCCAATCCAGTAAGTCATGAAATAAATTTTTGGTGAAGATTGGCGAAACAATAACCTTCGTCAAAAAATGACGATAACTTTAGTCTAAGTACTTAAGACATACTTTAAATCAATTGTTTTATAAATTAATAAAATGAATAATCTAATAAAAAATGTAATTGGACATGCCAAGAGGTGGATGGGGCTATTTGTTCTGTTCACCTGCCTGGCTTCCATAAGTGCAAATGCACAAGAGGTCATTAGCGGTAAGATCACCAATGAAAACGGGGAGGCTTTGTTTGGAGTTACAGTTGCTGTTGAGGGAACCAGTACCGGAACTACTACCGATATCGATGGTAATTTTAGCCTAGAAGCTTCCTCCGACGCTGTGTTGGAGATTTCGTATGTAGGGTATGAAACGCGAACCATTTCTGTGAATGGACAAACCAGCCTCAACATCACCTTAGGGGTAGATGAAGAAGTATTGGACGAAGTTGTGGTAATCGGTTATGGAACTGTTCAAAAGAGTGATGTTACTGGAAGCGTGTCATCTGTAAAGTCTGAAGAGATACAAGCTTTCCCATTGTTAAATGCAGGCCAGGCCCTTCAAGGTCGGGCGGCTGGAGTGGTTGTTCAAACACAGAATGGTGGTGAGCCTGGTGCGGATATTTCTATTCGGGTTCGGGGTAGTTCATCCCTTAATGCGAGCAGTGACCCACTCGTGGTGGTCGATGGTTTTGTTGGAGCTGCTTTTCCGCAACAAAATGACATTGCGTCTATAGAGATATTGAAAGATGCTTCTGCCACCGCAATCTATGGATCAAGAGGATCAGGAGGGGTTATCCTGGTAACTACTAAGAAAGGTAAAGCTGGAAAAGCGACCGTAGAGCTTAATTCTAGTTTTTCTACTCAGCAAACGACCAATAGATTGGACTTGCTGGATGCAAACGGATTTGCTCAATATCAAAACATGATCCGCGCCAATGCAGGAGATCCTCCCTATGCTCAGGGAACAGAGGATACAGACTGGCAAGACGAAATTTATAGAAATGGAAATACACAAAATCACCAATTGTCTGTTTCTGGAGGTGGTGACCATGTGAACTACTATATATCCGGCACTTACTTTGACCAGCAAGGAATCGTTGTTAATTCTGATTTTGAAAAAATTCAGTTTTTAGCAAATGTAGATGCACAAGTCGGTAAAAGATTGAAAATAGGAATGAACAGTATTGCCAGTCGAAGCGAGCAAAATGGTGTTTCCACTCAATCGACTGGAAGAGATGCTATTGGTTCTGTAAACGGGGGTGGAGACGATGTGGTCGCTTTGGCTTTCAGGTTTTCGCCCGATGTTGGACGATTTAATGATGCGGGAAATTTCTCTCAAAATACGGTAGGAGATGATATAGAAAATCCGTGGGCCGTAGCAACACAGATAAGGAACGAAACCAAAACAGATAATGCAAGAACTAATTTGTATGCTGACCTTAAGATATTGAAAGGGCTTAATTTTAAAACCACTTTGGGTTACAGAACTCAAAACAGTACAGAAGGTTATTTTAAACCGCAAACGTTTTTGCTTTCTGCTGGTGGAGCCTTTTTAGAATCCGTAAAAAGAACAAGGTTGCTTAATGAAAATTACCTAACCTATACCACACCAGTCGGGCAAGGTAATGTAACGGCAACAGTTGGTCATTCCTATCAAAAAAGTACAACAGAAGGGCTTGAGGCCGGTGCCAGAGAATTATTGACTGATGCGTTTGAATGGTATAACCTGGAAGCCGGGCAGATCGATCAACGCAGCATTGATTCTCGTTTCTCTGAATCGGAAATCGAGTCCATTTTTGGGCGCCTTAATTTTGATTGGGCAAACAAATACCTGCTTACTGCTACCGTTCGTAGGGATGGTGCTTCAAACTTTGCAGCAAATAACAAACATGCAATTTTCCCTTCTGTTGCCCTTGGATGGAAGGTTTCAAACGAGCGTTTTTTGGTCAATAACCGGACCCTGTCCAACCTCAAATTAAGAGCTAGTTATGGTTTAACGGGCAATCAAGCCATCGGCCCTTATGAATCGCTTGCTGCCTATCGTGTGCAGCCACCTTCAGAGGTTGATGGGGCTTTTGGTGTAGACCTGGCTCGTGAAGCAAACCCGGATTTGAAATGGGAAACTTCCATTCAAACAAATGTAGGAGTGGATGTTGGTTTATATGAAAATAGAATCACGTTTAGCGCAGACTATTACAACATCGACACGGAAGATCTTTTAGCTATAGATAGAGCGTCAAATTTTTACTTGGGAACAACCGATTTAGATGTTCTTAGAAATGTTGGTGCTATTAATAATCGCGGAATCGAATTGACTTTAACTTCAAACAACATCAATAAAAATGATTTTAGATGGACGACTAATTTGAACTTTGCCAGAAACAGAAATAAAGTAGTAGAGTTATCTTCGGGGTCAGAACTTATAGGTAGTGGAGCTCCAGGTTATTTCGCTGGTGGTACTACTTACATTTTACGGGAAGGTGAGGCTATTGGTCTATTTTGGGGATTAGATTACCAGGGGGTATATCAAGGTGGCGATATTCCCCAGGGTACGGCTTTGGAAGCGGTGTCTTTCGATGGAGATGGAAACCCCATACCTGGAGAGCCTTTGTTCGCTGAAGCAGCAGATGAAGAGGGTAGTTTTGATGGAATGATAGATGATAATGACAGACAGATAATAGGAGACCCCAATCCTGATTTCACCTTTGGTATTGCCAATACAATTACGTACAAAAATTTTGATTTAAATATCTTTTTTCAGGGGGCTGTAGGTGGAGATATTTACAACCTGACCGCTGTTCAATTGTATAATGGTGACAGCAATGGCTTAACGGATGTATTAAATTCCTGGACGCCGGAAAACACAGATACTGATATACCTCGGGCAACCATCAGAGGAAGAGAGCGCTCCTCCCGTTTCGTAGAAGACGGAAGTTATGTAAGACTTAAGAACATAGCTTTGGGCTATAGTTTGCCTACCGGAATGTTGCAAAATGTAGGATTCAGCTCAGCAAGAATTTCTATCAGTGCTCAGAACCTACTCACCTTCACTGATTATTCTGGATTGGACCCTGAGGTGAGTTACTTTGGTAGTGGTGGCGAAAGCAGAGGAGATGATAATGTTATTCAAGGACATGATTTTGGTAATTATCCTAATCTAAGGTCAATTACTTTTGGTCTCAACTTGAAATTCTAGGTAACAACAAAAAATTAACTTATCGATTTGCCATTTAATTGATGGCTGTAATGAAATGGAAGTTGTCAATTAAATGGAGTATTAATTCGGTAAATTATTTTTTGTGTAATTCTAAATGTTTAAAAAATTATTAAGATGAAAATGTATAAATATTTTTTCGCTTTGATAATTGGCTTATCTGTGGTGGGATGTTCTAATTTAGAAGAGGATGCATTAAGTCAATTGGATCCTGATGAGCGGGTTGTCGATTTGGAAACAGTCGAGACTACCGTTGCGGGTGCTTATGGTCATTTATCGGCCAGAGCATTTATGTCGAGAGCTTTGGGCCTAACCGTTATGTTGCGTTCAGATATGGTAGATATAGGAAACCCTTCCACTCGGTCTGAAAGAATTGAAATGGATCAATTTACTGTTTCCGCAAGTAATCCACTGATTTTAGATCTGGCTAATCCTGATAGAAGTTTCTGGCCCCGGCTCTATCAGATAGTAAGAGGTGCCAATGAGACCCTTCGGGAGCTGGAAGTTCTTGAAGAACAAGACCCTGGAGTAAAGGAAGAGATCGCCGGGCGAGCACGATTTATCAGAGCTTTTGCCTACTACCATTTGGTTAGGCTTTTTGGAGACGTTCCATATTTGGACGAGACGACCTCTACCCTCGAAGCATCAGAGGCATCAAGAACATCAGTGGAAACCGTATATGAAAATATCATCGCAGATTTTGAATATGCCAAGGAGTGGTTATTAGATTCACGGGTTAATAGGGCTATTCCTGGTAAAGCAGCCGCCAGTGCTTTTTTGGCCAGTGTGTATCTCACCAGAGGAGAGTATCAATTGGCCTACAATGAAGCTATCGATATTATCAACAAGGCAGGGATGTACGACCTGGCATTGGAACCAGATTATCGCAATATCTTTCATGCAGCGAATACCGATTTTTCTTCAGAGCCCATTTTTGTAATAGACTTCGTTGGAACCAATGTCAACGATGAATCCAGGGATTATCTGGCTGCTTTTACAGGTTTCTATGGTCAGGCAACCTATTACCCTTCAGGAGGATGGTCGGTGATGGTGCCAGCTCAAGCCGTATATGATACCTGGGATGATGGAGACTACAGAAAGCAAGTCAATTTGGATGATGAGGCCATTGATAACGATGGCAATGTAATTCCTTATACTAATTTTTCCAGCTTAGATGGTCGAAATGCAAATCGTCCACATATTTCTAAGTACACCGCCATGGCAGGTGATTTGCCGCAAGCGAATACCAGCGGACGAGATTCGCATTCCAATTATCAGTTGATGCGTTATGCCGAGGTACTTTTAATTGCCGCCGAGGCTGCTGCTGAACTTGGTAATACTTCAGAAGCGGCCCAATATGTTAACATGATTAGGGAAAGAGCAAGAAATGGTGATGGTACAGGTACGCCAAGTACTGTACCTGCGGATATCTCAACAGCCTCTGTTGATGATGTGCTAGAGGAAAGAAGATTAGAACTTGCCTTTGAGCAGAAAAGATGGTACGATATAGTCAGAAGAAGAATGGGAGATGAGGTGTTTGGACCAAATGGTTTTGAAACAGAGCTCCAAGGCACACAGAACTTCAACTCATCCAGGGACTACTTGCTGCCAATTCCTCCTTTGGAAATTACAAACAATCCTAATTTGACCCAAAATCCCGGGTACTAATAAGATCATTTTTTCAAAAATTTTAATTATGAAAATGTCATTTGGCTATCGGTTCCGAAGGTTGAGACAAATAGAGTTTTCTTATTTTCGATGCATATTGCTGCTGTTAACATGGAGTATATTTGGTAGTTCTGCTACGGCACAAGTTTTAGATCCGGACCTTCCGCCAAGTGGAAATTTCGATCTTTCCTGTTGGAAATTAACCCGCCCAAATCAACAAGAAAAGGATGAAAACATCCTGTCAAATGGCTATTATGTGGATGGTGAATTTTACACCGACTCGATTACGGGCGCCATGGTATTTTGGTGTCCCAATGATGGTATGACAGGCGGCAGCTCCTATCCAAGGAACGAACTGAGGGAGATGATGCGTTGTGGAGACACCAGTATAGGCACTCAGGGAATAAATAAAAATAACTGGGTATTTTCTTCCTCTACAATGGCCAATCAGGAAGCTGCGGCAGGAGTAGATGGCATCCTGACGGCCACCGTGGCCGTGGATCATGTGTCGGAGACTTCTGATGCGAGCTTTAAGGTGGGGCGTACTATTATTGGACAAATACATGCTTCTGATGACGAGCCTTGCAGGTTGTATTATCGCAAATTGCCCGGTAACACTAAGGGGTCTGTTTATATAGCCCATGAACCCACTACAAGCGCTGAACAATGGTACGACATGATTGGTAGTAGAAGTGATAATGCGCCCGATCCGGTAGATGGAATTGCTTTAGGTGAAATCTTTAGCTACGAGATCAAGGCAATTGGCAATTTGCTAACCGTAACCATCATGAGAGATGGGATGGATGATGTTGTTCAGGAAGTAGATATGACAGATAGTGGTTTTGCTGATGATTGGATGTACTTCAAAGCCGGAAACTACAATCAGAACAATGCTGGAGACCCTGACGAATATGCCCAAGTATCTTTCTTCGCTTTGGATGTTACGCACTTTGCTCCGGTTCCTCCAACGACGTATATAGCCCCATCTGACATACCAAGATTTCAACCTTTTTTGGCTGAATGCAAACTCCAGGCTCCCACCAGTTCTACTTTAGCTCACAATTCTACACTTAACAATGGTTATATTCACCCTGTGTATTTCCATGTAGTTGATGGTGATAAGATACTTTTCAATCAATCGGGTGATAGCCAACGAACCGAGCTACGAAATGAAACGAATTGGGACCTTACCCAGGCCAATCGATCGCTGCATGGAAGAATTGATATTGTAGAGCAGACTTGTGATCAGGTTACCGTAATGCAAATTCACGATGATGCCAATGCAGGTAATGGACCGAATAAACCATTACTTAGAATTTATAAGCATACCACTAACTTTCCTGCTAATCACATATGGGCAGCCATTAAAGAAGATGATGGAGGGTCTAATACAACTCATGTGGATCTGGGCGAAGATCCGGGAGGATATTTTAACTGTGATATACGATTGGTTGATGGAAACCTGATCATTGATTTTGAAGGGGAAGAAAAGGTGAACATGGATGTCTCCTACTGGACTTTTCCAAGTTATTGGAAGGCAGGTGTTTACCTTCAGGATGCTGGTGAAGCAACCGCACATTTTGATGAACTCTTTGAAGCAGATGGCTCGCCACAAAACTATGTTCCAACTGTTAGTATAACCGATCCCGTAAATGGTACTAATTTTTTACCAGGCAGTGATGTCACGATTAACGTTGACGCGGAAGATTCGGATGGTACAGTGACAAAGGTAGAGTTTTTTGAAGGAGGTAGTAATTTACTCGGAGAAGATACGACCGCTCCCTATTCATTTACCTGGACAAATCCAGCTAATGGAGCCTATACATTAACAGCCAGGGCTACTGATAATGAGGAAGGATCCAAGACATCTTTAAGTACCAATATCACGGTTCAGATTCCGATAGATGTGACCGGGGTAGACTTGACGGAACTTACCGGACCAATTGCTGTTGGAGCTAACATTCAATTGGGGGCTGTCGTTTCTCCCGGAGATGCAACCAATCAAAATTTGGTTTTTGAATCTGATGATGAAAGCATTGCTGTGGTAACTCAGAGCGGCTTACTGTCGGCGATTGCTGAGGGGGTGTTCACCGTCACAGTGACAACTGCTGATGGAGGATTTACCGATGCACAAACGATACAGGTACTTACTCCTTCCGATGAGTTCAACCTGGCATTGGGTAAGCCAGTTGCAGGTACCGGTAATCCTGATGGTAACAATGTTCCATCTAATTTGGTAGATGACGACACCGGAACACGATGGTCTGTGCAGGGCTATCCACAGTCAGCTACTATTGATTTATTAGGATACATGACGATCACTCAGACAGAAATTACATGCTACGAAGACAGAGCCTATCACTTGATTATTGAAGGTGCTCTAAATGAAGATGGACCCTATACAACTATCATAGACAGATCAAATAATAATATTCCAGGTACTGCTATTGCACCGATTATCAATGCTGTAGATAGTGTTGAAGCCAGATTCGTAAGAGTAACCGTATCGGGGGCAGAAGTTTACACTGGTCCTTGGGTAAGTCTTACAGAAATTAGAGTGTTTGGCGATGGTGAGCAGATATTTACAAATGTGAAGGATTTAGCTAATGAAAAAGTACTACTATCTCCCAATCCCGCCTCGTCTGTCGTGACCATACAAGCTGGGGAAGAATACGATACTGTATCCATTTATGACCCGTCGGGAAGAAGGATCATCCAAAGAGAGATCAATAAGTTATTAACAGTGGATATAAGTGGGCTTCAAGCAGGTATTTATTTGGTAGAGCTTGAAGGCAATGAAAAGTCCCAGGTCTTAAAGTTTTTAAAATACTAAGTATTTGAATTTCACAAAAGTGGGATAGGTGTATTTTTTAAATACGTAAAACGTACATCTATCCACTGCTAAAAATGAAGTCTGTGCTAATCATTAATTTATACTACTACTTTGAAACTTCCTCTTCAACTTTCGTTTCTATTCCTTAGCGTTCTGGTCAATGCACAAACCCGCTATGATGTTTCGTCTCTTGTAGCGTTCAACACAGCTCAGGACCAGGCAAGTGCAGGAGATACCATTGTTTGGGAGCCGGGTACTTATTCCGATATTGGAATGAGCATTAATAAAGACGGATTGATAGTGACTGCAGAACCTTACGGAACTGTTTTGTTTAAAGGAGTATCGAGGGTTACCATAAATGCCGATGATGTTACTTTTGCTGGCTTTCAATACGTCGGAGGTTTTATTGCCACTTTAGATGTAATTAGAGTCTATGGAAGTGATGTGTTGATTACTCATGTAAATATTCAGAATTATACGAGCCACAAGTATCTGGTGGTGTATGAAGAATCAAAAAGAACGACCATCAGCTATTGCAACTTCGAAAATCGCCTCAACTTAGATGATAAAAATATACTCTCCATATTAGTTGATGATGAACCCGGCTATCACAAGATTCAGTATTGTTCTTTCAAAAATTTCGATGGCATAGGCAATGACCAGGGTATTGAGCCAATCAGAATTGGGGTCAGTACACAGGGGCATTTAGATAGTCGTACGCTGGTGGAGTATTGCTACTTTACGAAATGCAATGGAGATGGTGAAATCATATCGCATAAGTCTCGACAAAATGTATATCGCTACAACACCTTTGAAAACAACCCGGTAGCGGAGCTCGTGCTAAGACATGGTGATGAAGGAATTGTCTACGGCAATTTTTTTCTGAATAATATGGGAGGTATTCGAATACGGGAGGGGTCCGATCATTTCATTTTCAACAACTATTTCGAAGGACTAATCAATAGAACAATTTACCTGCAAAACGACCCGTCTGACCCCTTGTCTGATATTCACATTTATCACAACACGGTTGTCAATTCAGAGGAAGTAAGACTGGGAAGTAACGGGAATAACCCGCCCTCCAATGTCATAATTGCCAATAATATTTTTACAAACCTCCAAGGGCAATTATTTAGCGAAGACACTGAAAATGAAACATGGATTGGTAACCTTTATTTTGGTACTCTCGGCATTGATACCCCAGCGACTGGACTTTCAAATACGGACCCAATGCTTTATGAAAATACAGAGGGATTTTATCAGCCAGAAGCCAATAGTCCGGTTATTGCCGCAGCGGGTGTTGGCTATCCAGGGGTTCCTCTTTATCAGGAAATGGATTATGACTATGATATATTGCTTGATTTGATGAAAGAACCGAGGCCAGTATCAATAGGGGATCGGGCGATTGGTGCTTCTGAATTTTCAACGACAATCAATGTCCAGCCACATGCTACTGAATTAAACACAGGTCCTTCCTACTTATTTGACAACCTTGTCGATTATATAGCTGCAAGTACAGGGCAGCTTTATATTGGAGAAGAAGGGGAGATTCGATCTATTGTGGTTTCCAGCAATATGGATTGGACAGTGACGAGCAATGCGAACTGGATATCTACTGACCTTTCATCCGAATCAGGGGATGCCCAACTCAACATAACGATTGATGCAAACGAACAAAACGTTAGTCGATCAGGAACAGTGACCATTGCTGGAGGGACGGAATCCGTCTCTGTCGTTGTTCATCAGGACGCTAGTGTCAGCCTTCTGGAAAACCTTAAAAAGGAGGTGCTGCTATCTCCAAACCCAACAGATGGAAGTATAAAGTTGAGTAATTTACCATCGGGAAACTCACTTATAGAAATAATTCACCTGGATGGAAAAAGTGTTTTCTCAGAGGAGTATCGAATAGATCATAATGAATTGGTGATTGATTTGGGTAAATTGGTGCCTGGTAATTACCTATTGAATATAAAATTCATGAGCCAAAATGGCACTGTTTACAGGGAGTTGTCCCGTAAAATTGTGAGAAATTAATCACGGACTTTTGGTAATATTTTTTGAGTGTTACTAAAATCTACTTTTTTATTTTGGTCAACCAATTTAAGGCCGTTAAACTTGTAAATCGAGCTTTAAAAGCTAAAAAAGAGGAATTATTTATATGTTTTTCCTTCATTATGTTAAAATTCTATTCAAATAGCTTGAATTACCCTTTATAAATCGTAAATTTGATCGGCCATTAAAATTGGTCAACCAATAAATGATGAGGTTACTAAAAGTCACCTTTCCAATTTTACCTTGCCATCACCCATAGAATCCAGGGTGTAGATTTTATATTTAGTGCTTTTTGGATTCTAATTCCCGTCCCGAATTCCCGATTAATAAGTAAGCTTTTACCTGCTTAGCAGCAAGTATTGTTCATTGATTCAATCATTGGTTGTGCTTGATCAGTGTACGTAATATTATGTTTTCATTTAAACTACTCAAAATTATTTCAATGATGAGATACCTTACGCTCTTACTCTTACCCTTACTTTTACCCTTTGCCCTTGATGCACAGATTTGGACGGAAGATTTCGATGGTAGCAATACCACAAATCCACCGATGTGGTCGGCTCCGGTATTACCCTGCGGCGACAATAACGATTATTTTGCCATTGTTTGTACACCAGCAACAGGATGTCCTATTCAGGTAATGCCCGGAGGCGGAAATGTAGGCATGGAATACTTCGGCTCTACCGGACAATTTTTTGGTGCGCGGGATATGGATTCTACTCCTTGTGGAAGTGGCGTATCGCTTGATGAAACATTAAGCTTTACCGGAATTAATATTTCTTCTTCTCCTCCGGCAACGGTGCTCTACATTTGTTTTGATGTGGCTGAAAGCCGAAATAACGACCCGAATGGCGATGGTGATTTTTCCGACGGAGCGGAATGGGGTTCAACTAATATGCGGGAAGATACCTGGGATGGCAATTCTTACCTCCACTTAGATGCAAGTGTAGATGGTGCTCCTTTTTCTAGGGTAACAGCCATTTCAAATTTTACGGAAAATGGCAGTAGTTCAGATAAAAGACCTGGTATAGATGTAAACTGTAACGGGCAAGGCAATGACCCCGGAGAACCAGAATTGACAGATTTCTTCACTACCTATTGCTTCGAACTGCCAACTTCTGGTTTGTCTCTGGATATTAACTTTGATGTTGGTGGATTGAACGGTGGCGGAGAAGATATTGCTATCGATAATATTGAGGTCTATAGCGGCTCCACTCCTGCAGGGGGGACATTGTTAGAGGCTTGTACTCCTTTTGAGGCAAGCAACCCAAATTGCAATGACATGACCCTTTGGCGGGAAAATTTTGATGGCTCAAACGCCACCAATCCACCCATCCTTCCCAATTGTGATGCTACACCTAGCAGAGATTATTTAGGTATAGTTTGTAACAATGGAGCTGGTTGTCCAAATGAAATTAATGCGGATTACTTATATTTTGGAGCATCCGGCCAGTACTTCGGTGTTAGAGACATGGACAATGTTTGTGGTGGTTCAATAGACGAAGTACTTAGCTTTACAGGTATTGATATTTCTGGCTGCTCTGGTGCGACCAATAGTCTTTACCTATGTGTTGATTTGGCCGAAAGTCAACCCAACAATGGTCGTGAAATGACGGGAAACCCTCCCATTGAAGATAGTTGGGATGGAAACTCTAACGTCAATTTCAAGGTAAGCATTGACGGCTGTCCTTTTGAAGAAGTTACCGCACTTGAATCCTCTAGTGGTACGAATTCCAGACCCGGAATTGATACCGATTGTGGTGGTGGCAGTGCAGGTGATGATAATTTACTGTCAGATAATTTTACTACTTTCTGTTTTGAACTCACTCAATTAGGAGCCACTTTGGATCTCGACATTCAAGTGATTGGCCTGAACACAGATGGGGAAGATATTGCTATTGACAACATTGAGCTGGTTTGTTCAGACCTTCCAGGTTGTTTACCAGCACTTCCAACGATCGCTTGTACGGTGGCAGAACCATTAGCGGCAAACTGCCCTCCTGATGTTACCGTGAATTGTGATGAGTCAACCGATCCGGCAAATACGGGAATGGCTACAGCTCCAGATGCTTGCCCTGTCCCAACCGTTATAACCTATGATGATGTTTCTACACAAGGGCAAGGCTGCTCTGAATACAGCTACATCATTATTCGAACCTGGACAGCAACGGATGCTGCCGGAGAAACTGCCACCTGTTCTCAGATTATTACGGTACAGGATGTTGATCCTCCAACGATCACCTGCCCTACCGACATCACCGTCGACTGCGCCGATCCGACCGATCCTGGATTCACGGGCTACGCCACGGCCAGCGGCGACAACTGCGCTGCCGACGATGAACTGACCGTGACCTTTATGGATGTGTCTTCCCAGACACCGACCGGCACGGGATGCTCCAACGACAATTATACCATCACCCGCACCTGGACGGCTTCCGACCCTTGCGGAAATACGTCTCAATGCGTGCAGGTCATCACCGTGCAGGATACCGAAGCGCCGGTCATCATCTGTCCTCCTGAAGTCACCATCGAGTGCGACGAGCCATTGGTGACCCTGCCTGTGATGGGCACAACCACTGCATCAGCGCCGACGAACTCGGTTTCCTGGCCCAATTCAGGTGCAGGTTCCACCGGTTTGGTGGGTAGTGTTCCCGTTAATATAAGTGGAATACCTGCGGGAGCGGAAGTCACCGACGTCAACATCCACATCGACATGGATCAGTCCTGGGTAGGGGATTTGAACCTTACTCTGGAAAGCCCCGATGGAACAACGGTTAACTTCGTCGACGATCTGGAGTGTGGTGATACCAATTCCGGTTCTCAAGACAATATCTCTGCTACTTTTGACAGCGATGCAGCCGGATTCAGTTGTGGCCTTTCATCTAATGATGTAGGAGACCCAGATGATTGCTCCAACGACTATCTGGCTGCTTCGGCAGTATCCGGAACAGTCCAACCTCAGTTGGGTTCCTTCGATGTTTTCGACGGAACATCTGCCGCAGGTGACTGGATACTGTCTATAACCGATGAAGCAGAAGGCGACGGTGGATGTCTGATCAACTTTACAGTAGAAGTGAGCTGGACAGTAGCGGGAGGCGGCATGACGGGCATCCCTGTAGCCGTCGACAACTGTTCTGCTGTGGGCAGCATTGCGCTGGACATCTCCGATGTGACCACCCAAACAGCCTCCGGCTGCGGGCAATACGAATACGTCATTACCCGCACCTGGACGGCCACCGATGCCTGTGGCAATTCCAGCACTTGCGTGCAAACGATCAACGTAGAAGACACCACTGCACCGGACATCGTCTGTCCACCAACTGTGAATCTCGACTGCAACGATTCAACCGATCCTTCCAATACGGGCATGGCCACGGCCGGTGCGGACAACTGTGCCTCCGCCAACGAGGTGATCGTCACCTTCACCGATGTGAGCACCCAAACGGGCAGCGGATGTGGAGCAGACACCTACACCATCACCCGTACCTGGGCAGCCACTGATGCCTGTGGCAATTCTTCGACCTGTGTGCAGGTGATCAACGTGGCGGATACGACTCCTCCAGACATTACCTGCCCGCCCGATCAGACATTGACTTGCTTTGAGTCCTTGCCCGATCCGATCTCCACGGCAGCGGACTTTGTCGCAGCAGGCGGCACCATCAGCGACGATTGTACTGCCAATCTGAGTGATTTCACCGTATTTGCAGTAGCTGACGACAACGACGGCACCAACTGCCCCGGCGATGCCCGCATCGTGGTGCGCACCTACTTTGTGCTCGATGCCTGTGGCAATACCACCACCTGCGACCAGACCTTTACCTACCTGGAAAGCACAATGGGCCCGGTCATCACCGATGTACTACCCGAATGTTATAAGTACTGCGCCTCCCTGGCCAACCCCATGGAGACGGACATCACTTACGAAACGGATTGCAGCTTCGGCGCCACCGTGGAGATCACCGGCCCACAGGTCATCGGCCAGGAGAACTGCCCCGGTACCAGATACAGATACACCTACACGGTGACAGATGACTGCGGTCGCACGGCCAGTGCCACCCGCGACTTCATCATCGGCAACGAAGGCCCGACCATCGAGTGCCCACCGTTCAACCTGATACTGGAATGCGGCGATCCCAACAATCAGGACTACATCGACCAGCACCTGGAGCAGATCAGCGTCAACACCTCCTGTGAGTTGGGCTACACCGTCAGCCACTTCCCGAGCTTCTTCAACCTGACGGCTTGCGGTTCATCCACCGTAGTGACCTTTGTGGCCACAGATGATTGCGGCCGCTCGGTGACTTGTAGTACGACTGTTGCCATCCAGGACAATACCGGCCCGGCCATCAGCTCTACCTATGTGCCCGATGTGTGCAACGAAGCGATTTGCGGTTCCGACCTCAACTTCTGGTATGACGAATGGAAGGAAAAAGTATTCGACAACCTTACAGCAGTAGACGACTGTTTCAGTCCGATCTTCTGGAGTACGATCCCCAACAGTCCTTCTCCGAATCAGAACTGCCCGGATGAGATCGCCGAGACGGTGGTGCAATTCGTAGCTACCGACCAGTGTGGCAACAGCAGCTACGTGGAGTACAGTTTCTACGTGGTGCCTGCCGAAGGCCCTGGACCAGCCGGCCATGTGTCGGGTCTGATCGCCACCGAGGAATCCGAATCGGTAGAAAACGTAACGGTAAGTCTGGAAGGCAACGGCAATTTGCTGACCGATGTGACGGAGGCCGACGGGATGTACGAATTTGCGGATTTGGAGCTGGAGCAAAACTACTCGATCACACCTTATTTGGATGAAAATCCATTGAATGGAGTGAGTACCTTCGACATTGTATTGATGAGCAAGCACATTCTGGAAATGGACTTGCTGGATTCGCCCTACAAGCTGATCGCCGCCGACATCAACCAGTCGGGCACGATCACGACGATCGACATAGTGGAATTGCGGAAACTGATCCTGTTCATAGACGATGAGTTCCAGAACAATACCTCCTGGCGTTTTGTGGCAGCCGACTACGTCTTCCCCGACCCGGCCAATCCATTTGCAGCGACTTTCCCGGAAGTGACCAACATCAACAGTTTGACCCCTGAGGAAGTTCACGACTTTGTGGGCATCAAGATAGGCGATTTGAACGGCTCGGTGCAGGCCAACCTATTGGCGGAAGCCGACGACCGCACCGTGACGGAAGACTTGGTATTCGGATTGAAAGACCAGCAGTTGGAGGCGGGACAGACCTATGAGGTAGCGTTTACAGCCGCTGATTTTGAATCGATCCACGGCTATCAGTTCAGCCTTAATTTCGATGCCAGCAAGTTGAGTTTTGAAGGAGTGGAGGCAGGAGCGTTGAGCGACTTGAGTGCGCGTAACTTTGGCTTGTCATTACTCGAAAGAGGAGTGCTTACCACGAGCTGGAGCAGCCAACAAGGTGTTTCCGTGGTGGATGGTTCGACGGTATTTAGCGTCAGCTTTACCGCCAAGGCAGATGGTCAGTTGAGCGAGCTATTGCAGATAAGCTCGACCTACACCGCCGCCGAAGCCTACAACCAGGACCTGGATTTGATGGGTGTTGACCTTCGTTTTGATACCGATGAGGTAGCGGCAGGCGAGTTCCGGTTATATCAGAATACGCCCAATCCGTTTAAGGCTACTACAACGATCGGGTTCCATTTGCCGAAAGGCGGATCGACTACTCTAAAAGTATTTGACTTGTCGGGCCGGGTATTACAGGTGGTTGAAGGAGACTACGACAAAGGATACAATGAAGTGTTGGTCGATCACAGTGACCTGAGTGCCACCGGCGTCCTGTACTATCAGTTGGAGACAGCAGATAACCAGGCGACCCGTAAAATGATTTTATTGAAGTAGAACGTTTTATTAATAGTTTAAATGCCGGATTCTTTTTGAAAAGAATCCGGTTTTTTTAGTTACAAAAGTGGTATTGGGCTTTAAAGTTCCATGCATTTTACTACCTTTTTGACATAAGTCAAAGATTTTTTACTAGTAAGGCCTCATCTTTGTGCTATTCATTGAAAAACAATCCAATACGAATGTTGTACTTCAAATACGTTCTAATTGTCCTTCTGTTGTTGTGGGTAGTAGGTATGCAGGGGCAAGTCTATACCGATTATGTTGGAGCTGGTCATTCACAAGGCGTTACGATCACTTCCAGTTCTAGCAGCAACCAAACCGATGCGACCAGTACGGCCGATGCCAGCGGGTTGGGTATTGATGCCTATGGAGCAGCCCGCTTTCTCAACTATGCTTCTCTGGGCGCAGACATTGAAACCATCAATGCCGTTGCCGACCAAGGTATTTCTGACTGGCTGGATACTCAATTTGCTATGCCTCCTCAAGTTAGTTTCATCGATACTACCTGGATGATCTGGGAACATTTTTATCCGCAATACATAGCCATTTGGGGAGAGGATTACATCGTCAATCACGGCGATGCGGTTATCCCGTACTGGTTCTACTGGAAAATGGCCTGGTGGAACAACATTCTCAAATCAGACGATCACGTCCGGCAAAGAGTTGCCCAGGCGATGAGTCAGATATTTGTGATCTCGGAAAAATCCAACCTGGAATTGAGTGGTCCGGGCATGGCTCATTACTACGATATGCTCTATGGGCATGCCTTTGGCAATTTCAGAGATTTGCTCTACGATATTTCGCTGCATCCTATGATGGGTTTTTATCTAAGCCACATCAACAATCCCAAGTCGGATGCGGCCAACAACATCCATCCGGATGAAAACTATGCACGCGAGATCATGCAGCTGTTTTCCATTGGGTTGTTTGAACTGAATCAGGACGGCACCCGACAACTCGACGGACAGGGCAACCCCATTCCGACCTACGACAATAACGACATCAAAGAATTTGCAAAAATATTTACCGGTTTAGCTCCCTCAGGCTACTGGTGGCCCTGGGAAGACTATAGCTGGATACCGACCGAGTGGGGAAATGAGTACAATGAAAGTCCGGCAACTGTAGTCACCTGGGAGCCGATGATCCCCTTCGACAATTGGCATGAACCCGGGGTGAAAAACCTGTTGAACGGCCAGGTGGTACCCGCAGGGCAGTCCACATTGGAAGATATTAATGATGCCGTCGACAATCTGTTTAACCATCCTAATGTGGGGCCATTTATTGGCAAATTGATGATACAGCGCCTGGTGAAATCCAATCCTACCCCCGCCTATGTTGGTCGGGTAGCTGCCAAATTTAATGACAATGGAGAAGGCGTTCGGGGAGATATGAAAGCAGTGGTTCGAGCCATCTTGACAGACGCAGAAGCGCTGGATTGTTCCTGGATGGACGACCCCCATGCCGGCAAGCTGAAAGAACCTTTGCTGAGATATACCCAGGCCTTGCGGGCATTTAATGTGACCAATCAATCGGGTAGGTTGTGGAATTGGGGCTACCTTTTTGATGAAGCGGTTAGTCAGGGGATTCTGGCTTCTCCGAGTGTATTCAATTTTTACCTTCCGGAATATCAGCCCAATGGGCCGATCGCGGATGCGGACCTGTTTGCGCCGGAGTTTCAGATTCACACCTCGGCTACTTCTATCAATTATATCAATTTGGCTTACGACTGGTTCATCAATGATTACTACGGTGAAATTGCCACCCATGCAGGCAATTCCATACACAATGCCCCGAGTTATGACCTCAATGATCTGGACCCCGTGGATTATCTGTATCTGGATTTGGACGAAGAGTACAATATGGCCTCGGATGCGCCCACCCTGGTGGAAAGGATGAACTTGATTTTGACCGGCGGGCTGTTTTCCGATGCCACCAAAACATCCATCATCAATGCGGTTGAACAACTTTCTGATCCCGTTGAGCGGGTAAGGGCGGTGTTGTTTTTATCCTTTATTTCACCGGAATACAGCATTCAAAAATAGTGTTAAAAATGAGTAAAAACCATCATCATAAAAAGGCTTTCCTTTCGGGAAAACGGAAGGGAATGAGTCGCCGGAATTTTTTGGGAACAGCTTCCTGCGCTGCTATTGGCTCGACGACTTTTTTGACTTCCATTCTGAACTTGGGCGTTGCCAATTCGTTGGCGGGAATGACGCGTCCGGCCATTTCGGCAGGTGGTGACTACCGAGCCCCTTGTATGTATTTTGCTGGCAGGCGGAAATGATAGTTTCAACATGCTGGTGCCCCGCAATGGCAGTCACTTTTCGGAGTATGCAAATGCCCGTTCCAACCTGGCTTTGCCGCAAGGTGACTTGTTGCCAATCAATTTTACGGACAGTAATGGAAAACAATTCGGCCTGCACCCCTCCATGCCCGAAGTGCAGACCTTGTTTAACAACAACAAACTGGCGTTTGTCAGCAACTGTAGGTACCCTGGTAGAGCCAACAACCAAGACGCAATATTTGAGCGGAACTGTTCCCATTCCCGTGGGATTGTTGTCTCATGCCGACCAAATTCAACAATGGCAAACATCCATTCCTCAGACCCGCTCTTCCAAAGGTTGGGGTGGGCGGATGGCCGATATCCTTCAGGCAGGCAACGGAAATCAGAACATCTCGATGAATATATCGTTGTCGGGAACCAATATTTTCCAGGTGGGCAATAGCTCGACAGAATACGCCATTCGGGCCGCGGCAGGGGGGAGTGTGGGCATTAATGTGTTGGAGGGGACGAGCTCTTTGGATATGGCATTGAAAACCGGAGCGGAGAGTTTGCTGGCACAACAGTATCAAGACATTTTTAAGTCTACATTTACCAATAAGATCAACGACTCGCAGTCCAACCATGAGGAGTTTAGCGCCGCCATCGCTCAGGCTCCTGCCTTGACGACGACCTTTTCCGGCAATCCCGTTTCCGCCAATATGGAATTGATTGCCAAGACCATCGCCGTAAGAGATACCTTGGATGTAACCCGGCAAACGTTCTTTATCAACTTTGGGGGGTTGGGACCATCACGACGGGGTGTTGGACAATCAGGTGGCGATGTTGAGTGTGGTGAGTAAGGCCTTGTCCGAATTTCAGGCGGCGATGGAGGAATTGGGGGTTGCAGATTGTGTGACTACTTTTACCACCTCTGATTTTGGGCGAACGCTTACCTCCAATGGAAATGGCAGCGATCATGCCTGGGGCGGCAATGTGATGGTGATGGGCGACAGTGTCAATGGCGGTCAGGTGTTTGGCAATTATCCTTCGCTTGCGCTGAATGGGAATGACGATGTGGGCGGAGCCATTCTTTTGCCTTCCATTTCTACGGATGAATACTTTGCCGAGCTATCGAAGTGGTTTGGAGTGCCCAATGGCGATCTGAGCTATGTACTGCCTAATATCGGCAATTTTTACGATGCCAATAGCGGAACACCTCCTGTTGGGTTTATGGATATTTAAAATCATAAAAATGAGAAGTTTAATTGTAGCTCTTTCAATTTTGTTTTGCCTTTCTGCAAATGCGCAGGATTGCAATGACAGCAACCATTCGGTCAACATCAACGACAGTTGGACCTCTTGTGAAATGGCCCCAAGCCCCAACCCGCTAAGGGGAACATCGCATTGGGTAATGTACGATTTGGGCTATGTGTATAGCCTGGGCGCAACTCATTTTTGGAACTATAATGTCCAAGGGGAAACAGCCAATGGGATGAAAAATATCGCAATTGATCTTTCCTTAAACGGGAATGATTGGACGGAGGCGGGTAGTTTTCTGTTAAGTGAAGCTACGGGCAACCCAGGTTATGAGGGAGAAGAAGGGTTGAACCTGGGCGAAGCCGATGCCCGCTATGTTCTCCTAACGGCTATTGATACCTGGAGTGGTGATTGTGCGGGGCTGTCGGAAGTGAAGTTTGATATTGAGGGTATGGTGTCGGCGAAGGATATAGAAAATCAACAAAACGCCATCAGGATATTCCCAAATCCAACTACACACAGCATTTCGATTGATACTGATTTCGATAGTCGTGAATTAATAATAACCAATGCAATGGGGCAGGAGGTGGCGCGGATGCCCTTTGCCCGGCACCTTGATATTTCTTACCTGGCTGACGGAATATATTTTCTTACCTCCGTAAACCAAACCAATGAATCGTCGACCACAAAGTTTATTGTGCAAAGCAATAAATGATTTTTTCTGATTATAACGTTTTGCATTGATTTGCTTCCCGCCTGCCTGACAGCCCGTCCCGATTCATATCGGGAGCAGTCAGGCACCCTAGCCCTGCCTAGCCTGCCGGTAGCCCCGAAGGGAATCCGCCCACTTTTTTAAATGACCTCCTGAAGACTTATCCACGCAGTTTGTTATAATTTGCTATTTTTTCTTTCTGATGCGGCTCAGCGTTTCCTGTGAAATACCTAAAAAAGACGCGATGTGTCCGAGGTTCACCCTAAGGGTCACGTCGGGGAAAATAGACAATAAAAGGTCGTATTTTTCCTTTGCGGTCATAAACATAAAGCCCTTGTAGAAGTAGTCCAGGTATACCAATTGTTCTTCGACCATTATCCGTCCGAATTTCTGCAATCCTGGGTGCTGTGAATACAGGTTTTGGAGTTGGTCGTAAGATAGTGAGACAATGGTTGAGTCTTCGGTCAGTTCGACGTTTTCATAGGAGGGTGTGCGGGTATAAAAACTACTCCAGGAGGTGAGGAGATGCCCTTGCCGGTAAATCCAGGAGGTAATATCTTTTCCGTCGTGAAAGTAAAATGTTCTGGCAGACCCTTTTTCAAGAAAAAATATTCGATGGGCTACTACTCCTTCCTTGAGTAGCAGGTGATTTTTTTTGAAATCTTCCTTTTTAAGAGAATCTTCAACGAGCAATGTGAGTGTGCTGTCCAGTTGCACTCTTGAGTTTATGTACTCTGTAAAGGAGGTAGCGGAAGGAATGATCCTGCTAAAGGTGTTGGAAATCATATAGATAAGTTTGTAGTGCGACCGGAATAGTCGTAATGCTCCATTTGCTGTAATTCCGCAAAAATAGGAAGCATTATTTTAAATACTCAACTCCAAAACAGCAGTAAAAAAGACTTCTCCCTCCTCATAATATAAATTATGCGTATTGGGATATAACAATTCCAATCGTCTCCGCAAATTTTTCAATCCAATTCCCGAAGAACCATCATTCCAATCATCCCGGGGCAATGAGTTTTTAACCGTGAAGACGAGATGATCTTTTTCCCTACGCAATGTCAAGTCAATCTTTGCTTCACGCAACTCTTCCCGAACGCCATGTTTGAACGCATTTTCCACTAAAGGAATAAATAAAAGGGGTGCCATTTTTTTATCTAAAATAGAATGCTCTATTTCCCAGTTTACAGCTACCCGGTTTGGATAGCGTTCCGTTTCCAGGTCTATAAAATCCTTGACCAATTTAATTTCTTTGCCCACCTCTATTTTTTCATTGGCGGATTCATACAGCGCGAAATCGAGAAAGTCTGACAACTTTAAAATCAAACCAGGGACTTTTTTCGATTGTTCAATGGAAAGTCCATATAGGTTATTCAGGGTGTTGAATAAAAAATGAGGGTTTATTTGCGACTTTAAATACTTGAGTTCGGCTTCTTTTTTTTCAATAGCTAATTGCTTTGCCCGGTTTCTTTCAGCGTACCAATCTATGAAAATTTTGATGCCCGTTGAGAAGGCAACCGGGGAGACGATGATGACTACATTTTGAACAATTCTAAAAAAAATCAATGGCTCTATTACTTTGGAGTTGGACAGCCATTCAGGAAAAAAGACCGGATAAGCCCAATATAAAACGAAATATCTTTGAATAATAGCTAGGGTGAAAAGCAATATGGAAAGCGATAGCAGGTATTTCAAAATGCGATTTTTATACAACCAACCCGGAATTAATAAAAACCAATTTGTATATACAGCCACTAACCGAACCGGCAAAAATATCAACTCAAATAAAATAGCTGCCCAAAAATTATCCCGGTATCCCCATTCTGAGAGGGCATAGGTCAGCATGATGATGACCCAAAATAAAATATGCCCGCATATATGCTTCCAGTTCATTTCGCAAAATAAGAATTATCGGTGTTTCATACGGAATCCTTATGTCAACAAGCTTTTTATTAGGGTCAAATAGCTGTTTTTATTTGACATAAAACAAAGAATTGATCCCATAGAAAAAAACTTCCTTGAAATAAAAAGAAAGATTATTCAATCAAGGATTTCTTTTTTTGTAAAAAAGTAACTTATGGCAAAAAATTGTTTTCTCATTTTTTTTCTCTTTTTCTCATATGTTAGTTGTGCCCAAAGTCAATTGCCTCGGCGGGCTTACTGGGGCGTAAGCTATGAATACGAAGACGGAAAAGTCATATTGACCAGTATTTCAAAAGGATGCGCTTTTGACAAAGCACAAGCACTGGTGAACGATGTCGTTGTCGCAGCAAATGGAACTGCAATTTCATCCCGCCAGGATTTTAGCAGAATTTTGACCGGAAAAAAAGAAGGGCATTCCATTCAACTTAAAATCCACCGAAATGGTCATCCTAAAATAATCAAAGTAGTAGCTGGCCCCTTTCCTTATGAAGTAGCTGAAGGAGTAAGTTTTGATTATGAAAGCTTTACCACTTCGCAGGGAGACCAATTACGTACCATTATTTCCAAACCCAAAAATGTACAGGGTAAGTTGCCTGCCATTTTATTTATTCAGTGGTTGTCTTGTGATGCAGTAGATGCGCACCCCCGGTTTAAAGATGGCAATATTCAGTTAATTCACGATCTGTCAAAAGCGGGCTACCTCGTCATGCGAACGGAAAAACCCGGCGTGGGCGATAGCAAGGGCAAATCTTGTGATGACTACGGATTCAATTATGAACTGCAAGTCCACAAAGAGGCTTTGGAGCAATTGAAAAAACGAAAGGATGTAGATACTGAAAATATTTTTCTATTTGGTTCAAGTATGGGTGGAACGATGGCTCCAATGGTTGCCCAAAATCAAAATATCAAGGGCTTGATGGTCACAGGTTGTTACTACAAAACATGGTACGAACACATGCTTGAAATAGAGCGGCGCATTTCTGCGCTAAGCGGAGATGCTCCTGCCAAGACTAATCAAAAAATGAGACAATGGACTAGGTTTTATTCCCTTTATCTCAACGATAAATTGAGCCCCAAAACCATTCTTGAAAAGTATCCGGAATTTAAATCGCTTTGGCAAGATGAACCCGAACATCAATATGGTCGTCCAGTTACTTTTTATATGGAAGCCAACGAACATAATGTACCGGAGTATTGGGAAAACATTCAATCGCCGACTTTGGTGATCTATGGCGAATACGATTGGATTATGAGTCGACAAGATCATATTATGATTGCAGAAGCTATGGCTAAAAAAGGCGAAGGGATGGGCACGTTTATCGAAGTGCCTGGAGCAGGCCACGGCTTGACTTTGTCAGAAAGTCAACAGGCAGCATTTGATAGCTTTTCGCCAGAATATGATGAAAGTCTTTCAACAAAAGTGATAGAATGGATGAATACTGTTTTGAATAAGTGAGATGGCTTTTTGATAATATAATGTTCTCCATGCTTGTCCAAAAGTTAAACTGAGGGATAGACCTATTTATAAAAAAGTTTTAACCAAAAACAACGTCAAGAAATGTCAAAATTAAGATCCTTTTTTCTATGTTTTTTAATAAACCTGGGGAGTATGACACTGGTTTCAGCTCAGTGGTTTTCAACAGCAACACAAGCTGGCGATCCGATAACGGATAACCTGGCCAGTACGGGCGCCAGTTGGAATGATCTTAACAATGACGGATTTCCCGATTTACTGGTAAGCGGTTTCGATGTAGCTCAAAACAACCGCATTTACCTCAATAATCAGGACGATACTTATTCTACCCTTACAGAAACGCCATTTACACAAACCCCTGGTCTTTGGGGAAGTGTTGTTGGATTGCTGGGCGATTATGATAATGATGGCGACCAAGATGTTATGGTGTGCAATTACAGAGATAATGATTTTCAACCCCTGCCGTTGTATCTGCTCGTCAATCAGGGAGCACCAGATTACAGCCTCGAACCCAATACGACATTTACTACCCCGCTTGGCAGCTACGACAGTGGTAGTTGGCTGGACTATGACCACGATGGCGATCTTGATTTTCACGCTGGGGCAGCTAACGGCTCAACGGATCGCTTTTACCGAAATGAGGAGGGAACATTTGTAGAGTTAGATACCCTTTCTTTTTTGAAATTCCGAAATGGTTTTATTACAGCAATAAACTGGGTAGATTTGGATGAGGACGGTGATCTTGATCTGTATGTAGCCAACTATACTGCGCCCAATGCCAATACTTTTCACAAGTCAATGCTGGTAGAAACTGGAGACCCAAATTATTTTGTGCAAGCAGAGATCACAGGATTAACGGGCGAAGCAGGTGCTAACATTGGTTTCAATTGGATTGATTACGACAATGATGGTGACCTCGACTTATATCTCAATCATTTTAATGACCAAGACCGCTTTTTTCGAAATGAAGGAGAGCTGGTCTTTACTGAAATTTTAGATCAACCTATGTTGGACGTGGTGGATTACACCAATTTCAATGTCTGGGCCGACTACGATAATGATGGCGATCTTGATTTGGCTTTAGCACATCAAGAAAACACTTCTAAAGGCCGCATTTACCAAAACGATTCAGGCAATTTCACTTTATTATCTGATGATGATGCGGGCGATTTTGCTACTTCCAGCATTGCTAATGCTCAATCTGCTGGAACTGCTGACTTTGACCTCGATGGCGATATGGATTTATTCGTGGTAAATACCTCCAGCGCATCAGTTGGCGCAGCCAATTTTCTATTTAAAAATGAAATTGGAACTCTGAATAATTGGTTTAAAATCAAACTGAAAGGAGTAGAATCCAATCGCAATGGTTTTGGTTCTAAGATATATGTTACAGCAGTTCTCAATGCAGATACCATCAGGCAAATGCGGTATGTATCGGGCGGTACTGGAAGTCATGCTTTTCAAAATAGTCAGATACAACATTTTGGCTTAGCTGATGCATCCGAAATAATTTCTGTAGAGGTACATTGGTTATCGGGCATAGTAGACGTCTGTACAGACTTGGCAGTCAATCAATTAATGGAAGTAGAAGAGGGAGAATGCTTGCTAAGTGGCTTGGGAGACCCCCCTTCAACAATAGCAGGTTTAGAAAAATTAACCCTCTATCCAAACCCTGGAAATGACTGGTTAACTTGCTCTTTTGTGCTGCAAAAAGCAAGGAGACTTCATTGGTCTGTGACAGATATAAATGGGGCGTTGCGCCTTTCCGGTGTTTCGGATTTTCAGCAAGGCACTCACCACCTTCCAATACAAACAAAAGAATTGCCGACAGGCCATTATACCATCGAGTTTAGAGCAGAAGGAAATTTAATACGTCAAGCTTGGATGAAGATAGATTAAGGAGTAGTAAATGAGTGTATCTTGAGAGAAAAGAAAACTTATATTATTAAAATCGACATGCAGCATTTGATGGTTTTTATCCGGAATATGATAAAAGTCTTTCGACCTGAAATGCCTGAGAAGTTATCTACTATATTACTATTGACATGTTGTTTATTAACCAGCTGTTTATTTGGCCAATCTGACTTTGCTATTAAAAACGTCCATGTCCTTTCAATGTTGTCGGATTCCATCTGGTACAAGCAAACGATTTTAATTCAAAATGGAATTGTCGAAAATATCGACGATGCAGAAACAACAATTATTCCTGAAAACTACACGCTGATTGAAGGGAACGGAAATTACATTTTGCCAGGACTTATCAACATGTACACGCACGTCAATGAAAGCAATTTGATGTTGTATTTGGCAAATGGTCAAACAACAGTGAGGGACATTCCTAGTCATATTAATGTATTGGGTTTGCGGGAGCAAGTAAAAAATGGAGAACGATTAGGACCAAGAATTTTGAGTTATGGATTACGGGCTACCGGTGCGCCCGCTCCTTTTCATAGTCAACAACCAATTTTTACTTCTGCACAAGGAAGACAACAAGTACGAGAGGCCAAACGATTGGGATATGACGGAATGATGATTTATGCAACATGCCCACCTGTTGTTTATGAAGCGATTCTCGATGAAGCGGAAAAAATTGGCCTTCCGATAAGTGGTCATTTTCCCATTTTTGTTGATGAAAATGTAGTGCTGAATGGTAAGCAAAACGAATTCGATAATTTGACAGGGTTGACCAGAAGGGGACAACTCAAAATCAATAAGGAAAAACTCCTTCACTGTTTAAAAAAGCACAATAAGGCCATTACGCCCTCTTTAGCGGTTCATCATATTTGGTCATTGGCGCATAAAAAAGACAGTCTGTATCATTCGCCTTTGATGAAGTATATTCCTCCAAAACTAAAAGCCAGCTGGAAGCCCCAAACTGATGAAATACCAACCATTGGCAACTATCCTTATCAAAAGGTGGCGCGCCTTGTCAAAGAATTAAATGATCATAAGATTCCAGTTTTTCTAGCGCGAGTTTACTACGAAAATAGCGAAAAAGCGCCCTAATTCATTGACAAACAGTTACTTAAGTCAATGTCATTTGTATACACTAACTCCCTTTATTTTCACTTTTTTATGGTGAGTTTTCTCCAAGTTGAGCACCTTAAAAAGGGCTTTTTCGCTGGGCGTCATTTCTTCTAGTTGAAAGCGTGGCTCTATTAGTCCATCCCTTGGTTTTTTACCCAGCACACTTACCAGTCGGATGTTAGCCAATTCATTGAGCAGGGCATTGATCCCCCCTTTGAAGGCTACCTTTTTTTTAACTTGCCTGAGCAGCAATGCACTCAACAAATAAGCGATCACGCAAATAAAATAGTGTACTCTTATTTTTTGATCTGTCCAGTGGTATTGTGGTCTTATTGTTAGATGATAGGGGTTCTTTAGTTCCTTAAACGCTTTTTCAACATTAGCTTGGCCGTAATAGGCCTGTATAATCTGTACGGCTGCCCACTCATGCCTGTTGGTCATCAATATCCTCAGACCGTAGTTTTTACCAGCCTCATTTATCTGTGCTTCGTTTCTTTCAAATTGCAACTCATACCTACCTTTACTCTTCCATTTCAACTCCCATGTAATCAAATTGTTACATTTCTTTTCTTCCAATATCCTTGTTATTTGCCGGGTGAGTTGCTTTCTATTTCTTTTATTGGATTTTGGATTCGACAGCTTCTGTTGAAGTTGCTCCAACTGACGTTCAACTTTAGTTAGCTTCGTATCCATACCGCGCAATTGCCCCTCCCTGAGGTTGTCCGACAAAAAGAATACGAGCGTTCTTTCTTTACCCCACACCTCCGTTTTTACCATATGGTAATTGGATACATCTTCCCCAAGTGCTTTCCCTTTCAACTTCTGTAAAGATTTGGTTGTCAGTTCTTTATGGTTGGTTGGTGTTAGCGCACCTACATAGTACAACTCCGATTTTTCTATAATTTCCAGGTTAGTCTTTGAGTTGTTACCACGATCTAAAACAACAGTGTGTCGAGCCAGGTCCAGCTTCAAAGCTATCATTCGCTTTACCACCTGCCCAATGACATTCTTAAATACAGCACTGTCGTTTATGTTGCCCGTATAACTGTGATGAAACAATGGAATCTGATCTTGCTGACTTACTACTAAGACAAGGCCAACCTGTCGCAAATCATTTCGCTTCTGCTTGTTCTTTCCTCTTTGGGCAATTGTATTTTTATTGTTAGTGGTTGAAATGAATGTGTAAAAATTGGTCGTATCATAGAACAAGCTATCCGTTTTTATCTCAAATTTGTCCAATATTTTCAATAAAATCTCCTCCTCTGCTTTTGCTATATTTTCTATTGGAAGGACGTCCATCTGATCCCAAAAATGCTGGCTGTCCAACTTTGATAAATCGCCTTTGAGCAGATACTCCAGCGAAGTTGTTTTTGCCCATTGATACCAGCCTCTTTTAGAAGTCATCCGACAACTTCTGCCGATGGCAGCCAGTAAAAATGTAGCGCCAGCCGTAAGTCCGTTTCTTAATGGTTTAGAAGAGTCGTTTTTTCGATTAGATTGTATATATTTGTTGAGGATTGAGACGATGTCAACTTGGCGGGCCATGTCCAGCAAGGCCGAAACGTCGCCATGTTGATACGATTTTAACCGCAACGTATTGATAGGCCCGCTGAGGCGACCCAGCAGCCGGTCTGCACTGCCCAGGTATTCCAGCACGACAGGTCGGGGTTTGCCGTTGACCCGCCGACTTTCCACAATGTACCAGTATTTGCGGCCTTTTACTGTTTTCTGTTGCAGGCTAGCCATAGTTGGTGTATACACTTAAATTTTCGTCAACGCAAAATTACTGAAAATCAATCACTTATGCAAGTGTTGATTTAGCAAAAGTTAGTGTATACATTTTTAAAACTCGCCCAGCCCTCACAACTTACTGACTCTCAATGATTTATAGCCGAGATTTTCGACTTTTTCTGCATTTCCGTGATAAACTCACGCTAGGAAGTGATGGTGGTTATCCGTTGGTTGTTCCTGGCTTTGCCTATTTGGATGAAATGGAATTGTTTGCAAAAGCAGGTATTTCCAATTTTGACATTTTAAAATATGCCACTATTGATGCCGCCCAATTTTTAAAATTAGAAAAGGTCGGTGCTATTCAAACAGGAAACAAGGCAGAGTTGCTAATGGTGGCTAAAAATCCTTTGCTGGACATTAAAAACATTAGAAAAATAGAAGGCGTCATGGTGGCAGGCAAGTGGTTGGATAAATCGTTTCTGGAAGAATCATTACATACATTATCACAGAACAACAGCAGGTCTAAAAACAGATTTCAAAACTGGAATAATTACTTAAAAAAAGAGAAAAACAGTCATGAAGTAAATTATACATTTTATACCAATGATTATGAGGTTGGGCAACAAACTATCATCATTGATACAATAGAAAATGGAACGATTACAGTTCGTTCTGTTATGATAGCCGATGCACCGGATTATAGAGAAACCTATAGTTTTCATCGAATTCGAAATAGAAGAATCGACTCTTTGTTTATCTTGAATCAAGGTAGTGAAGGAAAAACGGAAGCTACTTTAACAGTAAAAAAGGATACCGTTCTGATAAAGGGCTTTAGCCCATTTCACGGGCATTTTGAATATAAAAAATTTGCTCCTGTGGGGACGCAGCTTTGGAGTCCTTTCATTTCCCGCTATTTTGAATTGGACAATGTAGTCAATTATTATCTCGCTATATCTTTGGCAGGGAGGTTAGATGTCGAAGAAGCCAATCTCTTTAAAACGATTCAGGTAGAACTCAATTCGGAAGAATACGGCGAGCAATATATAGTGGATGAATCATTGACTACCCTTTTCAAATCCAGGGAAAATGAATATCGGGTTATTTATCCCGGTTTTTCTGGCTATCCGAATCGAACCAGTTTGCCTTTTAATATTAAAATAGAAACCAACAAAAATCGCATTCCTGTACAAATTCAATATCAAAATCATAAAATAATTTACGATGAAAAAGAATCAGGGTAATCTAAGTAGGAGGACATTGGTTAAAAGTTCTTTTCTGGGCATTTTTATACCTTTCCTGCCATCGACCATTTATTATGATCCTAACAATATAAATACAATTAAAAGGTCAGGTCAATCTGGGAAGCCCCATAAAGAATTTCCTCACATTGACCCCGAAATAGTTTCAGAAGTCGTGGGTAAATCTCACGGAAATTTTGAAAGAGTAAAAGAGTTGGTAGATGTAAGACCAGAGCTGGCCAAGGCAACCTGGGAATGGCGATTTGGAGACTGGGAATCTGCCATAGGGGCTGCATCGCATGTGGGAAGAAGGGATATAGCTAATTACCTTATAGAAAAAGGCGCCAGACCGACTATTTTTACTTTTGCTATGTTGGGAGCCTATTCCGTTGTAAAATCCATGATAGCATACAGTCCGGGCATTCAAACCACACCAGGGCCTCATGGCATCACTTTATTGACACATGCCTATGCCGGAATGCGAATGAAAGACAAAATGTCTTCAAAAGAAAGAAGTACTCAACAAAAGCTCATCGACTACTTAGAGTCATTGGGTGATGCAGATGGAAAAACGTATGAAAAAGTCAGTGAAGAAAATCAGAAAAAATATTTGGGAGATTACAAATATGGTGAAGGAGCCAAAGATGGGTTTACCATCCACCTGAATAGGAGTAAATCGCTGTCCTTAGGACCCATTGGTGGTTTTGGTGGTAAGCTCCACAAAATTGGGGATGATCTATTTACTTACAATGGCGCACCCTCTGTGACCATTTCATTTGAGGTCATAAATGATAAAGTAAATTCTATGACTATCAATGAACCTGGATTGACGGTTAAGGCGATTAAAATTTCCTGATTGCCACAATGACAAGTCTATAAGTCCTTTAATTTACTCCTAAAGGTATTACCAACTGGTATTTGCCTTTCCTCTAACTCAATCAGCTCTTGTGAAAAAGCGGTAATATGGTTTTTATTAATAATGAAAGACTTATGTACCCGCAAAAAATCATCATTTAGTTCTTCTAATATTTTGCTTAAAGAAGCATAAACGATATGCACTTTTTCTCCATAATGAATCTTGATGTAATTATTCATCCCTTCAATATAGCGGATTTCATTTAGCCGCAACCTGATGGTTTTTCTATCGCTTTTCACGTAGATAAAAGCTTGCTCCTTGCTGTCCTGATTGGCGGATGCAGCAGCAGGTTGGTGAAATCGCTGAAAGCGATTTATTGCTTTTAAAAACCGCTCGAAGGTGATGGGTTTTAGCAGATAATCCAATACTTCCAATTCATATCCCTCCAGAGCATATTCCCGGTAAGCTGTTGTGATTATAACCTTCGGAGGGTTTCGGAGTGTTTTTAAAAAAGAAAACCCTTTGAGTTTGGGCATTTCCAAATCCAAAAACATCAAGTCTACTTCTTGTTTCTTTAAAAAATCTCTTGCCGCAATAGCACTCAGGCATTTACCTACCAATTCAAACTCCGCTAAATCGACAAGATAACCTTCCAAAATTCGCTGAGCTACCGGCTCATCATCTACAATCAGGCATTTTATGTGGTTATTCAATTTTTGTGATTTATGTTTTAGTAAAGCTCAAAAAATAAATTGTCTTTTTGGAGACAAGTTATTTTTCGAGCGAGCCTTAACTTATAAAAATCGGAAGAATTTACAGCAACATTTAGGGGTTGTTGTTAGAGGTTAGGAGGGGAGGGCTACAGATTTTTGATCGAATTTCCGTCCATAAACTTTCAAAGTTACGGAAATGAGTTAAAACATTTTAAAATTTAAATATAATTATGAAAACTAATTTATTTCTTTCCTTTCTGATGCTATTGAGCGTCTGCGTTCCTGTATTTAGTCAAACAGTAGTAACCCCAGCCGATATTGGGGAAAGTGACCACTTTGGCAGAAATGTCGAAATTTTTGGCGATTACCCAAAAACTAACTGCTTCTGACGGATCGGAAGGCCAAAATTTTGGTGGCAGGTCATCACTGTCATCGCATTATGCCATAGTATGTGCTCTGTACGATGCCGACGATTTTGAGTCGGGTGCAACCTATGTCTTTAAACGAGAAGGAACGAATTGGGTAGAGATGGAAAAGCATACCTCACCGGGAGGAGATTATTTTGGGTGGAACACCTCTGTTTTCGAAAATGTTTTTGTGGTAGGAGCACATGCCAGCGACGTTGGGGCCGCTTCAGGAGGCGCAGCTTATGTGTACGATCTGCCGGTGGTTTCGTCGGTAGAGCCGTTACATCATCCGTCGGTGGAGATCTCCCTGGCGCCCAATCCGGCACAGGACTATCTGGTTATTCAAACTGAGCTGCGCCCGGAATCCTATTCCATACTCAACGCAGAAGGCAAGACGATTAAGGCCGGGATGTACACTTCCGATCAACTGTTTGTAGGAGATCTCGCGCCAGGGCTTTATTTTTTGGAATCCGTTTTTTCAAATTGGTGGTTCGGACATTTGTGAAGGAATAGTGTTATTGGGTTTGAGGGTGGGGGCCGAGCGGAAGTGGATGGCTTATCTACTAGTGTGTCTTAAGGTATTTCATATATATTTTGACGCTTTATAAATCCTTACCTCACGGACTTTCACGGCGCGATCAGCTATTAATATTTTATCCAGTTTTCTTTTTCATTTTTAGAAGGTCTACACAAATCAAATTTCCTTTCATCGTTGGAACATAAATCCAATTTTCATTCACAAGTGGCTTTGATCGAACTGGTTCGCCAATATTTAATTGGTGATCTAATTTCCCATTTTGTGCATTATAAATTCTCAATTCTCCTTCAGTAGTTACTATGACAATTTGATTTTCAAATATTTCTATTGGTGTAGCTGCAAATCCACCTACTGTCAAGTAATCATTCTTTAATGTATCCGTCCATATAATTTCTTCACTTCTTCTATTAATTGAATAGAGGATATTCCCTTTAAAAGTAAACAAGGTGTCTTCTATAAATTTAATTTGCGAACCTTGAAACATTTGCAATGAAGAAACATTCGATTGACCAATATTTTCACTTGCTAACTTCCAACCAGAAGTATTTGGAGTAATAAAAAATCCATTTCCTATATCTAAAGTATCTGCTTGCTTTTTTAACAAGGAGCTCTTTTGAATTTTATAGTCTAAATATGGTGCATCGGTAATATTAAACTCTCTAATAAATCCTAAACTTTCAAATTCTAAGATTGCTATTGATTCTTTAACTCCAGTCGAATCATCACTTCTTTTGGGTATGTAAATTAAATTTTCTTTTACAATAGGGATTGAAGTTGCACCTAATTTAATTGATGCTAAAATGTTCCCATCTTTTGAATCTATTTTGTATAGAGTTCCTGGGAAAGTAGTCACTAAAATTACTGAGTCATGTGCAATGCCTTGTGATATAATATCACCATCTAACCATCTTTGCCATTTTATCTTTCCGTTTTTTTTATTCAACCCAATAATGGGATGGGAAGGTCTTATTAATAGAGAATCTAGCTTAGTCGAATCTATTTTAGGAATATGAGGATAAGTAGTTATTGCTGTTTCATCTACTATTGAAGGGATTGTTAGTAATGGATCTCCTAGCCAATAAGCCCATTTTAAATTTCCATTTAAATAATCTAAGGCGAAAATTGTACATGATTCTGTATTAAAATAAATTAAGCTATCTGAATAAATAGCTGTTGAAGGGCCATCATCATCTAACTCTACAGCCCAAATAATTTTACCGCTATTCTTATCGAAACAAAAATACTCTTTACTCCGGAAGCCTCCACTTAAAAAAATTCTTTCTTCAACAATTAATGGGGTTGGAATATTAGTTTTAGACTTAGTTGTCAGATTGTATCCATAATCTGTCTTTTTAAAATAGTCTCCAAATATTTTATTTTTAGCATGCCCTTTTTTAAAATTTATAGGAAATTTTATTGAGGTATCTTGGTTGATTAAATTAACAGCATTTATAACACTAATTTCATCTGTTATTTCCTTATTTACAATTAAGGTTTCTTCGAATACAATTGCTTTTTTTTCATTATTCCAAATCAATATTGAAATAATTGTAATTATAAAGGTTGCTATTACTCCTATTTTAATTCTCTGTTTTTTCATTTCTTCCTAATTGGATAGAACACTAAGGAATACATATGTCACCCAAGAAGCACTAAAGTGCAAAACCACCCAGTCAAGGGTGACATATACATTTAGCTCGTGAATCTTCGATTTCTTTTAGCCTTTGGTCCACTTCGCCTGAAGGCAAGCCTGAAGATCAATTCAATTTATCTGTTGTAGGTTTACCTGCCGATAGCCTGCCTGACAGCTCGGTCAGGGATTTCCGACCGTAGGTGGGCATGGCATGACAGAGTATTCATACTGGGTTCCCGTTATTCACGGGACAGGCTGTGCCGACCGCACGAAAACGTAGTTATTAGGTACAGACTTAATTACATTTTTCTTTGTCGAATTTGATTGTCGTCAATCACTGTGAAAAAATTCTCGATTTGCAGCTTATCTTCTGTAATTAATTCGAATAGTAGTTTTGCTGGATATTCAGGTGTGAATTCTTGTAAACTAATTCACCCTAATCACTATCGAAAGTGATTATAATTCTATCTTCTCGAATAGCAAATTCCATAACTTCTTCGTCGGTGATTCCCATATTAGTTTCACCAATATGTTCGATATCCCATCCTTTGTTTTTTAGATATTTATAACTTGCGTTAGGAATATTTTCGTTAGCTAAAAACCTCATTTTAATTTTAAGCTCTTCTAGATTTCAGGTATAGCAATCCATCCTTCATACACTCATAGGTATAGGCGTAAACAGCTTTTATATCATCTTGTGTTAGTCTTGGATAATTCTCCAATAACAGTTCAACAGTCCATCCTGAAGCTAATCTTTGCAAGATGAATTCAATTGAAATTCTAGTCCCTTTAATTACAGGTTTTCCTAGAAGAACTGATGAGTCAGTTGTAATATGTTCTTGCCAATTTTTCATATTATATTATTTCTTTGCTCCAATATAGATGTTTTTACTAACAAAGTCTATCAATTATCTTCAATAATTTGATTATCTGCATTTTACGCAGTCTATTTTTAACCATGTCATATATTTCCTTACTGAGTTTAATACAATTATAAATATTTGATTAAATCATATTCGATGTTTATTGCTTGTACCTAACACTCCAGTTGAACAACCATGCCCTCAGCAGGCGATTTTACTATGGATCCAGAGATTCTTCCCCTAAAAGCATTTTCCTTTTACGGATCAGGCAGAAAAACAAACCACCTTCCCTAAAATTCAGTTGCCGCTCCCACGCCTGGCACGTTTGAGTAGGAAAGGTAACTATTTTTTGACCTATCTCCAAAACCTTTTCTGGAAACAGACTGAACCTGTAATTGTGTTGTTAAGTATTCGTTACTTTTTACAACTTTCTTTAGAGAATCAACACGTACTTCAAACTCCATAAGGGGCGGGTAGAGCGGGTGGTTGGTATCCTCTTTCCAATTTTCGGGAAAGAGGGTGTGCAGTTGCCTGATGGGCATATCGGGCAGGCGTCGGATGACATCAGCCAGCTAAGTCTGTGGGTTGAGGCCGTGTGCCTGGGAGGAGCGGGCGAGGGTGTAGCAGATAGCTGCCCATTTGGCGCCTTCTTCCTAATCGGAGAAGAGGGAGTCTTTGCGCCTTCCTGTATCATCTATATTTAAGTACCAATTCGGACCAAACTCGCGTATCCGTTTCCATAAAAAGCAAGTATACTCCATCGGGGTACGGGGATAGGTCGACTGTTGCGCTTGAACTTGTTTTTTCTTTGAGGAGCAGCTTACCGAATACATCTCTTATGTCTATGGTGGCCCCTTTCTGTTCCAGTAGACGAATGGTGATTGCTCCTTTGGTGGGATTGGGATATATTTGTGGTTGTATTGTTGGATGATAATTGGTATTAACCAAACTATCCAGCCCATCGCAATTTTCATCAATCCCATTGTTGGGAATATCTTCTGCACTTGGGTTGATGGTGGCATTTTCATCATCGCAGTCTTCTGACAGTACGAATCCATCCCCGTCCAGGTCATCATCTAAAGTTGCTTGATCGCAATCATCATCTATTCCATTGTAAACAACCTCCATTTGCCCCGGATTAACGGCTGCATTTGTATCATCGCAGTCTTCGTCGGAATAATAACCATCGCCATCTCCGTCGGTATAGGTGCAGAAAAATAATATTTCATCGGCAGTATTGCAATTGGAGGCGTTGTCGTGGATGTCTGAGGTCTTGCCTAGGTCTAATGCTTCGCAAATGGATTGAATGGAGCACATCGATAGCATTGGGTTGAGATAAATCCGTATATCTTCATTCGGACTGTTTGACTGAATAGAAACAGGATCTACATTCTCAAGGCCATTTATATTATTTAAGCTTTGGTTATTAATAATTGCCAATACTCCTCCTATTGAGGAAAGGTTTTCCAAGGCGTCTAATTCTTGTAATAACGGATTGTGTATTAGCTTAAGACTTCCACCCAGAGAAGTAACATTGTTTAGCCCTGTGAGGTTTAGAAGTGCCTCATTGTTTATAAGTGACAATCCTCCCCACAAAGAGTCAATATTTTCCAATCCTTCCAAACTTGTTAATTCAGTAGAAGAAATAAAAAGCCCGCCAATATTGATGTTTTGGCTTAATCCCTCCAAATTAGCAAGTGATCCATTAGAAACACTAAAGCTTTCCACGTAATTTAAGCCTCCCAGCCCTTCCAAATTGATCAATTGATCATTGTCATTAATTTCCAATATCGACCCAACAAATGATAAATTGTTTAATCCCTCTAAACTCAAGAGTGCATCATTATTTTTAATTTCAAACCAAAAGGCTATGGTATCCAGACTAGAAAGGTTATTAATGTGGGTAAGAGTGGAATTATTTTCTAATCTAAAAAAATGGCCGACATAAGAAAGGTTATCCAAACCGCTTAAGCTCACCAGCGACGTATTATCTACTATTTGAAGGTATCCTTCTATTCTCTCTATAGGATATAGGCTGTCTAAACTGGTAATAGCTCCGGGAGTACTTTCAAATACCCAAACTCCGCCGGAAATTGTTGTACACCCTGGATATTCAAAAGGAAAATTATCAATCTGTTGTTGAGTTGAAAAGATGGTGACCCCTTCCAGGCAACTTTGGGCAGTAATTCCGTTGATGGAACATAGTATTGGCAGAAATAGTAGTAATATTCGTTTCATGGTATTCGGGTTTTTATGATGATAGGGAATATGCCTTTTAATAGGCAAGTATTGTGATTCCAATTATAGAACTACTCAAAATCCGATGTGTTGCGATAATTGCTGAACAGGAATTTTAATATACTAAACAGGAAATATCACCGCTTTCATAGCACGGAGGGGTCTGATCAAACCCCTCCGTATTAATCAAAAGGAACTAATGAAAATGATATAATTTATGTATTCCCCAAACTACCCTTTACAAATTCCCAACTAACCCGACCAACCTCAATTCGTTCTCTATTTTCATTAACATAATTTTGAATGGCAACGGGAGATTTTTCGGCTATATCTTCCTGATCATCCGTAATCATAAAACAAGATTCATAATCTACATCCTTTTTAAGTGTTAATTCGACAAGTGTAAGAGAGCTGTTGGGAAGAATTGGTATTTTCAGATCCTTACCATCAATAGTGAAAATTTGCCCAATACTATTTAGCGCACTTTGAAACTGATTTTCATTTGGAATAATCAATTCAACATCTGTTCTTTCAAAGCGATTTATAAAAACTAAAAAAATTGAATAGTAATTTTTTGTCTAACCAAGGAACACCCGCCCGCCTGCCGGTCGGCAGGGAGCCTCGTAGTCCCGATAGCTATCGGGACGAGCCTCGCCTGGCGGCCAGACAGGGATGTGACAGCTTGTCCCGAACTCGATTCGGGGCAGGGTAGGCAAAAAACCTGCCGGCAGGCAGGCAGGGGGCATTCAGGCCTGGCTGGCGCCAGACAGGCTGCATACTAAATTTTTGTTCATAATGTCTATTAGAAGAAATGGAAGTTTGGATAATAGCCGGAATGGAAGGCTTGAGATGGGCTTGATAAGTTTTTCCAATGCACTGACACCAGTAGGTGGTACTCTGGATACATCGTCAATAAGCAAAGTGTATTCGTGCTTTTGGGTAATCTGGATGAAGAGCTCGGTTAGTCGCTTGATGGTTTCTTTATAAACGTGAATATAAATTTCTGTAGAGAGCGTGACATTCCTGCCGGCCGGTTAGCGGATCCTCTCACCACAGCTTGTCCCGGACTTGTTCCGGGAGAGGCTCCAACCTGCCTGACCGAATCAGGAGCCCTTGCTATAGCTAAAATACGGTTAGCCTACTTTTACAATGGATTTGGAGCGAAAAACACCCACGTTTCAAATGTAAATATATTGTTGGACACTAAACGGCTTTGTTTACAAACAAATAATCCCACAGCCAATAAACTAAACGTAGGCAAGGTCGGACGAATTTATTATAGAACCTCTTACGCTCAACTTGTGGCTTAGAGATATTGGCGCAAGTCCACACTTTGGAACGCTATCAATCATTTTGCAATTCTCATACATTGCTTTATCCTCCTCTCCTCAAGCCAGGCGAATAAATTCGCCGACTACTGTAGCGTGCCAATTTATTGGCACTGCTCTTAAAAAATCCTCGCAATTTGTTTCAATCATTTTGCACTTCTAATACATTGCTTTATCCTCCTCTCCTCAAGCCAGGCGAATAAATTCGCCGACTTCTGTTGCGTGCCAATTTATTGGCACTGCTCCTAAAAAATCCTCGCGATTTGTTTCAATCATTTTGCAATTCTAATACATTGCTTTATCCTCCTCTCCTCAAGCCAGACGAATAAATTCGCCGACTACTGTAGCGTGCCAATTTATTGGCACTGCTCCACACTAAGCATATTTATAATAAGTATGTGGATGATCTCGCCATTCCCTGACCAATTTAGCTTTTACCGGATTATTCAAGATATAGGCCAAAGAATTACCTGTCTCTTTAGGGCCTCGCATATAGCGGTCGAAACTTTCCTTTTGCCAAAACCTCCCTTTCCTTTTCAATAGTCTGTTGACATAAATGGCGGTGGGACCTTTTATCCGTTTCATGATGTTTTGAAGCGGTTCGAACTCGATCATCCCAAGGGTATGAACATTAATTTCCTCGGGCAATTGAATACTCGTATCGATCAGGATATGGACGTGATTGACCATAACGGTATAGGCGATGAGATCGTAAAAATCGCCATCAAAACGGTGAAGTTCTTTTTTTATCAGATCGGCGATTTCAGGGTCTTTCAAATGTGTGGGGCCATATCGCACATCATCCAGCAATTTATCGTAAGCCAGAAAAAAGCGTCTGTGTTCTTCCTCCATTCGTTGTTCGACATTGACGTAGGGTTCAGCATACAATTTAGCGACAGCCTGCTCAAACTCCTTTCTAAGGTAAAACAATTTTACGGCTGGTATAGAGCCCTTCAACCGAAAAGTGACAAAAAACGTAGCGCCAAGGGGTTGAATATGCGGCAGATTTTGCTCATAGTATATTTTGATGTTTTCGGCTTTCATGCGCTAAATATAGTATGATATGGGGGAAATACCATTTTTTTGGGAAGTTTTGGTTATTTACTCGCTGGTTTGTCTCTGGAACCTGGTGAATAAATTCGCAGGTTACATCAAACATTCTTACCTTTAATCCACCAAATCGCAGTTGCTATGATGAGAACAAATTTGTTTCTGTTTTTTTTGTTGGCACAACTGCTTTCTTGTCAAAAAGAAGTAGAAAAAACCAAACCCCGGTACCGTCCGTTGACCGAATCCGTGTATGCTTCCGTCACCATTGTACCCGTCGACGAATACACCGTGTACCCAACGGCTGGCGGTCTCATTGAGGCCATAATGATCGAGGAGGGCCAGACCGTCAAAAAAGGACAGGTGCTTGCCAGAATATCCAACAATACCGCTACATACCTTACGGAAAATGCGCGGCTCAGCGTCCAACTCGCCCAACAAAACTATCAGGGCAAGGCCACCGTCCTCCAGGGCATTGAAGATGAAATACGGGCAGCCAGACTGAAACTACAAGCCGACTCCGCCGATTTCGTCCGACAAAAAAACCTTTGGGACAAAAACATCGGCTCCGAAAAAGCTTTCCGCGACCGAAAGCTCGCCTATGAACTGACCAGGAACAACCTCGACCTCCTCCTCAACAAATACCAACGCACTAAAAACGAACTAGCCAACCAACTACAACAACTCCAAAACAACTTCGCTTCCACCCAAACTTCCAACAAAGATTTTACAATAACCGCCAAAATGGATGGCACCATCTACGCCCTCCACAAATCGGTTGGCGAAGGCATCGGCATACAAGAGCCGCTCGCCATCATCGGCAATAGCAGCGACTTCCTGATCGAAATGCAAATCGACGAAGTGGACATCGTCCGCCTGCAAAACGGCCAAAAAACCCTGGTGGTGCTGGATGCCTATGGCGACCAAACTTTTGAAGCCAGCATCCACCGTATCTATCCGCAAAAAGACAACCGCACTCAGACCTTCAAGGTAGAAGCGCTATTCGACAAACCTCCCAACAAGCTGTACCCAGGCCTTTCGGGAGAAGCCAACATCGTCGTCAATCAAAAAGAACAAGCCATGACCATCCCGCCGGAGTACCTCCTCGACGACGGCCGCGTTCAAACCGTAAACGGACCCGTAAATATTGAGACTGGTGTACAAAACATCTCCTTTGTAGAAGTATTGTCGGGTATCGACACCAGCACTTACCTCATCAAACCCCAATAACCATGACCAACTGGCGCGTTATATTCGACATCTCCCGTACCCACCTGCTGACCCGGATCAAACAATCGGCCATTGCCGCACTGGGCGTCACTTTTGGCATCGGCACCTTCATCATACTGGTGAGTTTTATGACCGGACTCAACGGCATGCTCGACGGCCTCATCCTCAACCGAACCCCGCACATCCGGCTCTACAACGAGATCAAGCCCAGCAAAAAACAACCCGTCGACCTTTATGACGCCTTCCGACAGGCACTCAATGTGGTTCATTCGGTCAAGCCAAAACAAAGCCAAATGCGAATCCACAATGCCTCACCCATCATCCATCAACTGAGGGGCGACGACCGCGTCAAAGGCGTCACCCCACAGGTCAAAACGCAGGTCTTTTACCTCGCCGGCACCATCGAACTCAACGGACTGGTCAACGGAATAGAAGTGTTGGAAGAAGTCCGCCTGTTCAACTTTGGCGATTACATCACCCAGGGATCGCCCGAAGCCCTGTACCGCAATGCCAATGGGATACTGCTGGGTGCCGGAGCAGCCAAAAAAATGTCGTTGTCTGTTGGTGACCGCCTACAGGTCAGCACAGCCAAAGGAGGGATTTTCCCTCTAAAAGTTGTCGGCATTTACCAAAGTGGATTGGCGGAAGTAGACAATGTGCAGAGCTTCATCAACCTGAAAACGGCTCAAAAAATGCTGGGAGAAGGCAGCAACTATATTTCCGACATCCACGTCAAACTGTTTGACATTGCCGATGCCCCGCCCATGACGGCCCAGATCAACCGCCAATTCGACTTGACTGCCATCGACATCCAAACCGCCAATGCCCAATTTGAAACCGGCACCACCATCCGCAACATGATCACCTACGCCGTGTCGATCACCCTGCTGGTAGTGGCCGGGTTCGGGATTTACAACATCCTCAACATGCTGATCTACGAAAAGATGAACGACATTGCCATCCTGAAAGCCACCGGGTTTTCGGGAGCCGACGTGCAGAAGATATTCATCAGCCAGGCCATGATCATTGGTCTTGTAGGTGGATTGTTGGGGTTGATTTTCGGGCATACCATTGCCACCTTGATCTCCACCCTACCCTTCGAAACGGATGCCCTGCCGACGATCAAAACCTTCCCGGTCAATTTCGACCCCAGGTACTACATCATCGGGGTGGTATTTGCGCTGGTGTCTACTTTCCTGGCGGGCTATTTGCCTTCCCGAAAGGCAAAAAAAATGGACCCGGTGGAAATCATCAGAGGTCAGTAAAACTTCACAGTTTAAATGATTTTAAAAACAAAAAATATAACAAAATATTTCCGGGAGCCGGTGTTATTCCAGGTACTCAACGACATCAGTATTGGCATCGAGCCAGGGGAGTTCGTCTCGATCATGGGAAAATCGGGCTGTGGAAAATCGACCTTACTATACGTCCTGTCTACAATGGACACGGACTATGAGGGAGAGCTTTTTTTCGGCAATGAAAAATTGACGGGTAAGACCCAGGAAGAGCTGTCTGAATTCCGGAATGCGCACATTGGCTTTGTGTTTCAGTTTCACTATTTGTTGCCCGAATTCACTGTACTGGAAAACGTAATGTTGCCGGCCCGGAAGCTGGCCAAAAAACCCTACCGGCAGATCAAAGCCGATGCCATGGAAAAACTAACCCTCCTCGACATCGGCGACATAGCCCTCAAAAAAGCCAACCGCATATCGGGAGGACAAAAACAACGGGTGGCCATCGCCCGCGCCCTCATCAACGACCCGGAGATCATCATGGGCGACGAACCCACCGGCAACCTCGACAGCAAAAACACCGACAACGTATTCAACATTTTCAAACGACTCTGCAACGATCAAAAATTATCGCTGCTCATCGTCACCCACGACGGCGACTTTGCCCGCCGCACCGACCGCATCATCGAAATGGAAGATGGGCAGATTGTTTAGCAACCCTTAGTCGTACACCTTAAGGTCGCCATAGTCCAGGCGCGCTTTTATGCCGCCGCCACTGGAACCACGACGGGCTTTGATCTCCTTGTTGGAGTATTTTTCGTATTGGTGGGTCACCTCCATGTCATCAGGGTATTGAAGTTTGCCGTGTTCGACGATGGCGTCGAGTTGGAAGCTCATCCCGGCGCCGGTTTTTATTTTGTAATCGGTATATTTTCCTTCCAGGAGCAGTTCGGAAAAATTGCTGGCCAGGTTTTCGACTTTAACGTTGCCGTAGCCAATGGACAGGTTGGCGTATTGTTGGAGGTTTTCGACTTTCACATCGGTGTATTTGGAGACGATTTCCAGTCGTTCTATTTTTTCGATCTCGAAGTGGTCGTACTTGCCGTTGTTTTGCAGGTGGTGGACGGTGCCCAGGTCGTAGCTATCGTATTTCGACAGGCATTTGACGTCGTCGGCCTGATCGATGTATACTTTGGAGTATTTGCTTTCGATACCCACGTCTCTGGCTTCTTTCATTCTGACCTTTCCGTATTTAACCATTATTTTGGTATCGCCGGCACGAGCTATTTTGGCATTGCCATAGCCCACGCCCAGTTCGAGTTCACCTCCGATATCGTCCATAGTGACGTCGCCGTATTTGACGACGACGGTGGCATCGTCTTCAAGCGATTCCACGAATGAATCGCCGTACTTATTGGCCAGTTTCAGATCATTGGTGGCGGGCATGTGGATGAGGTAGTCGATGGTAAAATCATCGTTGTGAGAATCTTTCCACCACGACGACCAGGTGCTGGTGTTTTTAGAGTCGAGGGTAGTGGTCACTTTTACGACGTCATGGTCGTTGGACATATCGATGTGTATGCGGTCGAATGTTTCATCGGCGCGGGCCTGGTCGCGGGCCTGAACGGTGATCAACACTTCTATTTCGACCTGGTTTTGGCTCCAGGTTTTCACCTCTACTTTGCCGTATTTGTTGTTGAGGTCTACCGTTCCGTTGGCATCCACCTGGTAGGAGCCTTCTATTTTTTTGGTAAACTCTTTTTGAATGGGTGGGGAGGTAGCCCAGGTAGCTGTCGCTAAAAATAACAGTAGTGTTACAAAGATGCTGTTTTTATTAAATATCAGTGGCTTCATTATTAGTTTGATTTAATTGTTCATTTTCATGTAAATGCTGCTGCATCCGTTCCAGGACAGTTTCGAGCAGGTCTATTTTGGTTTGATAATTTCGGATCATGGCGTTGATGATCTGTTCCTCTGTTCCTTTGGGGGCCGAGAGGATGTCTTGTTTCAGTTCCTGAAGGGCTTGATCGAGCTGTTGCATATCGGTTTCGATCCCTTGATCTTCCTGGCTGAAGGAGACGAGTTGCTGCCGTTTGGTGTTGATCTGTTGTTGGTAGTAATTTTCCAGTTCTTCAAAGTCGGTCGGCAGTTTGTTGGCGATGGCTTCTGCGGCAAAATTGCGATTGGCGACGTAGATGCCCAACAGGGTGCCCAGGCCGATCAGAAGCAGTACGGCGGCGGCTATTCGGAACCCTCTCCAGAGTCGGAAACTTTTCTTTTCCCGGGGATGGAGCTGGCCATCGAGCTGTTGCCAAATGTGTTTTGGCGGCGACTGGTCGTCAAAGGCGGCCCGGTGGTCTGTGATGTATTTTTCCAGTTGATCCATTTTTTTGGCTGTTTATTTCGTTTTCCGAAAGGCTATTCTGAGCTATTCGATCATAGACTGCTTTTTCAGCATGGATTTCAATTTCTTTTTTGCCCGGCTATATTGCGATTTGGAAGTCGCTTCGCTGATGCCCATGATCTCCCCGATCTCTTTGTGGTCGTAGCCTTCCAGCAGGTAGAGGGAGAATACGACCCGATAGCCGTCGGGCAGATCAAAGATGGCTTTATTGATTTGATCGACGGTAAAGGGGGGCTCGTAGTCGTCGGGCTCTTCCAGGATGGGGCTATGGGCTTCGCGGAGTTCTTCTAGGTGCAGCCGTTTTTTTTTCAAAAAATTGATGCAATTGTTCACCACAATGCGCTTGATCCAGGCTCCTATGGAGGCGTCGTACCGGAAGGTGTGCAGTTTGTCAAACACATCCATAAACGAGGACTGGAGCACGTCTTCTGCGTCCAATTGGTGCTTGAGCATGCGGAGGCAGATATTGTACATAGCTCCTGAATACGACTCGTACAGTGCGAATTGGGCGGAACGCTTCCCGGCTTTACAGGCTTCGATGATCTCTTTATGCGTGGCAGAGTAGTCCAAGACTCAGTTTCTCATTTGTTGATATAGACAGCTTTCGCCAAAACGGGTTGCACCGGGGAGGGAATTTCATTTCCCAATTAACCCCTATTTTCTTACTTTTGATCCCCTTTTGAACACGCTTAATATAAAAATATTGGTACAAACCGGCACCAGTCCTTACTATTGTACAGTGAAAGGACGGGTTCAGTCCAAATAAAACCATTTCCAATGTATAAAACGATAAATACGCTATTCTTCTTACTTTTGCTGACAGGCACCTCCCGAAGCCAGGAGGTGTGGTCTTTGGAAAAATGCGTTCAGCACGCCATTAAAAACAGCCTCTCCATGCAAAGGGCCGATGTCAATTATCAGGCTGCCGACATCACCGAATACGAAAGCAAAAACGCCCGCCTACCCCGCTTCAACGGATTCCTCAACGGCGATGTCAACTTTGGACGAACCATCAATCCGGTTACCAACAGTTTCAGTACCGAGGCATTCCTTTCCAACGCCCTGGGCATTTCCGGTAGTGTCACCTTATACAATGGCAACCGCATCAACAACACCATCAGACAAAGCAGATTAGATAAAGACGCCGCCAGGGCTGACAAAGATGACATCGAAAACCAGATCGCTTTGCAGATAGCCGAGGCATACCTCCAGATCCTTTTTGCCGACGAGCAACTGGCCAACGCCCGCAAAAGACTGGAGCAAACCCAAAACCAGCTCGACCAAACCGACAAACTCATCAAAGCCGGCACCCTGCCCCGCGCCGACCGCCTCGAAATACTGGCCAACATCGCCAGAGACGAGCAAGCCATCGTAAGCGAAGAGAACAACCTCGCCATCGGATACCTCAACCTCAAACAACTGATGACGATGGACCCCGATTACGACCTCGTGGTCGAAAAACCGACCATCATCATCCCCCGATCAGCCGACCCCAACAATTTTGTGCTCCGCAACATCTACAACAAAGCCTACAACAACCAGCCCTTGATCAAAGCTGGCAACATCCGGCTGAAAAGCGCAGAACTGGGCATCGACATCGCCAAATCGCAGGGTATTCCCTCCGTCTCTCTTTCCGCCAGCATGAACTCCTTCTGGTCGGATAAAACGCTCGACTTTGCCAATCCTGTTTCGGAACGGGATATATGGATAGGACGTGATGTGCGTATTCAGGGCGTCCAACAGGAAATCGAATTCAGCGAAAGGATATCGGAATACGACAAACGAAAATACTTCGATCAGCTCTCAGACAACTTTGGTTACGGCGCCGGCATCGACATCAGCATCCCCATTTTTAATGCCGACCGCACCAACATCGCCGTCCAACGCGCCAAACTCAACATCCTCAACCAACAGATCAACAACGCCCAAAACGAGCAACAACTCAAAACCGACATCCAACGCGCCATTGCCAACGCACGCGCCGCTAAAAAACAGTACGAAGCCGCCGACAAAACCGTCAAGGCCCTAAAGGAAGCCTATAAAAAATACGGAGAAGCGATTCCAGCTCGGCGCCATCAACACCTTTGAATACACCACTTCCAAAAATTCACTTGATCAGGCCGAAGTGGACCTGATCATCGCCAAGTTCAATTACCTGTACACCTTGAAAGTGGTCGATTTCTATGAAGGAAATAAAATCACACTAAAGTGATCCCAACCTGCTTTCAGGCAGAAAACAATATATTTACAAAACCATTGGAACCCCAATTTCCAAAACAGTATTAAAACATAGGAGAAAATGGCAAAACGAAAAAATAATCGCTGGCTGCTCTGGCTGCTGCTGGGGTTGGCTGCTATACTCATCGCAGCAGCAGTAATCAAAAACAAAAACACCCAAAAAGGCATCGAGGTGGAGACGGAAAAGGTCGAAAAACGGACCATCAAAGAAACGGTATCGGCCAGCGGAAAGGTATTTCCCGAAAAGGAAGTGAAGATCAGTTCCGACGTATCCGGTGAAGTCGTCGAATTGTTTGTGGAAGAAGGCGACTCCATAACCATGGGACAACTACTGGCCCGCATCGACCCCGACGCCTACCAATCGGCCGTGGAGCGGGGCCGCGCCAGCGTCGACAATGCCCGCGCCAACTTCGCCAACGCCAACTCCGGTACCGAACGAAACAAGGCCCAACTCATTCAGGCAGAAGCGGAAGTAGACCGCATCCAGGCACAGATCGACAATACCAAAGCCATCCACGAACGCAACATCCAACTACTCAAAGACGGCGTCATTTCCGATGCCGACTTCGAGGCTTCCCTCTCCAACCTCAAGGCGCTGGAAGCCAATTTTCGATCGGCAACAGCCGCCGTCCAATCGGCCAAAGCGAGCCTGGAATCCGCGAAGCAAAGTGCCGCCGCCGCCTCCTTCACCGTCAAAAGTCAGGAAGCCTCCCTTAAAGAATTGCAGACCAACCTCCGCCGCACCACCATCTATGCACCGGTCAGCGGCATTGTCTCCATGCTCAACGTCGAACAAGGCGAACGGGTGGTCGGTACCGCCCAGATGACCGGCACGGAGATCATGCGCATCGCCAATCTCGACATCATGGAAGTTCAGGTAGACGTCAGCGAAACCGACGTGCTCCGCGTATCCCTGGGCGACACCGCCAACATCGAAGTGGATGCCTACCTCGACCGCAAATTCAAAGGCATTGTCACCGAAATCGCCAACTCCGCTTCCGGCGCCGCCTCTGCCTCCCTGACCACCGACCAGGTCACCAACTTCGTGGTTAAAGCCCGGGTAGACCCCGGTTCTTACGCCGACCTCATCCGGCCCAACAAGCCGTACCCGTTCCGGCCGGGAATGTCCGCCTCGGTGGACATCAACACCGAAACCCGCCAAAACGCATTGAGCGTCCCCATCCAGTCGGTCACCACCCGCGAAGAAGGGGACGGTGACGAGGAGGACGAAGAATCCAACACTGATGATTCGGAAAAGAAGAAAAAGAACGCCGAAGAAGAGGTATTGGAAGTGGTATTCCTCCTGGAAAACGACAAAGCCAAAATGGTCGAAGTGACCACCGGCATCCAGGACGACGACTACATCGAGGTGACCACCGGGCTGTCGGAAGGGCAGGAGGTGATCAGCGGACCTTTCTCGGCGGTTTCGCGAAAGCTGAAAGACGACAAGGCCGTTTACAAAAAGAAGGAGAAGAAGAATAAAAAGAAGAAAGAATGACCGGCATCAACCGATTTGTATACTTGCCTCGTCACGAAGGGATCAGCAAATCAGCAAACTTGTCTGCCGGAACGAAGTGAAGGTAGAACTTGTCCCGAACTCGTTTCGGGATCAGCACACTAGCAAATCAGTATGCCCGCATTGATCATCTTCATAAAAAACCCGGTAAAGGGCAAGGTCAAAACCCGACTGGCTGCTACCGTCGGCGACGATAAGGCGCTGGACATTTACAAGATATTGCTCCAACACACCCGCCGCATTGCTATGGAAGTGGACGTTGTAAGGTTATTGTTTTACAGCGACGCCGTCGTCCTTCAAGACGACTGGCCCGTTTCACATTTTCATAAACACACCCAAAAGGGAAACAACCTTGGCGAGCGGATGGCCCATGCATTTGCAACTGCTTTTGAGCGCCACAAAAAAGCGATCATCATCGGTTCTGATTGTGCAGCGCTTACTTCTGCTATTTTGGAAGGGGCTTTCGCCAAATTGGATAGTCACGACTTTGTGATCGGACCGGCAACCGATGGAGGATATTACCTGCTGGGGATGCGAAGATGGGTTCCTACCCTCTTTGAACATATCGAATGGAGTACGAGTACCGTTTTCACCGAAACGCTTAAAAAGATTTCCAATATGGGCGGCACCTATGCCTTGCTCCCTACCCTATCTGATGTCGACAACGAGGCCGATTGGGAAAAAGCGAAGGGGCAGATAGATACTCCTCCCGCCTAGCCCGTAGTTCACAACCGCCCAATTGATGCCAACAATAACCGTCCAACATCCGGCTATTTCATTGACCATTTTTTACCAGGACCTGGGTCAGCCCGCTGCTCCCACCGACCGCACCTTGCTGCTGCTGCACGGATTTCCCGAATCGTCTCATTCCTGGCACAAAGTTGTAACGTCATTGTTGAATTCTTTTCAAAGAATAGTACTCTTCGACTTTCCTGGCTTTGGGCAAAGCGATAAGCCGGGCAACGAATACTCCTACTCCCTGATCGACCAGGCCGATGTAACCTTATTGTTGTGGCACCAACTCGGCATCACGGGCGGACATCTTCTGGCCCACGATATGGGCGACAGCGTAGCTACCGAGCTGGTGGCCCGGGAAGTAAACGGCCTGCTGCCCGCCTGGTTTGTGGATGGATTCCAATCTTACACCTTCACCAATGGCAGTATGGTGATCGACCTGGCCCGGCTGCGCATCACCCAGCGTATTTTGCTGTCGAAATCGGGATTTTTGTTGAGCAAACTATCTAATTACGGGCTATTTCACAACCAGGTGAAAAGCGCCCACGGCAACGACCAACTCAACGACGAAGACATACGCCAGCTCTGGGAGCAACTCACCCTCCAGCAAGGCCACCGCAAAATGCACCTGTTGATAAGATACTACAACGACCGCATCCGCTTTGAAAAGTCGCGGTGGTTGCCCGCATTGGCAATGACTAAGGTGCCCACCCATCTCTGTTGGGGGCAAACAGATGCCGTGGCGCCTGTGGCTATGGCGCATTATCTGAAAAAGCATATTTGCCGAAAGGCGCAGTTGAGTATTCTACCTGATACGGGGCATTTTTGCCAATTGAGCAATCCGGAGGGGTGGTTAGAGGCGGTTTTGGAGTTTTATGAAGGGTTGGGCTAAAATTGTCGTTATCATAAGAGAAAGTCCTCTTTATTTTCGATGGAAAAAGTGCCGTAAAACCGTTATCTTTGTTTAAGGATACTCGTTTTTTATTCTCCTATTTTTAACGATTTCTATATGAAAGCAGCTAGTCATACCATTCCCGACCTGTTGATCTATGAAATGATTGATGGTATGCCCATCTATTACAAAGGATATAAGGAGTACTTAAACGGCAACAAACCAATCGAAGAACTAATGGCAAGCAGTTACCTTCAAGGTGCATTAAGCGCCCAACTGGTCATACTATTGAGTCAGTTGTTGGACATGGATCAGTTCAGAATAATTTCCAATGAAATCGGGTTGAAGTTTGGAAAGCGATCATGGCGTGCCGCCGACCTGGCGGTATTTAAAAAGTCTGTATTGAAACAGGTGGCCCTATCGAATAAATATCTGGAGGTCGCTCCCGAATTGGTTGTAGAAATCGATACGAAAGCAGACCTGGAAGAGATAAAAAACCCGCTTGGTTATTATCAGGAAAAAACAGACCAACTATTGGCCTTTGGCGTGAAAAAAGTTGTTTGGATTTTTACGGAAACGGAAAAAGTCCTGGTAGCCGAACAAAACCGTCCCTGGCAGATCACCCATTGGAACTACGAGGTCGAATTGGCGAAAGGTGCCGTCGTTAATATTGCGGCTGTTGTGGCGGAATTGGGGGAGTAGTTACAGCGTCGTTCAAATCTACCTATCTGGCCCCCTCCTCCACATAAGCCCGCAGGTCCGCCATTTGTTGTTTGCTCAGCCGCTCCAGCGGATACTGCGGCATATACGCCCTTTTTCCTGGAAGGGGAGACGTGCCGTAGCGGGCCACCTGGTAGGTAGAGGCATAGCTGTAAGTAGTAAAATGGGCTTTGAGGTAACGAAATGTAAGTTTGTTGTTATTCAATTCAAAGAAGGAATAGCGTTCGTTGGCGTGGCAGTGGAGGCAGCTTTGTTCGTATACTTTTTTGCCGTTGGCGGGGTTGCCTTTCAGGCCGTCTCCGTTTTTTCGGTCGGCGGGTGGATCGGCGAAATGGGCCGGTGACGCATCGAAAAAATATCTTTTGATCTTGTCGGCGATCATTTTATTTTGGCTGCCATCGTTAGCAGCTTGTTGGATGTTGCGGTAGTCGGCGTCGACCAGTTGGAGGTCGCCCATTTTGAGTTGGAGGGTCCAGAGGTAACCGAGCACCGATTCGAGTTCCCAGTCTTTGAGGCGCCGGCCCTGGGAGCATTCTACCGCGCATAGCTGGATGGCTTCGCGGAGATTGTGGCGGGTAGGGGCTACGAGGTCGCCGTATTTTTTTTCGTAATCGTCGTTGTAGAAAGAGTTTCGGTTGACAGCACCGTAGAGGGTTGTGCCCTGGAGGAAGGGCAGGTTGTGTTGAGCGGCGTAGTCGAGGCGGGCCTGCGGATCGGGGTTGGCCAGGTTGGGGTCTTCTTTTACGATGTTGTGACAGGAGGTGCATACGAAGTGTTTGCTCTGCAGTCGGACCTTTTTCCCGCCGGGTGGTTTGCCACAGCCGCGCAATACGATCTGTTCGCCAGCTTCTACACGGTAGCCGTCGATAGTGGTGTCGGGAAGGTGGTTAGGGAGAGGTTCCCCGAAATATTGCAATACAGTCCACACGGGAGTATTTTGGTTCACTACCAATGTATCGGTCGGAGTCTTATTACTGTCTGACAGAGAAATGCCCCATAGTAGAATGGTGGGAATGGCGAAGGAATATATTATTTTTTTCATCTATATGATTTTTTTGGAGTTTGAGGGTGGCATTTAGTGGGTGGGTCCCACCCATGCCCCCGCCGCCGGAAAAAATTCCGCATAGAAAACAACTGACACACCGGTGGCTTCCCACATAAGCCCCTTTGAGCATCAGGATATGTAATGAGTAAAGAATTCTTCATAAGGCTCCAGGCCTTCTCTGTGCAAAGAGAAACATAATTGTTTAAAAAACAAAACATTTTGTGATTTTTTAGAAAAAACTTGATCCCATTTTTAAATGCATCTGATCATTTTAAAAGACACTCCACCCCAATCACAAATTAAACGTCCGCGAAATGGTAAACCCTAGCCGGAACTCCCCGTCTCCCCACCGGGCATTGGAGTAGGGAATATAATCGGCCTCCGACATGCCGCGCACGTTGGTAAAATTGACCTGAAAAACGTGGCCGCCGGTATCCAGTTCAAAGCCGATGCCAAAGGGCGGTTCAAAATCGTATTCATTGCGGTAGTCCGAAAACGGAAAGGTGATGTCGGCGATCAGCCCAAGTACTTTGGTAAACTGTATCCGGGTGGCGATGCCGAGGCTGTAGAGGTTGTTCTCGTCGCGGTGGGGTACGATGTTGCGGTGTAGAAACCCCGGCGTGATCTGCAAGGAAAAATGACTTGAAAATTTGCGCGCGATAAGTAATTGCCCCCCCGACACCAGCCGGTGGACGTCTTTGGGGAAAAAATTGATGGCTTCGGGGTTGTCGCTTTTTTTCATGGTCGACCAGGCCGCAAATCCAAGTACGGTGATGGTAACGGGGGAGCCTTCGCCCGTCCGTTGGGCGAGTAGCTTGTATTTCAACTGCCCGTTGAGGAGTTGCTTGAGCGGGCCGGCGCCTTTGGTGCGAAACAGTCCCAGAGTCAGGTTGTCGGTGGCGCCGTATTCCAGGCCGATCAAAATATCGGCGGCGTTTTCGATGCCGAAGAAGGACTCCCAGCCGCCGGCCGGTCCACCGAAGTCGCCAAAGCGGTGCCCGATGCGGATGTCGCCTTGTCGTTTTTGGAGGGTTTCTACGGAGTGGGTGTTGATGATCCTCCGGTCTTTGAAGGTGTCGAACACTTTTTCTCCGTTTTGCGCAAGCACTGATAAGCAAAAAAATAACAATATTACTACAAAAGGGTATTTCATATGAATCTCGTTTTCAGGAATGGGAAAAAACATTACTCCGGATAATCGTCATTGATCCAGCATTTAAACAAATTCAGCTCCTCTTCTGTCAGCTCAACGGGCCGGTCGGCCGGTGCATTGGGAGGAGGCATTTCCTGGCGGTCGACAACCCAATCTTTCAATGCCCCACTGTTGATCACCCCCAGCAAACCACCATAACTACTGTAATCGCCATCGGCAAAACCCACCACATGGCATCCCTGATAGCTGCAGGCATTGTCGATGATGCCTTTAATATTGTTGGTATAGGTGGCCGGAGGGTCGCAAACTTCCACAGTGGGTTCGGGCAGTTGGTCGTTGGTGCAGGACAGCCAAACACAGAAACAAACGAAAAGGAGAAAGGAACGGAACGTCAAAGTCACAAATATGAAATTTTGCACTAATATAATAATAGTTGGAAAAAAGAAAGAACGGTTAAACCTTTTGGCAACTTAAAAAGTTGTATTTTTGTTAGAACGAAATGACTTGAAAATTAAAAACCCGAAATAATATGTATCCACCTGAAATGGTTGCCCCGATGAATAAAGACCTGACCGATCACGGCTTTGAGGGCTTGACCACCCCCGAAGAGGTAACCACTGCCATCAGCCAACTGAAGGGAACAGCCCTTCTGGTCGTCAATTCGGTATGTGGCTGCGCTGCCGGCAATGCCCGCCCCGGTGCCAAAATGTCGCTGGGAGGCGATAAAAAACCGGATCACCTCTACACGGTCTTCGCCGGCGTCGATCGCGAGGCTACCGATAAAGCGCGGGAATACCTCCTGCCCTATCCTCCCTCCTCTCCTTCGATCGCCTTGCTGAAAGACGGGCAACTGGTTCATTTTCTCGAACGGCATCATATTGAAGGACGGTCCGCAGAGATCATCGCCCAAAACCTCCGAATGGCTTATGACCAACATTGTTGATAATTAATAATGCGATCAGGGGTTGAGCAAATTTTGCTTTAGAGGTCAGTCTGACTTCTGATAGCTTACCCCGCTTTGTGGGGTGCGGTCTGACCTCTGATACGCCGTTCGTCGCGGCCCGCCTGCCGGTCGGCAGGTTTGCAACCGCGATGCTCTGCTAGCCCGCCTGCCAGCCGGCGGTATGTCACGCACTCAATCAATAATTATCATGGCGCCAGTCGGCTGACCTGCCATATACCATTTTCCTGCAAAGTATAGCAAATGCGATCGTGCAATCGGCTGGGTCGCCCCTGCCAAAATTCGATATAGTGGGGTTGTACGCGATAGCCTCCCCAATGTTCGGGCCGCGGCAGGGCTTCTGCTTCCGCAAAACGACTGCTTATCTTTCCCACCTCTTCTTCCAAAATACGACGGTCGGAGATCACCGTACTTTGAGCGGAAGCCCAGGCACCGATCTGGCTGGCTTTGGGTCGCGACTGGAAGTAGGTCGTCGACTCCTCCTCCGATGTGAGTACTACCCTGCCTTCAATGCGGATCTGGCGGGCCAGTTCCAGCCAGTTGAAAACCAATGCCGCTTGGGGATTGGCAGCCAACTCCATTCCTTTTTTGCTGTTGTAGTTGGTATAAAAAACAAAGCCACGCTCATCAACCCCTTTCAATAAAACGATCCGCGCCGACGGACTTCCATTTTCGGAAGCGGTGGCCAGCGTCATGGCGTTGGGCTCCAGCAGGCCGGCTTTTCTGGCTTCGGCAAACCACCGGTCAAACTGAATGATGGGATCGGAATGCGCATCCGATATATCGAAGGGATTGTGCAGATACTCCTGCCGCAGATGGGCTATATTTTCAGACGGGTTTTTCATGGGACAAAGATAAACATGGCAGAGATAAACTACTTGATTGGAAGGATATAAAAAAACCCTGTCAATTGGTTATTGACAGGGACAAAACAAAAAACAAACACTATGAACAAACACTATTTTGGAAGTGCTTTTACCTTTTGCTTATCGCAAATTGTTTTAAAAACCCTCCCGCTGGAGCGGGAGGGATGAATTAAAACATATAAAAACACTCTACCCTTTTCGTTGAATATCTTTGGATTGGATGCTCTTTGCACTATGACAAAAAACAAACTCCAATACACTCCAATAACAGCGAATTTGTACCAAAAACTACAATGAATAAGGGGAAAAGTGAATTAAGTGCAAATTGGTTGTAAAAAATCCATTGTGCTATTCACAAAAATAAAGAGGGGATGAAGGGGAAGAAAAAATTCCCCCGAAAACATCGGGGGACAAAACAAAAAACAAAAACTATGAACAAACACTCACCCTAAAATTCTTTTAAATCAGTGTTTTATACCTCTATGGTGGCGGTATCTTTCGGATCTTTATTTCGTACTGGAAACGAAGTCCCGATCATTAAGTTTCGTTTTTGCAACTGTCCAATCCTTATTTCAAACGCTGTGCCGGAATTGTCGGAACGCGGATTTTTTTTCATTTCCAAGAAAAGAAAAGAGTGCGCAATAAAGATAAATCTACCTGGCGGAAGACAGACCTATCCCGCCGCTGTGTGGGAGTCTCTGCCTCAATAGCCACAAAGTCACGGAGTTTCACGAAAGGCGCCAATGCGCACAGCCCTCCTTGCCTGTTGCAAAGAGGGCTGTTGAAGCGGTATATAATTTAGCTTTTGATTGATACGTCAGAAAAGCTGCGCGTTTCGGGTTACTCCGCAGGCTCTAACTGGGCGGAAGCCGGCCTCATGAGTCGGCCAACGGCCGCTTTCAACCGATATGCCAACCAGTACATCACTGGCACCACCACCAGGGTCAGGAAGGTGGCGAACACCAAACCATAGATCACCGTCCAGGCCATGGTGCCCCAGAAAACGGCGTTGTCGCCCCCAATGAATATCTGCGGGTCGAGGTCGGAGATGAAGGTGAAAAAGTTGAAATTGAAACCATAAGCCATAGGGATTAAGCCCAGCACGGTGGTAATGGCGGTGAGCAATACGGGCCGCAATCGCGTGGCGCCCCCTTCGATGATGGCCTCTTTGACATCCTGTTTTGTCAATTGGTTCATACTTTCGTAGCCGAGTGATTCCCGTTTTCGCTTGACGAGCAGATTGATGTAATCCACCAGTACAATGGCGTTGTTGACTACGATGCCGGCCAGTGAAATAATGCCCACGCCGGTCATCACGATCTCAATGTCCATATCGCCGGCCACATAGCCCAGGAATACCCCGATGGTGCTGAACAATACCGACAGTATGATGATAAACGGTGCCGTAACGCTGTTGAATTGGGCCACCAGAATGAGAAAGATGGCAAAAACAGCCACCGAAAAAGCAGTACTCAAAAACGCCATCTGGTCGGCCATTTCCTCCTGCTGGCCGGTAAAGGTGTAGTTGTATCCGTTGGGCATGGGGTAATCCACCAGGAGGTCTTTCAGCTCTGCTACGATCTCATTGCCATTGTAGCCGTCGAGCACGTTGGAATAGATCGTGATCATGCGCTCCTCGTCTTTTCGGTTGATCGAGCTGTAGGTGGAAGAGTAGCTCAGGTCGGCGACGGTCGAAATGGGCACCTGGCTGATCTGACCATTGGCCGGGCTTCTGAAGGTGATCTTCTGGTTCAGCAGGTTTTCTTTCTGATAGCGGTATTCGTCGGCCAGACGCAGGTTGATCGGATATTCGTCTTCGCCTTGCTTGAATTTGGAGATTTCTTTTCCGAAAACGGCCGTGCGAATGGCATCAGCAATTCCAAAAGTGGATATTTGAAAGGTTCGGGCCGATTCCCGGTCGATGTGTACCAGCATTTCGGGTTTTCCGATGCTCACATCTGCCTTGAGTTCTTCAATACCACCAATATTTTTACTGTTGATAAATGCTATAATATTTTCCGAAAGGGTAGCCAGCGTATCAATTTCATCTCCCCGCAGCTCGATGTTGATGGGTTTGCCCTGGGGCGGGCCGGACTGCTCGCGGTCGACAATGATCTTGACGCCGGCATAGCCCCTCACCGCCTTGCGAATGACCTCCATCGCTTCGCGGGAAGAAAGGTCACCTCTTTTGTCGGAAGGTATAAAGGTCACTGTCAGGCGGGCTTTGTGCGGAGAAGCACCAAAGGCAGGACCTGCGTTGGGGTCGCTGGTGTTTTCTCCGATTTGCGAAAGCATGGCTTCCGATATTTTTGAATACGGCTTCATGGCCTCTTCCACTTTCAGCTCAATTTCTTTGAGGATGCCATTGGTCGCTTCGATGTCTTTGCCCATGGGAAGTTCGACAAAGGCATTGACGTATTGCGGGTCCGTTTCCGGAAACAGGACCACCTTTGGCGCATTGGCACCCAGCAGTCCCAGAGCAAAAACGAGCAGTAATATGGTACCGACAAAAACGGCCACCGGCATGTATTTGTGCAGCACCTTCCGGATAAACCAATTGTAAGCTTTTTCTAAACGGGGGATGACCTGCTGTTGGAACCAAAAAGAAGCGCCGCGGAAGAAGAAGACATTCAACAAGGTGATGGCAATGGCTACGCCCAGCAGGTTTCTGAGCCACATCGTTGCCGAAAAATGGGCCATCGCCGCCAATCCCAACATGACCAATGCCCCCAACAACACGTTCCTGGTTTTTCTTCTTCGGACGGCAGAATCGTCAGCCCGTTCGTCAACTTTCATAAACCTCGATGTAAATACCGGATTGATGACCAGCGCCACAAAAAGAGAAGACGACAATACGATGATGAGGGTGATGGGCATGTACTTCATAAAACTGCCCATGATGCCCGGCCAGAAAGCCAACGGAACGAAGGCGGCCAGGGTGGTGGCCGTGGAGGCGACGATGGGCAAGGCCACCTCCCCCGTACCATATTTGGCAGCTTCAATACCCGAATACCCCCGTTGCATATAGCGGTATATGTTTTCCACCACCACAATGGCATTGTCGACCAACATACCGAGCGCCAGTATCAGCGAAAACAGCACCATCATATTGAGGCTGTAGCCGATCACATTGATCAACAGTATGCCCATGAGCATCGACAGCGGAATGGCCAGGCCCACAAACATGGAGTTGCGGATACCCAGAAAAAACAACAGGACCAACACCACCAGGATCACCCCGGAGATGATGCTGTTTTCCAGGTTGTCGACCATGCTTCGGGTCATGACGCTCTGGTCATTGAATAAGGTTACCTCAATGTCTGCCGGGAAGACTTCTTTCCTTGCTTTTTCCACAGCCGCTTTGATCTTGTCGGATGCATTGAGGAGGTTGGTCCCTCCCCTTTTGATTACATCCAGGGAGATCACCGGCAACCGGTTGGCCCGGGCGATACTGGTTTTTTCCTTTTCGCCAAATGATACATCGGCAATATCGCGGAGATAGATCGGGGCATTGGTTTCGTTTTTGATGATCATGTTCTCCAGTTCCGTCACGTTTTCAAACTCCCCGATGACGCGTATGGAATTGCGGAAGCCATTGTTCAACACTTCCCCGCCCGACATATTCAGGTTTTCGGAGCGGACGGCGTTTTCGATGTCGGTGAAGCTCACTTCCATGGCCTCCATCCGGGGAAGGTCGACTTCTATTTTCACTTCCCGTTCCAGAGCCCCCTTCAAGTCGACGCTGGAAATTTCTTTGAGGTCTTCGATTTCATCTTCCAGGTATTCGGCGTATTTCCTCAATTGTTCGTTGGGATAATCGCCGGAAATGTTGACCGACATAATGGGGATCTCCGACATGTTGATCTCCAGCACTTCGGGGTCTTCCGTCAGGTCGTTGGGCAGTTCGGATTTGGCCTTATCCACGGCATCTTTTACTTTACGGACGGCATCGTCCATGGCCAGGTCGGCATCAAACTCGGCGGTGATGATCGAAAAGTCCTGAAGAGAAGAAGACTTTAGTTTTTTCAGTTCGGAGATGGTCGACAGCTCTTTTTCCAGCGGCCGGGTGATGAGGTTTTCGATGTCTTCTGCCGAGTTGCCGAAGTAGGGGGTGTTGATGTAAATCTCCGGCCAGTCTACTTCGGGGTAGGCTTCTTTGGGCATGTTGTTATAGCTGCTGATGCCAAAGAGGAGGATCATCAGCGTGAGCAAAAACACGCTGGTGCTGTTGTCGACGGCGAGGGAGGTAAGCCCAAACTCCCGAAGTCCCTTTTTAATTTTCTCAGTTAGTTTATCCATTTTTTTCTTTGGTAGCCGGGTTAACAATTTTAATCAGCTCATTATTGGCCAGGCCTCTTGCACCGTCGACGATCATTTCCTCTCCTCCCTTCAGTCCGGCGGTGATGATGATTTCGCCATCGTAGCTCTCTCCGGTTTCGACCATTACTTTTTTGGCGTAAGCACCATCCTGGTTGTCGTCTTTGACAAATACAAAAGACCGGCCGCTCACTTCCTGCTGTACTAATTCGATGGGGATGACGACGGCGTCCTTCTCCGTAAAATCATTGATCAGCATCTTGGCCAGGAGGTTGGGTTTGAGTACGCCGTTTTTATTGGGCACGTTCACCTCCACTTTAAAGGTCCGGTTGCCTGGATTGATGGTACTGCCTATGAGGTTGACTCTTGCCTGGGTGATAATGTCCAATGCCGGGAATTCGATGGTCACCCGTTCTCCTCTTTTCACGTTGCGGAGGTATTTTTCGGGGACATCTGCCACCACTTTTACGTTGCCGGTGCTCAGTATTTGCACGATGGGGGCACCGGGTCCGGTCACCTCTCCTGCTTTCGCAGCAACCATTTCCACGATGCCGCCAATGGGGGCGTACACATTGGCTTTGGTCAACTGATGTTTGGCCGTTTCCAAAGATTTTTCTAATCGTTCTTTACTGTTTTTGGCTTGCAGGTATTGGATTTCCGAGCCGATGTTTTGATCCCACAATCGCTTTTGTCGGTCATATACGTCATTGGCAAGGCTAAGGGCTGTTTCCAGCTCTGCGATTTGTTTATTGACCGATTCCATATCGAGTTTGGCGATCAGTTGGCCCCGTTTTACGTAATGGCCTTCATCTACTGTGAGCTGGACGATCCGGCCGCCGGTCTCGCTGCTTGCCCCCACCACTTCATTGGCCTGTACGGTCGACTGGATGCTGATGAACCGCTCAAACGTTTTTCGCTCTACGGGCGCCGAGGTGACCAGTACTCTTGGCTTTTCTTTTTGGCTGGCCGGGGTGAGCGAATCTATTTCGTGTTCGAGTTGGCCGATTAGTTTTTTCAGGTCTTTTAATTCTTTCTGTTTTGATTTCAGCAACGTCTGTTTGCCTTCGAGGTCTTGCGGATGGTCTTCTCCGGGAGCCTGGCAGGCCAGCATAAAGAGCAGTGCGGCCAGGGAGAGGATGAGTGGTTGTTTAAGAAAGTTGATGGTCATTATGGCGTCGTATTTAATGCTTGCAAACAAATTTTAGTTACCCAGGGCTTTGTCGAGGTCGGCTTTGGCCACCAGCAATTCGTAGAGGGCCTGAATATAGTTTTGTTGGGACTCGAAGAGCGCTTGTTCGGCCTGCACCGTTTCGAGGCTGGAGCCTACGCCTTCGCGGTATTTGATCTGGGTGGTGTCGTAGATGCGTTGTGCCAGGTCGACGTTTTCTTTTTGTTGGAGTGCTCTTTCGCGGGCGCTGGCGTAGGTGGTACGGGCTACGGTCAGCGACAGATCAATGGACCGTTCGTATTCTCTTTTTTGCAGGCGGGCGATGTCGAGGGCCAGCTTGGCTCGTTGTATTTTAGCTTTTTTGTCGAAGCCGTCGAAGATGGGGATGTTGATGGTGGCACCAATAATGCCGGTGGGCAACCAAAACCCTTCGCTGTTGAATTTATCGCCCTGAAAGCCGTATTGATACGAGACGAAGGCCGATAGAGAGGGGAGATATCCCTGTTGGAAAATTTTGACGTTCATCTCGTTGAGGGTGAGCCCCATTTCGAGTACTTTATGCATCGGCCGGTTGTTGTAAGCAGGTGGGCTGGTGAGTTCGTCATCGGTGGCTTCCACCAAAAGGGCATCGATGTCTTCGGTTAGTTGGAGTGGTTTGTCAACGGGATAGCTGATGGCGTATTTCAGGGCGTTGATGGCGGTTTCGCGCTGGCGCAATAAATTATCTCTTTCGGTATTGAGGTTGGCCAGAGAAAGCGTTATGCGGTCCACATCGAGTTGTTCAACAAATCCCTCTTTGTACATGGCGGCGGTTTCGCTGTGCAGCTTTTCGAGATTTGTAATATTCTTGTTGAGGGTTTTGACGGTTTCGTCGATCAGCAGGGGCGGCAGGTATGCTTCTCGGACTTGGTCGGATATTTCTTTTTCTTTGGCGACCAATTCTTTGTCGACGTATTTGCGGTAGAGTTTGGCAGCTTTGACGCCGGTGAGGTAGCTGCCGTCGAAGAGAATGGAGCTGGCAGTGATACCGAAGTTGAGGTTGTTTTTTAATGCAAAACTAACTTCCTGACGAGGGCCTTCGGGGTCCATAAAATCCGGTATCAAAACCTTAGGTACTGAGTAGTAGTATTGATAGTCGATGGAAGCATTGACCTGCGGCAATCCGAATGCCGTTCGTTCTTTGATGAGTTGGTCGGCATCGGCCTGGTTGATCTTGGCCGTTTTGATAGCCGCACTATTGTCGAGGGCATAGCGGGTGGCTTGTTCGAGGGTCATTTGCTGTTGAGCTTGCAGTTGCCCCAGTAGGGCCAGCAAGGCGGTGATAAAACTCAGAGTGGTTTTCATCGTTAGTAGTGTTTAGAAATTCTTGTCGACGACCGGTTTGTTTTTTACCGAAAGGTACCGCTCCAGTTTTTTAAGCCCTTTTGTGGAGGCGACACCGTGTATATGGTATTCAATAAAGGCTTCAAACAGTTTTTCTTTATTATAGTTCCTTAGCGGAAAAATATCCTGATCGACAACTAGCATGGTCTTGGCTACATACAGTTTGGCAATGATGTCGGGATCAAAATCGCTGCGGTACAATCCCTCCCGAATGCCCTGTTCCATATTGGTTTTGATGAAATCGTAAAAATGTTGTTGATGAAGAGATTCCATCAGTTGCCAGGCGTCGGGGTAGTGCTTTTGCAAATCGTGTATAGTAGCCGGCGATATTTCCCGAAGCATCTGGGTGACATAGCGCGACACGCCCAGCATTTCGTCGATGGCGTCTTTGGAGCGGCTTCTGATGCGCTCCATCTCCTCCATCTCAGCAGCAATGTGTTGGTGCATGATCTTGTGGATCAGGTCGGCCTTGTTGTCGACCTGTTGATACAGGGTTTTTTTGGATATGCCCAACTTTTTGGAAATATCATCCATCGTGACACTTTTAATGCCGTAGCGCATGAACAGACGTTCAATGGCTGCCAGTATTTTAGTCTCTGTATCCAACAATGCTGTTTTTTCGAGCGGCAAATATAGGACATCAAAACATTGGAAACTATTTTTGGTTTAAAAGTTTCCTGGGTTTTTTGACGAAAGTCAGATATATGTCGATCAAGGAAAGCGTATTTTCTTTGAAATCGCTATTTTTTATGATTTAAAAAACACAAATCTCAGGTTGTTGAACTATATAATCGAACATTGTCTACTTTTGCAATCAAAACAGCATATGCGTTTTTCTATCCTTCTTTTGGTTGTTGTTGTGATGGTAATTGCCTGCAACGAGTCGGCCGACAATAAAAAGGGCCCTCCCAATGGCAAAAGGATATACCATCAGTACTGCACCTCCTGCCACGGCGAGGACGGCCAGATGGCAGCCAACGGCGCCCTGCCTCTCCCCTTGTCGAAAATGGAGTTGGACGACCGCATCTTTATCATCACCGAAGGCAGGCGGCTGATGATGCCATTTAAAGAAGAACTTACCGATGCAGAGATTCGGGCAGTAGCAGTCTTCACCCTTTCGGAATTCAAACAAACGAAATGATCCGAACTCAATACCAAGCCCTCGGCCTGATGTCGGGAAGCTCACTCGACGGACTCGACATCGCCTGGGTGCGCTTCGACATGACATCTCCACCTTCTGCTCAGAAGCCCATTGACGGCTGGGAACTCCTCGGCGCTGAAACTATGCTCTTTTCCGACAAATGGATCAGCCGCCTAGCCCATCTCCCTCAACAATCCGCTCTGACGCTGGCACAAACCCATACCTACTTCGGACATTATATGGCCGAACTTGTAAACGATTTTCTGGAACGCCGCCAGATCGAACCCGACTTTATCGCCTCGCATGGACACACTGTATTTCACCACCCAGATAAAATGATGACCACCCAGATCGGCGACGGGGCGGCGCTGGCCGCTTTGACGGGATACCCGGTAGTGTCGGACTTTCGTACCCACGACGTGGCCCTCCGCGGTGAAGGCACCCCCATCGCTCCGGCAGCAGACCGGTACCTTTTTGAAGGCTTTGACTTTTACCTCAATATCGGTGGCATTGCCAATATCTCCTGCCGGATGCCCAACCGGATCATTGCCTTCGACGTGGCTCCCGCCAATCAGATTTTCAACCGGCTGGCCAACCTTTTGGAGAAACCCTACGACCACAATGGCGATTTGGCCGCCTCCGGCCACACCGATACCGACCTGTTGGCCATTTTGGATGAAAATCCCTATTTCGCCAGGCTCTATCCAAAATCGATGGACAATCAGTGGATCTCCAACAAGGTATTTCCGGCTTATCGCCAAATGGACTCTTCGGTAGAAGATCAACTACACACCGCTTGTCGGCATCTGGCGATTCAAACGGGCCGGGCCATCCGCCAGATCATCCAACGGGAAGGGTTAAACAAACCGGCTTATCAGATGTTGGTAACTGGAGGGGGCGCCTTCAATGGTTTTTTGATGAAAATCATGGAAGAACATTGCAACAAAGACATGAACTTAACAATACATTTACCCCGGCCTGATATCATTCAGTTTAAAGAGGCCATTTTGATGGCGCTGATGGGGTTGTTGCGGGTGCGCAATCTTCCCAATTGTTTGGCCTCTGTTACCGGAGCCGGGCGCGACAGCATCGGGGGGGCTGTTTTTCAAGGATACAGAAAAATTATTGATTAACTACCCTTATTTTCAATTGCAAAACCAATTAAGGCTCAATGCCTAAGACTGACCGCATTTTCATAACCGGTGCTACCGGATTTTTGGGTTCTTACCTGCTTCGTCTACTGGTGGCTAGCGGCTATACGAATATCCTGGCTTTGAAACGAAGTAGCAGCCCCCTCGACCTCGTCAGGGAGGTAATAGACCAGGTCGAATGGGTGGAGGGCGACGTGCTAGACGTGCCCTTGCTGGAATCGGCTATGGAGGGCTGCCAGAAAGTGTATCATTGTGCAGCTATTGTTACGCAGGCGAGGGAAGATATACCCCAAATGATGCGCATCAACGTCGAAGGCACGGCCAACGTGGTAAACGTAGCCAATTACCGGCGCGTAAATAAATTGTTGTACACCAGCTCGATCTCTGCCCTGGGCCGACACAAAAAAGAACAACACCTCGACGAAAACAGCCACTGGATACGCAACGCCTTCAACACCGACTACGGCACCAGCAAATATCTGGGAGAGCAAGAGGTGTGGCGCGGCATGGCAGAGGGCCTCAACGCCGTCATCATCAATCCTTCGGTGATCATTGGAAGTGGTTATTGGGACAAAGGCACCGCCGTGATCTTCGACACGGTCTGGAAGGGCCTGCGATTTTATCCCTCCGGCACTACGGGTTTTGTCGACGTGCGCGACGTGGCCCAGCTCTGCCTCCAACTTATGGAAAGCGATATCCGCGACATTCGGCTTATCGCCAATGCGGCAGACTGGTCGTTCCGCGATTTTTTTACCGCTGTCGCCAATGCTATGGGCAAAAAGCCTCCCGGCATTGCCGCTACTCCCCTGATAAATGCCATTGCCTGGCGGGCCGACTGGCTTCGCGCCAAACTTACCGGGGGCCAACACATTATCACCAAAAGCCGGTTGAAACACACCGCCGGGGCTTACTACTACAACAACCAACGATCGAAAGACCTGCTCGGCTTTGCTTACCGCCCGCTGGAGGATGCTATTGCGGAGACATCGGCTCAGTTTGTGGCCAGTAGGAAAAACGGCGAGGCGGGGGGGGTTCTTTCTTTTTGAGGGCTAACCAACATTTCGCCCCGATATTCATCGGGGCTACCGATATTGCGCCCCCTCTGGGGCTAACGATATTGCGCCCCTCTGGGGTTACCGACATTTCGCCCCCTCTGGGGCTACCGACATTTCGCCCCTTTGGGGCTAACGATATTGCGCCCCCTTTGGGGCTAACGATATTGCGCCCCCTTTGGGGCTAACGACATTTCGCCCCTTTGGGGCTAACGATATTGCGCCCCTCTGGGGCTAACGATATTGCGCCCCTCTGGGGCTAACGATATTGCGCCCCTTTGGGGCTAACGATATTGCGCCCCTTTGGGGCTAACGACATTTCGCCCCCTCTGGGGCTAACGATATTGCGCCCCTTTGGGGCTAACGATATTGCGCCCCTTTGGGGCTAACGATATTGCGCCCCTCTGGGGCTACCGATATTGCGCCCCTCTGGGGCTACCGATATTGCGCCCCTTTTGGGCTACCGATAGTGCGCCCCTCTGGGGCTGCCTACATGGTGTCCTGATGAGGCTTTATTCCGTCAAAAGATAAAAAAACTTGCTGGTTATTTCCCTACCTTTGCTATCTTGACAATTCCTCATACAGCCATCGCTTTTTACTATGGAAAAACCAACCCAACAACAGATTCAAACGGAGCTGAGCCGCGACCTGGGCCTCCCTTCCGCACTGGCCATTGGCATCGGCACGATGATCGCCGCAGGCATATTCAGCCTGTCCGGCCTGGCCATCCAAAGTGTTGGCTCGGCAGCTATCTTTTCTTTTTTGTTGGCGGCGGTAGTGGCTACATTTACGGCGTTGACCTATTGTGAGTTTGTGTCGATCTATCCCCGATCGGGAGAGGGGTATTTGTATGCGCGTAAAACCTTTCCGGCTCCCCTGGCCTATTTTGTGGGCTGGGCCTTGTTTTTGGGTTATGCTTCCTCCTGTGCTTTTTACATTGCCACCTTTTCGGAGTATTTCAATGAGTTCATATGGCACAGCCCGGTTGAGGCCTTGTCGGGTATTGCTATGTTGGTGGGGTTGACGTTATTGAACGTCAAGGGCACCGAGGAAAGCGGCAAATTCCAGGTAGTGGTCACGGCCGCGAAAGTATTGTTATTGATTTGGTTCATTAGCGGAGGTATGCGATATGTCGACATGGAGGAGGTGATGCAAAAGTTCAGTACCGATTGGGCAGCCATTGGAGCGACGGCGGCGATGGTTTTCATCACTTTTTTCGGATTTTCGGCCATAGCCGCCTCGGCGGGCGAAATAAAAGATCCGGTGCGCAATATACCTCGAGCCATTTTTTATTCGATGGGGCTGGTAACGGTGTTGTACACCCTGGTCATTTTGGTTATGCTTTTTGCGGGACTGTCGGAATACACAGAAGCGGCGATGGGAGAGGCGGCGAAGAAATTTCTGGGAGGCGTTGGGGGTTATGTCATCATTTTTGGTGCTTTGTTTTCGATGGTCTCTGCGGCCAATGCCTCCATCATGGCGGGGTCGAGGGTGACGCTTTCGATGAGTACGCTGGGGCATTTCCCGAAAGGGGTTGGGGTAATAAATACCCGAACCAAAACCCCCATTGTCGCAGTGGCGTTGATGGGGTTGACCATTGCCGTGTTCAGTTTGTTGTTGCCACTAAAAGAGCTGGCTCATTTTGCCGACACGGTATTGCTCACGGCGCTCGTCCTGGTCAATTATGCCCTGATCGTTCACCGCCGGAAATACCCCGATATGGAGCGGCCGTTCCGGGTGCCGTTGGTGCCGTTGCTTCCGGCAATAGGCATCATTGCCAATTTGGGATTGATCATTCAAATCGGCTTTCAGGACCCCGTTCCGGTTGCACTGGGTGTGGGTGCCATGATCCTGGGAATGATCGGGTTCTCCGTCTGGAAAGTAGCCCAGCCAGAGGAAGTGGCGATACCCGGCGCCAAGTCGAGGGTGGCTCTGGGACGGTTTGCCTCCCGGGAAGATGAAAAGAAGTTTCGGATATTGGTACCGCTGGCCAATCCCAACAATGTGCAGCCGTTGATGGACATCGCCCTGACCATTGCCAAAGAGCGGCAGGGAGAGATCGTCGCTCTGAGGGTGGCGGTGGTGCCGGAACAAATGCCGCTGAGTCACGAAAACCGGTTCGTGGAAAAAGAGCGCACGATACTGGATATGGCCCACAACATCGCTGAAAAGGCCAATGTACCCTTGTCAAGTACCATCCGCATTGGACATAGCGCCGCCAAGGCCATACTGGAAGCCTCCAAGGAGCGACATGTAAACATGGTGTTATTGGGATGGAAGGGATACTCGACTTCGGCTCAAAAGATACTGGGCGAGATCACCGATGCCGTTGTGACGCATGCCCGTGCCGATATCATGTTGGTGAAGTTCGTTTCGGGGCAACCCATCAAAAAAGTTTTATTGCCCACGGCCGGTGGCGACCATGCCCGCCGTGCAGAAAGGTATGCCGCTGCATTGGTCAAAAACCTGAATGGCCAATTGACGGTATGCCAGATACAGCCACCCAGCCGCAAGGGGAACACAGAGGTTGCAGAAGCAATGTTGGAAGAAGCCAAACAGCGGATCAAAGACGCAAGCGGCCTGGAGGCCAACAGCGAGATCATATTCAACGACTCCATCGAAGAGGGCATACTGGAAGCCTCCAAAAATTACGATACCATCGTAGTGGGTGCCACACAAGATAGCCTCTACCAACAGATCCTCTTTGGCAGCATCCCCGAAAAAATTGCCAGGCAAGCCAATAAAAACATCATCATGGTGAAACGACACGACCCGATCCGTGCCATGCTGGGGCGGGTAGTGCGGGAATCGTAAGGCCCGGGTATTAATTCATGGGGTCAAAGAGTTCGTCGAGATAGGTGTCGCGGGTGTGGTTGCGGTAATTGTCGTGGCAGCCTTCCAGCCCGCTGCGCATGATGCTCACACAGGTTCCATCGGCGTAAACATCTTCTCTGTGCCCTCGGAAAAGAACGCAATGGCCCAGCTCGTGAAAAACGACCATTTCTTTGAACAAGTCGCCGGTTTGGTTGAAAAAGGACTGATCGATGACGATGTGATTGGGTTCGTGCGAACTAAAACTACAAGTGCCTACCACACCGCTTTCGGAAATTTCCATGATCTCGGCGGTGATGTTTTTGGTACTTAGATCGATGGTCTCACCTCTCAACTGAGCTTCTTCTTCAAACCGCTGGAAATAAGGCCAGAGGGCAGCAGGTACATTGGCGTAGGACTTGGCAACTTCTTCGGTGGAAAGCTCAGCAACATCTGCGCTTTCTTTTTGGCAGGCAATAAAGGTGAGGGTAAAAAGGACAGCGATTAAAAACAGACCAACAGACGTTTTCATAATGACAGCATTTTTTTGAAGCCCGGTGGGTGGCTTCTGGTTAACGATAAATCAACGAGTGTAGATGATTTTGATCTATTGGCTGTCTTTGTTGTGGTGGTTATTGAAAATAATGGGTGATTGTTTTTTAACGATTGCGTTGTTGTCGTTTAGTATGTGGTGGGTTGAAAAAGGGATAATTCTTTGCGCTAAATGTCCGGTGAGTGGAGGAATCCGGATATCCGGGAGTCCAGGGAGTGAACTCCCTGGCAAAGGGGTGTCGTACCTATGGCACTATTCCAACCGATCAATCTCCTCCAACACCTTTCGGGCATTGGTGGCATTGGGGTTGAAGGGGTCGTTGGCGATCTGTTCGAAGGCGTGGAGGAGTTGGGGTTTGGAAGCGTCGAGTTGGAGGAGAAGGAGGGCCTGATACCATTGGACGCGGGTGGGGTTGTATATTGGCTGTGAGGGGGTGTTTTGTTCGAAAATATCGAATGCCATTTGGTATTGTCCGTCGATCATATGGAGCAGGCCGAGTTGGTGGCGGTATTTGGGTTGGTCGTTGGGTAGGAGGTGGTCGGGATTGATGGCGTTGATCAATGCCAGGGCCTGGTCGAAGTCTTTGTTAGTGTAGGCTGATTTGGCGGCAGCCCAGTCGTCGTAGGTTTTGCCGACAGGCGAAGTGGGGTCGGTATCCCCTTTCACCACATCGGAGGGAAAGAGTTCGTGGACAGAGGGTTTTTGGTGAAAGGCATCGGTGTAAATTTGATCGGCATTCAGAGTGGTTGTAAAAAAGGAGGGATAGAGCCACCACCCGACGGCCATAATCAATAAGGCGACGGCCGCCACCCGGGAGAGATAAAAACGGAACGACCGGGTTGGCGAGCTCGAAGATCGGGTCGGTTTTGTCGACGACTTTTCCGGCAGGGTGCTTTCGGTCTTCCGGTCGAAAAAGCCTTCCTTCTGGAGTTGTTGCCGGGCTGTTTCGATGTTTTTTTTCAGGGCGTTTTGGCCGGTGGACTGAAGTCTTTCCAACAATGCTTTTTCATTGTCCGCAGCTTTTTTAAACGCGGGGTCGGATTTGATGCGTCTTTCGAGTAGTTTTTTCCGTGGTTCGTCCATTTCTCCGTTCAGGTAGGCGGCGATGTCGTTTTCGTTCAGTAGGAGACCTTGATTTTTCAGTTGGGTGTGGGTCTGGTGGATGGTGGAGCGCAGTTGTTGGAGGCCTATTTGCCGCAAGGCGCTGGTCAGTTGTTGGTATTCTGCAAATTGGGCAGCCCAGGCCGGGTCGTTTTCGAGCTGTTGCTCAAAATCGTGTATTTGTTGTTGGGATAGTGATCCCTCCAGGTATTGGTCAAATACTAAAAACGGGTCTTGCATTGGCAGTTGGTTTGGCAGTTAGCCTGAAAAGGATTTAAGGATTCGCCGCAATTGGTTCATGCATTTGTTGAGCCGCAGGCGGGAGTAAGCGATGCTGATGTCGAGTTCTTCGGCGATTTCGTTGTGCGAAAATCCGAGTATGTGTTTGAGCCGGATGATCTGTCGGCATTTTTCTCCCAGTTTGTCGAAAGACTTTTTCACCTGTTGGTGCAGGTGGTCGGGAGGGGCCTCGGCCAGTTCAAAGTCGACAAGAGACAGATCGACCGTGGCTGGCTGGAGGAAGGGGTCGTCGTCGTCAAGCGACAATTCTACTTTGTGGGTTCGGTCGTGGCGCAGTTGTTTGAGCCAAAGGTTTCGGGCGATGGCATAGACAAAGGTGCCGGGGCTGGCGCTGAGCTGGAAGCCGGGTTTGCGCAAGTTGGTGACCAGCACGATGAGGGCTTCCTGAAAAATGTCTTCGGCGCTGTTGCGGGTACCGCTGTTTTTTAAGATCATTGTTTCCACGGCGGGGTACGCTTTCCGATAAAGTTGTTCAAAGGCTGGGGGTAACCCCAGGCGTAGTTGTTTGACGAACCGGCTGTGATTGGCAGAGGTTGGGCGGCTTCCCATAGCATGCATGGCAGATTATTGATTTGGTTGAAAAACGTTGTCAAATATAACGAATTCAACTGAAAATCCGGTATGGGGCCCCAACCTTTTTCCCTCCCACGCGGTGTTTGCCTCTGTTAATACCCTGGCTTGGGGGATCGTTATATCGGGCTGGAAGAAAATTAGTTTCCGTTTCATTTTCCCATTTGAATGTTCAATAAAAAACCTTATTTTTGTTGCCATTTTTGAGCCTTTCAGATGCAACATTTATTTTGAATTGGGCTTGCCAAATATTAGCAACTAATGAGATGGGCGGAAAAAGATCAAAGAAGAAAAATCGTCAACAAAAAAGAAGGGGTCAACAACCGGGTTTGAAGGAAGTGCTGGAACGCTATCAGGCATCCGACTTTCCGGGGACACTCAACTTGTTTCGAAAGGCGCGCTTCCGGTCGGAGGAGGCGGGTCCGGCCAAGCAATTGAAGGCAGCTTTGATGAATCAAATGGCCCTTCAGCATTTCCGGGATCAAGAATACCGGCAGGTTATCAATCTATTGACACCGACATTGCAGGTGCAAAGCAAGCCTGGGTTTCCGTTGCCTGCGAGCGAGACCCATTTATTGATGGGCCTGAGCCATTTGTATCTCGGACAGTTTGATCAGGCGGTCGACTCATTGGCACAAGCCAACGATCCCCCTTCGGGCATTCCCTCTTTTTATCTCCTTCTCGCCAGGGCTTATGCAGCTTCCAAAAAGCCGGATACCCTTGCTGATTTTGAGCAAACTCATCAAAACCTGCTGGCCTTGCTCGACGACAATCAGCTGGCTTATCTCAGGAGCACCTTTTATCTGGCACGGGAAGATTTTGCGAAAGCAGCCAGTTTCCTTAAAAAAGTAAAGGCTACCAAAAATAATGGGCTTGAGCCAAATACCCAGAATTTGCAGGCACTTCTCGAAGAACAACCTCCACAGGAAGAAGCATTGGAAAGCTCAAAAACACTGTATAAAGTATTGGCTAGTGGCTCCCTCACCACTCAGGATGTTGAGTATCTCGACCATTTTGAAGAATTTGAAGAACTATTGTTAGAATCAAAAAACTACGACCGGGCTAAAACACTGGGGCAGCACCTGGACCAGCTGTGCGCGAAGGGAGAACCTCTGACGGATGACCTTTTCCAACATTGCTTCGACAATATCCGCGAAGACCTCAAGCCGTTTTTGGTGTACAACCAGGTGGCCACCCTTTACAACCAGGCTGACAATGAGGGCTACACCCGACGCATATTGCGTTATTTGCGAAAGCATCGCGATCTGTTTTTCCAAATACCCGAATCGGGAGATCTGTATCTCGACTTTGCTGTTGTCAACATTGAGTCTATCCGGCCGGATAGCTTCATTCGGTCGTTCCGGCAATTTATCAATCGCTTTGGGAAGGTGCTCACCGTGAAGAGACTGGACCAGATGAGCTGGAAAATTCAACATACATACTTGGGCGAAGGGTTTAAAGATAAGTTGGATTTTTTAGTGGAACTGCTGGACGAATTTCCGAGCATGGTGGGATTGAAGGTGCAGCTTTATCTGGTCAGCGTGCTGGATTTCGATCCCTCCTATAGTACCAAGATGGAAGATCTTTTCGCTCTGGATAATTTTCCAGACAACAGAGAACGGATTCTCAATGAGGTGGGGGCTGCTATAGAAGGGATGGAGCCGGAACTTATTTTCTTCCTTCAATCCTCTATGGAGGAAGTTTTGGAATTCTATTTCAGCAGTATTGAACGATTTTTACGAATAACAACGGATATGGTCAACCGCCATCCTCCCAAAGCAGCAGCAGCACCGGTTGTGGTGGCTATAACTAAAAAAGTGCATCGGTCATTTTTAAAAGTAGCGGAACGACATGGGGAACTCCTGCAATCAGATACGATACCCGAAATGACAAATCAATTTTACTCATTGCTGGATACCATCGGTACTGACGAATCTGCCCACTTTAAAAAAGAACTGATAGAAGCAACCAAGACAATTGGACAGAGCCGGGAGCTGATGGAGCTGTTAGAATCCAACAATCCCGAGCCGAAAGCAACCGATTTGTTTGGCAAGTACATTAACCAGGATCGCCTGCCTGAATTGATGGATCAACTGATCGACCTGATTGACAAACAGCACTACGCCGAAGAACTGGTGCCGATACTAACGCTATTTTTGAAAACGGTGGTGGAAAAAGTTCCAGGCAAGGCGATTGACATACTGGCCGAATTTGATGAAAGACTCGAAATAATTGCCGATCAGGAAAGTTGCGATCACCCCGTCCAATTTTATTGCGCCTGGCTCAAGGATCTGTTCAAGATCAAAAAAACCGATTACCATCAGGCTGTTTACACCCTGTTTGATAGTGCCCCGTGGGCATTGACTTCCGGCGTCATGCCTGTACAATACAACACCGTTGCCAAGGGCCTGGACTTTGCCGGCCGTGCCGCCAAGGCCTCTTCCGATTTTGAATACGACAAAATAGTAGTCAACGACTATCTGCAATACCTCGAGGAGTTGCTTCAAGTAAAAAGTTTAAAAACAATAGAACGATCTTATAAACTGGCAAGGGCCTATTTCACCTCCGACAACAGATAATAACCATGAGCCAACCAAAATACAGCCCCTACGAAATACTCAACATTCCTTTTAATGCCACACCAAAGGAAGTAAAGCGGTCATACAAAAAACTAATACGGCAATACACTCCCGAACACCACCCGGAAGAGTTTATGGATATCCGGTCGAGTTATGAATTTCTGACGGATGGTTATCAATTTGCTACCAGCCTGCCCATCTATAAAAAACCACTGGTGGTTATGGTACAAAAATCGCAAAACGATCAGCACCCCGTCGAATTGCCTCGTTCCATTTTGGCTACCTTTTTTGAAACGCCTTTCGACACCATCGCCCAGCTGGATCATCTGCTCCACCTTTCGGAAAAAGAAATGGGATTTGCCAATGAGCCACAAAACGAACCGAAATGACCAAAGATCAGCTCAAACAATACATCAACGAAGCGGTTGACGCCATGGGAGAGGACGAACTCAACTACCTCTTTCCACCCAACCACCAACCCGATCTCTACACACTGGCTGAGGCATTTACAAGCCTGAAAGGCGAAGTGAAAAAACTGGCCCAATCCAACCTGAAAGGCAGCAACGAAATGCAATCCGCTATGGCCATCAACAACGACCGGTGGCTGCACCTCCAACAGTTGCTTACCGCTGATCCAGATCCCGAACCTGAAAAAGAACTCGACGATGACCTCAAAAATATCCTCTTCCAACTCATTGACCAAAACGACCTGCTCACAGACACCCACCAACACCTTCAATCCCTTGACCAACCACACTGGAAACGACTGAACCGATACAAAAAACAATTCTCCACCTGGCAAAAAGGTTATGACATCACCATGACCCGGTGGCAAAAATTCATGAAGTCTACCGGCTTGTACAAAACGGGGATGCCGGGCACCACCTTCGACCCCCAAATACACGAAGTGGTGGCCGTCGAACACCACACCGACCAGCCCAACAACCAAATACTCGAAACCGAACTGGTCGGATACCTCTTCCGCAACCGCATCGTACGGCAAGCAAAAGTAGTCGTCAACAAAACCGACCCCGAAGAAACCATCGAAAAGATCCGAAAACCGATAAGACACCGAAAAAAATCCAAAAAGAAAAAACAGAAACGAAAAGCAAAAAGAAAATAAATACCGTTTAAATAAATATTAATTATGTCAAATCCAATAATAGGCATCGACCTGGGTACCACCAACTCCGTAGTTTCTATACTCGTGAACAAATTGCCACAAACCATCCTTATCGACGATAACAAACTGCTTCCGTCGGCTGTGTCCCTTACCAACGATGGGTTTGTCGTTGGGCAAACCGCCAAAAACATCGCCATTCTCGAACCCGATAAAACCGTACTTTCCATCAAAAGAAAAATGGGGCAGGACATCACCCTAATTCTGGGCGACAAGTCTCTCCGCCCGGAAGAAATATCCGCCCTCGTCTTAAAAAAGATCCGAAAAGCAGCCGTTGATCACTTACAGCTCGACGAAGCGGCTCCCCTTCGCGCCGTCATTACGGTGCCGGCTTACTTTACCGAAGAACAACGCGCCGCCACCTCCCAGGCCGCTGAACTGGCCAACCTTAAAGTGGAGCGGATCATCAACGAACCCACTGCCGCTGCATTGGCATATGGGATGTCTTCACTGGAAGAAGCTGTTTATGCCATCTACGATTTTGGAGGCGGCACCTTCGACATCTCCGTCATCGAAAGTAACGACGGTCTGGTGGAAGTGCTGGCAAGCCAGGGCGATAACCAACTCGGCGGCGACGACATCGACGAGTTGCTCGCCCATCTCATCTGGGATCGGTTTACCACTAAAAACAAACTGGGCAAGATCAAACGCTCCAGTAAAGAAGACGCCCGCCTGCGCCGCATTGCCGAACAAACCAAAATAAAATTATCTTCTGAAACAGAAGTCGCCGTCGAAGAAAGCTTCTTTTTCAAAAAAGACGACCTGAGTTACCACCTCGACCTTATGGTGACGCGCCGCGAACTGGAAGACCTCATTCGTCCCCTTCTGAAAAAAACGGTGACCCTGATTGAAACAGCCATTGGAGAAGCAAAACTAAAGCCTGCCGACCTGGACGGTGTCATCCTGGTGGGGGGTTCGAGCCGGATCCCAATGATCGGTCAACTCATCCATCAGCAGCTCGGCGTCGAAGCCACCCTCATCGACCTGCCCGATGAAGCGGTTTCTCACGGCGCCACCATCCAGGGGGCCATCATCAACAATGATGAATTTGACACAATACTGGTCGACATCACACCCCATTCGCTGGGGATCGGCGTGATCGACAGTACCTACTACAGCCGCATGTACGAAAAAATGAGGCTCGACAAAGATGCCACCCTCACCGACGAAGAACAAGACAAAGAGCTCGGCACCAGTATCCTGGTACGAAAAAACACGCCTGTTCCCACCAAAAACAAGAAAAAGTTTTCGGCCGTCACTGAATTCCAAAAAGGATACGAAATCAAAATATTTCAGGGCGAACAAGACCGATTAGGCCAGAACAAACTCATCGGTATTTCCCATTTGGAAGTTAAAGACCCCATCGAACATGGGGAGATAGAAGTTACTTTTGAACTCGACATCAATGGGTTGCTCAAAATTTATGCCCAGGAAACCACCACTAAAGAAGAGGTCCATGCCGAATTTCAAAGCAGCAAAGGTAAAAAAATGAAAAAAAGCCAGGTGGAAGAAAACAACCGCTTTGTAATCGTTGCCGACAAGGCCGACGATGTTTTACTTTCAAGAGCACAAAACCTGCTTGAGAACAACGGGTTGTCGGCCGAAGACAAGGCCGACCTCAGTGATCTCATACAACAATACACTTCCCACAAAGAAGCCAGCCAACAGAAAGAATTGAAAAAAGCGGAATCCGAATTACTCGACCTCTTATATTATCTCGAAGGCGATGACCATTAATATCAAATGCCCCGTATGCCGTGCCAACAATGCTCTTACACCACATCGACTGCAATGTCGGCGCTGTGGTGAAGACCTCCTCTTGCTCTATCGGGTCAAGGGGTATTCCTTCAAATACCGTCTGATACTGGCCCAATTATTAGCCCGCCGTGACGAACAGGCCCTCCAACAAAAAAAGCAACTGGCGGGTATGGCTACCTGGTTGGAAAGAATTCCGAACGAGGAGAAATAAAAAACCGAGCGCGTGACAAATCTACCGGCGGCCGACCGGCAGGAATGTCACGCACTCAAAATAACCTGAAATGCATCTACTCGTAACAAGCAGACTACATTTCAGGGGCGTAAAAATTTTTCCTCTTGCGACAGAGGATCAACGGAGTTGTCAATATGGTTTTAGGTCAATTGAACCCAATGTGGGTAACGTCTGCGCCTTTTCTTATTGCGGTTTATGGGTTGGAAGACCATTCGGCGAATTCGGAAAATGTACTTCCGGAGAAGTCACCCTTCCCTGGGGCAATACCACGTCAAATGTACCGGGTTGGCCTTCTTAAAATCTCAGCTTTTCAGCAATGATGCGCATTTAATCTGCGCGGGCCAGACATTTGGAAAATCGGCTCCAGGTCATTATATTCACCATTCCAACATGGAAATAACAAACATGGAAACGACAAAGTAAAGACATTTTTTTCAACCGCAACCAGGCTAAAATAACAGGAGAGCAAACAGACTCAGAGAAAATCAACGAAAAAAACGACCATAACCAACTGACAATCAACAAATAAGATTTGGAGAAAGTCACTTTAATAAAATCGTACGACCGTCACCTTTTAGAGCAAATCCGACGTGAAAAGGCCAAAAAAATTCAGGCAGAGACCCTTGGAAACCCCACCAAACCCCCTGCCTTCGACCAATTGGCCGCAGCCCTTGATGAGTATTATATCTTCCAATTGCTTAAAAATTATTGCGCTTACCTCAATTACAAACAAGTAGTTCATCCTCAAATGATCCCTTACGACCGAAGCGTCTTCCCGCTCATTGATCCGGTAATCAACCTGGTCGACTCAGCCACCGATGTCGCCCCACCCATTCAACTGTACAATCAGATTCGCACCCTCTTCGATGAAAGACTGCCACAATACCAGGCCGAAAAATGCTATGCAGAAGCCCTGGAACTTATTCGTTCTAATAAAATCCTCGACAAAGACATTCTAATGGAAACCCTGTCGATGTTGAGCAACTTCTGCATCTTCCAGATCAACAAACACAACAACGACGACTACATCGAAAAGCTGTTTGTCATCAACAATGAAATACTTCGCATTCAATATGTCGGCAATTCCAGCAAAAGGCTCTATATCCCCGCCAGCCTCTTCAAAAACATGGTCGTAACTGCCTACAAAATAAAATCCCCTCAATTATTCGAAAATCTGCACACCGAGGGTTTAGATTCCAACAATAATATTACAAATGCACATCATTGGGCCTCCTCCTTTGTCGGTGCTTATAAAAACAGGATCCCCAAAACAGATCGAAAAAAATATGTCAGCTATTGTTTGGCGTACATTTCCTTCCGGGAAAAACGCATTCATGAAGCTTACAAACAACTAATCAATCCCCTACGTTTGCGTGGCCTGTTCATCAACATGGACATCCGGTTGCTGCACCTACAGATCCTCTTTGAGCTACAACTCCACGACCCCGACCAGCTCGACAAAGACGATATAAGCATCCACAAATACTGTGGTTCACTGCGGCATTTGATCGCTTACGACAAAAATAAGAAAAAACAGGTCGCCTATCAGATCGATCATTACATTAACTTTGAGAAAAACTACCGTGAACTGATCCGGATTTACTTCCGGTACAACCAGCCTTATATGTCGAAAGACGAAAAATACCTCCAGCAAATGGACCGATTCGCCCAGCAAATCGCCGATTGCCCTTATTCCTTCAAAGCCTGGTTTATGGAAAAATGGAAAGAGATGAAAAAGCGCTGAAGCACTAATACCCCCAAACCTCACCTACCCCTGTCTGTAAGGAATACAGACAACGGCGGCAGGCGGATTTGCAAGGGGTATGTTATTGTGGAGCTCTAGCGCTCGGTCAGGTCTAGCTCAAAACTGTGTCGGGGTGCATTTGCACAAACGGCGGTGATGGTCACCGACTCATTTGGCTCCACCGTTTCCTGACCCGATTTAATGGCGAGTACATTGTCCTGGATAACAATATAATCGAAACTCACCGCCACCGAGCCTACATTTTCAACCAGGTATTCCACCTTATTGGAGTAAACGGTCTCCGTTGTCTCCAAATTTTCGATCTGTACCTGATCGACCATCGTGCCTGACCAAAAACAGGCCAAAAGAACCATTACACTTAATAGCTTCATCTTAAAAAAGTTTTGATGTAATGGAAAGCGCTTTCCGGGAATAAAGCAGCGCAGCTAAAATTTTCGCGTCGACGGGATCAATTTTCCAAAAATTTGCGTTAGGAATAATGTCAGAACCTTAGCGCTAATAAAATGAAAACACCTAACCACATAACCTATTGGGAATCAGTGGCTGAGCAGATCGAAAAAAAATTCGACAAAGGCCACCCTAAAAACTGGAACCAGGAGGAAATCCAGATTTTCCTTCATCACTTTGAAGAAAAGCTAGCGGAAATCGTCCGGAAAGACCCCCAAAAAGCGGCCCTTTGTGGTGTACCTTTCGTAAAAGGCCGGTATGAGGTGAGGGCCTGGCAAACCATCTCTCCGTCCACTTTCCGAAAAATATTCCAATACAAAAAGAGTGCTGGCAAAGTGACTACCAAAAACCAATTCGCCATTTATCTGGGCCATCCCTCTTTTGCCGCTTACGCCAATAGTCTTGACATTACCTTTCCGGAAAAAAAGAAACCCGCCACCACCCACCAAAAAGAACGATTCCGTAAGATTTCTCTCCTGACCACCTTCCGGTGGATGATGGCCTGGCTCGTGGTCAGCGCCCTGATGCACAACGTCATTGGGATCATCAAAGGCGATATGCGCCAACACCTCTGGTGCTATTTGTTTTGGATACCGGCAGTAGTAATCGGCATCTTTGGTTTTTACATCAGCAAGCACGCCCTGGGCCGTACTACCCAAAAACTACAATTGATCTCCATGCTGTGGTGGACATCGATTTTTTCGTTGATGTTTTTCAATCAATTCCTTCCCAACTGGATCCACCTCGTTCAATTTGCCGGGCTGTTCTGGATCGGCATCATCGGGCAGTTGAGCATCTCCACCCGGCTCGTCTTTTTAGCCGGGAGCGACATAGCCCTATTCAACCACAAATATCGGTTCATTGCACATCCTGTGTACAACATAAATGTCGCCCTGGTCGCCTATCTGTTTGGCTTGTGCTTCGGGCTGTTGTTTGTCGCCATTATGTGGGTCATCCCCAGCTCTTTGCTCGACCAGTACTCCAACGATTCGTGGCTTTTCCGCTCCTATGCCACGATTGAAATGATCCTCAGCTTTTTGCTCATTTCGGCGGGCTATCGAAAATTGGTTTTCAATCCGATCTTCTTTTTGAATACACGACAGGGGTAGCTCCAGCCCCAAATCCCTGAAATTTCCGTATTTTTACAGCGAAAGGGATTCAAACTCATGGTTCGACCAATTTACATGTACATTTTCGTTGTTGGGTGCCTGCTGGCTGGCTGTCGCCAAAATACATCCGTGGAGACAGCGGCGCACTCACCGTCGACCACCAGCCCTTCCCTTCCCGACAAAGTTGATTTCAACTTTCACGTCAAACCCATCCTTTCCGACCGCTGCTTCAAATGCCACGGACCCGACGCCAACACCCGCGAAGCCGATCTCGCCTTCCACGACAAAACCCTGGCCTTCCAACCCCTCGGTGAGCAAAAAGACCGTTTCGCCATCGTTGCGGGTGATCCGCACAACAGCATGCTGGTTCATCGCATCTTCTCTTCCGACACCGATGAGCAAATGCCGCCCCCCGAATCCAATTTGGCGCTAAGCGACTACGAAAAGGAAGTCCTCAAAAAGTGGATCGAACAAGGTGCGGAATGGAAAAAACACTGGGCCTTCATTCCTCCCCAAAAGCCAGATATTCCAACTGGTCAACCAACCAGCCAGGCAAAAAACGGACAACAATGGTCCATCAATGAAATCGACCAGTTTACCCTCGCCAAAATGGAACAACACGGATTACAGCCTTCTCCGCAAGCCCCTAAAGAAAAGCTGATCCGACGCCTCTACTTCGACCTCACCGGCCTGCCGCCATCCCCTGAAGACATCGACCGGTTTTTGAATGACGATCATCCTGACGCCTACGAACGACTCGTGGACACCTTGTTGAATACTGTGGCTTACGCCGAAAGAATGGCCCTCGATTGGATGGACCTGGCCCGCTACGCCGACTCCCACGGATACCAGGACGATCTCGAACGCACTATGTGGCCCTGGCGCGATTGGGTGATCCATGCCTTTCGGCAAAACATGCCTTACGATCAATTCGTGACCTGGCAACTGGCAGGCGACCTCCTGCCCGATGCCACCCTCGAACAGATCATCGCTACGGGATTCAATCGCAACCACAAAGTGACGGCAGAAGGCGGGGTGATACCCGAAGAATACCGGGTGGAATACGTGGCGGACCGCACCCAGACCTTTGCCACTGCTTTTTTGGGCATGACCCTGGAGTGCGCCCGATGTCACGACCATAAGTACGATCCGCTTTCGCAAAAAAACTATTTCGAACTATTCGGGTTTTTCAATAATGTGCCCGAATACGGTATGATAAAAACCTATGGCGACACCCCCGAACCCTATCTCACCCTAACGGATGAGCAGATCGCTGCCACCCTCGACTTCATCAACGACGCCGACACTTTTCCCGAAATACAACTTATGGTAATGGAGGAGATGGCTGAGCCCCGGCAGGCATTTATCCTCAACCGGGGGTTGTACGATCAACCAGCCGACGAAGTTCGCGCCAGCACTCCGCAGGCCATACTCCCCTTTGCGGAAAACCTGGATAAAAACCGGTATGGGCTGGCCCAATGGCTGTTTGCCGAGGAGCATCCGCTGACGGCACGGGTGGTGGTCAACCGGCTGTGGCAACAACTCTTCGGGACGGGGATCGTTGCCACCTCCTACGACTTTGGCAACCAGGGCACCCTCCCCTCTCATCCGGCGCTGTTGGATTATCTGGCCATCACCTTTCGGGAAATGGGTTGGGATGTAAAAGCTATGTTGAAATACATCGCCATGTCGGCCACTTACCAGCAAGCCGCCGTGGTGACCGACGATATAAAAGAGAAGGACCCCGAAAACCGTTGGTTGAGCGCGGCTCCCCGGCTGCGCCTTCCCGCCGAGATGATCCGCGACCAGGCGCTGGCCATCAGCGGATTGCTCAACCGGGAGGTGGGCGGCCCCTCTGTCAAGCCCTGGCAGCCGGAGGGATTGTGGGCCGAGGCAACCGGCGGTGGGGGTGGCAGCCTGGCCAAATACACCCCCGACGAAGGGGCCAAACGACACAGGCGCACCTTGTACACCTTTTGGAAACGCACTGTACCCCCTCCCAATATGATGATACTCGACACCCCTTCCCGCGACCTGTGTTCGGTAAAACGACAACAGACCAACACCCCCCTGCAAGCCCTGGTGTTGCTCAACGATCCGCAACAACTGGAAGCGGCCCGGCACCTCGCCCGACAGGTATTGGATAACAATAGTCTTTCGGACACAGAAAAACTGGAGTATATTTTCCGAAAGGCTACTTCGCGTTTTCCGAAAGGAGAAGAACACAGAAGGCTACAACGCTATTTTGCCGAAGAGCAGGAGCTGTTTTTGGCGGATGAAGACCGCTGCCGAAAATACCTGAAACAAAGCAGGGAATCCGATACCTCCGAAGTGGATTTTCTGGCCCGCTGGGCAGCCTATACGGTGGTAGCCAATTTGGTACTCAATCTGGATGAGGCCATTGGGCGGGGGTGAACAGGGATGAATGCGTGAAATTAGCCTCCACATAGAGAAGCAAAAAGCATTTACATTTTCTGCGAAGGTGCAAAACGGGAGTTTCAATACTTCAACTACTTTAAGGAAATCGACTCCAGGATAAATATAGAGGTTTATCGGCTTCAAAGAGGCCAGGAAAATGCATAGCATTGTAAAAATCCAAAAATATGCAAAACTCAAATGATCCCTTCCGCCTCAACCGGCGTGCCTTCCTCTCCAAAACGGCCATCGGCCTCGGCACAGCAGCCCTCGCCTCCTTGCTCGGCGTCAACTGCTACCGTCAGCGAGATAGCGGCCTGCTCGTTGAGGAGCCTCCCGGTGTAAAAGGAATGTTGGAAGCACTACATCATCCCGCCAAAGCCAAACGGGTGATCTTCCTCTTTCAGTCCGGCGGCCCCTCCCAGCTTGAACTTTTCGACTACAAACCCCTGCTCGACAAACGACGCGGCGAAGACCTCCCAGAGTCCATCCGCCAGGGCCAACGCCTCACCGGCATGACCTCTGAGCAGGAAAGTTTCCCGCTTGTTGGATCTTTGTACGAATTTAAGCAGCACGGCCAAAGCGGCGCCTGGGTCAGCGAACTAATGCCCTACACTGCCAAGATCGTCGACGAGCTATGCATTATCAAATCGATGTATACCGAAGCCATCAACCACGACCCGGCCATCACTTTCTTTCAGACCGGCTCTCAACAACCCGGACGCCCCAGCATCGGGGCCTGGTTGAGCTATGGCCTGGGCAGCGACAACGACAATCTTCCTGCTTTCTCCGTCCTATTGTCACGGGGTACCGGGCGTCCCAACGGCCAACCCCTTTACTCCCGCCTCTGGGGCAACGGCTTTTTACACTCCCTCCACCAGGGCGTCCAGTTTCGGGCCGCCAAAGACCCCGTACTCTACCTCAACGATCCCGAAGGCCTCACCAAAGCCGACAAAAGAAAAATGCTCGACCAACTCAGCGCCCTCAACCAACAGCATTACCACCAATGTGGTGACCCAGAAATACAGTCGCGCATCGCCCAATACGAAATGGCCTACCGGATGCAAACCTCCGTACCCGAAGTGATGAACATCGACGACGAACCCGACTACACCTACGATATGTACGGCCCCGACTCCATGACCCCCGGCACCTACGCCGCCAACTGCATCCTGGCCCGGCGACTGGCCGAAAAAGGGGTTCGTTTTATCCAGCTTTACCACATGGGCTGGGACCAACACGACAACCTGCCCACCGCAATTAAAAACCAGGCCCGCGACGTCGACCAGCCCTCTGCCGCCCTCATTATGGACCTCAAACAGCGCGGCATGCTCGAAGACACCCTGGTGATCTGGGGTGGTGAATTTGGGCGTACCAATTACTCACAAGGATTGTTGACCGATACCAATTACGGCCGCGACCACCACCCACGATGCTTTACCATCTGGATGGCTGGGGCTGGCATCAAGCCGGGATTGGTGTATGGCGAAACCGACGATTTTGGCTACAATATTGCCCAACAACCTGTACACGTTCACGATTTTCAAGCCACCCTCCTCCACCAACTCGGCATCGACCACGAACGATTGACCTACAAATATCAGGGCCGCCGTTTTCGCCTGACGGATGTAGAAGGAGAGGTAGTACATGATATTTTGGCTTGACTTGCATTGTCCTGCTGATGGGGATTTATTGGAGTTTTCATCACCGAGAGGATTTTACAACAGAAGCACATCAAAATGACCAGAAGAGATTTCCTAAAAAACAATACTGCCGGCGTGACCGGCCTGGCTTTCGGAATACCATTGTTGGGAAAATGGAATAGCAGCCGCCAATGGAAAGACATGGTCATCGGGCACAACAGCTTTCGCTACAAGATCGATCTCAACTGGGGGGCGCTCAACCCGACGTTTTACCCCGTGAAAGATTGCCACGAAATGGTACAGGATTCGAAAGGTCGACTCGTACTGCTTACCAACCATACCCGCAACAACATTATTATTTACGACAAGTCGGGCCGCCTCTTGGAAACCTGGGGAACGGAATACCCCGGTGCCCACGGCCTCACCCTGAACGTAGAAAATGGCCGGGATTTTTTGTACATCACCGATTACGAACGCCACGAAGTAGTAAAAACCACCATCGATGGAAAAGTGGTGATGACCCTCTCCTATCCAGCAGACAGTGGTGTGTATGCTTCCGCAAAAAACTACCGGCCCACGGAGACGACCGTAGCTTCCAATGGCGATATCTATGTGGCCGATGGCTACGGCGAGCAATACATCCTGCACTACAATGTTAATGGAGAATTGATGAATATTTTTGGCGGAAAAGGAAAGAAGGAAGAACATTTTGACAATGCCCACGGCATTTGCATCGACAATCGCGATCCAGCAAATCCCTCCCTTCTTATTACCGCCCGCAAACAAAACAAGCTCAAACGGTTTTCGCTGCAAGGTCAATATAGGTCGACCATTGATTTGCCAGGTGCGTATATCTGTCGGCCAGTCATTCACGGCCGGGAGGTGTATCTGGCTACCATTTGGTCGGGAGATGGAGCGATGGGTACGGGGTTTGTTTCCATCTTGAACGAAGAAGACCGGCTGGTCTCGGCGCCGGGAGGTTGTACACCCCGGTATGTGAATGGGCAACTGCAGCAGATGTATCGGGCAGTGGATGTATTCCACCATCCACATGATGTCTGTGTCGATGAAGACGACAACGTTTATGTGACGCAGTGGAATGCAGGAAATACGTATCCGATTCGATTGGTACGGGTGGGGTGAGGGGGGAGGTGAAAAAATATTATTGTTTAGCTTTACAATGATTCAAGTGAGAAAAAATCAATCAAGTTTCATATCTTGACGAAAATTTCAATACTTGAAATATGAATAATGGATTCCTCCCAAATGCGCCCTTAAAAGAAGTACTTTTTGAGTTACATTGGGATTTGGAATATATATCAGAAGAAAAAATATTATTCGATAAAGGATTCGAAAAAGCAGTTTTAAATTTCACGAATGCTTGTCAACAAAACTTCAAAGAAATAGCAATCTTAAAACCTGAGAATATTCCTCCAATTGCCTTTATAAACAGAGTAACTCATAGATTTTTCAAAATAAAAGGAAAGCATCCTTTATATCAACTAGGTCCAGGAGTTTTCACCGTAAATGATGATAACAAAAATTATATTTGGAAAGACTTCATCGAAATGGTAGATAATGGAATCAATTGCCTTAGGTCAAGCTACGAGAAAGAATTAGTTCCATCCAAAGTTCAATTAAGATATATTGATAGTGTTTCTCCTTATGTATTAGGAAATAGCGACAAGTTTGAATTTTTGAAAAAACATCTACAAATAAATGTAGAAACCTACTCATTTGTTAAGGGGAAGTTGAATGATGTTCAGTTTACTAATAGCTTTTCAATAGATGATGAGAGAACCTTAAACTTAATCGTTTCAACAGGTATTGATAAGAAGACAAAGGAAGATGTTATTGAATGGCATACTTTCATTAGTAATAAAAAACGTTTATCTTGGGAAGAGTTGATTGAATGGGCACAAAAATCTCATGAAATCTGTTCAAGTACCTTTAAAAATATGGTAAGTGATGAATTATATGAATACTTCAGTCAATAATATATTTACGGAAACATACTACAACACGAGTAGTATTGAGCTTTCATCAACTAATTTTACGTACAATAATCTTTCTGATGGTAATATTAATGCCATCAATTTGATTAAATCGTATGCCAGTTTACCCAATAATTGGGATTCGTATAATGCTATTCGTCCGAGTAATCAAGCTATTCAAAAGGCAATTACATTTATTTTATGGTTATCTGAATATAATGTTGAGGTATTCTTTGTCGCTCCTTCACCAAATGGAGAAATTCTAGTGGAAATAAAGGAAGGAGATTCTAATTTGGAATTTGAATTTTCAAATGATTCTAACGATAGTATATGTGCTTCTTATAATGGGGACTTTATGGCGGAAGATATTTTAAATGAAACTACTCAAATTTCATATCTAAAATGGTTAATTTACCCAGATGGAAACTGTCCACCAAATTTATGATGAAGATAACGTTTTAAGACGAGTTCCTACATTTTTACCAAACTATATAAAACCAGACGGTACCGTTTCAAGTCTTGCTTTTCGTCTCAGACGAGGTGAAGATGGCTTATCTGTAGATTTAGAGAGATTAAGCTCTTTTTCACAAGCTACATTGGGAAGAAGTGACTTTCGACTACTTAGATTAAATGTTGGTCAAATAAGAAATGACATCAATGATGGATTAGATGTTATTCCTGACCCTCTTGAAGACAATGAAGCGCACTCATTAATCACAGGAAGTATTACAAGAGGAAAACAGAAACAACTGGTTAAAATATCAACAGAAATTTTCAAAGAGGAATAAAGACTTTGACAGGAATTAGGTACCCTTTCCGGGCACACACGAAACATAAGCTGTTTGCCAATGTAGTAAAGCAAGTGACTTTTTTTAACTCCCAATTTATGCAAGATAAAAAAAGCCAGGCCTAATGACTTACTGAGGAAACACCCTACAACAACGCTTCCAAATGCACAAAATGCGAACAGCCCTACTCCTTTTACTGGCCACAAACTTTGCCTGCCACAACAGCATACTACCACCAGATGCCGACACCGGCTACGCCCCCGCCGGAATCTTCCAGCTTTCCCCGCCTCAGCACCAAACCGACTCCACCTTTTTCAAAAGCAGCACTACCGTCGTCTTAGCCCTCGACTTCCCGGAAGCGACCCTCCGATACACCACCGACGGAACCGAAGTTACTCCCACGTCAACGCCCTACCACGGCCCTTTGCTGCTCGACCATACCGCCGTGTTGCAAGCCAGCGCCTTCCACCCCGAATGCCAGGCTAGTGAACCACTTTCGCAAAAATTCTTCAAGGTCAGTCCGATACTCGACAATGCCAACTGGCAAACCGACCCACTGCCCGACTATAGGTATCCCGGCAATGGTGCCTTGTCTTTATCCGACGGACAAAAAGGCGATCTCCAGTTCCGCGACGACAGACGCTGGCTGGGATTTCAAAAAGACACGGTCGACATCGACCTCCTCCTTCCGGAAAAACGGCCTTTGAAGTCGTTGACCATCAGTACCATTGCCAATGAAATCGCCTGGGTATTCCTGCCCAACCGAATAGAGTTGGTCGTCGATAACAACGTAATTACAACCTGGAGCAGAGCCGACTACGACGCCCCCTCCCGCACCGATCTCCATTTTTTGACCCTTCGCTTTCCTGAAATAACGACAAATTCCCTTACCTTGCGGGTGCTGGCCGAGCCACTGCCTAAAGGACATAATGGATACGGATACGTTTCCTGGTTTTTTGTCGATGAAGTATTTTCGATGATTGAGTAGCGCCAGCTAATTTGTCCATAATCCACGCAGCCAATACCCCTGACCGATCAAACAACCCACATATGGTGCCCTTCCTACTCGCCATACAGATCAGTCGTTTCCACCCATTGGTGGTTCATTTGCCCATTGGCATCCTGCTCTTTGCCGGGCTGCTCCAGTTTCTCCAGTGGCGCAATAAGGGAAACAATTTTCAACCCACCATTTCCCTGGCTTTGTACAGCAGTTGGGTGGCTTCTGTGGCCGCCATTGCTACGGGGTGGTTCCTCGCCGGAGAGGGGGGCTATGATGAAGACATTTTGTTTTGGCACAAATGGCTGGGTATTGGCCTAACGATTGTGCTTACCCTGATCTGTGGTCTTCGCTTGCGCGAAAAAGTGAATGCATCCGCCGGGTTGATGATTTTCGCAATAGCATTGTTATTTGCAACTGGTCATTTTGGTGGAAGCCTGACACACGGTACCGATTATCTATTTATCGAACCAGCCACAACAACGCCTCCCATCACCAACATCGAAGAGGCAGCGGTGTACTCCACCCTCATCCGTCCCATCTTGAAAGAAAAATGCATAGGCTGCCATAACCCTTCCAAAGCCAAAGGTAAACTGGTGATGACCACCCCTGCACAATTGCTGGCAGGAGGTGAAACCGGAAAGGCACTGAACCCAGACAACCCCCTCGAAAGCCTACTCCACAAGCGAATCCATTTGCCCGAAAGGGATAAAAAACACATGCCTCCCAAAGGCAAACGACAACTATCGCACGATGAAAAAGTATTGTTGGATTGGTGGTTGCACAACCAGGCCTGTTTCGACTGTACCGTGGCCGAAATGAAAAACCGGCAATCGGTTGAGGCCATTTTGGACCGTTATCAATCTACCCCAAACCAGGCTACCTTACCCACGCTGGACCCCGACCAATTGATCGCCCTGCAGCAAATGGGCATCCCCGTTCAGCCCCTAGCTGCCGACAACCCCTGGACTATTGTCAACCTTGCGGGAAATAAGTCGCTGGACAAATCCACCTTCAGTGCCTTGCGGAAAATTGGCGACCATGTACTGGAACTCAACTTTCAGGACACCAACTTCGACGATGCCCTCGCCAAATGGTTGAAATATTTTCCCAATTTGCAAAAGCTGCAATTGCAAAACAGCCGTATTTCTAACAAGAGTATATCCCATTTGCATAAGCTGAACAAACTACAATCGCTCAACATCTATGGCACTAATGTCGACGACGAGGCCATCGGGCTATTGGCCGAATTTCCTTCTCTGCAAATTCTGTACTGCTGGCAATCGAAGATCACGGCAAAGGGCGCCAGTCAACTGAAAAACGCATTGCCATCGTTGAAAATAAATCACCAGTTCGATAAGGCCATGTTCAGCGGCGCACAACTCAAGCCGCCCCAACTGCTCGCTAGCACCACCTTGTTTAGGGACACCGTCACCGTACGGTTGCACACTCACTTCAAGGGCGTCACCGTGCATTACACCCTCGATGGTACCGACCCAGACAGTGCGAGCCAGGTATATCTCGACTCCTTGATAATCGACACCACTGCTACGTTGAAATACTATTGTTATAAACCAAATTGGAAAAGCAGCCCCGTCAAATCACAGTATTTCCGAAAGGCGGGCCTCCCTCTAAAATCCGTACAGCTATCCCAGCCGTCACACGAAGATTATCCCGGCAAAGGCGCCGCCACCTTAATGGACCTCGAACAAGGCACCAACGACCTCAAAGACCGCCGCTGGCTCGCTTGGCAAGGCCAACACCTTACCCTCACCGCCGAACTCGACTCCCTCCAATCCATTCAAAATGTCGGACTGAGTGCGCTCTCCGCCCCCGGCCCCTGGGTCTTCTATCCGCGAGGCTTGCAAGCCTTTACTTCCGTCGACGGTAAACAATACCAACCCGCAGCAAAACAAAGCTTCGACCTCCCCCAAAAAGGAATTTACCGGGCACCCAGATACTTTGATCTGACCTTCAGCCCGCGTCCCGTCAAATTCGTAAAACTGAAAATCACCAGCCAATTCAAAAACCCCCAATGGCATTCCGACCCCGGAAAAGACGCCTGGCTCTTCATTGACGAGCTAGTGGTGGATGGCCCACAAACCGATGACTAGCTACACTACTCTTTATTCGTCGCAATCAAAACAGTTGGTCCAACCATCAAAAAAATTCCTGCACTTTTCATTGTATAACTTCGCCAAAAAAATATAATTTTACCCGACTACCACCATTCACTAGAAACTACATGCAACAAAAAACAAAACTTTGCTCCTTCACCGACCTGAAGGAAAAAACGCCCACTCACCAGCAAGTCAACGGCCTCGACCTGGTCGTGATCAAATACGACGATAAGGTATCCGTACTCTATGGCCGCTGCCTCCACCGCGGCGCCCTCATGGCCGATGGATACATTGACGGCCACAACCTAATATGTGGTGTCCACGGATGGGACTACCGCTACGACACGGGTGTGAGTGAATACAACAATGAAGAGGTACTTCACAAATTTACCGCCCTGATAGAAGACGGCCAGGTATGGATCGACGAGGCCGAAATCAGCGACTACCTCCGCCAACATCCCCAACCGTTCAACCGCGACCAATACCTCGGCCAATACGCCGACACCCACCCGGAAGACACAGAGCCCTATACCCGCCAAATAAAAGAGCTGGCACAAAACGGCCTGAAAAACATCGGCCACCACGGGTTCACCGAAGCGATGGGCGTAGACCGCAATTCCCTCCCCAAATGGGAAAACATTCAATACCTCCCCGCCCAACTTTGGAAACGCCCGCTGATGGACGACGATCCTGTCGCAACAGAAACCGTCATCGGCCCGCGAGCTAACAAACCGCTTACATTATCGATCCCCCTCTTTGTTTCCGACATGAGTTTCGGTGCCCTGTCGCGCGAAGCTAAGGTCGCTCTGTCTATGGGCGCAGAGATGGCGGGCACGGGCATTTGCTCTGGCGAAGGTGGTATGTTGCCTGACGAGCAGGCCAATAACTCGAGCTATTTTTACGAGTTGGCTTCCGCCAAATTTGGCTTTAGCTGGGAAAACGTTCGCAAGTCGCAGGCCTTTCACTTCAAAGGAGGCCAGGGGGCCAAAACCGGAACGGGGGGTCACCTGCCCGGCAAGAAGGTCATCGGTGAAATCGCCAGGGTGCGTGGCCTGCCCGAAGGCCAAAACGCCATCAGCCCCGCCACCTTTCCCGACATCAAAACCGTCAGTGACTTTGCCGAGCTGGCCGCTGAAGTACGCAAACTCACCGGCGGCATTCCGGTCGGCTTCAAAATAGCGGCCTCTCACATCGAAAAAGACATCGACTTTGCCCTCGAAGCAGGAGCCGATTACATCATCCTTGATGGGCGGGGTGGAGGTACGGGCGCTGCTCCCACCATCCTTCGCAACAACATCAATGTGCCCACCATTCCCGCTCTGGCCCGTGCCCGCCGACACCTCGACCGGCTTGGTGCCAATGACATTACCCTCGTCATCACAGGCGGATTGCGCGTAGCCGAAGACTTTTGCAAAGCACTCATGCTCGGTGCCGATGCCGTAGCCATTTCCAACTCGGCATTGCAGGCCATTGGCTGCCTGGGCATGCGGGCTTGTCAGTCGAACAACTGCCCTGTCGGTATTGCCACCCAAAAAGATCACTTACGTAAACGGCTTGTTGTGGAGGCTTCTGCCCAACAGCTCAAAAACTTCCTCGAAGCCACTACTTCCCTGATGAAAGTGGTGGCCCGCGCCTGCGGTTACGGGGATTTCCGGCAGTTCAACCCCGACGACCTCATCACGTTCAACCGGGATATTCACCACCTGACCGGCATCAACTACGCCGGGGTAAATCCATGACATGGAACGCAATATAACAACAATTTTACTTATTGCCGGAATTTACTTGCTTGTCGGAGTATTGTTTTCCATAGTTTTCATCTGGAAGGGAATGATAAAAGTAGATGCCAACACACGCGGTAGCGGCTTCTTTTTCAAATGCCTGATCTTTCCGGGACTGGTGGCCTTGTGGCCCCTACTTTTGAAAAAGTGGTGGAGTGGTAGTGGCTAGGTGAACAAGTGTACCGCTCACACATTTTTCCAACAGGTATAAAACGATATGAAACCCTCTCAAAGAAAAAATCACTTAATCATTTGGTCGCTGCTCACTGTAGTGGTCACCGCCCTGTACATACTATCGAGATCATGAGTACGCATTACAAAGCCATTTACTGGAACCGGCAAAAGAAAGCCTACGACAAAATACTTTGGCTGGGCATCCTCCTCTTGCTTGTTGTATTTGTGGTGGGACAACTGCTCTTTCACCCCGACACGACGATCGAAACCATGATTATCCGGGCCACGGCATTTGTTGCCATTGTATTGTTGCACCTCATCCTCGTCATCGGGCCGTTGTGCCGGTTGCGACCAGTGTTTTTGCCGCTACTGTACAACCGTCGGCATTTGGGCGTGTCGATGTTTTTGCTGGCAGCGGTACACGGCATTTTTTGTACCATACAATTTCATGCATTGGGCGACACCAATCCCATCATCAGCATTTTTACTTCCAACCAACATTATGCTTCCGTAAGCGACTTTCCCTTTCAGGTATTGGGATTTTTTGCGCTCGTCATCCTCTTTCTGATGGCCGCCACCAGCCACGACTTTTGGTTGAAAAACCTAAGCCCCCGCATCTGGAAAACCTTCCACATGGGTGTGTATCTGGCTTATGGCCTGATTGTATTGCACATCGCACTTGGAACGATGCAGTACGAAGACCACCCATTTTATGGGGTATTGTTGTTTGTCGGATTCGTCAGCATAGCCGGACTTCATCTGGCAGCAGGTTGGCGTGAATATCGGGCTTTGGGCCAATATCAAAACAGCTTGCGCGAAAATGGCTTCCGCCAGATTTGCCCGGTGGGTGAAATACCGGAAAACCGGGGTAAAACGGTTTTTGTCGAGGGTGAGAACATCGCCATTTTTAAATACGACGACCACATCTCCGCCGTCAATAATATTTGCAAACACCAGATGGGGCCCCTGGGCGAAGGAAAGGTCATTGATGGTTGCATCACCTGCCCCTGGCACGGCTACCAATACCATCCGGAAAACGGCCAGTCGCCGGCCCCTTTCGATGAAAAAGTGACAACCTACGAAACCCGGATCGCCAATGGCCACATTTGGGTCAACCCCAGCCCCAAACCCGAAGGCTGCTATGTAGAACCCACCAAAATCCCCAATACATGAAGAAAGACGAAGAATTCTATATCGGCTGGCAAGCCGGAATGCCCGCCCGGAATAAGACGGCACTGCGCATATTGTTATGGCCTGTAGTTGTATTGTTGACTGTTTTGACGCTGCTGGTCGTTTGGTTTCAAAAACCGTTCAACAACTATCAGTTTGCACTGGGCAACGTGGAAGAAATTACCGGAACCTATTTCGACGTGCCGATCCCCCTCCTGGAAGCCGACCCTTCGGATTTGCCGCAAGGTGCCTCCAACGCCATCTTACTGGTGGGCTATGGAAAGTCCGGCGCAGAAGGCATCATCAAAGCCATCGAAAAAGAAAAAGGTAGCCTGAACGGCAAAAAAGTATCCCTACGCGGCACGCTGATCCATGGTGACGGAAAAGCATTGTTGGAACTAACAGAAAAGGAGCGTTCGCTCGTTGAGATACACACCGACCCAGCGGTACCAGCCCCACTCCCGGCACCGGTAAAGCCCATTGCGCTCAGCGGAGAAATACTTGATCCCAAATGTTACTTCGGCGTGATGAAACCAGGGGAAGGGAAAATACACAAAAGCTGCGCCATCCGCTGCATCAGTGGAGGCATACCGCCGGTATTCCGGGCAGGAAAAAAAGGCAATTACCAATATTACATCCTGCTGGGCAAAAACGGTAAAAAGATCAATAAGGCAATATTGCCGTTGGTCGCCGAACAGATAGACTTGTCCGGCACCACCACCACCCTGCACGGATGGAACATGCTGTACCACACTGGTGATTTTTAATCGGTGCAGACATAGCAATATCCAAACAGCAATAAAAGTAACACCCAAAGATGGACCAATTTCCGGTCAATAAACAATCCGAACAGTTGCTGCTGTCCGTAAAAACCGGACAACCGACTGTCTTTATTTCCAGGCAACTGGCAAATCTCTCCCTGCCTCAACTTCAGGAAAACCTACCCGATGACAACACCAAAAAAGCATTCTGGATCAATTGTTACAATGCCTGCTTTCTCATTTTGCGGAAGGAACTAAAGCTCCAAAAACCTTCAATTTTCCGGGACAAGCACATTAGTATTGCCCAAAATCGCTTTAGCCTCGATGACATCGAACACGGCATTTTACGCAAGTGCCGATACAAATATTCCCTGGGCTACCTCCCCAACATCTTCGCTCGGGCAGTTGTCAAAAAGCTAACCGTCGACCACCTGGACTACCGCATCCATTTTGCCCTCAACTGCGGCGCCAAAAGTTGCCCACCCATCGCCTTCTATTCGCCCGACAAAATCGACGCACAACTGGAAATGGCCACCCTCTCTTTTCTCGAAAGTGAAACGGACATAGAAACAGACAAAAAAAAAGTTCACGTAAGCAAATTGTTATTATGGTACCGGGGTGATTTCGGCGGAGCAGCAGGGATCCGGAAAATGCTGACTGAAAAACTTCAAACAGACCTGAGCAGTTTCCAACTGAAGTACAAAGAGTATTCCTGGGACGAGCATCTGGATAATTTCGCGTAAGCAAAAAAACACTAAACACACATGAGCAAAAAAATAATTTGGCACAAAGTCCTCGACGACAAAAACCAACTCCCCGAAGGCAGAGTGATGACCGTCACCGCCGGCCACAAAGGCATTTGCCTGACTCATTTTAAAGGTCAATTCACCGCTCTCGACAACAAATGCCCCCACCAAAAGGGGCCTCTCGGCGAAGGCTCTATCGAAAATGGCCTCCTGCGCTGCCCCTGGCATGGTTGGGACTTTGATCCCTGCACCGGCAAAGCTCCGGGTGGCCACGACGATGGGGTACCGGTGTACGAACTCAAAGTGGTCGACAACGAAGTATTCGTCGGGCTGGAAGAAGAACCTCCACACGAAACCACGATCACCGATCTGATGGCAGAGACCATGGTCAACTGGGGTGTAAACACCGTGTTTGGAATGGTGGGTCACTCCAATCTCGGCCTGGCCGACGCTCTGCGCCGCCAGGAAGAAAAGGGGAATCTCCGGTTTTTCGGCATCCGGCACGAAGGGGCAGCCTCCTTTGCCGCTTCGGCCTATGGCAAACTCACCGGCCGCCCCGCAGCTTGTTTTGCCATCGCCGGGCCGGGAGCCACCAATATGTTTACAGGCTTGTGGGACGCCAAGGTAGACCGCGCCCCCATTTTGGCACTGACCGGACAAGTGGCCACTCAGGTGGTGGGCACCGGCAACTTTCAGGAACTCGACCTGGTAAATGCTTTTAGCTCGGTGGCTGTGTTCAACCACCGGGTACAACACACCAGCCGTCACGGCGAACTCATGCTGCTGGCCATCAAACACGCCATCCTCCAACGCGATGTCGCCCACCTCACCTTTCCCGACGAGGTACAAACCCTGCCTGCAAAAAAACGAGCACGGTCCAAATCACCCAAAAACCGGATCAGCCCCCTGACCATCGCTCCCCCCAAAGAATCGCTCGACAAAGCCCTGGAATTGCTCAACGAAGCCCAACGCCCCGCCATCATCATCGGGCATGGCGCCCGATTCCATATGGACAAGGTGATCGGCCTGGCGGAAAAAATGAACTGCCCGGTGATGACGACTTTCAAGGGCAAGGGCCAGATTTCCGACCACCATCCTCTCGGGTGCGGTGTGTTAGGTCGGAGTGGTACGCCCATTGCTTCCTGGTTTATGAACGAAGCCGATGCCCTGCTGGTAATTGGTGCATCGTTTTCCAAACACACTGGCATTACGCCCAAGAAGCCCACCATTCAAATCGACTTTGACCCCATGGCGCTCAGCAAATTCCACCAGGTGGACGTGCCTGTTTGGGGGGAAATCTCCGTTACGATCGACCTGATTAGCGAACAGCTCACCAAGCTGGACAACAAAAAGGATCAGCGCCCCACTGTCGCCGAACGGTGGAAAATCTGGCGGGCCGAAAAACAAAAACGGTTGCTCGAAGACAGAGGCAAGGGCGTGAGCTCTATTGCCGTATTTGACGCTCTGACCCGGCATGCCCCCGACGACGCCGTGATGTGCGTAGACGTAGGCAACAACGCTTACTCCTTTGGCCGGTATTTCGAATCGCGCAGTCACTCGTTCCTCATGTCGGGCTATCTCGGGTCGATCGGTTTTGCCCTTCCAGCGGCTATGGGCGCCTGGGCGGCGGCGGGCGACGAACGCCCCGTGGTCGCTGTTGCTGGCGATGGTGGCTTTTGCCAATATCTGGCCGAAATGACCACTGTCGTGAAATACAAGATGCCGATCAAGATCGTGATTTTGAACAATAGCGAGTTGGGCAAAATATCGAAAGAACAACGGGCAGGTGAACTAGACGTATGGGCCACCGATCTCGTCAATCCCAATTTTGCGGAATACGCCACCAGCTGTGGTGCGCTCGGCATCCGAGTCACTGGGGCCGATGAATTGGAAGAGGCAATGACAGCTCTGATGCGCTATGATGGTCCCGCTTTATTGGAGGTGATTACGGATGTGGGGCTGATTTGATCGTGTGACATTCCGCTGGGTATTTTTTTGATATTCAGCGCAATCTCGAATTTTTGAGCAGATTCCGCTGTATATTTTTTCAATACTCAGCATTCTGTAGAACATTTTACGCATTGAACCATAGTACAGGGCCATATGAATCAGACATTAATAGGAAGAAAAGAAGAGCAGCAAATTTTAAAAAAGGCGTTGGCATCCAACATCTCACTTTAATTTATTCAAAAAAGTAAAATATTTTTCAAAAAACGACTTCCCCACGTCATTTTTAAAATAAAATTACCGACTTTTGCATTTAGAAAATGTCCTGATATAACAGCACACTTCCCCAACCACATAGTCCGACACAGTGATCATTGTGCCAATCCAACAACAGCCCTACAACACACGATCTGATTGCATTTTATCTGGCGTTGTTAACAGGCAGGACTGCCGTCCTGTTCCGTCCGCCATTGGTATGCAACTTATTTTCTAACCAAAAATCGAACGCTTTATGAAGTTTACCCGTTTCCTACCGGTATTTATCTGTATTTCGATCTCTTTTTTCTTCATTCATTGCAATTCCGTATTCGACGATTCCGCTGAAGGCGAGCCTTTTGAAGAAGGCCCTCATCTGGGCGATCCACTGCCTTCTTCTTCGACTGTTTTTGCCGTTATTGGTGATTATGGCAACGACTCCGATGAAGAGGGCGAAGTGGCGGAGATGGTTAAAAGCTGGAACCCCGAATTTGTCATCACCCTTGGCGACAACAACTACAGCGATGGCGAACTCGAAACCATTGAAGAAAATGTCGGTCAATATTATTGCGACTTTATCTACAACCCCGATGCACCTGAACATCTCCGTTGCAACGGTGCCGCTACCCAGGAAAAACGCAACCGGTTCTTTCCTTCTCTCGGTAACCACGATGTCAGGACTGACGACGGTGAACCCTACTACCAGTACTTTACCCTACCAGGCAATGAACGCTATTACGATTTCACCTGGGGGTCCGTTCACCTCTTCGTGATCGACTCGGCTACCGACGAAGATGAGGACCTCGAATGCTGCGACAATCCACAGGCCATTTGGCTGAAAGACCGGCTGGCGGCGTCCTCTTCCTCATTTAATCTCGTCTACTTCCACCACCCACCCTACTCCACCGGCGACCACGGATCGAACGACGAAATGCAATGGCCCTTCGAAGAGTGGGGTGCCCACGCCGTACTCTGCGGCCACGACCACATCTATGAACGCATCCATAAAATAGCGAACCCGGAATTCCCCTACTTCATTTGCGGCGTCGGCGGTAAAAGCGATAAGGACTGCGGCAAAGAAGACCTCGAAAACGAAGACGATTTCGACGTCACTTGTATCGACGACATTCACGGCGCCATGCGGGTGATCGCCACCCCCGCTACCATCCGCTTCCAGCTCTTCAGTATCGAACAGGATGATGAAGCTCCGCTCGACGAATTCCTGATACGAAAGTAACCCTCCAACCCACCTGCCTACAGCCCGCCTAACCGGTTGGTTGAGACGGGCAGGTTTATTGGCGAGGCTCCATCTGCCCCTCGAAAATACCCCACACTCGTCACACCTAACAACTACTGTACAGACCACTTTAGAATCTGCTTTGGCGGCTCCCCTCCTGCCAAATCCTGCACCGAATAGGTTCGCTCAAATATGCCCGGTCACTAACTGGCTATTGGGGCCACCTTACCTTCTGGCAAAAAGAATTTGCGACAGTTTGACTCTTGCGAGTCAGGGTAAAACCCTGTTGTGAGACACCAGTCCAAATATTACCCTTTCGTAAAGACCCCACATTGGGGGAAGTTTGACCATTGATAGCATAGCATACAGTACATTTCCAGTTATCCAAAAAAAAGTTAATCATGATATCCGGTCTTTTTTCACAAATAGCTGCCGCCCCTTTTTATTCAATTTTCCCGAAAGGGAATCGTAAACATCTTGTTGAATTAGGGTTTTTCGGAGTATTTCTACTTTTTTTCGCGAAAGCGGCCAACACACAAACTACTTCCAAAATCATCTATCCTGCTAACGACAATTGCCTGGAATACGTCTCTGACCAACAAAACAATTACATCGTCGATTTCAGCTACGCCGGTTATCGCAACGGTGAAGCCCCCATCCCACTGCTCAATATCGTGCAAACCCTCGACCCCATTGCTGGCGACAACACCGAACACATCCAGGAAGCCATCGACCAGGTAGCTGGGATGTCGCCCGACGCCGATGGTTTCCGCGGAGCCATTTTGCTGAAAAGCGGCACCTACGAGATCAACGGCACCCTCCGAATCCACACCGGAGGCATCGTGCTAAGGGGGATCACCGACCCCGACAATCCCGACAACAACACCCTCCTGGTAGCCACCGGCGACGACCCCGACAAGCGGTCCGTCATAATAGTGGGCACCACTGACCACGACAAATGGAAAGAGGCCGTCCCAGGCACTACTACTGCCATCACCAGTCCATTTCTCCCCGCCGGTTCCCGCTCCCTGGAGGTAGCCGGTGTGGATGCTTTTGAAAAAGGCGACCAGGTGATCGTGCATCATCCTTCTACAGACGGTTGGTTGGCTTCGGTCAATTACGGCGACACCGCCTCCGACGATCCCTGGAGCAGTGGCGATATAGACATCCTTTACAATCGGTACATCGATGATATCTATCCGGAGCAAAACAAAATCGTGTTGGATGCACCTATCTACGATCATTTCGACAACAGTCTGTCGGAAGCGGTCGTCTACGTATTGGACGAACCAAATACGGTACGCCACTCGGGGGTCGAAAACATGCGCATTGAAATTGAAACGGAAGACGACGAAGACGAAGACCACGCCTGGAGCGGCATCCGCTTTGAAGGAGCCGAAGACTGTTGGGCCCGGAATGTGACCGTCCTCCATTTTTCTTATGCTGCCGTGTATACTTACGTGGCCAGCCGGATATCAGTGTTGCGATGCAAGGGACTGGAACCACACTCGAAGATCGATGGCTCACGTCGTTATAATTTCGCCGCCAACAAATGGTCCAACAACATCCTCTTCCAACATTGCCATGCTTCCTGGGGCCGACACAGTTTTGTGACCAATGGCACGGCTTCGGTATCCGGCATCGTTTTTCACAAATGCGAAAGCGAGCACGACATCACGGCCAGCGAAGGGCACCGCCAATGGAGTCAGGCACTGTTGTTCGATAACATTCATTTTACAAATCCCGAAGGCACCCAACTAATGGGCCTGTACAACCGGGGCAGTTGGGGCGAGTCGCATGGCTGGGGCGCCGTCAACAGTGTGGCCTGGAATATCGTGATGGAACCCCAACGCGAACTCATACTACAAAAGCCACCGGGCCGACAAAACTATGCCATCGGATGCCGCGCCGAAGTCAAAGACGATTACGTGTACGATCACCCTCGCGGCTATGAGGAAGCCACCGGCACAGCCGTCGATCCGCTATCGCTCTACGATACCCAGTTGGAAGCCCGCCTCCAATACGGCAAGCACCCAGACGCCCCTGCGCGCCTCAGCGGACAATACTCCAACAATAAGGTTACATTGTCGTGGCTCGACATCGCCGCCGACGAAGGAGGGTACCTCGTCGTCTATTCTGCCGATGGTGGCCATACTTTTAAAAAAGCCGCCAAACTACCCGCCAACACCACTACCTATACCCACGACAACCAAAGCGCCCTGATGGGAACCCTTATTTACCGAGTAGCGGCCATTGGCGGTGCCTGCAAGTCGCCCTGGTCGAACACCGTAACCCTGGAAACGGCAACGGGCTATTGCGATATTCCGGTACCGGGACTGGAGGTGTTTCCCAATCCGGCTACTACCAACGTGCAGGTGCGTGCCGAAGCCAGCCTACAAAGCGTGATGGTGGTCGATATGCTGGGTCGGGTGCTGGAAAAATACCGCCATACCAATGAAGTATCTACCACGGCCTGGCAGCCAGGGATTTATTTCCTACGCATCCGGGACGAGGAGGAGCGGGTTTGCTTTTATAAGATTAGAAAAATCTAGGATTAATGTTGTTAGGGCTATAGGGGCAGCTCCTTTGGGGCTGTTCCTTTTTTGGGTTTTATACAAATGACTATGACATCGCGGTTGCAAACCGCGACGAATGCAAAGAGTGATAATGTTGCTATATCATGGTTATCTACTGCGAGGAATGCGGGTTGTCATAATCGATAAGGAGCGATCTTCTTTGAAGGAGGGCCGTTCCCCGAATCAAAGCCCATCTACACGGGGTTGAAAATACAGCCGCCGATGAGTCATATCGAAAGCGATGAGGTTGCCCAGGCCGGAAGAGTTGAAGCTGCACCCGTTGTCGATGCAGAGGGCGGGTACGTTATCGATGTTGAGGAGGTTCGACTCGATGAGGGTGTCCTGGGTGGGGGTATGTCCGTGGACGATGATGCGTTCGCCCAGCCAGTCGCGGTTGATGTCGTTGTGGAAATAGCGGATCCAGAGCATCTCGTAAAAATCTTCAAGGGGGTTGTCGACCTTAAAATTGAGGCCGGCATGAACGAGGATGTATTCGTCGACTTCGAGGTAGTAACCGAGTTGTTTCATCCAATTGATGTAAGGAGTGGGGATGTCTTCGTTTTTATCGACGTCGAAGCTTTTGAGGGTATTGGGTTCACCGTCGTACCAGTTGTTGGTTTTGTCGATTTCGTCGATGAGCATTTGTTCGTGGTTGCCCCGGAGGCAGAAGATGGTGTAGCCCGCTTTTTGGAGCTGCCATATGTAGTCGATGACGCCTTTGGAGTCGGGGCCACGGTCGATGTAGTCGCCCAGGAGATAGAGTTGGTCCTGAGTTCCGTACTCGATTTCGAGTAACAGGGTGTAAAAAGTTTTGAGGCACCCGTGAATGTCGGAAATGGCTATTCGTCTCAAGGTGGATAAATTCAGTAGCTGGACAAATGTCGAAGTTTTTGAGACAAGGCTGGGGCGTCGTCATCCCGATAGCAATTGGGAAACCGGAGGCGGAACAAATAACGCATTTTTTGAACAAACCCCAGCCTTACTGCCTAGAAATATTACTGGCTTGTGCCAAATATCCGTCGCGATGCTATAGATTTTCCCGAAAGGATGGACAAAACGGCCGAATTCCCGAAAGGAAAACTTACTTTTGTCGTTGCATGAAACGGATTGTCCTATTGGGTATTTCGCTGTTGCTGTTGTTGCCGTTCGATCAATACCAGATACTAACGGCCCAGAATCCTTTCGAGTTGCAGAATCGGATCGAAAAAGGGCAGTTGGAATTGCGCCCGCCCCTCAATCCTGCCAACCCTTTTGAAATTGAAAAAGCGACTGTTCCCGTCAAAAAAGCCCCGTCAGATGTCAGCCGGTCTTCGCCTCCCTCCCCTGTAGATAAAGCCAAGGCGGGCCAATTTCGTTTTTGGTTGCTGGCAGCTTCGTTGTTGTTGCTCACCTTGCTCATTACCCTCAACCGCACCATGATCGTTGGGGCCTACCGGTCATTTGTCAATCAAAATTTTTTAAAGTTGATGCATCGAGATGAGGGCCGAATATTGTCGCTTCCTCATTGGTTGTTCTATGGTCTTTTTGCCGTGAGCGCAGCCACCTTTCTGTATCTGATAACTGATTATTTTGGCTGGCAGCCGACCGAGAAGCCTTTGCATCATTTTATGCTTTGCCTGAGCGGGGTGATCTTGGTGTATTTTGTCAAACACCTGCTTTTGTTGCTGGTGGGCACCGTATTTCCCATTGCCAAAACGCTGCGGCTGTATAGCTATACCATCGTTATTTTCAATATCATATTGGGGGTGGCTTTGATGCCTTTCAATTTGGTTATCGCATTTACCACTGCCGAATTGGCAAGGGTATTGATCTATCTGGCCATTGGATTGCTGGTCCTCGTTTATGCCTATCGCGCTTATAGGGGGCTTTTGATAGCCGGTAAAGCCATGTCGTTGCATAAGTTTCATTTTTTTATGTACCTTTGCACCGTCGAAATAGCCCCGGTGCTGGTATTGCTCCGATTGGTAGGTGCCGCACCCGGCTTGTAAACGATCCGTCGAACGGGCTTCCAAGGTAAGGAGCCGGGAGATTTTTTACTAAATCATCGTTGAATGACATCAAACAGTAAAGCTGTGGGGGAATCCTTCAAAAGAATCGAAACCATTTTGGTATCTCAACCAAAGCCAGAACGATCCCCCTACTACGATCTCGAACAAAAATACAACCTCCAAATCGATTGGAGGCCCTTCATCCATGTAGAAGGATTGAGCGCCAAGGAATTCCGCAAATTCCGCATCCGGCCCAATGAGTTCAGCAGCATCATCTTTACCAGTAAAAACGCCGTAGACCATTTCTTCCGCCTCTGCGAGGAAATGCGCATCAAAATGTCGCAAGACACCAAATATTTTTGCCTGTCGGAGAACATTGCTCACTACCTGCAAAAGTTCATCGTGTATCGCAAACGAAAAGTGTTCGCAGGCAAAAAAACCATAGAGGACCTCAAAAATCCGTTGATGCGCCACCGCGAAAAAGAAAAATTCCTAATGCCCTGTAGTAACCTGGGCTCCAAACGCGTCAGCCAATTCCTTACGGAAAATAAGTTCAACTGGCAGGACGCCATGATGTACCAAACGGTGAGCAGCGACTTGTCTGACCTGAGCGACGTCACCTACGACGTGTTGGTCTTTTTCAGCCCCCTCGGCATCAAATCGTTGTATGAAAATTTTCCTGAATTCAAACAAAACGAAACCCGCCTGGCCGTTTTTGGCAAATCTACCGAAGCGGCTGTCGTGGAGAGAGGCCTGACCGTCAACATTAAAGCCCCCGCTCCGGAAACGCCTTCCATGACTATGGCACTGAAAAACTACCTGGCCGTTTCGAATAAAGACTAACTCCAGACCGACCTGCAGAACGAAAAAACGGAAGCTCCGGGTGTTCGCCACGCCGGGGCTTTTTGAATTATTAGCCTGGATCACCCATCAATCAACTTTGTGAATCACCTGATCGAAAATATCAAAGCCAACCTCCAGGCCCCGCTTCCGGGCACTACTGCTCAGTTCAAAATGGCACATGCTGTACGCAAACACGCCGTCCCGCCCCGTCCTCCTGCCAATGCCCGCATCGCCTGCGTGCTCGCCCTGCTCTATCCCAAAAATGAGGAATGGCATATCGTATTGATCGAACGGGAATCGTCGTCGAATCCCAACGACCGGCATAGCGGCCAGATTAGTTTTCCCGGCGGCCAACAGGAAGATTCCGATCCGACAAAAGCATTCACCGCCTTGCGGGAAACAGAAGAAGAGATCGGTGTCGACCCCGAAACGGTGGAAATGCTCGGTCCTACCACGTCATTGTACATCCCCGTCAGCAATTTCAATGTTTTTCCATTTTTGGGGTACACCCAAGCCACTCCCCAATTCACGCCACAGGAATCGGAAGTACGGTCGATCGTGGAAGTGCCGTTAGCACATTTGCAAGATCCCAACACCATTAAACGAACCGACATCCAGGTGTCCCAAAATATGATCCTGCGCAATGTGCCTTACTACGACATAGAGGGTCACCTCCTCTGGGGCGCTACGGCTATGATGATGAGCGAGCTATTGGAAGTAGTAGGTGAGCTTTGAGTAGAGAAAAAAAGTATTGACCCAGCCTTTTACAATTACGATATAAAATTCGTATTTTTGAAGGTAATTGCAGGTCATGAAAATCGCCAATCCTCTATACGACCACGCCTTTAAATACCTTATGTCCAACGATAAGTTGGCGCGTAAGGTGCTATCGACCATCCTCGAACAAGAGGTGGTGGAACTGGATTTGGCTCAGCAGGAGTATGTGGTCACGGATGAAGATCGCCATTTCACATTATTTCGTCTCGACTTTAAGGCTGTTATATCCAATAATCAGGGAAAGAAGGAAAAAGTACTGATAGAGTTACAAAAATCCAAGTTACCTACCAACTTGCTTCGTTTCCGCAACTACCTGGGCAATGCTTACACACAGAAGAAACAAAATAAAGAGGAAGACCCCATCCTACTTCCAATTATAGCCATTTACATCCTGGGGTACAATGTTGAAGACATACCGGTTATGGCCGCATTGGTAGATCGAAAAGTCATCGACATTTCCAGCAAAAAGGAAATCAAAGTAGACAGTGATTTTATAGAATTACTTACTCATAAGACTTACGCCATTCAGGTTCGTCGATTGCCCGAAAAGCGCAAAACGCAACTGGAGAAATTCATGACTTTATTCAACCAGGCATGGATTAGCGACAAAAACTATATTCTGGATCTGGAAGAGGTGCCGGAGGAATTTAAAGACATAGCAGCATATCTCCGTAAGCCCCTTGTAGATAAAAAATTATTGAACAAGCTAGCCGCCGAAGAAGAAATGGAAGATTACTTTGCCATACAGGAAGCCAAGATCAAAAAATCTATGCAAATAGCCGAGCAGGAAAAAAGACAAAAAAAAGAAGCTATAAAACAAAAACGAGAAGCTATAAAAAGAGAGCAAGAAGCTGTAAAACGAGAAGAGGAGGCCGTAAAACAAAAACAAGAAGCCGTAAAACGAGAACAGGAGGCCGTAGAACAAAAACAAGAAGCCCTATTAAAACTAGCAAAAAAAATGAATGCATATGGCGAGTCTCCAGAAACAATTGCTGCAGAAACGGGCCTCCCTTTAGATACTGTAAAGCGGCTATAACTACTTCAACTACTGGTCTGCCTTCTACTCATTTATTCTAATTTATTTAGCCGCCTTTTTGGCAAACCAACCTACCCCAGGCATAAGACGAAAATTTCGTATTTTTGTAGCTTCAGCTATACCGTCCGGTATTTCGGATGGAGAAGCCAAAACACCCACGCAAACAGTCAGCAATGGAAAAAACAGTTCCCTATCAGCCCGTAAATAAAGTCCGCCTCGTTACCGCCGCTTCCCTCTTCGACGGCCATGACGCTGCCATCAACATCATGCGTCGCATTATGCAAAGCTCCGGCGCCGAGATCATCCACCTGGGGCACAACCGATCAGTACAGGAAATCGTCAACACCGCCATCCAGGAAGACGTGCAGGGCATTGCCATCACCTCTTACCAGGGCGGCCACAACGAATTTTTCAAATACATGTACGACCTGCTCCGCGAACGAGGCGCCGACCACATCAAAATTTTTGGCGGCGGCGGCGGCACCATCCTTCCCGCCGAGATCAAAGATCTACATCAGTACGGCATCGCCCGCATCTACTCTCCCGACGACGGACGCAAAATGGGCCTCCAGGGCATGATCAACGACGTACTCCAACAATGCGACTTCCCCATAGGTACACAACTCAATGGTCAACTTCAAAAGCTCAACCAAAAGGACGCCTCCGCCATAGCCAGGATGATCACTGCCGTGGAAAATTTTCCGGATGCCAACAAAGACTGGCTTGCTAAAATTCAAACCGATATTTCCAACAAAACAATTCCGGTGCTGGGCATCACGGGTACGGGCGGCGCCGGCAAATCGAGCCTGGTGGATGAACTGGTGCGCCGGTTCCTGATCGAATTTACCGGTAAGACCATCGCCATCATCTCCGTTGACCCTTCCAAACGGAAAACCGGAGGAGCATTGTTGGGAGACCGGATACGCATGAACGCCATCAACCGCGACCGGGTATACATGCGCTCTCTGGCCACCCGCCAATCGAACCTCGCCTTGTCCAAACACGTTCAAGGCGCCATCGACATCCTAAAAGCGGCCGGATTCGACCTCATCATCCTCGAAACTTCGGGCATCGGCCAGTCTGACACCGAAATCGTCGATCACTCCGACGTATCGCTCTATGTCATGACCCCTGAATACGGCGCCGCCACCCAACTGGAAAAAATAGACATGCTCGATTTTGCCGACATGATCGCCATCAACAAATTCGACAAACGAGGAGCCCCCGATGCCCTCCGCGATGTCAAAAAACAATACCAGCGCAATCATCAGCTTTGGGACACCTCCTCCGACGATCTCCCGGTGTACGGCACCATCGCCTCCCAGTTCAACGATCCGGGCATGAACACCCTTTACAGGAAACTGATGAAAATGATCGGCGAAAAAACCGGCGCAAAGTTGACCGCTGATACTGAAGCCGAAAACGAAACCAGCGAAAAAATATACATCATACCTCCGGCCCGAACCCGCTACCTTTCGGAAATATCGGAAAACAACCGGCAGTACGACCGCTGGGTCGACCGGCAATGCGACATTGCCCGAAAGTTATTTGGTCTCCAACAATTCATTTCCGTAATAGAAAAAAAGGATGGTGAAAAAGAATTGTTAGAAAAACTAAAGTCCACTTACACCGATCTGGAACTCGATCTCGACGGCCAATGCAAACGGATACTCGACAACTGGGAGGCCACCAAAGCCGCCTATGCCGCCGATGAATTTGTGTACCAGGTTCGCAAAAAGGAAATCCGGGTACCCACCTTTACCAAATCGCTGTCACATACGCGCATCCCACGGGTGGCCCTGCCCCGTTACAAAGACTGGGGTGAGATACTCCGGTGGGTATTGCAGGAAAATGTGCCGGGTTCTTTTCCTTTTACCGCAGGCGTGTTTCCGTTCAAACGGCAGGGAGAAGATCCTACCCGGATGTTTGCCGGAGAAGGCGGCCCGGAGCGCACCAACCGTCGCTTTCATTACGTTTCGCTCGATATGCCAGCCAACCGGCTTTCAACGGCTTTTGACTCTGTTACCCTTTACGGCGAAGACCCCGACTACCGCCCCGACATCTACGGCAAGATCGGCAACTCAGGGGTAAGCGTTTGCTGCCTTGACGACGCCAAAAAACTATATAGCGGTTTCGATCTCTGCGATCCAAAAACCTCGGTGTCGATGACCATCAACGGACCGGCCGCCACCATCTGCGCCTTTTTTATGAATGCCGCTATCGATCAACAATGCGAAAAGTACATCCGCGAAAACAAACTCGAACATTTGGTAGAAACCAAACTAAAAACCCTCTACGACGACAAAGGACTCGAACGGCCCCGATACCGTGGCGAGATACCCAAAGGAAATGACGGGCTCGGATTATTATTGTTAGGTATCACAGGTGATCAGGTGTTGGACGCCGACATCTACACCCGGCTCAAGGCAAAAGCCCTGGCAGCAGTGCGGGGAACGGTGCAGGCCGACATCCTCAAAGAAGACCAGGCGCAGAACACCTGCATTTTTTCTACCGAGTTTTCACTCAAACTCATGGGCGATGTGCAGGCTTATTTTATCGATCATCGGGTGCGCAATTTTTATTCGGTTTCCATTTCGGGGTACCATATTGCTGAGGCGGGTGCCAACCCCATCAGTCAGCTCGCTTTTACGTTGGCCAATGGATTCACTTTCGTGGAATACTACCTCAGCCGGGGGATGAACATCGACGATTTTGCACCCAATCTGTCCTTCTTTTTCTCCAATGGGATCGACCCGGAATACGCCGTCATAGGTCGCGTAGCCCGTCGCATTTGGGCGAAAGCCATGAAGATAAAATACAAAGCCAACGAGCGGTCACAGAAGTTGAAATACCACATCCAGACATCGGGCCGGTCGCTCCATGCTCAGGAAATTTCGTTCAACGACATCCGCACCACCCTGCAGGCGCTCTACGCCATTTACGACAATTGCAATTCACTGCACACCAATGCCTACGACGAAGCCATCACCACCCCCACCGAAGAAAGTGTGCGCCGGGCTATGGCCATCCAACTAATCATCAACCGCGAATTGGGGTTGGCCAAAAACGAAAACCCAATACAGGGTGCTTTCATCATCGACGAGTTGACCGATCTGGTGGAAGAAGCCGTGTTGATGGAGTTCGACCGCCTTACGGAGCGGGGCGGTGTACTAGGCGCCATGGAAACGATGTATCAACGCAGCAAAATACAGGAGGAGAGCCTTTATTACGAAACGCTGAAACACACCGGCGAATATCCCATCATCGGGGTAAATACGTTTTTGTCGAAAGACGGTTCGCCAACGGTTTTGCCACGCGAGGTGATCCGCGCCACCAAAGAGGAAAAGGAAGACCAGATCAACACCCTACAGGATCTGCACAAAGCCAATCCGGACCATTCAGCCCGCATGCTGAAGGACCTACAACAGGCCGCCATTGGCAATAACAATATTTTTGAACAATTGATGGAAACGTGCAAATATTGTTCGCTGGGGCAGATCACACATGCACTGTATGAGGTGGGGGGGCAATATCGGCGGAATATGTGATGGGGCTTGTTTTGTTTGATTTTGAAGTAAGGTTATTTGATAAACTTCTTTTGGGAGGGTGGGGTTAGTTTTAAGAATTATACACACATGTGCAATTTTGTTTATTTGACATAGGTTGGCCCTCTAACGAGGGTGGGCCCACCCACTTGACCGCCGCCGCCACCGATTTCTCGGAGCAATACCAACCAACATACCGGAATCTGTCCGTTCCAGCCCTTGAGCATGCTGGGGATATAAAAGAAAGCAATAAAAAAACACAATGTGTTAATACGGCACAAATATAACCACTTTTTGTTTCAAAACAAAATAATTTAACATTTTCTTAAAAAATTTGTCCTGATACTCCGGGAACTAAATAATCCACCCTATGAAAATCAGAAATTCCCGGCAGATTTAGTGAAAAATATATGGTTCTTAATTCGGCCTAGCCACACTAGCTAATTTTGAGTACCTTCAACCGAACCCCTTCAAATACAAAACCACATCAATAAACTCGACATGAAATACCCGATTCTATTTATTGCAATCTCCTTTCTGGCTTTCAGTTGTAAAAGGATCAACCCACCGATGGGCAATAAAGGCTCCATCAGCAGCAACGAATTGCCCGACGACTCTCCACTTCATAACATTAAACTCCCGGAAGGGTTTCAGATCAGGGTATATGCTCATGGGGTGGAGAATGCCCGTTCGATGTGTTTGAGCCCGGGTGGAACGCTGTTTGTTGGCACCCGCAAAAAGAAAGGTGACGTATATGCCTTGGTAGACAAGGATGGCGATTACAAAGTGGATCGTAAATACGTTGTTGACAAAAGCCTGTGGATGCCCAATGGAGTGGCATTCAAAGATGGGGCATTGTATGTAGCCGAGATCAATCGCATACTCCGCTACGACGATATTGAAAACCGTCTAAGTGACCCACCCAAACCCGTTGTGGTATACGATCGGTATCCCGACAAAACGCACCACGGCTGGAAGTACATTGCCTTCGGGCCCGACGACAAGCTCTATGTTCCGGTAGGTGCTCCGTGCAATGTCTGCGAGTCGAAAGACCCCATTTTCAACACCATCACCCGAATGAATGCCGATGGCACCAATATGGAAATCGTACATCAGGGCATCCGCAATACGGTAGGCTTTACGTGGCACCCCTCGACGAAAAAACTTTGGTTCACTGAAAACGGTGCCGACTGGATGGGCGACGACCTTCCCGCCTGCGAACTCAACTACGCCCCCCACGACGATATGCATTTCGGGTATCCCTATTGCCATCAGGGCAATGTGCTCGATGACAAGCTCGGTACCGGCAAATCGTGCGACGACTATGCTCCTCCCGTTCAAAACCTAGGACCACACGTTGCGCCGCTAGGGTTGACGTTTTACACCGGCACTCAATTTCCGGAGCAGTACCGCAACCAGCTTTTCATCGCTGAACACGGCTCGTGGAACCGCAGCAAAAAGATCGGCTACCGGGTGATGTTGGTCACTCTGGAAGGCGACAAGGCCACATCGTATACCCCCTTCGCCGAGGGCTGGCTCGACCCCGAAACCGACCGGGCCTGGGGACGGCCGGTGGATTTGGAAGTGCTGCCGGATGGCTCGTTGCTGGTGTCGGACGATTATGCGGAGGCGGTGTATCGGATCAGTTATGAGGGGTGAAGAGGTTGTTGGGTATTGTTTAAATGACTATGCGGAGGATTCTTTACTTGGACTGAATAAATGAGACACTGGAACCATTATGGGTGGAAAATTGGAATGGTTGGTTTGCCAACAATACAGGCAGGTGCATTTCAATTTATAATTTTTTCAATACCACCACATCAAATATTTTAAAAGGCAAAATGTTAAAATTTCAGATTTTTCTTTGAAAATATTTTGTGGTTCGGAATTTTGTGTTACCTTTCGGGCGAAAACCACATTTCCCCGAAAGATGATGAAGTGAAAGTTATGAACGACTGATTTTCTTCTTGCTTGCTGGTTTTCCAAAAGGTAAAAATGAATTATAGGTGTTGGCTGGCGTAAGCCTTGTGTTGAGCGACGGCCTGGCTTCATGGTGGCTGTACGGAGGTTGCCCTGTGCAGTTGTAGACTTATTGTTGGACTGACGGTGAGTGATCGCTGTTGGTGGTGGAGAAGGTATGTTATGAGTTAATTGGACAACTATGTATGTTGTTTGGTTGAGATGGGAGGAGTATATTTTTTAACATTTAAATTTTTGACAAATGAAAGGTACACACTTTTTTTTGATGGCCATGGGTATGCTTTGTTGGGTAGTGTGGGGGAAGGGGGCTATTACCACCCATTATGAAGACGGTGATCTGGTGGTGTGGACGGACAATCCGGGAGAGTCGGGCTATAAGGGCTGCGACGCTGCACATATGACGCCTGTAGTGGCTTATGTATTTGAGCTGCAACGGCTCAATTCGGGGGGTATGCTCACCTGTTCTGCCGGGAGTCGGGGCCGGTGGCGGACCATTGGTACGCAGAATTCGGACGATGGGCGGACTGTTTTTACGAACATCCCGGAAGGGCATTACCGGGTGATTTGCCGGGTGGGTAAGGCGATTGGTTGTGAGATCGTGGGGGCAGAAGAGGGGTACCCGGGGCGGTCGATTGTGTATGAGCGGGAGGTTTCGGGGGTAGTGGGTTTGGGGGTGGATAAGAGAGAGGAGGTGGATTTGGGGGTGGGAGATTTGGGGGAGGATGGGTTGGTGGTATTTCCTAATCCGGCGAGTGCAGAAATCTCTATTTTATTTAGGAATGACATCATAGGCTCCGAGGTTTCGATTTCCATTTTTGACTTATTGGGAAAGAAACTGCACGAGGAGAAAGATCTGGTAACACAGGGTAAGAACTCGATATGGAAAGTATCAGTGAAAAACTATAGTTCAGGAACATACATTGTTTTGCTAAAGGAAGAAGGTGGAGCTGTGTGGCAACATAAGTTTGTGGTGATGGGTGAATGAATGATGGATAACCTAACATCTTTTTACAATTATCACTATTAAAAAAATTATCATGAAAAATGTATTTCAAAGAGTAGTTTATGGCCTTTTCGTTTATTCAATAACCAGCTTATTTATTATAAATATTTCCATTGCCCAGAATAGTAGCCCACACGAAACAACTGCAATACTCCCTTCAAGTCCAACTACTAGTGCCTTAGCTGAATATGGAAATTTTCCTGTAAATTTATCAAATGGAATACCCAATGTCTCCATCCCTTTATATACGCTTAAGGGAGATGGCCTTGAACTGCCTTTATCTCTTTCTTATCATTCAGGCGGTATCCAGATTGATGAAATTTCAAGCTGGGTAGGATTGGGGTGGTCCCTTAACGCAGGAGGGGTAATAACCAGATCAATAGCAAGCCGACCTGATGAAACTTCCATAGGATATATGGATAATGCAGATGAAATAAATACGGCTATAACTTCTGATGATATGCCTACGGGATTGTTACAAACAATTGCTGGAGGAAGTGATGGAGACCCAGATATTTTTAACTACAATTTTGCAGGTTATACTGGTCAATTTGTTTTTTATAGGAGAAGAGGAGATACGAATGATGCCTGAACAAGATTTAAAGATTGAACCTTTTTATGATGATGAAAGCCTCCTCCCATATATTGACGGATTTACAGTTACTACCCCAGACGGGATTATATATACTTTCGATAGGAAGGAGTATTCTCTCATGGTTGTACAAGGGCCAGTAGCTTGTTTAGATTGGGAGTTATTATTTCCAGATGAGTACGCTCCTACTGCTTGGCACTTATCCAGGATTTACAATCCAAATACGCTAGACCAAATTCTACTACTTTATGAGGATATATTTTATTGTTATGACCAGAGTAGGTCGGAAAGTTTTGTTTTTAATAACTTACTTAATCAACCAGGCAATTGCAACGGAATACCAAATGACGTATGTAAAACTATTAATGGCAAGTTTGACCAGGCAGTCCAACTAAAATACATTGTTGGCAACTATAATTTAATCGAATTTCATACTGTCAAAGACGAGCCGAGAAAAGACATACAAGAATTTACCATACCAGATCAACCATTCTCTTCTCACCGGTTATCGGAGATTACGATCAGAGGAAAACAAGAGCTCTTATTAAAAAGCTACTCCTTTACTCAGGAATGGATTGAAACTCCTGGTTACTTCCCAGGTGATGGAATTTCTGATTATTGGCAATTTAGAATGTATTTAACACAAGTTCAAGAATTTGGAGACAATCCAGGCGCTGCTAAACCACCCTACCAATTCGAGTATCATAACAGGGAATTATTGCCGACCAGATTATCTTATAATCGAGACCATTGGGGCTATTACAATGGGGCAGATAACGACAATCTAATTCCTCCATCCTTATATAACGTTATTGTTGGTGGCTTAGACCTTTATACTGGCGCTGATCGGGAAACAAATACAGATTTTGCTGATTGTGGACTATTAAAGAAAATTACTTACCCCTATTCTGGCTTTACTAAATTTGAATACGAAGGACATCAGTATACTTCAAATGAAGGGGTTCCAGAAATGGAATCAATTCATCAATCAGCGCATGCAATTCAAGATTGCGATTATGTGCAAGACCCCACATGTGAAATAGTTACTGACGTATCCGAGGAATTTACTCTTATAAATCCTCAAAATGTTCTACTCTATAGGCGGCTTACTAAACTAATAGATGGATCAAATGGTCCACTTGGTGAAGGCCCAAACTGTGGAATAGAAAAATTTAATGAAGGTAGCGGAGGCTGGGATCCTGTAAATTTAGAAGGAGAGTTTGAATTTGTATTACAAGATGATGGGATTACCTTAATGGCAGAGTTATGGAATGGAGAATACCAGATTTATCCGATTTCACTATCAACAGGGACTTATAGATTATGGGCCGAATCAGAAATATCAATTAGCAGTGCTTTAATACACTTATGGTGTGATTCGGAAACCGGGAATATCATATATCCTATTGAAAAAGCAGGGGGAGCAAGAATATCAGAAATAACAAATTCTTCATCTTCAAGTGATCCTGATGTGACAAGACAATATGAATACGAGCCATTTTACTTCACAGGAGTTCAACATATGATATATGATAGATTAGAGAAATATCGCTTTATCTCTGGTGGTTACTTAGTAGAATGCAGTAGGGTTGTTCTTACGTCGAATCCAATAACAGGCAGTAGCCCTGGAAGCCATGTGGCTTATTATAGGGTAAACGAAGTTTTCCCGGACAATGGAAGGATTCGTTATGATTTTACTCAACTAACCAACGGTACACCTAATCAAAATAATCATCCATTATCGCCAGTTATGGCTACCCGTTGGGCCGACTATTCTTGGCGAAGAGGTTTATTGCTGAGAAAAACCGTGTTTGATGAAGATGAAAATACATTATACGATGAAATCAATACATACAACGATTTTGCTTCTTCTGTTGAGGTCACATATGGTTTAAATGTAATTGAAAAATTATATGACAACACCTATCCTCCCGCAGGTGGAGAAAATATCAATTTTGCTTACGAACATTATGCCTTGTATTCTGCACCAAATCTCCTTGAGCAAAAAGTGGCCGCAACATATGACCAAAATGGCGAGAATCCAATTACCACAACGACTACATATACTTATGGTAGCGACCATATCAACCCCTTACAAATTTCTTCTTCCGGAGGAGGAGTATCTCAAAATACTAGTATCACTTATCCCCATGAGGCGGAGGTGGTGGACCATCCTCACGCTTCTGAAATGGTAGCTAGAAACATGGTCTCCATTCCACTAGAAACAACTGTAACCGGTACAGTGGAAAGCGGATATAGAACTATTTTTACATTAGAGGATGATATGATTCTACCATATATGTTTGAGCAACAATTAGGAAGCTCGGAATGGCAAACAATCGGAGTGTTTGGCTACGGAGCCGACGAGAACGAGGGACACTACACTCCATTCCCAAACAATTATGCCAAACCTGGTTTTCTACTCTTTGAGGAATATTTTTGGTATCCACATTATTCACCTAAAAGAGGGCTTTTACAAAAGAAAAAATATGGCGACTGGGAACAAACATTTGATTATGACCCAAACAGCCGTTTGATGACTTCCCAAACAAGTATTGATGGTCAAGAAGTAACTTATGGTTATGACGACTTTCAAAGGCTTCAAACAATAACTGAAAGAAATGGACAAGTAGTCACTACTAACTCTTACCAAATTGGAAATGGTACCAATTCTATTAGCAGCGTGACGACTTTCACAGATGGGACGAGTCAGCAAACTAACGAACAGCTGTTTGACGGTTTAGGTCGTATGACACACGCTTATAAGAACGGAATACTTCAAAAGGGGATCGAATATGATAATACAGGTCGAATAGGAAGTGAAACTTATATGCCCGGTTCAGATATAATGACCAGCTATACATATGAGCCGTCTCCATTAAACCGTGTACAAATAGAAACCTACCCCGATCAATCAACTGTTCAGTATGGTTTTTTTACCGACCAAAACTTATTTAAAGAAAGCATAACAGATGAAAATGGAAATACGTCATTTGTTTTTACAAATAGACTGGGGCAGCAAAAAGAAACACAGATGCTTTAGGTCAACATACAGATTATAGCTATGATAGCTATGGAAATTTGGAACAAATTATAGCGCCGAATAACGAAACCTATGACTACATTTATGATGATCGAAATCGGGTTACGCAAAAATCCATT
>CBDCTQ010000051.1:0-32400 GCA_965222105.1 Saprospiraceae bacterium | reverse complement strand
AGGCCTCACCATCTTTGTTCAGATGGCCATCGAAAATGACTTCAGGACGGCCCCGAAAACGGCGCGAAGGATCGTCGAATACATATTCTTTGTAGGATTTGAAAATGGTAGGCACCGCTTTGAGCTCCATTTCGGTTTTGGCTTTCAAGTCCCGGGCAGGGGCACCATGCAACCAGTTGACCTGGAGTTGACCTTCGAGCTCACCGGCACTTTCGTGCAAACGGACCTGTCCAAAGCCGAGGTCGATTTTGAGGCGGTTGGGTTTGACCGTTTCTATCTTCAGGGTTTTGCTAAAGCTGGCACCTCCTACCTTCACCACGGCACGCCAGTTGCCGGTAGGGGCATCCGGGCGGGTGGCAGTATGCAACGGGTACACCTTGTTGATATTTCGAGTGGTATTTAACTTTTGTTGTACCTGCCCCTGCGGATCGATCAACTCAAACTGGATCGGGTGGTTGTCGGGAATATCGGGATGGTTGAGCACAAAATGCAAATACAATGAATCGCCCGGACGCCACACCCCCCGCTCCCCGTATAAATAGCCCTTCATCCCCTTTTGTCGCTCGACGCCTTCCACATCAAAGCGGCTCAGCGAGAGAGCATAGCCATCGGTCATCCGCAAATAGCCCTTTTGGTCGCCACTGGAAGCCACCACCAAATGTGCTTTCAGAGGGGCTTCCACACGGGCGATGCCCTCTCCGTCGGTCAATTGGGTGTGGATGAGTTGGTTTTGGTAGTTGTAAAAATCCAGTTTTACCTCTGAACGTGGCCGGGCATACCGAATGTCGGATACAGCTACCAATAGGGAGCCGTCTTTACCTTTTTTGGCGACCAGTCCCAGATTCGACATCAACACATTTCGCCTGACGAAGTTGTGCGGCCCGTAGTAGGCCCGGAAGCAGGGGTTGGTGCGGTGCGACCACCGGTATCCGGAATAGTAATCGTTGTCGTAATTCCAGATGGTTTGGAGGTCGCCATTTTCATCAGAATGAGAGCCTGAAGGGGCTTGTTGTGTGACCTGGAGCGCAGTGCCATTGTCGCCGGAATTGTCCTGGCACGGAAAGTAGATATAGGATTTTTTGAAGCCGATCCGCATTTGATAGATGGCGTGTGGATCTTGTTGGATAATGTTGGAAAGGTCGAGGGCGTAGTGCGACCAGGCCGCTGGATTGGCATCGGGAGAAAGATCTTTGAGGGCTGTTTTTTGTTGGAAAATGACGGTGCCAACGCGGTCGAGCTGCTCGTTTTCATCCAGTTCGTTGATCTGCAAAAACTGGAGGATGTTGTTGTCGTGGATTTTGAACACTTCGATGTCCACCGCTTCCAGGCCGACCGCTTCAAAGGGGAAAATAAGGCCTTGTGAGTTGGGCAATATAACGCCTTTGCCGGCCAGGCGGACTTGTGGTTTGGCGGACTGAAAAAACAGGTCGAGCCGGACCTTTTTGGCCATAGCCACGCCATTGACGTTTTTAATGTTTTTGTCGACGATCACCTTTTGTTCGCCAGCCAGATTCCCTTCGGGGTACACCCGGATGCGGTTGCCATCGATATCGAAACGCAAATCGTTGTAATAATTGGAAAAGTCGATGAGCCCTTCGAGATTTTGATCGCTTTGCAAGGGATCGGAAAAGGTGAGGAGCACGCTGGATCCCCCTTCCTGGATGATGCGGGCGTCGAGGAGGGTAAATTCGTTGAGGGCCGGCACTTTGATGTCGCGGCTGTCTTTGTATTTTACGCCAATTGGTTTGCCACTCCAGGAAAGGGTTACAGTTGAGTGGCTGTCTCCTCGTTCAATATCGTTGATGATGAAGTGGTGGTCGCGTCCTTGATGTTGCCATTGGACGGGGAGGGTGGTTTTGCCTTGTTTGGCTATCAGGACGTTTTCCACGTCGTTGTTGTCGGCATCATCGGAGACGAAAATTTTACCGTGTATTTGTTGATGGGATAAGTCGGAGGCATCGGCAGCAACCAGTCCGTCAACGATGACTTCGTAGAAGAGGTCACGAACTTGGAAGTTGAATTCAAACACGCGGGCGGTGGCGGGCACTTCGTCAAAAATCTTTTGGAGGTTGGCGCTGGCCAGATAGGCTTGCCCGATGGCAAAAGCCTTGGCCGGGTGGAATGCCAGGGTCTGATTGTCTTCCCAGGTAGCCGTGCCCGCTACATCGGGATGGAGGTGGAAAATCCCCTTTCCAACTTCCGCCCCTACTTCCGTGCCGGATACGACGGGTTTGGTAAAGCGAATTTTTACCGGATCGTTTTTGCCGATGGTACCGGTGGTGTGGGCATACACATAGGCGAATACTTCGTCAGACATTTTGCGGGCACGCGGTGCATCGGGCTTGCAACCTGAAAAAAGGAGGCCAAGTAGAGCGGTCAGCAAAATAAAATGTCGGAAAAATGCAGTGAAATTGGCTTTGAGTTGCATACTGTCTGATTTTAAGACTTCGTTGAAGAGGTGTTTTCTCAAAAGAAACCTTTGTTGGAGAACAAGACTGGTTTCAACACAAAATTAAACTTTCCTTTGAGAATTGATAATAAATACGTGTAAATTCGGCTTAGTGTTTGACCAAATTAAAAATTAACGGCTGCTTTTGGCGAAATTTGAATTTGTGCGGCGTTAAAGAACCTTCCCCATAGCTTAGGCTATGCGAAAGAACCTTCGCCTTGCCCAAAGTCCAAATTACACTCAAAATCACCTCGTTATTTCAATCTTGGTCAACCACAGGGTTTTGTTTTTTACGTTTCATAATTAGTTTCGCAATAGCAGATGACCGATTTTATTCCTTTGTTTCCACTAAAACTCGTCGTTTTCCCCAGCGAAAACCTAAACCTGCACATCTTCGAACCCCGATACAAACAACTGATCCGGGAAGTAGAACAAAACGGGATCACCTTCGGAATACCGGCCTACATCGACGATAAGGTCATGCCCTACGGCACCGAAATTAAATTGTTGGAAGTAGCCAAACGGTACGACGATGGAAAACTCGACATTAAAACCCAGGGAGTAGGCATTTTCGAGATCACCCAGTTTTACAGGCTGGCCCCCAACAAGTTGTACAGCGGTGCCGACATCAGACGCGTCGACTGCATGGCCGGGGTGGAAGACATAGAACTGAACGACCGGATTCTCAAACGACTTTCCGAACTTTTCCACCTCCTGAAAATAGACAAACGCATACCCCTCAACAGCAACCACTTCAACCTCTACGATATTGCCCACCACGTAGGATTTTCCCTCGAACAGGAATACGCCTTTCTTTCCATCTTCGACCAAAGAGAACGCCAGACCTACCTTATGGAACACATGGAGCGACTCATACCCGTGGTCAAACAGATGGAACAACTCCGCAAACGCATCCAGATGAATGGTCACTTCAAACGAGACCAGCCGCTGCCGTAGCAGGCCAACCCGCTTGCCGGTCGGCAGGTTTATTGGCCTGGCTCCATCCATATCTCCAATTTCATTGCCCAGTCCAACCATATATCCTATCTTCGCGCCATCATAACATAATCTGAATGGCGAAAACGAAATCCATCCTTCAAAACATCGGTGTACTCGGAGGCGGCCAGTTGGGCAAGATGCTGGCCCTGGAAGCAGCTCGCTGGAACCTGCCCTTCCACGTGCTCGACACTTCTCCAGATTTCCCGGCAGGGTCCTATTGTACGAGTTTTACAGAAGGGTCTTTCAAAGATTATGACGATGTGCTGCGCTTCGGCAAAGACAAAGACGTGGTCACAATAGAAATTGAACATGTCAACACAGCGGCATTGCGGGAGTTGCAAAAGGAGGGGGTCATCGTGCATCCCGACCCGGCCAGGTTGGAGATCATAAAGGACAAGGGGCTGCAGAAAGCGTTTTATCAATCTAATGGATTGCCGACATCGCCTTTTGAATTATTCGATTCGGAGGCAGCTGTCAAACAGGCTGTAAATGCGGGAAGATTGGCTTTTCCCTTTGTTCAAAAATCAAGGACGGCGGGTTATGATGGCCGGGGTGTAGCCGTTATTGCCGACGAGGAGGCCCTGGCAAAACTACTCCCCGGAGTCTGCATGGTAGAGCCGTTGGTCGACATCGAAAAAGAGCTGGCCGTGATCGTTGCCCGCAATCAGCAGGGGCAGGTGGTGGCCTACCCACCGGTGGAGATGACGTTCAATGCGGAGGCCAATCTGGTTGAGTTTCTAATTTGTCCGGCTGGCATCTCTCCGGAGGTCGCTACGTCTGCCGGGCATTTAGCGAAAGCGACCATTGAAGCCTATGATGTGTGCGGATTGTTGGCAGTAGAGCTGTTTTTGACAAAAAGTGGCGAGCTCCTCCTCAACGAGGTAGCCCCACGCACCCACAACAGCGGACACCACACCATCGACAGTTGTGTGACCTCCCAGTTTGAGCAACAGCTCCGGGCCATCCTCAACCTGCCATTGGGCAGCACCCGGATGACGTCGGCAGCGGTCATGGTCAATTTGCTCGGCGAACCGGGATTTACCGGCCCGGCGATATACAACAACCTCGACCAGACCCTTCGCATAGCCGGTGCAAAAATCCACCTTTACGGAAAATCCATAACAAAACCTTTCCGGAAAATGGGCCATGCCACCATTGTCGACAACGACCTCCAACGCGCCCAAGCCAACGCTTCCCTATTAAAAAATACGCTAAAAATCACAGCATGAGTAAGTCTATTGTTAGCATCATCATGGGGTCGGATTCCGACCTGCCTGTTATGCGCTCCGCCGCCGATGTACTCGAAGCCTTTTCGATCCCTTTCGAACTAACCGTGGTCTCTGCCCACCGCACACCCGACCGCCTCTACGATTTTGCTAAGAAAGCCCATCGCCGGGGCATAAGGGTCATCATTGCAGGAGCCGGTGGTGCCGCCCATCTGCCTGGCATGGTAGCCTCCTTTTCTCCCCTGCCGGTAATTGGTGTGCCCATCAAATCGTCGAACTCCATTGATGGGTGGGACTCGGTGCTCTCCATCCTTCAAATGCCCAGTGGCGTACCCGTTGCTACGGTGGCACTCAACGGCGCTAAAAATGCAGGGATTCTCGCTGCACAGATCATCGGAAGCAACGAAGCCCCGATGCGCAGAAAAATAGTGGCCTACAAGAAAAAACTAGCTGCTGACGTGGGCAAAAAAATTAAAAAAGTGGAGAAGGAGTTTAACACAAAATAGCTATAACATTGTGTTTTCAACCACCGTACAAGGCCCCTCTACCATAATCAATAATTGATAATTATACTTCTCCAAGGCAAAATTTGTGAAACTTGCCAGTGTCTACTCCCGCCTGGAGCGGGACTGGCGACAGTTAGAAGATTACATAAAATTGGGTTTAATTTGTCCGAAGGACAAAAAACTACCTTGCCGACCGGCAGGAAGGTGTGTGCTACTGTGCCTATGTGTTTCAAAATATCCACCGTAAGGTGGTTAAAAAATCACAAATCTTGGGTTGCAGTACTATAATTAATCAAAATACCCCCGGGTTTTGACGATTTGCATAAACCCAACCACCCCCACAGAAAGATAAAACGACGTACCCCGAAACCTCTTCTCACTTTCTTTGGCAAGCAGACTGTCAAAACCAAAGCCCAACCGCCAACTGTAGTATTTTCTTTTTCCAAAATCCGTCATCTTAGCCCCTGCTGCCTTTTTACTTTTAAGATCGATGATGCCTCCCAGCCTGGCCTGGAAGAAGCCCAGACTGGTATTTGAAGAAAAATCAGGCAAGAAAGCGTTGTAACCAAACCCAGCAATCCCGTAGGCGGACCAACGGTTAAACTCCAGGGTTTTAAATCCCAGATTGAGGAGAATGGTAGTGGCGTAGGCCCGGTCGTCCTTATTCCATACCCTGTTGCGAAAGATGTTGCGGAAGTGGATGTCGTTTTTGAACCTACCAAAATTTACCGAACTTTCCCATTGGAAAAGCACCATTTTCCATCGGTTCTCGAAACTTATACCTACGCCAAATGGTACCAGCACCATGTCACTAACCGGTCCGCTTTGAACAGAAGTACGGGCCAACAGGGCCAATCCAATTGTATTAGCTGTGATAGCACTGTATTGTGGAAGGGTGTCGACAACGACATCGTTGGGCGTGATGGATTGTGCATCAAGACCAACCACCAACACTGCTATGGCAGCCAATGTCAACCAGGATTTGTCTCCAAAAAATAATGTGAATAACGTGTGCATGCTGTTACTGATTAAGGCCCCGCCCCATCACCCAACTGCGTCATCTGCTTCAAGGACAAAGTAGATTAGGGCCGGTTCGCCTCCACTTTCGCTGTACATGACTTTTTTAGTGTACAAGTCGAGTTGGATATTGACGTTCCGACTTTCATCGAACAGGTAAACAGACCATTCATCCCGCCCGGTTTCTGAAAAAACGAACCGGGTATTAAAGTCGGCATCCTGTTCTTCCCAAACTTTGCCTTCCACGTTTACAAAAAAGCCCACCACCACCCCATCGTCGCCTCCAATGGATACTTGCAGCACCGACAGTCCGTTGACGAGTGGTTCTTCAGGAGCAGTAGGGTCATTGATGAGTTCTTCAGGTTCGGAGTTGGTATTTGTAACGGCAACCACTTCCTCCGGTTCTTCTCTGGGTGGTGGATCGACCGGTACCTCTTCCACGACATCATTGATGCCCTGATCAATACTTTCGCCTAACATTTCTTCTGCGGGCGGGTCGACGTGGTAATGCTCATCGGGCTGGAACATAAAATACCCGGCAAGCAAAAACAACAACCCCATGGCTCCCACAATGAGAAGGGTTTTGCCCGACTTTTTGGGAGGGTTGCCTGCCGGAGCCGTTCGGGTACGCGAAGTAGCGGGGGTGGCTTTAACGGCTGGTTTGTCTTTTTGCAAAACGTTCATGATGCCCAACTCTATGCGGCGCAATTCACTGGTAGACTGTTGGACGCCGAGGGTCATTTCCCGTTTCCATTGCCGGTACTGACCGGAGAGCAATACCGCCTCGTCGTGTTTTTCGGGTACGTTGTCGCGGGTGAAATTTACCAGCAATTCGAGTGCTTTTTCGGTGTCCCCTTTGGCAATGTGCTTTTTGATGTCGTCTGCAATTTTCATTTTTTACTTTTTATTGGTGGTTATAATATCCAACCTATCCACCAATGGCGACTGGCTGGATGCGTTGCGTATTCATTTTCGATATTAGTCGAATTTTTATGTAAAATTTGTTGGGAAAGCCGCTTTAAATGTTTGTTTACAAGTCAAAATAGGTACGTAAAGATAATGCATTTATTTTATAAAACATGTTTTTTTCTATATATAATTCTTTCTCCAATAGCAAAGGCCCGGCACCTCTACCAGATGCCGGGCCTTTTACTTACAGAAGGAATTATCCGGGTTTGTCGCCTCATTGAGCCGCCCGCTTCATCCGGGCCATACCCTGTGAGGTATTCGGATTTTGAAGGCCCCAGCCGTCGCCAAAGCATTCTTCAAATAGCTCTTCCATTTCATCTTCATCATTGATCGTTTGCGAAGTACCGTCTTCCAACACTACGCCTACTGGGTATACAAATTCGGGTTCATCGTCGGCATCCGGATTCTGTTCGTAATAGCTGATGATGGTGTCCATCAACTCTTCGCCATCATTGGCAGTCACTTCACTTCCATCGGGCATGGTTAAGGTCAATGGATAAACGAATTCGAAGCAAAGGTCATCTATGTCAATGGAGTCCATATCACCGGGCTCAAAATCGCCATAGCAATCGGCAAAAAGTTCTTCCAGCCCCTCCTCGTCATCGATGGTTTGAGTGGTGCCGTCTTCCAGTTCTACCGTTACTGGAAATACGATCTCAAAATATTCATAATCGTTTTCATCGAAGAGGACTTCCCAGTCATCTTCATTGTTTACCGATACGGTCGACCCGTCTTCCAGCATGACATTGAGGGGATAGACAAAAGTAAAGCATTCTCCAAAGCCCCAATCGTCATCATCGCCCCAATCGTCATCGTCCCAGTCATCATCATCCCAGTCGTCATCACCAAAGCATTCATGAAACAGTTCACAAAGCTCTTCATCGTCGCTGACAGATTGGGTGCTCCCATCGGCAAGGGTCACTTCAATTGGGAAAACTATTGTTGGGAAATCAAAGGGGTCGTTGCCGGCCTGATCAAAAAAATCATTATACAGTTCTTCCAGTTCTTCATCGCTGTTGACCACCTGGGTGCCGGTGCCGGGCACTTCCACAGAAATGGGGTAATTGATCTGAAAACATTCGTCGAGGGAGTCTACTATGGCGGAACTACCACCGGCTTGTTGATTCAAAACCTGAAAGAAGGTGCCGTCTTCTACGTTTTCCGTGTTGTCGGTGTTGTCGTAATCCTCATCATCCATGTCTTCTTTGTCGCAGGCAGTAAACAGAATCATGGTAGCTAATATGATCCAGGAAAGATTCAAGGCTTTTCTTGCAATAGTCATTTTTTAATGGTTTAGGTTTGAAAATGTTCTGAAAAAAAGCACGCGCTGCTTTTACGACTTCAAGACAAGGGGCAAGACCTGTTCCCCTATTCGCTTTTAACTTTTTTTTCAATTTCTAAAACCGAACCTGATAATATAAAGAAGGAGTAAAATTTAGAAGGGTGACAGGGCGATGATAAATATCTCCAAATGCATCAAAGCCAATGTTGTAAAAGGCGGGATTCGCTTTGTTGTAGACATTGTAGGCCCCGATTTTGAATATATGGTGGAGCTTTTTCTTTTTCAACTGATAGGTGAGGCCGATATCCAGCCGATGGTAAGCGTTGTTGCGTTCTGAATTTTTATTGTTGTTATTTTCGAGTTCCGGAAACTCCGGGAAAGGGGTCAACCCGTCGCCGGCGAAGGAGTCGATGAGGAGTACTTTGGGGTTGCCCGTTCCGAAGATCCAACTGGCCGACATCTGCCAGTTTTTATTGAATTGGTGGTATAAAAATAGATTGACGGCATGGCGGCGATCGTATTGAAAGGCGTATCTTTTACCCAGGTTGAAATCGTCGAAGTGGCGGTTGGCTTGCGAGAGGGTATAGCTGATCCACCCGCCCGTTTTGCCATGTTTTTGCACCATCATTTCCAGGCCGTAGGAGGTGCCCTTTCCAATGGCCAGTCCTTCCACGTTAAAGTCTTCATCGATGTCAATTCCCGTCGAGCTCAGTGGAGCCAACAAGTTATCCATTTTTTTATAATAGGCTTCCGCCGAAAAATCGTATCCATTTGCCGAAAGGCTGACCCCCGTTTCAAAAAGCCAAGACTCCAACGGCGGCTCTTCTTCCGATGACGGCAGCCAAAGATCATCGGGCAGACTCAACCCCGAAAAGGAAATTTGCTGAAGGTATTGCACCATTTTGCTGCCAGCTATATGAATCGCCAAATACCTCAACGGCTTGAATTCAACACTCAATCGAGGCTCCAGGTTGAAAAAATGCCCTCGCTCTCCATGAAAGGAAGAAGCCCGCAATCCGGCATTCACCAAGCCCTTCTCGCCCATTTTGATCTCGTCTTCTATAAAGACCGCCAATTCCAGTGCGTTAAGGTGCCGTTCTTCATAAAGGGCTGAAAAAATGTCGAAGCTAAAAGAGTCGAGTTCTGCCACGAGATCGTCATTCGGATCAAAACTACTCGTGTAAGGCAATAAGGTATGGTGTGTCAAGCCAGCCCCCAGCCGTAGGGTGTGCTCCGGGTTGGGCATCCAGTCGAAATCCAAATTCACCCCCCAGTCCTGTATCTGGTTGCGCCGATCATTAAAAATGAACCCCCCTTCTTCCTCCGTCATTTCATCTTCAAAGGAAGCAAAACCAGTATTGCGGTACCGGTAATCACTGAATGTAAGCATAATGTTGGAAAATAATTTATGCGACCAGATGTGGTTCCACCGTAGAGCGGCAATATCGTTGCCCCATCCCAGTAACGTTTCCGATTTTTGTTCGACCCCCTGTGCTTCCTCTGAGCTGTACCCTTCGTACTTGTCCTGCCCCCTGTAATAGCTCAAAAACAAACGGTCTTTTTCCGTCAGGGAATAATGCACCTTGGCGTTGAGGTCGTAAAAACCAAACCGATATTCTTCCGTATTCCCAAAAAGGGAGTTGCGAAATACATGGTCCAGTAAAAAATTGGAATGCGACCGCCGACCTGCCACCAGCACTGCTCCTTTTTTATTCAATATCGGCCCCTCCAACAATGCTTTCCCGCTCACCAGGCCCAGGCCAATATCGCCCCGCCACGATTCCTGATTGCCCTCCTTACTCCGCACATCAAAAACGGAGGACACCCGTCCCCCAAATCGCGCCGGAAACCGCCCTTTCAACAACTGCGCCGACCGAATGGCATCGGTATTGTATACCGAAAAAATCCCCATCAAATGCGAAGGGTTGTATACCGGCACCCCATCCATCAACATCAGGTTTTGCCCTGCCCCACCCCCGCGCACATACAACCCGCCAAACCCATCGGGCCCCGACTGAACACCCGGCAAACTCGTAGCCATACTCAGGATGTCGGTTTCACCACCCACTCCCGGTGCCACCCCCACATAATTGGGCGGCATCAGTTGCCCTTCGCTGGCAACGGTTCCCAGCCGCGCACTATCGGTTGCCGGTATCACAATCACCTCGGCAAGGGTAATAGCCGGCTGAAGCTGGACGTCCAAACGGGTGGATTGGCGGAGAGAAAGCCGCTCCCTTTTGGCTTCACAACCCAAATAGGAAAACCGCAATTCGGCCTCACCCTCCGGAAGGGTTATGCTATAAAAACCGAATTCATTTGTCATAGCCCATTTTCCCGAAGAAGGGTGATGCACACTCACCCCTATCAGCCGTTCGCGGCTGGCATGCTCCATGATGTAACCGCTAATGGTAAACTGCCGGGGCCGGGGTTTCTTTCTTCTGAAAAGGATGAGTTGCTGGTTTTCAAACCGGTACACGACCGGCGTCCCGTCCAGTATTTGCCGCAAGGCTTCCGAAAGCGGTTGGCCCGCTATGTCGATTTGGATACTTCGGTCGGAATCGAAAAACCGGTCGCTGAAGGCGATATTCAAATTCTGTTGGTCAGCCAGTTGTTCGAGTGCCTCGGCTACAGTCGCATTTTCAATTTGGAAATGGATGGGCGTGTCCAGTGTGATCTGGGCCATCGCCCCCACTCCCCAAAAAAGCAAGATATGTAGTATTAATGTTGGTTTTATATCAATCATTTTTACAGGTGCCTCCTTTCAGCAGGTAGTGGTCGGGGTGTTCGCTTATTGTCATGCCGTATACGGAGGTGATATTTTGTAACACTTGTTCAATACTCAGTTTGTTCAGCCGCAAGGTCACCGGGCATCCATCCATTTCGGCATCTTCTATTTCAATTGCCTTTCCATATACCATCCCAATGATTTGGACGGTTTGCGCAAGCGGCTTGTTGGAAAATCGAAACACACGGGTATGCCAGGCCATCCGGTTGGCTACCTCCTCGTCTGCACCTTGTTGGAAAGCCCTGGTCGACTTGTCGTAAATGCTTTGTTGACCTTTTACCAATACCATTTCTTCCTTTGTTTCTTCGACTTGTACCTTCACTTTCCCCGACTCCACCTGCACCTGCATGCGGTCGGCGTCGGCATAGTCATTTACGTTGAAGCGGGTACCCAATACCTGAACGGTGCCCGACGGGGTTTCGATCACAAAGGGGTGATTGGCATCGGTCTTCACATCAAAGAATGCTTCCCCGTCGAGGCGAACCCGCCGCTCCTCCCCATCAAAGGAAGAGGGGTATCGGACCGTTGTCCCGGCATTGGCCCACATCCGGGAGCCGTCGTCCAGTAGGATGGCTTGGGTCTGCCTTTCGGTAAAATGTATCTTCTGCCATTCTGAGCCCCCCGGAAAATACTGCCTCAATAAAAACCCTGCTGCCACCAGCAACAAGATACCTGCCGCCATTTGCCATATTGGAAATATCCGACGAAGTTTTGGGGTAGCATTTGGCCTCTCCTCTTTCTGTATCCGCCCCTGCAACCGGCCAAATTCATCATCCAGATCGACATCGACCACGGAGGTATACCGACCTCCCAGATCCCAGGCTTTTTCCACCGACCGGGCGATTTTTTGATGCTCCGGAGAGGCCGCCACCCATTGTTCAAGTGCCTGACGTTCAGCAGCTTGCAATGTCCCAGAAAGTTTTTTGTATAAAAGTGATATGTATAGATCTTCCTGCATAGGCTCGATTTGAGTGGTGAAAAGATACTTGTTTCACCCAAGACAAGGCAAAGTGGATGTTCCCCTATTCAACCCGCCAAAAAAAGACAGATCAACAGTTTGACGTAGGGCATTACAGCGGTTTTCAGCAGCCGCAGGGCTTTCGTCATCTGATGTTCTACGGTTTTGGTAGAAATCCCCATCTGGGCGGCGATCTCTTTATGGCTCATCCCTTCCAACCGGCAGAGGGTAAACACCATCCGGCACCGTTCCGGCATGGCTTCGATGGTGCGGTCGACGATCCGTTGCAGGTCGGCCCCCTCCAATTCCTCCTGAACAGAAGAGGCAGGGTTGTTTTTTTCGGGAATCGCCTCTTCCCCACTGAATCGCGAACGCGATTTGACATAGGTAAAGGCTCGGTTGAGTACGGCACGCCTCAGGTAGGATTTCAGGTCGGACCGGATCTGTAATTGCTCCCGCTTTTTCCACAGCTCGTAAAATACTTCCTGAGCGGCGTCTTTGGCAATGGTCCGGTCGCCGGTCACGTTGACAACCGTCACCAACAGGTAGGGATAAAACCGGTCGAACAACAGGCGAAAAGCTCCTTGATCATGGGCTTGGATGCGCTGCCAGAGTTGTTGGTCGGATTCCAATTTTGTCGTCATGTTATTGGTCGGGTCGGCTATAATTCTCTAAGAAGCTGTCCAAGTTTTGTTTTCAGAGGCGAAAAGAGTCCATTTTTGTGCTGATCAACACTCCTTTTTTTCGGCATAGTGGGGCTATGGCGGAAAAAAGAGGGGCGGGGCAGCGCAAAAAGGGGCCTTTGCAGGCATGAAATATAAAATTTAGACAGCTTCTAAACAACGACAAAATAAATGAATAGATTGGACTATCGCTAATTTTTTGCTGATAAGCGACTAAAAAAACGTAAAGTTATACAAAGCGACAATACTCAAAAATACCGTGGCGTCAGTATCTTCTTACCATTGTAGTTCATATCGTAGCCGAGCATGATCTCAAAAGATCCATCGACAAATTTTTGAAGCTTGGTCAGGGTGTAATCATACGATGCGCCAATGCGGATGCCGTTTTGCAGATAATAGCTCGCCCAGAAATCGACGGAGTCAAAAGAACTCTCGCCACCAAACTGACGCGCCGCAAATGCCGACCGGAAAGAGGCACCTACCCACAACACTTCGTAGAACAAGAATCCCGCATCGATGTCAAATTCCGTGGGGGCACCGATCTTATTGAGTTGGGTCGAACTGGAACCAAACTCATTGAAAATGCCTACACTTTTAATCAGCAAAGAGGGTTTGAAATAAATATCGGGGCCTTTGATGGGCCAGGCCGCACCGGCAGCGATGAAGTAGTGCCGGAAGGTTTGGGCCCAACGCTGTCCATCGGGCTGCCCTTCCACGCGCAAATCGTTGTTCATCAGGTGCGGGACGGATACGCCCACATAGTATTTTTGGGTATAGTAAAATGCCCCTGCTCCGAAATTGACCATCCACCGGGAAGGTTCCAACTCCTCGAAGGCCGCATCGCCCAGGCGCGGGTCTTTGAACTTGAGCAAGCTCCAGTCGGCCCGCCAGTTGATGACGCTGGCCTGCAACCCCAGTGATATTTTTCCATTTCCGAAAGGAATGCGGTAGGCATAGATAAGCGAAGCATTGGTGGTGCCGGTGGGGCCCAATTCGTCATTGACCACGCTAAGCCCCACGCCGATCCGTTCTTTGAGCGGTGCATGGATCGAAAAGGACTGTGTATTCGGTCCTCCTTCCAGCCCCCACCACTGATTTCGGTACAATGCTCTTACAGAAAGGTATTCCGGCGAACCGGCAAAGGCGGGATTGTACACCAAACTGTTGAACATGTACTTGGTATACATCGGATCTTGTTGTGCCACTCCCCACTGACTAATCCCTGCCAATAAAAATGCGGCCAGTAAAATTTTTCTCATGTTTGCTTGTTTCTTTTTTGTGTAGCTGCCTCTCCCTCACCTCCCGAAAGTATGGCATTTGGGTCAACCCAAAAACCTACAATTACAAAAATCTGTTTACCAGAAAGTTAAACATAAATATTTTTCACATAAATAATAACTCCCTGAAAAACAGCGCCTTGTGTCTTCCAGTCAAAAACCATGCCTTGTACATTTGAAAAAACAATGGAGTGGATAGCCCTTTTCGGTTGAGGAGCTGAGCAAGACCCCCCTAGCTCTATGCTCCCCAACCTAAAGGCCATTTCTTATAGTGAGTGATGTCATTCAATAGCAACGCCTCCCTGAACGATGTGAAGGCAGAACTTGTCCTTCCCGATTGCTATCGGGATGTTTTCGGAATCAGCAAATCAGCACCATGAAAGCCTGCCCCGGACTTGATACGGGGGACTCCACTACGTTACGCCTTCACGGCACGAATCAGCAAATTTCAACTGCCGTAGGCAGTCAACAAATCAGCAAATCAGCAAATCAACAAATCAACAAATCAACAAATCAACAAATCAACAAATCAACAAATCAACAAATTTCAACTGCCGTAGGCAGTCAGCAAATCAACAATCTACCGGCTAATCTGCACATACCCCGAATACACCCGCCCCTCACCGTCGTCTATACGGTAAAAATACGTGCCATCGGGCAGGCTTTTTCCGTTCCAGGTACCGTCCCATCCATTGGTATTGGTATATTCCTTTCGGGAAAAGACCTCGTTGCCCCAGCGGTTGTATACCCTCACTTCATTGTCGGGGAAACTACGGATACCCAATATAGTGAAAAAATCGTTAACACCATCGCCATTGGGCGAAAATCCGGTGTAAACGGTCAATTCATCGCAAAATACATCGATTACGACCGTTGCCGTATCCATTCCGCTGGAGGTGATCAGAATGTATTCAAAACTATCCAGGAACCCACAAAAGTCCACATCCGGAATATAACTGATCGTAAAATCGGGATTGACAATAGCCGTGCCATTTATCGGATCCGTCAGTATTTCCACTCCAGCTAGGTCCCCGTTCAGGGTATCGTTGTCCACCACATCGATGATGGTCAGTTGTCCTTTCATACCTGTGGTATCATCATCCACAGCAATCGGGCCAATTCCACTGGTGTCGATCACCGTTTCGATGATGAGGATGGTCGTATCACAATACCCCAACTGGTCGCAAAGTTCAAAACAAGCCGTATCCACCCCTACCGCCAATCCGGTATAGCTTACGCAAAAGGTATCCATAACCGGACTGAAGTCCACATAATCACCCGACAGATCATCGCAATAATTCGTCAGGGTATACTCATCACCCGGCAATTCCGACACATCGAAACAGATGGTATCCGTCTCTGTCAAAATAACCGTATCGTAAATCGTATCGATCATCGGAGGTACTACTTCTACTATTACATACAGGGTGTCGCAATTTCCGAACAAATCGCAAAACGCCAGACAAGCCGTATCCAACCCCACTTCCAAGCCAATATATTCAATACAATTTTCCAAGGGCTCTTCCAATAAGGTGATCAGGGCGTTTACCTCAAAACCCATATCGTCAAAACAAAAATCGTAAATCGTATCCAGATCGCCTGGCAAATAGCTTAGGTCGAGGCAAAAAGTATCCGTAAAACCGGTCAGAATATCCAGATAGATCGTATCCGGCTGATTGCCCGTCAGGCATTCGACCGATAGGTCAATAGTATCCATACAGCCGATCACCGTATCTATTGCTACTATCTGATAATCGCCCAGCGAAAATTCCAGGGCAATGCCATTTGGCACCAGTTGTAGCGCAGGCGATACCGTAGCCACCGCCACTCCATTTTCGGAAACGACCAGGTTGCCATAGGTATTGGCGGGATCGCCTCCAACAATGAGGACCCCATTTACCGACCAGTTGCCACCTGGGTCGACATTGTTCATCCAAAAGACCAACTCGTCCAACGTGGTGAAAAAGCCCAGAAACAACGAATTGTTATTAATGTAAAAACTATCCACTGTATACCCTGCAACGGTACTGAAATCGATGGCCAGATAGGTAATCAGAGAGTCAAAATCGCATCCCAGCGTAGCCCCTGTGTACACCGTACCATTTTCGGTAAAGACATAGTTGCCGATGTTGTTGACCGGAATGGGAAGGCACAATTCAGCCGTTTCATCACAGTCAAATACAAAGATGGTTTCCGGCCCGCTGTACTCTTCACAGGCTACACAAACAACCTCCACCTCAAAGGTATCGGCGCAGATATTGGTCGTATTTTCCACTATGACCTCGTGTATGCCCAGGTCGAGCAGAATGGCCGCCGCATTGGGCGTCAATTGCAGGACGGGATCAACAGTGGCAATGGGCAAACCAAACGACGATATGGACAATGACCCATAATCGTTCGACAGGTCTCCCCCAAGTATCAATACTCCATTAGTCGTCCAGTTGCCGGTGGGATCCCATACATTCATCGAATCCACCAGTTCCTGCAATTCACTAAACTGAGAAATGCTGTAAGGAGTGCCATCAAAAATCCAACTGTCCAGGGTATAATTGCCCGGATTGGCGAAGTCCACCGCCAGATAGGTGTACAAGGAGTCAAAGTCGCACCCCACCAGGCCATCGTCGTACTCCATGCCATCGAGATAGATCATAAAATCATCTGCTTCATCGATGCCAATATTCAAACAAAGTGGCGTCAGATCATCGCATTCCACTGTTTCAACGACCAGGGGACCACTATACATCTCCGGGCATGGGTCGCAATGGATCTGCACGTGAATGGTATCCATACAACCGGTGGTAAGCTCCGTCATAATCAATTCATGGTAACCCGTATCCAGCATCATTTCGGTCTCCACCGGAATTTCAATGGTCACGATGTCGATCATTACTGTCAGGTTGCTGATCAATTGAGTGATGACCACCTGCCCGTAGGTATTGTTCAAAAACCCACCTGCAATAGTATTGTTGGTGCCTGTACTCCACACCGGCCCCACATCCCACACGTTCATCGAATCGACCAACTGTCCGATGGTAAAAAAGGTATCTATGCTAAAAGTATCGTTGTTGATGATCCAGGAGTCCAAGGAGTAGGGCCCCGATGGAGCTACATCGAAAAGAGTCTGCAGGTCGTACCTCAATTGGGTCTGGAAGGCACATCCGGCAAAGCCATTGGTATAGGGCGCCCCGTTATCGGTAAAACCGTACAGACCAATATCCATTACAGGGACGGGAATGCAAAAAACACCGCCTGCATCGCAATCGAACGTCGATGTTTCCACCGAATCCAAACCAATAAGTCCAAAACAAGGCGGCACCACTGTCACCAAGACACAAGTAGTATCCATCAAGCCATTGTCGTCGCCAATCACGTAGATCGTATCCAGGTGCTCGCCGATCGGCCCGTTGGAAGTGTAGTACAAACAACCATTGGGATGCAACGACCAGATGCCATTGAGCGACCCTCCGGCTGTCCCCCCCGTCATCAATTCAAATATGATCGACATCGAATCCATACAAGGTTCGATCTCCATACAAAAGGAGTCGGTCGTAAACACCGGCAGGATGATCTCCACCGTATCGGGCGAAGGGCAGCCCGCACAAAGATCAATGATGGCCAGACCGTTGATGACCGCCGTACAGCCATTGTCGTCGGTGATGGTGGCCTGATAGGAATCGGCTTCCAATCCGGTTCGGTCTTCGGGATCGTCGGTACCGGGCAGGTCTTGCCAGTCGAAAGTATAGGGACCAGTACCCCCGCTGACGGTCAGATCGATCACCCCGGTGGTATCGCAGGTTTTATTCCAGGTAGCGGCACTGACCAGGATGGGATCGGGCTCCTCCACCACAAAGCATTCGGAGCCGGCCAGGCAGCCGCTGTCATCGATGACCACCACGCAGTAGTCGCCAGGCGATAGATTGCCATTGGTCACCACTTCATTGGTGTCGTTGACAATTTGGGCAGTATGAGGGTCATCGAATCCGGGATCAAGGTCCACGGTATAGTCGATGAACCCATCGTCGTCGCCGGGGCAATCTACCACAACCGGGTTGGCATCCAAATCGACCGTAGCGCCGGCATTCACCTCATTCAACAATACAAATGTAACCACTTCGGTACAATTGGTAGCCCCCAGATCGGTCACCGTGACGGAGTACATCCCGGCTTCCAGTCCCGTCCGGTTTTGGGTATTGCCGCCATCGCTCCATGCAAAGACATAGCTGGCACTACCCCCGCTTACATTGATGGTTACTTCCCCATTATTGTTGTTACAGTCGGGCAAGGCATCGATCTGCAATTCCACATCCAGTATGTTGATGGCCTCCACCTCCACTTCGATGATATTGCTACAGCCGGTGGCGGGATTGGTTACGGTGACATAGCAAATGCCTGGCGGCAAATTGAGGCCGTTGAATCCGCCCCACCCATTGCACCAGTCGTAGGCGTAGTTGGTAGGCGATAGCACGGCCGTACCGTTTTCCTGGTCGCAGGTGGTGGGGGTGATGCTCAGTATTTCGGCTTGCGGGCCATTGGAATTGCCAATGCCAATGGTGAGGGTGGTAAAACAATTGTCGTCATTTATATCTGTGATGGTCACCCGATATACATCCGACGCAAGTCCAATGGCCTCATTAGAGTTGCTCACGTCGGGGAGCCAGGTGTAGGTATAGTCTGCAGCTTCGTCCCCCGAAAGGGAAATGACGATAAACCCGTCATTGTTGCCACAGGTAGCTTCCTCACTGGCGATGCTGGTCACTTCCGGCGTTTCACAATCTGTAAGTGGGCCACAGTCATCGCCTACCGTCATATTGGCGGAAGCTGTGCAGCCATTGTCGTCGATTACGGTAACAGAATAGTTGCCCGGATTGAGGCCAAAGCGGTCTTCATCATTATCGATGCCTGGAAGATCGGCCCAGTCGAACAACAGGTCGCCGGTACCTCCGCTGACATTCAATAAGATGCTTCCTGGTTCCTGGCAAGTAAATGGTTCAACCACCCAATTAATTTCAATGGGAGGAGGATCCACCACATCGAAACAGGCCGCCCCGGCCAGACAGCCGTCAGCATCGTGGATGAGGATGCAATACGAGCCCGGCGTCAATTGTCCGTTGGTGTATTCATTGCCATCGGGATCGACAATGGAAAATTCTTCCGGACCGTTAAAATTGGGATCGAAAAGAAGGAAAAAGACGACCGTTCCATCATTGGCACCGGAGCAACTCATCGAGACCACATTGTCCATCAGGTCGACCAATACGCCTGGCACATCGCTCACCAGGGCAAAAAACTCAACAGTGGTACAGCCCGTCTGGTTGTCGGTAACCGTCAGGGTGTAGGTACCGGCCTCCAGATTATCATTGGTGTCGCTGTTGCCCCAACTGTAATCGTAGTCGCCGCTTCCTCCTCCTACATCGGCCGTAACCGATCCGTTGGCCTCCCCACAGTCGGGTAAATTATTTACTTGAATGGTTACAATGAGATTATTATTGGCGGGAATCTCAACCGTCAACACCGTGTTACATCCCGTTTGGGGATCGGTGGCGGTCACTTCATACGAACCCGCCTCCAGGTCGGTGCGCGTAGCGCCGGTGCCGTTGTCCGACCATTCATAGTCAAGGGAAGGAGGCGACAGGACAGCGTTCCCATTATTATCGTCGCAATCGGCAGGGGTGATCGACTCTATGTTTACCTGAGGCCCACCCACACTTCCAACGGTGACAGATACTTCCGTAAAACAAGTCGGGTCGTTTTCATCCGAAATGGTAATATCGTAGGTGCCTGCCGACAAATCGGAGCGGCTGTTTCCGTCGGCATTGGGTTGTCCCAAATCAGGATCCCAATCGAAGTCGTACATGCTTGGATCTTCTGATGTATTCAAGGTGATGCTTCCATCCTCCTCTCCGCAACTGGCATCATCTACTTCGGTGCTGGTTACTTCCGGCTCGACGCAATCCTCGCAATCATCAATGTCTAGATTAGAAGCGACGGCCGTGCAACCATTGTTATCCGTTACGGTAAGGTGATACACGCCGGGAGGCAGGTTGGGCCGATCGGCGGGATTGTTGTTACCGGGGAGGTCCTCCCAATCGTAAGCATATCCGACGTTGCCGCCGCTTACGGTTATGTCGATGGCACCGTTGTTGTCGCAATCGGCAAGGGTGAGTTCGATGTCAATATTGAGTGGTTCCGGCTCAGTGACGTTGAAGCAATCGCCACCGGCCAGGCAGTTATTTATATCCCATACTTCCACGCAATATTGTCCGGGATCAAGATTGCCATTCTGATAGGTATTGCCGTTGACATCGACGATCAGGACTGTTGGCGGACCGTCAAAATCGTTGCTAAAGTCGATCGAAAAATCGGCTTCTGCATCTTCACTTCCAAAACAACTCACGGCGTAAAAATCATCGACGGTCACTTCGGCCGTCCCCACATTATCGGTCAATGTAAATATCAGGTTATAAATGCAACTGGTGCCATCGTCGGTGACCTGCACCCCATAGCTGCCGGCTTCCAGTCCAAATTCGGTTTCATCGTCCCCTCCGTTGGTCCATTGGTACGACAGGTTGCCGGGCGTTCCACCAATTACGTTTATGCTCACGATGCCGTTGTTGTCGCCACAGTCGGGTTGTTGATCGATGACCGCTTCCGCAAACAGGTTGTTAACTTCTCCGACAAAAACGGTTATAAAATCTTCGCAGTCGGGTTCGTTGGGATCGACTACCATAATATCGTATGGCCCGGAGGCGAGGTCGTCGCGGCTGTTGTCGGTAGAGTTGTCGAACAACCAGGTGTATTCGTAATCATCGGGCAACAAGGTCACCGACCCATTCTCTGCTTCACAAGTAGCCGGTTCGATGGCGATGGCGTCGAGCACCGGCCCATTGGTGATGCCCACCAATACATCGATGACCGACAAACAACTGAGGTCGTTCTCATGGGCGATGGTCACCTGATAAACTCCTGCCGGTAGGTCGGTGCGGTCGTTGCCGTTGCCCTGAGGGGTACCTTCATCGGGTTGCCAGAAAAAATCAAAATCGGCCGAACTGCCTTCCACTTCCAGCATTACCGAACCCAGGGACTGACCACAAAGCGTTTCCAATACCACCACATTGGTGATCGATGGGGGGATACAATCGTCGCAATCTTCGTCAACCTCCACAAATGTGGTTACCGTATCTGTGCAGATACCGGAGTAAACAATAGCGGTATAAACCCCTTCGTCGGCGGGCTCGGCATTGGTGATGGAGGGGTCATCGTCGTTCGATGAAAAATTGTTTGGCCCCAGCCAGTGAACGCCGGTGCCCCCGGAGGCAAACAACTCAATGGTCTCTCCTTCGCATACCGGGCTGTTGCTTTCTATCACCCCATCCAGAAATGCTTTTACCAACACATCCGTTTCCGCTACGCCCGGGCAGCTACCTCCCACTACGGTAACGGTGAACTGTCCATCGTAGTCGAGGGTCACGTTTGAGATGACTGGATTTTGATCGGTGGAGGTAAAGTTATTGGGCCCCTCCCAGAAATAGCTGCCGCCCCCGGAAGTGGCGTACAGTTCCAGCGTTTGGCCCACACATAAGGGCGCATTGCTGCTGGCTTCCAGGTTGACGATCGACAGGCCGCTGATGGTCACCAACACAGAGTGCAGTTTTTCACATCCATTAAAATCGGTGACGGTTACCATATAAGTGCCGGCGTTGGCGGCCGTAATGTTGGGTATAAATATGGTGGCTTCGCTTGCGCTAAAATTGTTGGGGCCTACCCAGGAATAAAGATTGCCGCCGGTAGCGGTGAGTTCCAGGGGATCGCCAAAGCTGAGGTTGGTTTCACCCTGTACGGTTACGACGGGCGAGCTGTTTACCTCTACAACCACGGTTTGAGTGGCGGGGCATTCTCCTGCAATAGTCGTAACGGTGTAAGCACCCGCATCGTCGAGCGTGGCATTATCAATGACGGGGTTGGGGCTGCCCGAAGTAAAATTGTTGGGTCCGGTCCAGCTGAACAAATTGCCTCCGGAGGCTGCCAGTTCGATGGTCTCTCCTTCGCAGACCGGGCCATTGCCGGAAGCAATCAATTGAGGCGTTTCCAGAACGGTGATGATCCATTCCGTTTCGGCACAACCGGTGGGGGCATTTATGGCTACTTCCACTACATAAGTGCCGGCCTGATCGGAACTAAACTCGGGCATACCTGTATTTGTATTGTTGAGTTGGCCTCCGTTGCTCGTCCAGTTGTAGGTGGCGCCCGGGATATTTGGCTCGACCAAAAGTGTGGTGGATGTACCTGCACATAGCACCGAAGCACCGCTGATGGAGGCGGCAAATCCCTCTATAACGGTGATGGTTTGTGTCTGATCGGTAAAATTGCCGCAATCGTCGTTTGCCGTCCAGGTTTTTACCAAAAGGTAGCCACAATCGTTGGGTATCTCCTGTACATCCAGCACCAGCTCCACGTTGGGGTCGCAAAAGTCGGTGGCAAAAACATCCGGATCGGGCGGAAGAGTTTCCCCGGCTCCCAGGTCGACGGTGATGTCGGGAGGTACGCCGGTGAGGATAGGGGGACTATCATCAGACACGGTAAAGCTGCTGGTGGCGGTATTGGTATTGTCGCAGGCATCGGAGGCGATCCAGGTGCGCACGATGGTGAAACTCTGGGAGCAGGGTCCGGAGATGATGTCGTCGGTGAAGTCGATGATGACCTGATCGCATTCGTCTGTGGCTTCCGCCAAATCGAATACGGGCTGGCCGGGGCATAGTCCGCTTTGGTCGCCGGGCACAAAGCTGAACTCAGGAGCGGTATTGTCGCCTATAAGTATCGTTTGAGATTGGATTTGTTCATTGCCACAATTGTCGATGGCTACCCAGGTGCGCAGGATGGTATATGCTCCGGGACAGCTTCCCGGTACGATCTGTTCGTCGAAAACGATCTCAACGTCGGTGTCACAGTTATCGGTGGCAGTGACCAATGCGTCGGCGGGAGGGACTACATCGTCGCAGGCCAACTCTATGTCAGAAGGGACGCCCAGCAAAACCGGAGGGGTTTCATCAATTACGTGTACTATCTGGGTAGCTTCGGCAGTGTTGCCACAGTCGTCGGTGGCCAGCCAATTTCTGACCAACTGGAAGCCATCCCCTCCGCAATCGGGCAGTGGAAGAACCAGTTCGTCGTAGAGTACGAGGACGTCGGTATCGCAAATATCGTTGGCGGTCACGGAGGCAGCCGGGGGGATGTTGTCGCACTCGGCATTGGTATCGGGGTCTACACCGATCAGCACGGGCTCCTGGGTATCGATAAAACTGAAAATTGCTTCAGTAGTACTTACATTTCCAAAAGCATCGGTAGCTGAAAAGGTGACGGATATCTCCTCGCCACATTCGGGGTTGAAGCTGCCACCGAAATCGTTGCTCCACCCGAAGGCACTGCAATGGTCGGTAGCTTCGGCACCGCCCTGACTGTCGAGCCAGACTTGAAAAACGGCAAAAACATCGTTGTCCGCGCATTCCGCAGTGGCATCTTGTGCACTTATTGTTATGTCGGGAGGGTCCTGATCGTCTACGTCGATGAAGATGCAATTGCTTTCTATCCAGAGGGTACATCCCGCCCTACGCGCACATCGCAAAAACCAGGTGGGTTGGGTGATGAGGCCCGGATCGTAACCCGGCTGGGTGGCACCTGGGATGGCCAGATTGAGGTTGTTGGGGCATTCGAGGGTATAGGCCAGCCATTGGTATTCCAGGTCGCCCGATCCACCCGATGCCGGGCTAAGGCTAACCAAGGGGTCGGGATCGGCGGGGTTGCCGCAAATCGTTTGACCATAGCCGATGGTACCAGGATCGGTGACGTTGTCGCAGGTCAGAGCAGCGACGTCGGTTTTGGCCGTTGACGAAAAATCCGGATGGAAAAGAGCCGGGTTGGGCACCGCGGAGCGATTGGTGGCCGGTCGGGAAATTTCTGCCCGGAGGTTGATCTGCGAGATCAGAAGCGAAACGAAAGTCGCCGCCAATAGCAATGAGTGTCTATTTAGCCCCATAGTAAATTTTGGTTTTAAGTATTGTCAGATTCGTATTTCCTGTCACAGTTTCAGCAAGGTGTGATTGCAGAAAGCTGAGTTGTAAGATGTTGTGTTATCCTGTCACAAAAAACAAGCCATTATCTGTGTTAGCCTACCCGATTCAGGGTATTATGTTGGCTTGCAACATGCTCAAAATCAGAAAGATAAGTAATTAAATCCATACATAACCTAATTGAAGGCAGCAGGATAGAGCCTGGATGCCTTCCATTGGATCGGCAATGAATTAAGTTTGTTTTTGGCGCATGTTGGACAAATATACTTTTCGGCAAAGTCTTCGGTTTTTCCGGCTTTCATGAATGATTGGCCTTTCGGCAAAAGTGCATGAAAATGCAGAAGCACATCGGACGATTCCAAATTGTCACAAAATGGACCATCAATGGTAGGTTAATGTAGCTAACAAGGTGGAAAAAACGACAATCCCGGCCCCCACTTACCCTTTTAGCGAAAGCGGGAAAAGACGGATTGTATGCGATTGCCTTTGGCTTTAAAAGACTTGCAAGGTCTATAGGAAAAGGAGGAAATGGAAAGGATTTTTTACCTAAAACAATCACTCAAAGGTATAAAAAAAAGAAAATTTAGTTAAAATTTTCGCTTCTCAGATGCACAATAATTAAATCACTGGGAACAATGTGTAAAATAACTGAAAGTTATATATTTGATTATCAGGTATTTACATTTTTTAACAGATCAACTTCACAGAACAAAGCCCAAAAAATGTAGTTTTTTTTGTGAAATATTAGGGCCAACTTTGACCTGCAAGCCAATTAACCAAGATTTTACAATCTTTAATCCACAAGGACAAATTTCATGATTATGGAAGCTACAACCAAAAATTCTTTCATCGAGGCATTTCCACTTTTTGACTGCCTGAACGAGTACGAAAAAACGCAACTCAGCTCTTTCATCGAAGTGAAAAGCAAGCGGAAATACTCCTTTATTTACCTCCCCGACGAGCCATCCTCTTACATCTTCTTCCTCCTCCAGGGGGTGGTCAAAATCGGTACCCACTCCAGCGACGGCAGGGAGGTGATCAAGGCCGTGCTTCATCCGAAGGCTATGTTTGGCGAACTGGGCCTTGTAGGAGAGGAAAAACGACAGGATTTTGCCCGCGCCATGAACGAGGAGGTGCGGCTTTGCGTGCTCAAAGTCAGTGATTTTCAGACCCTTATGCAATCCAACCACGAGTTGTGCCTGCGGGTCATATCGCTGATGGGCAAACGGCTGCGCCGAGCCGAAAACCGGCTGGAATCACTGATCTTTAAAGACGCCCGAACCCGTATCGTCGATTTCCTGAAAGACAGCGTAGAAAAACGCGGCCGAAGAGTGGGCTACGAAATGTTGCTCAAACATTCACTCACCCAGCAGGACATCGCCAACCTGACCGGCACCTCCCGCCAAACCGTTACTTCTGTACTGAACGACCTGCGTAAGTCAGACCTTATATACTTCAACCGGCGGAGCATCCTCATCCGCGACCTGGCTAAACTGGCTTGAACAGCGTCCGACTGATTGGCGTCAAAAGGGCGACCCGGAATGGATTCCGGGCCGCCCTTTTGTAATCTCCGGCAAGGTCTGTGTATCTTTGTCAGAAAATTAAGATTTTGAAGCAGATGCAAATGAAAAAATTAATTGCCATCGGTTGGATAAGTTGCTCTTGCATTATGGCCTGGGGGCAAACCAGCCGCGACGCTGTTAAAGTGGGGGGTGGATATAATCTACTGACCATCGAAGACGTTTTTGTGCCAACCGCCTACCTTGAATACTCGCGGATGTTTTATCCACCCATCCATTTGGCGATAGCGGTAGGTTATAGTGAGGCCAATGACATAGAACTCCTTTTTGAAGACCGCGACCTGCAAACCTTTAATTTTGATTTCACGATCTATTATTCATTTACGCAAGACCATCCGGTACACGAAGTCCGGCCGGGTATTAATTTGTCGTTCCGGTCGTACAAAACGGATTGGCGCAACCGGGATACGGGTTTTGCGGGCACCAGCCGTTCGTTCAACCCCGGCCTGGGATTTGTATTGAACTACGATGCCCACCTCGGCGATCTGTTTTTGGTGGGCGTGAAAGGAGGAGCAACTTATTACAATAACAACAGCGCAGTTTATCTTATTGGAGGGCATTTGGGGTTTCGGTTTTGACTTGCTGGCTGCCTACCCCGAAAACTTTTGGGGTTGAAATTTGTTGATCCCGAAACATCCCGATAGCTATCGCATTGGGGTGAACCTTATTTTCTAGTTTTCGAATAGTTCATTGACAATCAGGGTATTACATTAGTAAAATTGGCATAAAAAAAGCTGTTCAGATGTTGACATAAATTTTCACAAATTTCATCTAAACAGCTACTTATGATAAGTTTGGAACAAATATCGGAAAAACTGGAATCACTGTCAATATTTGAAATTGCCCAACTGAGTAAATTTACAGCCCGTATTGGTGGTAAAATAACCCCTTTGAATTTTGTTCTTAGTTTTTTTGCCTCCATACAGACCGATAAACACAGCCTAACCAGCTGGACAGAAGCATTATCCCTACTGCTGAATCAGACAATTAGTTATAATGCTATGAAAAAGGCACAGAACTCTGCACGTGCTGAATTTGCCGAAGCATTACTTGGAGCAGCGCTGAGTAAACAGATTTTAACCACTCATAGAAGTAAGTATCATACTCAATTACTTGATGGCTTTAACCGAGTTTATCTAGAGGATAGCACTTGCGTGAGTTTGCCAAAGTCTCTATATGAATTTTTTCCTGGGCCACATAGCAACACAGGTCATGCTGCCACGGCCAAGATTCAACTACGAGTGGAGTTGAAAAGCGGCACCTACTCCAACATAGCTTTGAAGCATTATCGAAATAATGACCAGAGCTTTTCCTCTGATATTTTACAGATGCTCCAGCCTGGTGATTTGGTTATTCGTGACCTGGGTTATGCAGTACTGGATGTATTCGAAAAAATTGACAAGTCAAAGGCCTTCTTTATCAGTCGCTTGAAGTACGGAACCAAATTATTTGATTACGACACAGAAGAGGAGATTGATCTGGCAAAACAGTTGAGAAAGGCCAGGAAAAATAAACAGGCAGTGGTAGAGTTGTTTGTTCGGGCAGGTAAAAAAGCTAAACTGCCTGTGCGTATTTGTGCCGTCAAATGCCCCCCGGCTGAGGCCAGAAAAAGAATTGCACGAGCTAAAAAGGACAGACACCAAGGTGCTAATCACTCTAAAGATTACTTCGAATTATTGGGGTGGGTTATTTTCATTACAAATGTTTCAGAGCAAACGCTATCTGCTCAACAGATATTAGAAGTTTACGGCTATCGGTGGAGAATTGAAATTATCTTTAAGACTTGGAAAAGTCATTTCAAACTTGACCGACTTTTCCAAACACAAGCAAAGTTGTCAGAGCAACACGTCCGAATCGCCATATCTCTGTTCCTCGTTTGGATAACTTTATTCTTCACAAAAATGTACAACTTTTTCCTTCACAAGATTTACTACTCAAAAGGTAAAGTGCTAAGCTTGATGAAATTCGCTAAATTTGTCAAAGAACATATTCAACAATTACTTGTAAACCCTGACCTAGATTTTTGGATTGACCATCTCGCCTATTTTTGCTGTTACAAAAAGCGAAAGGGCAAACCAAACTTCTGTCAACAGCTCTATTTGCTAATTTAAGGTTCACCCGTATGCGATAGCTATCGGGAGGGACAAGTTCAACCTTCAATTCGTTCCGGCAGGCAGGTGTGCTGAGAAACTTATTTTATATTTTTGAGCAATCCTAAATTATCATACATGAACCGAATATTGATCCGCTTTTTTGTTTTTGGAACCATTGCCTTATTGCTGTCCTGCCAGGATGGTCACCAGCCGAATTTGGCGAAAGCCGATACCTCGTCTGCCGCACCCCCAAGTCCTGCACCGGTAGTTGAGAAGACTCCTGATGAAGCGTCTGATCTACAGATACCGAAATACAGTTTCGACGAGTTTGAGCCCCTACTCTACCGCAACAACGACACCACTTACATCGTCAACTTCTGGGCCACCTGGTGTAAGCCTTGCGTGGCGGAACTGCCCTATTTTGAAAAATTACACGATGATTTTAACAACCATAAAGTAAAAGTATTGTTGGTAAGTTTGGATTTCCCCAAGCATATTGAAACCAAATTGATCCCTTTTATCCGGCAGCGGAATCTGCAACCGGAGGTGGTGGTACTCGACGCCCCCGACCCCAATAGTTGGATCGACCGGGTGAGCCCGGAGTGGTCGGGCGCTATACCCGCCACCGTCATTTACAAAGGGGCAAAGCGGGGATTTTTTGAACAGTCTTTTGAAAGTTTTGACGATTTGGTGGAGACGATCAGAGGCGTAGTGCCCGATTTTGGGTAGGCGACGCTGCCATAATCGATCACCGCAATTAATAGCATTTCATAACACCATAAAAATACATCCGACATGAAAATCCTCCCAATGGGCGTAATAGCCTTGTTGTTTTTTGGAACCACCTTTTTCGCCTGCCAGCAGACCGCCCAGGTCAAAGAGCCGGCAGCTTCCGCAAAAGTCAATGAAAAACCCGCCGCAAAAGCCGACGAAGGCAAAGCCATGAAAGTCGTCGAAAAAACGGGCTACAACGTGGGCGACAAGGCAGAAGATTTCAGCCTTAAGAACATTGATGGCACCCTCGTCTCCCTCGCAGGCATGGATGGTGCAAAAGGTTACATCGTTACTTTTACCTGCAACCATTGTCCCTACTCGGTTATGTACGAAGACCGCCTGATCGACCTGCACAATAAGTTTGCTCCGCAGGGATACCCCGTGATCGCCATCAACCCCAACGACCCCGAAGTGCAGCCCAAAGACAGTTTTGACGAGATGCAAAAGCGGGCCAGGGAAAAAGCATTTCCATTTGTGTACCTCTTTGACGAAGGTCAGCAGGTGTATCCTAAATTTGGCGCCAGCCGAACCCCCCACGTCTTTTTGCTCGACAAAGATATGATCGTCCAATACATCGGTGCCATAGACGATAATGCCCGCGACGCCGAATCCGTCAAGGTCAATTACGTATCCAATGCCATCGAAGCGATCGAGGCAGGCAAAACGCCCGACCCCAGCTTTACGAAAGCCATTGGTTGCTCTATTAAGTACAAGAAGAGTTAGGTGTGAAGGATGAGCTTAATGTGCGTTTCTGAATAAGAATACTTCATTTTTTGATAACAGACCGGCTCTACTTGGAGCCGGTTTTTTTTATTACCCAACCTTTTGGCAGGTGTCGTCGTGATGATTATTACAACAAACAATGTACGCGCATTATGTCCCGATCGACACAAGTAGCTCTTCTTCTTTTGGTATTTTTAGCTTACTCAAAAAAGGTATTGGGGCAGGAAGAGTTACCGGCAAAATTCCAATTTATAGGGGTAACGTCCGGTATAGACTATCAGGGCGTTGAAGTATCCGAATACGCTTTTATCAGAGGAGACATTCCGACCTTCACAGAGAGTCGGGTAGTTGAACATCTGACGGGACATATTATGAAATGGCACGTTGGTGCCATTATGGAATGGCGGTCATTGAGCAATAAATTTGGCTTGCTGGCGGGATTGCGATTTACAAAATTGAGTAGTTCAATTGGCAGGAACACCTATTGGTCTAACACAACAGATTTCTTTTACTTGTTGCACCGGCAAAGTGGTACTACGACGGAGTATCTCAAAGTCAAAGAGGTCAATGAATCAATCAACAGTATAGGTATTCCGATCGCCTTGCGGTATTTTCCTCATCGTCCCCGACTTTTTCGGTTGTACATTACAGCCGGTACCGAATTGGAGTTTCAGATAAGTTCCCAACGTGAGGTTAACTTCTTCAATGATGAAATGGCCGTTTTTGAAAATGATGTACTTACTAAATTCAACGAAGCCGACCGCTTCTTTATGCTGATGTACGTGGGAGTAGGTTGGAAATTTGGCAAGGAAAATAAGCCAAATATCAATGCGGAGATTCATTTTCCGGCATTTGTGGTAGCTGGCCGACCCTCCGGGTTGGTGGATCATACCTTTGGTGCAGGTTTTCAACTATCAGTTCTTATCCCCATCTAAAATCTACGCTATGAAGTGGCAACCCCAACTGTTGTACACAATTATTATCGTATCTCTACTTAGTTGTGGAAGAGAGCCCGAACTAGAGAAATCAGTGTTTCAACCCGATCCCGAAATACCGGAGTTACCGGCCTATTCAGAATGGGGATACAATACCTTTGGAGCCTTATACGACCGGGAGGTTTTTGTAAATACCGAAGTGGTACCCGCTAAAATAATCGTCAACAACGATACAACTACCTTTCTCCTTCAGGGACGAAAAGGCAGCATTGGAAATGAAGTTTCTGTGCAGCTTAGTTTCCGTTTTCCAGGATTTGCCCCCAGCGGATATACGGGCTTGATTGCACTTCATGACACCATAATCGATCTGCAAACGGAATCGATCCCAGTCTCTATTTCTATCGAAGATGTAGAGCAGACATTGACCATCCTAAATGGAACATTGACGATCAATAGAGTGCAAAATCTCCTGGTCGATTCAGAGCAAACACAGGTGATCCTTTCCGGCCTATTTAATTTTCAGGCCACCCTTCAGAATGAGGAGTGGATCACCATTTCCGATGGTCGGTTCGACGTCGGCATCGGCGAAACAAACTTTTTTCAGCAATAGCTTTTGAGCAAATCAACCTATACATCAATTTTTAGAATAAAAAAACGTAAGTTATGAAATCAAATTTCTTTTTTGCAGTACTATTGTTGGCAATTATAACCGCTTGCAATAAAAAGGACGATGACACCAATCCTCCTCTACCTCCCTCTGTTGACCCCGATCCCGTACAGCTATCTGCGCTGGAAGCCGGACAGCAGTCGATGTACGTGCGTTATTATCTGGATTGTACGGACCCGGACAACTCCTTTGCCTGGACGAATGACACCCTGTTACTGGAAGTAGAACGAAAGGAAGGAGGCCTCCAACTTCAGGAATCGTTGACACCGGAGTCGCCTATGTTTCTAAATGGCCAGTTTCAGGAACCCGTTGAGTATCCGGTTGAAACCGAAAATGGGTACATCTTGTTACCGGACAGAAGCAATTCGGCTTTATTTTTCTTTTATGCCAATGACACCATCCACCTCGACCCGGTGCACGATGTCGAACTGGTTCAGAACGACTGCGCCTTATTGCAAGACAACAATCCTTTCATCGGCAACGACATAGGCATGGTTGAAGATTTTCGCATTGGTCCGATCCACCATCAGGAGATCACGGCCATTTCCTGTGAACCGTTTTTCAACCTCGATGCTTATCTGCTGTATTCCAAAGACCATTTGCATACCAGCCATGTATTTACTTTCGATACGCTTTCTGTGGCGGTATTCGGATGGCATCTTTTGAAATGATTCCGGTACTTATTTTAGGTACAAATTACACTTCTGCCGTTACTTTCCACTGGCTAATGCGTATAAAAAGGGGACACTGGAACAAAACCGTTATTTGATGAATTTCATGGTTCTCAAAAAACGAAATTCATCAAAGAACCATAGAACCAGGTGTTCCTTTTTTCAGTATCAACTATAAAGTATTGCTTTTACAATTACAGAATCTCGCCTTTGCTTTTACGGAAACAGTTTGTTTTTCTAAAACCTTTTACTATTTTTACTCGTCCTCAAGAGATCATGATCCCATGATTGACAAAAATGTACTATGGGTAAAACGCAATAGACGATACAACTCGTTGATATATAAGTGATTACGAAACGCTAAAAAAGCTATTTCTCCAAAAACTGAGTCTGGCTGGGAGAAGGCACTAGCAAATTTTTTCTATTGCTGAAACCTCGTTGTTCTCGAACTGATGTAAAAAAATCGTTAACTCCAGGATTTTTTTACACCAGACCGAAAACGCCCTTTGTTGGAATCATATTTATTTCTTAATCAATATATATAACTATGAGGTATCGTGCCTTTCGAACGAAAAAAGACAACCAATTTTATTTTCAGTTCCTCACAGACGATGGCGAGGTAGTATTGAAAAGCCAGGCTTATGCCAGCAAAGATGATTGCTTCAACGGCATCCGCTCGGTTATGAAAAATGCTCCGGATGCAGATCGCTATGAAACCATTTCCGGCGAGGACGACACTTTC
>CBDCTQ010000050.1:0-28489 GCA_965222105.1 Saprospiraceae bacterium | reverse complement strand
TGATACTCCTTCTCTGCTTATGTAAATAAAGTCTATTCTTGAATTTATCTTTCCTGTTCCAAATATTCTACCTATATTTTTTGTCATAATTGTGTCATTTGACCGTAAACATACAGACATTTGTCGAGAATTCAAAATTTTCGTTCATTTTTATTTTTTCTGGCGCAGAACACTAAGGAAAGTATATGTCACCCACGAAGCACTCAAACTAAAGCGTACCCTGTCACAGGTTACATATACAACTGCTGCGCTGATCCCGATCCTTATCGGGGCTTCAGTTGAACAACCATGCCCTCAGCAGGCGACTTTACTAACGATCCAGAGATTCTCCCCCTAAAGGTATTTACGAGGCCAGGCAGGAAAAACAAACCACTTTCAGTTAAATTCAGTTGTCATTCCCATGTCGAACCCGCGCCGGGCACGTTTGAGCAGGAAAGGTAACGATTTTTTGACCTATCTCCAAAATAGTTATTGGAAGCAAGCCGGGTTAGTAATAGTATTGTTAAGTCCCATACAAAAGGAAACAAGGTTAGTCTTTTTCGCCGATCCAACCTGCCGACCCCGACATTCGCCGGGGCAAGCTCTCTGGTGGGCCTGCCGAACTCTGGTGGGCCTGCCGAACTCTGGTGGGCACATTAGGTTAAATCCATCTTTGAATAACTTCCCGCCTTTCGGGACAGGATATGTAAGTTTATTGTTATTCCGATGGTTTAACAGTATTATAAAGCGACTTTTCACGTCGCACCGTTATATGCATTATTAGGCACAGGCTTTTTTTCGTTTATCTACTTTAATCGATTTGGAAAGTCCATTCTTTGATGTAGAATTCTAATAACTTGCATTATTTCTCTTCTTTTTATTTTATAAAAAATTATATGCGATTTGACTTTATATCCAAAGTATCCACTTTTTACATTTTCATAACTTCTACCTATATTGGGTTCTTTCACAATTGCATTTATTCCTTCTATCAATATTGAATAATAGGTGTCTGCTTGTGATAATGACCAGGTTTCATATGTATATTCCCAAATCTCTGTTAAATCTGATTGGGCTTCATTCGAGATTTGAAGTGTCATTTAATCTTGTGTTTTTTGTGTAGTTTTTCTAATAGTATTTCCGGATCAAAATTATTTCACATAGCCACTTTTCTCTCCTTTCATGAAAGCATCACGAAGAATCTTTTCCTTATTTTCTTGTTCCTCTAATAATCGCAATCCAGCTCTTATTACTTCGCTAACTGAATTAAATCTTCCTGAATCAATAATTTTTGATATAAAATCTTCAAAATGGTTTCCTAATGAAATTGATGTATTTTTACTCATAAGATTAATTTTAATCACAAAAGTACCAATTTTTGGTATTAATGTCAATTAATTCTACTAATCTTTTTATTGTTTAGCTGTATCAGCTTAATTTCATCCCTAGCAGGTTTTCAGTAATTGCTCTACGATTAATACATTTTTTATACACAAAATATTCTTCCTCTGCAAGGTCGTTTCCTTGGGAACTTAATTTTTATCACTCTTTTGCTTGCTTTTTAACACAGTTCATGTATATGTCACCCACGAAGCACTCAAGCCAAAGAGTACCCTGTCACAGGTGACATATACAGCTGCTGTGCTGATTCCGACCCCGATGCGATCAAACCATCTTTATAAAAGGTGAAAAGGTCTTACTCAAAGATTTAGTTCAATCCATTCGGCAAGATCATGCCGGTGCAAAAGCCGTATAGCTATCGGGACGAGCCTCGCCTGGCGGCCAGACAGGGATGTGACAGCTTGTCCCGAACTCGATTCGGGGCAGAGTAGGCAAAAAACCTGCCGGCAGGCAGGCAGAGGGCATTCAGGCCTGGCTGGCGCCAGACAGGCTGCATACAAAATTAGTTGAAAGGATTCAAACATGATGTAGTCAGGTGGAAGTTTTACATGAGGATTTGTTTTTAAGAAATGATTATTGGAAGTTTTATTTTTTACTCGAAAATAAACATATTTAAGTTTATCTAAAACGTGCATTAAACCTAATACCCGAAAGGGATAAGTGGGCTTACCTGTATTCATCAGAGGTGTATTTTATTTTTGCAACCAATAGATATTAAAAGAAAATTTGCGATTGAATGATAGCATATTTCTTTTAGAGATATATAACCTTACCTTCTACAGCGAGATTTATTTGTTTAACAAATTCACGAATTCCATCTCGTAAAACAGCAAAAACAGTAGCGTTGACCATTATCTAATAACAATATTTTCTAATTATAAAACTTAGTGGCCTATGAAAAACCTAACTCTTCTTCTCACATTTTTTTTGCGTTCTGACATTTAACCCTAATGCTCAACAATAGACTCTCTTTTCCAAGACACCAATCATGATTGATCAATAGGAGGAACTGGCGAAAATCTTGAAATCAGAGAACCCAGAGCAATCAGGGCTACTTTAGACTAAATTTAGGATGGCTTGATAACTTGTGAGTACTAAAATTGCTACTTTTACTCAGTTATTATAAAAGTTGACTATATGCAGCAAACACTTAGAAAACTTTATTATTGGCTTCCGCCCTCTCTTCGTTTGGCAGTACGAAAAATTGTATACCTGCCAACGGATTTATTTAGAACAAACTATCGTGTCCCTCCGAAAGGATTGATATACACAGGTAGGGGCGACTTTATTAAGCATGGCGAAGCATGGCTTGATTTTTTTATCAAATATGGATCACTTCAAAAAGAACATAATGTTCTTGATATAGGAAGTGGTATAGGTCGCATCGCCCTGCCATTAAGTGAGTATTTAACAGGCGAGTATCGTGGTTTTGAAGCAATGAAAGTTGGAGCAGAATGGTGTATTAAAAATATAGCATCAAAGCATTCCAATTTTCAATTTAAGTACGTGCCATTACATAATGATTTATACAACTCCAAAGGGAAAGACGCTGCCAAATACGATTTTGAGTACCCACATGAATATTTTGATATGGCTTGTTCTATCTCAGTATTTACTCACATGATTCCAGAGGAAGTTGTCAATTATTTAAAACAGGCAGCTTTAGTCTTGAAACCGGGAGGTTATTTAGTCGCTACATTTTTTATACTTGATGAGGAGAGTTTAGCGCTTATGAAAACAGACAAGGCTTCTTTTTCATTCGCCCACTCTTATGGTGAATATGCTCTAATGAGTAAGAAGGTCAAGTCTGCAAATGTAGCTTATCGACGCAATTACTTATTGAACTTGTTAAATAAGACTGGGTTTGAAGTTAAGCATGAAGTTAAGGGCTCCTGGTGTGGAAGAAGAAGGAAAATGCCAATTGGATTTCAAGATATACTAGTCCTCAAAAAAAATATTTGATTTTTTAACCATTTAAAAATTTGTAGACAAGCGGGTAGATTATTTCCTGCCTGCCGACAGGCAATGTTTTCGAATTCCCTTAAACCAAAAATCAATCTTTACCTATCCCTCATCACCTCAACAAACTAAAATCCCCCTTATACATCTCCCTGTACCCATCAATAAACTCGATCTCGGCAAAGAACACAAACACCCCCGGATTCATCTGCTTCCCATCTAGGGAGCCATCCCAGCCGTTGACCGGATCGTTGGGCATAAACTCCGTGCGCTCAAACACCTTTTCGCCCCAGCGGTTGAACAACTGAAATTGGTTGACCGACTTGACGACCTCCGGGTTCGCAAAGATCATAAACACATCGTTGCGACCATCGCCGTTGGGCGAGAACGCATTGGGGATGAACACATCCCGGTCTTTTTGCACCCGGAGCAGGAGCTCATCTTCCGCAAAACAACCATTTTTGTCGAACAGCATAACGTGATACACCGTATTGTCCACAGGTCGAGCCTCCGGGTCCAGACAGTTGGCGCAACTTAGGGATTCGTCCGGCGTCCACATAATCGTATCTATCAAATTGGCGGGAACATTGGTCATCGCATTCAACTGATAGGTTTCGCCCAACTGGATCGTCACTTCCGCCTCCAGCTCCACCGTAACCGGCAGGACCGACGGAATGTAAAACGATTGTTGGTACTGACAACCATTGGCATCCTGAACCACCATCTGCTGCTCACCTGGCGCTAAGCCCATAAACAAACTGTCGGCATAAAACGGCCCACCCCCATTCGTCGAAAACAGGTAGGGTGGCTGCCCGCCAATGACGCCCACCACGCTGACGCCTCCCTTATCGCCAAAGCACACCGGAGAGATCACTTCCAACAACAGCTCCTCCGGCATCGCTCCATTCTGATGCACCACCACCTCGTCGGTCGCTTCGCAACCATTGGATTGATTTATTACCAACAGTGTATACACGCCGGCCATATCCACCGTCGGAGTGGGGGTGCTGCTGCCATCCACTATGTTGCCATCGCTGGTCGTCCAGCTGTAGGCATACCCATTTCCCGAAGAGGAGGCAGTGCCATCCAGGGTGAGGGTGGTCGTATTGCAATCCAGATCATCTGACGCAATTCCGGCATCCGCTGCCGGGAGTTCTACATCTTCTACCACGACGGTTTCGGCCGACTGGTCGCAACCATTCGCCATGTTAAAAATGGTCAGCACATAAGTCCCAGGCACATCTACCACCGGAGAGAGACCATCCTGTCCGGAAACAAAATTTCCGTCAGGAGTAGTCCACTCATAGGTAAAATCGGGGCCGGTCGAAGAAGCAGTCGCATCGAGGGCCACCTCTGTCTGTATGCATGTTAGGGGCAACGGGGTCTGAATATCTATAACCGGTAGGTCTTCATTTTGCTCAATGGTAATGTCGGCAGTTTGGCTACAGCCATTTCCAATATCGGTTACTTCCAATATATAATTGCCGGCGGTGTTAACCTCAAAGGCGGGCAGAACTTCTTCACCGGGCGCAATGTTTCCGTCAAGGGTTGACCAGGCAAAAGTCAATTGTCCGAAAGGTTGCGAGCTGCTTCCATCTATCACCGTAGTCGGATCATTGCAGTCCAACATCAATGGCCCCTGCAACACGATTTGCGGCGTAGGTAAAATGGTGTCGTACCCCACCATTACGGCATCCGTTTGGGTACACCCTGTTAGGTCATTTGTAACTACCAAAGTATAAGTGCCTCCTTGATCCACCACGGGATTAAAGCCATTGCTTCCCGACAAGATATTGCCGTCGGGCGTCGACCATTCCAGGGAGAAATTCGTACCGGTAGAACCGGAACCGTCCAACGTCAGTTGGGTCACTACACAGGTGAAGTCTTCCGCCGGTCCCACTGCTGCTTCCGGTACAGAGGGCTCCAGCCCTACTGTTTCCGTAAGGGTACCGCTGCATCCTCCCCCGTCTGTTACCGTCAGGTTGTATGTGCCTTCCGGCAAATTGGTTGGGCTGGGTCCCGATACCCAGGGTTGATCCCAAACATAGGTAAAGGGAGCGATCCCGGCATTAACACTTACAGTAATACTACCATCGTTCCATCCCGGACAAGTCACCAATGTACTGGAGGAAGAAAGATCGAGCGACACCTCCGTCACCGTTGCCGTGCCACTCACCGTTCCACCACATCCATTTTCGGCGACAGCCGTCAACAAATACGTGCCCACCGTGTTGGTCGGAAAAGTAAAAGGGTTTTGGGTTATATTGTCGATCACCACCGGAGCATTGTTATCGATGGTGTAGCTGATCTCCCAGGGTCCGTTGCCGGTGAAATCGACCTGGAGTTGGGCCGCAGTGCCGCCGGGGCAGATCTGCTCATCGCCACTCAATGTTGCCGTGGGAGCAGGGGTCACCACCACTTCGGCCGAGGTGATCATTTCGGTGCCGCAGCCGTCGGTCACCGTCAGCGAATAGGTAGCAGAGCTGGTTGGGTTGAGGTTGAGTGAAGAAGAGGTGGCGCCCGTACTCCACAAGTATTCGTAACCGGGAAGGCCGCCGGAGACTTGCGGTGTCAAGGTGACAGGTGCTGTGTTGCATAGGGTGTCACCAACAAGCGATACTTCCAGGGGCTCCTGGTCGGCGATCAGCATTTCGATAAATGGCGTTTCGCAGGAGCAGGAAGTTTCGAGTTCGAGAATAATCGTCTCATTGCCTTCGACCAAAAGGTCGTTGAATACTTCAACCGGTAATAAGAACTCCGATTCACCGGCAGGAATGGTCACAGACCCGGGCAGGGGGGCATAGTCTGTTCCTTCGGTTGCGGTACTTTGCGGAGCAACGTTGAACACCACCTCAAGGGGTTGGCTTAGGTCGTCGCCAGAACGGGTGAATACAAAATATCCCGGCGCAACGCAGTTTTCGTACACCGTGTTGGGGGCATCGGCGTCGGGCGACTGGACGCCGACCGTGGCGTTGCCGCCTGCGTCAAAACTGTTGGCTTTCAAAAACACGGCTGAGTCGAAATAGGCGTCGCCCACATCGGCGATCACCAGTTTTATGTGATAGGTCTCGCAGGGTTGTACAGCAGCTTGCGCAGTGAGTACGGTAGTGAATCCATCGAACTCAATGTCGTCGGTGGCGGCGCCGTTTGTGGTTGGGTGATTCGGACAATCCAGCGACCCCGGCAGGTTGTCCAATTGCCCGGCGGGGATGTTGTTGACATAATAGTTGGCATTGTCCAGATAATTGACGGAGTTGATGGCCATGTAGGCGTTGGTCCCGGGTATGAGGGCGATGTTGGCAGCATTGTTAGAAAAAGGACCGTTGATGCCCGGCCCGCTGATGAAAAAGCCGAAAACGTCGTTGAATGTGCTGCCCACATATTCGCAATATTCCTCCGACGCAAAAACAAATTCAAAAGACACATTGTCGGTGGTAGGGATAAAATCGAACTCCAGGGCAGTGACGTCAAACAAGCTGTTGCTCCCGGTGAGCAGATCGGCCAGGTCGGGGTCAGAGGAAGAGCCGGAGGTCTGCGAGCCGGCATTGTAAAAGTCGTTGGGGCCGGCAGAATCGGCAATGTTTCCAGACGAAATGACCACCCCATCTTCCATATTGATCGAGGTATTGCCATTGAAGAAATAACCCACCGATTGGGGCTCCCCAGTATAGTCGATGCTGCCGCCGACCACTTCAAAGCAGTCGCCCCCCACAAAAACATCTTCGACGAGTTGTTGGGGCGTGTAGGTATCGTCCGTTTCGATGCTCACCACCGATTTGGGAGTCTCCTCTGCCGGTGATCCGTCGGCCACCTGGCCCACCGAAAGGGTGATGGGAAAAGTTGCCGGACAGGGGTCGACCAATACCATCATTTGAAGGCATTCTGACTGGGCTTTGACCTGAAAAGAACGGTCACCAAGCCAGGTCAGATGATCGGCATGCCCATCCATGCAGTTGATCGACGGTGTGCAGGAAAGGTTTGTAAGGTCTTTGTTGAAAAACAACTGATAAACCACCTCCTTCTCAAGGCCGCAAAGGGCAACCTTCAGTTGTTGAGCCACTTCGATGGAAAACCGCTGAGGCAGGCTTTCCAACATCAACGTGTCGGAGTCGTTTTCAGAGGTGGTGATTGCAGGGTGGGTGTCGCTACCTTCTGATCGGTTCAAATAGTTGTGGTCGACGAGGTCAAATGCTTTAATTGATAGTGATTGCAGTAATAATACCACAAGCACTATCCAACCGGTTTTGTTAGCCATAGCTACTGGGATGTTGTGATGATTAAAAAATAACCTTCTGTTAAGTCATAGTGATCGTGCGTGACAAACCACGGCAATCTCATAGGTTGCCAAAAAGGGAAATAGTGCAATCAGGGTTTGATATGTAAGTGGGAATGGGAGGACGGACAGCAGCGGATCTTATGAAAATTCCAAACTGTCCAGATGAAATGTGTCGCTTTTACAGGAGCCGAACAGAAAACAAAACGCCCTTACACCGGCTCTATTGCAGGGCAAATGTACAGCATTGGTCAGTACACGATTAATGTACCGGCCGTACTAATCCGAAGTTCTTTTTTTGGAAATATAAATGTGCAACTTAGCCCCCGGCCTTCCGGCAAACAGGGGCAGGGTGTTCGATATTAGCCAGTTGCTAAGTCAGATGGGAGGCTGTCACCTGACGATTATGAAGGCGTAAAATTAGAACTTTATTTCATAAGCCAAAAATTTTTACCGCTTTTTAATTTAAAATTAACTAAAGTTATACTGGCATTTAGAATGACCTGTTAACTTCACACCTGATAAAACGAGGAAAATTTATCAAATGCACTGTAAAGCATGCCCATAAAAAAATGTTGCCCGACGGTGGTCCCCATCCTGTTTTTCGCCCTTTATCTCTGGATCGGGTGGAGCATTTTTGCCGACTACGGCATCTATTGGGACGATCAGGTGCAGCTCAAAAACGGGCTGATAGCGGTCGATTATGTCAACCAGCAGCTCGGCCATTTCCTCGACATCCCCCGCCAGGTAGCCGACGAACACCTCCCGCAATACGAAAACCGGGCGTATGGCACCTGGTTTCAGGTAGGGTGCTTCTTCCTCCTACACGGGATGGGGCTGGAAGACAGCCGCGACGTATTTCTGCTGCGTCACTTCTGCACTTTTTTATTGTTTTGGTTGGCCGGTATCTCCTTTTACAGGTTGTTGTTATTTCGGTTTCAAAACCGGATGCTGGCCTTACTGGGCTGTACAATGCTTATATTGAGCCCGCGTATTTTTGCTCATTCGTTTTACAACGGAAAAGACATCGTATTTCTGTCGGTTATGCTGCTCGGCACCTGGTTTGCGATCCTATTGCTGCAAAAACCCAGGCTGTGGCGAATCCTGCTGGCGGCCCTCACCGCTGCGCTGGCCATCGACACACGTGTCACGGGCATACTCCTCCCAGCCCTGACCCTTTTATTTTTGGTGTACACTACTTTTATCTCCCTTTCCGAAAACCACCTTTCGGGAAACCGACAAAAGAAAGAGCTAATATTCCGGTTTTTCAAAACAATCGCGCTGTATATAATTGTCCTGGTGGGATGCATCATCCTGTTTTGGCCAACCTTATGGGAAAACCCCTTCGACAATTTCGTTCAGGCCTTTGAGCGGATGAGTCAGCACAAATTCCAGGGTCACATCCGCTATTTCAACAGCCGGATAAAAGGCAGCGAAGCGCCCTGGCACTACACCCTGGGTTGGATGGCGGTAACCACGCCGCTTCTTTACCTCCTATTGTTTTTGGCTGGAGCTGGGAGTACGTTGAAGGCGGTTTTCGTCAATCTGAAAAAGTATTGTTGGAAAACGGCCCGCAGCAGTCAGCAAATGACAGACCAATTTCTGCTGTGTTTGTTCGTCGGGCCATTGGTGGCGGTCGTTTGGTTTCAATCTACCCTGTACGATGGCTGGCGCCAAATGTATTTCATCTATCCGGCGGTGGTTTACCTGGCGGTAAAAGGAGTAGGGGATGCGAGTTGGGGGATCCGAAAATACTGTCGACCAATTATTGCCAGCAGAATCCTCCTTTCGGGAAAAATACTTTTGATCGTGTATTTATTGTTGATCGGAGCCAAAATGTGGCAGGATCACCCGCATCAGTACGTCTACTTCAATCTGGCTGCCGGTACCAACGTTGAAACCCGTTTTGAGCTGGACTATTGGGGACTTTCCTGCAAACAGAGTCTGGAATACCTCCTGGACACCGACACCGCTGCTGTGATACCGATATTTGTTTCGTCGGGCTTGCAAAACACGGCCCTCATCCTCCCTCCCCACGACCGCAAACGCATCCGCTACGCCAAGCGGATGAAACGGGCACGCTACTTCATCCTCCACAACCGCGCCTGGGGCCAACGGGTGGTGATCGATAACAACCAATACCCCTTCCAACACCCTTTGTTCACCATGCGCCCCGGCGGAAATTTGATCGGAGGCGTTTATTTACTGGAGCCGGATACTTTGAATTGAAAATTATTCTGTAAGTTTGGGGTCGCTCGAAAAATAACTTGTCGTTGTCTTTGATAAAAATTACAAATAAGCGACCCCGATAGCTATCCGGGTGAGCGCCTGCCTGTCGGCAGACAGGGTTTGTGATTTTTTCAAAGACGCCAAAAAGACAATTTATTTTTTGAGCTTTACTTGAAAGTCAATTTCTTTCAAAAACCAAAAAACAAACATCATGAATCAACTAAAATCAGAGCAATTACAACAACTCATCGACAACGGCTACGACTTTCGCTTTGGCGAATACATTAGCCGCGGCTTCGACTTGTTCAAAAAAAACATCGGAGGATTTGCCGGCTTTACCGCTGTTTTTTTGTTGATCGCCTTTGTTTCCAACATCATCCCTCTCATCGGTGGGCTGGCATTCAGCCTGGTACTCTCCCCGGCTCTGGTGGTGGGTTATTATCTGGTTGCCCACAAACTCGAAAAGGGGGAGGTCACTGCCTTTGGCGATTTTTTCGACGGGTTTAAACACCTCGCACCACTGGTGTTGGCTACTATTGTGATGATGGTCGTTTTCCTCATTTGCATGGCCCCGTTTTTTGGTGCTTTTGTCAGTATTTTTATGGGGGACATCAACGCCCTTGAAGACTTTCAATTCCCGACCTGGGCCCTTATTTGCATCATCCCCATCATCTATCTGGGGATAGCCTGGAGTTGGGCGGCTTTGTTCATCGTTTTTTACAATATGCCCTTTTGGGATGCGATGGAAATGAGCCGTAAGATCATCACCCGCAACTGGCTCATCATCTTTTTATTCTCTCTAGTTGTTGGCTTCATAGCCGGGTTGGGTATGCTGTTTTTTCTGATAGGCTTGCTGTTCACCATTCCCATATACTACTGTTCGATCTATGCTGCCTTTGCCGATGTAACCCGATTGTTGGATGAAGAGGTGGACATGGGTATTGAAAGTCATTTGGTGGGGTGATTCAATTTACGACAATTTTCCGCGTAAGCGAAAAATCCCGACCGCCGATCACCACATAATACACCCCTGATGCCAGCCTATTCAATGATAAATTGGCACGGAACACTCCTTTCGGGAAATGCCCAAGCGGTTCCCATAACACCGTGTTTCCGATATTATCCAACAACTCAATTACAACATCATCCGCCGCCTTCAATTCCAATTCCAGGTGGACAACGTCGGTGGCCGGGTTGGGAGATATCCGAAGGCTTGACCAAACGGGCTGAGTTTCGTCGATCTCCGACATTTGGGCTTTAAGCCCGGTGACCATCCGCATCACTGATGGGTTGAGCGGCCAAAAATTGGTTCCGGGGTTGTCCTGTGTCGGTATGGAACTGTTGATCCACAACGTGTCGCCGTCGGGGCTGATGGCGATCCCATTGGGTCGGGAAAAAGTAGCCTGAGTGAGGGCCGGGCCATTGGCGTTGCCGCGGCTGCCTGTGCCGGCAATTTTGGTGACATTGCCATCAAGACTGACGCGGTAAATGCTGCTGCTGCCGTGGCTATTGACGTAGAGCATCGTATCAGGCGCATAGAAGGTGAGGTGGCCGTTGTTGTTGCCGTCTATGCTAGCCAATACCGAAGCCGTCCCATCTGGAGTGATCTTGATGAGGTTGTTGTTGCCATTGAAATTGGTGACGTACACATTGTTTTCATGATCGAGGGTGATGCCATTGGGACAGGAAAACATCGAGCCGCCTGCCAATTGAGAAGAACCACCTGCCGGGGTAAACTTCTGGATGGTATTGTCGCCGCAGTTGGCTACGTACACATTGTCCTGATCGTCGATGGCGATGCCTACCGGGGAGCTGACCCCCAGTACGGTGAACGTGGTAACGTTGCCTGCGGGATCGATCTTGGCGATCCAGTTGCCGGCGATGTTCGACTGGAAGAGGTTGCCCTGGCTGTCGAACGCATTGCCGGAGGCGCCTGCCAGACCGGTAGCAAATACTTCGCGGTCGCCTGTCACCCGGTTGACTCGCCACACCTGCGTACCGTCGGCATTGTCGAGTTCGGCGCCGAAATTGGCGACGTACAAAAATCCGTCCGGCCCCAGTTTAACGCCCCCACTGGCATCGAATTGATCGGTGAGGTTGGAGGCAACGGGATTTTGCCCCATCAGACAAGAGGCAACAAATAGTAAGATTAAGATTAGGTGATACTTTGCCATATCTTTATGGTTTGGTTGGATATAAAGGTAGGGCAAAGTTTTCAATCCAAATGGTGTGTGCCGACATTTGGAGGTGTGGGAATGACTTGGGAGTGGCATCAGTAAAACAACCGACACTTTCACTCCACCCCCACCCAAACCAACAAATGGTCAGAAGCCGCCTTCCCCTTCACCACTTCGTGGAGCTCCTCCCCTTCTGCTGGCCAGAACACGCCCGAGTCCACCACTTTGAGGTCTTTGGAAGGCAGCACATAGTCGATCCTGGCGCCAAAAAACGCCGTGTCGTGTGCCGGGTCGCCCTTATCTCCTTTGCGGCGGTTGTGTGCCTTACCTCCCCTGCTGGCAGGCACCCGGTTGCCCAGAGCCGCTTCCTGGTTGACCTGAGGCAGTGTCAGCAACTGCCCGATCGCGTTGGGTGCCGAGTCGCCATCAACGGGGTCGGCATTCAGGTCGCCCATCACCACAAAGGGGGTATTTGGCGCAAGCCCGCCCGGACGTCCCCGGTCATCGATGAGATAGTCCGCTCCAGTGATGTATTCTTTCAACAATCGGATCTCGTCAAAATTGCGGAGGCCGTTGCGGTCTTCCGGCCCGTCGAAAACCGGTGGTGTGGGATGTGCCACCAGGAGGTGGATTGCCTTGCCGGAGCCGATCTTTACAGGTACGTCGATGTGGTTTTTCGACGAAAGTCGGAATTCCTCCCATGCCTGGTCGTTGTAATAGGGGGTGCCGTCTTCGTTTTTTGGTATTTTTGCATCGGGCATATCGCGCCAGCGAAAATGTTGGAAGGAACGCATCTGGTCGATGTCAAGGGGATATTTCGACAGCAGGGCAAAGGCGTATTGTCCCTCGTATTTACCAAAGCCGTAGGCGTCGTTGGGCAAGGCTATTTTGCCGTCGTTGTTGTAGTCGGCATTGGCAGGAACACCGGTGTTGGAAGGCAGTTGCAGCATGTATTTGTATTCAATGGACTTCTGGCCATGCTGACCAACAGAAAGATATTTGTGTTGAAACAACTGCAAAAGCTGGCCGCTGGGATCGTAGTCAAATTCCAACAATGCTATTACATCCGGCCGGATGTGCTGTATTACAGCAGCCACATTTTTAATCTGTGTGTCATCACCGCTTTGCAAATCATCAGCCAGTTCACCCGCTTTGGATCGAAACAGGGCTACATTGTAGGAGGCAAAACGAATGGTTGATGAATGGGACGGAACGGATGGCTGCGGGGTGCGTGGCGTGCAACCATACCATAGCGCTCCGATGCCTAACAGCAGGAGAAATGGAAGTACGCGAAAGGATTTTACAAAAGGAATGGATCTGCATTTGATCGGGTCGGCCATTGTAAAGAAAATGTTAGCGGGTTTAAATCGCACAAGTTACCAAAAATGATCGATATGCGGGAAGCGCCGGTCGGGAGACCGGGCGCCTGTATCCCGGGCAGATTTGTGCAAATAAGCTAAAGGAATAAGTTTTAATAGAGTGCGTGACAAACCTGTCCCGCCAAAGGGCGGGAATCGCTGCGGCCTTTACCACAAAGACACGAAGACACAAAGATTCACAGAGAAAATCTTTGTGTGGCTCTGTGTCTTGGAGCCTTTGTGGTGAGAGGCTCCGCTAATATGTCACGCACTCGTTTTAATATGCGCGGGAGCCCCCTCACCTCCGAATCCGCTCCAACATCGCCTTCGCATTTTCTCCCACCACCCCATCGGGGTCCATTTGCAGTGCCTTTTTGTAATAGCGTTCCGCCTCTTCCGTCTTTCCCAGTTTCCAAAGCGACTCGCCGTAGCTGTCGTAGGTATTGGCCGACTCCGGAAACAGCTTCATATTGATGCGGAACACCTCCGATGCTTTGGTTACTTCATTCCGGCCCATAAAATCGTAGCCCAGATTGTTGAGTTTGTTCTCCATATCAGAGGCCACATATCGGCGCTGCGGATCGGAAATGTATTGTTGGGCAATTTCATAAGCCTTGTCGGCAGATCCTTTTTGCACGAGTACTTTCACATTTTCCGTAAGGGAAGGAGTGGGTTTCCAATTCAAAACCGCAGCCAACATCGGGTCGTGATTGCGACGATAGTCATCAAAGGAAAGATCGACAGCAATGTCGGGGGCCTTCCAGGAGCGGGTGTCGCGTGGGTCGTGGTTTTGCCACCAGAGGTACGACAGAAAAACGTCGAGCCCTGAGTTGGGAAGCGATTCGCGCCGGTTGTCGCCGTAGAAATTGACGTTTTCCGAACTGGGTTCTCCAACGAAAATTGCCTCGGTATATTTTTCCAACTCATTGATCAGATTCTGGCAGGCCGAAAAAGTTCGCCGTCCGGTGATGATGAAAAACCGGCCCCGCTCATTGACCTTTGAGCGAATGGCACCGGTAATCACTTCTTTGTTGAGATAGTTGTTGCCACCGCCGTTGAGGCGAACGTCGAGGACAAATTTTTCTACATTTTCTTTTTCGATAAAATCGTATACCCTTTCAAAAAACTGAGGGATGGTTTCATCGTCCTCATGCCGAACCGTGCTGTGACGAACGTACACTGTTTTCGCTTCAGGTAAGTATTTAAAATACCTTTTCCGATCCAAATCGGTCAACCACAAAGGCATTGGCTCCGATGCCGAATGGTTGGCATCCACCCAGTCACTGTCTTTTGAGCAGTAGCCGTAATTGCCCGGAAATCCCATTCCCTTTACGGGCTTGATCACGACCTTCCACTCTTTGCCCTCCTTCAAAACAGTCAGCGCCACTTCGTCCAACTGCTCAATAACGCCTGTAGCATGCAACACCTCCGGGCAAGCCAGAAAAAAGGGAGCAGAAGACAAAAACCCCATTTCGTTTTCATGGGGTACTATCGGTCGGATCGCCTCCAGAGCTTTGTCGACCGGCAACTCGCCAACGGCCAGCAATTTGGCACCCACAAGGTCGCTGTGATCCCGATGCGCACTTCGAATATATACGCCATCGTCAAATGTATAGGTCATCAGGGGCAGGTGGTGAAAACCCGTCGGCGAGTCTCCCCCGCTATGCCAAATGCCGAGCCGCATAGCCGTATGCCCAATGCGAAACATCGCCACCAGCCGGGCCATTTCCACTATTATTTCGTGACGCTGCAGGGAAGGAATGCGCTCGTTTAATTGCTGGACCGCGGCTTCCCATTCCGCCTGACTAACGTTGTGAAACAAATTGGGATAGTCGTTCACCACCTTTTGGTGAAGGTATTCCAGATCAGCCCGCCATTCGGAGGTGCTTTGCGCAAAAATAGGTTGGGTGACAACCAACAATAATAAAACGGAGTAAATAGGTCGAAGTGGAAGCATAGTAATAATTTTTATACAATAGACATAATGAACAAAAATTTTGTATGCAGCCTGTCTGGCGCCAGCCAGGCCTGAATGCCCCCTGCCTGCCGGCAGGCCAATGTCGTTAAGTTAGGTTTATTTTTATATATAACTAACTGAAAAAATTATGTTCGCGAGATCTCTCTGAGATTGTGCGTTTAATTATTGTGGCCTCTGGCTACATTTTTCAACGAGTTATACATATAAAAAATGCAATCTTAATGACATTGGCCGGCAGGCAGGTTTTTTGCCTATCCTGCGTCACGCCCTCGCCATGATAGCTTAGGCTATCAGGCTCCGGGCGTTCCTTGGTTAGTCAAAAAATTCCTCTTCAGTTGCTATACAAAAAATCCATTCATAATGTCTAATAAAGACCTCCTCCATCGGAATTGGTTGCGTAAAATACCGGTTTTGCCCAAAACCCAAAATACCGCCCCCTACTCCATCGTTATCGCTTTATGACAAATAACCTCCATACGACCATCTCGCTCGTGGCACTATTGCTGGCCCTGCCTTCCTGCAAATGGTTGACTCCCGACAATCCCATCGACGAGACCCTACCACCACCCGGCTCGGCTCAATTTGACTACTGGATACACAGCCCCCTCCACCCCGCCAATGGAGAAGCCGTCACCTTTAAAGCCAAAATAAAGGAGCCGACCGGACTGAAAAAAGCAGAACTTTTTGTCTACGAATACGAACTTTTCAAGGAGGAAGACGGCCTCCCTTCCAAACGGCGACGCACCGGTGGAACCTGGAATTCCGTTCGCTCCTGGAATTTCAATGGCGAAAAAACCGCCACCCTTTCTCACCGCTATACAAAGGGTTTTCCCAAAGCCAGCCAGGTAGAGTACCGCTTTGTGGTGACCGACACTGATGGCCGGATAACCCAAAAAATGGCTCTTTTCGACGCCGGTGACTCCCCCTGGCCCACTGATAAAATACTCCTGTACAGCACCACCCATCAGCCGCTTTCCAGCACCTTAAACTTGTGCTTTTTTCCCGACAGGGACTTCCAACGCAACTGGAAAGCCTTTCTCGACGACACCCACAAAATGATCTTTGACGGTTTTCACCAAAGCAACATCATCAAAGACAGGAAAGAACGATGGACTTTTTTCTACACCCAACAAGATGCCGACGGGCTCAACATCGCACTCGACTTTACCAACCCCGACCACTACCCCGACTTTATGAAAGAAGACCTTATAACCGGTATTGATGCATTTGCATTGTTGCACAAAACGCCTTACAGCGATGGCTCTTACATGTACGGCAATATTCATTTTTTACATAATAATGTATTTACAAGCGAAAGCTACAACCCCGGAACCGCCATCCACGAAATGGGACATGCCGTTTTTCAACTAAGCGATGAATACGACGGCTGCGCCTGTTTTGAGCCGATCGACGGGTTTTCCAATGTCTTCTCCAATGAAGAGGATTGCCTGGCTTTCCACCGCAAAAACGGGCAGGCCAATGGCACCTGCCACGAATACTTCGGCATAGATGGTTCCCGCTGGTACACTCCCGAAGACTACGTCTACTTCCCCACGATGGACGCCTGCACCGACTACAACAAAAGCAAAGGACAACCCGACCGCCAATGCATTACCTTCATCCAACCCGACGGCACCCGTTCCTATCGGGCCGAGGCTGGAGTTTGTATTATGGCTGACGATGGCGACAACAATATCTACCCCTTCCAGGATGTATGCCTGGCGGTGGTCGAGGATTATTACAGCCGGTTTGGAGAAGAATTGTTAGCAACTACATCTGGAGGAGGTGCTTTATCACCTGGAGAGGCCCACCCCTTGCGGGAAAATATGTACGGCTATGAACCGGTGGTGCTGCTCGAACTGGAGGAAAACGCTATCGGATTTTGGAATGCCGACATCCGAAAAATAACCTATGGCATCCCTGAAAAATCAAACCGGAAAGGGAACGCCGCCAACATTACATTTACAACAAAGACGGATCGGGTAACCTACCAATCGCAACTCAACCACCCCGGCGAAGGCCATTTTTGTGGTGGTCGGTTGGGAGGGCAAACCATACAGACGGATGTATCCAAATGCCAATTGACCATACCCTACACGCCCGATCTCCGCGAAATGATCATAGAGCCACACAATAGAGGCCGACTGACTCCCAAAGGCATCGGCCACCAGGTCATCAACATCGAAAAACAGATGGAAAAGGCATGGAAAGATTTTGAAAATTAGAGTGGGCATGTACCAGGGTCGGTCACCCCGCTCTCAATACTCCCTGATATCCGTCAGCAAATCCTCCACCGGAAGAGCTACCGGGTGAAAGACGCCGATGGAATCCAACCTGTAGTAATTATAACCAACATTAATGCCACGATCTAATGAAGGGATAAAGATTGGCAGGGGCTCTTCTGCCGGGGAGGCGGCCTCTGCCCATTTGAGATCGGTCTCAGAATTGTCAAATTCTGCATTCAAATCGAAGTATTCGATCTCCAACATATCCGACTCCAAAAAATTGATTGACATATGTCCGTCAAACTGGACAGGCTTCATCTCCAGCAGGTCGACTATCTGTCCCGTTTTGCGAAAGCTGCCTAAAAACATCGGAGTTTTTTCAGCACCTTCCTGTACAAATTCGTAGAGCAACAACCAATAGGCATCGCGCACACCCAATGGCTGGATCAGTACGTGATGATCCGAATACCTGGAAGTATTGGGCAAAAACCGGTGTGCCGCAGCCCGCGCATCCGCATCTTCCGGGCCGATCAGCCGCTGATTGATGGCCGTAGTCATCAGGGTATTAAAAGCAATTTCGTCGGCTTTGGCCAGGCTGTCCGCCATTTGACCCTGGGCAGGACTGTCGTCCAAATACTCCCCCTGACGAGCAGTAGCCAGATGGCGCTCTCCCTCGACGAGACAGGTATTCAACAACGCCAGCATTCCGATGCAAAAAATGCCTTTCACATAAGTCATTTTACAAAAATTATTGGTTTTAGCCACTATAACCGTACCATTTGGCATAATTGACCACAACCGCGTATTTTTTGCTGCAGCAAGACCGCCTTTTTACTTCCAAATTCATAGCTTCGCACCAGCGATTAGACCCAGGAAATGTTATGCCAAAAGATGCCCGGCAATTCGGTCTTACGCCAAAACGACGGAAAGGGTTCACATGCAACAACCCTGAATAAAAAACATTAGGACAAATCCTCAACCATGCTTAGAGCAATTTCTCCCATCGACGGCCGATACCACCAAAAAACAAAGGAGTTGCAACAATATTTTTCCGAGTACGCCCTCATTCGGTACCGCGTTTTTGTGGAAATACAGTATTTCATCGCTTTGTGCCAGCATCCTTTGCCACAACTTCAGGACTTCGATCCCGAAATGGTTGACCGGCTCAACCAAATATTTGAAAATTTCAGCCAGGCTGACGCCGTCTACATCAAAGACATTGAAAAGACGACCAACCACGACGTCAAAGCCGTAGAGTATTTCCTCAAAGAAAAATTCGACCAGCTCGGCATCGGCCGTTACAAGGAGTTTATCCATTTTGGCCTGACCTCACAAGATGTCAACAACACCGCCACTCCCCTGCTCTGCATGAATGCCATCCACGACGTTTACCTGCCAAACGTGCAAACCTTGTTGCAACAACTCGAACAACGGGCAGTCGAATGGTCGGAAGTACCTATGCTGGCCCGAACGCACGGCCAACCAGCCTCCCCTACCATGCTGGGCAAAGAGATCCGGGTATTTATCGAACGGCTCAAACGACAATTGGAATTGTTGAAACAACTGCCTTTTACGGCAAAATTTGGCGGCGCCACCGGCAATTTTAATGCCCACCACATCACCTATCCCGACATCAACTGGGAAGCCTTTGCCGATTATTTCGTAACCGAATACCTCGGATTGACCCGGCTGAAATTCACCACCCAAATTGCCCACTACGACAACCTCGCCGCCCTGTTCGACAACCTGGCACGAATCAACACCATCTGCATAGACCTTTGCCGCGACGTCTGGATGTACATCTCCATGGAGTACTTTCGTCAAAAAACCATCGTCGGCGAAATAGGCTCCTCAGCCATGCCGCACAAAGTCAACCCCATCGATTTTGAAAATGCGGAGGGCAACCTCGGTATGGCCAATGCCATTTTTGGACACCTTTCGGCAAAACTTCCCCACTCCCGTCTCCAACGCGACCTGACCGACAGCACCGTACTGCGCAACGTCGGCGTACCCGTCGCCCACACCCTCATCGCGCTCAAGGCCATCCGGAAAGGAATCGACAAACTCCTCCTCAACGAAGCCCAACTCCAACAAGACCTCAACGACAACTGGATGGTCGTAGCCGAAGCCATTCAGAATATCCTCCGGCGCGAAGGCATCGAAAAACCCTACGAAAAGCTACTTCAGCTCACCAGAGGAAAAACCAATATTGGACAAGAGGAAATACACGAGTTCATTGAGGGCCTCAACATCAGCCAACTCGTTAAAGAAGAGTTAAAAAAGATCACCCCTCACAACTATACCGGGATTTATTAATTTTTTTTTAACAATCATATTACTAAACCTCTCCTTCCCGGGCCAGTCAAACCGTTTGCAGGAAAAGACGGATATTTTCCTCGTTTTCACCTTCGCAAACAGTCCCATATGAAGTCCACAAACATATTGTTATACGCCAGTTGCCTTTTCAGCGCAATGTTCCTTTTCAGTTGTGCCTCCATCACCGGTTTTCAAACCGGCCGAACGGTGGAAAAAGGCCACGGCGAGTTTTCAGCAGCCCTCAACGTCACCCAAACACCCAACTTCAACGACAACGGTATGGCCAATGACATCCCCTCCGTCTTCCTTCCCGTCATGGAAGTCGGAGGCCGCTATGGGGTGGGCCGCAATGTCGATGTCGGATTACGGCTTTCTACCTCCCTCAATTTTTTGATCGATGGCAAATACCAATTCATCGGCGATCAGGAGTCTCCTTTTGCAATGGCAGTGGGGGGTGCCTTTGGCGGGTTTATGGTTTCGGTAGCCAATTCCAGTTTGCTCAATTTTCAGGTGCCGCTTTACGCTTCCTATCATCCCACGGAAAAGCTGCACCTCTACCTCACACCTCGATACATCGGCCAGTTCGGTTCGGTGGGTTCTCTCTCCTCTGATCTGCTCAACTACACCGGCGCCAATGCGGGCATTCTATTTGGCAAGAAAACCAAGTTCGGCATCGACATTGGGTATTATGGCCTCAGCGTCTGGAAAGACAAATTTTACGACACTGTCGAATACGACGAGTTTAAATCGTCCGTCATCAACATCGGTGTCGGCTTTTCAACCCGGTTTTGAGTTCACTGCACCTGCACCCGTGCCAACCCCTCCGAAAAATCGCGCACATCGAGATACTCTGCCGGCAAAGCAAGCGCTCCGTTTTTGTCGATAAAACCAATGCCCCGGGCATACCCCACTCGTGCAAACCCTTCCCTAAAGTCCCAGACCAGCCCAAAATGAGGCGGCGTTATTTCCGTGCCTGTCGTGTCCAGATACCCCCAAAGCTGGCCACTTTGATAGCCGGCCAGGCCCTCCGAAAACGGGTACAACAGGTCGTATTTAAAAGGTCCCAAAGGGTTGCCGTCCTGTTTTAAAAAGCCCGATTTTCCCAATATAGTTGCCCCCCACAGGTTGTTGCCAGCGTACCAGAGGTCTTTGTATTTTTCAGGTATAACAAACTGCCCACGCTGATCGATCAACCCGAATTTATCTTCCATTTTGGCAACAGCCAGACCCCCATTGAAATCACCGGCGCTGAGGTATTGCAGCGGGATGACTTCCTGGCCCACCCGATCCACGAATCCGTATTTTCCGTCTTTACGCACACGGATCAACCCTTCCTGAAGGTGAAACACCGCGTCGTACATCGTTTCCAACAATAGTTTACCGGAAAGGTCAATAAGTCCATACCGGTCGTTTTTTTTAATCTTCGCCAGGCCATTTACAAAAGGCCATCCTTCCTGATAGTCAAATGGAATTACAATGTTATTATCTTTGTCAACGTATCCGTACTTCCCATTCGATTGTACGCAGGCAAGCCCTTCCGAAAAATCTTTTGCATTTTCATAAAGGGGGTCTATCGCCCAATTACCTTTGTGATCGATGTAGCCCATGCTGTCTTTGTCGTACAACTGCACCCTTGCCAACCCCTCCGAGTAGGGCCATATACCCTTATATTTGGGGGCGACCACTTCCCGCCCGCGCTTGTCGATCACTCCCCAGTATCCTTTTTTGCGGACCACGGCCACCCCCTGATTAAACTGTCGGCAATCGTCGTAATCGGCCTTGATCACCAATCGTCCACCTTTGTTGATGTATCCCCATTTGTAGTTCGACTCCTGATAATCCTCTGCCTCCGGTGGCAGCACCGGTTCGGCTGGAGCAGTAGCTGTTTGGTCAGGCGGGTCTTGTTGACAACCGCTTCCCAGACCGGTCAGGAATATCAAAAAAATAAAGGGAAAGATCGGACGAATGGTCATAACTTATTTTTTGTCGAAGTTAAGATTCTATTTCGTCATATAAAACATGGCATCCACAATTTTCGTTCTTGTGGAAAAAAGACGAATGAAATTTATCTGTATAGCTTTGCTGTGGATCATCTCGGGAGGGTGGAGCCAACAACCCTGGCAGGAATTTGAATCGCAAAAAGGGGGGTTCCGAATTTTGGTCCCTGGCCAGATGGAACACAAACAACAATTGGTGGAGGCAGCAATTGGCGAGTTGACCTACATACAGTTTTGGCACCAGCCGACCAGCGAAGATCCGGACAATTTTTTGTACTCGGTTAGCTATGTCGATTATCCCGAACACAGCATTCACTCCGATTCTACGGATTTTATCGACGATTTTTTCCACTTTACCATCGACACTTCCGTTAAAAAAGTGGGCGGCGAACTGCGATACGTCGACGACATACAGATCGGTGAATATCCGGGCCGGTTGTGGCGGGTCGACTACAATAAGGGCCACGGTACCATCAAAACGAAGGTCTATCTGGTGGGGCGGCGACTGTACCAATTGCAGGTAGTCATGCACCGCGACAAAAGTCTGAACACCCTCCAGGATCGTTTTTTCGATTCTTTTACTTTGCTGGAATAGTACGCTCTGGTTGTCACCAAAACAAGATAGCCACCCTTTTTCAAAACCGCCTTCCCAAAGATATACCCAACAATAATATAGCGCCTTCTCCAGTGGGTTGTCCCTCTGTTTTGACATTCACCTCGTATCCAAACCCGATGGCCGGTGTAAAGAGCCAGTTTTCACCAAAGGCGAACAGGTATCCCGCCTCCAGGGTGGGTTGTACAACGGTGATGTCGGTTTGCCCCGAAACTTCCATTGGTGTGTCGATATTGTCTTTCCAGTCGATGGTATTCCACCAAATGTCATTACGCGCACCCAGAAAAAATCGCTGAAAATCGCTTCCAAAATAGTATTTATAGCCCAGGGTGAATCCATATCCATCGCCCCGTTCGTCATCGTGTTCGCCCAGGTCGCGGTGTCGCACCCAGTTGTATCCCAACCGGAGGTGGACGGCGTGCTTTTCAGCAAATCCTTTCTCCAGTCGCAAGCCGGGAATGATCCCTGTTGGATAGGCTTGTATTTCCATACTTACGTCAAATACCTGTTCGGTTTGCGCTTTGGCAGCAAAACAGATAAGGTTCAACATCAAAATCGGGAATAATGATCGAATCATAGCAGTTACTTCAAATGACGAAACAATCGGAACAATATACTTAACACTACACTCACAACGATCATGGAAGTCAACGGAAAATAAAACCGTACATTTTCTCCTTCCGATTTAAAATCGCCCGGTAGATTCCCAAACCACTTGAATGCATTGGGAAAAAAATACAACAATACCCCCACCAACACGATCAGCAAGCCTATGATTATGATTGACTTGGCCATTTCTTTTCTTTTCGTTTTATACTTTCCGCAGCAATATTACATAATTTTATGGTAACAATAAAACGACGGCTGCCCCGGACACCCCGGAACAACCGTCGTTTATTCTGTATATCGTTTACTGACAACACTTCATATTCTGTCCCGAACTAGCTTCGGGATCAGCATAACTTGTCCCGAACTCGTTTCGGGATCAGCATAACTTGTCCCGAACTCGTTTCGGGATCAGCATATCACCGCATCAAAGTAACATCCCCCTTGAGCAGTTCCACCCTGCCATCCAGGTACAACACCTCGGCATGGTAGACAAACACTCCTGGGTTGAGGAACTCTCCGTTAAACCTTCCATCCCAACCCAACTCGGGGGCGTTGGCAAAAAAGTCGCTCAACTCAAACACTATTTCTCCCCACCGGTTGTAAATCCGGAAGTGGTTGATCCGCAATACTTCCTGACCCGCATTTATGAAGAACATATCGTTGTGCCCATCTCCATTCGGACTGAAGGCATTGGGGATGAACACATCACGGTATTTGCGCACTTGTACCAACAATTCATCCTTGCCAATACACCCGTTTTCATCCACCACCAGGTATTCGTACAGCACCGTCTCGGTCGGATAGATCGAACGGATGTCGCAATGGGTGCAGGTGTCACTCCAGAACAAGCCCTGTGTCCAGCCGTATTGCTGCAAGCTCGCCGTGTCGCGGTTGATCTGCACGATCAACTCCGCTTCATCTCCCAGTTGTAACAGCGTGTCTGCCGTCACCAAGGTGCTTATCTCTACCTGCACCGGACCAGGTTCTACTATCTGCGCTTCCAACACCTCCTCACAGCCGTTGGCATCCTGTACCACCACTTCGTACATCCCCGCCGTCAGACCCGCAAACAAGCCCACATCTCCAAACGTGCCTCCATTCAAGGAGTACAAATGCGGCGCCGCTCCTCCGTCTATCTCATCTATTATGATCGCTCCGTCGTTGCCGCCGTGGCAGTCCACATCCTGCGTCGTCGCACTCAATGTTATCCCGTCCGGCGCTTCCAGACTAACTACTGACTCTCCACTACAATCATTGGCATCGGTCACCGTCACCGTGTAGGTGCCCGCTGTCAGATTGTTGGCCGTCGTGGTGGTCGATCCATCACTCCAAATGTAGCTGTAAGGCGGCACCCCGCCGATCACCTGTGCTGTGGCACTGCCGTCGTCTGAGGTCGAACAGCTCACATTGAACCCGGCATACTCCGATACCGAGCCTATGCTCACCTGCACCGCATCGGGAGAGGTCACCTCCTCACTCAACGTCGCCATGCAGCCGTTGGCATCCGTCACTTCCACTGTATAAATCCCCGAAGCCAGACCCGTTGGGTCCTCTTCTGTCGAGCCGTTGTTCCACTGATAGCTGTACGGGCCCACTCCTCCACTTGGACTCAAGTCTATTGAACCCTCGTCGGTGTTGCTGCAGTCTGTCTGTGTCGACACCGCTGTCAGTGCCAATACCGGAGGTTCATTTATCGTCGTACTCGTTATTGCTGTACAGCCGTTGGCATCGGTTACCGTCACCGTGTAGGTGCCCGCTCCCAATCCCGTTGGATTCTGTACATCGGCTGCATTGTCCCAGTCAAAACTTACATATGGCTCCGTTCCGCCCGTCACTTCCAACACGATGCCCCCATCCTGATCGCCAGAACAATTCACACTGCTACTCGGATTCAATACCACCGCTTCCAGCAAGGGAGGATCTATTATCGACTGGCTGTATGCATAGATACATCCGTCGTCATCCGTCACTGTTACCATATAGGTTCCTGCCGATAGGCCGCTTACGTCTTCTGTCGTTGCTCCCGTGCTCCACTCATAATTAAACGGAGGCGTCCCTCCCGTTATCATCAGGTCGATAGCCCCGTTGTTGCCTCCATTACAGCTCACATTTGTCGGAACTAACTCCTGCGTCGGCGAGCCCGGCGAACTCACTTCCTGGGAGTAGGTCATCGTGCAATTGTTGACATCTGTTACCGTCACAAGGTAGCTGCCCGGACCCAGATTCGTCGGGTCTTCGTTTGTATCGCCGTTGCTCCATTCGTAGGTGTACGGCCCGGTGCCCCCGGTCACATCTATTGTTATCGTGCCGTCGCTTTGGTTACATAGCGCCGGAGTCGAACTACCTGTTATCCCGATCTCGGTCGGTTCGGAAACGGTCGCATTCGCCGTTATCACACAGCCCGTGGAGTCTGTTACATCTACTGTGTACAACCCTGCTCCTACACCCATCAGGTCTTCTGATGTTGAGCCGTTGCTCCACTGATAGGTAAACGGAGGTGACCCCCCACTTACTTCCAGATCGATCTGACCCGAAGCCTGGTCAAAGCACAGCGCATCCGTCGGTGTGGCCACGGCGGCCAGCATCGACGGTGTGTTGACGCTTATGGGGTAGTCCATTGTGCAATCATTGCTGTCTGTCACCGTCACCGTGTAGCTTCCTGCTCCCAGGTTCGAGGGGTCTTCTGTGGTAGCTCCATTGCTCCAGTCATAGCTGTACGGAGCAGTACCACCACTCACCGTCAGATCGATCGAACCGTTGGTCTCTCCACAAAGCGCATCTTCAGAGGTACCGCTTAGCATTATCGCCATCGGCTCCCCTATATCCGCTGTCAGCGTCAGGCTGCAGTCGTTGGCATCTGTTACCACCACATTGTAGCTCCCGGCAGAGAGGTTCTCCACTGTCGGCGCATCGGGACCACCCGACGACCAGGCATAGCTAAAGGGCGGGGTCCCGCCGGATATCGCTGCACTTATCTCTCCATCTGCTCCGCCATTGCAGCTTGCATTTGTCGGGGTCAGAATGCCACTCAGAGCCGCCGGTTCCGTTACCGTAAAGGTCTCTTCCTGTATACAGCCGTTGGCATCTGTCACCTCTACGGTGTAATCACCATCTGCCAGGTTTTGGGGGTTTTGATCTGTCGAGGCGTTGCTCCACATATAGCTGTAGGGCTCTGTACCTCCACTCACCACTATGCTGATCGAACCGTTGGCATCGTCGCAGGTTTCCTCCAATGCATTGCCACTTATACTTATCGCTGCCGGTTCATTTATGATCGAACTGGAAAACACCGTACAGCCGTCTGCATCTGTCACCGTTACCGTATAGGTTCCGGCCGACAGACCCATGATCGACGGGGTCGTCTCCAGATTGCTCCATGCATAGTTGAACGGGGGAGTGCCTCCATTTACTGTTACTCCGGCCGTGCCGTTGGCGCCGCCGTTGCAACTCGCATCAGACGAGCTTTCATCCAACTCAAGCCCTGTGGGTGTGCTTACCGTCTCGGTATGCTCCGCCGTACACCCGTTGCCGTCTGTCACCACTACTGTAAAATTGCCGATGCCCAGATTCGTAGGGTCTTCTACTGTGATACCCCCTCCCCAGTCGTAGCTGTAGGGAGCCGTACCACCCACTACCGTCAGGTCGATCGAGCCGTTGTTTTGATTACACAACGCATCCGTCGACGTACTCGACAGCTCCATCGCCGTGGGTTCGTTTATCGTTTCTGTCAACACTATCGAGCAGTCCGTTGCATCTGTCACGGTTACGGTGTACACTCCCGCTGCTTCATCTATCAGGTCTTCACCCGTCCAGCCTGTCGACCAGGTGTAGTCAAAGGGTGCCACTCCTCCACTCACATCCACATCGATTGAGCCGCTGTTGTCGCCGTTGCAATCTGCATCCGTTGGCGTGGCGCTTAGCGCAAGTGCATTGGGTGTTGTCACTGCTATTTGATAGTCGGCCATGCAACCGTTCAGGTCGCTCACTATTACGTTGTAGGTTCCAGCCACTATTCCGATCGGGTCTTCTACGTCGGGGGCATTGTCCCAGTCGTAGGTGTAGGGGGCCGTGCCGCCACTCACCGTGATGTCTATTGAGCCGTTGGCTTCTCCACAGGTCGCTTCTTCTGAAAAGCCGTCTACTGTCATCGCCGGGGGTTCTGTCAACTCCAACTGAACTGCTGCTTCACAGCCGTTGGCATCTGTCACTATACCTGTTATCTGACCTGCTGGCAAATTCTGGGGGTCTTCAACCGTCTCGCCATTTGTCCAGCTATAGCTAAATGGGGCCGTGCCGCCATTTACCGTAAGGTCGATTGACCCATCGCTGCCGCCTTCACAACTGACGTCTACCTGGGTGGCTGAGGCCGTCAGCTCGTTGGGCGTTGTAACCGTCACCAGCAAGGTCTCCACACAGCCGTTGGCGTCTGTTACCTCTACGGTGTGGTCGCCCGCAGTAAGGCCTGTTGGGTTTTGATCTCCTGAGCCACTGTCCCACGAAAAACTGTAGGGCATCGTCCCGCCTGTTACTGTCAGTGAGATGGAGCCGTTGGCTTCTCCACAGGTTGCTTCCATAGGGGTGCCGTCGAGCAGCAGCACCTCCGGCTCCGATACCAATCCACTTGCTACTATCGTACAGCCTGTGTCATCCGTTACCGTCACTTCGTAGGTGTTGGCCACTACATCTGCAAGGTCTTCCGTTGTCGCTCCATTACTCCACAAATAGGTAAACGGTGCTATTCCCCCACTCACCTCCAGGTCGACTGTTCCTCCTCCGTCACCATTGCAGGCTACATCCGTTGTGGAGACATCCGGGGCCAGGCCTGTTGGCGTTTCTACTTCTATGGTGTAGGTCGTCGTGCAATCATTGTTATCCGTCACCGTCACCGTGTAGCTGCCGGGCGGAAGATTGATGGGGTCTGAAACCGGGGGGGCTCCATTGCTCCACGCGTAGCTGTAGGGAGAAGTCCCTCCTACCGTCGAGACAGAGATCGAGCCGTTGGCTTCTCCACACGTCGCATTGGTCGAGCTGCCGTCTACTGTCATTCCTGTGGGCTGGATCACTTCTATGGACGTCATTTCGGTGCAGCCGTTGGCATCTGTTACCACTACTTCGTAGCTGCCTGCCAACAGGTTGGTCGGGTCCTGGATGATCGCACCATTGTCCCAACTGTAGTCAAACGGGGCCGTGCCGCCCGTCACCTCCAGGTCGATGCTTCCATCTGAGCCTTCAAAACAGGAGGTCATCTCCGAGCTGATGCTCAACTGGATCGCCGCGGGGCTGGTCACTTCCACACTCTGGATCAGCTCGCAGTCGTTGGCGTCTGTTATCGTCACCAGGTATTCTCCTGCATCCAGGCCCGTGGGGTTGTCCGT
>CBDCTQ010000049.1:0-20490 GCA_965222105.1 Saprospiraceae bacterium | reverse complement strand
CAAGTACATTTTCCCCGTCACCTGGCCGGATACGATCCACATGGGCGTGCGGCTCCTGGAAATGGGGAAGGACCGGTTTGTGTTGGAAACGCACATGTTCAGCCAACAACACGACCGGCTGGCGGCCATCTGCAAACAAAGGGTGGTGATGTACGATTATACTACGCTTCGGAAGGCTGTGGTGCCGGAGGCGTTGAAAAATCGGGTGTTGACACTGGAAGAGAAGCAAGGTTTTGGCGAGCAATAATTTTTATTACTCGCTAAAACTATGTAAGTTTATGTGGTTTTGGCGATTAATAAAATCACTTTCCAATGAAAAATACGTTCACAGGACGGGCAAAGGAGATTCAAGTATTACAAAATGCACTACAATCAAATGAAGCAGAAATGGTTTCTGTTATTGGTCGCCGCAGGATTGGAAAGACTTTTTTGGTAAAGTATGTTTATAAAAATAATGTGGCCTTTGAATTGACCGGGACGAGAAATGCGCCATTAAATGAACAGCTTCAGAATTTTATTTTCTCCCTTCAACTTGCTTCCGGAAGAAGTATCATAGGCAATCCGCCTGCCAATTGGATGGAAGCATTTTTCATGCTCATCAATTACCTCAAAAAGCAGTCAACAAATAAAAGGGTGGTCGTTTTTTTGATGAACTACCCTGGTTGTCCACCCACCGTTCAGGGTTTTTAAGAGGGCTGAGTTTTTTTTGGAATAGCTGGGCAGTCAATCAAAATATAGTCGTTGTGATTTGCGGCTCAGCTGCTTCTTGGATGATTCAAAAAGTTGTAAACGACAAGGGCGGATTGCACAATCGGATCACCAGAAGAATTCATCTAAAACCCTTCACTCTTTCCGAAACAGAAGAATACCTTCGCAGCAGAAAAATCAACTAAGCCGATACCACCTGATTCAATTGTATTTGGCAATGGAGGCATTCCACATTATTTGAAAGAAGTGGAACAGGGCAAAAGTGCCACCCAAAATATAGCAGATATCTGTTTTTCTGATACTGGACTGTTAAAAGATGAATTTGAAAATTTGTACGGTGCTTTATTTGATCATTCCGATAACCATATAGCGGTGGTCAGGGCACTTGCAAAACGCAAGATAGGTATGAGCAGGGCTAACCTAATCAAAGAAGCCCGATTGGCAAACGGAGGTAGCGTTACTAAGGTTTTGGAAGAACTCAGACAATCTGGTTTTGTGGATGAATATTTACCTTTTGGTAAAAAAAGTAAAAACAAAATATACCGACTAACAGATGAATATTCTCTTTTCTATCTACAGTTTATTGAAAAAAACAAAAATGAAAAAGGAGACGTTTGGAAACGGTTGAGCCAAACCCAGACCTATAAGATTTGGTGTGGTTATGCCTTTGAAAATATTTGTCTCAAGCATATTCGGGAAATTAAACATGCACTTCAAATTGGTGGCGTTTATTCAACGTCCTCTGTTTTCCACAAGAAAGGGACAAAAAAAGAACTCGGAACACAAATAGATTTACTGCTCGATAGAAATGACCATATAATCAATATTTTTGAAATCAAGTTTTACAATAAAACGCTGACGATATCAAAAACATACGCCCAATCTTTGAAAAGTAAACTCGATGTTTTTGAACAGGTCACAAAAACCAAAAAACACCTTTTCCTTACCCTCATCACTACCTTTGGTATTAACCCAAACGAACACAGCCTCGGCCTAGTGGATCAGGTTTTGACGTTGGATGATTTATTCACTAGAGCATAACGCCGATAACTTCACGAATACTAACCACCCCCCCACGAATAATAGAACTCCCCTTTAGAAATAGAACTCTGACCTTAAATTTGCACCAAAAGTCACTAAAATCTATTTCAAATGAAAAACCTGATCCACTATTGCGCCCTCGCCCTGGCCATCACCTTTTTGGCGACAGCCTGCAAAGAAGAAACCAGCCCCCTCGCCCACGACGGCCTCACCGACCAGGCCGCCCGACAATACGTCACCGCCTACACCCAGGGGATGATCCACGAAGGTGACCCCATCGAATTCCGTTTTGTGGAAACACAAGACTTCGACCCCGACCAAATCAAAAAGGCCATTACCATCTCGCCGGCCTTTGAATACACCATTCAGCTCGACTCCCTCAAAAGAGGTTTCAAGCTCCTGCCTTCCGGCAAACTCAAACGCGGACAATCCTACGAGTTGGAATTGCAACTCTCTAAGCTCATCAGTGCGAAACGAGCGGATAAATTGGTCAGCCGGTTTAAAGTGTTTCAACAATTCATTTCCGTACAGCGGGAGGGGCTCCTCATCGACGAAACCGGAAAAAGCTACGTCCAACTTTTGGTGACAACATCCATTGCAGAGAACCTGAGCAAAATCGCAGCCCTGTTCTCCTACCCCAAAAACAAAGTAGTGGTCGACAACATCTCTCCTACAGAATACACCGTCCAACTGGATTTCAACCCCGCCAACGGCACCACCCACGTAGATTGGAGCGGCGAATCCATAGGCGCCATCGAAAAAGGAACCATTGAGGTGTGGAATTACGACCAGGACAAATTTGACGTCATCAATACCTACTTCGACCGCACCACCAACGAATACAAGATATATTTCACAAAAATACTCGATCCCAAACAAGACGGTACCGGCCTCGTCCGCCTCGGCAAAGAAGACGCCGAATACCAGATCGATAACAATGTCATTACGGTGTTTATCAAGTCAAAAGCCAACGAAGACGTCGATCTCCACCTCCACCGCGGCATCAAAGCCAAAGATGGCTCCACCCTCCCCTTCGACCTCCAATACGAAGTGGAAGTGGCCGTGGTTAAACCCGAAGTGGAGTGGCTCGCCAACGGCACCTACATCCCCGCTTCAGGCAAGTTCAAACTTCCCTTCCGCGCCAAGGCCCTCCGCTCGGTGGTGGTGAGCATAGTAGGCATCCGGTCGGAAAACGCCAGCCGCTACGCAGCATGGAACAACATGAGCGGCATGGACCAAATGGAGATGATCCGCTTCGGCAACCTGATACACAAAACGACTTACCGCCTCGACAGCCTCACCTCCAACAACCTCGAAGAATGGAACGAATTTGGCCTCGACTTTACCCGCACCTTCCAACGGGAGAAAGGCACCATCTACCACATCATGCTTTCCTTCGGTCCCGAAAATACCGTCCTCAAATGCGAAAATGCGGGCCTCTACGATTTTGTAAAACAAACCATCGACGAATCATGGTTCGAGAACCGCCACCGCCACTATCGCTACCGCCGCTACTACGATTATAAAGAACGGGACAACCCCTGCGACATCTCCTACTACATGAGCCACAGCAACATTGCCACCAACATTCACTGCACCAATGTATTTCCCATCATCAAAAAAGGAGAGCGGGAAGTACACGTTTCCGTAAAAGAATTGTTGGAAAGCCGAATAGCTGCCGGGGCCAAAGTCGATCTCATCAGCTTGCAAGGGCTCGACATCGCTTCCTCCACCGTTTCAGCCAACGGCATTTGCAGCTTCACCGACCTCCGCCGTCAGCCTCATGCCATCCGCATTTCTCATGACAAGGAGGTGTCCTACTTCAACGTCAAAGCCGGATATGAAAACCCACTCACCGAGTTCGATATTTCTTCCAACGTGCGGGATGTGGACAACCGCGTTTTCGTCTATACCGAACGAGCCGTTTGGCGCCCCAGCGACACCATCTACCTCGACCTCATGCTCAACCGGGCTAAGTTCCATTTTGAAGAAGGACAACCGATCGTCGTGCGATTGAAAAACCCCAAAAACGTTTTGTACAAAAAATACGTCCGGCCCGTCAAAAACGGCCAGTCGATCTACACCTTCAAAATGCCAACCCACCTCGAAGCTCCCACCGGCTATTGGACGGCCAGTATCGAGGTGGGGCCTCTTCGAAAATCGAAAACCCTCCGCGTAGAAACCATCAAACCAAACGTGGTCGACCTGGAATACCATTTCACCGGCGAATCGGAAGGCTGGATTTACAACGATCAGGTCAACGGCGATGTCGAAGTCAACTATCTGGCTGGTTACGCCATGCGCAATGGCACCGTCAACGCCTCTGCCAACATTATGCCCGTTTATACGCCTTTCGGCAAATTCAAGGACTATGTTTTTCATCCCTTAAGCCGTCCAAAACCCGTACGCGATGTCCAACTCTGGAAGGTATCCACCGACCAGGAGGGCAAATCGAAATTCAGTTTTTCCAATGACTTCAAACAATACAAAGGCGTCAGCAAGATCGCGATCGACACCAAAATCGACCTTCCCGGCGGTGGACTCAACACCGAAACGGAATCGAAACTCGTATCCCCTTTTACCTCCTACGTCGGCATTCAAAAATCAAAGGGCCGTGGGTGGCGGGGCTCTTACCGCTACGGCGAAACGCCCAGGATCGAAGTCATTCGCATTTCCCAAAGGGGGGAAGAACTAAAAGAAGACACAACTGTAGAGATCGAGCTCTATAAGTATACCAATGACTGGTGGTACGACCGTTACCGCCTCACCCGCAACCACCGCTCCCATTCCAGCTGGCGCTACGAAAAAGTTTGGGCCAAGACCCTCGATCTCAAAAATGGCAAAGGCATTTATACGCACGACACCGAGGCCAACGAATCAGGCATGTACATGCTACGGGTCAAAGACCCCACCAGCGGCCACGTATCCGAATACCGGTTTCACAGCGTGGTAACGGCCGACTATGCCGTGCAATCCAACCCCATGTTCATCGATCTCCAACTCGAAAAAGAACATTACAAAGCCAATGAAACGGTGGAATTGAAGCTCCCACAAATGGGCGACGCCAAAGCCCCTCATCAGCATCGAACGCGGAGAGCAGGTACTACAGCTCTTCTGGCACGACCTCTCCAAAGGCCCCGTGCTGATGCCCGTACAAGACGATTGGTTTCCCAATGTTTACATCCACGTCAGCATTGTGCAAAACTACGGCCAACTCGCCAACGACCGCCCGATGCGGATGTACACGGTCAAAAAAATCAGGGTCGAACAACCTCAAAGACCCATCGAACCCCTGGTCAAAGTCGCCGAAAAGATCGAACCCAACAAAACATTTACAATGGAGGTGTCAGAACGCAACGGACAACCCATGGAATACACCGTAGCCCTGGTAGACAAGGGCCTGCTCAACCTCACCGGGATTCTCTGCACCCAACCCGATGAAGCATTTTTCGAAGATGATCGCCCTACGCGTCAAAACCTGGGACATCTTCCAGCAACTCCTATTCCACGCCAACCCCTCCTTTGCCGGCGTGTTCAGCATCGGAGGCGATGAGGCCGCCCAAAAAGTACTCGACGAATCGGCCGATTTCAACCGCTTCGAACCGGTGGTCTTTCACCTCGGCTCCATACACCTCGACCCCAACGAAACAAAAACCCATCAACTGACCATGCCCAACTACATCGGAAGCCTCCAACTGATGCTCGTGGCCTGCAACGATCGATCTTACGGCCATTTCGAGCAATCAATCCGCGTAGTAAGCCCCCTGATGATCCAGTCGCAACTACCCCGTACACTCAATGTTACAGACAAGGTGCAGGTTCCCATCACATTTTTCAAAGACGAGAAAAGTATAAAGGAAGTCGCCTTTCGGCAAAGGTAGATGGCGACCTGGTAACGTTTCCCAACAAAAATATTACAACATCAATGGCCTCCGGAGATCAATCTTTGGAAACAGTAGGATTTACCGTAGGCCGAGAAGCCGGTACCACTTCCATTCGGTTCGACGCCCGGGGCGGTGGGCACACTTCTTTTGAAGAGACCAAACTGTTTGTCAACTACCCCAACTCCTACTCCGATGTGCAGGATGTATACCAAATTGATCCGGGTGCCACCCTGGACATCGACATCGAATCGTTTGGCTTCGAAAAAACCCGCAACGTCGACCTGCAAATATCCGGCGCTCTGGTCCCTAACTTCGCCAAAGAATACCACGACCTCATTGAGTACCCCTATGGTTGTTTGGAACAAACCGTTTCGAGAGCCATCGCCATGCTACACATCGATGATCTGATGGCCATGACCCCGGAAGAAAAACGCAATAACCGCGACTACCTCGACGCGGCCATACTGAAAATACAATCGTACCAACGCAGCGACGGCCGTTTCAACTACTGGCGCAATGGGTACTATCATCACTGGTCGGACCTGTACGCCGGTCATTTCCTGATCGCCGCCCGCGCCAAAGATCTGCTGTTCAAAGACGATGCACTGCGCAATTGGGTCAAATACACGACCGGCCGCGCCAACCAGTGGCAGATACAGGGCGCTGCCAGCAAATACGTCACCCATCGCGAAGAAGTACTCCAGGCCTACCGGCTCTACCTTTTAGCGAAAGCAGGCAAGCCCGCCAAAAGCGCCATGAACCGATTCCGAAAACGAACCCTCACCCCAAAATTAGCCAAAGCTTTTTTGGCAGGAGCCTATTACTACACAGGAATGGACCAGATTGGAAGCACTTTGTTGGATCAGGCACTTCGACAGGATCATAGTGACAAATTCTATGGCTACTCCTTCGGCAGTCAAGTCCGCAACAAAGCCATAGTCGTATACATTCTATCACAATTCAACCGCACCGTCAGTTTGGATGACTACTACGCCGACTGGATCAAAGAAGTCAACCAACGCCAATGGCTGAGCACCCAGGATCAAGGGTTTATTTTCATGGCCTGCGCCGCCTACTTTGGAGAAAAGCAAAACATCGCAGCAGAAGTTGATTATGCCATAACCTCTAAAAATCACCAAAAGCGAGAAAAAATGCCTTCCGATCATCAGGCCCGCTACCTTTGGAATTGGAAAAACATCGCCGATAAGGCATCCATCAAAAACCACTGTTCTTCCAGGCTGTACGTGTACAAAACTCAACGCGCCATCTCCAAAGAATTGTATCAGCCAGCCAACCAAAACGGCCTGGAACTGGCGGTCGCTTACCAAAAAATGGACGGCACCCGACTGGACTTGAAAAACGTCAAACAAGGCGAGGAAATCCTCATTTCGGTAACGGTAAAAAACACCGACATCCTCGACCAGGAAAACCTCGCCCTCTCGGTGAAAACCCCTTCGGGTTGGGAACTCCTCAACCCCCGCCTGTACACCACCAATACAGATGAAGAAGCCCGATTCATTTATCAGGATTTCCGCGACGACAAGGTGTACACGTTTTTCAACCTCCACAAAAACGAATCGCGCTCCTACCATTTCCGCGCCAAAGCCAATCTTACCGGCGATTATTATCTGCCTGCTGTCCGCTGCGAGAATATGTACCGGGGCAATGTGTTTGCTTTTAATACAGCTGGGCGGGTGGTGGTGGAGTGAGGGCTCCAGGGTATAAAACCCTGGCTATGAGCTGCCGTCCCTACGGGACTAATATTGGAAAAAATAAAAAAAATGAAAAGAAAAGTCGCAATAACATCAACCATAGCACTACTACTCTGCATCGCCTTCACGCCCATCCCCAATCTGGATTTGGACTACAGCAAAGTAGTGTACGACAAAAATGGTCAGTTGCTTTCCGCAAAAATAGCTGGCGATGAGCAATGGCGGTTTCCCATAGAAGGTGAATTGCCGGAAGCGTTGGAAAAAGCGATCGTCTATTTTGAAGACGAGTACTTTCGCAGTCATCCCGGTGTCAATCCAGTGTCGATGATGAAAGCCGTTTATGTCAACATAAAAAGTAAAAGAATTGTTAGAGGAGGCAGCACCATTACCATGCAGGTGATGCGGATGTATAGGGGTAATCAGCAGCGGACCATCCGCCAAAAAATGGTGGAGATGTTGGGAGCGGTGAAGCTGGAGCTGTTGTATTCCAAAAAAGACATTCTGAAAATGTGGGCATCGCTCGCTCCCTTTGGTGGCAACACAGTGGGCGCATCCACCGCCTCCTGGCGCTACTTCGATCGCGACCTTCACCAACTCTCCTGGGCGGAATATGCTACCCTGGCCGTGCTGCCCAATACTCCGTCGAAAGTACATATGACCAAAAACGTATCGGCACTAAAAGCCAAGCGCGATCAGCTTTTGCGAAAGCTGCACAAAAATAAGGTGCTCGACGACACCGAACTAGCCCTTGCCCTCGAAGAAGACCTCTACTTTGAACAAAAAAAACTGCCTCAAAAATCCCTTCACTTCATGGAGTTTCTGGCCGAGCGGTATCCTGCCCAATCCATTTATCACACCACCATCGATCCGACACTCCAACAACAACTGATCACAACGCTGGAAGAATACTCTGGCATCTACCAATTCGATGGCATCGACAATGCAGCAGCAGTGGTCGTGGATGCCCAACACAATGAAGTGGTCGCCTATGTGGGCAATACCCGCTACCGGGGCAAGGCCATGCGCTTTGTCGATTGCGTGCAGGCGCCGAGGAGTTATGGCAGCCTGTTGAAACCATTGTTATACGCCTATGCCATCGACAAGGGGTATTTTCTCCCTCACGAAAACATCAAAGACATCCCCACCAACGTAAATGGTTTTACTCCCAAAAACTTCGACCGAAAATTTAGAGGGGTGGTGCCGATGGACCGGATGGTTAGCCAGTCGTTGAACGTACCCGCCGTTCGCATCCTCAACTATGTGGGGGTGGAATCGTTTCACCATCTTTTGAAAAAAGACCTAAACTTCACCCACCTCCACCACGACCCCACCCACCACGGCCTCAGCCTGATACTGGGAGGCGCCGAAGCTAGTATGTGGGATCTGGCAAGGGCTTACAAAGGCATGATCCGCAATCAACTCCGCCAGAACGATGCCTACAACGAAGTCAATTGCCTGCAATCAGGGGAGCAACAACCGCATTCTTTTGCCTTTCACCCCACGGCCGTCTGGCACACCCTCCGGGCCATGCAATCGGTCAACCGCCCCAAAGAAGAGCAACATTTCCAAAAGCTCGGCGGTCAAAAAGTAGCCTGGAAAACGGGTACCAGCTACGGCCATCGCGACGCCTGGGCCATCGGCACCAACGGACGCTATGTAGTGGCCGTATGGATCGGCAACGAAAATGGTGACGGAGTATACAACCTCACAGGCGCCAAAAAGGCCGCTCCCGTTTTGTTTCGGATGATGCGCTACCTGGGCTATTCGCATAAACTGGAGGAAATACCGGTTCGGGCCGATCAGCTCCAGGCTTGCGCCAAAAGTGGACTACTAAAAGGGCATTTGTGTACAAAAACCACGACATTGAAAGTGCCTCATATTTCGCATCAGCTTCGACATTGCTCCCAACATCAGATCGCTTTTTCCGAAAGGGATAATACTAAAGATACCCTCTACTTTTTGAACCCTGTGGAGAACTACTACCATGCTCAATTTAGTGGCGAAGATCTTTCCCTACCGGTTTCAATACAACAATCCTCTAATATCGCCGCACCGCTCAACATTGTGTACCCGGAGCGAAACGCCGTGATCGTAGTACCGAAAAAACTGGACAAGGAGTACTCCAACATTTCCTTAAAAGCAAATACGGCGGTGGATGGTGGGACCCTTTTCTGGTTTTTGAATGGTGAATTTTTAAAAAAGACGGAACCGCCGCATCAGCTATATGTTGATTTGAAGGCCGGGCAATATGCCTTGTTGATCAACGACGAAGCGGGAAACCGGGATGAAGTGGGGTTTGAGGTAGTGCGGAATTGAAATTATTGTAACGGTGGTTATGGTAACCATCGTTACAATACTTAACAACCCCGGCAAACAGCATTATTCTTTTCTCGATTTTACTTTGGGGTTGGCTGCTAAGCTTCGATATGCTTCCGGGATTGTTCCGTTTTTTTGGTACTCTATTCCCGCTTTCTCAAAGTGATACCAAAAATCATTGACTTCTCCAGGGGGCTTGAAATTAACATCTGCGCCATAATTGATAAGCAATTCACAAGATTTCCAACCTTTTTGGCCAGCGGCAAAAATCAGTGGGTTGAAATTTAATTCCCAACCCTCATCTCCGAAAGCGATGTTAGGGTCGGCACCATGTTTCAACAGTATTTCTATTTTTTCGTAATGATGATCGGAAGCATGTTCCACTAATTTGAAAATAACAGGAATGCCGTTTTCGTCTGTCGCATTAGGGTCAGCACCTGCTGCAAATAAGCTATCGAATAACGCTATGGGACAGATAGTGGCAAATTTGACATAAGGCGGAGCAGCCTTTGGATGGTGAACATTTGGATCCGCTTTATGCATCAACAATAATTCTACAATCTCTTTACTCTCAGGCGTTTTAATAACAGCTGCGTGCTGGATAGCTATGTCTAATAAAGTTCTCAAATTCGTAGCCCCTACATGGTTGATGTTAGAATCATCTTTTTCTAAAAGCTGTTTTATCGCTTTGGTCTTATCATAGCGAATGGCTTCCATAATGGCATTGAGGTGATCACCTTCAAAAAGGCGGGCCTTCTTGGCTTGTTCCATATATTGCGCCCTTTCTGCACGAGATATAAAACTGTTTATAATAAAGTACATTAATGGCATACCTCCGAGGAGTAAAACGACAATGCGAACCCATTTAATCGGAACCAAGTTGAGTCCGATCAATAGCAGCGTAAAAAAAGCACCGATCATTAAAAAGCCCTGTGCCATACCACGCCCGGCAGCATCCATACCAGGCCTGTTCAAACCCAATATGGAACCAATGATGACAATGGCATAAGTGGCAATGATCCCCCAATTTATCAAGAATATCGTTTTCAATATCAGATGATATTTCAATTCAATAAGTTTACCCTGATACCCCCTGCATCAAAGTAGCACAAATAATCGCCCCATAAGTCCCCAGGGCATACCCCAACACTGCCATCAACACGCCCACAGGGGCCAGCGACGGACTAAAGGCCGAAGCCACAATCGGTGCCGAAGCCGCCCCACCAATGTTGGCCTGACTGCCCACCGCCACAAAGAAAAACGGCGCCTTGATGATCTTTGCCGTCACCAACAATATCGTTACATGCACCAGCATCCACACAATACCGATGGCAAACAAGCCCAGATTTTCCCAGACCTCGCCCAGATTCATTTTCATACCTATGCTCGCTACCAGGATGTAGATGAACACCGACCCCCAACGGGAGGCCCCCACCCCTTCGAGCTTGCGGGCACGAGTGAAGGAAAGTACCAGTCCCAGGGTAGTGGAAATGACAATCAACCAAAAGAAATGCGACATCAGCGAGTCGAGCCGCATGCTGCTCAATGTTTCTTTAAACTGACCCATCCACGGCGTGATCAAATCGGCCCCCCAGTGCGATATAGCCACCCCGCCAAAGGCCACCGCCATCAGGATCATGGTGGTGGTGAGGGTGGGCATTTCTTCAATGCTGGCCCGGTAAGAAGCCACCCGGTTTTTGAGGTCTTCAATGGCTGAAGAGTCGGCCTTTAGACGCAAGTCCAACTGATCGGAAATGTTCGCACCGTACAGCAAAAAACCCATCCAGATATTGGCCACAACCACATCAACAATAATCATCGTAGCAAACAGATTATCACCCACTTCATAAATCTCTTTCATCGCCGTTTGGTTGGCACCACCACCGATCCAGCTTCCCGCCACCGTCGACAATCCCCGCCAAACTTCTTCCGGGCTGGCCGGTATAAATCCTTCCGGTGCCACATTGGAGATCAACATCAGCGCTATGGGACCTCCCAAAATCACCCCCAGGGTCGCCGCCAAAAACATGATGATCGCCTTTGGGCCCAAATTGACAATGCCTTGAAAGTCGATGCTCAAACACAACAACACCAAACTGGCTGGCAGCAAATACCGCGAAGTCACCGGTTTGTACAAATACGACTTATGCGCAAAAGGCTTGAGACTGCTCAAGGTGACTTGACTCCCCTCGGCTGCCGTGCTGTTGTAATTTCGGATCAACCCTTCCAAATCCTTGTACGACGCACCCTCCGGGACTGAAATGCCCAACGACATCAGATAATTCACCACTTCCGAGTAGTCATGCCACTCCGAAGCGATCAACCCCAACGGCCAATGCAGCAAGGCTGGCAAAAAATAACACAACAATAAGGCTGGTATATAGCGATAGAATTTTTTCCATCCAGGGGTATCCAAGTGTGAGGTATAAAACACCCATGCCAACACCGCCAACAACAATCCCAACACCACCGCATCGCTCGTAAAAACAGGTTCTCTCAGTAAATGTATATCCATTTTTTGAATGATTTTAAGCTGGTTTTGGTCGAAAGATAGTAATTTCGCGTTAAATGGAAGTAACTCCTATGATGGAACACCAAAAACACATGCGCGAAGCCATCCGCCTTTCCCGACAAGGAATGGAAGCAGACGAAGGAGGCCCCTTTGGCGCGGTAGTGGTGAAAGAGGGCAAAATAGTAGGCCGCGGCAACAACCGGGTCACCTCCACCAACGACCCCACCGCACACGCCGAAGTAATGGCCATCCGCGACGCTTGCCGCAACCTCGGTACTTATCAGTTGGACGGATGCATCATCTATTCGTCCTGCGAACCCTGCCCCATGTGTCTCGGCGCTATCTACTGGGCACGCCCCGACAAACTCTACTTCGCCTGCGACCGAAAAGATGCCGCCGCCGTGGGTTTCGACGACGAATTCATATACAAAGAAATACCAATACCAATTGATCAACGAAAAATACCAACAATACAATTTCTTCAAGAGGAAGGAAGAATCGTTTTTGAAGAGTGGGAGCAGAAAGAGGATAAAGCCCCTTACTAGACTTTTATATCTTTCAGACCTATACTCATTTCATAACCTTGAACTTAGATGTTCATTAAAAACCACTCCAATGGAAAAAGAAGTGCTTATACAAAAAACAGATACACTTAATCAACAAAAAGGAGCACTCACCAAACGGTTTATTAAAGCCACCAGTGCTGCCTATAATCCCATGGAAGAAATTTTCCAAATGGTCATAGGCGAATTTCCTTCGATTACTAATTCCTGGCCGGGTAATTATGGTGAACCAAGTATTGAAAACGTACTGGTAGCCCAGGATAAAAAATACGAGGAGTATTTTAACAACCTGGGACTGAAAGAGCATGCCGGAATGAAAGTGTATGAAATTGGGCCAGGCTGGGGGCCCTTTAGCCATTATTGCCGGGAAAGAGGCGTCCATGTGGTTTCTGTTAGTCCCGCAGAAAAAAAATACCACTATTTAAAAAGTTTAGGACATGATGTCCATCATGGTATTTGGCAAGAATTCACTCCTGAAAATGGTCCCTTTGATGCTATTGTAGCTATGGGTTCTCCAGAGCATATGGTTTCTCCCGCCGACTATGAAGCTGGAGAACAGGACAATATTTATAGAACATTCTTTGACTATTGCTACGACTTGTTGAAACCGGGTGGTAGAATTGGTGGCCAAATGATGACTTTCAATGGTGGAGTAATCGACATTTCTAAATTACAAGTCAAAAAAGAAGGCAAAGATGATGAAGGCCAAAAGTATTATCACCTTGGGTTGTTGACTTATCGTTATCCGGATGCCTGGTTGCCACGAGATTTTAACCACTTTCTTTCCTGTGCCAGAGAAGGTCAATACGATGTTGTAAATGTCGTAGATGGTAGAGAACAATATATATGGACCATGAAGAGTTGGGAAAGTGGTTTTTGGAAAATCATGCCATTGAAAAAATGGTTCATGGTTGCAGGGTTAATTATAAAAAGTTTCTTTGACACCGATTTTGGTTACTGGCGTAAAGCATTTTTTGAAACATCCAACAGAAAGTGCTTCGAGAAAGGCTGGATGGGTCATCAATTTTGGTTCGTAGAAAAACGGTAAATCGCAATTAAAACCTATCTCAACCAAAGTCCACCATTTGTAGATCAATAAGTGACCGACAAACGCCCCCTCATAATATTCGGCATCGCCGCCTTGCTCATTCTGACGTTCTTCATCTACTTCAGAAGTACTAAAGCCGTTTACAATTGGGATGAAACCTACGAGAACGAAAGCAAAGAACCTTATGGACTGTTTGTAGTACGCGAATTATTAAAATCCCATAGTGCCAGCAAACCCTTCAACGAAATCAAAACCAGCCTGCTCGACGACCTTCCCGCCGACGAAGACAGCACCGCCAACTACGTCTTCATCGGAGAAGCCATGTACATGGACACCTCGGATGTAAACACCTTGTTGAGTTTCGTAGAAAACGGTAATACCGCTTTTATTTCCAGCAAAACCATTCCCCACGACCTGATGTTCTACGTCTACTACACCGAATGCAATAACAATTACTGGGAAGACTACAGCGAAGTGGAAGACACCATGGCCCGCCTCAACATGTTGCACCGCGATCTGGAAGCCTCCATCGGATTTCTCTACAAATTTCTCGAAAGGGCCACCACCCAACCCTATCGCTGGCAATACATCGACAGCATTTATTTTTGCGATGAGGCCCACAGCTTCATTGAGTTGGGTGCTCTCAACGACTCCCTCGTCAATTTTGCCAAAATACCTTACGGAAAAGGGTTCTTCCACATGCACACCACCCCGCTGGCTTTCACCAATTTTCAGATGATCGACGAGTCGGGGCTCGAATATGCCAACAAGACATTTACACACCTCTCCGACGGCCCCATCTACTGGGATTCCTACAGCCAGGTGCCGGAGTCGGTAGGGCGTCGCCTCAATCAGTCTGGAGGTGGCCGCCGCGTTTCCGATGAGGGCCCCTTGTCGTACATCCTATCGCAGCCACCATTGGCCTGGGCCTGGTATACGGCATTGGCATTGGCATTGTTGTATTTGCTGTTTCGCGCCAAGCGCAGCCAACGCATCATCCCCGTACTGGAGGAAAACAAAAACACGTCGCTCGACTTCTTATCTACCATCGGTAGTCTCTATTTCATCCAAAACGATCACCGCAAACTCTGCCTGCAAAAAATGAAGTTGTTCCTATCCTTCATCCGGGAACACTACAAAATGACTACAACTACCCTCGACCCACCTTTTTTCGATCGCCTTTCGGCTAAATCAGAGATCCCCCTTCCGGTTATCGAAAAGATATTCCGATACCACAAAAATATTTCTGACTCTACCTTCACTTCAGAACAAACGTTGATTGATTTTCACCTGGAGATGGATAAGTTTTATAAGAATTGTAAATAGCAAGACACCATTGATAAAAAAACACACATCAACAATAAAAAACATCAGCAACGGCGCTTAGCGACGACACCATTGGTAGAAAACACACATTATCAATAAACCCCAGCATTAACACCAAAACAAAATTCATTTCTAACAAAAAATCATTAACAAAAACAGACATACTATGGCGAACACCTACACCCAATTGCGCATTCAAATTGTATTTGCCGTCAAGGGCAGAGAAAAAATGGTCTCAAAGGTCTACAAAGATCAGGTGGAAAAATACATCACAGGGGTAATACAAAATCGAGCACACAAGCTTCTTGCAATATACTGCATGCCTGATCACATTCACATCCTTGCTGGTTGGCATCCGGCTCAAAGCATCTCCAAACTCGTTGAAGAAATCAAAAAATCTTCCAAGACATTCATAAACAATCAACCCTGGATGCCTTTTAATTTTGAATGGCAACGGGGGTATGGCGCTTTTTCCTATTCCAAATCACAGACCGATACCGTTGTTAAATATATATTGAATCAGGAAGAACACCACAGAAAAAAAACGTTCAGAGAAGAATATATCGATATGCTTACCGATGCAGAAATCGACTTTGATGAAAAATACCTCTTCGAATTTTATGACTGACATTCGGTTTAAGGGGATTGTCGCTACGCGCCAACGTTGCCCCGATTGCTATTGGGGCTACCAAGAGGTGCGTCGCTACGCGCCGCATACCACCAAATCATGCACATTCCCAACAAAAAACAACCGACACAATATCCGCAGCGCATAGCGACGCGCCCATTGGTAGCAACGCGCCCATTGGTAACCCCATTGGTTACAAAACACATACATTCCCAACAAAAAACAACCGACACAATATCCGCGGCGCATAGCGACGCGCCCATTGGTAGTAGAAAACGCACCCATTGTAGCAGCGCGTAGCGATGCGCCCATTGGTAGCCCCATTGGTAACCCCATTGGTTGCAAAACACATACATTCCCAACAAAAAACAACCGACACAATATCCGCGGCGCATAGCGACGCGCCCATTGGTAGAAAACGCACCCATTGTAGCAGCGCGTAGCGATGCGCCCATTGGTAGCCCCATTGGTAGCCCCATTGGTAACCCCATCGGTTGCAAAACACATACATTCCCAACAAAAAACAACCCATACAATATCCGCGGCGCATAGCGACGCGCCCATTGGTAGCAACGCGCCCATTGGTTGCCCTATTGGTTACAAAACACATACATTCCCAACAAAAAACAACCGACACAATATCCGCGGCGCATAGCGACGCGCCCATTGGTAGCAACGCGCCCATTGGTTGCCCCATTAGTTGCAAAACACATACATTCCCAACAAAAAACAACCGACACAATATCCGCGGCGCATAGCGACACGCCCATTGGTAGCAACGCGCCCATTGGTAACCCCATTGGTTACAAAACACATACATTCCCAACAAAAAACAACCCATACAATAATCCGCGGCGCATAGCGACGCTCCCATTGGTAGAAAACGCACCCATTGTAGCAGCGCGTAGCGATGCGCCCATTGGTAGCCCCATTGGTAGCCCCATTGGTTACAAAACACATACATTCCCAACAAAAAACAACCCATACAATAATCCGCGGCGCATAGCGACGCTCCCATTGGTAGAAAACGCGCCCATTGGTAGCCCCATTGGTTGCAAAACACATACATTCCCAACAAAAAACAACCCTCAACAAACAACCCAAAAATCCCAAATTGAGAATTGCTGACAAAACAGCTATATTTGTCGCAAATACATCATCATTCAATCATTTATCCATCCAACCACGTATCTCAAAATGAACGACGAAGAAATAAACGACCAGAAAACACCAACCCCGGAAAAGGAACCCCGGAACGAAGAAGAAATCCAGGTACCTCCACCTGCCAGCCTCTCCCATGAAGACCACACCCGGTTTCAGCCAACGACCGTACCGCCCCCCATACAACCCGCCTGGTCTGCCAACCGCCTCGACCTATCCAAAGTCAACAACGCCGTAGACAAGGTCAAAAACGAACTACACAAAGTCATCGTCGGGCAAGACGAAATGATGGACCTCCTCATTGCTGCCCTCTTTACCGGCGGACACGTATTGTTGGAAGGAGTGCCCGGCATCGCCAAAACCCTGACCGCCAAACTCATGGCCCAAGCCTTCGACGTTGGGTTTGCCCGCATACAATTCACCCCCGACCTGATGCCCACCGACGTGGTCGGCACCAACGTCTTCAACATGAAAAACTCCGAATTCACCTTCAACCGGGGGCCCATTTTTTCCAACATCGTACTCATCGACGAAATCAACCGGGCTCCTGCCAAAACCCAATCGGCCCTCTTCGAAGTGATGGAGGAATATCAGGTCACTGTCGACGGTGAAACCTACTCCATGGACCTCCCCTTCTTCGTAGTAGCCACCCAAAACCCCATCGAGCAGGAAGGCACCTACAAGCTACCCGAAGCCCAACTCGACCGCTTCCTCTTCAAGATCAACCTCACTTATCCCAGCCTCGAAGAAGAGCAAGCCATCCTGGCCCGATTTAAAAACGACTTCCAGATCCGGCAAAAAGAATCGGTCAGCTCCGTATGCAGTCGCCAGGAAATACACGACTGCCGCGAACTCATCGAACAGGTACACATCAAAGACGAATTGCTCAACTACATCGCCGCCATCATCCACAACACCCGCAACAACGGCGACCTCTTCCTCGGCGCCTCGCCCCGCGCCTCCCTATCCATTATGAAATCGGCCAAAGCCATCGCCGCTATAAACGGCCGCGACTTTGTAACCCCCGACGACATTCAGTACGTCGCCTACCCCGTGCTCAACCACCGCATCATCCTCACCCCTGAGCGGGAAATGGAAGGCTACGACACCCAATTGGTCATCGACGACATTGTCAAAAAAATTGAAGTGCCCCGGTGAAAAACCTCTACCTGACCAATCGCTTTTTCATCCTTTTTGGTGGGATCATCGGGCTGTTTGTCTTCAGCTTTCCGGTGCCGTTTCTCTTTCCGCTTGCGCAAACGGCATTGGTCATGGCCATCATCGTTATATTGACAGACATGATGCTCCTGTTCAACAAATCGGTGTTTATCAAATGTCGAAGAAGATTGCCCAAGGTGATGTCACTGGGCGACGTCACCCCGGTAAAACTGGAGTTGCACAACCAGTCAAAGCTCAAGCTAAAAGTGCAACTCATCGACGAACTCCCCTTCCCTTTTCAAAAAAGGGATTTCGACATCCAACTCGACCTCCCACCCGACGAAGAGCGCATCGTCACCTACGACCTCCGCCCCCTCGAACGCGGCGAATACGAATTCGGCAAAGTCAACATTTTCATAGAGTCATTTCTAGGACTGGTCAAACGACGCCTCCAACACACCTACCCCATGTCGATAGCCGTATACCCTTCCATCCTCCAGATGAAGCAATACGAACTCCGGGCCTTCGATCGGGTGTCGTACAAACAAGGCATCAAAAAAATGCGCCGCCTCGGCCACAGCTACGAATTTGAACAGATCAAAAACTACATCCGTGGCGACGATGTAAGAAGCATCAACTGGAAAGCCAGCAGCCGTCGCGCCACCCTCATGGTCAACCAATACGAAGACGAACGCGCCCAACAAATCTATTGCATCATCGACAAGAGCCGCGCCATGCACATGCCCTTCGACGGCCTCAGCCTGATGGACTACGCCATCAACACCACCCTGGCCATGTCGAACATAGCCTTGCAAAAACACGACCGCGCCGGCCTCCTTACCTTTTCCGACAAGATCGGCACCACCATCAAAGCCGACCGCAAAGCCAACCAGCTCAACAAAATACTCGCCGCCCTCTACAAAGAACAACACCGCAACCTCGAAGCCAATTTCGAACTCCTCTACCACTCCGCCCGCAAACTCATCAAAGGCCGCAGCCTCCTCCTCCTCTTCACCAATTTTGAAAGCCAATACGCCCTCGACCGGGTATTGCCCATCCTCCGCCGGATCAACAACCTCCACCTGCTCGTCGTGATCTTTTTCGAAAACACGGAAATTCGCGATTTTGTGAAAACAGAGGTCTCTAACACCGAAGACATCTACCTCCAAACCATCGCCCGGAAGTTCCTTTCGGAAAAAGAACAAATGATACACAAACTCCGGCAGTACGGAGTGCAAGCCGTCCTCACTTCGCCGGAAGACCTTTCGGTAAACACCATCAATAAATACCTGGAGTTGAAATCGCGGGGGCTGATTTAGACATGCTTAAAACTCTTCTTAGGCTCGCTCGAAAAATAACTTGTCGTTGTCTTTGATAAAAACTACAAATAAGCGACCCCGATAGCTATCGGGGTGAGCGGTTTGTGATTTTTTCAAAGACACCAAAAAGACAATTTATTTTTTGAGCTTTACTTATATGATCAAACGAATTGTAACACTCTTGTTATTTTCCTGGGGTTGTCATATGCTCAACGCCCAACAACACAGTCTAAAAACATATGCCAACACCCTGTTTTTATATTCAATACCTGCTTCAAAGCCATTTGACTATGAAGAACGAATAGTCAACTTCAACGGAATAACGGGTGCTTACCGGATTGTTAATGAAAGGTCGTTTTTTCATCAGTTGGAAGCCCGGCTGGGGATCAAAAAAGTCAACCAACTCAATGGATCATTTGAACGGCTAAGCACACACCTTCGTTACGAGTTTGGAAAATATTTACCCCGTAAGTTATTCAATACCATAGAAGTTTTTTTCTCTGCTTCCATAAGATTTTCTTACTTGAACGAAAAAATCGAAGTACCATCCTACGACACTTTCCCCATTGAATTGAATACAAGTGGAATACATCTATCCATTGCCGCCGGTTTTGAATACGACATCACCGACCGGCTGTACCTCGAAATGGGTATCAGCGTCAATGACGTAATCATAGGTGTGGAATCCCGCTACAAAGATAATCCCGCTTTTACAGAGCGACAAAAGCAATTTGGAGGGTATTTCCTTGACGCCTTAAACGAACGCTCATTACGATTGGGCATAGGATACAACATCTGGCCGAAAAAGGAGAAAGGGTAGTGCTACCCCGATACTGATAGCAATCGTATTGGGGTGTTGATAGCAATATGGTCGCCTTTGGCGACTATATTGGTTTTACAACCACAATGAGTTATGAATAAAAATAACTACATTCACAGTTCCATTTTACAAAACTGCGGGCCATGAAGAACGACCTTTCCCGACGCCAACTCCTCAAAACCCTCGGCGCAGCATCGCTGGGAACGGCTTTTGCCCCCCATGCTTTCGCAAATGAAATAGCAGAATTGGACCATACCCTCCATCAGGAACGATCTTACAAAAACCGGAAAAACC
>CBDCTQ010000048.1:0-139542 GCA_965222105.1 Saprospiraceae bacterium | reverse complement strand
GTGGTGGTGCCAGAGCCGCTGTAGGGGAAGGAACCTACATTGTTGCCATCCACTATTACACTAAAGCCGGAGGCGCCGCCGCCTACGTCGTTTACAGTCACGTCCACGCCTACATTGTCGTTGGCATCACAGCCCGTGCTTTCCTGGGCGCTTACCGTCAACTGGCAGGTCGGAGCATTGCAATCCGGAGTGGTGATGGTCGTGGTGGCTGTACAGGCCGGATCATCGGCATCTACTATTTGAATGGTATGACTTAGGCCGTCACCTATTACATTTACACTGACGGTGGTCGTGCCAGAGGCATCGTATGGGAAGTTGCCCACATTGGTGCCGTCTACCAATACATCAAAGCCGTTGATGCTGCCACCGGTGTGATCGAAGGTCAGACTGACTGATACTTCGCCGTTGGTGCAATTGGCTTGTACCGTTATCGTCCCTGCCATGCCCACTCCTCCGGGGCCGCCGTGAGGGATGCAGTAATAGGGATGAACGCCTGCCGAAAGGACGGGGGACTGATAAGTCGCCCCATTGCCCAAAAGGCCGCTATCCCAACTATCCGGGCCTGAAGTAGCGTCCGAAGTGGAGGTATGGTCTACCGCTCCTATCCACTGCCACTCTACTATGTCACCATCTGTAATCGTTATGTTGACTGGGTTGAAGGCAAAGTCCTCTACCAACACAATATGGGTGACAGAGCTGCCCGTGGAAGCCGTTAGGTTAGTGATCGTGCAGGGGATCGTGCAGTTGGTGGTTGTAATGGTCGTGTTATCTGTACAGGTCGGTTCGTCGATGTCCACCACTTCTATGGTGTGCGATTGGCCATCGCCCGATACATCTACGGTGACCGTCGTGGTGCCGGTACCGCTGTAGGGAAAGGAACCTACATTGTTTCCATCTACAAGCACACTAAAGCCGGAGGCGCCGCCGCCTACGTCGTTTACCGTCACGTCCACGCCTACATTGTCATTGGCATCACAGCCCGTGCTTTCCTGGGCGCTTACCGTCAACTGGCAGGTCGGGGCGTTGCAATCCGGAGTGGTGAGGGTGGTGGTAGCTGTACAGGCCGGATCATCGGCATCTACTATTTGAATGGTGTGACTTAGGCCGTCGCCTATTACATTTACACTGACAGTGGTGGTGCCCGAAGCATCATATGGGAAGTTACCCACATTGGTGCCGTCTACCAATACGTCAAAACCGTTTATGCTGCCGCCTGTATGGTCGAAGGTCAGACTGACTGACACTTCGCCGTTGGTGCAATTGGCTTGAACCGTTATCGTGCCTGCCATGCCTACCCCGCCGGGGCCGCCGTGAGGGGTACAGTAGTAGGGATGAACGCCTGCCGAAAGGACAGGCGATTGATAGGTCGCCCCATTGCCCAATAGGCCGCTATCCCAACTATCCGGGCCTGAAGTAGCGTCCGAAGTGGAGGTATGGTCTACCGCTCCTATCCACTGCCACTCTACGATGTCTCCATCTGTTATGGTGATGTTGACTGGGTTGAAGGCAAAGTCCTCTACCAGTACAATGTGGGTGGCCGAACTGCCTGTGGAGGCCGTTAAGTTGGTAATTGTGCAGGGGATCGTGCAGTTGGTGGTTGTAATTGTGGTGTTATCGCCACAAGTTGGCTCGTCTATGTCCACCACTTCTATGGTATGGGATTGACCATCGCCCGACACATCTACGGTGACGGTGGTGGTGCCGGTACCGCTGTAGGGGAAGGAACCTACATTGTTGCCATCTACAAGCACGCTGAAACCGGAGGCGCCACCGCCTACGTCATTTACCGTTACGTCTACTCCTACATTGTCGTTGGCATCACAGCCCGTGCTTTCCTGGGCGCTTACTGTCAACTGACAAGTCGGGGCATTGCAATCGGGAGTCGTGATGGTCGTGGAGGCTGTACAAGCCGGATCGTCGGCATCTACTATTTGAATGGTATGGCTTAGACCATCGCCTATTACATTTACACTGACGGTAGTGGTGCCCGAAGCATCGTATGGGAAGTTGCCCACATTGGCGCCGTCTACCAGTACATCAAAACCGTTGATGCTGCCGCCCGTATGATCGAAGGTCAGACTGACTGACACTTCGCCATTGGTGCAATTGGCTTGAACCGTTATCGTGCCTGCCATGCCTACCCCGCCGGGGCCGCCGTGAGGGGTACAGTAGTAGGGATGAACGCCTGCCGAAAGGACAGGCGATTGATAGGTCGCCCCATTGCCCAACAGGCCGCTGTCCCAACTATCCGGGCCTGAAGTAGCGTCCGAAGTGGAGGTATGGTCTACCGCTCCTACCCACTGCCACTCTACGATGTCGCCATCTGTAATCGTTATGTTGACTGGGTTGAAGGCAAAGTCCTCTACCAGCACGATGTGGGTGGCGGAACTGCCTGTGGAAGCAGTTAAGTTGGTGATCGTGCAGGGGATGGTGCAGTTGGTGGTTGTAATTGTCGTGTTATCACTACAAGTTGGCTCGTCGATGTCCACTACTTCTATGCTGTGCGATTGACCATCGCCCGATACATCTACGGTGACGGTGGTGATGCCGGTACCGCTGTAGGGGAAGGAACCTACATTGTTTCCATCCACTATTACGCTAAAACCGGAGGCGCCGCCGCCTACATCATTTACCGTCACGTCCACGCCTACATTGTCGTTGGCATCACAGCCCGTGCTTTCCTGGGCGCTTACCGTCAATTGACAAGTCGGGGCGTTGCAATCGGGAGTCGTGATGGTCGTGGAGGCCGTACAAGCCGGATCATCGGCATCTACTATTTGAATGGTATGGCTTAGACCATCGCCTATTACATTTACACTGACGGTGGTGGTGCCCGAAGCATCGTATGGGAAGTTGCCCACATTGGTGCCGTCTACCAATACATCAAAGCCGTTGATGCTGCCACCGGTGTGATCGAAGGTCAGACTGACTGATACTTCGCCGTTGGTGCAATTGGCTTGAACCGTTATCGTGCCTGCCATGCCTACCCCGCCGGGGCCGCCGTGAGGGGTACAGTAGTAGGGATGAACGCCTGCTGAAAGGACGGGGGACTGATATGTCGCTCCATTGCCCAATAGGCCGCTATCCCAACTGTCTGGGCCTGAAGTAGCGTCCGAAGTGGAGGTATGGTCTACCGCTCCTATCCACTGCCACTCTACGATGTCTCCATCTGTAATAGTGATGTTGACGGGGTTGAAGGCAAAGTCCTCTACCAATACGATGTGGATGGCGGAACTGCCTGTGGAGGCTGTTAAGTTGGTGATGGTGCAGGGGATCGTGCAGTTGGTGGTTGTAATTGTCGTGTTATCGCTACAAGTTGGCTCGTCGATGTCCACCACTTCTATGGTGTGCAATTGACCATCGCCCGATACATCTACGGTGACGGTGGTGATGCCGGTACCGCTGTAGGGGAAGGAACCTACATTGTTGCCATCTACCAGTACGCTAAAACCGGAGGCGCCGCCGCCTACATCATTTACCGTCACGTCCACGCCTACATTGTCGTTGGCATCACAGCCCGTGCTTTCCTGGGCGCTTACCGTCAATTGACAAGTCGGGGCGTTGCAATCGGGAGTCGTGATGGTCGTGGAGGCCGTACAAGCCGGATCATCGGCATCTACTATTTGAATGGTATGGCTTAGACCATCGCCTATTACATTTACGCTGACGGTGGTGGTGCCCGAAGCATCATATGGGAAGTTGCCCACATTGGTGCCGTCTACCAGTACATCAAAACCGTTGATGCTGCCGCCTGTATGATCGAAGGTCAGACTTACCGATACTTCGCCGTTGGTGCAATTGGCTTGTACCGTAATAGTGCCTGCCATTCCCACTCCGCCGGGCCCGCCGTGGGGGATGCAGTAATAAGGATGAACGCCTGCTGAAAGGACGGGGGACTGATATGTCGCCCCATTGCCCAATAGGCCGCTATCCCAACTGTCTGGGCCTGAAGTAGCGTCCGAAGTGGAGGTATGGTCTACCGCTCCTATCCACTGCCACTCTACGATGTCTCCATCTGTTATGGTGATGTTGACGGGGTTGAAGGCAAAGTCCTCTACCAGTACAATGTGGGTGGCCGAACTGCCTGTGGAGGCCGTTAAGTTGGTGATCGTGCAGGGGATCGTACAGTTGGTGGTTGTAATTGTGGTGTTATCGCTACAAGTAGGTTCGTCGATGTCTACTACTTCTATGGTGTGCGATTGGCCATTGCCCGATACATCTACGGTGACCGTCGTGGTGCCGGTACCGCTGTAGGGAAAGGAACCTACGTTGGTGCCATCCACTATTACACTAAAGCCGGAGGCACCGCCGCCTACATCATTTACCGTTACGTCTACTCCTACATTGTCGTTGGCATCACAGCCCGTGCTTTCCTGGGCGCTTACCGTCAACTGGCAGGTCGGGGCGTTGCAATCCGGGGTGGTGATGGTCGTGGAGGCCGTACAAGCCGGATCATCGGCATCTACTATTTGAATGGTATGGCTTAGACCATCGCCTATTACATTTACGCTGACGGTGGTGGTGCCCGAAGCATCATATGGGAAGTTGCCCACATTGGTACCATCTACCAGTACGTCAAAACCATTAAAGCTACCGCCGGTTTCGTTGAAGGATACCAATACCGATACTTCGCCGTTTGTGCAGTTGGCTTGCACCGTAATGGTGCCCGCCATGCCTACTCCGCCTGGACCACCGTGAGGGATGCAGTAATAAGGGTGTACACCCGATGAGAGTACAGGGGATTGATAGGTCGCCCCATTGCCCAGCAGGCCGCTGTCCCAACTATCCGGGCCTGAAGTAGCGTCCGAAGTGGAGGTATGGTCTACCGCTCCTATCCACTGCCATTCTACTATGTCGCCATCTGTTATGGTGATGTTGGCGGGGTTAAAGGCAAAGTCCTCTACCAGTACAACATGGGTGGCAGAGCTACCGGTGGAGGCCGTCAGATTGGTGATGGCGCAAACGACGGTACAATCGGTAGTGGTAATGTTGGTCGATCCCATACAAGCCGGATCATCTACATCCGTTACCTCAATGAGGTTGCTATTGCCATTTCCGGGAACCTGTATCGGCAAGATGGTTACCCCGGAAGGATCATATGCAAAAGGTCCTCCCGGTACGGTGTTGCCATTTACGGAAACGTTGAACCCACTGGCACCGCCATTTATCGAATTTACTGTAAGGGTGACTTCTACATCATTATTGGCATCACAGCCACCCGTTTGAGAAGCAGTAAGAGATAGACTACAAGTTGGGGCTGCTCCACAATCCGGAGCCGTCCAATCGGTGGAAATAATACAGGTTGGATCAGCTACATCCTGAATTTCAATAGTATGAATAGCGGCATCTCCCGGCAAGGTAGCCTGAACTGTTTGAGGACCGGTACCATTATAGGGATAAGGACTACCCGGATCAGTAACACCATCGATGATGAGGTCGAAACCCGCCGGATCAGCAATCGTTGTATTGAAATTAATATCGAGAAGAAACTGATTGCCTGCCGGACAGTTTGCTATAATGGAACCCGACATCCCAACCCCACCAGGCCCCCCATGAGGAATACAGTAATAAGGATGAACACCGGGGTTTTGAACCGTAACGTCAAACGTGGAACCGCCACCTATCACCCCGGAGTTCCAACTGTCGGGGCCGGAAGTGGCATCGGAAGTGGTAGAGTGTCCATCCCCAACCCACACAAAATGAGCCACATCGCCAACCACAATGGTGGTGTTGACAGGGCTGAAAAAATCGTCATTTACATTGATGGTGTGGGTGGTACCACCAGAAAACAGTACCTGAATACTAGACAAAAAGCAGTTGGAGGTACAATCGGGAACGGTGAACGTTGTGGACTGATTGCAGGTGGGTATGTCGCCCGATTGAACGATCAATTCGTGCAACAAGCCGTCGCCAGGCATATTGAAAGTGATCGTCACGGGATTAGCCGCATCAATATCGTGGGGGCCGCCGGGCAATAGTTGGCCATCGAGGTAAAAGTCGATCTCGTCCGCATTATCGTAAACGTCGGACACATTGACCGTGACGGGCACTTCATCATTGGCATCGCAACTGCCAACCGTAAGGGTAACATTCAGCACGCAGATCTCGATCCTGATCTCAATCTCTGAGGTACATCCATTGGCCGTCGTAATGACCAGCACCACATCGTAATGACTGTCGGGGTCGGGAAAAGTGTGCAATGGATGTTGATCTGTGGAAGTAGTACCGTCGTCAAAATCCCAAAACCAGGATACGATGGGGTCGCCCGGCGCCGAGGTGGAAAGGTCTTCAAACTGAATGGTCAAATCGGTACCATCAAAGGTGAAAAGCGCTTCACATTGAGCCTGGGCTGCCTGGATACCCGTCAAAAGAAATAAGACGGTTAAAATGAGGGAGTGTGCCTGTTTTTTCATGCTTTACTTGCTATGGGCGATGATGAAATAGGTTTGTTGGGGTTGATCTATCAATGTATTTAAATATAAAAGTAGCTGCTTACACATATCCTTTAGAATGTATATCTCTGAATGGGAAAAATAGTCGGTTGAGCGAGAAATATGTTGATGTGCTGATTCGTGCCGTGAAGGCGTAACGTAGTGGAGTCCTTCATGGTGCTGATTTGCTGACTGCCTACGGCAGTTGAAATTTGCTGATTTGTTAATGAGTTGATAACATCTCATGCAAGCGTGAACCCTGCCAGAAGTAAAAAGTTATTTGACAAATAGCAGCCCTGATGAATTTATTCTAATGGTAAATTCATGTGTCACCCGTAAGCCATTTTTTAAAGTGTGGCGATCGTTCGGTACTGACGATTATGCTTTCGTCGATCGGCGGATTGAGGATGAGTTTTACCCTCGATTTGGAGTAGGCATACATTTCACTGATGGCGTCGATGTTGATGATAAATTGCCGGTTTATCCGGAAGAAAGCCCGCCCGTCGACCAATTCTTCGAGTTTTTCCAGGGAATAGTCGACGGGGTACCGCCTGCCGGTGTAGGTTTGGAGGAAGGTGATCTTGTCCTGTGTATAAAAATAGGCTGCGTCTTTAATTTCCAACAATTTCATCTGTTGACCGAGGCGAATAAGAAACCGCTTATTGTTTTGCAACCGGTTGATGTGGTGCGCCAACTCCTGATAATCGACCGAAGAGCTCCCGTTTTCGTATTTGTCGTAGTATTTGGCGAAAGCCGTTTGTAATTCTTTTGTTTTAACGGGTTTGAGGAGGTAGTCAATGGCGTTTACCTTGAAGGCCTGAATGGCGTATTCGTCGTAGGCAGTGATGAACACCACTGGTGCTGTGACATTTACCTCATTGAAAATATTGAAGCTTGGGCCATCGGCCAGTTGAATGTCCATAAATATCAGGTCGGGCGAGGGGTTGTTTTGCAACCAGGCCGTAGAGGCATCGATGCTGTCCAATACGTCGAGCACTTCGGTACCGGGATTGATCTCGGCAATGAGTTTTTGCAGTCTTCTCGCGGCTGCCGATTCGTCTTCTATGATTAGTAATTTCATGTTGTTGTGGTTTTAACGGAATTATAATGATTCGTTGTAAATGGCCGGTATCTTCACTTTAAATTGCTGGTCGTTTTCCTCGACTAATACCTTTTTTTCGCAAAGTAATTCGTAGCGTTTCATCAGGCTCTGAAGGCCAAACCGGGTAGACAAGCCCGTTGCCTTTTTTTTGTTCAGGTTGTTGGTGACGGTGATGTAAGGACCACGTTTCCCGGGTGTTCCTTTGTCCGCATCGGAAAGGAAACTGATGTCGACATACAGTGGTTTGGTTTTCGAAATGACGTTGTGTTTTACAGCATTCTCGACCAGGGTTTGCAGTGTCAATGGAGCAATCAACAAGGGTTCTCCATTGATGTTTACCGACAGGTTGAAGCTGTCGCCAAACCGTTTGTGGATCAAAAAACTGTAGTTGTTGACCAACTCAATTTCTTCCTGAACCGGAATGAGCTTTTTGTCACGATACAACATAATGGTCCGGTAAAAGTCCGACAGGTTTTCGACATATTCCACCGCCTTATCGGAGTCTTCCTCAATAATCGTCACCAGGGTATTGAAATTGTTGAACAAAAAATGCGGATTGATCTGCGCTTTGATGGCCGCCAACTGGCTTTCCGCTTTTTCTTTTTCCAGCAACCCGACCCTTTGCAAGCGCCGGTCCCGCTCTTTTTGCCAGGCGTAAAACAAGGCACCTCCGGCAATCAGCACACCCAGAATAAACCACCACTGCAACCAAAAGGGCTTATCCACCCGGAAGCGGAAGGAGGCGATGGGTTCGTCGGAAAAAAAGTCGTTCTCCGTGCTCGTCACTTTGAAGGTGTAGTCACCTGGCGGCAAATTGGAATACGTCGCACGACGGTCGGAGGTAGGTATCCAGTCGAAATCGTACCCTTCGAGTTGGTATTGGTATTTGACGGTAGACTGGTCGGTGTACCAAATTCCTGCAAACTCAAAGATCAAATTATTCTGATCGTGTGCAAAGGCCGTATCCTGCTCTAAATCAATGGGTTCTAAAAAGACGGACACTTTACTGAGGATGGTGCGCGGATGTATTTCAAGCGATTCTTTCAGGGGAGTATACCTTATGATCTTTTGCTGACCGGCAATCCAGATATGGCCCATCTGGTCGACACAAGTGCCGTTGATATTGGAGTGAAGATTGTCGACGCCCACCTCGTCATCGTAATAAATAAGATGGTGCGTTTCTGGATCTAACAAGTCAATTCCGGTTGGGTGGATAATGAGCACATTGCCCTTATTATCGGTCACCAGACCGGTGATCTCCAGATTGCGAATGCCTTCTTTGAGAGCCAGGTGCCTAAATCCGGTGCCGTCAAATTCAAAAATACCTTCGCTGGCCGTACTCAGCCAGATGTTACCCAGATGGTCTTCAGCTATGGCATAAACGGCTTTGAGAGGCACTTCTACCGGTTGTCCATTTTGCTCAACGAGGGCAAGGGGGTAGTTGGTGATCCGGCCTTGGTCCAGCATACTGATCCCTTTTCCGTCGGTAGCAAACCAGATGCGTTTGCGGCTGTCGACCATCACTTTGTAAATAAAATTGGTACCCAGGCCGCTTTCCTGGTTGAAGTTGCGGAAAGCAGGCTTTTTAATGTCGAACAAATTGCCATTTAGCGTAATCTCCGTGACGCCTCCCAACGTGGCCAGCCATATTTTGCTGTTCAGGCCGGCAATAGACAAGATGCTGTTGTTGGTCAGGCCATCCAACTCGGTCAGCCGTTTTATTTTTTTTGTTTTGGGATCGTAACAATACACCCCATCGCCAAAGGTTCCGATCCAGATGTTGCCGTAAGCATCGAGGTACAAACTGATCACATTGAGGTTGAGGTTTGGCAAATGCGGTTCGTAATAGCTGGCCCCCGACTGATCGAAACGGATGGTGTACAGGCCGTTTTCGGTGCCCGCCCAAAGCCGATTGTCCTGGCCGGATAACAACGCCTGCACGCCTGCCAGGTCGGTTTGAATGTTTTCAAATTGGCGGTTGGCGCGCCAGAGTTGGTGCTGATGAGTAGCCACCCAAATATTGCCTTCTACGTCGATGTGCAGGTCGTTGATGCGATTTCCAAACGAAACGTCCTGATGATTAACTTTCGATATTTTTTTTTCTGGAAAGTTGTAGCGCCACAATCCATCGTCGTTGGTGGCTATCCACAATTCCTGTCCTTCAAACAGCACCATTTCGTTGATAATACTGTTGAATGACAACTCGTCGAAGTATTTAAAAGAGTCGTTGTCGACAATGTATTTACAAAATCCTTTTTCGTAGGTTCCAACCCAGATATTGCCTTCGGAATCTTCCAACAACGATTTTACAATCTCGTCGGGAAGACCTTCTTTTTTCCCAATATTTTTTAACGAAAGTTGATCGCCTTTCCATTCACAAATGGTCAGTCCACCATCGGTACCCAGCCACAGACGGTCTTTCCGGTCGTGGATCATTACGTAAATATCTTTGGCCGACAGCCCTTCCTCCAGTCCGATGCGGGTGGTCTGGCGATCGTCGAAACAGACCAGCCCTTCTCCATAGGTAGCCACACAAAACCGGCCGTTGGGCATGGTAGCAAAATCGATTATGGGCACTTCGACGGGCCTTTTCCAGAAATGGAGTTCGTTTTTTTCAAAAGTATAGATGGTACCATCGTCGTATCCCACCCACAGCACTGCGTGGTCGTCCTGAAAGATAGCCGATACCTGCCTGGAAGTGGTGTCGTTCTTTTGGATCAAGTCGAACTCAGCACCGTTGTACTTCAGAAGGCCCTGGCGGGTGCCGAGCCATAAGACGCCGGTTTGGTCTTCAAAAATGGAGTATAGATTCAGGTCAAAAGCCTGTTTGCCGGTCTCCTGGAGGTTGAAAAAAGGCCGTTGAGCCCAGGTGGCCTGGGAAAGTAAAAATCCGATAAAAAGGTATATCAAAATTCGTTTCATATGCTCAAGCCGGTTCAACGACGTTTTTTAACCCATTTAAAAGTTCCCTCGACGCTGACTTTGATATTTTCAGCTATCTTTTGGTGTACGACTTTCGGAACAGGGATGTTATGGTCTTTTAATGATACTTTAAAATCGGCTCTGACCGTCAATTTTCCATCTTCAATTTTTATAAAACTCTTGATGATCCGCTCCTGTTTTACCCCGTGAATGTTGAGCATCCCTTTGCTGCGAACGTAGAAGGTGCCATCTTTCGAGAAATCGATCGTTTCGATTATCTTCCCCACATAGCTGCCACGGGTGTAAAGGTCGCTTTCCAGATAGTTTTCATTAAAATGTTCCTTTTGCAGGGGATTGTTGAAGCCGTCAAAAGTGCGGATGGCCACTGCAAAGGCAAATTGGCGGTTAACTGGATTGATGACCCCTTTCAATTCCGAAGAAGCGGCCTCGATGAACTCCAAAGGAGCATTCGACTCAAAACCCACCTCTCCGGCAGTGAGTTGGAGTATCCTCCTGGATTGATCCAAATGCCACCACCCCGTAGCCCCAACAAAGAGGAACACCCAACTTAACAGAAAAAAATATTTTAGCTTTGCTTTCATGGGCTTTTAATTATTAGACATAATGAACAAAAGTATTTGCAAGCGGGAACAGGACACCAGGAACCTGAAACCGAACAACCTCAAATCAGTTTATAAATTTTGCCGATACGATGATACAACAGAACCGGCAATTCCAAAAATACGAAATGCTGGAATAGTATAAAAGGGCGCCAGATGGGATTTTTGATGTGCTGATTGGTTGATCCCGAAACGAGTTCGGGACAAGTTATAGCGATTGATTGATTTGCCAATGATATTCAAATTATTTGACGATGAAAAACAATAACTGGATAGCCAACCAACAATCCTGGCAGGACGACAGGGTCGCCATTCTGTCGGGAGGGAAGGCGTACAGCTACCAGCAACTAAACGCTGCGGCCGAAGCCGTGGCTACTGCCCTGCTCAATGGCCGCTCCGATCTTGCCGAAACCAGGGTGGCTTTTATGGTGATGCCAGGCTTTGACTATGTAGCCACCCAATGGGGTATTTGGCTGGCAGGGGGCATTGCGGTGCCTCTGTGCGTGCTTCACCCCCTGGAGGCATTGCAATATGTTGTGGATGATACGGCGGCCAAGATTATGATTGTGGGGCCAGAATACGAAGAGCTGTTATCGGATTTGGCGAAAGCCCGGAAAATGAGGTGGATACCAACTGCCGGTATCCAACCAAACCGCACCTCTCAACTCCCCGGTATTCCTCCCAGTCGTCGTGCCATGATTCTGTACACCAGCGGCACCACCAGCAAGCCTAAAGGGGTGGTGACCACCCATGCCAACATCTGGTCGAAAATAAAAACCCTGATCGACGCCTGGGAGTGGCATCAAGACGACTACATCCTCAATGTATTACCTCTCCACCACGTCCACGGCATCATCAATGTGGTGAATTGCGCATTGTGGTCGGGAGCCCGTGTGGCGTTCCTGCCCCGCTTCGATGCCCGGCAGGTTTGGGATTTTTTCCGAAAGGAGCCCCTTACCCTGTTTATGGCTGTGCCGACCATTTACTTCAAATTGATTGCCTATTGGGAGGCCGCCGGGGAGAAAGAACGGGTGACTCTTTCGTCGGCTGTCGCCAAAATGCGTTTGATGGTGTCGGGGTCGGCGGCCTTGCCGGTGTCGGTGCTGGAAAAGTGGCGTACCATCAGCGGGCACATCTTGTTGGAACGCTACGGGATGACGGAGATCGGTATGGCATTGTCGAATCCTTACCGGGGTGAACGACTTCCCGGACATGTAGTCCGGGGTTGAATTGCGGCTGGTCGATGACAAAAACCAACCCGTGGAAGAAGGCCAGCCCGGAGAAATTCAAATAAAAGGTCCCAGCGTATTCCGGGAATATTGGCGCAAGCCGGAAGCCACCAATAAGGCTTTTACACCTGACGGATGGTTCCGCACCGGCGACATGGCCCTCCTCTGCAAAGGCAGCTATAAAATACTGGGACGCAACTCGGTGGACATCATCAAGTCGGGCGGCTACAAGATATCGGCACTGGAGATCGAAGAGCGACTTCGTCAGCACCCCGCCATCGAAGAATGCGCTGTGGTGGGGTTGCCTAACGAAGAATGGGGCGAAGTGGTAGTGGCAGCTATTGTCAGTTCTCAAGCCGATTTGCGCACAGCGGTTTTGAAAGACTGGCTGGTGGATAAGCTACCTGGCTACAAGATACCCCGGCGGTATTTGAAAGTGGAGGCCCTACCGCGGAATACGCTGGGCAAGGTGACCAAGAAGGTGTTGGTGGGGTGGTTTTTGGACCAACAGACATAGTTAAAAATGAGTGTGTGACATTTTAGCGGAGCCTCTCACCACAAAGGCTCCAAGACACAGAGCCACACAAAGATTTTCTCTGTGAATCTTTGTGTCTTCGTGTCTTTGTGGTAAAGGCCGCAGCGATTTTGTCACGCACTCGTTAAAAATCCATTTGACTTGGCGCCAAAATCCCGGATAATTGCATCTTCACCAGAAAAAGATAACAAAAAAGTTTTCTCCCTCCAAACAGAAATTAACAGAAAAATGCTAATATTGCGGAAACAAACCTTGCTATCAACATGAGACTAGTCATCAATTTAATTCTAATTGCCCTCGTAGCACTCCTACTATGGATACTGGTAAGCAGCATCCGCGAGCCCATCGCTTTTAAAGCTGAAAAAGAAAAACGGGAATTGGCCGTAACCGAGCACCTCAAAAAATTGCGGGAAGCGGAAGAGATCTACCGCAACGTCACCGGAGAATTTACCGGCGACTTCAACAGCTTGCGCAACACCCTCCGCAACGGGAAAATTATGAACATCGCAGTAGAAGGTGACCCCGACGACCCCAACAACACCGAAGCCATCATCTACGACACCACCTACGAAGACGCCCTGAACTACGTAAAAAAGGCGAATATCGTACTCGACTCCCTCGAATACGTCCCTTACGGAAATGGCGCCAAAATCGAACTTTTCGCCGACACCATCGAATATCAGAAAACCATGGTGTGGGTCGTAGAAGCCAAAACGCCTTACAAAGATTTTATGGGGCCCTATAAAGACCCCAAATACAAAAAATACGACGATACTTACAATCCCGACCAACCGGGTGATAAAAAGTATTTCCTCAAATTTGGCAATAAAACAGCACCTAATACCTCTGGAAATTGGGAGTAGACATCATCATTCAGGAAGACCATTTTTCCACAAAATATACCAACCACTACGACCTGTTCATCATCACCGGGATGGACAGGTTTTCTTTTCTCATTGCCGATAAACAATCCAACCTGCTGGTACTCAAAAGCATTACACTCCAACTAACCACGCCCGGGAAGAAAACAGATGCCTCCCCTCCCCCCGACGACTTATTGCAGCAAGCCATCAAAACGGTGTACCTCAACGACGACGAGCTCAAATTACCCTACCGGTCGGTGAAAATATCGCTGATCAACAAAGAGCACACCTTTGTACCAGACCGCCTTTTCGACGCCAGCAACCCCGCCGCCTACCTCGAGACCATGGTGAAAGACCACACCGCCAAAAACATCCACATCGATCAACTACCCAGCCTCCAGACCCGGCAAATATACCAGATCGACCAGGGCATTGAGTCCTGCCTGCAACAGTATTTTTCCGAAGCAACATTTTACCACATTCTCAGCCCTATGGTACTGGGTCTGCAACAAATGGCCAGCCATCACAAAGACAAAAACGTGTACTTACACGTCCGCTCCAATCTGGCACATATATTCCTGTTTGAAGATCAGAATTTTTTATTCGCCAACTCCTTTTCGTTTAAAACGGAAAACGATTTTATCTACTTTGTCCTACTGGTATACGAACAATTCAAACTCGATGTGGCTCAGGTGCCCATCTACTATTCCGGTTTCATCCTGGAAGACTCCAGGCTGTACCACCAACTTTATCGCTATATTCGCTACCTCAATCCCATGCCCCGCCCCCTGCTCTACAAATACGGCCAACAAATAAATGAGGTGCCTTCCCACTTTTTCTTTGACTTGTACAGCCTCAAACTATGCGAATAATCGGTGGCCGATTCAAAGGCCGGAAATTTACACCCCCTGCCAAAAACTGGCCTACCCGCCCTACCACGGATTTCGCCAAAGAGGGCCTGTTCAACACCCTCCGACATCTCCTCGATTTCGAATCCGTCAGGATGCTCGACCTTTTCGGCGGAACGGGTAATCATTGTTACGAATTTATTTCCAGAGGATGTACCGATGCCACTTACATCGACAAATTCGGTGGTTGCATTGCCTTTGTCAAAAAAACGGCCAAAACATTGGGCATCGAAAAGGAGTTGACCATCATCCGCGGCGACGTCCTCAAATTCATAAATAGACAATCCATTCTAAAAAACAAAAAACAATACGATTACATCTTTGCAGGGCCTCCCTATGCCCTACCCTCCATCGACCGGCTGCCCGACCTGATCCTGGAAAGTGACCTGCTGCACCCGGATGGAATTTTAGTACTGGAGCACAATCCCGATCACAATTTTGAGGCGCACCCCCGGTTTTTTCAACTACGCAAATACGGGCAGACTTTTTTTAGTTTTTTTGAATAAGGATGTTGATTATGCTTCCCCATAGCCCCCTGGGTTTATGGCTGACTCTCTGAGGCGATTCACAGCAAGATTCACTCCTGTCAATCAGGTAGTGTCCAGCATCAGCACCATGAAAGCCTGCCCCGGACTTGATACGGGGGACTCCACTACGTTACGCCTTCACGGCACGAATCAGCAAATTAGCATATCAGCACATCTACTCCCCTCCCTTCTCAAACCCCTTAATGATCTCGTCATTGGACTTACCCAGATTGTCCAACAAAAATTTGGCAGATACGGCGAACTCGTCATCTGGGTATTTTTCGAGAAACGCCGTATAATGCGTCCGGGCTTCTTCTATTTTTTTCATCTCATTGTCGAGGGTAAAAGCCTTGAGAAAAAGGGCCTGATAAGCTTTATCGTAAGAAGAAAAGCGGTCGTAGATCCAGTCGTAAATGTCGAGCGCTTTGGCGGGGTTGCGGCCCGTAGTACGCGAAATATTAGCTGCTTTGAACAACAATTCAGGTGTCCGCACGTCATCGGGCCGGACCAAAGCGTTTACTTCACAGGCAGTGACGTATTTACGGGCCTGGTGCAAATCGGGCAAGCGGACAGAATCGCCATAAATATCATTGGCCAACAGGTCGATATATCCAACCAGATTGGGGGGCGCTTTTCCCGCTTTTTTGCGAACAGCATCTGCCTCAGCATACCCCGTGTCTGTTGCCAGCAAATGGTGATAGAGAGGCGTACCGAGTTCCCGGTAATTGAGGTGTTCACTGTATAAATCGCCCAATAAATGAAGGCTGGCACTTTGTACTTCGCTGCCCGGATATTGGCGCAAGCCCTTCAAAAGGGTTTCGGCTGCCGCAGTATGTTGATTTTGCCGATAATACAGGCCCGCCATCCGGTAAAGGTAGCGGGCATTGGTAGCGGCATCGGTTGGATTGTCAGCAATGTACTTTTGATAGGTACTGATCAACTCTTGCGTTTTTGTCTTGTCGGAGGTTTCTTCTACGGCCTTTTCCAAACTTACAATGACGCCGCTTAAGCTGGTATCCTGATCGGAAGTACAGGCCAGCAACAACGACAGAGATAAACAAATGGTGATATTCCAGGTTTTCATATGTATTTGTTTTAAACAAAAGGATGTTTTAATTTGCCGGGCAACATCGCCCGTCTGACTTTTGTCAAAATTAGTGCTCTTTTTCCAGACTACAAAAACACTTTTATGCTCAAGTTACTCAATTTTTGGATATGCCTGCCAGCCACCGCTTTTCTTCTTTTGTTTTTCACTAATGGCTGCCAGAAGAAATTTCAACGCCAGTTCATGACCCAACACCCTGTCGCCCTCCCCGAAGAGCGACCGGCAGAATACAACTCGGTGGCCTCCTGCAAAGACTTCTGGAGCTACATGCCCGACACCAACCACCTCGATCATACGCCCGTAAAATACCTCCGCATCAACTTCCACATCATGCGCAACACCGATAGCACCGCCAACTTCGACGAAAAAACCGGCCGTACTTTTATCGACGAGATCATGTACTGCGCCAACAGCAAATTGAGACGCAACAAAAAAATGAACCTTCCCCTCGGCAACAACACGCCCATCATACCCATGCGCTATCAGTACGTACTCACACCCCGCCCCGACGATCCCGACGACGACGGCATCTACTTCCACTACGACGATGACCTCTACTATATGATCAACCGGGGCCCCGGCAAAAACATTACCGACAAAAAGGTGTTTGAAAAATACGGCATCCAAAAAGATTCCGTTATGAATATCTTTATCATGGACTATCCGGTGGACAGCCTCGACTCCAAAACCTTCAAAAAAAGAGGCAACGGCATCGCTATGAACACCTGGCTGAAAGTGGTCGGATGGCACTACAACGTACAGGACACCGTATTCAAAGCCAATGGCAAGTGGGAAACACCTAAAGGAAAATGGTACGCCCAAAAACTCCTCAACCACGAAATTGGTCACAACCTCGGCCTGGCACACACCTGGCGCAGCAACGACGGATGCGACGACACCCCCCACCACCCCAACTGTTACGTCCAGTCGGACAAACCTCCCTGCAACACCCAGTGGAGCAACAATTTCATGGACTACAATGTACATTCCAGCGCCTGGTCGCCCTGCCAAATCGCCAAGATCCACCACAATATGTCGGGGCTGGGCAGAAAGAAAAAACTCCGGGGCATGCTCCAACCCCTTTGGTGCCAGTTGGATACTTCCAAAAACATTGTCATCACCGACCAGGTGGTCTGGCACGGCGCCAAAGACCTCGAAGGCCACCTCGTCGTACAAAAAGGCGGGAGCCTGACCATCCGTTGTTCTGTCTCCCTGCCCAAAGGCGCCAGGATCAGCGTCTTTCCAGGCGGAGAACTTATACTCGACGGTGCCACCCTGCACAACGATTGCGGCGACCAATGGGAGGGCATCGAACTGCTCAGCCTCGGAAAGGAATCCGGCCTGGTGCGCTATGGTGCTTCATCACCCATCATTGAAGATGCCGTACACGCCATTGAGGGCAGCGCTGAACCGAAAGATTCAAAAACAGGTTCGTGAATGATAGGACCCTCGCCACCATTTGCAAATGATGCCAAATCCGCTATATTTGCACCCTGATTTAAAACACCTGTGAAAAGAACAATGTTATGAACTACGACCTAATCGTTATCGGCAGCGGACCAGGAGGATATGTGGCCGCCATCAGAGCCGCCCAACTGAAAATGAAAGTGGCCATTGTAGAACGCGAATCCCTCGGCGGCATCTGCCTCAACTGGGGGTGCATCCCCACCAAAGCACTGCTGAAAAGCGCTCAGGTTTTTGAATATATCAGCCACGCCGAAGACTATGGCATCAAACTGAAAAGTCCCTCGGTCGATTTCAAGGGAATGGTAGGCCGAAGCCGTGGAGTGGCTGAGGGTATGAGTAAAGGCGTCCAATTTCTGATGCGAAAAAACAAGATAGACGTGATCATGGGCCACGGCAAACTGGCCAAAGGCAAAAAGGTGGACGTAACCGACACTGACGGCAAAACCACCCGCTACTCCGCCAAGCACATCATTGTAGCCACCGGAGGCCGAGCACACGCCCTGCCCAACCTGCCCATCGACGACAAAAAGGTCATTGAATACCGCAAAGCCATGAGCCTCGACAAACAGCCCAAAAAAATGGTCGTCGTGGGGGCAGGAGCCATCGGAGTCGAATTCGCCTATTTCTACAATGCCATCGGGACAGAGGTAACGGTGGTCGAATTTTTGGAGCAGGGCCTCGTACCCCGCGAAGACCCCGACGTATCGAAGGAACTGGCAAGGGCATTCAAGAAAAAAGGCATCAAGGTTCTGGCCAACACTTCCGTGGAAAAAGTGGACACTAAGGGTAGAGGTTGTAAGGTGACCATCAAAGACCGCAAAAAGGGAACGACTTCTGAGATCAGTTGCGATGTGGTGCTTTCCGCCGTAGGCGTGGCCGCCAATATTGAAAACATCGGCCTGGAAGACCTCGGCATCAAAACAGAAAAAGGTCTGATACAGGTCGACGAATTCTACCAGACCAATGTGCCCGGCATTTACGCCATCGGCGACGTGGTGCCAGGACCAGCTCTTGCACACGTAGCCAGTGCAGAAGGCATCACTTGCGTAGAAAAAATAGCTGGCCATCATCCCGAACCCATCGATTACAACAATATACCTTCGTGTACCTATTGTTCGCCGGAGGTGGCCTCGGTGGGCTATACCGAAGCTGCCGCCAAAGAGGCAGGCTTCGAAATTAAGGTCGGCAAATTTCCTTTTTCGGCGTCCGGCAAAGCAAGTGCAGCAGGCGCCAAGGAGGGTTTTGTAAAAGTAATATTTGATGCCAAATACGGTGAATTCCTCGGCGCCCATATGCTCGGCTACAACGTCACCGAAATGATTGCCGAAGTGGTTGCTGCCCGCAAATTGGAAACCACCGGCCACGAGATCATCAAGTCGATCCACCCCCACCCCACTATGAGCGAAGCCGTTATGGAAGCCGCCGCCGCCGCCTACGATGAAGTAATCCATCTTTAAGCCGCTGTGTCTCGCCCCACACCTATCCCAACTGCTCCAGCATCCACTTTTTTTCCGTGTTGGGGGTGGTATCGTGTATTAATTGTTGGACGACGGGTCGGTCGCCAGGGTTGTGTTGACCGAGCAGACTCATCTTCCGGGTGAGGCTGATGATGTTCTGATAATTGGCTTTGTGATAGCCCATCACTTTTTTTCGACGCAGAAAGGTAGTAAAACTTGCCAGCAGGGAGTCCAGGGCGTCCCATTCTCCTATTTCGTAATAGATTTTCAGCAAAACGGTTTTGGCGTCGAGATTGAGAAAGAGGTCATCGTATTCCACTTTGACGAGGAGTTGCATGGCGGCATCGTAGTCCTTTCGGGAAAAATACAGTTTGGAAAGATTGTAGGAAAAATGACTTTCGCGATATACGGCGGCCAGGCGATCTTTGTATTGATAGATGAAATTTTCTGTCCAGTCGAATTCTCCCAACACCAGCCCGGAAGTGACGATGTTTTTGTAGGTGAATCTCGACAATTCGCCATGGATCATAAACAAGTCGTGCTGCAGGCCGTACTTGTAGAGGAAAAAACACTCTTTGATGAATTCTCTTTGTCCTTCGTTTGTTTTTTTAATGCCGAAATTGATGGCGAATATGAGCAGGGAGCGGAGTTCTTCCTTTGGCAGCAAATGCTGGTGTTCGACCAGTTTGGCTTTGAGGTCGTAAAACCATTTTTCCTCTGCATCGGGCCGCAAGATCTTGTAGGCGGCGTAATACAACCGGATGGCAGGGGTTTGGTCGAGCAGGTCGTTTTGTTCGATGTATTGGATAATGGCGTCCGTAAGTCCCGCGGCCAGGTCGGTTTTGACGACGTTTTGCTGGGTCAGTGCATAGCAGGCCTGGTTGAGTTTTTCCAGGATAAAGCCCACCTCCAATGCCTGGTTGAGTGGTTGGAGGTCTATGGTGGTACCCCTTCCTTTTTTGGCGAAAGCCTGATGCCGTTCGAATAGAATCTGATAACTCGTTTCATAATAGACCCGGTCGCGGAAAGAGCGTTCGTTGAGCAGGTCTTCTGCTTTTTGGAGGTTCTGGTTGGCCAGGTTTTCCAGATTTTTGTCTTTAAGGACGCGGGCCACCTCCAGCCGTACTTTTACCTGGTCGTTGAGCAACCGATCGACGGCCAAAAACTGCTCCATGAGGCGACAAAGGTGGGTGAGCACCTGCCTCATTTTGGCATCATTATAAGGTGTATTGGGATAGCAGTGGTCAAACACCAGCGGACGTTCCAACAGGGCAGGTTTGCGATAATGGTCGAGCAGATAATCGTACAAACGGCGGGCATCATCCCGTGGATTGTGGAAAGGAGAACGCACAAATTTGCGGAAAGCACGCCTTTCCTTGGCGGAAAATTGGGAAAAAAGGGTAAAAACCCGGCTATTCTTCATGGGATTTAAAAATGAAATTTCAACAAATTTACTGAATTTTACCTTAAAAAACAGTCTTTTCGGCAAATGAAATCGCAACAATGCCCTTTTTTTGTTTTTTTAACTTTCTGTCAATGTCCTCATTTTTGCATTGGAAGAAAATTAGTTAAGTTAGGACGAAGGAGAACACCTGCCTGAAATGCCAGGCATTTAAAACAGACCATGAATTAAACGGAATTAAGCATCTATGACTGTTTTAGCGATCCTTCACCTCAGGTATTTTGGATCAGGAAACCGGTAGCCTGCCTATCGGTTCCTGATGCAAATTTTCTCCCGCCCGAAACCGGTTTTGACGACAGTCCATATCCTCAAACCAACACCGCACCACCTTCGATTGAATGATTTTTGAGCAACGGGTATAAACATGAAAAACACCGGCAAAATAATCATCTGGTTCCTGGCCGTCGCGCTGGGATGGATGGCAAATCTTCATGGACAGACTTGCCTGCCAGGTACCCTTTTGCTCAACTCCCAACAACAAATTGACGATTTCCCTACGAACTATCCCGGCTGCACCCGTGTACTCGGCAACATCGTCGTAACAGCATCCGACCTGACCAACCTCGACGGACTGGGTCAACTCGACACCATCGATGGCAATTTTGCCCTCTCCAACCTGAGCCTGACCAGTCTGACCGGCCTTGCCCTGCCCAACCTCGAACACGTGGGCGGCACACTCAACATCAGCAACAACGGTGCCCTCGCCGACCTCAACGGCATCGCCGACTGGCTTGGTCTGTCGGACAGCTTGTACATCGACAACAACAACGCCCTGACCGATCTGACCGGCTTCGAATCCCAGATGTTGCTCAGCGGGTTTTTCCAGATCAGCAACAACAACTCCCTAACCTCCCTAACCGGCCTGGACAACGTGACCTTTTTCTTCGGTTCGCTCCATATCGACAACAACCCTGCACTCACCTCCCTGGCTGGTATGCAGAGCATCACCTCTTTCAACGGAGACCTGGAGATCAATTACAACACCGCCCTACCCAACCTCAATGCCCTAAACGGACTGACCTCCCTGACAGGCGACCTCTATATCAGGGGGTCAGCTTCGTTGACCGACCTGTCGGGACTGGAAAGCCTCGTGTTGACCATCGGCGACCTGGGCATCATCGACAACGACGCGCTCGTCAGCTTCGACGGGATCAACGCCCTGACCTCGGTCGACGGTGACCTCCTCATCGAAGACAACGACGCCCTGGTCGACTTCAATTCCCTCAACAGCCTGTCGGAGGTGGAAGGCGACCTCGTCATCCGAAATAACAGTTCACTTACATCGCTTGTTGGATTGTTTTTGCTCCCCAACATAGGCGAAGACCTTATTCTCGAAAACCTTCCCTCGCTGACCAGCCTTGCGGGCCCCAATAACCTCTCCACCATAGGCGACGATTTCAGGCTGGTGGACTTACCCCCCACCATCACCGACCTGACAGATTTTTTGAGCCTCGACTCGATCACCTCCGATTTTCACATCGAACAAACAAATCTCGTCAGCCTCGCCGGACTGGAAAACATCACCTCGCTGGGAGGAGAACTCTATATCCATAGCAGCGATCAGTTGGAAGACCTCACTGCCCTGCAAAACCTGACCAGCATCGGCGGTCAATTGCTGGTCAGATGGAGTGATGGGCTGGAGTCGTTGGCAGGATTGGAAAATATTGACCCGGCCAGCATTGAATTTCTCGATCTGCAAGGCAATAACGCCCTGATATTGTGCCAGCAACAAGTGGTCTGTAATTACCTGGCCAGCGGCGGCCCATACAACATCGAAGACAACGGGGTGGGTTGCAGCTCTAACACCGAAATACTCAACATATGTTTTCCGCCCGATCCGGTGATCCAGGGCCGCGTTTATGTCGATGAAAATGCCAACTGCTCCAATGACGCCGAGGAAGGTCTGGAAGACATGATACTCCGTATTTCGGATGGCTCCAACACGGTGTACACGACTACCGATGTCAATGGCTCCTATACCATCAGTCTGCTTCCAGGGACCTATGAACTGGAAGTGATCAATTACGATCCGGATTTCTGGTCGGTATGCAACGGGGTAGTGACCAATATTGTGGTTGACATCAGCGATGTGGAAGAGATCGACTTTGGAATGGAGAGCGTGTTTGCTTGCCCCAAGCTGTCGGTCGACATCAGCAATGGCCAGCTTAGGCCCTGCGTACCAACCACTTACGAGTTAAAATATTGCAACAAAGGCACCGTCGTCGCACCGCAAGGCAGAGTGGCGTTTACCTTGAGTGATGGCTTTACTTTTATTGGCAGTACGCCCATCTCGCCGATCGCTGTGATAGGGGGAGTGACCTATGTGTTTGACGTGGGAGAGCTATCGATAGGAGACTGCGGTTCGCTGAACGTGAGCGTTATTTACGACCCCGACTGCGATTCCTTCGTAGAGGGACAGACAGCCTGTGTATCTGCCCAGATCAGTTCAGATTCGATCTGTGCATTACCAACGCCCGGCTGGGACGGATCTTCTCTACGGGTTTCGGGGGTTTGCGAAGGCGATAGCATTCGATTCAGAATAACCAATGCGAGTTCAGCAGCGATGTCGGCCAGCACGGATTACATCGTGATTGAGGATAACATCATGATGCTCAAAGGCCAGGTGGATCTGGGCGAAGGCGATTCTATGGACATTGTCGTGCCTACATTTGGAGGGACCATACGATTGGAGGCAGAACAGTCGGCAAACCATCCGGGGGATAGCCGCCCAAGTGTTACGGTGGAGGGGTGCGACCCCGATGGCGACGGCGTCTACAGTCTGGGGTATTACCTCCAATGGCCACAGGATGATGTAGACGACTTCAAAGACATCGAATGCATGGAAGTAGTGGGATCGGGAGCGGATAACTTTAAAACAGCCGATCCGGCAGGCATCATGGAAGCACATTGTTTGAAAGACGATGTACCGGTGGAATACACCATCCGGTTCCGCAATTCGGGAGTGGACACAGTACAGCAGGTCGTCGTAAGAGACAGCATATCGCCTCTGCTCGACCTGGCAACCATTCAGCCCGGTTCGGCAAGCCATCCCTACGATTTCGAGATGGTAGACGGGGGCATCGCACAATTTACATTTTCCAACATTAATCTTCCGGACAGTACCATTTCCTTTGAAAACTCAGACGGATTCGTCAGCTTTAAAATTTGGCAACAGCCCGGCAACCCCGGCGGCGCCCTGATACAAAATGAGGCCAACATATTTTTCGACAGCCTGCCCGGCCTGATATCCAACACCGTTTTTCACACCATAGAAAACGATTACTGCATCGACTCAACAGCCATCATCGACTCGGCACTGCCCCCGTCGGTGGCTCAACCCATACTTAAGGTCTATCCCAACCCGATGGATGGGTACACCTTGTTTGAACTGGCAGGAGAACACCCTCCTTTCGGAAAAATAATCATATACGAACTTCGGGGAACAATGGTACAGGAGCTGGAAGTGGCCGGGCCCAAAACTGTTTTTTACCGAAAGGGGCTTCCGAGTGGGGTTTATTTGTATGAGTATCGGGCGGAGGAATTGGAATGGATTGTTCGGGGTAAGCTGATTGTTTTTTGATATGAGTGCGTGACAAACCTGTCCCACCGAATGGCGGGAATTGCTGCAACATAACCACAAAGGCACAGAGGCACAAAGATACACAGAGAAAACCTGTGTGTAGAAGTCGTTCGTCGCGGCCCGCCTGCCGGCCGGCAGGTTTGCAACCGCGATGCTCCGCTAACCTGGCTGCCGCCAGGCAGGTATGTCATGCACTCTTTTGATATAAAAGGAGGTGAATAATACCCGTACTCAAGAACAGCATTCAAGTCGCAAAGTTAATTACGAGACAGGGCGATGTTTTACCCCTGTGGAGCCAAATAAAAATAGTACGCTGCCCTTCAATTCCAGCAAAAAATATAAAGCAATCGTAGGAAACGGATTGGTTGTTTGAAAAAGCAGCCGATCCGACTTTTTTTTGGGCTGCCCCAATAACCCCATTTTTTTACTTGCCATAAACCTGTCTAATACCAATCCTATAAAGCAAAATAGGTAACAGCTACCCGTCACCAATGCAAAACTCAACTTCTTTGTCCCAACCAAATCACAACAAATACTCCTGCTTTACTGTGTAATTCCTCCATTATACCAAAACGAAATCGCAACATTGGTCTTAAAATGTTTTTGGAAGAGCAGCCTATCTTCTACAACTTACTCCTAAAAGGGAATTGAGCCCAAACCTTCAACCAAAAACAAAAATTATGAGCACTTTGACATTTCTACTCCTTCTCCTCAGTTTTTATTCCTTCTCCCCTCCTGCTACCGCTTCGGTGTCCGACGATCTGATCTGGGACGGTGGTGGCGGCGATAGCCTCTGGATGACTCCTGCCAATTGGCAAGGCGATACGCTCCCACCCCACGACGCCGACGTGATCATCGACGCCGGGTTCTACGTCATCTTTAATGGCGAAGACTACACCGTAGAATCGGTCCGGCTGGCCAACGGGGCCCACCTCCACATCGCCGTAGGGCACATACTGCGCACCACCAAAGGGGCCGCCAACGGAAGTGATGGGATGCGGCTGGAAAGCGATTCGGGGCAGACGACCCAACTGACCATCGCCGGAGAACTGAGCATAGGCATGGCCGATGCCCCCGGCGACGCGGTCGACATCAACAAGCACTGCCAGGTAGAAGTGCTGCCTTCCGGCAAACTCACCATTTTGGACGCAGGTAACGATGGCATCGAAATCAATGAGACCCTGATCAATGGAGGCATCATCACGATTGCAAACACCACCTCCTCTGGCATCAAATCGACGGGGAGCCCCGCAGGCGATGGGATGATCCACAACCTGCCCGACGGAGTGATCAGCTTCACCAATGTGACCAACAAGGAGATCAACCTGTCGGGAAATATTCCCTTCTACAATGAGGGGACGATCCACATTGTGGGGCAGTCGGACGTGATCAACTACAGCGACGGAGAGCCGTTCATCAACACGGGCCATTTTCACGCAAGTGGGATGGTCAATTCCCTTTATTTTGAGCACGGACCTGGTGGCATCATCGACGTGGCTACCCCATCGGGCATCTTAGCTTTCGACGACAGCACAGATTTTTCCAACAATACGCTTTCATTTCACATTGAGGGTACGGAACCGGGCATGGGTTACACCCAAATTCAGATTGAAGAGGGCGGATTGACCCTGTCGAACACCCTGCTGACCGCTGAAGGCAGCTATACCCCCCAATTGGGTGAGACGTTTCTGTTGGTGGACAAACAAGGGTCTGGCCCCATTACCGGACATCTGACCGATTTACCGGAAGGTGCCGGACTGATCCTGAACGGCACCCTCCTCACCTTGACTTACCAGGGTGGCGATGGAAATGACCTAAGTCTAACCGCCACCCTACTTGGCCTGACCGATGAAGACGAAGATGGTTATTTCAGCCACGAGGACTGCGACGACACCAATGCCAACATCAACCCCGGGGCCCTGGAAATACCCTACAACGGCATCGATGAAGACTGCGACGAAAGCACCCCTGATGATGATTTGGATGGCGATGGGTTCCTCCTCGCCGATGACTGCAACGACGACAACCCCGACATCAACCCCGATGCGGAAGACATTCCCAACAATGGCGTGGATGAGGATTGTGATGAGGAGGACGCTTTGGTTTCTGGAAAGGAAGTTAAAGAAAAAGAAAACATGATTTTCCCCAACCCCACCAACAGCAAAATAACAGTTGTATTATCTGAGCCAACTTCTGCCAGGGTGGTGGTTAGTTCCATTTCCGGAAGCATATTGTTAAGGCAAAACTGTCAACAAGAGACGATATTAAATCTCAGTCATTTGGCCAATGGTGTATACATTTTATCGGTGGAGACCGAAGAGGCTGTGTGGGTAGAGCGACTGATAAAGATGTAGCTGATACTGCATTTGCCCAAAACAAAACAGCCTTCCTATGCAAGCCAAAAATATCCTGCGATGGCTGGTGGCCACCAATCTATTGTTGGCCTTACTGTCGTTTACCCACTTTTCAACTGTCAGCACGAATATCATTTTAACCTCTCAAGTGCCGGACGACCTTATGCCTTGTCGCCCGGACACTCTATTTGTATTTTTGTCCAATAATACAACAGAACCGCTCGATGGTATCCAGATCAATTTACAATTCGATGGTATATTCAACTATGTGCCGGGGTCGGTCAGCAGCAATGCAGCGGAATACAACATCAATGACTTGAATCAACCTGTCTTCGAATTGCAGACTGTCCCTCCAGATCATACCGAACAAATCGCTTTGGTATTAAATATATCCTGCGCCGATTACGAAGCAGTATTCGGCACCTCTCATAAATACGAACTTTGGGCCTATTATGCCAACGAACCTCCCATAAACGGCATCACCAATACGCTGGTGATCGACGTTCCCTTTCTGGCCATTAATCCAGATCAAATCTCCAACAATCCTTTTACAGGAAATGTAGGTGAGGAATTTGAAAGAACGATCCCAATTACCAATACCAGCTTAGGCACATTGGATAGCTTTGCATTCAGGGTGGAGCATGATACCAGCATAATTGTTAACAATGTGTTTCCGGGTACGATAATTAACCAGGATTCAGCGGGGTATACCCTCTTCCTGTCAGGTCCAGAATTTCAAACTATTGGCAATAACAACCTGGGATTGGACATCAACGAGACGCTACTCATCACAGAAAACATCACAATTATAGATTGTGAAGATGCGATTTCCACATACTATTATGAGTGGGGATGTGGTGATGAATTATGTCAAACGGAGTCAGTTGGTGCCAATGTTTCGATTGAAGAGGTCGAGTCAGAAGTTGAATTTGAGGTGATTGAGGAACTGGACATAGGGGATTGTTATTGTGGGGATGTGCCGGTCCATCAAAAGATCACTTTCGTAAATACAGGTGCACAAGATGTTTCTGAATTTTTACTTAGAGTATCTGACCCCAATAGTTCCTTCGGGTCCATTTCGGGCATTGACACCAGTTCGATAATGGTTAGATATAATGGTCAAGTGACAGGCCATAACATTTTAAACTTCAATATAATATCTGAGGATTATCTATTGGAATGTTTCAACAACACTGAACTATGCGCTGTAGCTCAAGTGGGCAGCCATGATCTCGCCATTGGGGATACTCTTTCCATAGAATGGGATGTTTATTTTTGTCACGCTGAGAATTGCACAACTTATGGAAAAACCGGGATGACGTACAGATACTATTATTTACCATTTTGCCCCAACGAACAGCAGAGTTCTCCTTATTTAACCAGATTAAGAGAAAATATTTCAACTACTATTTCTCCTTCTTTCTATGATATAGAAGACAATGAAGAGGTTTCTTTTCAATATGAAATTGACTTTGAATACCTAAACTATGACACTGGATTATTGGTTCTAAAAATTGCTTTTACAGATGGACTTATCTGGGAAGAAATCGACAACCTGGCTCTACACGACGAGAACGGCATGGGTGAAACTCTTCCTGTTTCCATTGACTATCAGCCTCCTTCTTCTGGAAGCCCCCAAGACAGCATAGCTGGTTCTATTCAGGTACAGTACGAATTGCCCGTATATACCGAGTCTACTTTAAACTTCCATCTTATAGCTGAGTGCGATGAATTAGCAGCCAATGCCTCCGCAAATGTAACTGTAGATGCCACTATATTTTTACAGGACAACTGCGACCAGGAGAATCCCTTTTGTGGCATCCAGGCTTGTCAAAGTGTAGCCGAAGTGAACATTGAATGCAGCCCGCATGAATTGGAAGATTCCACCTGTCATTGCATTTACGACTATCAACTGGCACGCGATCCTTCCAGCTGGGGTTGGCCCGATAACGACGATGACCGTATTGCAGATGGCATTGGGTTACCCAATCCTGACCTGATCAGACAAGATCGAGCCGTCACTGGAGACACATTGCTGGAGACTTTCCAACTCTTTATCAATCCCACAGAAAATGCCTCTGATTGGGTGAACGGACACATTGACATTACGATTTCAAGTTCCCTGGATTCGGACAGCCATCTGGTTACTCCATCAGGGCTTGAACACCTTAGCGGTCATGTAAAAATTACAGACGCCAGCGAAGGTACTTCTTATTTATGCACCATAGTACCTACTATTAGTAACTTTAACAATACGCTTGTATTTAGTTACGACATCAGCACACTGCCTCTGACATCCAGTTGTGGACTCCCTTCCGATTTTTCCTATAATGTACAAGACACCATAGCACTCACCAATAAATATGTCGTCAGAAAGGGGCAATACGTTGATGGAAATCCAGAGAAAATATTCGCCAGCCCTTCGGCCACATTTTATAGTGCCGATCATTTGGATACTTTAACAAATGGTTGTCTCCAGTTTTCGCGTGCGCTTGAAATTACTGGATTTAGGATTACGAGCTGTTTTAATAATACGTATTATTTCCCATGCGTAAAAAAGGATAGAGTTTTCGGTTATTTGAATCATCGTATTTCGAAAGAAGACAATTTCTTCCCTTATGAGTTCCGGAGTTTTGGTCGGTGGGAGGAGTATCGAATCAATGCACCAAATCTGACCAATTATATCGTCACAGGTTTTGATTTCAACTCATCAATCCTTGAAGTTGGATATACTTCAAACATAAGCATAAGCACAAATGTCAATTATTGTACTATGGGCATTGAATACATCAATTGCACCTTCACAGGCGATATTTCACCTTCTATTCAGGGCGATTATTACGTTTTTGACTTCAATAGCTATTTTGCAGATAACTTCAATCTTTCAGATTACCCAGACGAAAATATGATCCTTCAACTTCGTGCTCCTAACGAAATAACTTGCCCCAATACTCTTTCAACAGAAATCAGTACTTTGGCTACATTCGGTTTCAACCAAAATCATCCATACCAAATCCTGGAATATTCCTTTAACATTATCGATCAAGTAGAAGATTCTATTTACTTCCTGGAGTCCACAAAATCCATTTCTAATTATGGGTCGCTCAATTTAAATTTCCTTGATCCTGTTCCCCTTACCATTGGATACGAGGAAATTGTAACTTGGCCTTTTTCAATAGAAATTTATAGTAGTCCAACTCCGGCAGCCTATGACTCATTATTCATTTGGTTAAAACAAGAAACATTAACTGGCGATTTTTCAAATTTTATCCTACAATTTGGTGACACTTCAACCGCTTTAACACCCGGAATACTATACAAAAAAAAGATACACCGTGATAGCCTTCATCACTTCATATTGAAGGCTAACAACCATAGTTGCCAATTTGGAGAAGTATTGTTGGAAGGTGGCGTCAGTTGTGACACCATACTAGGCAATACACCTCCTGATTGCCCCTCTACGTCCATCGTTTTCCAGGTACTCCCCAAACACCCCACCATCGTCCAGGAAGTCATCAGTCCAGGCGGCAATTTCGACCTATGCACCCCAGTATCCACCAGCCAGGTAAGTATCATCAACTCCAATTACGGTACAGCTTACGATGTCCAACTTCTGGTCCAATTGCCTGTGGGGCTTCATGTGATTCCCGGAAGCAATGCCCTCTCCTATCCCCATGGGGCACCATTTACTTCCATTCCCGATGGTAATCTCGACATGGGGTTTTACAATTGGGAGCTGAATACGCTGAATTCCGACATTGCCGCAAACGGACTGCCCGGTGCATTGGAGTTTCCCTGGAATACCTGTGTTTTTCAAATGGATTTTATAACCGATTGTGATTTCATCGCGGAGTCTTATCCCATTTTCAATACCCATTACTACAACAACTGCGAAGAATCCAACAATAGTGTTTATCGGCCAGGAGAACCCATAAAAATTGAAGGGGTTGTGCCGCCTTACGAAAGTGACATCAGCATTGAAGTGGAAGATATTGTCAATTGCATTGATGCGGCTGCGGTCACCGTAAATGTGGTGATCAATAGTCAAATCGGTGCCAATGACCGCCTCTTCCTCACCCTTCCGGTGGGGGCCAGTTATACAGCGAATTCTGTAAACATCACCAATGGCAATATCTCGGGAGAACCGGCGATTTCCATCATCAACGAACGCGAAAGGCTGGAATGGCTGATGCCACCGGATTCTTTTACCAACATTGTATTTACAATTGAAGTGGATAGCCTGTCTAACCTCGAATGCGGCAATGAATATTTTTTGGTGCAAACCGTTGCCCTCGACATTGCCTTTTGCGAACAAAGTCAGGAATACTGCGATACGGACGTGCAAACCGGCGATGCTTTTGAAAATATTTTTGTAGACAATCCACAAGTGCAAATTGAAAGTTTTATACTCAATAACACCCAATCGTCAGGAAATCTCGAAACCGTTAATTTTTCTTTCGACCTGGTAAATACCGGTGACTTGCCCACGGTTGACAATTTCTTTGTTATTGAATATTACTTCGATTCCGACGCGAATGGTTATTTGTCTTCCGAAGATTTTTATTTAGGTTTGGATTCCATTCCGGGTATAATACCACCCGATTCTTCCTCTGATTTTTCGGGGAACCTGACCTACCCCGACAGCTTAAAAATGTGTACCATTATTGCCGTGCTGAACCAGGACCACGTCTGTGTTTGCCAATCGGATATGGCTACTGCCAGCTATCCGGACCAAGTGGTTTTTCTGTCGGACACCACCATTTGTTCATCCGGAAGTTGGGATATGGGCAAAACTTTTCTGGACAACGCTTACTACAGTTGGTCCTTGCCAGGTGCCCCGGCATGCGATACTTGCTCCCACTTTACCTTTAGCTGGACCAATTATTCGGCGGAGGTACAAACGGAGACGGTCATCCTTTCGGAAATTCTCTATGGTAGCTGTGAAAGAACTTACCTCTACCAGGTGAACGTACTACCCTATTACGATTTGATCGCTCCTGAGCAAATACCGATTTGCGATGAAGACAGTCTGACCATCACATTGCCTCAGCCCCTCGACTCTATCCTATGGTGGGTAAATAACAATCTATTTTCATCCAACACCAATGAGTGGTCTTTAGCCATCACCGATTCTTCCTACACGGTCACCGTAGAAGGATACAATGAATTGGGATGCCAAATTGCCGATTCATTTTCTGTGATCAATAGTTCACCAGCAGTATTTCTCAACAATGATTTTACATTGTGCATGGGCGAGACTTACCCTTTGCAAATTTTCGATGAATCGACCGGCCAGCCTATTCAACAAACTAACTTTAGCTATAATTGGTCGGCAAATCCCAATTTGAGTTGTCTCGACTGTCCGAATCCGATATTTACTGCTGGTTCTACGGCTACCTTGTCAGTAGTGGTGCTCGATTCGATTGGTTGTCCTTTTGAAACCTCGGTCCATATTGAGGTAACCGATGTGGAGGAACCAGTCATCCAGGCCAACAGTCTTGAACTTTGTGAAGGGGCTGATTTTTGGCTTCAAGCCACCGGCAACTATCCCGGCACTGCGCCCGAATATCATTGGTACACTCCCACTGGAAGTGTCATTACCACTATTCCGCAATTAGAAATAGCCAGCATTAATTTCTCGAATAATGGTGTCTATGATTTACAGATTTTTCACAATGATTGTTTTTCAGAATTGGTGTCCATCTCATTGGCAGTAATTCCCCTTCCGGAGCCTCCGGAATTGACCTCTCCCACCGATTTTTGTGTAAACGACTCTATGCCACCACTTACTGCATCCGGGAGTAACCTGATCTGGTATTCCGATTCAACGGCTACCGTGCCTTTGGCGCAAGCCCCTTCCCCGTCCACAGATGCTCCGGGGATATTCACCTATTGGGTCAGTCAAACAGTCGACGAATGTGAAGGCCCGTTGAATACGGTTGAAATCGCGGTACATGCCATTCCGGATGCTGATGCTGGCCCGGACGGAACCATTACCTGTTCTGATCCGATCATCGTACTAAATGCTACCGATACCGGTGGAGATGTCGGCTATTTTTGGCAAACCAACGATGGCAATATTCTGGATGGAGCAACCAGTTCTGCGGCTACTGTCGATCAAAACGGCGAGTATCTGTTACAAGTGTTCCAGCTTTTCAACAATGCATGCACAGATTTGGATACCGTCGAAGTAAGCCTGGACACCGTTGCACCCACGGTTGTCATTTCCCCAATTTCGGCCACCTCTTTGAATTGCGTGGATACGGTTCTTTCATTAACCGCTGAGTTTTCAACCCCTCCATCCGGTACCTTTGCCTGGTTTTCGCCTGACGGTAATATCGTCGGCCCGGCTAACAGTCCTGTTATAACGCTTGACCAGGCCGGCCAGTACCAGGTGATCGTCACCAATCCTGAAAATGGTTGTACTTCCGAAGACAGTTATTTGGTCAGCCAGACGAGTTACCCTGCTGCGTTTGCCGGTAAAGACACCGCCATTTGCAACACCAGTTTTACATTGTCGGCACACCTTCCGGAAAATATGATTGGGCAGTGGTCGTCGCCAAATCCGTCTATTCAATTCGATGATATTTTTGATCCACAGACTACGGTACGGTCGTTGATAATGGGCACCAATCAATTGGTATGGACCATTGGAACCACAGATTGTCCTGAGTTGAGTTCGGCGTCTGTTCTGGTCCACCTTCTTGGGATCTCTCCTGTCGCAAATGACGATTATTACCAATTGGAGGGCAGCGGAATGGAGACGACATTACCGGTGGTACAGAATGACCTACCCAATGATCAATTCACGGGTTGGACGGTTGAGGTTGTCGTTCCCCCGGGGGATGGTATGGTAGAAGTATTGGAGTCGGGCGATATTTTCTGCCGAACGGCCCTTGCCTCCAATGCAGATATGGTTTTCAGTTATGCGCTTTGTCATGCAGTTTGCCCTGACCAGTGCGATACAGCGGTTGTGCGCATCTCTTTGGAGTTTAGTTGTTTTGATATGAAGTATGTCTTTGCCCCCAATGCCATAACTCCGAATGGCGACGGCATCAACGATGAATTTTATATAGATGCCATAGATGTTTGCCCCAATTTTGCCAATGCCTCTTTATCCATTGTCAATCGCTGGGGATCAGAAGTGTTCGCTACACAACCTTACTACAACAATTGGTCAGGCCAAAACAGCAGTGGAAATCCCTTGCCGGAAGGCACGTACTACTACCTGCTCCGATTGGACCCTGCCAATGGGATCATTGTTGGCGGATCGGTGACAATTCTTAGATAGCGAATAGGCTGAACGCTACACACCCTGCCGGTTCCACTCACAGCTGCCCAACCACTCAAAAAAAAAAATCAACATAGCCCTCAACAAGAGAACTATGCTGACTACAACAACACACAGGGAAGTAGGAAAGTGGCGGGTTAAGCCACTTTCCTGTAAAACCCTATCTATCCGGTAACTACATTCTTGGTGGTACCCATAGGCATCCAGGCTGTCTCACAGCCATCCAGAGAGGTAGACCACATATTTTGACACACGGTATTCATTGTTTCTACGGCGTTCATCATCATCGTCAACCGGTTGACTTCATCTGTTGATTTGTTGCGAATGCTGTTGAGGCAATCGATCTCATTTTGCATGGCGCAAATGGCTTCATTCACTTTTACGCAGGTATTGTCGTAAGCGGTGATGCCGGTATTGGTGTTCCAGGTGGTGCCCCAGGTGGTGCAGCATGGGAAGCAGTTGAAAGTTCCGTTGTTGACGTAAGCGGTCCATTGTCCAACATTGACATCTTTTCCAACTTTCATGGCACAGTCGCGGACGATGGTGCAGCAGGCAGCAGGTACGGTGCTGTTCCAGCAGTTGACCATGTGGGCATTGGTGTAACCGGTGAAGCCACAACAGTTGACGCAGTAGTCGTACATGATGGCGCAGGCGATGTGTACGGGGGTGTACCACTCGCAGTTGATGTAATTGACGTTGACACCTACGCAAGGCATGCCGTTGTTGACGCACCAGTTGTAATCATTGGCGTTGGCACAGGGAACGACAGAAATGTTGACTTTGCTCTTGCTTTTATTCGTAGGCGTGTTGGTTGCGTTTGAAATGCAGGACCAAACCTGATCGTTAGACATTCCGCCCGACATGTGGAATCGATCGAATGTGGTGCCGTTTTCGGAAGTCCAGCTAAAGCCGGTGATGGCTTTTTTGAAGTTGGTGCTGCCCCAAACTTTATCGAGAATTTCAATGGCCTGGTTTACTTTTTCTACCTGGCTGCTGGTAAATCGGCAGGTGCGGTTGGTGCCGATCGTAAAGGTTACGTTAGACATAATCTGTAGGTGATTTAGTGAGTTAAAAGATAGTGGAAATAGGAGTACAACATTAACATTAATAAATTACGAATATGACTTTCTATTGTTTCAAACAATAAAAAAAAATCAGCCTTCATCGTCAGATGAGACTGATTTCCTGCAATATTGCGTTTTTTTCCTAGGTTGTTATTTCAGTATCTGTGCTGTTTTTAACCCTTGTTCAATGCGTTTGAGATGTACAGGCATGTCTTTCAACATTTCGATGGACTGTGTGTGGTACTTACGGAAACTGCCGTCGGTTTGAGAAGCTTTGCTGGTGGCAACGTCCAATTTGGCGAGTAAGCCGATTAGCTTATTAAAATCGTTGGTATCCATGGTGATAAGTTATGAGGTGATCAAATAGTAGACGAACCGATATAGGATATACTTGCGGACGAATAAAAAGTTACAATAATGTGTTTTTCATAGAGGAATTACCGCAGAAAATAAGCGTTGGGGAATTATGTTTGGCTATTAAACGACATTTCAAAAAGGTTAGTATCCACCTGGTTGAAAAATTTAGCGCCTCAAAAATATTGCCAAACCCTGCCTCAGCCCCCATTCCCGGTCTCATTTGGGTGATCCCCAAACAGGTAGTAGAGGCCAAATGTCCATGTTGATGGATTAATGTTGATTCCAATATTAGGCGCCGCTTTCTGGAAACCAGCGGAAGTACTTTTGAACTCCTGACTTATAGAGAATCCACCAAAGGTCGCCGTGGCACCAAACCTTTTTGCGAAAGCATACCGTATTTGAGGAGAGAGGTCCAATAACCAATATTGATCGGTATCGGTAGTTGTCATCAGGTTGTCGTTCAGGGGTGTAAACTGGAGTCCGTTTGGCGAAACCGTCCAACCCTCTAGGCTAATCACCGATGTAGCTACTGGCAGTGTGGTGGAGGTCTCTCTTTTGATGCGCAGCAATTGCCAGCCCGCACTGGCGAAGACGTTGATGCAAAGCCGCTTGCCAAAATACCAATGCCGGGCCACCTCCAGCCTGGGTGCATAACTGGCGGTCGTCACCTTGTTTTTGGTCTGTCTGGAGAACATAAACAGGGTGGATACTTCCTGCGCGTTGACGCTGGGAATGGTGCGGTCGTTGACGATCCGACGCCAGCCAAAGCCAAGCCCCACCGACCATTTTTCCGACAGAAAATAATGCGCCCGGGGTGCCAGGGTCAGATTGTATACGTCTTGTTTTTGCTCATAATTGAAGGCCGGGATCGTTCCGGTTCCGATACCTATAGGAGGCACGAACCCTTCTGAAACGCTGTGGTTGCTGAAAAAACTGGCGTTGCCGTTGAGTAGTATTTGCCCTGGCGCTATCTGTGCCAACAAGGTGTTGACGGAAAAAACAAGGAGGGCAAACAGGAGGGTTGGGCGAAGAGTCATTGAGCATTTGATTGAATTGCGAATTTCTATCCTTCTTTTGTTACTTTCTTGGTTTCCTTCTTTAGTTTCATCAAGTTTTCCAGTACTTCCGGCAACTGCTCCACCCCAATGCGCTTGGAGAGAATTTCCTTTTTATCGTCGAGGATGAAAATCTGGGGCGTGGTGCGGATGTCGTACAACTGCTTGTACCGCGATTTGAGGTAGGGGTCTACCACGTTGATCCATCGCACCATGTCCTTTTCTTCGATAAATTCCCAGCATTTGGGTATGTCGTCGGTGACGCGGGTACACACCGCAAACACCTCCACTCCCTTGTCTTTAAACTGGTCGTAGAACGCCACCATCTCCCCCATTGATTTTTTGCAGTGTCCGCATTCGGGGTCCCAGAAAAAAAGCACCGTGAAATCGGCTTTCACCTCGTGCAGAGAAATCGGCGTTTTGTCCTGTTTTTGGACGCGAATGTCCGGGGCCGTTTTGCCGATCAGGATGGGCTTTAGGGTCGTTGCGTTTTTGATGATCTTGTTGAGTTGGTCTTCTTCTGTCCAGGGAGCGAGGCCCGTGGCGTAGTATTTTTCGACCAGATGAACGTAGACGGCATCCATTCCCACGATCTTCGACTTGGCGTAAGTATTCAGAAAATGTACCAGGTAAAATTTAAAGGTTTCCTCGGCGGGTTTGACGAGGCGGAGCACTTCGTCGATGGCCACGCTGATGGAATCGGGGTGCTGCACGGTCAACTTATTGATGTATTGATCTATGCGGTGATACAGGAAGGCAGTCCGCACCAGGCGCTCATCGGTCATATCGATCAGGTCGAAAAAATGATCGCGGACGTACAGCCAGCGTTTTTTCTGGACTTCTTCATCGGTGCCCTCAAATTCGGGCATTTCAGGATCGGTCCGGTTGCTGATAAAGGCGGCGGTCAGGGTCTTGGGGTGGTTGGTGCGAATGTTACTATGGTATGTTTTCACCTCTTCATCGAGGGCTTCCAGTTGGGTTTCGATCTTGGCCACTTCTTTCTCTGATGCCGCTTCTTTCTGAGTCATCAGTTCTTCCTTTTTTTTGATTTGGTTGCCCAAAAACGCCATATAATCGTAGAACAATTTATTGTCTTCAGAGCCCTTGACCACCACCGAATTGGCCAGGTCATTGGCATCCACCTCAAGGGTAAAATGCTGCTCTCCTTCACTGATAAAAACCTGGACAAATTTGTTGTCGGGCGGAAGAACGATCAGATATATGCCGCCTGGCAGCGCCTCCTCTCCTTCAAACACGACCGGGCCGCCCTCTTTCACTTCAATGGTGTCGCGGATATAGGGTTTTTCGCCGTAATAATAGGCCAGGTAAGCTTCCTTTTCGGAAAAATTGGCTACTTCTGCGACGATTTTGTAGCCCGCTTGCGCCGAAACTACCGATCCAAAGAGCAAAAGCATAAAAACTATGTTCAACAGCTTCATAATTTGTGGTTTTGGCCAGTTTCAAATAAAAATCCTGGTAGTTCGGGGCATCACCTGTAATAAAAAACAAATTTGATTCCTTTATTGTGTATGGCAAAGGTACAAACTGTAATTAATAAGATTTTAACAATTAGCGGTGGGTCGACCTTCCTTCAATGCGTTCCGGCAGACAAGCCTGTCTACCGCCAGGTAGATTTGTCACGTACTCAAAAAAAACCGTATCTTGCAAAAAAACAAATCCATGAAAATTCTATCAACTTTGGGTCTGGTCTGTCTGGCGACACTATTCATTGGTGGCTTACTGATAATGCGCCCTGTACCCATTCCCGGTGAAAACGACTGTCTGGTCGTAAAAGGTACCGTTGACCACATCTACGAAGGTGGGGTCAAAGACGTCGTATTTGTGCTGAATGATCACAAAACCCGGTATTACATCAACCGGGGACTAGAGCAGGGCCTTGACCTGGAACAGCTTCGCGAAAGCCTCCTCCAACAGGAGATTACCATCAAATACCCCGAGTATTGGACGCCGCTGGACCATACCAACAGCATTCGCCACATCTCTAAGGTGGAATTTGGGGATAATGTGATCTTTTCGGAACTGAACTGATGTTCAGAAAACTATGTTTTCAGGCGTTTTCGGGTGTTATTGTTAGGGGGCGGCTCCTGCCCACGATTCGTATCGGGGTAGGCAAGGTTCCAAATGCCCTTCTAACTAAATTTTTTCGAATAAACTCTAATGAAGAAAATCAAAAAGCCCCGAACAGCAATGACTATCCGAGGCCCAATGGTTTAAAAATAAAACGGTAGCTAATTACTTATTTTTCACCTGCATGTTCAGGCTTAGGTCCATAGCTGCCTTGGCCCCCATCATTTCCATAAAATCGAGTCCGGCGTTAGGCTTATTCCCAGCGGTGGCCCCGGTCTGAATCTTAGGCACCAGGTCACCCTGGTATTTGGAAAAAGCACCTGCCCACATCTGTTGCACCTTTTCATAGGTTTCCAGTTTTTTCTCCAAAGCGCCATCGGCGTTCATGATCTTTTGTTTGGCGTAAGCCTCGGCATCGGCCAGGGCTTTAATTTTTTGGGCTTCCAGGCGCGCTGCCTCCAGGGCAACCTTTTGTTTTTCGCGGTCTTTCTCGGCCAGTTTCACCTGGGTTTCGGCCTTCACAAGCTGGGTTGTCTGTTCCTGCTTTTTCTCATATTCGATTTCAACAAGGCGCTTACGTCCTTCGGCAGCGGCGGTCAGTTCTTCCTGTTGAGCAGTGATCAGGTTTTGCTTTGAAACCGATTCGCGGGTGCTGGCTTCTATCTTTTTGGACAGCTTGCTGTCTACCTGATCTTCATAATCCACGTTGATGATGTTGTGGGTGCGTACTACGATGCCCATGTCCAGTAAGTCATTGCTGTTGCGAACGGGCTTGCTCTGTTCATCCAGGCGGATCTTGTTTTCATAGGTCTTTTTTAGTTCTCCCGTGACGGAGTCGCGGAGCGTAGATTCGTAGTTGTCTACAACATATTGTCCGTTATCCAGTTGGTCTCTAAAATCGTTGGAGAGTTTCGACATCCCGCCGGAGTAGTGCTGCTCCGACTCCATTAGTTGCGTAGAATACTTGAGGCACTCCCTGGTATAGGGTGCGAGTCCGGTGGCGGCCAGATGGTCTACATTGCGAAAATCTTCGTGGCATTCCAACATTAGTTTTGGATTGTTGGGTAAGGCGTACTTTACAAATACTTCTGCACGAGCGGTAGTTGCATCCATGAAGCGTATTTCAACCATAGGCTGGTTGACGGTTGCTTCTGTTGACTGATTCGTATAAGCGATGGTGACGAGGTTGGGATAGGTCGTTACTTTGGAGCCTGGAAATTTCCAGTAATATCCATTTCCATACACGACCCGTTTGGTCCCCAAGGGAGATTCAACGACTTGCCGGTATCCTAAATAATTATAACCAAGCGGGTTGAGTACCAATACAGCTATAAGTACAACAGCAGCGATCCATAGCCGTCGAATAAGTGTTCCTGAAAGATTCAATCCAATTTTCTTTTTCATTTCCCTAAAATTTAAAGGTTAGAAAATGTATTGTTACAACATTTGCATTAAAAAAAATCAGCTGAATTTTTATACTTCTGTTCTCGTGTTTTCATTATAGATCAATGATAGCCGAATCGCAATATTTCACGATAAGTAAGGATGAGATTTCGACAAAAGTCGACATATCCCGCTATTCAATTACCTCTTGAAAACCGATTTTTCCATTTCAAAAAATAGGACTCGAAGTACCAATAACTCCAATGACTGAACAAAATCGTCAGTACAATCACCCCCAATACAACCTGCATAGCCACCATATGCAGCAGATAAACAGCCGACAGAGAGTGAAAATAAACCACCGTTTCCTGATCAACATGTCCTAATAGTCGTCGCATATAAAAATTTTCCACCACTAAAACTTCCCTTCTTTTCTCGCTCCTCCATCATCATGGTAAGTGATCAAAAAACCAATCAACACAAAGAAAAAAGCAACGCCCGCTTCTCCTCCCTGGTCATTCAGGGGAAAGATTTTTTCAACAGATCATACGCTTCCTCTTTCGGGAAAACGAGCCAATAGGTGATGTGAAAGGTCACTACCGACAGAGCGGCGATGCCCCGCAAGGCATCGAAATCGTCAAAATAATCTTTAATGTGGTTGTTGGTGGTAATTTTTCTGGCAAATATAAAAATCACCTGGCGACGTATTATTCGCTAAGGTTTTTTTAGATTTGCAGGCCGAGGAAATGCACCATGGAATACGTCAAACTACAATTACCAGTCTACATCGAACACAAAAAACAGGACGATCGGATGACCTACCTGCTTCGTCCACTGCTATTCTATGGCCCTCATGTGCAACACCGAAGATTCGAGGAGGTAACCCGGCGATTCAAAAAAGAAGTCAACGGTATTTTCAAAGATTTTGAATTAAACCGGGAAAACGCAGATTTCCTGCTATGGTATACCTTCAATCCGGAACTACAATTCAAAAATCTAAAAATTCATTTCAGCTCAGGGCATCAATATGTCAGTGGAAATGTTGCTGTGGTAAGATTTGCCGTCAACGGAAAAGCGATCAACTACCTCCCGGATTTCGACCAATTTATGGGCATCTCAGAACGACCGGCTTCCAACAAGAACATCGATGAGGGGGAAATCATTTCCTTACTGGAAAAACTGATTCGCCAAAAGCGAAAAGAACTCAAAGCGGATTTCGATATAAACGACTATTATAGCGGTGAAAACAACTTCGTCTCCACCCTCAGCATGAACCTGGCCATTGAACAGGGCCCAATGAAATTCCTGAAAAATAATAACACCGGGTTCTTCACTTTCACCCATCAGTCACAAATTTTTAAAGGAGCGCAGGAAATAACCAAGATCGGAAACGAGCTCAACATCAAATACCCCGGCAATCTCCAACGAGCCCACCTCCGCGAACCGCTCGTCGAACGCATTTATGACCTCACCTGGCAGGAACAAAATACCCCATTTGTCCTGGTGGGACCCAAAGGAGTAGGCAAACAAAGCATCATCGAGGAAGCCGTGTTTCGTTACCTCCAACAACGCAAGGATGATAAAACATTAAAAGACAGCCCCGCCAAAAAACTTTGGCAATTCGACCCCAACCGGGTAATCGCAGGTATGAGCATCGTGGGCTGGTGGCAAAAACGAACCGAAGCCATCCTCGACTTTGTAATGAAGCGAAAGGAATACGCCAACCTCAACCTCCCGCCCGACATCCTCCTTACCGACAACTCTGTGGCCCTCCTCCGCATTGGTCAGTCGGCCCAAAACAGTATGACGCTCAGCGACCTCCTCAAACCCTACGTCGAAAACCGGTCGCTTCAACTCATCCTCCTGGCCACCCCCTCAGAGTGGAAAGTCGTACAGGAAAAAGACCGTCGTTTTGCCGACTTGTTTCAGATCATCCGGGTAGCCGAACCCGATTATAAAACCGCTGTAAAAATAGTGTTAGAAAACAGACGCAGCCTCGAAGTCAAACAAGGATGCTCCTTTACCATCAATGCCGTCAGCCAACTACTCAACCTCCACCGTACCTACCTCAACCAGCAAGCCCTCCCCGGCAGCGTACTCCGGCTGATGAACCAACTCAGCACCAAATACCGGTATCAAACCATTGACGTTCCGGAAATACGCTCGGAATTTGAAGAACTCAGCCGCCTCAACGAGTACATCTTCGACAGCAATATCCAACTCCAAAGAGCGGAAATCAAAAAATTCATCGACGCCCGGCTGATCGGTCAGTCCGACGCCGTAGATGCCCTCACCGATGTCATTTCATTGGTCAAGGCCAAACTCAACACGCCCGGCAAACCACTGGGATCATTCCTCTTCATAGGCCCCACCGGCGTCGGAAAAACCCAGGCAGCCAAAGTGCTGTCTGAATACCTGATGGACAGCGAAACAGAGCTGACCCGGTTCGACATGAATGAATTCAACACCCCCGGCTCCGTCGACCGACTAATCGGTGACTATTTCAACCCCAATGGCCTCCTTACGGAAAAACTCCGGTACCAGCCCTTCCACGTCCTGCTCCTCGATGAAATTGAAAAGGCTCACCCCGTCGTCCACGATTTGTTGTTGCAACTACTCGACGACGGACGTATCACCGACAGTCTGGGCCGAACGGTGAACTGCTCCAACATCATCGTCATTATGACGTCGAACATAGGCGCACAGGAAGTCTCCATGCGGCTGGGATACGACACCTCCTCCAGAAACGATGCGGCCATTTACCGAAAGGCTATGGAAAACCATTTCCGCCCAGAATTCATCAACCGGATCGACCGGGTGGTTGTATTCGATCCTCTTCGATTTGAGGACATCCTCTCCATCGCCCGCATTCAAATCAAAGAATTGCTACAACGCGACGGCTTTGTCAGAAGAACAATGATGCTCAACATAGCCCCCAACGCCCTGGAGTGGGTAGCCCAACGCGGCTTTGATGAAAAAATGGGTGGCCGCGCACTGAAAAGACAAATCGAAAAAGACCTCACCGCCCTCTCCGCAGAGCATCTGATCGCTTCGCACAGCAACCTTCCCATGATCTTTGAAATATTATGGGAAGATGGCAGGTTGGTACCCCGCATTACGCCACTGGCTTTCGCCAAAAAGAAATCCCTGAGTCCATTGCCTTCACTGCCACACGAGTCAAAAGGAAGATCGTTTTACAACAAATTGATCAGGGTGCTGGAAAAGGTGGAGACCCAGATCCGGTTTTTAGACGAAAAGCTGGGCATCAAAACCGTCATCCAACCCGAAGGCGATTACGACTGGATGTATTATGCATTTAAAGATCAGCTCAGCCAGCTTAAGCAAACCATGAAAGATCGTGCCCTGGGATATGGCAGCGAATATTTCAGATCCAACAAACTTCCTCCACTCAACCTGAAGAGCAGCCCCGACCTGATCGACGAACTAACCGACACGAGCAACCTGGATGATGAACCCGACTCCCTAAAATATTTAGACCCGGACGCCTTGTCGGAATTGAAAGCCGGCTACCCTTATCAAAGCAGCCGATTCAACGAGCAACAAACCGAATTCCTCATCGCCGGCCTCGATGTGGTGTTCCTAAAGCTATTTGCCAGAGGTTTTTTATCCCAAAAAATAGATTCCATAACCTTGAAATTCTCCTCCCTCACCGACCTGGACCACCGGGAAGAGCTCGAAGGACTGAAAAAAACCTACGCCACACTTCTCGACAAACTCGACATCCAATACACCCAAACCGACCAGACCATCAACGTTAAATGGTATGGCATCGGCGCATTTTTCAAAGGAGAAAACGGCATCCACCTGTTTCACAGAAGCCACCGCAGCTCCATCCTCATACGCTTGGAAGTTATTGACAATTCTTCGCCCCCTTCCTCCGTTTCCGGAATAAAGATCATCCGCGTATATCAAAAAGACGCCATATTATACGACCTCCGTACCCGATTCACCAACCCCTTCCCTCCTTCTCCCCCCGAATGGAAGGTACTCCTCGCTGCCGGCATAACGGACCTTCCTTCGCTGGACTAGTGATCATCCAAGCACAAGATAAACCTTCGCAGCATCCATATGTTATATCAATGTAGTAGAGATTAAGCTGATTTTTCTGCAAAGGACCAATTCTTAAAACCTTGTAATTTTTCAAAACTTAGCAGCTTTAGCCTTCATTCATAAATTTCAACTTTGTTTTCCTGGAAAATCTAGTACATTTGCAAAAATTTTTAACGACCCTATATGGCGACTGTTAAAGTTACCTTCGAAGATAAAGAGCTCCAACCGGTCACCCTCGACAATGTGGAAGCCGGTTATTCCATCCTCGAAATTGTGGAAGAGAACGACATCCACCTCAACCACAACTGTGGCGGCGTATGCGCATGCAGTACCTGCCACATCTATGTGGAAAAAGGAGAGGACGTCCTGGAAGAAATTTCCGACAAGGAAGAAGACTTCATCGACCGCGCCATCAATCCCAGACTGGAATCCCGCCTCGCCTGCCAATGCATCATTTTGGAGGACAATGCGGAGATCGAAATCCAAATCCCCGACCAATCACAGATCATCGGACATGAACACTAAGCCAAATAATTAATAATTAATCTCTATACCCTCGTGAGTTTCAAAGAAATAGACGACCTGCCAATTTACTGGAATGACCACGAAGATGTGGCCATAAAACTTTACGACCGCTTCGGTGACGAATTTACCGAAAGCCATATCTATCGCATCCGTTTCACTGAACTGATCGAATGGGTACTGGAAATTCCCAGCTTTGAAGACAAGCGCGAAAACTGCAATGAAGGGCATCTCGAACAAATCCAAGCCAAATGGGTATACGAGTGGCGAGACAATCAGTAACAACTTCACTCCATGAATTTCCTCGACAAATTAAGAGACATCGATACTTTTGTGTTGGACGTTGACGGCGTGCTCACCAATGGCTCTTTGCTTGTCATGCAAAATGGACACCTCCTTCGACAAATGAATACCCGCGACGGCTATGCCATCAGGCGGGCTGTCAAAGAGGGGTATCGGGTGGTCATCATCACCGGTGGCAACTCGGAGGGAGTCATCAGTCGCCTCAGGGAGCTGGGTATCACCGACCTGTTTTCAGGGGTGGCTCATAAAAAACCGGTGCTGAAAAACTATCTCCGGGAACATCAGATCAACCCCGACACCGTTTTGTACATGGGCGACGACATTCCAGACTATCACTCCATGCGCCTGGTAGGGCTCCCTGCCTGCCCCCATGATGCCGCTCACGAAATTGTGGAACTGGCCCGTTACATCAGCCCCTTCAAAGGAGGGGAAGGCTGCGTAAGAGATGTCATTGAAAAGGTTATGCGACTGCACGACCGCTGGCTCGACAGTGAGATGGCTGCCGACGAAGCCAGGATCAAATCAGATGAATTGTGATGCCTCCCTGGTGGCAAATTTTCCGCCCTGCCAACCTCCTTATCGCAGCTGCTACACAATATCTATTGTACTACAAGCTGGTTATTCCTTCACTGGAACAAACTTCCATAGCGCCTCCCCTCGGCCCCCTTTCATTCGCCCTCTTGGTGGCCATGACAATCGCAGCCACTGCCGCCGGCTATCTCATCAACGACTGGTACGATCACCCCATCGATAAGATCAACAAACCCCAAAAAGTGATTGTCCATCAGCGACTTTCCGGCAAATCGGTCATCGCTTTATACCTATCGCTATTGCTTGCAGGTGGCCTGATGACCGGCTACCTTACCAATCAACTACAAGATGCCGGGATACTGGGATTGTACCTCTTCGTTAATGTATTGTTATATTTTTATGCAAGAAATTTGAAAAAGACCATTTTATGGGGCAACTTTGCAGTGGCTCTGCTCTGTGGTTTGGTGGCCGGGCTGGTATGGTATGTCAGTCGTCACGCATTGGTCGACCTCAACGATTTTGACCGCATCGCAACCACATTAATTGAGCAACTGTTTATTGCATACCTCTTCTTTGCCTTTGTCACTACCCTTTTCAGGGAAATAATCAAAGACATCGAAGATGTAGAGGGCGACCGATACGGAGGCGCCAACACATTGCCCATCGCACGGGGTCTGGCTGTCGCCAAAAAATGGGCCACGGCAACCGGAATAATATTGTTAGGAGGGCTGGTTTTTTGGGGTATAGGATACGCTCATTTGTACAACAATACAGCTACAATCTGGTTAATCTTTCTATTGGCCCTGCCATTTGCAGTCGTATTATGGAAGTTGAGACTAGCTCATTCCAAAGCTGAATTTCACCGCATAAGTCAACTAACCAAAGCCATCATGGTCGCTGGACTTTTATATCTTTTTCTTCTTCTTTGAAAAGTATATCGTAAACTAATCAATACCATAAATCGTGCATCCTGAAGGACTTCGCTGTCGCTACGCCTTCAGGGCATACCATCCTCCGTAAACCATCCACAATGCCCAGAAAAAAAATAATCCTGGCCTCTCAATCCCCGCGCCGTAAGCAATTGCTCGAGCAAGCGGGAATTCCATTTGAAATACGCATCAAAGAAGTCGAAGAAACCTATCCTGAAAGTCTATCGGTAGAAGATGTAGCTCCTTATCTGGCCCGAAAAAAAGCACTGGCGTTGGTGGACAGTTTACAACCCGACGAAGTGCTGTTGACAGCCGACAGCGTCGTAATATTGGACAATACCATCTTCGGAAAACCCAAAGACCGGGCCGATGCCAAAAGCACACTGCAACGACTATCCGGCAACAAACACGAAGTCATAACCGGAGTATGTATGCGATCGCTCAACCAGGAAGCGGTATTTTCCGGCCGTTCAACCGTCTATTTTGACTCCCTGACCGATGAAGAAATCAACTATTACATCGACACCTATCAACCCTACGACAAAGCGGGCGCCTACGCCATTCAGGAATGGGTTGGGCTCTGCAAGATCAACCGCATCGAAGGCACCTACCCCAACATCATGGGCCTCCCCGTCGACCTGGTTTACAAACACTGGTTGCTCTTTTAGACTAAAGTCCTATACGAGCAAATTTTAACCCTGAGACCTTTCAGCGGAGGCAGCATAAACCATCAACTATCAATCATCGGCAAGGATTTCTTATACGCGAAGAAACGTAATCTTCGGGGCGAAAAAACACCAAAGGTGTTTTGCTTTGCGTTCGCGACAGTTAAAACATGCCTCGGGCAGTTAAAAATTAAGTAAATCATCGAAATTGATTTTTATAGGAAAGCCTTGCAATCATCAGCAAATCACCCTCCTTTTTGCCATTAAAATAGTATATTTGCACCGGTTTTTAAGGCTCTACGGCCAAATTAAAATCAGAAATAAATTATGTTTGAAAGTTTAAATGAAAGATTAGAAGGCGTTTTCAAAACCTTCAGTGGTGACCACAAACTGACCGAGCTCAACATAGCCACCTCCATCAAAGAAATACGCAGAGCCCTGGTAGCAGCCGATGTCAACTATAAAATCGCCAAAGAATTTACCGACAAAATAAAAGAAAAAGCCCTCGGTACGGAAAACGTCCTAACGGCAGTAAAACCCGGCGAGTTAATGGTCAAGATCGTCATGGACGAACTGGTCGAGCTAATGGGGGGCCAGGCCGCCGGCATCAACATCAAAGGTCAGCCCGGAGTCGTACTCATCTCCGGTTTGCAGGGATCGGGTAAAACGACTTTCAGCGCCAAGCTGGCCAATTTTTTAAAAACAAAGAAAAACAAAAAACCCTTGATGGTAGCCTGCGACGTATACCGCCCCGCCGCCATCGACCAGTTGAACGTCTTGGGCGAGCAGATCAAAGTACCAGTCTATGCCGAACCCGAAAATAAAAGCCCCGTCGAAATTGCCCTCAACGGCATCAGCCATGCCATGGACCACAACTTCGACGTCGTGATCGTGGATACTGCCGGACGCCTCGCCGTAGACGAGGAGATGATGACCGAGATCGAAAACATTAAAGAAGCCATCCAACCCAACGAAACCCTCTTCGTCGTCGACTCCATGACGGGCCAGGACGCCGTCAACACCGCCAAAGCCTTCAACGAACGGATCAACTTCGACGGCTGCGTACTCACCAAGCTCGATGGCGATACGCGGGGCGGGGCAGCCTTGTCGATCAAATACACCGTTGGCAAGCCCATCAAATTCATCAGCACAGGTGAAAAAATGGACACCATCGACGTATTCCACCCCGACCGGATGGCCCAACGCATCCTCGGCATGGGCGACATCGTGACCTTCGTGGAAAAAGCACAGGAGCAGTTCGATGAAAAAGAAGCCAAACGCCTCGAAAAGAAAATCAAGAAAAACAAATTCGACTTTAACGATTTTCTAAGCCAATTGAATCAGATCCGAAAAATGGGCGACCTCAAATCCCTGATGAACATGATCCCGGGAATGAGCAAAATAACCAAAAACCTGGACATCGACGACTCCGCTTTCGCAAAAGTGGAATCCATTATATTCTCCATGACCCCTCAGGAACGGAACCAACCCGAAATCCTCAACATGAGCCGCAAACAGCGCATCGCCAAAGGCTGCGGCCGAAATGTCCACGAAATCAACCAGTTCATCAAACAATTCGATCAAATGCGAAAAATGATGCACAAACTATCCAAAAACCCGAACTTGGCCAAAATGTTTGGCTCCCAACTGGGATTGCCAGGCATGAGTAAGAAACGATGAACAACAATCAATAAAATCAACAACAAAACATGCCAGCAACAGCAACAAAATTCCGCCCGGGCGTACTCTGGGGCGACGAAGTAACCGAACTCCTCGACCACGCCAATAAAAATAATTTTGCCCTCCCTGCCGTCAACGTGGTAGGCACCAACTCCGTAAACGCCGTGTTGGAAACCGCCCGCGAAGTCAACTCGCCCGTCATAATCCAATTCTCCAACGGTGGCGCCTCCTTCTTCGCCGGAAAAGGCCTCTCCAACGACGACCAGCAGGCCTCCATCCTCGGCGGTATATCCGGCGCCATGCATGTACACACTATGGCCAAAGCCTACGGCGTAACAGTGATCTTACACACCGACCATTGCGCAAAAAAAATACTGCCCTGGGTGGAAGGGCTACTCTCCGCCGGCGAGAAATTTTACGCCTCCAGGGGCTACCCTTTGTACAGCTCCCACATGCTGGACCTTTCGGAAGAACCCATCGAAGAAAACATCGACATTTGCAAGGCATACCTGAAAAGAATGGACAAAATCGGTATGACCCTCGAAATCGAATTGGGCGTAACCGGTGGCGAAGAAGACGGAATCGACAATACCGACGTGGATAGTGCCCGGCTCTACACCCAGCCGGAAGAGGTTTGTTATGCCTTTGAAGAATTGTCGAAAATCAGCAAGCGATTTACCGTAGCGGCCGCCTTCGGAAATGTTCACGGTGTCTACAAACCCGGCAATGTAGAACTACGACCCATCATCCTGAAAAACTCTCAGGAATACGTTCAAGACAAATGCAAAACCGACCCCAACCCCATCAACTTCGTCTTCCACGGCGGCTCAGGTTCTTCCCGCGAAGAGATCCGCGAAGCCATCGAATACGGCGCCATCAAAATGAACATCGACACCGATATGCAATGGGCTTACTGGACCGGCGTACGCGACTACTACGAAGGCAAAAGGGATTACATGCAAACCCAAATCGGAAATCCTGACGGCGACGATAAACCCAATAAAAAGACCTACGATCCCCGTAAATGGCTACGCGCCGGAGAAGATGCCTTCGTCACCCGGCTCAAAAAGGCCTTCGAAGATTTGAATTGTATGGATAGAAACGGGTAAGGCAAGCTCGAAAAACCCTGCAGGCTGGCGTAAATGGTCGTTGTCTCATGCATGGCTATCAAGTTTCACTGGTACGCTACCTTGATTGCGGCCTCTGGCCGCCGTAGTATTCTCTAAGTTTTCGGCATCTTCGAGCGATGGTTGTTAGCGGGGTGCAGGAAGCGACCCCAATGGTTAGACCACCAAAATTTTCAGAATAAACCCCATCATTTAGCCCGAAGCGAAAAACGCAAGCCCAGCGTACCTGCCCGATCATGCGACGTCCACTGATAATCGGGTCGTATCTGTAGACTCAAATCGTCATTAACATCGAAGCTCAAAAGGTGAGCGTCTACAAAAGCATCAATACCCACCAACAAATAAGTTGCCGCCGCTCCTATATACGACAACTCCATATTTTTCCGGTACTGATCGCGATAGCTTTTGACGGCACTGGCTTCAAGGATGCCTTCAAATTCACTCTCTGTATCGGGGTCTTCGTCCAACATATAAATATACCCTTTGCGGAAACGCCGATACTCCGTCGTATTAACCGCGATGAAATAGCCCATCGCTCCAATCGCACCATAGACCAATGGCAGTTTCCAGTATTTTTTATTGTAAATCTGACCCGTACCTGGAAGAATAGCGGAGAGCAGCACGGCTCTTTTAGGAGAAGGATAATCCTTTTTGAAGTCGAATAGGTTTTTTAAAAACCGCTTCTTTTTCTTGGTTTTCGCAGCAAGCAATCGTTCTTTTATCCCCAATGTATCGGTCACTGGTTCCGTCAGCAACGTATCCGGTGTCTGCCCCGACCCACACACTCCGAGCCACAAAAACAAACCCGTAATTACAAAGCGTTTCATAAGCATCATAACGAATGATCCAACTTAAAAGTACCTGTCTGCCGGAACGAAGTGAAGGTAGAACTTGTCCCGAACTCGTTTCGGGATCAGCAAATCAATCATCAGCACATTAGCAAATCTACCTGTCGGTAAACAGGCTTGTCTGCCGGAACGAAGTGAAGGTAGAACTTGTCCGGAACTCGTTTCGGGATCAGCAAATCAATCATCAGCACATTAGCAAACTATCAAAACCCATCCCCCTCCAACATCTCCAACAAACGATTAAGATCTTTATCTGAGCTAAAATTAATAACGATCTGTCCCTTACCCCGCCCCTTCTTCTTCAGTTGCACTTTGGCATCGAGGGCTTTGCAGAGGTTATCTTGTATTTCGCGGTAAGCGGTAGATAAGGCAGGGCTTGACTTTCCGGTTTTTCCCGAATTTTTTCTTTTTGGATTTTGGTAACCGGCTATCAGATGTTCGGTGGCCCGTACGGAAAGGTTTTCATCGACTACCTTTTTAAAAAGGACATTTTGGAGAGCCAGGTCATCGACTCCCACCAGGGCGCGGGCATGTCCCATCGTGATCTGTTGGGCTTTAAGGGCTTGTTGGATGTCGGGTGGCAATTTCAGCAGGCGGAGGTAGTTGGACACCGAGCTTCTTTTTTTGGCGACTCGTTTGGCGAGCTCCTGGTCGGTCAGCTGGCATTCTTCCTTGAGGCGCTGGTAAGTAAAGGCTACTTCCATAGCGTTGAGGTCGGAGCGCTGGATATTTTCCACCAGGGCCATTTCGAGCATTTCCTGATCGTTGGCTATGCGGATGTAGGCCGGCACTTTGGCGATGCCTGCCTGTTTGGCTCCACGCAACCGCCGTTCACCGCTAATCAGTTGGTAGTCGTTTTTGCCCAGGCGTCGAACGGTTATGGGTTGAATAAGACCATGCACTTTAATGGATTCACTCAGTTCCTTGAGGGCCGTCTGATCAAATTCAGAACGCGGCTGCCAGGGGTTGACCTCTACGGAGTCGACGGGGATCATGGCTATGAACGACGACAACTCCTGAACCACCTCCTCAGAAGGAGATTCCGCAACGGGTGCATTGTCCATTTTGGAAAGGAGGGCCGCAATGCCTTTTCCCAGTTCCTTTTTTTTAACTTTTTTAGCCATCAGCTTATTTTTTTCTTTTCGTCATCTTTTGGTGATTTGACCACCCGGAGGTGCTCCTCGTTTTTGTTGAGAAACTCTCTGGCAAGGTTCAGGAAATTGACCGTTCCCTTGCTGGTGGCGTCGTACAATACGACAGGTGTGTGCATGTTGGGTGCCTCTCCTATTTTGGAGTTGCGGTGTATGATCGTTTTAAAAACGGTGTCTTTGAAATATTTATTCACTTCTTCTACCACCTCATTGGCCAGCCGCAATCTGCGATCGTACATCGACAGGAGGATGCCTTCCACCTCGAGGTCGGGATTGAGTTGTTTTTTGACCAGGCCTATAGTATTCATCAGTTTACCCAGCCCTTCAAGTGCAAAAAATTCGCATTGAACGGGTACGATCACCGAGTCGGCTGCCGTCAGCGCGTTGATGGTCACCAGGCCGAGTGAGGGCAAACAGTCGATGAAAATATAATCGTACTCTTCTTTCAATCCGACGAGAAAAGCTTGCATCACGTACTCCCGACGCCATTTATTCACCAGTTCGATTTCGGCGCCGACCAGATTGATGTGAGAAGGAAGAAGATACAGGTTGGGCGTCTCGGTTTCGACAATGGCATCCTTGGCGGGAAACTCGTTGATCATACAATCGTAGATGCTGTGTTTGATGTCATCCTGTGAAAATCCCACCCCGGAGGAAGCGTTTGCCTGTGGGTCGGCATCGATCAGCAATACCTTCTTCTCGAGGATAGCGAGGCAAGCTGCGAGATTGATGGCGGTAGTGGTTTTCCCCACCCCCCCTTTTTGATTGGCTATGGCTATGATTTTTCCCATTAAGGTAATTTCTTTTGTGATGATGTGCGCAATAGACTAATAGCCCTCACACCGATAAAATACAGTATTAGGTCCCTTCCGGTAAAAGGTCTCTCATCCTTAAATCTGGATCGATTCTCCCGGAATGAGCAAGATCAGTTCTTTATTCTTAACGGAAAATGACTTCCGGGCCGCTGCTTCGTCAATTTCGATGGGTGGGAAACTGTTGTAATGACAACCGATGATCTTATCGCATTTGATGAAATCACTGGCAATCACCGCGTCGGCGTAGCCCATGGTGAAGTTGTCTCCAATTGGGAGGATAGCGAAATCCAGTTTGGGCTCAGTCATGGGAAGAAGTTGCATGTCGAACGTGAGTGCTGTATCGCCAGCCAGGTAAAAACACTTGCCGGCTGATTCGACGACAAAGCCGCAGGGGTTCCCTCCATAGGTGCCATCGGGTAAAACGCTGGAATGAATGGCATTGACCATTTTCACGCGGCCAAAATCAAAATGCCATTGGCCGCCGTGGTTCATTCCGTGTCCGCTGATACCCTGTTTTTCGTACCACGAAACGATTTCAAAGTTGGAGATGACCTTTGCACCGGTTCTTTTTGCGATGGCTGCTGCATCGGCTACGTGGTCCACATGCCCGTGGGTAAGAAGAATGTAATCAGTTTCAATGGCTTCCACATCAATGTGGTCGGCTTTGGGGTTGGGGCTTATAAAAGGGTCAAAAAGCAGCTTGCTGCCATTGGTTTCAATCAGGAAGGCAGCGTGTCCATAGTATGTTATATTCATATCATCTCTTTTGCTTTTCCCTGCAAATATAATGATTTTAATGCTATTAACCTTAGATTTATCTATAAATTAAACATTCAAAACATGCCAATCGATAAAAAACCCATCTTTTTTCCTTCTGCCGAAGCCTTCCGAAACTGGCTGGACCAACACCACAACCAATCCACCGAATGCTACGTAGGCTACTACAAAGTGGGAAGCGGTCGGCAAAATATGACCTGGTCCGATTCGGTCGATCAGGCCATTTGCTACGGATGGATCGACGGACGACGCAACCGGATCGACGATGAAAGCTATATGATCCGGTTCACCCCCCGCCGCCCCAACAGCAACTGGAGCGCCGTCAATCTAAAAAAGGTAAAGGAGCTTACCGCTAAAGGACTGATGCAGCCGGCCGGTTTGGCAGCTTTCGCTAAAAGAGATATAGATAAGTCCGGAGTTTATGCTTTTGAGCAAAAAAAGATTGCCTTCACTAAAAAATACGAAGTCAGCTTTCGCAAAAACAAGAAGGCATGGGCCTGGTTTGAATCATCGGCCCCCTCCTATCGCAAAACCTGTATCTGGTGGATAATGAGCGCCAAATTGGAACCGACCCGACAACGGCGATTGAACCTGCTGATCGATTGTTGTGAACAGGGGGTTAAAATTCCTTCTCAGCGTAGGTGAGGTAGATATTATTTATTATTGATTCCCAATGCAACCCCCACCCTTCTCTCCCTGTCCTTTTCAATAAATTTATCTGATAACAAATCTCAAATTCAAAACATCATGAAACTATCCTCATTATTGACTTCTTTGTCTGTAGCCCTATTGTTATTCAGTTGCAGCCTCGAAGCCCAACACGGCAAGATAACCGGCGAAGGGGGCATCGTAACCAAAACCCTCGACCTGGAAAAATTCCACAGCGTAGGGCTGGGCATCTCCGCCGACGTGATCCTCACCCAGGGCAGCCGTCAGGAAGTAAAAGTAGAAGGTCAGCAAAACATCATTGACAACCTCTTAACGGAAGTGCGCAGAGGCTCCTGGAACATCGAATTTGACCGAAGAGTCCGCAACTACAAAAAATTGAAAATATACATCACCATGATGGAACTGGAGGCCATTTCCATCGGTGGGTCAGGCGATATTTCCTGCACCAACCAATTCAAAAACCTCGACGACGTGGCCATTTCCATTGGCGGCTCCGGTGACGTCTCCCTCGATCTCCAGGCCAAAGACATTGCCGTAAGCATCGGCGGCTCCGGTGAAGTCACCCTCGACGGTTCGGGTGATGAACTGGCCATCAGCATCGGCGGTTCAGGTGACGTAAAAGCATTTGATTTGGCTGTAGCCACCTGTCAGGTCAGCTCGGCCGGTTCGGGCGAAGTAGAAATTAATGTATCTGATGAATTGGAAGTATCGCTGGTAGGTAGTGGCTATGTGACTTATAAGGGCAGCCCTAAAGTAAAAAGCAGCATCGTCGGATCGGGAAATGTCGAAAGCACTAATTAGATCGATCCGATGGCTTAAGAATATTAAAATTTCTCTTATGCGTAGGAAGCCGAACCCGTTTTGGGGGCGGTTTCTTTTTTTTAATTTGCTGGTGTGACAAAATCGCTGCGGCCTTTACCACAAAGACACAGCTTGTCCCGAACTCGCTTCGGGAAAGACACAAAGATTCACACCTGCCTGCCGGCAGGCAGGGAGAAAATCTCAGCGCAAACATCGTTCGTCGCGGCCCACCTGCCGGTCGGCAGGTTTGCAACCGCGATGATCCGCTAATCTGTCACGCACTCTTATTGATTTGCTGATGTTCGCCATGAAGCGCAGCCCCTGCCAAGCAGACAGGCAAGGCTTCATGGTGCTGATTTTCCCGTTCGGACGATCAACCGCAAATTGTACAGGCATAGCAGCACCACAATTCCCAGCCAGATATACATCCATACCGTTTTGGGGATCACCACGAATAGCTCGGCGTATTTTTCCAGGTCTGAACTGGGGCCCACCCTAAAATCCTGGACGATGTGCAACAGGCAGGCCAGCCCCATAAACATCAGGACTTCGCGGTCGAGATTGGTTTTATTGGCCACAAACAACAGCACCAGGGCAAAAGCGATCAAAAACCCGGTGGTATGCAACGAACTCGACCATATGATACCCACCCCCACCATTATCACGGCAAGCGCATTTAATGCAAATTGGGCCCAAGTGCCTTTCCGGGCACCTATGTAAAAAAGCAGGTTGCCCAAAATGGCACTACCTATGTAGCCACCCATCAGGATAATGGCTCTTGAACCACCCCGCGTAGCCGTAACGCCACTGCCGTCGCCATTTACCTGCAACGACTCTACTGCCCCACCGGTAAGCAGGGCGCCCAGTGCATGTCCGAATTCATGCAGGAAAGTGACAAGCAATGTGATGGGATACAAAATCATCTCGCCATATTCGCCGCCAAAGAATTTTAGTGCCAGATAGATTCCCAGCACCACTAATATCCGAATCCAGGTACTGTCTTTCATTCGATTGTTTTTTGTTTCAAAAGTTGTCGATCCCTCCTACTCATTTTCCAGTAAAAAGCTCTTCACCTCTGTGGCATCTTTTGGTTTCAACCGGCCTGCCAGTATCAGCCGTATCTCCCGCCGACGGACAGCCGATTCCCACAGCCGCTGCTCCTCTTTGGTAAGTGGGGTCAGCTCCGGCACCTCGATCGGTTTGCGGCTGTCGTCGTCGATGGCGACAAACGAAAAGTAGGCATCGTTGCAGCGGCGGCTGTTATGGCCTTTGACGTCGTGCGCAAAAACCTGGACGTAGACCTCGATCGAAGTATTAAAAGCTCGGGTCACCGTCGCTTCCAGCGTGATGACATCCCCAACGTGAATGGGCCTTTGGAAGGATACATGATCGACCGACACCGTTACAACATGGGCTTCGCAGTGCTTTCCGGCACAGATACCCCCCACCACGTCCATCCACCGCATGAGGTTGCCTCCCATAAGGTTGCCCAACGGGTTGGTATCGTTGGGCATGATCATCTCGGTCATTATTGTCTTGGAGTCCGATACTTTTTTTGGCTTCATTTTCATCATTCGTTAAACGATAGGTAGCAGCAATTGTTTGCCAAAGGTACGTACAATAGACCAATACAGGGAATCTGAAGACAGAAAGGACATAGAGCCGAAGGAAAGACAGGCCACAAGGCATCCGCACGTCTGTCAAAAGACCGGGTCAACCAGGGCCAAAGCCATTTGGAAAAGGAGTAAAAACGTTTCAGTTTACAAAGCGACCTGCTACATTTTTCGCCAATACCAAAACCGCAGCTAATACTATCAAAGCAGCTAACATTGGGATTACATTTTTTGTTCGTAAATAGAGTTTGTAAATTAATGGGTGAGAAACTCTATAGTAGTGTTTCTATATTTTTCAACCCAAAAAAGGCAGAAAAAGTTTTCTTTTTTCCATGTTTTCCGGAATTTTTTAACCCGAAATAACGCAATCGAATCTTAGTTTATTATATAACGATTTTCACAATCAAAACGCTGTCTTTTTTCACCGCCTTGCATCCTCCTTTTTATTTTCCGATATTGCGCACGAATCAATTAATAATTAATAATCATTAATTAACATTTCCAACATGGCTGACGCAAAAGACCGTTCCAAACAACTAAACATAGAACTACCCGAAGAAATAGCTGAAGGCATATACACCAATCTCGCCATTATTTCTCATTCCAATTCGGAATTTGTGGTCGATTTTATCCGCCTCGTTCCCAATGTCCCCAAAGCAAAAGTAAAGACCAGGGTGATCCTTACCCCTCAGCACGCCAAACGTCTGTTGAGGGCCCTGACCGACAATGTCAATAAGTTCGAGGCTCAATACGGCCCCATCTCCGAAAGCGGGCAACCCAATTACCCCTTCATGAATTTCAATACGCCCAAAGCACAGGCTTGATATGGATGAGTATTTCCAAACCAATGAATCGCTGTGGGATCTAAAGACGGCCGTTCACCTAAAATCAGCATTTTACGACGTGGCAGGCTTCCTGGCCGGCAAATCCAGCCTCCAAACACCTGAACTAGATGACCTGGAGGGAGAAGTTGTCGGCAAGACAATGCTGCATCTCCAATGCCACTTTGGGCAAGACAGTCTCTCATGGACAAGGCTGGGCGCCAAAGTAACTGGCATCGACCTTTCGGGAAAGGCCATCGAAGCAGCCAGAAACTACAACGACCAACTAGGGCTGGATGCCCGCTTTATCAAATCGAATGTATACGATTTACCAAACCATCTGACGGGATCATTCGATATTGTTTTTACCTCATATGGTGTCATCACCTGGCTTCCCGACCTCCACAAATGGGCTGACATAGTGGATCATTTTCTCCGGCCCGGGGGTATATTTTACATCGTCGAGTTTCACCCAATGCTCTACCTCTTCGACTTTGACACCAACAAGATCAGCTACCCCTATTTCAACCGCGGAAAACCTTTTGAAGAAACCATCCAGGGCACCTACGCCGATAAAGAGTCGCCGCTGGAAGCCAAAGAATACTTTTGGTGTCATTCCCTGCAGGCGGTACTCAAGCCCTTGCTTCAAAAAGGACTGACCTTGCTGGACTTTAAAGAATACGATTATTCCCCTTACGACTGCTTTCCAAATATGGAGAAAGTAGAAGAAAATAAATATCGGTATACGGGATGTAAAGTGGCGCTACCCCACCTTTTTTCATTGAAAATGCGGAAAGAGGGATAGTTTTCCCCAAAAACCTGGAGGATGCAAAAGAAAAAAGCGTTTGTGATCTGCTCACAAACGCTTTTTTAAAATCCTGGAATGTCTTTATTTATTCATTAAAATAAGGCTCTTCGATGGTACCGCCATCCTGAACCACTTTCATCCTTTCGGCAAATTTCTTGGACAATTCAAAATCCTCTTTACGGGCAAATATCTCTTTCAATGCACTGAGGGTATTCAAATCACTTGGGTTGATGCTTTCGGCGCGTTTGAAGTAGGGCAATGACTTTTCAAATTCCTCATTGATCTTCGATTTTTTGACTTCCATTTCCCGAAGGGCAGCTTTGGAATAATCACCTTTGTCTTCCATTACTTTCAACTCTTCTATGAGGAGATTGGCTTTATTGACAAATAGTACGCCGGTGTTGTAGATGGCGAAGAAATAGGTATCGTCTTTTTCGAGGGCTTTGCCGTAGTATTCGAGGGCTTTACCGAAATACTCGTCTGCTTTGGTGAGGTTTTTGGCTTCCATTTCGCGTTGGAAGAGGTTGTCGTAGGTATTCCCCAGGGCGGAATAATAGGAAACGTTTTCGGGATCGGCGGCGATGGCTTTTTCCAGTTTTCCTACCAGTTCGTCGAAGCGGTTGGTCGACAAATAGTGGTTCAGTTCGGTAACCATAATCGCCTGATCTTGCGGAAATTTCTGACGGGCCTCGGTCAGCAGGGCTTCTGCCTTATCGTTGTCTTTCTTTTCGAGGCTGATATTGATAAGCGCATTGTATACGCCGGCATCGTTGTATTCTTTGTTTTTCAGTTCGGTGAATAGCTTTTCTGCTTCTTCGGGATGTTTGGACTGATAAGCGCTGAGTCCCATCATATATTTATGGTCCAATACTTTGGCCTCTTCATCGAGTACGGGCTTTTTGCCGTTGGTTTCAAAAAGGGCATTGAGATCGGATACGGCCTTATAGCTCTGATAGGCATCTTCGTATTTTTCTGCTTTAAAGCTAAAGAGTCCTGCATTGCTCAAGTGAGCGGAGGTGGCACGCAATGCTTCCAGGGCATCCGATTTGAAGTATTTTTTATCGGCCACTTCGAGTACAGTTTTGAAGGCATTGTAGGCTTGCAAAGCTGCTCCGGGACGTTTGGGATTAAAATCGGGATTCAGTGCCATGGTTTTGATGTCCATGCCAGCTATCTCATTATAAACCTGGCCGGCAAGCAACCACATTTTGGTCAGGTTTTTACCTTCGAAGGCTGAGGCCCCATTGGTGGCCACGTCGAGATGGCTGGCAGCCTCATCAATCAAGTCCCGTTTTTTGGAATCATCCAATTCGGTTTGGTATTTCCGGTAAATCTTTTGCCCCTCTTTAAAGGCTTCGTTAGCATCCTGAGCAGTCGTGATTCCAGCCAGGAAAAGAAAAGAACAAAAACTTAATATCAATTTTTTCATTTCAAAATGAGTTTAAACGAAAGATTTTATGCTAAAATAAATAATTTGTTACAATTAATGCCCTACGCAATTAATAAGACGCAAATTACCCGTATAAAGGTCTGCATTAAATGTTAATATGGAAAGGCTTTGGTGTTAAAACACGTTAATATTGTATCCAATTAGGCATTTACCGGGCGAATTTGCCAAAAATGCCCCCAGCGAGGCCTCTAAGTAACAATAGGCTATTCTTCCTCGCCGGAAGCCTGTGGATCAGAAGTGTCCGCTTCTTTTTCGGCTGTTGACAGGTCCGGTTTTTCTTCGGTATCGGTTAAACTCAAAACGGTTACATCCGCAATATCGTCTTCATCATCCAATCTTATCACCCGCACTCCCTGTGTGGCGCGCCCCATTACGCGAATGTCTTCCATAGACATGCGAATGACGATCCCTAATTTGGAAGTGATCATCAGGTCGTCGCCGTCCGATACAACTTTGATGGCGATCAGGGCCCCTGTTTTGGGAGTGATCTTCATGGTGGTGACGCCTTTTCCTCCGCGGTTGGTGGAACGGTAGTCCTCCAATGCCGACCGTTTGCCATTGCCTTTTTCGGAAACGACAAGGATATTTTTGGTCATATCGTTGGGGGCGATATTGATCATACCGACCACCTTTTCCGAACCATCATCTTTGAGGGCTATGCCTCTTACTCCGGCGGCTGTTCTTCCCATTGCGCGCACCTTGCTTTCGGGAAATCGGATGGCGCGCCCATTGCTGTTGGCGATCAAAATATCGTCGGCACCGTTGGTCAATTTGGCTTCCAGCAATTGGTCGCCTTCATTGATGGTAATGGCGTTGATGCCATTGACGCGCGGACGGGAGTAGGCTTCCACCACCGTCTTTTTGATCAGTCCATTGCGGGTGGCCAACACGATGTAGTGATTGTTGATGAACTCTTTATCGGTGAGGTCTTCGATCTTGATGTAGGCCCTTACCTTATCTTCCTTGGGCAGGTTGATGATGTTTTGAATGACTCGGCCACTGGAGGTCTTGGATACTTCCGGAATTTCGTACACCCGCAGCCAATGCACCTTCCCCAGCTCGGTAAACAGGAGGAGGTAGTTGTGATTGGTGGCTGTAAACATGTGCTCGATGAAGTCTTCGTCTCTGGTCTTGCTGCCTCTCGAACCTCTGCCCCCTCTGCCCTGAAGGCGGTATTCAGTGGCCTTCGTTCTTTTGATGTACCCCAGGTGGGAAATGGTGATGACGACATCGTCGTTGGGCACCATGTCTTCGATGCTGATGTCGCCGTCATCGCCGATGGTAATTTCAGTGCGGCGGTCGTCGCCAAAGCGGTCTTTGATCTCTGCCAGTTCAGATTTAATGATGTCGCGTTGCATTTGCTCCGATCCCAATATTTCTTTGAGGTGGGCGATCAGTTTTTGTAACTCGTCGTATTCCTCTTTGACTTTTTCGCGCTCTAGTCCTGTCAGTTTCTGAAGACGCATTTCCAGGATGGCTTTGGCCTGAATTTCCGACAGTTCAAAACGCTTCATCAGGCCCTCTCTTGCTTCGTCGACCGTTTTGGAGGCCCGTATCAAGGCGATCACTTCGTCGAGGTGGTCGAGAGCGATGAGCAAGCCCTCCAGTATGTGGGCCCTTGCCTCGGCTTTGTCCAGGTCGAACTGGGTACGCCGCACGATCACTTCCAATCTGAACTTTATAAAGGCGTCGATGATCTGCTTGAGGTTGAGCAGTTCCGGACGACCGTTGACCAGGGCGATGTTGTTGACCCCAAAAGAAGATTGCAGAGGGGTATATTTGTACAATTTGCTCAAGACCACACTCGCCATCGCATCCCGTTTTACTTCGATGACGATGCGGAGCCCATTCCGGTCAGACTCGTCGCGGATATCGCTGATCCCCTCTACTTTTTTCTGATTGACCAGATCGGCCATCTTGACGATGAGCAGGGCTTTATTGACCTGATAGGGTATTTCGGAAACGATGATCGTTTCTTTACCATTTTTGCTTTCTTCGATTTGGGCTTTGGCCCGGACTACTACCCTGCCCCGTCCGGTCTCGAAGGCACTTCTCACTCCCGACATGCCATAGATGATTCCACCTGTCGGGAAATCAGGGGCTTTGATAAATTTCATCAGTTCTTCAATACTGATCTCCGGATGGTCGATGGAGGCTACGATCCCGTCGATTACTTCGTTGAGGTTGTGGGGCAACATATTGGTGGCCATCCCCACCGCGATACCAGAGGCACCATTGATCAGCAGGTTGGGGATCTTGGTGGGCAGTACGGTGGGTTCTTCGAGGGTGTCGTCGAAATTGAGTTGAAAATCGACGGTGTTCTTTTTGATGTCGTCGAGCAGTTCATCACTGATCCGTTCGAGCCGGGCTTCGGTATATCGCATGGCAGCAGGGCTGTCGCCATCCATCGATCCAAAATTGCCCTGACCATCAACCAGTGGATAGCGTAACGACCATTCCTGAGCCATCCGCACCATAGAGTCGTAGACGGAGCTGTCGCCATGCGGGTGATATTTACCCAGTACCTCTCCGACGATACGAGCTGATTTTTTGTGTGCTTTGTTGTAGGTCAGGCCTAGTTCGTCCATTCCAAACAACACCCTTCTGTGTACGGGTTTGAGGCCGTCGCGGACATCGGGTAATGCCCTGGCTACAATGACCGACATCGAGTAGTCGATGTAGGCTGATTTCATTTCTTCTTCAATGGGGACGGCTATGATTCTCTGATCGTTACTCATTCGCAAATTTACCTTGTTAAAAAACGGTGCAAAGATAGGAAAAAGAATGGGAGGATCGCAGTATTCAGGGCCGTTTATACGCTTTATTTACCAACAGTTAATTTCTTTCCATTCTGGGGTCTGAAGTATTGAAAACAAATATTCAATTAATCTTGAATTAAACTTCTTAAACTACTGGAAACCATATATTTACAAAAAACAATTAATGTAAAATATTTGCTCATTCAAAGAATTAAGGCAAGGAGATTTCAGGCGTCTTTTTGCCCTCCAAGCCGTTCTAAAATGAATACCACTGCAAATCCGGCAATAGCCGCTAAAATCACTGCCATCACCAGAGGTTCTCCTTCGTATCCGACAGGCAATACGTTTTGCTCCAGAAGTATCTTTTTGGGGGTGATCCCATCGTCGTCCATGATGATCTGGCCTGTGGCATCGCGAAGCCACTCTACGGGGTTACGCCAGGGCCAAATCTTATTGAGCGAGCCCAGCATAAAGCCGGTAAGAATGGCCAGAGTGAGATCGCGGTAATGTTTAAACGTCCAGGAAAGCAGACGGGAAACAGTCATCAGGCCGGTCAGACAGCCCAGGGTAAAGACGGCCAGCACCAGGAGCTTGTCGGATGCAAATGTCTTGAGTGCCGGTTTGAGGGTGTCGCTGATGATGTAACTGTACATACCCAGTAACAGCAGAATAAAGCTCCCCGAAATTCCCGGAAGGATCAAAGCGGAAATGGCCAGCACGCCGCATACAAAAACAAATGCCAGCGATGTGGATCCTTCGGCAGGAGCAATGATGGTGATCCAGTAGGCAAACAAGGTACCGGCTACCAGGGCTAACACTTCTTTTACACCCCAGCTTTCTATCTGTCGACCCACGTAAATAGCGGAAGCGACGATGAGGCCAAAAAAGAAAGCCCACACTGCCGGTGGATAAGTTTCGAGTAAGTAGGTGATCCCAAATACGCCCACCACAATGCCACCAGCCATGCCGATCAGCAAGGTCAGTAAGAAGGTTCCGTTGATGGCCTGCCAGGCACCCGCTGCCCCATTTTGCCGAAAGGCGGCGATCGCTTCCGGGCCAACTGCTTTGATGCTGTTAAGCAGTTTTTCGTAAATGCCGGTTATAAAGGCGATGGTACCCCCCGATACGCCGGGAATTACCTCTGCCATACCCATAGCCATACCCTTCAGGGCGGTTTGAATTGCGTTGGTCATTCGTTTGTTGTCTTATCCGGAGGTAGCCGACTCAATCGAACGTAAAGAAGGGAAGCCGGGCCTGTACTCCTTTCATTTCCTTGAATTGCTTGAGATAATAGAACCCTGGAAAATACGATTCCAGCTCCGATTCTAACAATAATTTAGCCTGGTCTCCCTGGCCGGTAAATTTTTCCACATAACGTTGGATGGGGTCTTTGGTTCTGGGATATTCCGTGAGGCGGTATTCCTCCAGCCCTGCTTTATTGGCGGCCGTTTGGATGGCGTTCTGCAGGTCACCGAGTTGATCGACCAGGCCAATTTCGAGAGCTTTGGCTCCCGTCCAGACGCGCCCCTGAGCTACTTCGTGAACGGCTCCGGGAGTCATATTTCTTCCTTCTGCTACTTTGGAGACGAAAATGTCGTAAAACTCATTCACGCTGTTTTGAATGATCTTCCCTTCGGCTTCTGTTACCTCAAAAAAGGGCGACAGGCCATGGGCGTAGGGGCCGGTTTTGACGGAGTCGAAGGTGATGCCCATTTTTTCGTCCATCATTTTCTGGACGCTGGGCAACATACCAAATACACCAATGGAACCGGTAATGGTATTGGGCTGAGCAAAAATGGTGTCGGCCATGCAAGAAATGTAGTAGCCTCCTGAAGCGGCGTAATTGCCCATTGAGACGATGACCGGGAGCCCTTGTTCCCGGGCCAGGGTCAACTCGCGCCACATGATGTCGGAAGCCAGGCCGCTTCCTCCAGGCGAGTTGACGCGGAGTACGATCGCCTTGATCTTTTCGTCTTCTCTGATCTTGCGGATGATCCCAGCGTATTTATCTCCACCCACACTACCGGGCTCCCCTTCGCCATCGACGATCTCTCCTTCTGCGTAGACGATGGCGATCTTGTCTTTAATTTTGAAATTGATGCCCTTTTTGCGGCCTTTGTGGTAATCGGATATGGATATGGACTTGATCTTATCCTTTTTTTCGAGGCCGAGTCGTTCGCGGAGGTTGTCGAGTACCTCATCCCGATAGGCGAGTTGGTCCACGAAATTGTATTGTATGGCATCTTCGGCTTTTCGGATCGACCAGTCGTTGGCTACTCGACGCAATTTCGACACGGGAATATCTCTGGAGGCCGCGATGTCATCCAGGTAAATCTGATACATTCCCTCCAGGTATTCCCTGGTTTGGAGGCGGTTTTGTTCGCTCATGTTGTATCGCCGGAAGGGCTCGGTGGCGCTTTTAAACTGGCCGGCATAGTACACCTGCATTTTGACGCCCAGCCGATCGAGCATGTCTTTGAAAAACGGGATTTGAGTGGAGAATCCTCTGAAATCGACAACCCCAAGAGGGTTCATCAGTATCTGGTCGGCAGCAGAGGCCAGGTAATAGGAGCCCTGGGTGAAATATTTGCCGTAAGCTAAAACGAATTTGCCCTCACTTTGAAAATCAGACAGCGCTTTGCGCAAAGTAGCTGCCGTGGCCTGGCCACTGGGCGTCGTTGTGAGGTCGAGGAATATTCCCTTGATCTTATCGTCGGTCTTGGCATGTTCTATGGCGGCGACCATATCGTGGAGGCCCAGTGTTTCGTCGATGTCGAACGAATAGGGATCAACCGGTACATTATTGGATTTTTCCGGCAGGGGACTGTCAAAAGCGACCTTTAAAATGGAGTTGGATTCGACGGATTTAGGAGCATCGGCTTTTGACACCAGGCTGCCCACAATGCCGCCTCCGATCAGAAAGACAGCGACAGTAGCGAGGATGACGCCCAGACAGGAGCCGAAAACGATTTTTAAGAAATTAGCCATAATGATGCTGTTTGGTTGGGGAGCTTTGCACTCCGGATTGTTTGTATCAGACAAAGAATAAATACCCTGTTTTGTAGAGGTATCTTTCCGAAAAAATGATTATTTTATCGAATTGTTTACAAATCTACGTCTCCTGGTTAATTCTACCTTAAAATTTCGATAAATGTTGACATAAAATGGAAGATTTCCGTGAAATTAGCTACCTGTCTGTTTTTTTACAAAAGTTTTTGGGTGCAAAGCCAACGAAACGACCCTTCATTGGTAACTTCATGGTGGGAAAGCCTTTCTGATCCGTCCTCAATATAGTTGCTGAAAAGCCATTTGCTTAAAAACCGAAATTCTTGCGAAACTTACTACAACATGAAAAACTATTTACAGCCTAAATCCCTCCTCGTTTTATTGTTCTCCTCATTGATGCTGTTCTCCGGACTTGTATCTGCTCAGATAGAAGTGGAGCCTACGGGCGCTTTGTTCACTCCGGAAGACCTGATAACCAATGTATTTTTGGGAGACGGTGTCGAAGTGACCAACATTACCTACAATGGAGACGATGCTGCGGTAGGTTATTTCACCAATGGTACCAACGACGTGGGCATGGACCGGGGCATTGTGATGGCCAGTGGAACTGCCGTCACCGCTGCCACCCCCAATAATGCGGGCGGCACTTCAGGAGGCCCCATCAATAGCACCGCCAGCGATCCGGATATCACCGCTATCACTACGAGTACTCCCAACGATGTGGCGATATATGAGATCAGTTTTATACCGATCAGCGACACCCTGCGATTCAAATACGCCTTTGCCTCCGAAGAATATCCCGAATATGCCTGCTCGGACTACAATGATGCATTTGGATTTTTCATATCCGGGCCCGGCATCAGCGGCCCCTTTTCCAACAATGGTATCAACATCGCTTTTGTACCCGATCCGGCCGATCCAACTGGAACTACCTTCACCGACTTACCAGTGACCATTAACAATGTCAACCCTGGTGTAGTGGGAATTAACGGAACCATCGACAATTGTACACCTCCTAATGGTTCATTGGACTATGGCGTTTACTACAACGACAATACCGGCAGCAACACTTTGACGTACGATGGTGTTTTAGACGTTTTCATTGCTCAGGTGGTCGTAACTCCCTGCGAAGAATACACCATCAAGCTGGCGATCTGCGATGCGGGTGATTCTGCATATGATTCCGCTGTGTTTTTGGAGGCAAAGAGTTTTGGAACCGGCTCTCTTACTGTCGAAACCGCAACAGTAAGTTTGGACGGTACCATTACGGAATCTTGCTCTGATGGTATCCTTAGCTTTTCATTTCCCGGTCCGGTGGCATCTGATTTTCACGTCGATTACACCATATTCGGAGAGGCCGAAAATGGGGTTGATTTCGAATTCATTCCCGGCGATCTATTCATTGCTGCGGGCGATAGTGCGGTTAGTGTACCCGTCATCGCCTACGAAGACGGTATAGCCGAAGGGCTGGAGTCCATCGGCATTGACGTGCAAAGAGACCCCTGCAACCGGGATACTTTTTATTTTTACATCCGCGACAACGACATCGTCAATCCCGAATTGAGCGACGACACTACCGTTTGTCGTTTCGAGCCGGTCCAATTGGACGGGACACTTGACATCACCCTACCGCCTCCGCCCACTTTTACCAATGAAACGGATTACCCCATACAGGTGATCGATCCCAATCAACCACCGCCACCGGGCACCCCTCCCACCATTTCGGAGATCAACGTATTTGGGGTACAACCCCCTACCCTTCAGGAAGGCGTTGTCAAGAGAGTTTGCATTAATGTGGATCACGGATGGATATCTGATATAGATGCTTTTTTGGTTTCTCCAGGAGGACAGTTTTTAGAACTCACTACCGACAATGGTGGCAGCGGAAATGACTATACGGAAACCTGTTTTACACCCGAAGCCACCGACCCCATTAACTTTGGTAGTACTGCCCCAAATACGGCAGCACCCTTCACCGGCGACTGGCAGCCGGAAGGCGTTTGGTCCGACCTTTGGGACGGGGAATACCCTACCAACGGCACCTGGCAATTACAGATCCGCGACGATATTACGGCCGACAACGGGACCCTCCTGGGTTGGTCTATCTGCTTTAATCCACTTTATCAAATCGATTACAGTTGGACACCTTCGGAGGGGCTGAGTTGCGACGATTGTCCCGACCCCATCGCTACACCCGATTCGACCACCACTTATTACCTTACGGCTACCGACACCTATGGCTGCGAAGTATACGATTCGATCACCATTACGGTGTTGGATGTGTTGCCAGCCCCCAACGTCACCTGTGATGGAGTTACCACCAACAGCATTACGTTCAATTGGGATGAGGTACCGGGTGCCAACGGTTATGAGGTGAGCATCAACGGAGGGCCGTGGATGTCGCCAACTCCCGGACCCCTCCAGCAATACGTTTCCAACCTGAATCTGGGCGAAGATGTCACCATCATGGTGCGCAGTACCAGTCTTTGCGATGGCCTAATCGATACCCTGACTTGCACAACGGTCGATTGTACGCCCCCTACCCTGGCACTCACTAATACAACAGACGTAACCTGCAACGGCGACAATAACGGCTCCTTGTCAATAACGGCAACCGGCAATTTTCCGCCCTACGAATACAGCATTGCTGGCATAGAAACCAACGATACCGGTGTATTTAGTGGCCTGCCGGGCGGCATCTACGATGTCTTAGTGACCGATATTGGAGGCTGCGCTACCAGTATCCAGGTGGAAATACTCGAACCGGATGCGCTCAGTTCTCAGGAGATCGTACTCGGCGAAGCCCTGTGCAATGGCAGCAGTGAGGGCAGTGGAACGGTAGTGGTCAGCGGCGGCGTGCAACCTTATAGTTTTGTTTGGAACAATGGCTCAGTCGACTCAGTTGCCACTAATTTGGTGGTCGGGGAATACATTGTCGTTGTTACGGATGCAAACGGATGCTCGATCACAGATAGTCTTCTGATTGTCGAACCGGAGTTGCTGATCGTCACTCCTGCCAGTCAGGCAGTAAGCTGCAATGGCGAAGGTGACGGCACGGCTTCTGTCACAGTCGAGGGAGGGGTGGAACCCTACATTTATCAATGGGATGCCAATGCCAACAACCAAACCACGGCTACTGCCACTGGATTGAATGGAGGTCTTTACACGGTGGTTATCACCGATTTTCAGGGATGTGCCGGCGAAGCCACCGTAACCGTCAATGAGGATCCCCCTGTCGAATTGACCATCAATGGATCCGATGCTGCCTGCGCCGATTCCAATGACGGCACCGCCACAGTGGAAGCTCAGGGAGGTGCCGGAGGTGTATATACGTATCAATGGGATGATCCCGCTTTGCAGCAAACAGCAACCGCTACCAACCTGGCACCTAACTCCTATACTGTTGTTGTAACGGATTCGAATAATTGCTCGGAGACGGCCACCATAACGATAGAGGCGCCAGAAGCACTGGTCGTAAATAACTTATTGAGCGAGGATGCCAGTTGCGCGGGATTGAACGACGGCATTATCACCATAGGAGTGTCAGGTGGTGCTTATCCCTACACTTACGAATGGAGTGATAACAATACTATCACAGATTCTACCCGTACCGACCTGGTGGCGGGTGATTATCAGATCATCATCACCGATGGCAACGATTGTTCTCAAACGATGGACATCTTCCTTGGAGAGCCAGCCCCCATCGACCTGGATTTTACCATTGAAAATGTGGCTTGCAACGGCAATGACGATGGCGTAGCAACTGTATTGCCTTCGGGTGGCAGCGAGCCATACACTTATCAATGGGACGGCAATACCAATAATCAAACTACCCAATCGGCATCCAATTTGCCGGCAGGCAGCTATGACGTAATTGTGACCGACGCCAACGATTGCACCAATGAAGCCACTGCGATCATCGACGAATCTTCCGATATATCTTTGAGCCTTAGCCCGGAAGACATTTTGTGTTTTGGCAACAATACCGGCCTGGTAAATACCGATATTTCGGGAGGAACCGAACCCTACACATTCACCTGGACCGGGCCAAATGGTTTCAATTCAACCGATGAAGACATCAACAGTCTCTACGCGGGCCAATATACCCTTTTGGTGACAGACGGATTGGGATGTACAGCAACGGAACAGACAACATTGATCGAACCGGCTACGGGAATTATGTCGACCATGAGTCCCACCGATTTGATTTGCAATGGAGCTGCCAACGGTCAGGCCGTCGTATCCGTTACAGGTGGTACAGGGCCTTTTACCTACGAGTGGAGCAATGGTTCTACCATTCCCACTGTGAACAATTTGCCGGCAGGCATCCATTTCGTTACGATCACCGATGCGGGCAATTGCACTTTCGTGGATACGGCATTTATCGATCAGCAGGAAGCTATTATTGTGGAGCTTTCGCAAACGGGTGCTTCTTGTTACAATGGATTGGATGGTGCTGCTTCGATCGTAAATGTATTTTACGAAAGTACACCTGCGGATATTGGCAGCTTTACCATCAACTGGTCGAATGGTGAAAATACCGTAGATGTAAGCAATTTGTTGGGAGGAGACACCTACACCGTAACGCTTACCGACGCCCTGGGATGTACGGGAACGGAGTCCATCATCATTGACAACCCGGCTGAGATCGGAACGGTGGTAGAAAACATCTCTGATGTGAGTTGTTATGGTGGCGATGATGGGTCGGCTACGGTTAATGGCGCTGGCGGTACCGCTCCTTATTCTTTTGAATGGGATGTGAGTGCCAACAGTCAAACCACCTCAACGGCAACGGGTCTTGAGCCGGGTGAATATTTTGTTACTGTCACTGATGGTAATGACTGTAGTACCACTACCTCGGTGGAAGTGGGAGAACCCCAACGAATTGAGATCAGCTTTGAAGCGGAAGACGTGCTTTGTGCGGGCCAGTCGAATGGATCGATCGTGCCGTCTATTGAGGGAGGAAGCCCACCATTTACTTATTCTTGGTCAAATGGGGCAACTACCTCAGAACTGGGCGAAGTCGGGGCGGGTAGTTACGGCCTTACCATCACCGATTCGAATGGGTGTGTGCGGGAAGGGGCTGTTTCAATTAGTGCACCCACCACCATTACTGCTTCTGCGTCTATCGAGCCAACATCTTGTTATAAAGGACGAGACGGTGTTATCCGCGTCAACTCTGTAAGTGGAGGTACGCCTCCTTACAGCTACAGCATCGACGATATTGACTATCACGGCGGTAATATATTTGTCGGATTGCCCGCCAGTCTGTACTCCGTTTATGTCAAAGACGCCAACGGCTGCAAATGGCAAACGGAGGTAAATGTGTGGCAACCCGGTAGGTTGAATGTGTACATCGGTGAAGACCGTACCCTCCAGGTAGGTGACAGTACTCAGTTGCATGCCTTCTGGGAGCATGAACAGGGAGAGGTGGAATATACCTGGTTGTCGCCTGGCAGCAACTATCTTGTCTGTCCGGGAGGGATTGGGATAAACTGTGTCAACCCCTGGGTACATATTACCAATACGATGACTTTTACCATCGAAATAAAGGATGAAAAAGGATGTACCGATGAAGATGAAGTGACCATTACGATAGAAAAATACCGCCCGGTGCATGTTCCCACCGCGTTTACGCCCAATGGAGATGGGGTTAACGATCTGTTACAGGTACATGGCCGGGATGGAACCGTAATAAAAACTTTTCGGGTGTATGATCGATGGGGCGAGTTGGTTTTTCAGGCCGACGATTTTGGGGTGAACAGCACCCTGATTGGTTGGGATGGACGGTTTCGGTCGCAATTGCTCAATCCGGGCACTTATGTTTGGTATGTGGAAGCGGTGCATATAGATGGAGAGGAAGAGGCGTTAAATGGGCATACTACCTTATTGCGGTAGGTTTTGGAATTTGGTTTTATACCCAAACGGCGAAGATTTCTTTTCCCTGGTGTTGGATGGTTTCTGTTTTCCAGGGCTTGTCTATACGGTCATCGAAGATGAGTAGAAAGCCATTGGGCAGTCCATGAAAATCGAGGTATTCGGCCAATTGGTTCAGACCTTTCTGATGGTATTTGATGCCGTACCACCTTTTCAATTCAATAATGTAGTATTGTTGTTTGTAGGTTACGACAATATCCAGCCTTTTTTCCAGGGCTGTCTGTACTTCCCGGAAGGTATGTCCAAAACCATTTAGAATGGGGGTGAGGAAGGCCAGGAAAAGAATGCGTTCTTCCCGTTCGTAAAATGACTTGCTTTGTATTTCAGCAATTTAATATCACACCACTCAACACGATGCTGTGAAAGGTATTGTGTTCTGGCCGGGACCGGGTAAGATATTTCGGTTTCAAACCGGGGTGCATTAAAATAAAAAACCTGCCTGACAACGCTATCGCTATTGCCAGACAGGGAACTGCCCGTTCTAATCATTTGAATAAAATGACTATGACAAATATCCGTTTTGTTACCGAATCGAAAAATAAGGGTCATATAAACGGGTATTTTCATTGTATGAACGGGCGAAAATAACTTGTCGACAAATAATAGACATAATGAACAAAAATTTTGTATGCAGCCTGAATGCCCTTTTTTGCCTACCCTGCGTCACATCCTCGCCTTCGTAGCTTGGGCTACGAGGCTCCGGGTGTTCCTTGGTTAGACAAAAAATTCCTATTCAGTTGCTATACAAAAAATCCATTCATAATGTCTAATATCAAATTTAAAATTTCATATATTCGCCATTCTATTCACAAAATAAACCCCGCAAGAAATGGCAAAAATAGAGCATGAAATCCAGCAAAAACAGTTTAAGAATGAATACATCAAAGCCCACATCAATATCCTGTTCACCGCTTCCTGGATCAATGGGCATGTCAACCAGTTCTTAAAACCTTTTGATCTTTCCTTACAACAGTTCAACATCCTACGCATATTGAGAGGAACTGCTCCTCACCCCACTTCCGTCAAAGAATTGACCAACCGGATGATCGATAAAATGTCGAATGCCTCCCGCCTGGTTGAAAAGCTCCGGCTCAAAGGAATGGTAGACCGCAAAACCAGTGAAGCCGACGGCCGACGGGTGGATGTGACCATCACCGAACTGGGGTTGCAACGACTTGCCGATGCCTCCGATATCGTTGAAAAGCAACTGGAGGAGGTACTCCAATCGATTTCACTGGAAAAGTTGATCGAACTCAACAACATTCTCGACGACCTGAGAGGGTAAACCGTTGCTGCGCTACCCAGATTTGTAATTTTATTGTTGTGAAACCTGTTCTTCTTTCGTCTCAGCAGTTGTCGGGTCCCTGGTTTTGATGATCAGCCGCAAGGATTGGTCGTAAGTCAAATAATTCCAAACCCAATTGATAAAGATGAACAGCTTATTTTTCACTCCGATAATCTGAAAAAGGTGGATCAACAACCAAACGGCCCAGGCAAAAAATCCTTTGAAGTGAAAACGCGGAAGGTCGACCACTGCCCGGTTGCGGCCAATGGTGGCCATTGAGCCCAGGTCGTTGTAGGTAAATGGTGGCGGCTGTTGGCCTTTCTCCAGGCTCGAAAAGTGGCGGGCCAGCCATCGTCCTTGTTGGATGGCCGTTTGGGCTACCTGGGGGTGGCCTTCGGGATAGTCTTCCTCGACCATATAGGCGATGTCCCCAATGGCGAAGACATCGTCGGTGCCTTTCACCTTGCAATAGCGATCGACGTGGAGGCGGTTGCGCCAGGCCTGTGCTTCTTCGGGCAATCCTTCGATGATATTGCCTGTAATGCCAGCAGCCCAGATCACTTTGTTGGCTTTGATATTGGAGCCGTCACTGAGAAGAACTGTTTGTCCATCAAAATCTTTGACACGAACCCCTCTCCGCACCACCACGCCCAACCGCTCCAGGAATTGTTCGGCTCCGGCGGAGGCCTTTTCCGACATGCCTTTCAACAACCGGTCAGCACTTTGGATGAGGTAGATGTCAATCTCATCGCAATCCATTTCGTGGTAATCTTTGGGAAGGATGTATTTTTTCATTTCCGCCAAAGCGCCTGCCACTTCGACGCCGGTGGCGCCTCCTCCTACGATGACGATGTCCATCAACTGCTGACGGGCGGAGTAGTCGGGGATGGTAAGGGCTTTTTCGTAGTCTTCCAGAATGCGGTTGCGGAGTTGTAAGGCTTCTGTTACGGATTTCATCGGGATGGCGTGGCGCCGGATGTTTTCATTGCCATAAAAATTGGTATCGGCACCAATGGCGATGACGAGGTAGTCGTAATTGACAATCCCATAAGGGGTGTGCAGACATTTTTGGGCCGTGTCGACCTGGTCAACCTGAGTGATCCTGATGAATACGTTTGACTTGCGTTGAAAAATTTTCCGCAAAGGGAAAACAATAGAGCTCGGCTCCAGCCCTGACATAGCAACCTGATAAAAAAGTGGTTGAAACTGGTGATAATTATTTTTGTCGATCAATACGATCTGATAGTTCTGCCGGGACAGCTTTTGCGCCAGGCTGATGCCGCCAAAACCGGCACCGACGATGACCACTCTTTTTTGGTGCGTTTCGGGAATATTGATCATACTAATTCGGGTTCTCTGATAACGGTCCTATCTTTTAACGTTTTTTTCATATATTTCGACCCAATCTTCGACCGTCAATTTTGAAACGAGTTCACCGATCAGGTCGTAGGGGATCTCATCGATCTTTTTAAAGCGGACACAACTTTTGCCCATATCGAGTTTTCGTTTGGAGTGTTTGGGATATTCCTTTTGAAACCAATTGTTCAATTTGGTATCGGCATAGATTCCGGAATGATACAATGCAATAAAGTTTTTCTGGGAGGCAATATTCAAAAACGGCAATGGTTGTTCCGGATCGCAGTGATACCCATCTGGATAAGTGGAATGAGGTACCACCCAGCCGGGCATGCCATAGTTGAGGGTTTCTTTAAAGCCTTTCGGCAAATGCTTTCGAATGACGCGGCGTAATTGGGTCATGGCCTTTTTCCGGTCTTCAGGAAGGGCTTCAAGGTATTCTTTTACGGAATTGGCTTCTATTTTCATAAAAAAGATTTAAATGTTAGAAAATAATAGCAAAGATAAACATTATTTTCAAAAACCTAACAAAATGTTGTTACATTTGTTTTAAAAAATCCTGGGTTATGAAATCAATATTTTTGTTCCTGGTCACGGTTATTCTATCAACTTGTAATAGTAATGTTAAAAAATTGCCACTTGTGTCTAACATCCATCTGACACCGCTGAGCTCGGGTATCGATGCCTCCTGCCGGGGCATCGCTATGACGGGCAATCAGGTATGGGTAGCCGGATCCGATGGAACGGTTATCCGCTCCGTCGACCAGGGTGCCACCTGGCAGCGAATAAGGGTGCCGGATGCCGATTCTCTTGACTTTCGCGACATTGCCATTCTCGATGAAAACACCATCCTTCTGATGAGTGCCGGCAGCGGTCGTTTAACCCGCGTTTATAAAACAACCGACGGCGGCAAAAGTTGGAAAGTAGCCCTTCAAAATGAACATGAAAAGGCATTTTTCAATGGGTTTGATTTTAATGGTAACCACCAGGGCATTTTGGTCAGCGATCCAATCGACGATAAGTTGTACCTACTACACACACCGGACGGCGGAGAGAGCTGGTCGCGCATCGGAACTACCAGTCTTCCTCCCCTATTGAAAACGGAATACGGATTTGCGGCAAGCGGTACGGGTATCGTACTGCAAAACGATCATATCTGGATTGCCACCGGCGGCGACCAGGCCAGGATATTCCGGTCGGTTGATGGCGGCCTGAGCTGGGGAGTCCACCCCACCCCAATGGCATCGGGGAATGGTTCTTCAGGGATTTTTTCCATCGCTTTCAGAGATAAAAGGTATGGCATTGCCGTTGGAGGCGATTACCAGGATCCCAATGTCGACAAAGGCAATGTAGCCCGAACCCATGATGGTGGTAAAACATGGACGCGAATCGATAACACCCCGCCCGTACTCCACAAAGCCTGCGTGGTTCACTTGGGCGGGCAAGCCTGGCTGGCAGCGGGTCGGACCGGGATCGTGATGAGCAAAGATGATGGGTTGAGCTGGGAGTTGGTTTCCCAACAAAGCTATTACACCATTGCCTACCATAGGGGTTCCAGAGTGGGATTTCTTGCTGGAAAAGACGGGCGGGTGGCGCGATTTGTGGTTAAGTAGCGGTTTGGAGATGAAGAACTTGTAGTGAAAGGTTGCTAAAGGACTAAGTTCTTCCAAAATTGAATGACCGATCAGATCATACGCGGCCGTCCGGATTCTAAGCAGCAATGCCGCCTGCATAGCGATTTAGGTATTTGTATTCCATTTCATTTTGCTACCAATTTACCAGTGATATAACGCTGATCATTTGTCAGGAGTTTGTAGAAATAAATACCTTGCGGCAGGCCATCCCGATCTATGGCCAGGCTGTTTCCGGAAACGGAGAGATACTCCCGAACCAAACGCCCATCGGCAGAAATCAACTGCACCTGGTCCACCTGATCGTCCAGGTCAGGGAAAAACAGTTGGGTTTGGTCGGTGAAAGGGTTGGGGATGGCATTTACCGTAAGGTGGGGACTGTGTATTTCTTTTGTTGGAACCATTTGGTCATATACATTTTCGGCCGCCTGGCAGGCATCCTGGAGATGGGTCACGGAAGGGCAGGGATAGGGTACGTCGGGAACGAAAAGTACGGCAAAAGACAAATCGTTCACCGAACCGGGAGACATTTGGAATGGGCCACTGCTCACAACAATATGATGATGATCTGGAGTTAAGTCTTCAGCACACATAGACCATCCCAGCGAATCATCGGGCGAGTCGTAAAAAACGTGCTTTGCAGGAAGTCCACCATTTTGAGAGTATCCGTCTTCCCCTGAGGTCAAAGGGACTCCGTTTCTCCAGGTGCCTGAAAGGTATCTGTAATATTCTAGTGGAATGCTAGGGTCTTCAGTTCCTGGTATCGGTTCGGACCAACCACCATTAAAATACATAAAACAGGAAAGCCCACAGTCAATCAGCGTATCCGCGGCTGCACCTAAAGAAGGAAGCATCAAACCACCATTTTCATCAAACACACGCTGACCGGTAACCCCCTTTAGAATTTTGATCGCTGTCATTGGAATATCCTCACAATAGGTCGCAACACCTCCCGAACATTCGCAGTCCTGGGTACCATCTACATCATCTGCATTATAAACAAATGCCAATTGCTCTTCCGGATAACTACCGAAGTAATCGTCATGGTGACATCCCAAATCGGGATCGACCCAAAGCCCCAGGTACATGCTATCGAGCATCATGTTACTGCGGTTCAATAGTTTCACATCGTAAAAAGTTGCGTTATTCAATTCATCCGAAGTTTCATAAGCGTAAGCCAACATCTGAACTTCTGCATGAAGCGGCATTCCTCCCGACTCACCGTGAACATAGCCCGCATCATTGAAAACCCACCAAATGGCTTGATCGGCTTGATGAATGTCGGGGTAATCGCCGTCCAGCGGATTGTACATCCCATCGTCATTGGTATCGATAAAAGGAGCCATATCGTGGCCAGCCGGGGGGAGATCGAACCCAAAAATGATCTCAAAAAATGGGTTACCGGTTGCCGGCCAGGAGGTGATGGAAGGCGGTGGGGGATCGTCGAGAATGCCGTCGGACCAATCAGCCAGAAAAGCGTTGATGTCGGTGCTGCTGGTTTCCCAAAAGCGGTCGTAATTGGCGCATTGATCCGGGGTTATTTCACCATTCTCATCAAGAGGGCCTGGATAAAAATCAACGTTGTTGCTTCCGTAACCATACATGTGCGCAGCCAATCTCAACTCCCCTGCCGGGTCGAACCCTCCCATCCACAGTCCTCCCGCAAACAGTGTGTGCACGCCTCCTTCTTTGGGCGCTTCATAGCCAGCAGTGCCTTCGCCGTCCCACCAGAAGGAACCACCATGCAGCAATTTTGCCTTCACATTGTTGACGTCCAGTTGAGTCAGGCTGGTGGCGGGTACACAGCCTGATTGGGCAAATGCTATGGAATATGCCAACAATAGCATGCCCAAGAAAATGGTTTTTAATCTACTTTCCTTCATAATGGGGAGATTCGATAAACTGCGAAACAGATATTCAATCCAACTGGTAATGATGCTTAATTTTTGCCAACAGGCAGTGTCACTTCAGCACCAACTTACCCGACACAAAGCGCTGACCCCTTGTTATCACTTTATAAAAATACATACCATCGCAAAGTCCGCCACGGTCTATGGTAAGGCTATTCCCTGGTACAGATAGGTATTGCCGAACCAAACGCCCATCGACAGAAAACAACTGTACCTGATCCACCTGATCCCGCAAGTCAGGGAAAAACAGTTGGGCTTGGTCGGTGAAGGGGTTAGGGATGGCATTTACCGTTAGGTGGGGACTGTGTATTTCTTTTGTTGGAACCATTTGGTCGTATACATTTTCGGCGGCCTGACAAGCCTCCTGTAGGTGAGTTACGGAAGGGCAGGGATATGGGACGTCAGGGACGAAAAGCACGGCGAAGGACATGCCGTTGGTCGCGCCAGGTTGAAGTTGAAATGGGCCACTGCTTAAAATGGGGTAATACACACATTCTCCAGGCATATTTTCAGAACACATGGACCACCCATTTGGATCATCTGGGGAATCGGGAAAAGCAAATTTCGTGATAATCCCACCATTTGGATTGTATCCATCTTCCTCTGCCGTTAAAGGCACTCCTGATGCCCAAATACCATTGAGGTAATTGTAGTGTTCTTGATCGAGAAATGGACTATGAACGCCATAAATTCCGTCGTAACAAAGGTCTTCAAAATAGTAAATTAAGCTGGACAGACCGCAATCGATCAAGGTGTCCGGTTCAACTCCCGGAGGTGGCAACTTTAACTCACCTGTAACGTCAAATACTCTCTGACCTTTAGCCCCTTCAAGTATTTTAATCGCGGACATTGGAACTTGTTCACAATAGGTTGTAACACCATTAGTACATTCGCATTCTAATATTCCGTCCAACGTATCCGCATTGTAAGTATATACCAGATTTTCATCCGGATGGCAGCCAATGTAATCATCGAGGTAACATCCCAAAGAGGGATCAAACCATAAGCCCATGTAAACACTATCCAGCATTTCACTGCTTTGATTAATGAACGTAATGTTATAAAATGTCGCGTCATTCAATTCATCCGCAGTTTCGTAAGCATAAGCCATCATCTGAACTTCTACATGCAAGGGCATTCCGGCTGATTGCGCATGTACACTTCCTGCATCATTGAAAACCCACCAAATGGCTTGATCGGCTTGATAAATGTCGGGGTAATCGCCGTCCAGCGGATTGTATAACCCATCGTTATTGGTATCGATAAAAGGAGCCATATCGTGGCCAGCCGGGGGGAGGTCGAATCCAAAAATGATCTCAAAAAATGGATTACCGGTTGCCGGCCAGGAAGTGATGGAAGGTGGTGGGGAATCGTCGAGATTACCGTCGGACCAATCAGCCAGAAAAGCGTTGATGTCGGTGCTGCTGGTTTCCCAAAAGCGATCGTAATTGGTGCATTGATCCGGGGTTATTTCACCATTATCATCAAGAGGACCAGGGTAAAAGTCAACATTATCGCCTATACCATACCTCTGAGCTGCCAATCTAAGTTCGCCTTCCGGGTCAAATCCTCCTATCCACAATCCTCCCGCAAACATAGTATGCACGCCCCCTCCTTTGGGCACTTCATAACCAGCATCTTCCCCGTCCCACCATAGCGAACCACAGTGCCGCAATTTTGCCTTCACATTGTTGACGTCCAGTTGAGTCAAGCTGGTGGCGGGTACACAGCCTGATTGGGCAAATGCTATGGAATATGCTAACAATAGCATGCCCAAGAAAATGGTTTTTAATCTGCTTTCCTTCATGATGGGGAGATTTGATAAACTGCGAAACAGATATTCAATCCAACTGGTAATGATGCTTAATCTTTGCCAACAGGCAGTGTCACTTCAGCACCAACTTACCCGACACAAAGCGCTGACCCCTTGTTATCACTTTATAAAAATACATACCATCGCAAAGTCCGCCACGGTCTATGGTAAGGCTATTCCCTGGTACAGATAGGTATTGCCGAACCAAACGCCCATCGACAGAAAACAACTGCACTGCGGCCATCTGATCGTCCAGATCGGGGAAAAGCAGCTGGGTTTGGTCGGTGAAGGGGTTGGGGATGGCATTTACCGAAAGATGGGGACTGTGTATTTCTTTTGATGGAACCATTTGGTCGTATACATTTTCGGCCGCCTGGCAGGCATCCTGGAGGTGGGTTACGGAAGGGCAGGGATAGGGTACGTCGGGAACGAAAAGTACGGCAAAAGACAAATCGTTCACCGAACCAGGAGACATTTGGAATGGCCCGCTGCTCAATAATATGAGATGACAGGTCGGGGCTATATTTTCAGAACACATTGACCATCCTTGCGGGTCGTCCGGTGAGTCGTGAAAAGCATATTTGGTATGCAGGCTTATACCAGCATTGTGACCATCTCCACCGACAGTAAGTGGTATCCCATCTTGCCACGATCCTGAAAGATACCTATAATGTTCTTCATCATTACCAGGGAACCCCGTTCCAGGTTCAGGATCAGGACATCCACCATTAAAATACATAAAACAAGAAAGTCCACAATCAATCAGCGTATCCGCTGTTGCGCCCGAAGATGGAAATGCCAGACCACCATTTTCATCAAATACACGCTGACCGGTAACTCCCTTAAGAATTTTGATCGCTGTCATTGGAATATCCTCACAATAGGTAGTAACACCTCCAGTACATTCACAGTCCTGGGCGCCGTCTTCCGCATCGGCATTGTAAATAAATGCCATTTGCTCTTCCGGATAACTACCGAAGTAATCGTCATGGTGACATCCCAAATCAGGATCGACCCAAAGACCCAGGTACATGCTATCGAGCATCATGTTACTGCGGTTCAATAGTTTCACATCGTAAAATGTTGCATCATTCAATTCATCCGCAGTTTCGTAAGCATAAGCTAGCAATTGAACTTCTACATGCAATGGCATTCCTCCAGACTCGCCGTGGACATAGCCTGCATCATTGAAAACCCACCAAATGGCCTGATCGGCTTGATGAATGTCGGGGTAATCGCCGTCCAGTGGATTGTATAACCCATCGTCATTGGTATCGATAAAAGGAGCCATATCGTGGCCAGCCGGGGGGAGATCGAACCCAAAAATGATCTCAAAAAATGGGTTACCGGTTCCCGGCCAGGAAGTGATGGAAGGCGGCGGGGGATCGTCGAGATTACCGTCGGACCAATCAGCCAGAAAAGCGTCAATGTCGGTGCTGCTGGTTTCCCAAAAGCGATCGTAATTGGTGCATTGATCCGGGGTTATTTCTCCGGTTGAATCAAGGGGGCCAGGATAAAAGTCGGTATTCCCGAAACCCGCTCCATACATTCGTACCGCTAACCTATGCTCTCCTTCTGGATCAAGTCCTCCAATCCATAATCCCCCTGCAAACATAGCATGAACCCCCTCGTCTCCTGGTACTTCATAGCCCGCATTCGTTCCATCCCACCATAATGAACCGGCGTGCAGTAGCTTTGCCTTCACATTGTTGACGTCCAGTTGAGTCAGGCTGGTGGCGGGTACACAGCCTGATTGGGCAAATGCTATGGAATATGCCAACAATAGCATGCCCAAGAAAATGGTTTTTAGTCCTCTTTCCTTCATGATGGGGAGATTCGATAAACTGCGAAACAGATATTCAATCCAACTGGAAATGATGCTTAATTTTTGCCAACAGGCAGTGTCACTTCAGCACCAACTTACCCGACACATAGCGCTGACCCCTTGTTATCACTTTATAAAAATACATACCATCGCAAAGTCCGCCACGGTCTATGCTAAGGCTATTCCCTGGTACAGATAGGTATTGCCGAACCAAACGCCCATCGACAGAAAACAACTGTACCTGATCCACCTGATCCCGCAGATCGGGGAAAAACAGTTGGGTTTGGTCGGTGAAGGGGTTGGGGATGGCATTTACCGTAAGGTGGGGACTGTGTATTTCTTTTGTTGGAACCATTTGGTCGAAGAGGTCATCTACCGCATCCAAGGCCTCCTCAAAATTGGAGACAGAGGGACAAGGGTAATCTATATTGGGTACAAAAACCACAGCAAAAGACATACTGTTTATGGCTCCCGGCTGCATTTGAAAGGGGCCACTGCTCATCACTACCCGATAATCACCTTGTGGAAACTCTTCAACACACATCGACCAGTCATCAGCAGCTTCGGGTGAGCCAGAAAAGGCATGGTCAACATAGTCGGTACTTCCCGGATTATATCCGCTGCCACCTGTTGTGAGCGGCGTTCCATCTCTCCAACTACCACTGAGATAATTGTAGTGTTCTACGTCAGAGGATGGGTCGTCCTGTCCTGGGGCGGGGTTGATCCCACTGTTGGAATAATACATAAAATGGGAAAGGCCATTGTCGATCAAAGTATCCGGGCTCGTGCCTGGAGGTGGTAAAACGAGTTCACCGTTATCGTCAAAAATTCGTTGACCCAAAGTACCTTTCAAGAACTTTATGCCAACCAGCGGAATGGCTTCACAGTAGGTATTTACGCCCGCCGGACAAGTACAACCGACATCTCCATCCACCGCATCGGAATTGTAGACAAAACCCAACTGCTCACTTGGATAACAGCCAATGTAATCATCAACATGACAACCCAGATCGGGATCGATCAAAAGTCCCATGTACATGCTGTCGATCATCTCATTATGGTAATTCAATAATTTGACATCGTAAAAAGTGACATCATTTACGGGGTCATTCGTTTCATAAGAATAAGCCAGCATCTGTATTTCTGCTCTAAGGGGTGCCCCTCCCGTTTCCGTATGAACGTTCCCTGCGTCATTAAACACCCACCACATCGCCTGGTCGGCTTGGTGGACATCTGGGTAGTCGCCGTTTTCAGGATCGTAGGCTCCATCCGCGTTGACATCAATAAACGGGGCAAGGGGATGCCCGAATGACGGCAGCTCAAATCCATAAATACCAAAGAAGTGGGGATTGCCGGTTGCAGGCCAGCCCAATATGGAGTTGGGTACCGGGTCATCTAAACTTCCATCAGCCCAATCTGACAAAAAGCTTTCGATATCAGTGCTGTTGGTTTCCCAAAAACGATCGTAATTACTGCATTGTTCGCTGGTGGTCTGGCCCTGATCGTCGAGTGGGCCCGGCCAAAAATCTACCTGCCCACTGCTGGCTCCATAAGTCTGTCCTGCCAGGCGCAGTACACCCGAAGCATCAAATCCTCCCAGCCAAAGTCCGCCCGCAAATATGGAATGGACCGAATTTCCCTGTGGCACTTCATAGCCTGCATCGGAACCATTCCACCAAAGCGAACCGCTATGCAAAAGCGTTGCATTTACATTGTTGACATTTAACTGAATTTGGCTATTCGATGAGGCGCAGTCGGATTGGGCAATCAGGAAAGAAAAGCCCAACAACGGCATTGCAAAAACGATTGCAAAAAAAAGGTAACATTTTTTCATACGACAGTAAGTTTTAAAATTAAGGCGAGAAGTTATACCAAATATAACATCTTTATCCCAACCTGCAAAAGCTCCAATACCCGAATCACCGTACTGATTAAATGAACGAGATGTCTGGCAACCTAAATGACAACCTACTTCCCCTGGAACTCACATGGCAGAATTTTACCATTTCTTAGGATTTATTTCTATATTGCCCCTATTATTGGACCCAGTTCATGGCAAAAGGCTTGTTTTGAACTACAAAAACCAAGAATCATGGCTGACAAAACGCTTGAAGGAAAATTCCAGGAAATCGCCAATCAGATCAAGGGAGCGGTGGTCGATTTTACCACTTTGGAGGTCACCACCCTTACGGGAAATGTCGATCACGTCATCAAGACAACGGGCAAAAAGAAGAGTTTCGACATGAAGAACGTCGTTTCCAAACTCGGTCAAACCGGCAAAACGGAAGGCACCATTACCCTGATTGCCCATACCCACATCGATTTTGACCACGACACGGTCAACTTCATCAAATCCGACCTGGGCAAACAAGGCAAACAGCTTTTTAATATGCACCAGGCCGCCGTGATGACCGCCAACGAAGCCCGAAACGGATTCCTGAGTTTTCTGCAGGAGATCATCATATAAGTCACCTTATTTCATAACAATTCAAATACGTGCCCTTCTTTCTATTTTCCGAAAGGGCGCTCCGTCGTATTATGACCATCCCGGAAGCATGGGCCGACGTCGTTCCCAAAGACGACATTCGACTGCTCGACACCGGTCGCCAACAGGAGGTCGAACAACCGTTAATCGACCTGGGGTATCTGCAAGGCCAGGCAGACAGCAGGCTGGTGGTGGCTGCCTTTCAGCAAAATCTCGTGCAAGCCATCCGCACCTTTCGCCTCGAATACCTGTCCATTGGAATGCTGGGTCGCTCCATTGCTCACCTTGCCAAAGCCGAAGCCTCCGAACTCGATAGCCTAGAACTCAACCTGCTGCACCACCTGACCAGCCTCGATGGAGAAGTATTGTTGGAACGCTTGCCGCAAACAAATCAATGCGACCTCTGGAGCCGAATACTCCACTACCGCTTGGTGGTGTTGGGGCTGTTCGACCTGCCAGTCTCTACCCCTTTCGGGAAACATAGTCTACTAGCACTTCGACAATTGGCCAATTGGCTTGGCCAAAATTCTCTCCTGACTATTGCCAACCTCGCGGGTGACATTCCCCAACTCACCGCACAATTGCTCCAAACCGGCATCCTGAAAAAAAACGTGGTAGCATTCCGATATCAGGCCGAAACCCTGGAAGAAGACCTCCTGATGGAAGTAGCCGAAGAACCCGGAGAAAGCGACAATGAAGCGGCTCTGATCCGCGCTGAAAAGTCGGTCGAGAAAGAATTGGCCGCCATCGACGAAGAGCTGATCAACAAAGAATCAGCCGAGTGGGAACGGCTGGAAAAACGCAATAAAAACAAAAAACGCCGCATCGAGAAGGTCGAAGCGAGGATAGAACAGACGCTGAGCAAAACCAATACAATTCTCCAAAAAAGCCTTCAACAGGAGAAAGAACTCCAGGACTCCATCCTGGTCCTGCAAAACAAAATTGACCAATTGCATATAGACCAGGCCAGCGACAAGCAACAACTGGAAAAACAAAAACAGAAAGTCGTCCAGCTGAACAAAAATGCCCTAAAGCAAAAAAAGAAAAAAGAAAAACAATTGGCCAAACTCAAAAAATCTGTCGGCCACCTACCCGGCCTTCCTCATTTGCTGGTACAACTGACCCTTTTGGCACAGGACAACCGTCATTGGAACTCTGAATTGAATCAATTGGAGAATGTCGGCGCACGAAAAAAGAAGTTGCGCCAGCTCCGAAAAATAATCATACGCAACGAAAAAGACATCCGCAGACTCCAACAATCCATACAGCGGCAAAAAGAGATGCAGATATTAGAGGCCGACCTCCAATCTCTCCGATCAGATACCAATGACCTTCAATCGGAAAAACACAACCTTAAACACCTCCAACAACGGTTTTCCAGTACAAATCATCATCTCCAGGTTGCAAAAAAACAACTAAATCAACAAAACAAGCTCTTCCAAAAACTACAACTGGATCGGCAACAAAAAATCAGCTCAAAGCAATTGAAAATCCTTCACCTTAAAACCCGGCTGGATAAACTACTGGAAAAAGTAAACGGCCTTCGTTTTCGCTTCAAGGCACAACTGAAAAGATCACTGGACCGCGACTTCTACAATGAGTTGAAACAAAAGGTCTTTCGAAAAAACGACACCCATTTTTTGACCCAAATTGCGGTCACCCCTTTCAACCTCTTCCTCATCCGGCTGATCCAGATCCGCCAGTGGATGAATGGTTATTACTACGGTCGGCTCGACAGCCTCCCGGCCGACCGCACCTTTGAGTCGATCGTCGAATTTACGGAAGAAGAGCAGCTCCGGCGGCTGCGCCTCAAATACGTCCTAACCAAATTGGGCAACGAGCAGTCGGGATTCTGGCTGCTCAACGCCCAATACTACTTTGAATGTCTGGTGGAACTCGACGCTCAGTCAGGCCCCGAAAATACCCCCCAGCTTATAGAGTTGTACGAAAGCCAATTTGGTGACAACCTTGTCTACAAAAATGAAGCAACCACCAGAGCCTGGAAGGAATACACCGCCGAAATCGAGGAGGGGATGCAGGGCTCGGAGCATTTTATCCGCCGTTTTTATTACGGGGTTCGTAGCCTCGTGCGGACCATCGGACGGGTGCTGAAAAAGATCATCCGATTCATCATCAGAGGGGTAAAAACGCTTATCCGTATTTTCAAAAATTTTATCAAACTCCTCTACAAGGAGATCCGGGAAGGGGTCAAAAACTTTTTTGATGGAATGGATTTCCTTTTCGGAAAACGAATGATCGAAACCGTGGCCCTTTCCGGTCAACGCATTGTTACAAAATACGATTTCGATTTTGACAGCATGGTCATTCTTCCATACGACACACCATCCGACGCCGTTCAAAGACACATCCAACTTTGCCTGATGCGAACGAGCAACGTCCACTTCAGCATGAAACTTTGTGGCCGTATCATCAAATGGGCTTACGAGATCGTAACCAGCGTTTTCTCCTGGCCAATGCTATGCGTCCGCATCGCATTTTTCTTCAAAGACCTCATCATCGACTATATCAAAAAACAGAAACGACAAAAAAAGTTGAAAATGGCCAAATAATTCTATTTTTGCAAAAAAATTCACCTTGTCGATCCTACCCGTCCTTCAATACTACTGGAAAGCACAAACGCGATACAACGTACATTCGCCTTTTATTTACTCCTTTGCGGAAAATGTATTGGACGACCAGCGCCATTTTTACGCCTTTGAAAAACTGGATCGGCTACGCAACCAATTACTGGCCGACACCACCCTGGTACCTACTCCTGAATATGGTGCCGGATCAAAAAATGGCCAGGCTCCCCAACGCAGCATCCGCGAGCTGGCCAAGACTGTTATAACTCCCAAACCAGTGGGGGAAATACTCTTCAAAACGGTCAACCATTTTGGGCCCACCCACATTCTCGAATTGGGCACCGCCCTGGGCATGGGCACCCTCTACCTGGCTCTGGCAGCAGCCCAATCGGCAACTGTGTACACCCTCGAAGCCAACAAAGATTTTACGGCCATCGCCCAAAAACACTTCGACAAGTTGGACGCCACCAATATCACTTGCGTAAATGGTCGTTTTGAGGAAAAACTAACAGTGGTATTACAAAAAATGGATCAGCTTGACCTCGCCTTCTTTGACGGCCACCACACCCACCAGGCCACCCTCGCCAATTTTAACCTTTGCCTGGAAAAGGCCCATGAAAAAACGGTTTTTATTTTTGACGACATCAACTGGTCGGAGGATATGCACACCGCCTGGGAGGAGATAGGTCAACATCCTCAGGTAACTTATACCGTAAATCTGTTTCGTCTGGGCATTGCCTTTTTTCACCCCAACAAACAGGGCAAATCGCATTATTCGCTCATACCGCACCGCTGGAAACCCTGGTCGGTGGGGTTTTGGGGATAAAGCAAAACCGGTCCTGCGACAGGACCGGTTACAGCTCAAAAACGGTTTTAGGATTTATATAGTTGTTGAAGATAAGGCAAACAAATTCCAGGTCAGTTTTCGAGGGCTTTGGGGATGTGAATCCGGCGGGGTTGAACCGGCAGGCTAAATGAAAACCGGCTCCCCTCCCCTTCCATCTGGCTGTTCATCCAGATGGATCCGAAATGATTTTCCACTACCTTGCGGCAAATGGCCAGGCCAATGCCACTGCCCCCACCATATTCCTGAGGGCCGTGCAACCTGCGGAAAGCATCGAATACCACTTCTTTGTGTTTGTGGGCAACTCCGATGCCATTATCTTTTATTTCAAATACCCAAAACTGGCCGCGCTCTTCGCAGGAAATGCGAATATTGGGTTGGCCATCGTTGTATTTGAGGGCGTTATCGATCAGGTTTTGAAAAACATGACGCAACTGTCCCGAGTCGGCCATCACCTCCGGCAAATTACCAACAACTACCGAGGCATCTTTATGCCGAATTTTGCTCCGCAATAGTTTTAAAGTTCCGTTTACCAATTTTTGGGTATCGACCTTTTTGAAGACGGTCTGCCGGTTGTCTATTTGGAAGAGCGATTCGATGTCCTCAATGATCTCCGCCAGTCTATCGGCCGAATCCCTAACAAAGTGCAGACATTCTTTCCCCGCCTCCGACAATTGTACTTTGTGTCGCATCGACAATAGCTGCACATAACTTTGCAAAGTGCGAAGTGGTTCCTTCATTTCGTGGGCGGTCATCAGTCCCAGCATCTGCTCTGACACTTCATTCTCCAACACGAGGGTGGGGTCTTTGCGCATCAATTCTTCCATGTACAATCTCGACACTTTTTCCATTTCTTTTTGTTTTTGCACATCTCTGAACGCCCAAATGAGGTATTTGTTTTTTGGGTCCAGATCGGTTTGGGACTGGCGTATGGTGACCGACATCCAACGGTGCTTCCCCCCTTTTTCCAGCACACGGAGTTGGGAACTCAAACGGGTATTCGACCGGACGCTCGACAGCAGTTTTTCCATCTTGTTGCGGTCTTCGGAATGGATGATAAACGTGCCGTACCGATCGACAATATGACTGGGATGGTATCCCAATATTTTTTTTACGGAGGGGGTTACAAATACATTTCGTCCGGTGTGGAGGTGATGGACGATCAAGATTTCTTCTGTGGACCCCGCAACCATCCGGTGAAATAGCTCCTCATCGCGGGTCAACAAAACTTTGCCCATAGGCGTTTTGGCAAACATAAATCCTACCAGTGCCGCTACATACCCCAGCATGATAAACAACAGTGCGCGCAAGTCCCATTCCATTAAAAAGAATACGACCGTTATGGGGATAAACAGTCCGAAAAACAGCCATCGCTTTAATTCGTCAAAGCGGTGGATAATGTCCCTGGCAATGTTTAAAAAAGTGAATGTGATGCTCTTCATGGTTTGTACAGTTTTTGGGAGCAGCTATTCAAAAGAACCGCAAATACGGTCTTCCGCAACAACTCCTTTGGTTTGTTTTTACCTGGGCGGAAGTCTGCCCAAAGATGTTCACCATTGGGCATAATTCAGGCCGTCGAATATGTATATGGGATTGATTTACCCGGAAAATCGGGTGTGACCATCAGATGAGATAGTCTGGATACTTATTTGTTATTTGCAAATATCTTGCCAAGGAGGAGTGAAATTTGTTAAAATGGAGACTTTTTCATTCAATCATTCCTGAATCACCTTCTAAACAGAAAGCAAGGATTCAATTGCCCCACAAAATGGAAAGGTTAACTTAAAGTGCTACAACCCAAGATTTGTGAATTTTTTATCACCCTAAGTTGATTTTACTGAAACCTTGCCTACCGGCAGGCAGGTCTACCTGGCGGTAGACAGGCCTTGCCTATTGGCTAGACAGGCACATTTTAACTTCACAGATCACCAAAAATGAACCAGTTCTATCTCGAAAATCAGGACAGAATTTTTGGGGATGCCGTTTCTTTGGGTGTTTCCATAAGCCAATTTGGAAGGAATGAAGAGGTATCCGCTGCCATTTCGTTTAAACTTGGGAATCCCTTCCTGCCAGCCTTCAATGACATTGGTCAGAGAAAAGGTAGCGGGTTGTCCCAACGAGCCATCAAAGAAAGAGCCATCTTCCATCAGAAAACCCGAATAAATGCATTCCACTGTCGAATTGATGTCGGGATGATCGTTACCGGTTCCTTCTTCCTGAATGATGTAGTGGAGGCCGGAAGCCGTCTTTTGGGCAGTGAGGTTGTTTTCCGCAAGGTGGGCTTCTATCAAGTCGAGATCTTTTTGAAATTGTTCTTCCTCGTCGAATTTATCCTTGCAGGAAAAAGTCAACAAAAGGGTCAGGATCAATAAGCAAGTGGGTATGTTTTTCATGTTTTGTAGTTTTATTGTTATAACCAGTTTGGCGAAAGCTATCATGTTTCATTTTCGACGATTGTCAGTCCCATTTCCTTTCCCATGTCGAGCATGAATTCGTAAGCTGCATCGTAATTATTTTCTATCTCACCGTCGAGAATGGCCTCCCGGATGGCCATCTTAATGGTGCCTACCGGCCGACTTGGCGCCAATCCAAAGGTATCCATGATGATCTCTCCGGATATGGGCGGTTGCCAGTTGCGGATGCGGTCGCTTTCTTCTACTTCCTGCAATTTTTGTCGCACCAGTTGATAATTGCGCAAGTAGCGCTCCACCTTTCGTTCGTTTTTGGAGGTAATGTCGGCTTCGCAAAGCATGAGAAGGTCTTCCAGATCGTCGCCTGCATCGAATAGCAAGCGGCGTATGGCCGAATCGGTGATATTTTCCTTTGTCAGACTGATGGGACGGAGGTGGAGCCGAACCAGTTTTTGAACATATTTCATTTTTTGATCCAGGGGCATTTTCATCCTCTTGAAAATGCGCGGCACCATGGCAGCTCCGAGGGCTTCGTGGCCATGGAAAGTCCATCCTTGTTTTTCGTCAAATCGCTTGGTAGGCGGTTTGGCGATGTCGTGAAAAACGGCGGCCCACCGCAACCAAAGATTGTTTGTTTTCCGACAAAGGTTGTCGAGCACCTGGAGGGTATGGTAAAAATTGTCTTTATGGGCCTTTCCGTTGCGGACTTCTACCCCCTGGAGGGCGGCCATTTCTGGAAAAATGATCTCCAGCAATTGCGTTTTGAATAGCATTTTGAACCCAATAGATGGCCGGTCGGTCCGCATGATCTTTTCCAACTCAATGTTGATCCGTTCTTTTGAGACGATGTGTATCCGGTTACGGTATTTACCGATGGCTCTAAATGTTTCGTCCTCAATGCGAAATCCCAATTGGTTGGCAAAGCGAATGCCGCGCATCATTCTGAGGGGATCGTCGGAGAATGTTTTTCCTGGTTCCAGCGGCGTTTTCAGCAGCTTTTCTTCCAGGTGCAGTAAGCCGTTGAACGGGTCGATGATCTCTCCGAAATTATGGGAATTGAGGCTTACGGCCAATGCATTGATGGTGAAGTCGCGGCGGTTCTGATCGTCCTGAAGCGTACCTGACTCTATGGTGGGTTTGCGGGAATCGTGGCGGTAGGATTCTTTTCTGGCACCAACAAATTCGATCTCAACGTCTTTGTGGCGGATCATAGCTGTACCAAATCGCTGGTAAACGGTGACCCGTGGAACAGGCCGCAATTTGACGGCCACTTCCTGAGCCAACCGAATGCCATTGCCGATGCAAACAATATCGAGGTCTTTGGAAGGGCGGCCGAGCAGCCGATCCCGAACATATCCTCCTACTACATATGCAGGTGTTTGGAGAGTGACAGCTACTTGCTCTATCAGCAAGAGAATTTCTCTTTCATGTGCCTGAATATCAAATACCACAGGATGATTATAAATTAATTATTACAAATAATTTATTTTGAATGGTTCCCCGCCGTTTTTCAAATCAATCAATAATAAATAATTACTCTCCCTATCCTTTGCTTCTAAAGCCAATAGATTTTTTATTGAACAAAAAGCCGCTTTTATCCAGTTTGAAGGGCTCGACATCTTTGAGGGTGAGCACGTTGATCAGGTCGGGGCTCCGCGATTCAATGGGTATGGCGGCCAGGCGAAGGTTCATGTTCTTAAGTGCCTCCGTCATTACTTGGCGTACCGTCCGGGCATTGCCAAAGTATTTGTCTCTGAATTCGTAGAGGAAGGCGAAGTAGTTTCGCAGGTGTGCATCCGCACTTTCGGTACTTACCACTTTGGCTTCCTCTAACATTAATTTTGCAATTCGGAAAAGTTCTTCCGGTTTGTAATCATCAAACTTAAGTATCTTATCAAATCGCGAACTCAGTCCCGGGTTTGCTTTGAGGAAGGCCTCCATATTGTCGGGGTAGCCAGCAGCAAATACGAAGAATTGACCACGCAGGTCCTCCATTCTTTTGAGCAGGGTTTGGATGGCTTCGTTGCCAAAATCGCCGTGGGCTGTTCCACTTGACTGCAAAGTGAGGGCATAGGCTTCGTCGATAAATAGGATTCCTCCCATGGCCTCTTCAATCTTCTCGGCGGTTTTGATGGCGGTCTGCCCGACGTATCCAGCTACGAGCCCCTGGCGGTCGGTTTCCACCATATGTCCGCGTTCGAGGATACCGAGGGCTTTGTAGATTTTAGTCAGGATTCTGGCTACGGTCGTTTTGCCGGTACCGGGATTGCCGAAAAAGACAGTATGCAGGTGGAAATTGTTCAATACGTTTTTATCGGTTTCTCGGTAGTAGCGCACCAGATGTACCAATTCGTGTATTTGCGCTTTTATTTTGGCCATACCGATGAGGCGGTCCAGCTCTTCAAGCGCCGATGTCAGCAAGCCTTCGTCGACCGGAATGACCGGTAATTCTTTTCGCGGTTCGAGTTGGATGCGGTTGATGTCTTCCAGCCGCAAGATGGATATCTCTTCCTTGCTCAACGACTTAGGATTGTCGCTGGCCATGACCCTCAGCCCCAGATTGATCTTGGCTTTGTCGATCAGGTCGAAAACGAAACGGGCATTTCCAAAGGAGCGATCACGGCTGCGATAGGCTTCGACGATGATCTCGTCGATGCGATCTTTAGCGTCGGGGGTGGGAATGACTTTCTTTTCTACGCAGGCGTATTCGGCTATGCGGGACAACTCCTGTGGCAGGTAGTCCGAAAATTCGTAGTATAGTTTGAAACGGGATTTCAGGCCCGGGTTGGATTCCAAAAAGTGTTTCATCTCTTTGGGGTAACCCGCCACGATGACAGCCATATCGCCCTGGCCGTTCGACATTTCTTTGACCAGTATCTCGATCACTTCACGTCCAAAATCTTTGCTGTCGTCGTTGGAGCGTGCCAGGGAGTAGGCTTCATCGATGAACAGCACTCCGCCCCTTGCCTTTTCAATGGCTTCTTTGACTTTTGGAGCGGTTTGTCCGATGTATTCGCCGACCAGGTCCACCCTATCCACTTCGTGTACGTGGCCCTTTGACAACAGTCCCATTTTTTTGTACAACTTACCCATCATGGTCGCCACGGTGGTTTTGCCGGTGCCGGGGTTGCCAATGAATACGGAATGGACATTGATCTCCTCCTTTTCCTCAAAGCCTTTATCTTTTCTCAACTGGAGAAATTGGAGGTAATTGGCGTGGTCGCGTACTTTTTCTTTTATTTCGGTCAAACCGATGAGGCTGTCGAGGCGTTGCATGACCTCTTCGAAGGTGCCGGCGGTATCGAACTCGGGGGTGAGGATGACCGGTGCATGCTGATCGGGCAACAGTACGCCGCTGATGCCGTCTTCAAAATCGTCGCCCACTTCAAAGGGGATGACGGCGAGGAGGCGATCCATGAAAACGATTTCAGCCGTATAATTGTCCTTTCGCCAGGAGCCCTTGACGTTGGAGCCCCATCCGGCGGTTATTTTGATGAATTCATCTTTTTTCTCCACCCGCTGGAGGCGCACCACCTGCCCTTTCAACTCGCGGGCATAATTGTAGAATTTGGTGAAGAGTTCGCATTGCCAGCTTTTGTTGACGTGGATGTTGCGAAGTACCATTTCCACATAAATATAGCGGGTTTCCTCGCTGCTGAAGCGTTTGAAGTAGTTGCGGTCGTCTTCCAGTACATCGTCGTAAGGGCCTTCATAGAGCCGGAGAGACTGGACTTCGAGGTAGGCATTGTCTCCTTTGGGCACATTTCGGCCGGCATCTTCTACGTAAAAGTATTTGGTGGCAACCTTTTCGCCTTCCACCCAGGCTTCCCAGTAATAGGTGCCTTTTTTCCAGAAATGGCCTTCATTTTTGTTGCCCCAGCCTTCCCGGATATAGACGACGCTGTCGTATTTGCTGACTTTGCGTCGGTCGAAGGTGAGCACACAAACCTCTTTGCGTCCCTTTTTGAGGGAATAGCATTTGAGTTCGACGTTGATGTCCCAGTCGTCTTCATCGAAAAGTTTGTTGTAGAAGGAAAGTTCAGCATAAATGTAGGTAGTTTCGTCACGGTCGAATACCTGGCGATACTTCTTTTTATTATCAGCCAGCCATTCAGTGGAAGCATACACTTTTAGTTCCCTGAACTTAAATTTTTTGAAATCCGGATGTTTATAACTTTCAGCCATTGGTATCTTGAAACTATTTCAGCTTATAAACATATTGTTTTTTCCTGAAGGCGCCAAGTTTTTTGTGAATTTATTCTCCTTTTTGAGCAAATTTTTTTCCCAGTTGCCTGGTAATAGCATTTGGGTCAGATAAAAGACAAATTGGAAGACATTGTAAGAAAATGCGGCGCGTGTCAGACAATAAACAAATTCGGGCTGTGGTTAAGTTCCAAACCACTTAGATTTGCAGCCGTATGAAACTGATATGGTCGGTATTTTTTGGCTTATTGTTGATATCCATCTCCTGCAGGGATCTGTTGATCTATGGGTTGTATTATGGAAATATTAACTACATCAGCGACCAGTTTTGTGAAAACAAAGCCAACGATCGATGCAAGGGGATGTGCTACTTGACCAAACAATTGGCCAACCAAACGGATGAAGATCGCGACCGGCCACTACTACCCTGCCCCGAAGATAAACCCAGTTTTATTTTGGTGCCCGTTCTATTTATCCCCCTTCTGAACACTGTTCTTTTTCAAAAACCTGTTGTTTCGCCAGTTGCGATGGTTACAGGCTACCCTCCTTCCCCCACCAAGCCTCCTCCCAAAATGGCTGCCTCTTTTCTTTTCGTTTAACGGATCAACTTTTTATTATTTCTAAATCAGGACGGGCTTGTCTTTTGGACAGGTCCTCCAAACACTTTATTTTATGAAAAATATCCTATTGTATTTATTGGCCGCCAGCTTCGTTTTTTTTGCTTCCTGCAAAGACGATGAAAGTGACGACCCTATCGATTTCGACTATCACGCTCATATCCACCTGCCTAATACCGACGACAAGCAGATCGGGGACTTATTGGAAATAGAAGTTGACTTCGAAAGCCACACTGGCGAAACCGTTCACCACATCAAGGTGCGGATTTACAATAAGGTCGATAATACCGAAATCTACAATAAGCCCTCCGACGCACACATCCATGAAGAAGATGGCGATTACACCTTTTCCGATACATTTGAACTGTCGAATGCCAATGGAGTGGAGGCGGATACCGATTGGGTGCTGGAGGCAAAAGTATGGGGGCATGAAGCCGGTGTTGCGGAAGATATCTCTACTGTGGAGTTTCATGTAAATCCTTAATAATAGACATTATGAACAAAAATTTTGTATGCAGCCTGAATGCCCTTTTTTGCCTACCCTGCGTCACATCCTCGCCTTCGTAGCTAAGGCTACGAGGCTCCGGGTGTTCCTTGGTTAAGCAAAAAATTGCTCTTCAGTTGCTGTACAAAAAATCCATTCATAATGTCTCATGGATTTGGGGAAATTTTAGTTTACACAAAAAACAAACCGCTGTTCAATAGATTTAGGAGCAGCGGTTTTTTATTTGGCTGTAAAGCGGTTTCTTTATGCCACGATAAATCCGTCAGCCATGCATCTAAGCGACATTCTAAATCATTTGGGTGAAGACCGCCAACGCTACTTCAATGCGGTATCTCCACCGGTCATCCAAAGCAGCAATTTCGTTTTCGACTCGATCGATCATTTCCGAAAGGCCATCAAGGATGAATTCCAACACAACATTTACACCCGAGGCAATAATCCCACTGTGGCGATCCTTCGCAAAAAACTGGCGGCGCTGGAAGGAGCGGAGGATGCCCTGGCCTTTGCTTCAGGAGCGGCGGCCATATCCAGTGCTGTGATCGGCAATGTCGAACAGGGTGACCACGTCGTCTGTGTACAGTCACCCTATAGCTGGACGCATAAATTGCTCTCGAAATTTTTGAGCCGATTTGGGGTCACCCACAGTTTTGTAGACGGAACCAATACCGACAACATAGCGGCCGCCATCCAACCCAATACCAGGGTGCTGTATCTGGAAAGTCCCAATACGGCCAGTTTTGAGTTGCAGGACATCGCCGCTTGCGCTAAATTAGCTAAAACGAACGGACTGGTCAGCATCATCGACAATAGTTACAGTTCGCCCATTTTTCAAAAACCTATCCAACAAGGTATTGACGTGGTGGTGCACTCGGGCACCAAATACCTCAATGGGCACAGCGATGTGGTGGTCGGCGTATTGGCAGGCAGCAAAACTATGGTAAAGAAAATATTTAATTCCGAGCTGCTGACATTGGGCGGGGTCATCTCTCCTGCCGATGCCAATCTGGTTATTCGTGGACTGCGGACGTTGGAACTCCGGATGCAACGCAGTTTTGAGTCAACTCAAAAAATCGTCGGTTTTCTCGCCGACCATCCCAAAGTGAGTGCCGTCCACTACCCTTTTCACCCTTCTTTTCCGCAATACGACCTGGCCCGGAGGCAGATGAGTGGTACTGGTGGGCTGTTCTCGATCATGTTGAATGCGGCAAATATTAAGGAGGTTGAAAATTTTGTTCACCGGCTGAAGCGTTTCTTGTTGGCTGTTTCCTGGGGTGGGCACGAGTCGTTGGTATTGCCTTTTTGTGCCTTTCACGAAGAGGGGGCCGACAATCATGGCCTGCGCCCCTGGCAGCTCGTCCGGTTTTATATTGGGTTGGAAGATCCGGATTGGTTGATGGAAGATTTGGCTATGGCCCTGGAGGTTTTTAGTGGTGGATAGCGAAGGGGATTATTGTTTTGAAAAGCAATACTCAAAAAATAACGGGGGCATCGGGAAGCCTGTCCTGAACTCGCTTCGGGATGACCCCGTTATTCAACTCACCAATATAGCAGTTATTTTGGTGATCCGCTATCAACACTACCCCCCAAAACCGAGGCTGTTGAATGTTTCAACGATGTCTTTATCGCCCCCTCTGTTGGAATTACCATCAATCTCTACTTTGAGTTGATTGTCGTAGGGAGCCGGATCGGTAATCGGACTTTGATAGGTCAGATAATAAATACTGTTGGAAAGGCTGGTGATGTCCTGCTGAATTTTGATGAACATGTTGCCCAGCCCGGTTACGTCGTCGGCTTTATAATAGCGGTCGGCGTTGCCTGCGAGGTTTTTCAGGGCCGCTTCGTCGAGGTCGGCGCTGTTGAGGGCGGCGACGTATCGCTTTTTAAAGCCCAGTGCTTCGGTGGCATCTTCCAGGGTGATATTGGGGGTGGCATTGTGTCGGCCATCGGTAAAAATGATGAGACTGCCATCTTCTATGGCATTAATGGTGAAAACATCAGTCCAGGTATCGGCCACGTCCAGCACGGCGCCATAAAGGTTGGTGGAGTTGACCAGGGCGGTTTCGGGCATTCCGTTGATTGCTGCTTTGAGTAATTCGGGATCGGTAGTGAAGTCCTGGAGCAAGGTCGTCTCTGAACTAAAGGAGTATATGGCGATCAATTGATCGGGCAGTTTGTTGTCGATCATGGAGTTGCAAGCGGTTTTGATCTGTGGCACAAGGCCTTCAACGCTGCGTGTAAGGTCGAGGAGGAGTACTGTTTTCAGTTCAGAAGGTATGGTGCCCGGGTTGAGGGTCAGGCCTCCTTCCAGATCGATGCCCCCTCCGTTTTCGAATACGTTCAAATCAGAAGTGGTAAGGCCGGAAACGCCGCTGAACTCTTTGTCTCTGACCTGAAACAAGATGTGGACTTCTCTTTTTTCCGGTTCAGTTTCCACTTCAAAGGATTGCATGCGGTAAAAAGAGACAGAAACATCATCTGAGTGCAACAGATCGTCGTTTTTATTGCAACTAAAAACCAAAAACGCCGTCAACACACAGCAAAAGGGATAAAATAGATTGTCGAGCTTCATAAGGTAAAGTATTTGTAGTGTGGAAAAATCTATTGATGGAATTTGCCTGGGAGGAATTTCCCGTCATAACGGTATATGCGCTACAAGTAGTATACCGGAAATTTTTAATAACATGATTGTAACAATTTAACTCGCTGATTGCTAATTGATTGATTATAGTCTAATTAAAGTCCTCAAAAATTACAATATTTGCCCTCAAATAGCTTTGCGGCAACGGATAGCCTGATGCGCAATAAATAAATGGCCATTTCATGAGTAAGAAAAAGCAAAAAGCAAGTGTTAAAAAATCCGTAAAAAGGGTTAGTGGTCCTTCGATAAAAGAACCGATATCGTTGGTAATACCCTGCTACAACGAAAGCAGCCGGGTAGCCAACCTGTTTAAAACACTCAAAGACTTTGACCGAAAATGGAACGGAACGTTTAATGTGGTGTTGGTAGATGATGGGAGTTCGGACGATACCGCCGAACAAATTGAAAAATTTATTGAAAACACGTCCGTGGAAGCCGAATTGGTCCGGTTGCCCGAAAATAGGGGCAAAGGGGCCGCTTTGAAGGCCGGTGTCGAAAAAGCATCGGGCGACTATGTACTGACCCTCGACGCCGATATGGCCACTCATCCGGCCACTTTGACCAAATGGCTGGGATTGTTGCCCGACAAAAAATTTCCAAAAGAGGAGGTGCTCATCGGTTCCAGAGAACACGAACAGTCCAAAGTAAAGGGGCAACCACTGCGCCGCTTGGCGGGGTTGATCTTTAACTTCATCATTCAACTGTTTACCAATATCAATTTGCCGGATACCCAGTGCGGATTTAAACTGTATCCGGCGGCTGCCGCCAAAAAACTATTTGGACAACTGAAGACCGCAGGCTGGGCTCATGATGTGGAATTGCTCTACCGCGCCAAATTGTCGGGCCTGGGAGTGCTGTCGATGCCCGTCAAATGGACCCACCAGGATGATTCCAAAATAGCACTATTTAGCGACAGCATCCGCATGTTTTGGCAAACGGTAAAAATTGCCACCCGACTCAACTGGGAGCATTTCATCACAGAGCCGCTCCGAAACTGGCGGGACGATTCGGGCGGACCGGCCATATTCCGATTTTTATTTGTGGCGCTTTCTGTATTATTGTTATTTTTAATGCCTTATTTGAGCCGCGACTTTGGAATCACCGGCGATGAGCTGGCGCAAAAAACCTATGGAGAGCTGATATTCAAACATTATCAGACGGATGGTAAATACGTCAAAGAAGATGGCAAATATAAAGGACAGAACGCCTTGAATATGGAGCCCAATTTGTTTTACTACGGCGGTTTGTTTGACTATACCGCGGCCTGGCTTAATGAAAAATTTGGTGGAAACACAGACGAGTATCGGGTACGGCATATGCTCAATGCCTTTTTTGGGTTCATCCTTATTTTGTTTACGGGATTGTTGGCCAGAGAGATCACTTCCGATACCGGTTGGGGCTGGACGGTAGGTTTTCTGGCCCTGCTGCTGATGACTTTGTCGCCACGGATATTTGGGCATTCGATGAACAATCCCAAAGACATTCCCTTTGCGGCTGCGTTTGCCTTCACCTTGTTGTACATCATCCGGTTTGTCCGGCAGCTTCCCCGGCCGGGCAGTAAGACCATTGTTATGCTGGCAATCGGGGTAGCGGCTGCCATCAATGTGCGGGTAGGGGGTATCTTGTTGATTGCCTATCTGGGATTGTTTACCGCATTGTCGTATTTGCTGAAAAGCGATCTGCGCGCCAAGCTGAAAGATATGAGGCATTTGATGAAAATCGGCCTCAAAGGAGGGATCGTAGCGGCAGGTGGTTATTTTGGTGGTTTATTGTTTTGGCCCTGGGGGGCACAGGCTCCTTTCAAAAATCCGTTGGAGGCCCTCAGTGAAATGTCGAATTTTTCTACGGGTATCCGCATGCTTTTTCAGGGGGAACATTTATGGTCGGATGAGTTGCCCTGGTATTATATTCCCAAGTGGATGCTGATCGCTTCTCCCCTGGTGGTGTTGATCGGGGTTTTGTTGTTTATTGTATTTGTGGTGCCCCGCTTGCGCGAAAATAAGACCTTGCCGATATTATTTCTGACATTTGCAGGGATATTTCCGGTAGCTTACGCCATATTTAAGCATTCCAGTTTGTACGACGGAATGCGGCATTTTCTTTTCGTTTATCCGGTAGTGGTGGCGCTGGCAGCCTGGGGGTGGTACCGCTTGTCGCAATGGAAAGACAGCCCCGGACTGCGATGGGGGGTGGCTGGAGCAGTGGGTCTTTTGGTGCTGTTACCGGCGTTTTGGATGTTCAAAAATCATCCGTATCAATATCTGTATTTCAATGAGCTGAGTGGAGGTGCAAAACATGCCTATTTAAATTATGAGATGGACTACTGGATGAATTCCACCAAGCAGATGAGTGAATGGCTTGTCGCCAATGATGACCGCATCAAAAATGGAGAGGAGGTAACCGTGACAACCAACTGTCACGATCCGGTGAAACACTATATGGGTCGGTTGGCTCCCAACGTCAAGGTGCGCTACACCCGCTATTACGATCGCAACAAACAACCCACGGATTATTATATGTTCATCCCCCGGTTTGTCAACAAAGGGCATATGTCTTCGGGTGCCTGGCCACCGGCTGAAGTGGTGTATGAAGAAAAAGTTGGCGACACCGTCATTGGTGCTATTTCGAAAAGGGCCAACCCCTACGAAAAGCAGGCGGCTGATGCCGAAAAGGAAAAGAATTTTGCGGAGGCCATCCGCTTGTACAATCAGGAGGTAGCGGCCAATCCAAAAAACGAAGCTGCCTGGATGGGACTGGCCAAATGTTATCAGTTGACACGCGATTTTCCGAATATGAAAAAGGCTCTGGACAGCGCTCTCCCCCTTTCGGAAAGTTATAATTCCGTTCATTTCTACTACGGCATTTATTACATGAACACCAATGATATGGCCAAGGCCAAAGTCTCTTTCGAAAAGGCCGTTGATCTGAATTATAAAAACTCGGCGGCCCACTATTATCTGGCTTCTTTGTATGGTCAGGAAGGTCAGGCCCAAAAAGTGGTGGAGGCCATTGAGCTGTACGACAAAACCGGTGGTAACATCGCACAGGCCTACGACATGGGCATCAACGCAGCCGACCAAACCGGACAACAGGCACTTAAGTTGTATTTCCAGGCCAAGAAGGCTTATTTTGAGAAAAAATATCAGGAGTCGTTCAACTTTGTCAAACAAGCTCTGAATGCCGACAAAAACTATAAGCCTGCTCAGGAGTTGAACAAAGTGTATGAAGCCTCGTTGAAGCAACAGTGAATTGGTGAAAACTGAAACGCAAAACGACTATTGCTCATGGATTTAAAAGAGTTGGAAAGTGGCGTCGATCCATCTTCGCATTGGTATTATCAGTCGAAAAAGGTACCCCTGTTCCGGTATTTTGAACATATAATCCAGCAGGTAGAAGGAAAACTAACAGTCATCGATTTTGGATCTGGGTCCGGTTTTTTCGCCTACGAATTGTTCAAGGAATTTCCCGAAAGGATCGGAGAAGTATTGCTGGTGGATATTGGATACAGCGAAGAAGAACTGAAGGAAACGGCGAACGACCCCGTCAAAAAATTGCATTACATCCCGGAAGGCATTGACCGGTGCATCGTGATAATGATGGATGTACTGGAACACATCGAAGATGATTATGCCATCATGGCCGACATCAAACGAAGAGTTGGTAGCCGAGCCTGGTACTTCATCACTGTGCCTGCATTTATGAGCGTTTGGTCGACGCACGATGTCTATCTGGGACATTTCAGGCGTTATACCATCCCGATGTTGAAAAAACTGTTGTCGCATCATAACAATTCAATTACATCCAGCTATTATATTTTTGCTTCCATCTTTCCATTGGTTTGGCTGGTGAGAAGGTTGAAACGCAATAATAAGGACATGAAAGCCCCCCAATCGTCCGACATGGCTCCCCTGCCCCACCCCGTCAATTATCTGTTGAAACAGTACAATAGTTTTGAGATGAATTTTCGAAAAGGGAACCGGTTGTTTGGGCTAACTTGTGTGGCAGAGGGGCGGTTTTGATTGGTTGTGCAAGGGAGATTGCGTATTTAGCAGTTTATTGTGGTACCAAACATTAGGTATGACTTCCGTTATATTTTGGTATTGGAGGTAATGTATAGGTGTTTTACTTTTGCAGCGATCAATTATTTAGATTTAATCTACTTAAAAACAACTGCATGCAAAAACCGAGCTTTATTACGCGATCAGTTTTTTTTGTACTACTTGTGGGTTTGGTTGCCTGTCAAAAAGAGGACGATGGGCTTGAAATCGATCTACCCGGTTATTATAATTTTGAAAATGTAACTTACGAAAGACCTACTCAGCATTTGGCCATGTTTTCAGAAATGAAAAATTACATGGCCTTATCGCAATTGGAGGGAGGAGTGTTGGATGCTGACCGGCTAAACGCTATGTATGCCAATAATGCGGACCAGGCCCAATGGCAGGGAGAGTATGAGGCGTCGAATCAGATGAAGGATCATACATTTGCCGGTGTGCAGGCCGATTTTGAGGGGCTTTTTGAAGAATTGGCGCTTGCCAGTCAGTCCACGGTTGAGGGGGAGGAAGGCCAGGCGGGTAGGATCACTTCATTGGATGGGGCTAAAACTTATTTGGTGGGAGCTGATGGTTTGGATCATGCCCAGATCATTGAAAAAGGGCTGATGGGAGCCTGTCTTTATCACCAAGCCGTGGAGGTCTATATGGGAGCTGAAAAAATGGCTGCGGATAACACAAATGTTGTGGAAGGTGTGGGTACTCAAATGGAATACCATTGGGATCAGGCATTCGGGTATTTGGGCGTTCCGCGTCAGTTTCCGACGGATGTGGAGCCGCTGTACTTTTGGGGCAGTTATGCTCAAAAGCGGGATGGGGTGTTGGGATGTAATGAGTTTGTTATGGAGGCGTTGATAAAAGGGCGCTATGGCATATCACAGAAAGACCTTAGCCTGCGGGATGAAGCCATTTCTGAGACCCGGACAGAATGGGAACGGATTGGGGCGGGATCGGCCATTCATTATCTTAATGAAGCCCTGATCGGATTTGAGGATATGGCGATACGCAGTCATGCAGGCTCCGAGGCGATTGGGTTTATTTATGGCTTGCAGCTTAATCCGGAAAGTCGCATTACTTCCAACCAGGTAAATGAACTATTGGAGTTGGTGGCTGGCTCCAGTCATTTTGCGGAAATGAATCTATATCAGGTGACCATCGACGATCTGGAACAGGCCAAAGAATTGTTGTCTGGGTATTACGACATGACCGATATCAAAGACATTTTGTAGTGCCGGATACTCATTTTCTTGTTTTTTTCAGGGTCGATTTTATTTTTCTAATTCTGTATAAGGAAACGCCAAACATAGAGGCGATCCGCTTATCTGTAAGTGTTCCCAATTGTATTAATTCTGCAATTGTATCATTGACCTTTTCTTCCAATTTTTTGCGTTTCACTTCTTCTGCTTTGCGTTTTGCTTCTTCTGCTTTGCGTTTTGCTTCCTCCGCTTTGCGTTTTGCTTCCTCCGCTTTCAACTTCGACTCCGTTTCAGCAACTACCGCTTCCATCTTTTCAACGCCCAACTGATAGACATAACTGTTTTCTATATCGATAATTAAACTCATGTCATTTACTGTTTTGATGGTTTCACGTTCAAATTTACGGATATTCGACAATATTATCAACTGTTGGAGGTATTTGCTCAACTCATTTTTCGATTTACATACCTGCTTTAACTGAATCAAAATCATTCGCAATATACTTTCTACCTTCTCCGGTGGAAAGTTGCAGAGTATGGCCAATATTATTTCTTCGGGAACCTGAGAGATGAGAAACTGGGATGGATCCAATTCGTGCAGATAAATTAAATCAAAACCACTGAACACTTCCTCTTTCCGCAGCTTAGTACGCATACGGGGCTTCTTCTTTCCAAGATATACCACCACATGCTTTTGGGGCAATCGAACCGCTCTCAGCGCCATCCCGTGATATTCCGATACGCGGTAGATCATCTCCCGGTTGTCGGTGGTTTGAAATTCGAGGTGCAGCAACAATTCTTTCCCTTCCTCCGTCTTTACCCGATACATAAAATCCACCTCCCGCTCATGGGTTTTTAAAAACTCCATGACCTCTGGCTGTAATGAAACGATCACAATTCCCAACACCCGTTCCAGTAATGGTCGAAAAATAACGACCGCATTTTCACGAAATATTTTATCGTATCTGTTTCCCTCCCCCTTTTTAGCCGGTTTTTTTCGCTTTTTTCTCATTTTGCAAACTTATGCAAAATAAATAGACAAAACAACATTTAGTGTCAATAAAACAACATTTTTATTTCATCTATACACTTCGCCACTATTTCACCTGAACCCGCACCCCTTCCGAATGGCTTGTAAACTCCGGTGCATACATACACTGAATGGTGGTGATGCCATTGGAAAAATCGCCCCGGTGGTTTACCCGCAAGGGATATTCGAATACATAGGTCCCTTTCGGCAAATAAGAGAAAAAGAAATTGGTAGAAGCATCGCGGGTGCTTTCGTAATAGCCCAAGCCATCCTGCCACTTATAGGAACTCAGTACATTGACGGGCTCGAAGCCGCTGGCCCGCATATCTTTCATATGGACGTATTCCATGGGGCGGTCTACCCGCAATTCGATCCGGACTTTTATTTTGTCGCCAGGCTGTAAGACTTCTGTTGTAATCGGTTCAATAACCGGGCCGCGATCCGTATTTCGCTCTTTAAACAATTGTTTCTTCAAAGTCAATGGCGTTTCCTCGAAAGTGGTGATCTTGTCGAGGTCTTCAAAATATTGCCAGTACATCGCTCCCCAGGCCACCACGCTATTGGGATTTTCGACGGTAACACTGGCCATTTTAGGTTCGACCGAATTTCCTTCCCAATTGGTTTTGAAATATCCGGTTCCCGCCTCCATCTGAGATTCATCGACTTTGACCTTTTTTCCGCCCAGGGTGATCTTCACCGGTTGGTCTTCCAGCAGCCAGTTGGCCCCTCTTCTCAACAAGGCGTACACGGCAGCAGCGGTGGCTTTGGTCGTTTTCCAATGAGTGGTTTGTTTATTTTTCAGAAGCCACACCTTTAGATCGTCGACGGCATGCTGGTCGTTGGCTACTTCGTCAAATACTTCTATCATTAAGGCATGCGTCTCAATAGGAAGTTCATGCCAAAAATAGCCGCGGTCGTATTTCCAGTACATACCCAATTCGTCGTTTTGCAGCGCCCGCTCTTTGAACGATTTTATCATTTTTGCCGAAAGGCTGGTATCCTTATTTCGATGCATCGCCAATGCCAACATACCCTGCATGTAAATGCCTTTGTCGACCCAGTATTTTTGGGTTTGCCCTAAATAATAATCGACGATCTTTTTAGTTTTCTTATCCCATTCTTGACCAGTGAAAAAAGAACGAGCATACAAGTAGTGGATCACCATATAATCGAGGTGGTCGTCTTCCCATTTGGTGTGGCCTTCTTCGACTCTTTCCTTCAGTTTGTTGTAATGATCGACCAGCCGGTCGTCGATATAGTTCACGGCTTTGTGAAGAACACCGCCCCCGGCCGACATCTCTGCAATATCACTAACGCCCAGGGCATCCAAATGTCCCATACCTTCGACGATGTACTGAGTGATGTACCAACTGTCGCGGCCGCCGGGGAACCAGGCAAAGCCTCCGTTGACAGATTGCCGCTCCGTTATTTTGGCGATGGCTTCTGCCTGCTCGTCGGCCATTCGCTGCAAGTCGAACAGCAATCCAATACTTTTCTTTTGTTCTTCTTCGCTTTGGGCCTGAAGTACCCAGGGCGTCTCTTCGAGTAAGGCCGATTTGAGTTCCTGATTTTTACTTAAATTGCTCAACATGGCGTCGGTATTGCGCCATCGGTCGAACACTTTTTTGACTTTTGGATGGGCGTTGGCGACCGATGTAGCCAGACTGTTGGCATAGTAGCGGTTGAAAATTTGCTCGGTACAATCGTATGGATACTCCATCATGTACGGCAATGCCTGCACCGCATACCAGGCTGGGTTGGAGGTAAATTCCAGCGTCAACTTATGGTGCTTCAAGGTATTGGAATTTTTGGCGGAAGCCAATCTTGTAAAGTTAAAATCTTTGCTCTGCTTGCCTCTTACTGGCAATGGCATCGTCTCGGTGACGAGCATCCTATTGGTCAAAACGGGAATGGCGCTCTCCTCTCCGTCGGAAAAATTGCCTGCCCTGGCAACCACCCGGTGCGTGATGGCCATTACCTCTCCAAAAGGTATCTGAAGTTTCCACTCCAACAAAGCCGACTGCCCCGCCTCCGCCACAAATGGAGTCTGCGCTTTTCCCAACCCCAACAAGTCATTTACAGGTTTGTTGGTCAAGGCATCAAAAAGCAACAGTTGAGCCGATCCATCCATTTTATTTTCCGTAAGGTTGCTGACTTTCGCCGTGTAAATGATTTGATCGCCTTCGCGGAAAAATCGAGGAGCATTGGGCATGACCATCAGGTCTTTTTGGGTGACAACCTCTTGTGTAACCGTGCCTGTTTTCAGGTCTTTGGTATGGGCAAAGCCCAGGAATTTCCATCGGGTCAGGGCTTCATTCATCTTGAAGGAAAAAATGATATTGCCTTCGCCGTCGGTTTGAAGATCGGGCAGAAAGAAAACGGTTTCATGGAGATTGGTCCGCACAGCGATGTCGTCGAAACTGCCGGAATCCTGGCCTTCTTTTTTACTTTGATCATCGGTATTGCCTCCGTTGGCGGGGGCGCCTTCGGGCACGGTGTCGGCCGCAGAAAAATCTGCTTCTGCGTCTTTGGTCATTCCGGCGTCTCTTCGTTTTGCACTTGGCATGGCGGATACGGCCATTTCTTCTACTTCGGCGTTCATCATAGCGAATTCCCGATGAAATCGTCTGGCATTAAAATACAACCCAAACCAGTTCAGGCTGCGGTAATTCAAGGTCGGCATGCTGGAATTGCTTCCCCACCCTTGTAAGACCATGCCATGTGCCTCTTGAAAGTTGGACGTGTTGACCCAGGTTCTCCGGTGATAGGTCGGGTAAAAATAATTTGTAAAATGGTTTGCCCGAAAAACGTCGAGCGAAGCATCGTACATGGCCGCCACCATTTCGGCTGCGACCTGGTCTTTGTTGGGACCACTTATTTTGACACGCCACTCTTCGTCTGCCCCCGGATAGAGCTTATCGCGGAAGGTGGCCAACTCTACCGTCAATTCTTTGTTAGAAAATGGAACAACGATGGATGCATGGGTTTGAAAGAAGCGGTTATCGCGGACGAAGTAGAGCCCGTAGTGCAAATTGCCCCGGTGCCTCTCCACCACATCCATTGTCAGTTTTTCCAATGCATTGGCGGTCAACCACTCTTCTTTTTCGATTTTGCCTTTGTGCTCGATCTGGTGAAAAATGTGAACAGGTTTGGCCGCCGATCCAATATAATATTGGACGGTTTCTCCGGGTTCAAAGGCGGACTTGTTTTGGTGGTGAAATTGCATAGCATCGTAGGGCAATTCCTGATCGTCGAGATCGAAGAGTTTGAAATATTTGCGCACCTCGATGGGATTGTCGTACTTGTCGGTTGTGGTCAATTCCAGGAAATAGGCTCCTGCGGGGAAGTTGAGTTGGGAGACATCCACCTCTTTGGAGCTACCCGTATCGAAACTCAAATTGGCTACTTCTCTGCCGGTTTTCCAATTGGCGATTTTATCGGCACCTTTGTAGGCGAATTGCGGAAAATCATTGTTATAATCTTCTTCGGTCAACAGCCATATGTCCGGGTCGTTCCAATAACGCTGGACAAAGGGACGTTTTGGGTTTTGCAATGCCCGGATGACTATTTTGCCCCGAGCGGGTTCGTCGCTGCCGCTAAAATTTTTGGTGGAAACCGTCAATTTCTTAAAACTATCCCGCTCCATCTGTTCTTCCAACAATACATTTGCTTTAAGCGCAACGTATCCGATGGTCACCGATCCGGTAGCAGAATGGGTCTCTCCGGTGATATCGACCACATCGGCTGTCACCTGATAGGTAAAAACGGGCTGATCTTTGGGATCGACGGATTTATCCGGTTTGGCAACAAATGGAATGGTAAATGTGCCATCCGGCCCCGTTGTGGTTTCCCCAAAAGCGATCTCCTCGGCCTGCCCACCCCAGGGACGGAAATAGTAACCATATCGCCACCAGGGAAAGTAGGGATAGGAGACATTGCGAACCACCCGGTAGCTCACCTTAGCTCCGTCGATGGCGCTGCCCGCATAGGCTTTGGCGAGGCCCGTGACGGTGAGTTCGTCGCCCAGCCGGTAACTGCCATCCAGTTGGTCGATGTTCACTTCAAATTTGGGTCGTTTATATTCTTCGACGCTGAATCGGACGCTGCTTCTGCCAATCGTCGACCGAATGGACATTTGGCCCAACAGACCCGACTTGGGGGCGGTAAAACTGCCGTGGACTGTGCCATAGTCATTGGTGACCATGGTTTTGCGTTCGACTTCCTGGTGGTTGGCATCGTAAAAAATGACTTCTATTTTTTCGCCGGACAGAATCCGAGGCATTCGTTCTCCGTCTTTTTCCAGGGCCAGGGCTTTGAAGTAAATCGTTTGGCCGGGGCGGTAGATTTTGCGGTCGAGAAAAAACTCGGTGACCTGTTGAGACTTTACAGTTCGGCTATTGCGGTAATTGTTGAAATTGTCGTCGAGATCGAGCACGTCGGCACCTTGTTGGAAAACGACTTTAAAACTGTTGCGACCAGAAAGATTGGGCCGTACAATACCGTTTTTATCACTTTGAGCGGTGCCTGCTTTTTTGTACTTGTGTTTTCGGGAAGACTGGTGGTAATAAGTATTCGTAGAAAGTGGCCTGCACTCCCTGGAGTGGCTTACCCGTTTTTCGATTTACCACCACGTACTGGCCGCCTCCATCTTCTTCCTGTTGCCACCAATGGGCTATGTTGGAAAGGTAGGTAACGGCGAAAGCAACGCCATTCTTGTCGAGGTCAAATTCGGCGTTTGCGGAAGCGATCACAACGTATTGCCCCACGGGCAGGGCCGGTATTTTGACCTCAAGTGCATGCGTATGGTAGTCGCCTGGAGCCGTCCATTCCTCTGTCCAGGAATGGATGGGGTTGAGCCGTTGTAGCAAGCCGATGCGCTTTTTGTAACTGGTTTGTTGTAATTTTTCACGAAAGTCGGCGTCCACTTTTGCCACCCGGAGCCATATCTTGTTGACGTTTCTGATGTCCAGCTTTACGAGAAAAGGATGGTCGGGGATGTTAACTTTTTCGGTAGTCAATTGAACCGCTTTTTGCTCTAATTGATCCTTGAGATTGCGGCAGGCCTTTCCTCCATGTGAATCCGGGAATGCCGCTATGGCTTTTTCGCATATCTCAACCGCCTTTTTATATTCCCATCGGTTTTTATCTCCCTGGCTCGGGCGATACTCACCACCTTTCTGGCGGTGGTATTGGGCCAGTTGATAGTATACATCGGTCTGCGCAGGACTATTGTTGTATTTTTCGATCAATAGCTGAAGTGCTTTGACGTATTTGTCGTCTTTATCATTCAGAACGGCGTTATCATAAGCAAATTTTAGTCTTTTCAAATCGACATCGGCCAGGGCGGAGGGGTCGGAATCATTGAGGTGTCGCCCAACCAATTCCTGCAGCAGGATCAGGGCATTGTATTTGCCGGAGGTGGTGTCTTTGGCAGCAAATTTGGCGGAAGCAAATTCCTTTGCGGAAGCGAAAATGACGGGATCATCGAGGTAAAACCGGTAGGTAGGCTGTGCCAGATAGCTTTGCTCATTCATAAAATAATCAATGGCCCGGTGAGCCAAAAAGTCGAACAAAGAAGGCCGCAGATGGTCGGTATTGCCGCTGGAGGTGATGGCGTTGAAATCGGCAATGTCCACATCTCTCAATTTGGGGTTGGCCACTGATTGACGATACAGCTCCATACTTTTTTGAGCGAACTGATCGATGGTCCAGGTTTCTACGTCACCGTTTTCAAAACCGACGGTGTTGGTGCGTTCTCTGATCTGCCAGCGGTTGCTTTGCATGTATTGGTTGTAGGCTTCCGCTAAAATGGATTGCAACAATGATTTTACGGGAAAGGGGGCTGACTGCATTTCCTCTTCCAGGCGGGCGATGGCTTTGACAGAGCCCGTTTCTTCCAGTTGCGACTGGTATTTGGACCGGTACAACAATGCTTTTACGGTTTGAGAGGGGTTGTCGTCTTTTCGGGCTCTGAGGAGGAGGGTTTCCACTTTTTCGAGGGCCGATTGGGGGAGTCCTTCTCTTTCGAGCGAGTCGATGGTTTTCCAGGCTTTGGCGTAATCTTTATCGTTGAAAGACAGCATGGGTGGTTGGTCTGTTTTTAGTTGAAAACTATATCCAAGTGCGATGATGAACAGGAAAAATCCGGTGATAAAGATGGGCAGCTTTTTCATGGATCGTTGGTTTTGATAAGTTGAATTCGATGACAAGATAAATAATTTGGTAAATTCTTCTGGTTTTTTACTGTAAAACACCCTGAAAGATGCAAATTTGTTGGGGTTGGCGGTTGATCTTAATTTGTTTAACCTTTCCTTAACCGTTGGTCGAAGCAATTTGTTTTGCCGGAACAAAGCTATTATCTTGGGCACTAATCTCATTTTTATGAAAATAGAATGTTGTGTGGTGGGCAAAACCAATGCGGCTTACCTTAGGGAGGGTGCGGCCCTGTTTGAAAAACGATTGAAACGGTACAATCCCTTTGAAATGATTGTAGTACCGGATATTAAAAACGCCGGAAAACTGACCTCCCAGCTATTGAAGCAAAAAGAAGGCAACATCATCCTAAAACGCTTGGAATCAAAGGATTATCTCATATTATTGGATGAGAAAGGGAAATCCATTTCTTCTACTCAATTTGCCGGAGAGCTGGAAAAATGGCTGCAAATGCCCGTTCGAAAAATCGTCTTTCAAATCGGCGGAGCTCATGGTTTTTCAGAAGACGTCTACCAAAGGGCCAATCAAAAACTGGCTTTGTCTGCCATGACATTTTCGCATCAAATGGTTCGCTTGTTTTTATTGGAACAATTGTACCGTGCCTTTACGATCCTGAAAGGAGAACCTTACCATAATGAGTGAGAAAAAAACTTGATTTCACCGAATAGAATCGCAAAAAAATTATGTCTTTAACACTCCTCCTCGTCATCATTACCGGACTGATCTCTTACCGCGCTTTTGAAGATCCGGTATTGCTCAATAAGCTCAAACATTTTCCTTACGTAGAAGCGCGCCAGAAGGAATATCACCGGTTTATCACCTCCGGTTTTGTGCATGGTGGGTGGCTGCATTTGCTGATCAATCTGTTTGTATTACACGAGTTTGGCAAACAAGTAGAAATTGCATTCATTGCTTATTTTGGTGACATGATGGGGCGGATCAACTATTTGCTGCTGTATCTTCTGACCATCGTTTTTGCCGACATACCGACCTTTATCAAGCACAAAGACAACCCGCATTTTTCTAGCGTAGGTGCTTCGGGCGGGGTGTCGGGCATTGTGTTTGTGTACATATTGTTTGCTCCGTGGCAAATGCTATATCTATATGCCATACTTCCCATACCGGGAATCGTCGCTGGGATCGCCTATCTGGCTTACTCCTCCTGGGCAAGTAAAAAAGGGGGCGGGCGGATCGACCACGATGCGCACCTGTACGGCGCCATTTTTGGATTTTTATTTGCCATCGTGCTGCAACCTTCTTTTTTCAACCATTTTGTAACTATGTTGTTGGCCGGGCCTGCTGCGGCCAATTACTGATTGCATACAACAGATGGAAAGATTTTCCGTACAATCTATTTTCACACTAAACCCACATCAAGAACTCACATGTCAAAAAATCCCTGGACAACACTTCAATCTACCAGCGTCTACGACAATCCCTGGATCAATGTCAGCCACCGCCAGGTGTTGAACCCTGCCGGAAAAGAAGGCATTTATGGCCTGGTCCATTTTAAAAACCTGGCCATTGGGATCATCCCTCTCGACGAAAACAATAACACCTGGCTTGTAGGCCAATACCGATACACCCTCGACCAATACAGCTGGGAAATTCCCGAAGGTGGAGGGCCCCTGGGTACCGACCCGCTGGCTTCCGCCAAACGAGAGCTGCTGGAAGAAACCGGCATCCGGGCCAACAACTGGACCAAAATACTCGACCTCCACACTTCCAACAGCGTGACCGATGAAGCAGGCCTGATTTACATTGCCCGCGAACTCCATTTTGGAGCAGCCGAGCCGGAAGAAACGGAAGACATCGCCATACGAAAATTACCTTTTGCAGAAGCAGTGGAAATGGTCATGGACGGGCGAATCACCGATGCCATGTCGATGGCAGCCATTTTGAAAGCACACCTGTTGATGGTGGACAACAAGTTGTAAAATGATTGCTTGCTATTCGATCAACTCCTCAAAACGTTGCCAGCCAAACTCATCCGGCACTTCGGCGGCTATGGTCACCGGCTCCTTTTTTACGGGATGGACAAAAGTCATGCTCCGGCAATGCAAATGAATGGAACCGTCCTGATTGGATTGGGTAAAGCCGTATTTGAAGTCTCCAACAATGGGACATCCAATATGGGCCAACTGAGCGCGTATCTGATGAGACCGTCCGGTTATGGGATGAACATCCAACAGCATGTGCCCGTCGATTTCTCCCCTAAACGCATAATCGGTAATGGACTCTTTGGCGGCAGCCGTTTTCTTACCGATCCGTTCGTATACTTTTGAGCGGTTTTTCAACTTGTCCTTTAACAGGAAATGTACCAGCCGACCTTCCAGAGGTTGGGGGCGTTCTTTGGTGATGGCCAGGTAATTTTTTTGAACCTTTTGGTTTTTAAACAGTTCATTCATCCGGGTAAGGGCCTTGCTGGTACGGGCAAAAACGACTGCCCCGCTTACCGGCCGGTCCAGCCGGTGAATAACCCCCAGGAATACTGCCCCCGGTTTTTTGTAACGGATGCGGATGTATTCCTTGACGTACTCTGAAAGAGGGATGTCGCCCGTATCGTCGCCCTGCACGAGCCATCCGGGCGGTTTGTTTACAGCGATCAGATGGTTATCTTCGTGGATGACTTTTATATGTCTAAGGTCTAAATTCATTAGTCTCGTTTGCACAAAAGTATGAAATTATCACTCGGATTTTCTCCCTGCCCCAATGACACCTTTATTTTTGATGCCCTGGTCCATGAAAAGATCGACTGCGAAGGGCTCGAATTTGAAGTTCATCTGGAAGATGTAGCCGCCTTGAATCAGTGGGCTTTCGCCAAAAAGCTGGATATAACCAAATTGAGTTATCACGCCTTTGGATATGTGGCGGACGAGTACATTTTACTGAACAGCGGGAGCGCTCTGGGGCAAAATTGTGGGCCGCTACTGATTTCAACAAAAGAATTACAACTCCAGGATGTCATACAAGCTACCATCGCCATTCCCGGCCGATATACCACCGCCAATTTTTTGTTGAGCCTCGCCTATCCCAACGCTTCCCAAAAAGTAGAGATGCTTTTTTCCGAAATAGAAGATGCTTTGCTGACGGGCAAGGTGGATGCAGGACTTATCATCCACGAAAACCGATTCACCTACGCCGAAAAAGGCCTCGTGAAAATCCGCGACCTGGGCGAATTTTGGGAAACCACCACCCGACACCACATCCCCCTGGGAGGAATTGCCATTAAAAGGTCATTGTCTCCCGACGTACAACAAAAAGTGGATCGGGTACTGCGCAGATCGGTTCAATTTGCCCTGGATCATCCCGGCCAGGCGATGCCCTATGTTGGTCAATATGCTCAGGAGATGGCCCCGGAGGTGATGCGACAACACATCCACCTGTACGTTAATGAATTTACCGTCGATCTGGGACCGGTGGGTAGGCAGGCCATTGAAAAATTGTATGAGATGGCGCGCCAGAAAATGGACTTTTCTATGGTTGACCTTCCTTTGTTTGTGGGTGGTTTTTGAAAGTTTAAACCGGCCTAGAGACTCATCATATAGATTAAGGTATCGGCAAGTGACGCCACCGGCATGAGAGAGGGCTTGCTACGAAACTCCTTTTAGCTATCAGAGACTCATCGAATCGAAAAGTACCAGATGGGCAGCACCTCTGATCAAAAAGATTCATTTCCCGAAAGGAATTCCGGACCAACTCAAGGGAACTCTAATGATTAAACGAACGACGATAAATCAAAAAAATCGCCACAATTATCCAAGTCCTTCCTATATTTGTCCGGCCAAAAATCAGGGGAAACTACATTTGCTAACAAAACAAATCCAACAAACATGATTATCGGTGTACCAAAAGAAATAAAGAGCAACGAAAACCGCATTGCCCTCACTCCCGCCGGTGCTTTTGAGCTGAAAAAGCGGGGCCATCAGGTGTACGTTCAAAGCACGGCCGGCAACGGCAGCGGTTTTTCCGACAAGGAATACAAATCGGTCGGCGCAAAAATATTGAAGACCATTGAACAGGTCTACAAAAAAGCGGAGATGATCATTAAGGTAAAGGAACCTATCCGGAGTGAATACAAACTCATTCGCAAGGATCAGCTCGTATTCACCTATTTTCACTTTGCCTCTTATAAGCCCCTCACCACCGCTATGATCAAGAGTGGGGCCGTATGTCTGGCTTATGAAACGGTAGAACTGCCTGATCGATCCCTTCCGCTGCTTATACCTATGTCGGAAGTTGCTGGCAGGATGGCTATTCAGGAAGGTGCTAAGTATCTGGAAAAACCCGTCAGAGGGCGTGGTGTCCTCCTGGGAGGGGTGCCTGGCGTGCCTCCCGGTAAAGTGATGATCCTGGGAGGCGGCATCGTGGGTACGCAAGCAGCCAAGATGGCAGCCGGCCTGGGTGCAAAAGTTACCATCCTCGACATCAATCTCCAACGACTTCGCTATCTGGCCGATGTAATGCCCGCCAATGTCACTACTCTGTATTCCAATGAGTTCAACATTCGCCGCCTTATCCGCAACCACGACCTGATCGTGGGAGCGGTGCTGATTCCGGGAGCCAAAGCCCCAAAGCTGATTTCCAGAGAAATGCTCAAGGATATGCGACCGGGTACCGTGCTGGTCGATGTGGCGGTGGATCAGGGTGGCTGCATCGAAACCTGTAAGCCGACCACTCACGCCAACCCTACTTTTATCATTGACGATGTGGTACATTACTGCGTGGCCAACATGCCCGGGGCGGTACCCTATACCTCCACCCTTGCTCTGACCAATGCCACCCTACCCTATGCCATCCGATTGGCAGAAATGGGCTGGCAGGAAGCCTGCCGGCAGGACAATGCCCTCAAACTGGGCCTAAATGTCGTAAATGGTAAGGTGGTATACAAAGGTGTGGCCGAAGCCTTCAATTTAAAATACCACGATGTGGAGCAATTTTTGTAAATTTGGGGAGAATAATTGGCGGAGTCTCTCACCACAAAGGCTCCAACCTGCCTGACGGCAGTCAGGGACACAAAGTTACACAGAGATTTTCTCCCTGCCTGCCGGATTCCCCTAGTCAAAAACTTTGTGAACACTTACAATACAAATAGGACAAATAAATCAACCTACTAACTTCAACAACTATAAAAATTACTCCGTATGACCACCACTTCTCCGCACACCTCCCAATCATTGATGAACCTGGAAGACCGCTACGGTGCCCACAACTATCATCCACTCCCCGTGGTGTTGGCCAAGGGCGAAGGCGTATACGTTTGGGATGTGGAAGGCAAAAAATACTACGATTTTCTTTCGGCCTACTCTGCCGTCAATCAGGGACATTGTCATCCGCGCATCGTCCGTGCCCTCAAAGAGCAGGCCGATCAGCTAACATTGACCTCCCGTGCCTTCTACAACGACCTGCTGGGCCCTTACGAAAAGTACATGACCAGCTATTTCAACTACGACAAGGTACTTCCCATGAATACGGGAGTAGAAGCCGTGGAAACGGCGCTCAAGCTCTGCCGCAAATGGGCCTACGAAGTGAAAGGCACCCCCACTCACGAGGCAAAGATCCTATTTGTAAGCGGCAATTTTCATGGGCGCACGATGGCCGTCATTTCCGGCTCCACCGATCCTTCCAGTACAACGGGGTTTGGCCCCTACATGCCGGGGTACATCGTCATTCCCTACAACGACCTGGATGCCCTCCAAAAGGCGCTGGATGAGCCCAATATAGCCGGCTTCCTCGTTGAGCCCATCCAGGGGGAAGCCGGGGTGGTGGTGCCCGCTGACGATTATCTCGAAAAAGCGCACGAACTATGCAAAGCCGCTAACGTCCTTTTGATTGCCGACGAGGTGCAAACGGGCATTGCCCGAACCGGCCGTCTGCTGGCTACCTGCGGTAACTGCGACTGCGAAAACCACTGTGAAAATAAACCACAGGTCAAACCCGACATCCTCATCCTGGGCAAAGCGCTATCAGGAGGTGTGTTCCCCGTATCTGCTGTCCTCGCCAATGACGAGATCATGCTCAGCATCAAACCCGGCGAACACGGCTCGACATTTGGTGGCAACCCCCTCGCCTGCGCCGTAGCTATGGAGGCACTGGAAGTGGTGCGGGACGAAAAGCTGATGCAAAATGCAGATCGTTTAGGTCGCCTTTTCAGAAAAAGGATGAACGATCTGGTAGAAAAATCGGACCTGGTAACCCTCGTCAGAGGAAAGGGATTGCTCAACGCCATCGTGATCAACGACACCGAAGACAGCAAAACGGCCTGGAATATATGCCTGGCCCTTCGCGACAATGGCCTCCTGGCCAAACCTACTCACGGCAACATCATCCGCTTTGCTCCTCCGCTGGTCATGACCGAAGAGCAATTGATGGACTGTTGTGATATTATTGAAAAAACCATCATGGAATTTCGGGTTTAACCCTAAAAATGAACGATACCTAAAGGCGATTCTTTTTGTGGAGGAATCGCCTTTTTTTTGATCCCGTTGCATATGGAATGGTCGACGCACCTATTGCATCCATCGAAAACAACCGTTGGTTGCCTGCTCCTCCAAATATTTTTTACTAAATTCGCCGCAATAACCGACTGGATCAAACAGTTAATTACAACAATCATTTCCCGCTTTATCCAATAATCCTATTCACCTATGAGTATACAGCCTATATTCCGATCATTGATATTTGTGGTATTGCCGCTAATCCTTTCGGCCCAGCAAACAACGGTATACACCGAAGCCAACCTGGCCTACAAAAAAGGGATGGATTTTTACGACCAACGGCTTTATGGGTTAGCCCAAACCCATTTTGCAAGTGCGATCGACCAGCTCCGGGAAGTCAACGAACCGGAATACAAACTCCTCAAAACGCAGGCAGAGCTGTATTTTGCGAAAAGCTCGGTGAGGATGAACCACCCCGACGGTGAAAAACTCGTACTCGACTTTGCCCGCACCCATGCCCCCGACCCCCTTGCCAACCAGGCCGTTGTGGAAATGGCCAATTACTATTTCAACAAAAAGGATTACGACAAAGCCCTGCAATTGTATGAAAACGTAAATGTATATGACCTTCCCAAAGACCAACGAGCCGAGATCACTTTCAACCGGGGATACGCCAATTTCGTCCGAAAAAGATTCGCTAATGCAAAAGGCTATTTTCGGGCCACCGTCGACGAACCGGGCAAGTACTACTACCCTTCCAACTACTACACCGGCCTTTGTTATTTTTTCGAGACTAAATACAACGAGGCCAATAAGTACTTTCAAAAAGTTGACAAATCCGAAAAGTACAAACCACATATTCCCTATTACATCGCCTCCATTTATTTCGCTCAAGGCGAATATGATAAAGTGATCGACTACGCCGAGCCAAAAGTAAAAGACCGGCGTTTGCGCAAACTCCCTGAGATCAACCAATTGGTGGGCCAGTCCTATTTCGAAATGGGCGAATACAATAAAGCCCAGCCTTACCTGGAATACTACGCCTCCAAATCGAGCAAACTGCGCTCCAGCGATTACTACCAGTTGGGCTTTGTGCAATACAAGGCCGGACAATATCAAAAAGCTGCCAAAAATTTTGAAGCGCTAAGCAAGATCGACGACGCTACCGGCCAAAACGCCATGTACCTCCTCGGGGATTGCCGCCTCAGACTGGGCGATAAACAAGCTGCCCGAAATGCTTTCCGCGCTGCCAGCGAACTCAGCTACGACGATGAAGTTCAGGAAGAAGCATTCTTCAACTATGCCAAGCTCTCCTACGAACTCAATTTCAACGATCAGGCCCTGGATGCCCTCCAGAAGATTGACCGCAACTCCGTGTACTATTCCGAGGCCCAGGACATGTTGAGCGGCTTGTTCCTCAGCTCGCAGAATTACAAAAAAGCCTTGCAAGTCCTATCTGAAATTCCCAACCCTACTCCTCAGATGAAAGAGACCTATCAGAAGGTGGCCTATCTTCGCGGGGTGCAACTGATCCTCGACAACAAGCTGGAAGCAGGCCGCGAGCACCTCCAGTTGTCATTAGAAAATCCCATTGACACCCGCACCAAAACCCTGGCCCTTTTCTGGTTGGGTGACCTGGCCCATATGGAATCTGAGTACAACGCCAGCATCAGCTATTTGAATAAATATTTCACCCTGGCCAAAACGCTCAACAATTTGCCCGACGAGGCTTCCACACACACCGCCAACTACATACAGGGATACAACTACCTCAAACAAGAGAATTACGAATCGGCACTGAAGTATTTCCAAAACGCCGTGGCTGGCATCAAACAAAATAGCGAGTTCATCTCCAATGACTACATCACGGAAGACATTCTGGGCGATGCCACCCTCCGCGCTGGCGACTGCCTCTTTAAACGAAAAAAATACGACAAGGCCATCGCCTACTATAACGACGCCATCCAAAGTCAATACGAGGGCTTTCATTACGCCATGTTGCAAAAAGCGATCATTGAAGGCCTGCGTGGAAGAACTACCAATAAGATCATCGCGCTGGATGAAATCGCCAACGATCATCCCAACTCTGAGTATGCCGACGATGCCCTGCTGCAACTCGGATCCACCTACCTCGAAATCGGCAAGTTCAACGAAGCCAATGGTTCTCTCAAAAGATTGATCACTGATTACGACCAATCCACCTTGTACAATCAGGCCCTTCTCCGATTGGGGCTGATCGCCTACAACCAGGGCAACCTCCCCGGTGCCATCGACTATTACAAGCAGGTGTTTTCGCACAACCCGGAAGCAGCGGAATCGCAGGCCGCCCTCACCGCATTGGAAGAAATCTACGTTGACGATCTCGGCAAAGCAGATGAGTTTTTTGCCTTTGTGGAAACCATTCCCGGCCTGTCGGTGGAGGAAGACGACAAGGAAGCCCTCAATTTCAAAGCAGCCGAATCGCAGTTTACCAACGGCAAATACGAGCAGGCCATCGAAGGGTACACGCGCTATTTGCGCAAATATCCAAATGGTCAAAATGTGTTGCTGGCCTATTATCGGCGGGGCGATGCGCACAGTGTCCTGAAACAATATTCCAATGCACTGAACGATTACGAAAATGTCATCACACGGGGCAACAGCAGGTACTACGCCAAGTCGTTGAAAAAGGCGGCTCTGATCGCCTACAACCACGAAGAAAATTTCCAAAAGGCTTATCAGTTTTATGCGCAACTGGAACCCGCTGCCGAGACGGCCGCCGACCGGTTTGAAGCCCAGGAAGGAGCCATGCAAAGCGCTTACCGCCTCAACGACGAAGCCGCTGTACTCACCTGGGCGGAAAAAGTGGCCAACAACCCGGAAGCTGCTGCCGACCAGCAAGCCAATGCCAGCTTCTATGTAGGTAAAATAGCTTTCGATCAGCAAGATTACAACAAAGCCCTCCCCGCGTTCAATGTGGTGACCAAACACCTCAACGATGAAAAGGCTGCCGAAGCACGCTACCTGATCGCCTACATTTACTACGCACAGCGCGACCTCGAACTGGCCCAACAACTTTGCCTCAACGCCAACCAGGAAAGCTCTGCCTACCCCTACTGGGTGGCTAAAAGCGTCATCCTGCTGGCCGATGTACTGGCTGAAAAGGGCGACCTTTTTAATGCACAAGCCGTACTGGAAGGCCTTATCGAAAACTACGACGACGATCCCGAACTGGTCAACATAGCCAAAGCCAAACTGGAAAAACTCAAAGGCCAGCAAGCTGCTTCCAGCCGACTGGCTCCCGATCCGCCCGACCCGCTCGAACTGGAAATGGAAGAATTGCCGGATGACAATTAGTCTTCCGATTTGTCGAAAGCGCGTTCACACCAATTTTATAAAAAGCCATTAAAAAAACATGAAAAGAATCCAGATATTCCTCCTGTTGTTTGCAATAATATTCGTTTCCAACAATGCATTTGCACAGCCCGACCTTCCCTCTGAAGAGGTAGAGGTGATCCAGGATTTTGAAGCCCGCCTGGCAGAATCGGAAAAACTCGACTTGTTGCCTCAATTGCCGCCAATGGAAGACGAGTCGAAAGAGCTGATCTATCAAATTCCTGTCAAGACTTTGCAATTAGAATACCTCCCGCCGAAACTGCGCCCCCTGGCCATGCCTTCCAAAAAACAAGGAAGAGGCCGGATTCAACGGGTACCTCAAAGCGGGATATGGCGCTCCCAATGCCGGAGTGGCCAATTTTTCGTATCACTTTATCGACCCGGAGCAATACATCTTTGGTGTCCGGCTCAATCACCTTTCGGCAAATTATAAGACCTTGGAACACCAACGATTTATGAACAACGACGGTGAATTCAACGGCACCTATTACCTCGACAACGGGCTGGCTGTTGGCGCCAACTTTGGCATCGACAACCGACAGTTGCATTTATATGGTTACGATCACACTGACACCTCACAAATACGCCAGCGTTCGGATATCCGCCAAAAGTTCAACAACGTATTTGCGAAAGCGCATATCTTCAATGGCGAACGCAATTTTGGCGATATTAATTACCGTGCCGATTTTGCTTTCTATAAACTCAACGATCATTATGCTGCTTCTGAAACCGGATTTAATTTCCACCTGAGTGGTACTAAATGGTTTGACGAAAAACATCCTTTTAAAGTCGACATCATCGCCGATTTCACCAATCCCAACAATATATTGACAAACGACCTGCACAACTACTACATCCAGCCCAATTTCACCTGGCATGCCGACCGCTTTCGCGTAAAAGCGGGGGTAAACGTCGCGTTTTCCAATGAAGAGGTCATGGTTTATCCCGATGCAGAGGTAGCCGTCAACATCATTGGAACCAAACTGGCTGCCTACCTCGGCGCCAGCGGCGATCTGCAAAAGAATACCATGCTGCGTCTCAGCGAATACAACCCCTGGATACATACCGCCGATGCCCTGATGCTTAAAAACACCAGTTACTATCATTACTATGGTGGCGTAAAAGGCAACCTGGCCCTGGTGGATTATCAAATAGAAGGAGGCTTCAAGCAAAACGACGACCTGGCCCTTTTTCTGACCGATCCGGGCGATACCCTCCGCTTCGCGGTATTGTACGACACCGTCGATATATACAACCTTACCGGGTCGCTCACCGCAAGGCCCATCAATAACCTGGAAGTGACCCTCACAGTGGGACAAAATGCTTTTGAGCTCAACAACGAGGAGAAAGCCTGGCACCTGCCCATTTTCACAACAAATTTCTCTGCAAGATATACGACTTTAGCAGATAAACTTACGGTTAAAGGAGAACTTTTCGTCGAAAACGGGGTACCTTACAAAGACCTTACTACCGGAGAAACCGACAACCTCAATGGCTTGTTCGACCTGAGTCTGGGAGCGGAATATCAGTTCTCAGAGCATTTCGGCGTTTTTGTCGATGCCAACAACTTGTTTACCAACAACCGCCAGCGATGGTTCCGATATCCAACTTATGGCGCCAATATCCTGGGCGGATTGACTGCCAGATTCTGACGAAATGATCGAAAATGCGGATATTTATAACATTGCTTTTACTATTGGCCATTGGCTCTTGTCTGCCCGATGATGATCCAGCTCCCAGTTGCACCGACGCAGGCGAATACGAACTACCAGCAACCACACAGATAGTAATCATGGATACTGACAACGCCGATGGAAACAACCGCTGGCTGGTCTGTTCAGGAGCTCATCTTATCGTGTCCGGATCGCTCAACGTGGTAGTCGTAAAGGAAGGCGGACAGCTTACCATCAATGGCGACGACAATACCATCTACAACCTCGGCGGAGGAGACCTAACCCTCAACAGCAACAAAAACACGGTGTGGCTCAACGGCGATAGCAAGACCACCAACTACGGTGATAAAAATTTTCTGTATTACTACAAAACCGGCCAGCTCTACGAATACGGTTCCGGCACTATTGTGGAAGACCTTTGCGGGAATGTGGAGATGATTTTTGATTTGGTACCTGCTGGGGGTTGTCCTTAGCCACATCTCTTAAGCTTTATCTCACTTCTGTCTAAATGATTTCGTAATTTTGCAGTTCAAACAGTATTAAAGTCTAACTAAAAATATAAGCAATATGAAAAAGACGCATATCATAGCCATCGGAATGATCGCCGTAGCCATCGGATTGTTGATCAGCTTGTCGGGCGATGTCAGCTCGTATTCCACCTTTGCGGAAGCAGAAAAATCAGGAGAGGTGGTCAAATTAACCGGTCAACTGGTGAAGGATAAAACCATCCATTACGATCCCGCTACCGACCCCAACTACTTCAGCTTTTTCCTCCGGGACGATGCCGGTGCCGAGCGCAAGGTCATCTTACTAGCCGCTAAACCGCAGGATTTTGAGAAATCGGAATCGATCGTTCTGACCGGCCAGATGAAGGGCAGCGAGTTTGTGGCATCCGATATGCTGATGAAATGCCCCTCGAAGTACAAAGATGAGGAGATTTACATTAAAAGCAATCAGACTGCGGAGATTTAGGTGTTATTGCTAATTCTACCCTACTTCAACACCGTAACATCCCCCTCATAAAGCAACACCAGCCCATCGATAAAGGTGACCTCGGCGACATAGATGTACACACCGTTGTCGACAGATTTGTCTTTGAACCGTCCGTTCCAGCCGGATTGAAAATCGTTCGGTGCAACATTCCGTGCTTCATACATCAGCGCTCCCCAACGATTGTACACGCGGAGGCTGTTGACTTGTAATACTTCCGGCCCTGCATTGACGTAGAAATAATCGTTGGCTCCGTCGCCATTGGGCGAAAAGGCGGAAGGAATGTACACATCTCTTTGGTCGATGGTTCTGACTGTGATTTGATCCGATACCGAACAGCCACTGATGGTATCGGTCACGGTGAGTTGAACCACGGTATTACCGGTAGGGGTCGTTTGGACGGAAGAGCAATTGAGGCAATCCCCCGGTTGCAAGCCCACCCATTCAAACAGCAGGTTTTGGCTCACCACTGTCGGATTTATATCAATGCTTTCTCCCAGTTCTACTTCCCGATCATCGCCCAGATCGAGTATGACCTCGTCGGGGGCTTCCACTTCTATTTGAAAATCGACGATACACCCCTCCACATCCTGTACGGAAACGGTATAGATATCCGCCGTCAACTGGTTGAAAAAAGTATCCGTCGAAAAATTGATCCCATCCAGTGCATATATGAATCCCTCTCCCCCACCAGATGCCGACAATACCTGGATACTCCCACTGTTCTCCCCTTCCGGACAAGTCACTTCCGTAGCAGCCAGGTTGGCCACTATTTCTGTCGGTTGTGTAATGGCGGTAGCAGCTTCTACCGAACAGCCGTTGGCATCAACCACTGTCAGAGAATAGGGCCCCGCAATCAGATTGTTGGCCACCGCTGTAGTGGCGCCGTGGCTCCACTCATAGTCATAGGGTTCGCTGCCTCCGGTCACTATTGCAGCTACTGTTCCATCCTCTCCTCCATAGCAGGAAACATCTTGTTGGGTATTGAGCGTCAGTTGAACAGGATCGTCGGGTTCATTCACTTGAATGCTACCGGTAGCGGAACAGCCCGTATTGTCGGTCACAACAACGGTATGTACCCCTGCTGCCAGATTGGAAGCAATGGCAGTGGTTTCTCCGTTGTCCCACAAATAAGATTGGGTAGTTCCGTTGATGGAAGCCGATGCCTGTCCGTCGGATTCTCCAAAACAACTAACGGCATTGATCAAATTGGTGGTGACTATTAGTTCCTCTGGCTGGTTAACTGTAGCATTTAACGAAAGTGTACAACCACGAGAGTCGGTTACCGTAACAACATAATCGCCCGCACAAATATCGACAATTGCAGCCGAAGCATCCCCTGTGGGCCAAAGGTATTGATAAGGCGGTGTCCCTCCGCTAGCGGTTACCGAAGCCCCTCCATCGCAAAATTCAAAACAAGAAGTACCCGAAGTGGCAGTTATAGCTTCCAGTTCTGCTGGCTCTACGACCAAAGCCTGCGTAGTAGCCTCTCCCCAATCGTCGGCAACGGTGATTAAGTACGTGCCGGGAGGCAGCCCAATGATGCCATCGTCGCCATTCTGCAAATCAATCGTGCCAGAGCCATTGAGGCTGTTGTCCTGATTTTGCCAGTTATAGGTGTAAGGCGCCAGCCCCAATTCGATATCTATAAATAAAAAGCCATTCAGGTCGCCAAAACAATCCAGAGTATCGTTGACAACTGACACTTCGATGTTGCTGATAAAATCGATGACGACACAGCTTTGCGCACTACATCCCAGATCATCGATGACGTTGACGCAGTACTCCTCTCCCGCCAATAGATTGTTAGCAATCTGTGTGGTTTGGCCATCCGACCAGACATAAGTATAGTTGCCGGAGCCGCCAACCGGATTGGCCTGTGCAGTACCATCGAACAAACCCGGCCCTGTTGCTTCGGCCACCAGGGTAGCGTTGGCAAACAGTTCCTCCAACACCGTGAGGTCTAGTGTAATGGTACTGTCGCATCCATTAAAAGCCGGTATCACTTCCGTGTAAATTCCAGACTGCCCATAAGCAATATCGGTGATTACCACCGGTTCGCCGAAACAAACAGTTGTGTCGATGGATGTGGTGTTTTCCGGAAGGATGGTGACATGGCCCAACACCATACTGTCGCATCCCAGGTAGGAAGTCAGTACCTCATTGACGGGGCCGGTGGCATCGTAAATTACATTGCCAACGGTCAGGCTTTCGCCAAAACAAAGCGTTTCATCAATACTAGTCTGGATGGGATCAAGCACTGTTAAAAACCCATTGACCGTGCTATCACAACCCAGATAAGAGGTCAACACTTCTGAAATCGGACCGGTTGCCGAATAATTGGCATTGCCGACAGAAATGATTTCCCCATCGCAAATGGTGGGGTTGATGTTGGTAAAAATGGGTGCCGGTTCTAAAACTGTACCCACTGCAATCGTCAATCCAAAAGCATCGGAGATGGTGAAACTGTACATACCCACGACCAGGTTGGAGATGGTGGCAGTGCCTCCTTCTACCGTCACAGAACCGGTACCATTGATAGTAGGGTCGCTTAGGTTTTCCCAATCATAAGCGTAAGGTGCAGCGCCATTGGAAATGGTCAAACTCAAGGCGCCATCCGTGTCGCCTGGACAATCTAACAATACATTTTCAAGATTCGTCAATATATTACTGGGAAAGAGGATCAGTACACAATCTTCGACCGTACATCCTTCTGCATCGGTGATGGTAACGCAATAGTTGGTGCCGCCCAGGAGGTTGGTAGCAGTGGGGGTCGTTTGTCCATCCGACCATAGGTAGGTAAACCCTCCTGCCCCGCCGCTGGCCACAACGGTTGCAGCGCCGTCGGCTATTTGGTAGTTGGTCGCTTCAATGGTTTGGGTGGCGGTAGCATCCATCGGAGCGGTAACGGTCAAACTGGTTGTAACAATAGAATCACATCCGGCGTAGTTGGTGATCACGTCTGTAAAATTGCCGGTTGTGGTGTAGGTGCTGGTTCCGACTGTGATGCTTTGGCCAAAGCAAATAGTGGTATCAATGGAAGAACTCAATGGCGGCAAAATGGTGATCTCACCAAAGATGAGGGAATCACAGTTGTTGTACGCATCTACCGTTACCTCGAAGGGGCCGGGGGTATCAAATACGGTTCCTCCTATGGTTATATCGCCGCCGTTGCACAAAACAGGGTTCAACTCGGTAGTAGATTGTGGGCCCAGGAAGCCTCCATCCGAAATAGTAATGTCGTAAACCCCAATAGTGTAATTTCCATCTCCATCGATCAGTATCCAGATGGGTTCGCCGGGTTCGAGGCAAGTCAAAGTTAGCGTTTCATCGAGGTCCATGAAGGTATAATGAGTAGTGATCTCAGAGAAAAATCCCGTACACGAATTGTTCCAACTGCTGAAAACGCCTATTTGCAGGCCGATGGGATCGAACTGGCTGCTGACCGTTTCTATCACCAAATGCCCTGAAGCGGGCACTTCCAGAGTATACCACACGGTGCGTTGCGGCACAAAGGCTGAGGTGTTGGGCTCGGGGCCAAAAATGTGGCTGGCACATATATTCGATTCATTGATCAGGGTAAAACTTCCTCCATCCGGAATGGGCCCAAAGTCGTAAGCATCGCAGGGGAGGTCGGCAGAGGCATTGACCCCTACATCGGTAATTTCCAATCCGAAAATCCCCTCTCCGCCATCACTGGTAATGATCGAACCGTCGACCAATAAGAAATAGGTAGTGTTGGGCAGCAGGCAATCTTCTTTGTGAAATTCGTCGTAGTCATTTGCGGTAACGCTGGAATAAAAAACGGCGCTGAGGTTTCCGTTGCAGGTACCATCGTCTGATTCGTACAATGCCATTTGCAGGTTGATGGGGTCGCCAAAATTTTGAGGATCACTCATGGCATTGAAGTCGACTTGGGTCGGAGATTCGGAGGTAGTGAAGGTAAACCATACGGCTTGTTCATTTTGAAAATTGCCGACGGAAGATGGGTTGGGCTCCGAAACGTTGGTGGCACAGATGTTTGTATAATTGCTGAGGCTGGCATCGCCAATGGTTCCGCCGAAAGGCAAGACACCCAGATCGATGGCATCGCAAACAAAATCGTTGGGCGGGCCAAAGTTATTGTTTGTAACCGCAATGGTAAAGTCGATCTCTCCCCAGGAAGACAAACCCGTTGCCAGCGCGAGGCTGTGGTCGACGCTCTGCCCCACCTGAGGGATGGGAAAGTTTTGGCAAATGATCTCGCTGCACGAATGGCTGGGTGTACAAAAAGAACCATCATCTTCAAAAACGCGGAGGCAGACCTCGATCGTGTTGGGCAGGTCGGAGGGGCAGGTGTAGGCTTCATTGTATTGAAGAAAGGGTGGGTCCTGATAGCAAAACGTCGTTGCGGGATAAGTGACCCAGTCGTTACCTCCTCCTACCAGTACTTTCCAGTGTGGGTCGGGGACGCCAAAATTGTCGGTACAGGTGGTGGTGGAAGTCCCGTCGTTGATGGTCACCTGTAAGTTTACCTGCCCCGTGGCGGGCAGCGAAAATAGCAGGATTACACAGAGTAGGGAAAAATTCGGTAAGGGAAGTTTGAGTGTAAACAGATTCATCGTAAAGGGAACGTGTTTTGGGAACCTGAATAAAGAGGTTCGGAGTGTTAGGGATTCGTTTCATCGCAATCTATTCCTCCGATTATACAGACAAGACGCTGAACCCCGGAGCAACGCTGCTTTTAAAAGGCCATTGTATGGTCGGTTAGTTGGGGAGAAAGCCGAAAAATAAACTGATAAAGTTCCAAAGTATGGACATGGTAAGACCCAATGCTTCTGACAAATCACATACAGGGCCTCTGGCCCTATAACCCGGTATGTATTATCGCAGTTTTACAAACATTTCGGCCCCCGCTATTCGCGGGGCAGGCTCTCTGGGCCTTGATTTGAGGTAAGGTTCATACTTTGGAACACCATCAATAAACTAAAAAATGCCTTTGTATTATTGTGCGAATGAGCCCAGCTCCGGTTAAAGGTACGTTAAAGTTGAGAAGCTACACGCCTCAATGGGTAAATTTGTGATTTTCTTGCACTCGCCCGCCCCCTAACCCCCTACCATATCTAACGGCAGGCAAGAAAGTGGGAAATCCACGCGCAAAATCACAAATCTATCAACGACAAGTATACATAGAAATAAAGGTTTTCCGTCCGTTGCCAAGTACTACTGCTTCATTTTTCCAATTCAATCCTACATTTAGGGCAGCCAATTGGCACCTGGATCGTTTTATACGGGAATACCGATCAAAGGAAATATTAACTAAAGAAATGTCCGGTATTAACATTTATTAAAAAAAATGTAAACTGTTCTTATTGTATTACGCAAACAATATATATCTTTGCCCTTGAGTCATAACCATAAATCTAAATATCCCACGTTACAGTGCGACAAACCACACACTGTAAAAAACTGATTTTCAAGCAATTGGTAAAAATAATAGCTTTTACCACAGTACGAAATCCCGTCCCATAACATATCTTATCACTTATCTCTTTTGACTGCCAACTGTCGGCAGCTCATCTATTAGCGTTGAGACATTAGGCCATACTGGCTTATGTCACCGGTATATCCTTTTATCGGTGCATGACGATTTGAATACGAAAATGCACGACGCGAAAATCAACAAAATACTTGTTTTTGTCATTGAAATGTAAAGAGACTTAATACCTGATTTACATGCAATGTTGACCTAACGAAAAAGAAATCGAATGCAAAGGCCTTGTTGGAAATTTTTTAGAATGCCAACCAGGTTTGGAAAGACAAGCTAAAATCGGAAAAGAATCATTAAAAATTTATTTACTAAACTCAATTACGTTATGAAAAAACTTTCATTACTATTATTCATGCTGATGGCGACTGTCGCTTTGTGGGCACAACGTGCCGTTACGGGAACGGTAACGGATGCCGACGGAGAGGCCCTCATCGGCGCCAACATCATAGTCAAGGGGCAGAGTACCGTGGGTACGGTCACCGATATTGATGGTAAGTACACCCTCAATGTTCCGGACGGTTATGATGTTATTTTGATCAGTTACACCGGTTATGCCACACAGGAAGTGACATTGGGGGCTACCAACGTGGTAGACATCGTGATGCAGGAAGGGGTGGTGCTGGATGAGCTGGTGGTTACTGCGTTGGGGATTTCCAGAGAGGAGAAATCGTTGGGATATGCGGTGCAAGAGTTGGAAGGTGAAGACCTTGACAACTCCCGAGAAACGAACCTTGTAAACTCCCTTCAGGGGCGTGTTGCTGGTGTACAAATCCAGGGAAGCCCATCTTCTATCGGTGGAACTTCTCGTATTACTATTCGAGGTTCCAGCTCATTTTTAGGGAACAACCAACCATTATTTGTTATAGATGGTATTCCTGTTGATAACAGTTCATTTGCAACTGACCGTCAAGCACGTGGATTCAACTCTGTAAGCCGTGAAAAAGGCGATACTTATGACTATGGTAACATGGCACAGGATATTGACCCGGCAAATATCGAGTCAATGACTGTTCTCAAAGGTGCCGCAGCAACAGCATTATATGGCCAACGTGGTGCAAATGGTGTAATTATGATTACTACTAAAAAAGGTGCAGGTGACAAAGGATTTGGAATTGAAGTCAACTCTTCTGTTGCATTTGATCGAGTATCCAACCTTATTCCTCACCAACAAGAATACGGCGGTGGTTCAATAAATCCTGATACAGAATCAGGCTTCAATGAAGTTATTATTGATGGTACAACCTACTTATATCCTTCTTACTCCAAAGATGGATCTTGGGGACCAAAATACAATAACCAAAGTGTCCGTCATTGGGATTCTTGGGATCCACAAGCTGCAAATTTTGGGGAAACCCGCCCGTGGGAAGCACCTGCAAACGGTTATGAATCCTTTTTTGAAACCGGCGTAACATTGCAAAACAGTGTAGCCTTAACAGGTGCTAATGACAAAGGGTCTTTCCGTTTAGGTTATACTAATACTGACCAATCAGGTACTTTCCCGAATGCACGTTTAGACAGAAACGCTTTCAATTTTGGGGCTGAATATAAATTACACCCAAGAGTAACTGCTGAATTTAGTGCAAACTATGTTCGTACTAGAGCAGAAAACCGAAATATCACGGGTTATAACAATGGCAATGCTATGCAAGCTTTCACCCAATGGTGGCAAACACAGTTGGATGTGGAGCGTTTGAAAAATAACGCTACATTAGTTGATGGTACTCAGTATACTTGGAATTCCCAAGGTCCTCAAATAGATGCCGATAACAACTTATTGTTCTTCGACCACTCCCCTAACTTCTTCGACAACCCTTACTGGGTACGTGATAATTTCTTACAAGAAGATACAAGAAACCGTATTTATGGTAATGCGAAATTGACATTCAACCTGATGGAAGGTTTGGATCTCATGGGTCGCGTTGGTACTGACTTCTATGATTTGTTTGCCAGAGAAGGTATTCCTAATACATCCGTTGAAACCGGATCATATGCTGAAACTACCCGTCGGTTCTCAGAAACGAATATGGAAGCTCGCCTAACCTATAACAAATCCTTTGGTGCTATTTCAGTAACTGCTCACCTTGGCGGTAACAATATGAAACAAAATGTCCAAAGACTCCTTTCCCTTTCAAGTGGTGGGCTAGCTTTGGATGATTTCTTTAGCCTTGACAACAGTGCTGGACCAGTTGTTAACCGTCCTTTCCGCCATGAGTACTCTGTTCGTTCGGGGTATGCACTAGCAGTGTTAGGTTTTAACAACTGGTTGTATCTTGACTTATCAGGCCGTAAAGACTGGTCTTCCGGATTTAGAAAAGAATTGAATAATTACGAATACGGAGCTGCTGCCTTAAGTGCTGTATTAACTGATATCCCTTCTTTGCAAAACCTTGGCCCTATTTCATTTGCAAAAGTGAGGCTTAGCTATGCTGTAGCAGGTAATGACAACTTTGCGACTGAGAATTTTTCTACTCCTTATCGTCTGTGGGATGTTTATCAAGCTGGTGACACACCTATTAATGGAAGCCCACAATATGAAGTACCAATTCGAAAGAACAATCCTGATCTTGAACCTGAGCGTACCAAAGAATATGAGTTTGGCATTGATTTACGGTTCTGGAACAACCGCTTAGGAATTGATGCTGCATACTTCGATCGTACTTCTATTAATCAAATTTTCCCTGTTGATATTTCTGCAAGTACTGGTTTCGATTCCCGCTGGGTTAATGCCGGTGAAATGCGTAACTATGGATATGAAATTCAATTAACTGCTAATCCAGTAAGAACACGCGATTTCAGTTGGGACTTAGGAGTAAATCTGTATCGTCAAAACAATGAGGTAATAGAATTATTGAGTGATAAAGATGATCCTGACAATGTTGTTGAAAGTATTAACTTCGGTGGCACTTGGGCAGCTGACCTTCGCATTACTGAAGGAGAATCGTACATGGGATTATATGGAAACGATTACGTTCGTGAACACTACGAAGAAGACGGCGAAGGCAATATCATCCGAAACGAGGGTGAACCAACTATCGATGAAGATGGCAATTACGTCTTTACTAATGAACGTGTTTACTTAGGTTCTGTATTAGCTGATTGGACTGGTGGTTTCAGTACTGCATTTAACTACAAAGGCGTAAGTTTAAGTGCTTTATTTGATTTCCAAGTAGGGGGTATTATTCATTCTACTTCCTTACAATGGTCTAAGTATTCTGGCATGCACCCTGAAACTATTGAATACAACGGTGTAAGCGATGTACGTGAAACCGGTTTGATCCTTCCAGGTGTTAAAGCCGATGGTTCTCAAAATGATATCGCTATTGATCCTCAAACGTACTATCAAACATATTGGAACAGAGCTGCTCCTAATGTATATGATGCTAGTTTCCTAAAATTAAGAGAAATTCGTTTGGGCTACACAATTCCTAACAGTGTATTTGGAAACTCTTCTTTGCGTGACGTTAACGTGAGTTTATTTGGACGTAACTTGGCTATCCTCGCTGCAGACCTACCTTACCTTGATCCTCAAATAGTAACAGGTGGTGGAAACGTACAAGGATTGGAAAATGCACAAGTTCCTTCTACTCGCTCATTTGGTGTTAATATTAGCTTTAAACTTTAATTTAAAAACTCTATTTAGAAATGAGAAATATTAAATATTTAATGTTCATGCTGGTCGGAGTGGTAATGATTTCACTTACCAGCTGTGAAGATTTATCAGATCTTAATGTTGATCCAAATAATCCATCAGAAGTTCCTGCTGAGAACCTTATCACTTTTGGACAGCATGCCATGATGAATCGAATTTGGAGTCGTGAGGTCAACGCAGAATGGTCAATGTTGATGGTTCAACACTGGGCGCAAAATGAGTATGCGGAAGAATCACGATATACTGTCGACGGTAATGATTTTGATCTTCCTTGGATCGAAATATATGCCGATGCTTTACAGGAATTTCAATCTGCGGCTGATTTGATCAATGCTAATGAAGGTATTGAAGCCACACAAAAATCCAATCAATTAGCAATAATTGAAGTAATGTCTGTTATGGCATTCCACTCTTTAACAGACATGTTTGGTGACATCCCTTATTCTCAAGCATTGAAGCCTAGTGAATTCCAAGCTCCAACTTATGATGATCAAAAAGCAATTTACTCAGACTTATTGGTTAGAATTCAAGCAGCTGCAAACAACTTAAACCCAAGTGCACCATCTTTCACTTCTGGTGACCTTATTTACAATGGTGACGTAGCTTCTTGGAAGCGTTTTGCAAATTCTTTGGCTCTTAGAATTGCTATGCGAATGGTTGATGCTTCTGAAAGTGAAGCAAAAGCTGCTATTTCTGCTATTTCTGGTGACCTTATTACTTCGAATTCTCAAAATGCAACCTATGTATTTGATGCTAACCCTACTGTTGCCAATCCACTATATGTTGATAACGTAATCGCTACTCGTGATGATTTCTGCGTTACAGATGTTTTGGTCGACGGAATGATGGCGTCTAATGATCCACGTTTGAGTGCATACGCTGCTGTTAACAACTCAGGTGACTATGTAGGCATGCCTTATGGCCTTACAGATGGAGAAGCTTTTGCTTTGAAATCAATCTCCTCTCGTCCTGGTGAAAGTACAAGAGCTGCAACTGCTCCAGCGATATTGATGGACGCAGCTGAAGTACATTTCTTGTTAGCGGAAGCTTACGAAAGAGATATTCTTACTGGGGATGCTGCCACTGCTTACGAAGCTGGTATCGCTGCCTCTATGGAATACTGGGGTGTTGATGGTACCGATTATATTGCCAACAACCCATATGACGCTGGTAATTGGAGAGCATCTCTCGGCTTACAAAAATGGTTGGCTTTCTACATGAATGGACCACAAGCTTGGGCTGAGTGGCTGCGTTTAGATGAGCCTCAATTGGCTGTACCTGCAGCTGCAACAAATCCAAATATTCCTGTTCGTTTGCCTTATCCAATTTCTGAGCAAACTCGTAACGGAAGTGCTATTCCATTGACAAATCCTGATGATTTGAATACTAAAATGTGGTGGGACGTATTCTAATTTAGCTGATTAGTTCCATTTGTCTAAAAATACTGGAGCAATTCAATTTTCTTGAATTGCTCCTTTTTTAATGAAGTATGTCATTTTTATCTCAAGCAACTGTCATACAGGATACAGAGATATAGCATTCGTTCGTTACTTGTTCCTAATTCTGAACAATCTTTTCCAATTTTGTATGTAAAAAGTGTCCATACCGACAGATTTTTGTGATAAAAATCGTTAAACTAGCAACCAAAGTTTAAAATTCGAACATTTTATGAAGAACACAATTTCCTTCTTACTGTTTTGCATTTTATCTTTTCTATCCTGTAAAAAAGATAATGAAACCATAGTTCCAAATACATTATCTGGTACTACAAAAATGCTCCTTGATGAATTTAATGGTGTTCCGATTGTGGTGACAGGTAATTCTGGTTCTAATTTTATCGTTGCTTTTGAACGGACATTGCCAGATGGAACCTTACTCGAATTTGAAGTCAAACAAAGAGCTCTTCCCATCATTCTTACGGATAATGAAGAAAATGAATGGTCATTAGAAGGTATTGCTATTAAAGGCCCCAGAAAAGGTCAGCGACTTACTCCTGTAAATAGTTATATTGGATTTTGGTTTGCTTGGAGTACCATGTATCCCGGAATAGAATTATATGATGGAACACCATATCCCGGAGGGTTTACTCAATTACCTCCTGAAGATAACTGGACTATCCCTACCGAAAATGTATTTAACGTATTAGGATTAGATGGTATACCGGCTATTGATGAACCAAAATTTGAAGATTACGATGAAAAAGATGCCATTAACAATGGCTATTTTATCGAAGATGATGATCTTGTTATCGGAATAACACACAATGGAACGACCCGATTATACCCTCACCGTATTCTTAATTGGCACGAAATCGTCAATGATAATATTGATAATTTTTATTTCTCTATGTCCTTTTGTCCTATCACTGGAACAGCCATATTATGGGATAGAGAAATTGATGGCGCAATTTCTACATTTGGCGTTTCCGGTCTTCTTTATAATGGTAATGTCATGCCGTATGACAGAAATACCGGTAGCCTTTGGTCTCAAATGCGATCAGATTGTGTAAACGGATATCTAATTGGCGAAAAACTAGTAACCACACAAGTATTAGAAACTACCTGGCAAACCTGGAAACAATTATATGAAGAGCCCTTGGTATTAACCACTGATACCGGATATGGAAAAGATTATACCATCAACCCTTATGAAGATTATATAGCTGACCCAAGCCACCTTTCTTATCCAATTGAATATGAAGATAATCGACTTTCTTTTAAAGAAAGAGTATTGGGCATTATAATCGACGGTGAAGCAAAAGCTTATCGGTTCCAGGACTTTAAGGATTGATCGAATGCTTAGGATTCCGTCAATATTATCTATTTTTTTCCTAACCAGTTTACTGAGTTTTGATAATTTTCAATACCTAAAGGCCCAAGGCTGTTGCTCCGGCGGCACTCCCCTTTCGGGAAACCTCGAACTCACCACTTCCGCCGCCAAAACCCTCTCCGTCCGCCTTATATACGACTACAACCACCTCGGCGACCTCGTAAGCAAATCAAAAGAACTAAACGACAAAACCCGCACCCGACTCACCCACTCCGGTTTACTTCGACTGGGCTACGCTTTCGACAATCGTTGGGCCCTGACGGCACTCCTGCCCATCATCCGGCAAGTAGAAAAAATCGACATTGGTGTGGCTCAAAATAGTACGGTGGGCCAGGGCTTTGGCGATATTGTGTTGATGTTGCAGTACAATATTTTTAATGACAATACCTATTCCTGGTCAGTGGCGGCTGGCGCCAAAACGGCTACCGGCCCTACCAACCGCAGCCATGAACTCACCGGCTTATTGCTCAATCCCGACCTTCAACCGGGTACGGGCTCCTGGGATATTTTGGCGGTAAGTCAATTCAACAAAAGAGATTTCTTGTTGGAACAAATGTTTTTTCGAGCAGGCATCACCTATCGGTACACGACCACCGCCGACCGCTTTAATCAACAACAGCGGTACAAGTTTGGAAACGAATTGCAAGTCAACTGGGGACTGACTCATCAGCTATTTTGGGGCGCCACCCAGATCACCCCTCAATTGATGTTCCGGTATCGGTATACGGAAGTCGACCAGTCTGATGGTAGTCCCGCACCCAATACGGGTGGGCATTGGGGATATGTTTTGCCGGGTGTGGAAGTATTGTTGGATCCCCGTTATGGATTCGGATTGGTGACTCAATGGCCGCTCTATCGTCGACTGACGGGGGTGCAGTTGACGACTTCGTATAAAATTACGGTCAGTGTTTTTTACAATTTCTCGTTTGCGAATAGCGAGTAACAACTGCTCAAGAGGTAGCAGTAGCAAATTGTACTCCTCAAAAAGTATAGCTTACCAGGAAATACCAGGTTCTCAGCCGGGTGGCTAGGTTTATAAAGGGCGAATGTCCATTGGTTCTTTCATGTATAATATGTAAACCGTAATTGGAATAATACAAATCGGTACCAACGAAAATACCACTCTCAACGGACCTTGACCTTACAGGTGAATTGATGACAGTTCCAAATGAAAATCCTCCGTTAATTTTCCATTTTAATTGTTCTTTGTTGACGATAGCAGCCTTTACGGCATATGCATGTCGGATATATTTCATACGACCATTTTTTACAATCGAAAGAGGCGATCCATTTTCCTGAAGGTCTGTCTTATAAGTTTTAAATCCGAGGTATCCAGCCACTGACCAGGTACCGTGATGCCAGGGTAGAATCAGTTCAACGATTCCGGTTCCGTGGAAGTTGACGGAAGACCCTCTTTTTGCAAAATCCCTTACAAGATCGGCGGTGTAATAACCATTGGATGCAACGCCAGCCATCAATCCGAATTTCCATATATATTTATCCTTTGGCTTTTCATAGACGGGTTTGGTATTGACACAGTCGTAATACTTATGAAACAGCTTTAGAATTGGCCCTTCCAGAAACTTCAGCTCTTTAATTTTGACTTTCAATTCCGGACAGGCCGCCATGAGTTGAATTAATTGTCCTCTGTATTTGTTGAAAAGAGGGGTCTTTCCATTCTTCCGGTAACGAATCCTGACCAAATCGGTCAATTCACCATCAGCCTTCCCCACTACAAAATGAACCTTATCGGATTTGTCTTTAAACCGAAACAAGCTGAGGTCGCCAATAATCAAAGCTTCAATAAAAATATGTTTTTCCTCCCAGATAGGATTTTGCGAATTTTCCGTTTCCATTATAAAATCGAGGTGATTGGGATTGATGTGGTATTTGACTAACCGGCTGTAATACACCGTCTTACCAAATACATCCACCAGTTGGAGTTGGTGGGGCTCAAAGGAACGAATATCTCCCTTTATTTTCATTTTCAAAACCGAAGGCAGTCTTAGTTTACCTTCGTAGAAAATGTCCCCTTTTAGCGTATCTCCTTCGGAGGTGACTACCAACCCAGGAGTATAATAGTGCTTTTGAGCCAATATGGAGGAAGACCCAAAAATCAGTAAGCAGTTTAATACAAATAAGAGCAATGCGTTTTTCATGGCTATTGAATTTTGGGCAGTTTTTGGCTGTTGAAAGCTACCTATTACAGATACAGAAGAATAACTTGAGGTGCAAACACAAAATGTGATCTAATCGTGAAGGCCATAACAAGAGGCCCTGATCTATAAACAAACCAGCCCGAAGCCTCCTCCTGCCTACATGGCATCAAAAGCCATCACCAGACTGGTGAGCACAAACGGCAAGGCTACCCAAAACCATTCGGGTTTGAACAGCAGCAGGGCGACGCAGGCAATGGTGGAAATCAAAAAATACATCCAATAACGGCCGGTATTTTTACGGGTAGAAGAAGTGGTATTTGTCATGTCCATTCAGGTGTTTGATACGCCGCAAAGCTAACGTATTTTCCACATTCCCGATAGCTTTTCCCTTGTTTTTTAGGGATTTTTATAAAAGTTCGTATCCAAGCTCTGTAAAATACGGCACCAGGTTCTCCTGCTGGATCAATTGATCGAACAGGTGGGTGGCAGTGGTGTATTTACCGCGGAGAAAAGCGGCTGCTCCTACCTGCTTTTCGATGGCCTGCAACTCTTCCAACAACAGTAGTTTATACAGATCGAGGGTCAGCATACGGCCGTCGGCAAGGCGCGCACGGTGCTGGATCCATTGCCATATCTGACACCGGCATAGTTCGAGGGAAGAAGCATCCAGGTATTCATTCTCAAAGGAGATCATGCCTGTTCCCTTCAACCAATTTTCCAAATATAAGATGCTGATGCGTATCTGGCGACGAACTCCTTGTTCTGATATGGTTCCCTTTGGAAAATGTGAAAGGTCCTTTTCGGAAATGTGTAGGTCCAGCCTTTTATTGGCCACCTGGTTTTTGGAGGGCATATGCTCATCGAATACCGATTTTACCTCCTCTACCAACACAGGATGAACCACACGGCCACCATCAAAACCGGCTTTTACTTCCAGCAACTTTTCCCGGCGGATGCGCTCAGAGGCGGCCACATAGATCCCTTCGTTTTCATTTTGGGGAACCTCCCTCACCAGGCCACCCACCACGGGCAATCCTCTTTTGTGTCCGGCCTGGATCAACCAATGAGCATAGGATTGTAATAGTGGTGTATCTGGACTAAGTTGGGAGGCTTCCGGAAACACCTTGTTGGGTACGTCACTGAAATGCCGGATACATGAACAGACATAACCCTCCTGATCGACTATCAATCCCGCACAGTGAGCCTGCAATTCGAAGATCATTTCGTGCAGTTGGAGGGTCGCCAGGAGGTGATCTACCTGAAGAGCAGCTTTTATGGTCTTTTGGGAATACCCCATATAGTCCTGTGCAAATACAAAGAGATCATTCCACAAACGGGCTTCGACGGGGCTTTCCAGTTTTGTCAGACAGAAATAGGGGCCGCTGCCCTGCTCACTGAGCATTTTAACATTGTGGAAAAAGTAGAGTCCGAAATCGACCAGGCTCGCGCTGATGGGTTCGTCGTTGATCCGTATATTCTCTTCCAGCAGATGCCAGCCTCGGGGTTTTACCATTTGGGTGGCCGTAGTAGCATCCAGATAATTCGATTGACGGACGGTGGAGTCGTAGTAGCTGAGATTTTTGTTGGTGGCTTCTTTGAGGTAGACCTGTGCCTCCATCATGTTTTTCCAGGTGGGGCAATTGCCATCTTCCAGGTTAGCCACAAAAATGTTGGCTCCTGAATTAAGTGCTTCAACCATTGTTTTTGAGTCGGTGCCCCCCTCTAAAACAACCCGCTGGTCGAGCAGGTCGGGCGGAATGGGTGAAACGGACCAATCGGATATCCGGACATCATATGACGATTCGGAAAGATCCAGCTTAAAGCTATGGCCGGAGGATGGTGGATGCATTTTACGCTGTCGCAAAACGGCTTTTCTTCTTTCCTCAAAGCGTTCGTGCAATTGCTTTAAAAATCGCAGCGCAGGTACGGACAATATCCGGGCATAGCGCTCTCGATACGATCCGGCAATGCGAACGCCCTCCGGGCAGCGATAGGAAACCAGCAGGTTGTCTTTGATAAACTCCATTTCAGATGTCGATTTTACGTTGAGTTTGAGGCCATGATGGGGTGACGGGGCAACTACCTAATATGTTTTACAAAAAGTATCCCAATTTTATAATATATGTTTTTTGTACCTATATTTTTGGGTATATTTTGCGTGAAGCAAATAGCATTTTGATGGATTACAAAATACTAATGCGCTGACAATCAGTCATTTATCAGTCATTTATTAACATATTTATTTTTCGTATATCAGAATTACCGATTATCAGTTATTGCCGAAATTTGTTCACACCTGTAATTTTGTAATCACAAAGCAGCCACCACATTACTCCTCTTGCTGCTGGAATCTCCTCCCTTTGAAACTTACATTATATTTTAACCAACTCCCCTAACTTATAATCCCGTTGACTATGACTTTTCGTTACCAAACCCTATTTGTATGGGGACTTAGCTGGCTTTTTCTGTTTTTACCTGCCCTCCTGCATTCGGCCAACATAGCCATCATAGAAAGCCAGTCGTTTCACGCCATGCAGGTGATGGACTCCAATTGGGAAACAACCGCCCTCAATATGGGGCATTCAGCAACTATATTTGACCAGGCCGCCCTCGACAACTTATCCAATTTCGACAACTACGATCTGCTTATCATTTCTTCCGGACTGATCAACATTCCTGCCAACCGGGTAGACGTCATTAAGGCCTTTTTCCAGTCGGGACGTAGCTTGTACATCCAATCGGAGTATTTAATTTCACACCCCGGAAATGTATTGTTTGAAACACTGATTGCCGACAATGGCAATAGCTTTAGCTGGGAGGGCCAAACGGATGGAAGCATTACGCCAATGACGATTATAGGCAATTTGAGCAACACTCCTTATCCCGTAAATGATTTGACCTATTTTTGGTATGGTACGCACGGCAACGGCGACAATACCATATATCCTTTTTTAGAAAACGACAACAAAAACTATGGTTTCGTCTATTGTCCAACCGATCCTGCATTGGGAAAAGTAATCACTTCTTCCGATCAGGATTGGATTAGGACATTTTACAGCGAAGCCCTGATGCAGAACATCATCTACATGCTCAGCACCACCACAAACTTGAACATATCTACGACCGTTAGCATTGAACTCACCAGCGATCCCGATTGCGACCCCATCTATAGTTTCGATGCAACGCTCTTGGATGGCGTTCCAGGCATCGAATTTCAA
>CBDCTQ010000047.1:0-6437 GCA_965222105.1 Saprospiraceae bacterium | reverse complement strand
TTCAACTGCCGGAACGATTGGAGCAGGTACAGATTTCCTTGACCGATGCACTCGGCAGGCAGGTTGCCCCAATGGGAATTGGACCACGTATTCAATGGCCAATACCCGCTCTCTGTGGCTGATTTGCCGACAGGCGTCTACTTCCTGCAAATTACCTCCGGCAATACCGGTATCACAAAACGGGGTGGTGGTAGAGTAGCCCGGTTTTTAGCTCAGCATCTAACGAAAAACGCAGCAGGAAATTCGGTCCGCTGCGTTTTTCCATTGTTATGAAATTAGAAATACACAACTTTCAGTTAAAGCTTCGGCACGCTTTTACCATCTCCAGGGGTACCCGGCATGCTGTGGACAGCATGATCGTCGCCCTTTCGGAAAATGGAATAACGGGCTATGGGGAAGCCACCGCCAATCCGTATTACCAAACCACAGTGGAGGAGCTAATTGCCACGGCTGAACAATTGCGCCCACTGATAATCTCCACCACCGTATCGGAGCCCGTAGCCTTTTGGCAAAAAACTATTTCCTCTCCTCAAAGACCACCCCTTTGTACACTGCGCTTTCGACGTGGCTATGCACGACCTCTTTGCCCGAATGGCCGGAAAGAAACTCTACGAAGTTTTTGGTGGTAGCACCTACCCACTCCCTCTGACCAATTTTACCATCGGATTGGATGACGTGCCCACCATGTTAGAAAAAATGCAACAAACACCCTGGCCCATCTACAAAATCAAATTGGGCACCCCTCACGATATCGAAATCGTACGCGCTCTTCGCAAACACACCGATGCCATCTTTCGGGTAGATGCCAACGGCGCCTGGACGGCCGATCAAACCGTCGAACGAGCTTCGGAGTTGAAGTCACTGGGCGTGGAATGGATCGAACAGCCCCTTCCGGCAAATGACCAGGAAGGGATGAAAAAAGTATTCCGGCATTCGGCTCTGCCCGTATTCGCCGATGAAAGTTGCTGCATCGAATCCGACGTCGAACGCTGTCGCGGGCCTGTTTCACGGCATCAACATCAAACTGATGAAATGCGGCGGCCTCACCCCCCGCACCTCCGCATGATCCGAAAAGCCCGCACCCTCGACATGCAGGTGATGGTGGGGTGTATGACGGAGTCGTCGGTCGGTATCTCCGCTATCGCTCAACTGTTGCCCCTGATCGATTACGTGGATATGGATGGTGCTCTTCTGCTCGAAAACGATCCCGCCACCGGGGTCACGATTGATGCCGGCAAGATTCATTTTTCCGGGGAACCGGGTACTGGAGCCCGGCTTCGGAGAACGGGTGAGGGATTGAATGGATGAATTGGCAGCGCCTAGCGATACCTCCATTGACAGCAGCTTGGTAGCAGCGCGTAGCGATGCGCCATTGGCAGCGCATAGCGATGCGCCCATTGTCGAATGTTTTAAAAAACACGAACCTCCGGTTATTAATTTTGAAACCACAATCTATGAACAAACTCTTCCTCATCCTGACACTAACGTTTTTGACATCGACGTTGCCAGCTCAGGAAAATCTATTGTTAGAAATAATCGAAGCCAATGACCCCTTGTTTTCGGCCTGGAAAAACGCTCCGGAAAAACACCAGGCACAGATCATTTATACGCAAATCGACCGCGATGAAAACAACCACCCCACCTTCACCTCCCACTCCTATGGGCTGGACGCCAACCGCTATTTCTACCCGGCCAGTACGGTCAAGTTGCCCACCGCCTTGATTGCCCTGGAAAAATTGAACGAACTAAACATCATTGGCCTCGACAAGCACGCTATAATGCGCCATAACGCCAGCAGGCCTCCTCAAACCGCGGCCACGGCTGACAGCAGCGCTGCCAATGGTCATCCATCCCTGGCCCACTACATCAAAAAAATATTTCTGGTAAGTGACAACGATGCCTATAACCGCCTATATGAATTTGCCGGGCAGGAATACCTCAACCGCCGACTCCGACAAAAAGGCGTTCATCAAAGCAGAATCATTCACCGACTGTCGGTCAGCGGTTTCGATGTGGAGGGCAACCGCCGCACCAACCCCGTTCGCTTTTTGTCGAAAGACGGGCAGCTTCTTTACCACCAAGGAGAGGTGTACAGCCAGTGCCGGGATTCACTCCACCTGACCCAGGAAATTAGGGGAAAGGCCCGGATAGATAACGAAGGCAACATCGTGAAGGAGCCATTTGATTTCCGGCAGAAGAATTTCATCTCCCTGACAAATCTGCACGATCTATTGAAAGTCGTGTTATTTCCGGAAACGGTGCCTGAACACCAGCGATTTCGTTTGTCGAAAGACGACTACCGGTTTTTGTATAAGTATATGTCCATGTTGCCGGGGGCTTCTGATGGGCCCAGATACGGTGAGCCCGATAATTTCGTCAAATTTTGGATATACGGCGACCGCGATTCCAGTGTCGTTATTCCGCCCCATATCCGCATATTTAATAAAGTGGGCTGGGCCTATGGCTTTCTGACTGATGTGGCGTACATTGTTGACCTGAAAAACGGTGTAGAATTTATGTTGGCGGGCGTCATCCACGTCAACGCCAATGAGACGTACAATGATGGCGTTTACGAATACGAGGCCATCGGGCTGCCGTTTTTTGGTCAGCTTGGTCGCAAAATATATGAGTACGAGTTGGGGCGGTTGCGGAAAAACAGGCCGGATTTTGGATGGTTAAACGGTCGTTGAGTTTATTATTCTGTTTTAGAAGAAATCGGCACTGCACAAAAAAACGTAGCTCCTTGGTCAGGCGCCGAGTCCACCCATATCCGTCCGTCAAGCCGTTGCATGATCTTTTGGCAGATGGCCAATCCGATGCCGGTACCTTCAAACTCTTCCCGGCGGTGTAGTCGTTGGAAAATGACGAAGATGCGATCATTGAATTCGGGGTCGATGCCGATGCCGTTGTCCGCTACGCTGATGATCAATTCCTCGTCGTCAACATAGTGGCGGATGGTGATCTGGGGAGGTATCTCGGGTTTTGTGAATTTCAGACCGTTACTGATCAGGTTTTGGAACACCTGTATCCACAATGATTTGATCGACTGGATGGTGGGAAGTGGCCCGCAGTCAACTACACCATTGGATTCGTCGATGCGGTGACGCAGGTTGATCACCACCAGTTCGACAATGTTTTTGAGGTTGACCTCTTCTATATCCGTTTCTGTTTTGCCGACGGTGGCGTATTTGAGCAGTCCGTCCAACAGATTGTTCATACGGCTGACCCCTTCGCTGATGAACTGGAAATAGCCCGCCGATTTTTCGTCGAAATCCGCCTGATGCTTTTTGTGGATGAGCTGGGTGTAGCTGCCGATCATTCGGAGGGGTTCTTTGAGATCGTGTGAGGCGGCGTAGGCAAACTGGCGGAGTTCGTCATTGGCCTGGATCAGTTGGGTATTTTGGCGGGCGAGTTGGTCTTGTTGTTCAAGCAGAAGGTCTTTGTATTCGTTTTCTTTCCGGAGGTGGTCGATCTCTTGTTGTTTTTCCTTAATGGCGTATTTTATTTCCAGGTCGATGCTTTGCCGGTTGCGTACTTCTTTGTAAAAATCTTCCCGGGCTTCGGAGTAGACGATCTGGTATTTGAGGGCCTGCTCGAAATCGCCTTGTAGCTGGAAGAGCTTCGACAAGAGTTTGTATCCCCTTCGTTCGCTGGTATCGTCTTTCATCCGTTTGGCGAGGAGGAGGCCCTGGCTTAGCTTTTTGATGGCGGTGTCGTAATCTTGTTGTTGGAGAGAGAGGCTCCCCTTGTTGAGGAGGTGGATTTGTTGCCCGGGCACTTCTCCCAGTTTTTCGAAAAGGAGGTCGGCTTCGTTCAGTTGGGTGGAAGCCCGGTCGAGGTGTTTGAGGTGAATGTTGGTTCGACAAAGTTGTGCCAGGGAGTGGGCCACCATCTCCTTGTATTGGATGCGGCGGGCCAGATCGAGCGAGCGTTCAAAATGGGGTTGGGCGGCCTGGGGTTTTTCAAGAGTGAGTTGGATGTTGCCCAGATTGTTGAATACGATGACGCGGGTATTGTTGTCGAGCATATCGTCGTATTGCTCCAGGAGGGTTTGGTAGCGGGCTATGGCATCGTCGAAGTTGTAGAGTTGGGCATAAAGGGTGGCGATGTTGATGAGGTATTGCCCTGTCATGGCGCGATAGCCAATGCGCTTGCTGATGTCCAGGGCCTCTATGAACTGCTCCATCGCCTTTTTCTGTTCAAGGATATTGGCAAAATAAATGCCGAGGCTGTTGGTGGCCACCATTTCCTTTTCCACGTCGCCGGTTCGCTTGCTGAATTCCAGGATCTTTTCACAGCAGTCGAGCAGTTTGGGGTATTTTTGCTGCTGCAAATAAAGTTGGGATAAGGCCAGGTATATCTCGGCCTGGTCTTCTTCGTCGATATTTGTAAGATCCCTGTCAATAATTTCCAATCCCTCTTCGATGTAAAGTCCTGCCTGGTCAAACTGATTTTGGCGCATAGCCAGCCTGCTCAATGCGCAAAGGGCCTGGACGGTGGCGGCATTATCTTCCTGCTTTTTGGTTTGGTAGAGTGCTTTTTCGAGGGTTGGCAGAGCAGTTGTAAAATTGTTGTTGTGGGTGTGAATGTCGCCTAGTTGAATCAGGTAATTGGCCGGGGTGGGTGTTGTATTGTCCAGTAAGGAATCTACTTTTTCGAGGTATTGCAAAGCTGGGTCTGTGCTAATGCCGAGGTATCTGGACCGCTGAAGGGCCAGCTTGCTGAGTAGGAGGTAGGCTTCTTGTTGTCTTGTTTGTTGTTGTCCGTTTTCGGATGAAGCGGCTAGTTTCAGTGCCAGTTGATGGGCTTCGTCCCACTTATTCTGGCGAAACAACTGCCTAGCCATAGAAAGGTCTTGGTTGGACGATTTTATTGTGTTGATATCTGTCATGGTAGGATGGGTGGGTGGTTTAGAGTAGTTGATTACTGGCCTGATGGCGGATCACCTGTCGATTTTTCTCCACTGCCATCTTCTTCGTCTTTTCGGGCATCGACGTATCCCTCCAGGTAAAGTTTGTAAGTGGCGGGGCGGGCATTGGTGGTGATGGTAATGGCTGGTTTCTGGCGCCCCAGCTTTCCTTTGGAGTCAAAAACGACGCCGATATACCCCTCTTCGCCCGGATCAATGGGTATGAATGGAAAACTGGGTTGGGTACAACCACAGGTGGCCGTAGCGTTGGAGATGACGAGGGGGCGTTTGCCCGTGTTGACAAAGGTAAATTTGTGCTCGATCTTGTCGCCCTGCGTGATCCGGCCGTAGTGGTGGGTGGTTTTTTTAAAGGAAATGGCCGGTCGGCGTTTTTTTCGCTTTGAATCGGATTTGGAAGACCGGTCTTTCTCTCTATCCCGGTCGCTTTTCGCTGTTTTTTCCTCATTTTGGTCGGTCTTTTCCGGTTCTTGCTCCTTTGGATCGAGCTCTTTTAGTTCTTCTTCTTTTGGTGGCGGGCTATTTTCCGAAAGGAATGCCGCACTGGTATCCGCATCGGCCTGACCTTCCACCACGGCTACGTCTTCACCGGGGATTTTAATTTTCGGCATCGACACCGAGTCCGTCGCAAGTTCCTCCGCTCCTCCCGACTGTGCTTTCTTCAACTCGGTGGCACTGGTTGTCACTTTGGGGGACTCGGGGGCGCATTGCGTGAAGCAAAGCAGTAATGCCAATGAAAATAACGACGATTTAATCATCAGTTATAGGTTTGATTAGGGGGTAAAGATACGCTAATATTGACAAACAGGCCATCGGGAATATGAATTGGGGAGGGGATGGGGGTTTTTCTGTTGTAAGGGTAATATGCTCCAGCATGTTTCTACGCAGTAACTCAAAAAAATATTAATTTTTATCGTTATTTATTAGACTTTATGAATGGATTTTTTTGTACGGGAACTGAAGAGTCGCTATCGGGACGAGCCTTGCCTGGCGACCAGACAGAGATGTGACAGCTTGTCCCGAACTCGATTCGGGGCAGGGTAGGCAAAAAACCTTCCTGTCTTCAGGCAGGGGCATTCAGGCCTGGCTGGCGCCAGACAGGCTGCATACAAAATTTTTGTTCATAAGGTCTAATAAGGGAGAATGCATTATTTGTTAAAAAATGTATATATTTATCCCTCAAATCAATCAAATAACGCCATTAATCCAACCATGCCTGCCTCCGGATACTCTTCAGCCATCAACTGGGAAAAACTGGTCAAGTCCATTCAAGACCAGGAGTGCATTGTGCTGATGGGCCCCAAGGTAACGACGGTAGAAGGAGGAGGGGAGTCTGTTCCTTTGCCGCATTTACTGAAAAACTGCCTGAAAAAGGAATTGCCCTCTGACGTCCTCAACATTGAAGCCCCAAGCCTGGCCTATATTGCTAAACAGTTGGAGGATCACCTGTTGCCCACCGTCAATTTTTCCAGACAGAAGGCTCGCGCCAAAATGGGCGAAACCATCTACC
>CBDCTQ010000046.1:0-96597 GCA_965222105.1 Saprospiraceae bacterium | reverse complement strand
TGATTCTGAGTCGGTCGCTCTTAAACTTAACCCACATCCAGGCCTTGCCTTTATAACGATCATTGATGTGGAAGCATCCTGTGTGATCCGTCCAGGTTTCATCTTCTGTAAACCATCCATCTTTCATGATAACCTTCACCTGGCGGACACCCTCCATACCCAGTTGGGTGTCTTCCACCCGGATGAATCCACCCGGATTGCGGCGGTGACTGCCGTCCACACAGTCGGTGGGCGGGGTGGGTGGAGGGGGCGACCAAAGGTCGTCGATACAGTCCTGCCATTCTGGTTGTCCCAACAAGTCGTCGCATTGGCATTCGGGCCAGTCAGGGTCGTCGTCGAAACACATGGTTCTTTCGTATTCGTTACCAGTAATCTCAAAAGCCCGTTCTGTAAGGTGCGTATTGTAGTCTGCCAAATGCAACGGATCAACCAACGATCCATAAGGGGGCAAGGGATATCCGGGTTCCACAATAGCATAAAAGCAGGGAATGTCTTCAGGCCCCAGGTTGGGATCATCGTAATAGTTGCCCATTTCGAGCACTTCATATTCGAGCGGATAATCGTATAGGTTCAGGTCGGTGTCGAAGAGCTCAATGGCTTCTTCCAGCGAGGTAGGACAAAATTGAACATACCAATTGGTAGTTGCCAATGAGGTTATATCCGGGTTGTTGAGTTGATTGTAGGCTGTCGTCATATTCTGTACAGTGTAGGGGTTGACGCGCTGGTTGCCCAACACGGTTTGCACAAGGCCAGTCCTTTGGCTGGCCTGCCCGCCGCCAAAATTAAATGTATTGGAGTGGCCTTGCTGCCAGGCGGTAGTTCTCCCCGGCTCAGCGTTATCCGGGATGACTTCCTTTTTACAGGAATACAAGATAAGGACAAATGCGGTAAAAACCAGCAAAAAATGTTTGTGTGTCATGGTTACAGTTTTTAAGTGGAGCAAAAGAGGCAGCCTTTCATCGGGTTGTCTGTTACTCCGTTGAGTTAGCTAATCACAGTCGACTTTGTAGATAAAAGGAACCATTGAGGGAGCGGGATTGGCGACCCATCAGGTAGCACCTTGGCAATTGCTGGCTATGAAACGCGGGAGAGGGATATTGTGCAAATGATGGATTAATCGCAAATTGAAATGACAAATAGTTGACATGGGATGAGTTTCAAGAAAATTACACACATTAAAAAAAATAAAATATTTTCAAATCAAATGCAACATCTCCCTCCTAAAACCAGTAAACCAACCGAAACACCACAGCCAACCGCCGCCGCGGAGACTGGATTGTGGTTTGAGAAAACATTAAAACACCGTTATGAATGTTCCCATGAAACAACCATCCGTACTCCTGTCCGGCAGTCTGATACTCGTCTTTTTGATGCTGGTAGCAGTTCAGTTGCTGCAACCCAAAAAGGAATACATCACCGTTTCCTTCGAAAATACCCCCCGGCTCAATCAGCCCGGACCACCCGCTAAAAAACTCAAAAAACAACAACCCAAAGGCAACCCGACTTTTCTTAAAGAAGACCTACGCGACGAAAAACCCTCCGACGGAAGTACTCATTTGGCTCATACCGAGTCGGAACTGGTAGAGCAGATGACCGTCCGGGAGCCCGACAAAACCACGTCGACTAAAGACCGTTACCTCATCCTGGCCGGGGCCTATACCGACCACCTAAAGCTGTTGAGCAAGCAGGCCCAATACGAAAACAGAGGCCTTCACTCAGAGATCATTCGGTTCAACAACAAAAAAGCACGTCATATCTGTCTGGGCCGTTTCGCCTATGAAGACGATGCCCTGGCTTACGCCAAAAAGATCACTGCCAGCCTGAATATCAGAACCTATGTGCTGGATCGCACCCAATAGGGACTAAGCTTTTATTTTTAACCCCCTTCCTCAAGCACCCCTCGTCGGAGCCGGGTGCTTTTTTAATTTTGCCAAACAGTAGTTGTTTCCCGGTTTAACGCTTATATTTGTTAAACAATAAAAACAATACCTCCATGAGAAGCTTAGTAAAATTTTTGCTTTTTGCCCTACTGATCGTTTTTGTAGGCCTTTGGATCATGCGCGTTTCACAGGGCTGCAACCAACCGGACACCACCAAAACAGAAAATGCAGACAGGGACAATACCGCCACCGAAGTCACTGAAGTGACCGACGACCTCGAAGACCTATTCGAAGAAGACACCGGCGACGAAGACCTTTTCAACGACGAAGGAGAAGACATCGCCACCTCTGGAATCGACGAAGATGAATTTATGGAAGAAGAAGACCTCCCCGAGGAAGAACCCCTCGCCGTCGACAATGAGCCGGAACCCTCTTCCGCTCATTCAGGCAACATGTCCTACCTCGTCATAGGAGGAGCCTATCTGAGCGAAAGCAACGCCAACAGAGAAGTGCGCCGCCTCCAAAAATTGGGTTACGATGAAGCCGAAGTCGTCACCTTCGACTTCAGCCAGTACTACAGCGTTTGTGTCGAACGGTTCGACAATCTCCGCGAAGCCCGCACCATTAAAAATCAATTACAACGACAGGGAAATTCAGAAGCCTACGTTCACAAAAAAAGAAGTAAAAAGCGGAGGTAATGTTGGCAGCGTCCTTGCTGGTTTAGGCTACGCTCAGCCAACGGTCGGGGCCTGCGCATTGATTGAGGGAAGTCCAAGTCAAACAAATCAATACCCTCCAAAATACCGCCTAAGAAACCATTCCAGGGTGACCAAACTCAACAGGACAAAGAAAATCCATTTAAGGTTGATGACCGACCGGGTTTTCGACGTTTGGTAAATAGTGGGTTTGACGGTTTCTTTGGCCTTCACCATGTCGGCCACCTCCGACAGGCTTTGCGGATACACCATCGCGCCGCCGTATTTTTCACTGAGCAATCGCAGTAGACCGTGGTCGGCTGTGGTTTCGTATACTTCCAGTTGTACCGGTTGTACCGAAAACTGGCCGTTGTACACCAATTGTTCACCGCCGCTCATCACCGTTCCGCGAAAGCGGTAATTGCCCACAGCGAAATGTCCGGCATTCAGCGTGTAAGCATTGTTGGAACGGTTGAAAGTGAACTGATAATCTTTCCCCTCCTCATCGGTTATGGTCAGTGTGGCATCGGGTTCGTTGATGAGTTCATAGCTGTTGTTGTACAGTTCGGCGTCGAAGAACAGGGCTTCATTTTCATTAAAAATATTTTTGTTGACGCTTACGCGAAATTTGCGTTTGTCTTCTTTCAGGGTGAGATACTGCACGCTTTTGCCGATGAACTCGTCTACGATGTCGTGGTTCTGGTGTTGGAGGTAGTCGAAGAGCCGCCATTTCCAGATGCCTTCGGCGCAGAGCACGCCCATTTTGATGTTGTTTTGTTCGCCGAAAAGCAGCAGGGGGTACTTGGTGTCAACCTTTCCAATGCGTTGATATAGAAGGACTTGTGTATTGGCATTGTCTGCAAATTCTCCGAAAGGAGCGGTGAGGGGAGCAAACTTAGGTAGTTCAGAAGTGATGCGTTCGTCGACGTTAAACAGACTGAAATTATTGGCCACGGTGGCTTGCACATCGTTGCTGTTGCGGCCATCGGCCTGGAGGTCGAGCAGGGGTTGTATTTTGCCAAAATTGCCGAGGTTGGTTTGCATTCCAACAATGTATAGCCGGGGGATGTTTTTTTCGTACAGTGTTTTCAAAACGCCTGCTGCATCGTGTTTGCCGGAAGGCAGTTGATGCAGAACGACAAAATCAAAAAGGCCCACATCTTCTTTCATGCCGGAGATGTACCGGGTAGTGACCTCGTAGTTTTTATTGCTGGCTATGATCTGTTTGATGGCCGTCACATCGGGGTGAGGGGCATTGGCCAGGATCAGTATTTTTTGGCGGGCGTCGAGCACATCCACAAAGATGTCCTGACTATTGTTGGCCACCGTCACTTCGCCGCTGATCCGGTTGAGTGATATCCGGTAGCGCTGTACCCCGCTTTTCCGGGCATCGAGGATGACCTCTTTAGTGGTGAAAAAATCGTTTTTGTCGATGGCGATGGGTATCCGTTCCAGGGTGTTGACCCGGCCGTTTTCGATGGCAGAAACGTTGAGGGTGGTATTATTGTTGGCACAATTTTGAGCGTTCACATCTATTTGGATGCTGAACTTATCGTCGAGGTAGGCGATCTTATTGTGAAACACCCTTTTGAGCACCAGGTCTTTTTTGGGAATGGTGTCGCCCAGGGCAACGGTGTAGATAGGGGCAGCTAGTTTGGCACCGGTGTAGATGGGGTTGATGCCCTCGTTGTAAATACCGTCGGTGGCCATCACCACGGCCCCGAGGTTTTGGTTGCTGTACAAGTCGTATAGGTACTGAAGCAGTTCGGAGAGGTTGCTCACCTTGTCGGTAAAATGGAAATCGACCCCTTCGCGGATGTCGTTGCCAAAGGCATAGGTCTTCACCTCGTAATCTTCCTCCAGGGATGATGCCAATTGGTTGAAAGCCGCTTTGTACTGATCGAGCTGCGAGGTGTCGAGGTCGGCCATGATGGACTCTGACTGATCCTGAGCCAATACGATGACCGGTTTTTTGACTTCGGTGACCAACGATTTCAACAGCGGCGACAACAACAACATGGCGATCAACGTCACCAGCAAAAACCGGATACTACCCAGCAGCCAGTTGAGCCACCTGGATTGTTCCCGAAAGGTCTCGTCTTTATAGTACAATACGACGGCTACCGCCAAGCCTAATAAGGCACAAAAAATCAGATACCAGGCGGGATATTGAAAGCTGATGTTTTCCATAATTTTACATTATCCTTCACGAATTGCAGCCGGTTTTGTTGCATTTCAATCATCTCCCTCTCATTCTCCCTTCAGACAATTTTCAAAAATCGCGGCGCAAATTAATAAATTTGGTACCGGTTCTGCCGTTTCCAACAAAAAACATTCTTCAAAAGAGAACGTACACGCTCAAAAAATCAGACATTTGAAGATTAAATCTTAAATACATCCCATTCTCTAAACGAAATAAACTTTCTCATCGTTTAACAAAAGATGGGTTAGACCCTGAACATTCGAAAAAATTAAATAATGAAAAAACTGATCTTCAGCAGCCTCCTTTTTGTCCTCTTTTGGCTTCCGCTAAATGCAGCATACATGCTCATCCCCATGGACGAAAACCAGAAAAACCACCTCAAAGCCTACGGCATTACCTATTGGGTGCTCGAAAATGAGGTGGAAGCCTACTGGCTGCTCAACTACCGGGGGGGTAGCTTCGCCTTCCGGCACAACGTCATTTTTGAAAAAGAATGCCGCACCCGCGACGTCGACTTTGAGATCATACCCGATGCCCAGTTCAATAAAATTCTGACCGACATCAGCGACCCGGAGATCAATCAGGATGCCATCAAACTGGAAGTGGCTCCCCAGATTGCCGTCTACACCCCCGACATCAACGCCAAAGGCGAAAAAATACAACCCTGGGATGATGCCGTTACCATGGTGTTGACCTATGCCGAAATTCCCTACGAAACGATTTACGACCGAGAAGTCCTCGACGGCAAACTGGCCAAATACGACTGGCTCCACCTCCACCACGAAGATTTCACCGGACAGTATGGCCGTTTTTACCGCTCCTACTCCAGCCAGCCCTGGTACAAAGAAAACGTTCGCCGCATGGAAGCCCTGGCCACCGACCTGGGCTTCGCCAAAGTGTCGCAGTTGAAGCTAGCCGTTGTAAAAGCCATCAGAGATTATGTTGGTGGTGGCGGATTTATGTTTGCCATGTGCTCGGCCACCGACACCTACGACATCGCCCTCTCCGCAGAAGGCATCGACATCTGCGACCATATGTACGACGGCGACGGCCCCGACCCCCATGCGCAAAGCAAACTCGACTACTCGAAAACCTTCGCCTTCGAAAAATTTGAACTCATCAAATCGCCCCTCGTTTACGAATATTCTACCATCGACCATGGGATGGGCCGCAATGTAGCTCCTGAAACGGATTATTTCACCCTGTTCGACTTTTCTGCCAAATGGGATCCTGTACCCACTATGCTCACCCAATGTCACACCCGCACCGTCAAGGGATTCATGGGCCAGACCACTGCTTTCAAAAAGCAATTCGTCAAGTCAGGCGTATTGGTGATGGGCGAAAACAAACCCGCCAAAGAAGTGCGCTACATCCACGGCGAACACGGGGAGGGCACCTGGACGTTCTACGGAGGCCACGACCCTGAAGATTATCGACACTTTGTCCACGACCCGGAAACGGACCTCAACCTCCACCCCAACTCTCCGGGGTATCGCCTTATTCTCAACAACGTCTTGTTTCCGGCAGCCAAAAAGAAAAAACGGAAGACCTGAGGATCGTTGTTCCTTAGTAATGCGTAATAAATAAATTCCCGATTTTGGGTAGTCTATTTTGGTGCTGAACGAGGCGAAAAACGTAGGCGATGCCATAGCATCGGCGAGGCTTTTCAACGAAGTGCAGCGCCAAAAGAGGCAGCCATAAACGAGGAAGTTATTTTATGAGCATTACTTAATCAACCGCTACTTCCCGGTGATAGTAAGCCAGTGCAAACTTAATGTTATGATAAGGCACCTCTTCGTTGAGGGCTTCATAAATGGTCTTCAGTTTGAAAGGTGCATCAAGCCGTTCAATTACCTGTAATATTTTTGTTAGATCATCAGGAGCGACGAAGCGCTTGATGTCGATCTTTTCGCCGCGGGCGTACAATTCTACCAGGTGATTGTAAATGGTATTTTCCTGGAGGTTTCTTTCGATGGCAATTTGAGGAACGGTAAAACCCCTGTTGTAATGTTGAAGGGTGACGGCGTGGGTTTCGCCTGTAATGCGGTCGTCTGTTTTTTCTTTTTCGGCTATGAATGCTAAAATGGCGTTGATGAAAATCGTTCCATATTGGTTGTATTTGGTATCGCCTACCCCGGATACCCGTCGCATTTCCAGTTCGGTGATGGGGCGGGTGGCGGCCATTTCTTCGAGGGTAGCATCGGCAAAAACGATGTAAGGGGGTACGCCTTTTTTTCGGGCGATCTGTTTGCGCAGTTCGCGGAGCGACTCGAAAAGTTCGTCGCGCACCCGTTCGCGTTTTGTTTTGGGTTTGGCGAGTTTTTCCTGTTCTTCCTTTCTTTTTTTGATCGAATCCATCCGGACCAATTGCACTTTTTTTCCGTTGAACAACACCTCTTTTCCCGGACTGGTTACTTTGAGGACGTTGTGTTGGTCGTAAGCTATTTCGATCAGTCCGCTGTTGAGCATTTGCAGGATCAGGCTTTGCCAACTGCCGAAGCTGATGTCGGCTCCTATGCCGTAGGTTTTGACCTGGTCGAACCCCTGTTGGAGTATTTCCCTTCGTCGGGAGCCGCGCAACACGTCAATCAGCAGCCGGATGCCCACCCGTTCTTTGGTGCGTACGATGGCCGACAGGGCTTTTTGGGCGATAACGGTACCATCGAAAAACGTGGGCGGATTGTTACACACGTCGCAGTTGCCACAATTTTCCGAAAGGGTTTCCCCAAAATAACTCAACAATATTTTGCGTCGGCAGATGTGCGCCTCGGCGTATTGCTGGATGCGCTCCAGCTTGGAGAGTTTGATGTCGAGGTATTCGCTTTCACTTTGGCGCAAAAGGTCTTGATAGACCATCACGTCGCGGTAGCTGTAAAACATCATGGTGTCGGCTTTGGTGCCATCCCGCCCACAGCGGCCGATTTCCTGATAATAGCTCTCCATGTTTTTGGGCAGGTTGTAGTGGATCACCCAGCGGACATTGCTCTTGTCGATGCCCATGCCGAATGCTACAGTGGCGCATACGACGTGGATACTGTCGTTGAGAAATTGATCCTGCACCCGGTTGCGGTCGCGGGAATCCATGCCGGCGTGGTAAAAATCGGCCCGGATGCCGTAGCTGAGCAATTTGGCGGCGACCTGCTCCGTGTTTTTACGGCTGAGGCAGTACACGATGCCCGATTGTTGGGGTCGTTCTTTGATGAAATCGAGCATTTGTTCCATCCTTTGTTGGCCGGGGCGGACGTTGAGGCTGATGTTGGGCCGGTCGAAAGAGGCGACGAAGGTTCGTGGGTCTTTAAGCCCTAGTTGGTGAATGATGTCTTTGCGGGTCAATTTGTCAGCCGTGGCAGTCAGCGCGATCACAGGAATGGCTGGGAATTGTTTCTTCAAAAACTGCATCTGGGTGTATTCCGGCCGGAAGTCGTGCCCCCATGCGGAGATACAATGGGCCTCATCGATGGCAAACAAATTGATTTTGGCCTGTTGTAGCAACGGAACGAAAGAAGGGGATACCATTTTTTCGGGTGAAACGTAGAGCAGTTTGATCCGTCCCTGATAAATGTTTTCTTCCACCATTTGTTGGTCCCGCCCTGGCAATGAACTGTTTAGAAAGGCGGCGGCGATGCCATTTGCCCGGAGCGCCTCCACCTGGTCTTTCATCAGAGAAATGAGTGGCGAAACCACCACACACATCCCTTCCAGTGTGATGGCCGGAATTTGATAGCATAGAGATTTACCTCCTCCTGTTGGCATCAGCACTACTACGTTGTGGTGGTCGTAAACGGCTTGTATGATATCGGCCTGCATGGGTCGGAATCGGTCGTAGCCGAAATACTTCTTCAGAGCGGTTTTGGCGTGTTGTTGGTTCATCGTTGTAGTATTTTGCCGTGATTATCTACAATGATAGTCAAAACAATTTGTCTCAAAAATAGGATTTCACGGGCATAAATAAAAACAAAATGGAATTTTTTAGACGTGGATCCCATTTTTTGGCTAACCATCCATTGAAAAGGAAGGAGTCGTAGTGTTGAGTACTAATGAAATAAGTATTATTTATAAAAATATATTTATTTACTTGTTTTGTTTAAACATCTGATTTACAACAAGTTAAAACCAGGTTTTTTTAACTCAAACTGTAAACCGATTGTCTGCCCATAAAAGACATCAAAAGGAAAGGTTAGGGTGAAATTCGTTAAAAAATTAGCATACAATGCTTTTTTTTTGTAAATTTAACTATATTTGCATTCTGCATAAGGACAAATATCTGATTGACGTCCTAACCGATTCTTTTCCTTAAACCTCCATCAAAGCATTCTTTTCATTAATAGTTTAATGCCTTTCACCCGGCCATATGGGTATTGGGTGTTTTTCTGCTAATAACCATCCCTTACTGATTTATTTAAAGCTGACTTATTTAGCGGTCTTTACAGTTAATGTGAAAGAACCGGATGCTTTTTGTAATAGCCGTCGATTTTATGTTAGTAGATGTTTTAATATTCAATAATCCCAAATAGAACAACTTCCAGAGGTGAAACCAACTATAGAACATATTGTGTGGAACGATATGAGTACCAAAACCTTCCAAAGCAGGCCATTTGGCCGATCCCCCTGACTTTATTTTAAACACAATACGAATTTCAACTTTTAAAAAAGTTGAAAACACACTGATCTATTTTTTTATTCAATTAGTTATTAGCTCATCAAAAAACAAAACTTGAAATGAAGAAAAACGTTCTACTTTTTAAAATTTACAAAACGCCACTACTGGCGGTATTGGCCTTTCTGTGCTGTATGTGGAGTATGCCTCTATTACAGGCACAATGCCCTGCGGGCCAAACACAAGTAAGGGTCGAGCTTGTTTCAGGTGCATTCGACTACGAACATGCCTGGGTACTTTGGGACGCTACCGACGGGGTTGCGCTGGCTTGTTATGAGACATCTCAAACAGGCGATTTCTTTGTCGATGTGTGTGCCTCTTTAGGACATGACCTAGAGTTGCATGCCTACGATGATTTCGGGGATGGTTGGAGTGGCCAGATATTATCTGTTACAGGTATAGACGACGGTTCAGTCAATGGCTGTCCAGACAATATCGTGTATGTTTATTCTACTGATCTTAATCCTCTTTTTGCGAATGCTGGATTTCCAATGGGATCAATAGGGGATGGCGAGTGTCCGGTAGCTGCTGTTCCTTCCGACGGCGTCAAAGTGGCTGACTTTATGGTAGGTGATGTTATGCCGCCTCAGATCATGTGCCCAGATGTGTCGAGTATGGGTTATATAGCTTCCCCTGCAACCTTTCAGGCATTTACACCTGGAGGAACTACGGTAAGTCTCTCTGACGACGATGTTTCCGTAGCCCTACCCATTGGATTTACCTTTGAGTTTTATGAAATGAATTATACGGAGTTTTACATCTCCTCCAATGGATTCATAACCTTTACCGGAGGGCAGGGTAGTGGTTGTTGTTCAGGTCAGCTCCTTCCCGATCCTAATGGTCCGAACAACCTCATTGCCGGGTATTGGGAAGACCTTAATCCGGACAGTGGTGGCCAACCTGCAGAGAACGTGATCAGCTATGAAACCACGGGGGTACCCGGGGATCAAATCCTGAAAGTGAAATACTTCAATGTGGATCACTTTGCTGACGGAAACAACGTTACTTTTGAGATCTGGTTGTACGAAAATGGCAATTTGATCGAAGTGCATTGTACGGAGTGCTCCGACCCCCCAGATGGGTTCGATAGTGGGCATACGATTGGCGTTGAAAATGTCGCCGGTGATGAAGCTACCACTGTATTGAATAACGAATCTGGAGCCAGTTTCACCAACACTGCCTGGCAATTCAGCCCACCAAGTCCTGGGGGACCAACAGTTATCAGCTGTGATGAATCTATCGATCCTGCGAATACAGGGATGGCGACGGCTACAGACAATAATTCAGATTTAGGGGATATTACAATAGATTTTAGCGACGTCTCTACCCAGGGCCAGGGGTGCCTCCAATACAGCTACCTCATCATACGTACCTGGACAGCCACCGACGAATGTGGCAACTCCTCGACCTGCTCTCAAGCCATCAACGTACAAGACCTCGTAGCTCCCAGCATTACCTGCCCTGCCGACATCACCGTCGACTGCGCCGATCCGACAGATCCTGGATTCACGGGCTACGCCACGGCCAGCGGCGACAACTGCGCTGCCGACGATGAACTGACCGTGACCTTTATGGATGTGTCTTCCCAGACACCGACCGGCACGGGATGCTCCAACGACAATTATACCATCACCCGTACCTGGACGGCTTCCGACCCTTGCGGAAATACGTCTCAATGCGTGCAGGTCATCACCGTGCAGGATACCGAAGCGCCGGTCATCATCTGTCCTCCTGAAGTCACCATCGAGTGCGACGAGCCATTGGTGACCCTGCCTGTGATGGGCACAACCACTGCATCAGCGCCGACGAACTCGGTTTCCTGGCCCAATTCAGGTGCAGGTTCCACCGGTTTGGTGGGTAGTGTTCCCGTTAATATAAGTGGAATACCTGCGGGAGCGGAAGTCACCGACGTCAACATCCACATCGACATGGATCAGTCCTGGGTAGGGGATTTGAACCTTACTCTGGAAAGCCCCGATGGAACAACGGTTAACTTCGTCGACGATCTGGAGTGTGGTGATACCAATTCCGGTTCTCAAGACAATATCTCTGCTACTTTTGACAGCGATGCAGCCGGATTCAGTTGTGGCCTTTCATCTAATGATGTAGGAGACCCAGATGATTGCTCCAACGACTATCTGGCTGCTTCGGCAGTTTCTGGAACAGTCCAACCTCAGTTGGGTTCCTTCGATGTTTTCGACGGAACATCTGCCGCAGGTGACTGGATACTGTCTATAACCGATGAAGCAGAAGGCGACGGTGGATGTCTGATCAACTTTACAGTAGAAGTGAGCTGGACAGTAGCGGGAGGCGGCATGACGGGCATCCCTGTAGCCGTCGACAACTGTTCTGCTGTGGGCAGCATTGCGCTGGACATCTCCGATGTGACCACCCAAACAGCCTCCGGCTGTGGGCAATACGAATACGTCATTACCCGCACCTGGACGGCCACCGATGCCTGTGGCAATTCCAGCACTTGCGTGCAAACGATCAACGTAGAAGACACCACTGCACCGGACATCGTCTGTCCACCAACTGTAAATCTCGACTGCAACGATTCTACCGATCCTTCCAATACGGGCATGGCCACGGCCGGTGCGGACAACTGTGCCTCCGCCAACGAGGTGATCGTCACCTTCACCGATGTGAGCACCCAAACCGGCAGCGGTTGCGGAGCAGACACCTACACCATCACCCGTACCTGGGCAGCCACTGATGCCTGTGGCAATTCTTCGACCTGTGTGCAGGTGATCAACGTGGCGGATACGACTCCTCCAGACATTACCTGCCCGCCCGATCAGACATTGACTTGCTTTGAGTCCTTGCCCGATCCGATATCCACGGCAGCGGACTTTGTCGCAGCAGGCGGCACCATCAGCGACGACTGTACCGCCAACCTGGGTGATTTCACCGTCTTTGCAGTAGCCGACGACAACGACGGCACCAACTGTCCGGGCGACGCCCGCATCGTGGTGCGCACCTACTTTGTGCTCGATGCCTGTGGCAACACCACCACCTGCGACCAGACCTTTACCTACCAGGAAAGCACAATGGGCCCGGTCATCACCGATGTACTACCCGAATGTTATAAGTACTGCGCCTCCCTGGCCAACCCCATGGAGACGGACATCACTTACGAAACGGATTGCAGCTTCGGCGCCACCGTGGAGATCACCGGCCCACAGGTCATCGGCCAGGAGAACTGCCCCGGTACCAGATACAGATACACCTACACGGTGACAGATGACTGCGGTCGCACGGCCAGTGCCACCCGCGACTTCATCATCGGCAACGAAGGCCCGACCATCGAGTGCCCACCGTTCAACCTGATACTGGAATGCGGCGATCCCAACAATCAGGACTACATCGACCAGCACCTGGAGCAGATCAGCGTCAACACCTCCTGTGAGTTGGGCTACACCGTCAGCCACTTCCCGAGCTTTTTCAACCTGACGGCTTGCGGTTCATCCACCGTAGTGACCTTTGTGGCCACAGATGATTGCGGCCGCTCGGTGACTTGTAGTACGACTGTTGCCATTCAGGACAATACGCCTCCAGAAATTACGGAAATTCCACCTGCTATTTGCGATGTGATTGAATGTGGCGCTGATGCCGATTATTGGTTCTACGACCACTGGATCAACTATATGCTGGACGGCCTGGTAGCTGAAGACGAGTGCGACCTCAATGGCCTACCACCAACTATTCAAGCTGTTAATCCACAGTTGAATACTACTTGTGATCCGGAAACCGGAAAAGCCGTAAGTGTGGTAACCTTCCGTGCGACGGATGATTGTGGAAATACTTCTGAGATCACGGCCACCTTTACCATTGAGAATGAGCATCCTGCGCTTTTTAGTGATGTACCAGCCGACCAAACCGTTGACTGTGGCGATCCCATCGTATTTGGGCCCGACCCGACAGTGACCGAACAATGTCAGACTACTGTTACTTTTGCCGACAATGTGGATGATTCAGATCCCTGTAATGTGGTCCATACACGTACCTGGACGGCCACCGATGCCTGTGGCGATCTGAGTACCAGTGTGACACAGACGATTTATGAAATCGATGTTCTGCCGCCAGTTGCACCAACTCCTCCTGCGGATGTCAATGTGCAATGTGCGGATGAGGTGCCTCCACCCGTTGATTTGACGGCTGTCGACCAATGTGAAGGGGATATTACTGTGAGTCCTTCTGCTGTCATTACTCCGGGCAACTGCGACAACCAGTTCACTATGGTGCGTACCTGGACATTTACAGACAATTGTGGCAACTCCACCAGCGTTAGTCAGACCATTACGGTCAACGATGACACACCACCTGATGCACCGGTTCCTCCTGTGGATGTCAATGTACAATGTGCCGATGAGGTGCCTCCACCTGTTGACTTGACAGCTACCGATAACTGTGATGGCGACATTACCGTGAGTCCTTCCGCTGTAATTACTCCAGGCAACTGTGACAACCAGTTTGTCATGGTACGTACCTGGACATTTACAGACAACTGTGGCAACTCTAGCAGCGTTAGTCAGACCATTACGGTCAACGATGATACAGCGCCTAACTTTACATTTGTGCCAGCCGACTTTGATTCCGGTTGTATCGACGACGACGGCAACGTCACCGCCTATGCTCAGATTTGCGCAAGCTCTGACGATGCCGAAGAAGACGAAGACAATGGCGAAATGGATTTGACCAGCTCTGACCTCGAATTTACTTACGACGAATCGATGGATCAGATGAACATCGTTGGCCTTCGATTCAAAGACCTGCATATTCCGCAAGGTGCTACCATTACTGCTGCCTGGATTCAATTTACCGTAGATGCTACCCTTGGTATTGATCCGGTGGAATTGCACATCCGCGGCGAAGATGAGGACGATGCCGAAACCTTCACCGAAGAAGATGAGAACATCTCCGACCGTTCGACCACTTCTTCCTATGTAGAGTGGGAGCCCGGCGATTGGGAAGTAATTGGCGACAACAACGATAACCAACGTACACCCGACCTGTCGGAAATCGTTCAGGAAATCGTTGACCGGTCCGGTTTTGATGAAGAAAGCGCCATTGCTTTCATCATCGACGGCTTTGGCAAACGAACCGCTATTTCTTACGATCTTAATCCAGAGCAAGCCCCTGAACTTTACGTGAAGTACCAGCAAGATTCGTTTGGTACTCCTGAAGCGGAGGACAACTGTGGCGGTGAAGTGACCATTACTCACGTAGATACCGAAGACAATGACGATGGTTGTGCAGGCAGCATTACGCGCACCTGGACGGCTACCGACGAGTGTGGTAACAGCTCAACGGCTGCCCAAACCATCCACTTCTACGACAATGTGCCTCCGGTATTCACTTATACGCCTCCGCACGTCAATACTTTCTGCGACGAAACGCCATTCCCACCGACTTTCGGTACGCCCGAAGTTTACGACAATTGCGACGACGTAACGCTTACCTACGTTGATTACTTCGTGGAAGGCGATGAAGATAGCTGTGATGAAGACGATGAGCCCTGGGATTATCGCAGAGAGTGGACAGCCACCGACGGTTGTGGCAACACCACTACTGCTATCCAGCGATTCAATGTCAGTGAAAGCTTCGATCTGTTTGGTGTTATTGCAACGGAAGAGAACGAGACCGTTGAAGACGTGGTCGTCACACTGGAAGGTGCTGGTATCACACAAGTCAGTCAAACACTGGCCGATGGTCTCTATGGCTTTGCCGAGCTGCCGCTTGCGCAAAACTATTCTGTGACGCCGTATCATAATGCGGACCACTTGAACGGTGTGTCTACTTACGATCTCGTATTGATCAGCAAGCACATCCTCGAAGTGCAAATGCTGGATTCTCCATATAAGATGATCGCAGCGGACATCAACAACTCCGGAACCATCACTACAATAGATATGGTAGAGTTGCGTAAGCTGATCCTGTTCATCGACAATGAATTCCAGAACAATACCAGTTGGCGTTTTGTGGAAGCAGCCTATGTATTCCCTGTGCCCACCAATCCGTTTGCAGCCGTTTTCCCCGAAGTGGTGAACATCAACGGTTTGACACCTGAAGAGCAGCACGATTTCGTAGGAGTTAAGGTCGGAGATGTCAACGGAAGCGTAACTGCTAATACCGGACTGCTGTCAGGTGATGACAGAGCCACCGGCGAGTTGAACTTTGTGACAGACAATGCTAACCTGCGCGCTGGCGATACCTACGAAATGGTCTGGACTGCCGAAGACTTCGATCAGATCAGCGGCTATCAGTTTACACTCAACTTCGACGCCAACCAATTGGAGCTGGTCGACATGACAGCGGGCAACCTGCCTGGTATCAACGACGGAAACTTTGGTTGGACTAAGATGAACGAAGGAGTGGTCACTACCAGTTGGAACGACAACGGAGGGGTGAGCCTGGCAGCGGATGCAGAATTGTTCCGCCTGACCTTCAAAGCTACTGCCGATGTTACCCTGAGCGAAGCTCTTTCCATCAGCTCTCGTTACACCCGTGCAGAAGCCTACAATAGCGATCTGGAACTGCTGGATGTCAATCTGCGCTTCAACAATGCCGATAATACGGTTTCCAGCAATGGATTCGTGCTGTATCAAAATCAGCCCAACCCATTCAAGGCCACTACCGTGATCGGTTTTGAGTTGCCCGAGGCTGCTGATGCCACGCTGACCATCTACGATATTGCGGGCCGTACGCTCAAGCAAATCGAAGGTTCCTTTACCAAAGGTTACAACGAAGTAACCGTCGATAAAGGCGATCTGCTGGCAAGCGGCATGTTGTATTACCGACTGACGACAGAAGACTACGAAGCGACTAAGAAGATGATGGTGGTGGACTAAGTCTCCTCCTCCTTCTGAATCTTATCGGATAATATAAAAGCCGGTTACTCTCTGGGGTAACCGGCTTTTTGTTGCTATCATTTTATGATTTTAAGTGACAAAAAGGCGGAAAGATTCCATCGAAATGTACAACAAAATGAAAAATATGCTGCACTGGCATCAGAATTGTTCAAAGGTATAATATTCCTTCATTTCCTTCAAAAGTCCTGTAATAAGTTGAATTTATGTATAAGAAGTATCGTACTGGTTCTTTTTACAGAACTTTAATACGCTAATATTAGTGCAAAATTTTTTAGTATTAATTTTACACAAAAAACAATTTTTTGTTGTTGCTAAAACGACTTTGAAATGTTGCAAACAACCCAGATCAATGCCCTCAAATTACTGGATTTAGTACCCATACCGGTTATTGTCTACCGTCTAAAAGAAGATAATCCACCAGCCTTTATTATAGAGTTTGCTAATATAGCTCACTTGAAAGGGATGCGTTGGCCATTGAAAAGAGCAAAGACCATAATTGGAATGGACTTTAAAGAAGCTTTTCCTGATCTGGGAAATTTCGACTTTGTGACCACCTTTTATAAGGTTCTCAAGTCACAACAGCAAATATCTTTTGAAACCAAAGTTTATGATGGTCATGAAGAAGAGGACATTGTCAGCACGGAAATAATACCGGTAGATGATCAATATGTAATGAGCTGCTGGACCCGCAAAACGGATAAAACGATTATAGAAGCGGTAAAATTGAAGAATAATGAGTTGGAACAACTGACCTATATCACTTCTCACGATTTAAAAGAACCTTTACAAACCATCAACACCTTTGCCAAAACACTGAAAGACAAATATCGTAACGAGATAGACGCTAAAGGTAAAACTATGATCGACCACATGCTGAAATCGATCAACCGTATGGACTATCTTGTCAGCTCAGTCATGGCCTATTCTCTAATAGAAGAAGGAGAAGTGGAGCCTGTTGATCTGAACAGGGTGCTGGAAGAAGTAAAAAGTGATTTAAGCCCAATAATTAAGGAAGCCAATGCGACTATTTCTTCAGATGAGCTAATTACGATTGAGGCCATCCCTTTTAAAATGAAGCAACTGTTTCTGAATCTAATCTCCAATGCCATTCGGTTTCGGCGAGAGGATGTTCCTCCGAAAGTTGAGATCAATATAAAAGAAAATAGATACGAGCATGAATTTTCCGTAAGGGACAACGGCGCGGGAATCGAAAAAGAATACCAGGAAAGAGCATTTCGCCTTTTTAGGCAACTTGACTCCCAAAATAAAGCCCAGGGAACGGGCCTTGGTTTGGCCATCTGTAAAAAGATTATTGAAAATAGTGGTGGAAAGATATGGATGGATTCTATTCCAGGAAAAGGAACGACTGTTTATTTTACCATCTTAAAATAGCTTTTACATTGAGTAAATTGAATTGCATCCTTTTGATCGAAGACAATGAAGCGGATAATTTTTACCATAAAATTATCTTGCAAGACATGGACATCGCCCACCACATCCGAATTGTGGAAAATGGACAACAAGCCCTCAATTATCTGTTGAACGAGGGTGATTATCGAGACAAAGAACAATACCCCTCTCCTGATTTGATCTTTCTCGACATCAATATGCCACTTATGAATGCCTGGGAGTTTCTGGAAAAATATGTACAAATTCCAGATGATAAAAAACGCAGTCACACCATCGTAATGGTATCCACATCTTCAAATCCTTTCGACAAGAAAAAAGCAGAGGCCATCCGGGAAATCAACGAGTTTACCAATAAACCACTTTCCGAAGAAATTGTTCTGAAAATTGCTGGTAAATATTTTGGCATCCAGGCCTGATCCCTACCTCTTCCTGATGCCCGCCTGCTCAACTCCCATCCTTGCAGAGAATGCAATTTGTGTATCTTTGTCCTATGCAAGCATACACCGTACTACCCTTCAGCCGCTTCACTGATTTCGATATCGCACTCTTTGGCTCTGGCAAACATTTTCGTTTGTACGAAAAAATGGGCAGCCATCTGATGGAAGCAGAGGGCCAAAAGGGAATCTATTTTGCTGTGTGGGCGCCAACGGCGCAGGCCGTTTCCGTCATTGGACAATTCAACGGTTGGAACCCCACCTCCCATCCCCTGTCGGTGCGGTGGGACGGCTCCGGCATCTGGGAAGGTTTTATTCCGGGGCTTGGGCAGTGGGATGTTTACAAATACCACGTCACCGCTTACAATGGGTTGACTTTGCAGAAAGGCGACCCCTTTGCCCGCCACTGGGAAACCCGCCCCGCCACTGCCTCTAAAATTTTTGCTTCCAGCTACCAATGGAAGGACAGCCGATGGTTGAAACAACGAAAAAAACGAGTCGGCCAGCCACAGCCCTTTTCCTTGTACGAAGTTCACCTGGGCTCCTGGAAACGGCGCATTGCAGAAGATAACCGGTCGCTGACTTACCGGGAGCTTGCCGATGAACTGGTGACTTACGTAGCCGACATGGGCTTTACCCACGTGGAGTTGATGCCGGTGATGGAACATCCCTACGACCCCTCCTGGGGCTATCAGGTAACGGGGTACTTTGCCCCTACCAGCCGCTTTGGCTCGCCCGATGACTTCAAATACCTCGTCGACTGTTTTCACCAAAAAGACATCGGGGTAATACTCGACTGGGTGCCTTCTCATTTTCCGACCGACATACATGGGTTGGCGCTCTTCGACGGCACCTATCTGTACGATCATGCCGACCCGCGGAAGGGTTTTCATCCCGACTGGAAGAGTTGCATCTTCAATTATGGCCGCAATGAGGTGCGGTCATTTTTGATCTCCAATGCCTTGTTTTGGCTCGAAGAATTTCATGCCGATGGTTTGCGCGTCGACGCGGTAGCTTCCATGCTCTACCTCGACTATTCGCGCAACGATGGCGAATGGGTCGCCAATGAATACGGCGGCAATGAAAATCTGGAGGCCATTGCATTTTTGAAGGAATTCAATGAAACCGTTTATCAGGAATATCCCGATGCGATCACCATAGCCGAAGAGTCGACCGCTTTTACAGGTGTTTCGCGACCAACGTATACCGGGGGGTTGGGCTTCGGCCAAAAATGGATGATGGGATGGATGCACGACACCCTCCAGTACTTCAGCAAGGAGCCCATCTACCGGCAATTCCATCAGGACGACATCACCTTCAGTATGGTGTATGCCTTTTCAGAAAATTTTATGTTGCCACTATCTCACGATGAGGTAGTACATGGCAAGGGGGCGCTCATAGCCAAAATGCCGGGAGGTGAATGGCAGCGGTTTGCCAACCTCCGGCTACTGTTTGGATATATGTTTATGCATCCCGGCACCCAACTGTTGTTTATGGGCAGCGAATTTGGACAAACCTCCGAATGGAATTTCAAAGGCCAACTCGATTGGTGGCTTCTCCAATACGACTTCCACAACAATATGCGCACCTGGGTCCAACGCCTCAATGAATATTACAAATCCCAACCCGCCCTCTACGAAAAAGCCTTCGACCCGGAAGGGTTTGAATGGATCGACTATCAGGACCGCGAAAGCAGTGTTATTTCTTTCCTCCGCAAGGGAAAGAAAACGAAAAAGCCGGTATTGGTGGTTTGTCATTTTACGCCGGCCATCAGGGAGTCGTATAAGATCGGGGTGCCCGTTGGCGGAAAATGGAAAGAGGTACTCAACAGCGATGCTACCGAATTTAGCGGAAGCGGCATCGTACATGAAAAACCACTGACCGCCAAAAAGCAAAAGAAAAAATGGCACGGAAAGAATTATGCGCTGGAATTGCGGTTGGCTCCGTTGGCTATTATGGTGTTTGAGAAATATTCATCTCGTAGTTCCAAAGCCTAAACTTATCGTTTAATTTCCATTAAATTATCCAGGAAGAATCGCTTAATTTACCTTATGTTTGCGGCGCAAAATGCAGGGTAACAAAAAAGTCAACCCTTCGTTTCAAAGAATAAAACAAAGCATCGGTATAATGGAAAAAATGGATCAATACCTCAATGATTTTATGGATTGGGCAGTACTGTTTGTTCCCAAATTGTTGCTGGCCATTGTTATTCTTTTCATTGGTTTTTGGTTGGTAAAACGGGTCGCCAGGCTTATCAACAAGTCAATGGTCAAAGCGAACGTATCGGGGGAGATCATCACCTTTCTGAGTTCCATACTGGACATTGCGATGAAGTTCGTCGTCATACTGATCGCGGCAGGTGTGATCGGATTTCAGATATCGTCGCTGGTAGCTGTTTTGGCGGCAGCCGGGTTTGCCGTTGGTCTGGCCTTACAAGGTTTTTTGGGCAACTTTGCTTCCGGCATCACCATCGTTTTTTTCAAACCCTATAAGGTAGGCGATTGGGTGGAAATATCCGAAAAATTCGGAAGGGTCGAAAGCATTCAGATCTTCAATACCACCATCTCCACGCCCGGTCATAAGACCCTCATCATCCCCAACGGCCAGGTCACCGACAACATCATCACCAACTATTCCTCCAAAGGGCACATACGGATCGAACTCAAAGTGACCATGCCCTACGAAGAAAACTTTCCCAGAGTAAGGTCGATCATCGAAGAAGCACTCAAAGACGTGCCCCACATACTACACGACCCGCCCCCGATGATCGGCATTGAGGAATACGAAAGCCACAACATCGTAGTCGCAGTGAGGCCTTTCATCAAACCGGATCATTATTGGGACGTTACCTTCGACGTCTACCAACACATCAAAAAGGCCTTCAGCGAGCACAGCATCAAAGTGGCTTACTCCGAAGGGGTTGAGCTTGGGCCGATCGGTGGGTGAACCGTCAAAGCCTGCTCACCACCACCAACCTGCTCGTCACTAGCTGCGTCCCGTCGACGACACTTAGCCTATACGAGCCTTCCGGCAAATGATCCAGCACCACTTCAATAGGGGTTGCCCCATCAATGGCATCGACCTGAATTTTTTGTACAGGCTGCCCCAGTGAGTTGTACAACAATAAAGTTGCAGAAGCACCATTCAGATGCGGCAGATTTACAAACACCTTGTTAGAAGCCGGGTTGGGGTATACCACCATGTCCTGCCCTCTTGCGTCGAAAGTCACCAGCCGGGCAGCAGAATAACGCAAATGTCCATCATTGAAAACCTGCCGGATGCGGTAAAAATTATATCCGGCGACGGGGGAGGAGTCGGTAATTTGGTAGTAATATTCCAAACCGGTATTAGCTTGCGCTGCTACTTCTTTCACAACCTCGAAAACATGCCCATCTGTCGATCGTTCCAGCACGAAGTGGTCGGTTTGATCGCTGTTATTGGCCACCCAGTTTACTATGGCAGAAAGCCCGTTTCTGGAAGCTTGTACAAACAACACCTCTTCGCCGTTGCCCATAAGTGGGGTGGGGCTGCCCACCACTACATCTTCCAAAAGGTCGCAGGTGCGCTGCCAGTTTTCACCGTACAGATCGACCGATACATGATAGGTGCCATCTGAGAGACCCGCCAGGTCGATGCTGGTGCCACAATCGTCAAAACAGCTCAAATGCGTCGTATGCCAATCGGGGCTAAACACTTTAATGATGACGTGGGGAGCATCCAAACCGTCGCCATCAATGTGCAGGTCATTTCCGTCGACTGTATAACTTAGGTCGCAACCCAGCTCCATTTCTCCTCCGGGGCCTCCGGTGGTGGAAAAATCCTGAGTGTCTTCACAGAGCTCGTTCCAGTTTTCGTCGTAAAGGTTGTAGTTGAAATGATAGGTAACGCCGCTGGTCAGACCACTGACGGTAAGCGGATCAGTACAATTGTCGAAGCATTCAGTGTGGATGGACCAGTCGGGATTGAATAATTTGAAAATAACGTGAGGAGCATCCAGACCGGTAATGGTGAAGGACGGATCCGTTTGCGATGGGTTGGAAACGGTCCAATCGACATTGCAGGGGTTGTTTCCAATGGGCGTACCGGCACAGGAGCATCCATCACTTTGGATGACGTCGTTGTTGGTATTGGCATCGCCGTCGTCACAGGCAGTACCCGGTGTGGCGGGAAGGTTGGGATCGGTGTCGTCACAGTCGTCGTCGGCACAGATGCCGTCGCCGTCTTCATCAGGACAACCAATGGGTGTACCGACACAGGAGCATCCGTCGCTTTGGATGACGTCGTTTTCGGTATTGGCATCGCCGTCATCGCAGGCGGTTCCGGGGGTGGTGGGGAGGTTGGGATCAGTGTCATCGCAATCGTCGTCGGCGCAGACGCCGTCGCCGTCTTCGTCGGGGCAACCGACGGGAGTGCCCAGGCAGGTGCATTCATCGGCTTGGATGACGTCGTTTTCGGTGTCGGGATTGCCGTCGTCGCAGACGGAGCCCGGTGGGGCGGGTATGGCGGGATTGTCGTCATCGCAATCCTCATCGGCACAGGTACCGTCGTTGTCCACATCCGTTTGGCAGGCCGTACTGCCCACCGTGATGTATTCCGTCTGGGAGCAAATGCTTTGCCAGCCGTCGTTGTACAGGTTGACCGCCAGGTAGTAGGTGGCCCCTTCGGTGAGGTTGTCGATGGTAGTGGGGTTGTTGCAATCGTCGTTGCAGAGAAATTCCAATGACCAGTCGGGGCCAAAGAGTTTGACGATGATATGGGCGGCGTTGAGATTGCCTACCGTAATACTGTTGTTGGAAGTTGTAATGTCGAGGTTGCAGTTGACGGTAGTATTTCCCCAAAGGGGGCCCATCAATAGTGCCATAACAGCCGTTAAAAGCAGTTTGGTAAGTACATTTTTTAATTTTTTCATAATGCTTGTTTTAAAAGTAGTAATGATTGAAAAATACCGGATAATGGGATGGAAGGGTTGCCTTTGAAGAGCCTGAAAGGCTATCATAAGTCAAGAACTGCCTGTAGTTGGAGTTATGAAAAAAAGTGAGGTGTGCGTTATGCTTAGGAGGTGAAAGCTGTGTCAGGAATGAGAGCGCTGAGTTGCAAAGCTGTTGATACGCTAAAGATACGGTGTATTTTTCGGTTAAAGAACTAAATTCGGGAATTTGTTTTCTGGTATATGGTGTTTTGTACGACTATGCCCAAGTCAGTTGTTGTCACACTTTAATTGACTACTCCCCGTTTCTCTTCGCTGGGCCGACGGTGGAAGTATTCTTTGTAGACGGTGCTGAAATATTCCGGGCTGGAAAAGCCACAGGCGTAGGCTATTTCTGATACGGATCGGCTGGTCGTTTGGAGGAGTTGGCGGCTTTTTTCGAGCCGGAATTGCCGGATGAGGGCGCCGGGTGTGATGTCGAGGAGCGACCGGGTTTTTTTGAACAGTTGCACCCTGCTCATTTTCATCTTTTTTGCGAAAGCGGCTACGTTGAAATCGTTGTCGTTGTAATGGTCTGCCAGTAAGGTCATGATCCTTGCAACAAAGGGGTCGGTTTCGGGCTCGAAAATGTTTTGTTGGGAAGTATATCTGAATTGGAGCCGCCTCCGGTTTTGCAGCAGGTTGTTTAGCGACAGCAGCAGTTCTTCCAGTTTGAAGGGCTTGGTCAAAAAAGCATCGGCACGGGTTTCGAGCCCCTGAAAACGGCTGGCCTCATCGGTGCGGGCCGTCAAGATGAGGATGGGGATGTGGTCGGTGAGCATGTCCGACTTCAATGCGCTACATACCTCGAAACCGCTGCTGTCAGGCAACATTAGGTCCGTGACGATGATGTCGGGGAGCTGCTTTATAGCCCAATCGATGCCTTGCTGGGCGTTTTGGCAAGTAAAGACACGGTAATGCGGTGAGAGTATTTCGGAAATGTGATTGGCCAGTTCGGTGTGGTCTTCGATCAGGAGAAGGGTGGGCAGCAGCTGTTCGTTAGTCGGAGCGGAAAGAGAGACAGCAGATTGCTCGTCGGTCATAGCCGATGATCCTGCAGGCTCAAATGGAATGCTCAACGTAAATGTAGTACCCTGACCGGGTTCGGTTTCCAAGGTCAGGTCGCCCTGCATGAGGTGCGCAAGTTCTTTGCAGAGGGCCAGTCCAATCCCCGATCCCCGGGTGCCTTGACCGTTTTGGAGCGGCGCCTGGTAGTACCAATCGAATATCCGGTCGGCTTGATCAGGGGGGATACCTGGCCCGTTGTCTGAAACAATGATGGTCATCTGGTTAAGATGGCTGGTTTGTAATTGGAGTGTTATGCCGGTACCGACTGGAGTGTGTTTGACGGCATTATTGAGGAGGTTTTTCAGGATAGTCTCCAGTTTTTGAAAGTCGATCTCACAAGCAATAGGGTCGGGCGGGAGGGCCAGTTTCCAGTGGTGGCCTTTGTCCTGATACTGAGATTGGGAGTGTTCAAACAATGTTCTTACAAAATGTACCGCTTCGCCCATCGAGGGGTGAAGGCGCATGGCGTTGGCTTCCAACTGGTTGACGTCGAGGAGTTGATTGATCTCGAAGAGGAGGTGGTCGGCGTTTTTACCCGACAGGTCGACCAGTTGTCTGGCTTTTTCTGGGAGGGGCTCTTTGTCGAGTGCTTCCAGAGAGCTAAGTACGAGGGTGAGCGGTGTGCGGAGTTCGTGGGTGACGGAGAGGATGAACCGCTCGCGTAGTTTTTGTATTTCCATTTCTTTGGCAGAAAACAGCACTGCCTGTTTGCGCAACAGCGCCTGGCGATACGCCCAAAAGCCAATGGCTCCGAGTACGACTACAAAGAGGAGGGCCAACAGGGCAATGGTATTTCGGAAGCGCGACTTCTGAATTTGTTGTTCAAATTCGAGTTGGTCGATCTTTTGTTTTTTCAACAACTGGTCGTATTCATTTTGGGCGGCCCTGTTTTTTCGATCCAGTATTTGTCGGGTAAGTGAATCGGCCGTTACTAATTGTGCTTTTGCCAGTTCATAAGCCTTCTGTAAGTTTCCCTGGCGTTCGTGCCAGATTTGTAATTTTTGGGTTGCCACAAAAATCCGGTTCCAGCTTTTAGACTCTTTTGCCAGTTGGTGCGCCTTCAGGAGGTATTGACCGGCTACTTCATCATTGCCCAGATACATTTCCGCTTCCCCCATTTTAGCTACGGCGAGGGTGTAATTGGTGTGTTGAGCGGCTTCCATTTCCGGGAGAATGGATTGCAGGATCTCTTTTGCCTGTGCGTATTTTTGGAGGAATATCAAATCGACAACCATGCAGTAATTAGACCGTATCACCCATTTGTCGCTTTGTGCTTTCTCAAAATAGGAAATGGATTTTTTATAATAGTCGATGGCTTGGTGGAATTGCCCCATCTCGGAGTGACGTACGCCCAGATTGTTCAGCGAAATGCCCATTTGAAACGTGTCTTTGGCTCGTTCAAAAAAATGGTAAGCGAGCTGTTCTTCTTCTATCGCTCGTTGGGTATCCGACTCCCAATAGTGGGCGTGTGACATGGAGCTGTGGCCCCGGCCTTGAATTTTGAGCCATATCCCGGATTCGTCTTCATACTGGTCGGCCAATTGAAGTGCTTTGACGGCGTAGGGCACTCCTTTTTGGTATTGGCGAAGGTTGGTGTTGTACAATTTATCGATGGTGATGTTGAGGATTGCCAAGGTGAGGGGGTTTCCGTTTGACCGTTCGAGTTGCTTCAATTCGGTTTCCAGCAAAGCGATGATCTCTCTTACAATTCCTTTTGGTTGCTTATCGGCGTATAGGCTCAGGGCATTGGCCTTGTCAGGATAGGGCTGTCGCCAAATTTGTTGAAAAACGGAATCTTTCGGCAGTTCTGTTTTCGCAAAAACCGAAGAAAAGGTAGCCAGAAGGGTAAGCCATACCAGACAAATGGAAAAGAATAAGTTCGCTCTCATAGTATTTTCACCCAAAGTATGACACAAAAAATAATTTCCCGATTTATACGCTCCATCGAATGGATAACTTCCACTTCCTGGCGTCGTTACAGTCATCCATCCGATGGCAAATCAGGAAGTTACCTGCCTGCCGGCAAAGGCAGGATTTTTTGTTGTTGCAAAATAAGAAAATCTTTTGAGTAATCCACCGAATAGAACACAAAAAAGAGGCTTCGGACTATCCGAAGCCTCTTTTTATAGCCGTGTTTGGCGTTCGACGAAATGGGGGCAGCTTCATTCGGATGGGGCCCCCTTATTTGTACACCGCCACCTTTTGTGTCAGCCGGTGTCCGTCGAAGAGTACCTCTACAAAGTACAGTCCGGCAGAGAGGTGTTTCGTTTCAAACTGGAGCGTTTCGGCACCAGCCATCATTTGCGAAGCCAGCAATTGTCCCTGAGGGTTGTACAACCGGGCTTCGAGCAGGGCATCGACGGGTTGTGCCAGCATGACGTTGACCAGATCTCTGGTCGGATTGGGAAATACGACGATTTCGTTTCCAGCCAGGGGGTCGGTGACGCCGACCACAGCATTTTCATCCATTTCGATGTTGAAGATGGTGGGGCCTATCCATCCACCGTCGTTGTCAGAGACGGTGAAAGTAAACTGATCGCTGGTCTCCGGTCCGCCGTTGTGTACGTAGGTCAGGTTGCCGGCGTTGATGGTTGCTTGGCTGAATTCGGCCCCCACATCGATCGGGTTGCCGACATAGTGCAATTCGCCGTATTCGGGTTTTACCATGAGGGTAAAGCGCAGCTCTCCGGGAGTATTATCGTCGTCTTGGGCCAGGAGTTGGTCCGGCAATACGTAATTGAAAGCGGCGGGGGGTACCAGCAGGGTTTCGTTGTTGACGAGGTAGGGGGCCGAAAGGCTGGCATTGCTGCAAATTTCGAGTTCCCATTCATCCAGGGAGCCACCGCTGCCATCGTTGTGGATCACTTTGACCCTCAAGGTCCAAAGTCCCAGGCTGTTGGTACCTTCAAAGACATCGAGTACGCCAGCTGTCTGGGGCTTAAAAGTGAAACCGCCTACAGGAGGACAACTGATGTCGAAGGGGGCCTCTTCGTCGATGCCCAGGTCGAAGTTTTGCGTATTGCTGCCCGGACAAATACCGGAGAACAGAACGGCCTCGTCATCGTCGGGGCCCACGAGGCTGACCCGTATGTGTTTGACGAGGTTGTGCTGTCCCTTTATTTTTTTGACGTTGATGTCGCTGATTGTTCCCGATTGGGTGATGTTGAGTACCGACTCAACAGTTGGTGTACCCGAGCCACTAATGCCAACGGGAACATTGTCGCTGACAAATTCAGCACAGGTCTGCACTTCCGTATGAAAGGCGGCAATGGCCGTGTAGGGGCCTGCGCCACAGGCATTGACGGGGCGGACGCGCCAGTAGAAAGGCGTGCTCTTTTCCAACAGGGCGTTTACTGTATAACTGGTTCCGGTCAGGTCGGTGGCTTCTTCTACGATACTCGCAGGTGAAAAGGAGGGGTTGGTGGCCACTTGCAGTTCGTAGTAAAAGGCGTTAGGCGTGGGCTCCCAACTGAAGGTAGGTAATTCGCTGAGCCCTTGTTGTCCGTTAAGCGGTTCGGACAATGCCAGCGTAGAAAAATCGTTGACCACCACGTCGATAAAAACCGTTCGGTAGAGGGTATCGGCGTCGGGGGCGATCCCTTCGATGGTGATCTCGTAGTTGCCGCCATCGGCTACGTTGGTCACATCGATGGTTAGCTGGGTGCCTTCGGAGGGCATGGCGGGGTTGTTGGTAAAGTTGGGAACGGCACCTGTCGGCAAACCAGTGGCGGTGAAAGTGACGGGCTCATCGTATCCCAGCAAAGACAACATGGGCAGTTCGACAACGGCGGGCTCGGGCAAACATACCTGCTGCGAATAGGGCGCCGCATCGAAGGAGTATCCCGCTTCCGTAGGGGCTACTATCTCAAAATTGACGTTGGAAATATCGAAGAAAATATTGTCGGCTGCCTCTACCCGGATGCGTTTGCCCACCCCCACTTCGTCGGGCACAACTACGAAATGCGACCCGTCGTTGGGCACATTTTCCGCAAGGGTGATGGGATATTCAAATCCGCCATTTAGCGACAGCTTGATGTTGACGGATTGACAGTTGACGAGGTTGTTGATGGTGTTGGCTACGTCCCAGGTTACTTCTTCATAATCGCCTACGGTCCATGTAGTAGTAGTGTTGGGATGGGTGACCAAGAAGGGGCCTGCCGATTCGGTCGACTCAAAAGACATTTCTTCCCACACAACGCCGCCCACTTCGGGGTTGTTGTCGCGCACGGTACATCGGAAGGTAAAGTCTCTGGAATAGGTCGGCAGCACTTCACCCGCGGTATTATTGTTGAACACCAGGCTTGATAATCGCGGGAAGACGCGGACGGGAGAGTCGACCGGGGCAAAAGACCGGAAGCTGGGTTCGTTTTGGATGGGGCTTCCGAGAGGAGTGGATTGCGGGTCGAGGTTGAACTGTTCCCAGCAGTAAGTGAGTGGGTCATCTTCTGCGTCGGCAGCTTCTGCACGCAGTTCAAAAGGGGTGCTTATGGGGATGTAAAAATTGTCGGGATAGGGGAAGGTGAGGGTTGGAAAATTATTGCTGGTGGGGATGATCTCTGCGCAATCATTTCCGTTTGCCTCGGTGGTGAAAAACCGGATTTGTTCGATCGAGGCCACGTGGTAGTAGTCGTGTGCACCTTGTTCGACATCCTGGTTGCCGGCACATACACCGTAGTACGACATAATGCTGTTGCCACTGCCGGGCTCGTATGCTGTGCCGGGGGCTACATTTTCATTGCCATCGGGTCCGGGGGCACAGTAGTTCATGGTGTGAGATGCGCTGAGGGAGTGTCCCATTTCGTGCGCCGTGATCTGAGTGATGGCGTATTCAAAGTTGCTGGTGTAATGACAAGTGACGGCTCTTGCTTTGGCGTTGCCGCAAGCTATACCGAGGCCGGATACACCCCCTACATCGCAGGAAGTATGGAATAGATGCCCCAGGTCATAAGCACCGACACCCACAATAGAATTGACGATGGGTGTATTTGCATTGATCATGGCCCCTCCTGTTGAGGTGTTTGTCCACGGATCGGAAGTGGGGTCTAAAAAGATCAGTTGGTCGTTGTCGTCAATTAAAAGGAGGCGTAGGGCAATATCTATTTCAAAGATTTGGTTGAGACGATCCACACCCTCGACCATCTTGGCCAAAGCGTTAGCAGTGGTGCCCTGGCCTTGTCCCCAATTGCCGGTGCAGGCCAGTGCGAGACGGTAGGTTCTCAAATCGACGTTTACTACGGTGCGATTACTTGCAGAAGTATTGTTGACGTCAGAAAGGGGTGTTAGGGGTTGCTGGCCTTGGTCGTTGGCAGAGAAATCTTCCAGCCCGCAAGCTAAGTGTTGGGAGGGTATGTTGGGGTGGTGATCGTTTACGTTGTAGCTGATGTAGTAGTTGGGTTGGTTGTTGGTATAGGGATCTATGTAGAAGACCTCTCCGGTGAGCAAAGAGTTGATGGCCGCCCGAAATCCCTTGTGGGAAAAGGTGATCCGACCTACCATTCCATTTTCGGAAACACTGCGGATTTTATACGATTTTATCTGAGGGTATTTTGCCGCAAGGCCAGGCATCATTACCGGGGAATTGACAATGGCAAAAGACACCAACCGGCCATCAGGCAGGGGGATGTCGATCATCATGGGGTTGTCTTGGGCAGCTTCCGTGAATTCGTCGGGCGCATCGCGCAGGAAATTTTTGAGAGCAGACTCGTCGAGTTCGACGGGGAGGTAGGCGTCGGGTACGATGGTTCGTTCCGATTGCTGAACGGAGAGCACCGATTCATCGACTGATTGCCAGAAATTAGCGCTTTGCTGAGCGTTTACCGCAAAGGTGCTGCACAGAAAAAGGAAGGAAATTAAATATTTCATCGGAAAACTGATTATGGATGTGATATGATAAATGACAATTGTACAAAGATACGATCTTCCACCCTGCGATGAAAAACCATTGTACGGTTTTGTCGGCTGGGTAGCTGTGAACCGGGGTTTTGCTGGGGAATATAATGCAAAAAGGGGCTTCGGGCAACAATTCGGGTTTAAACCCAGAATAGGAGATCCACCTCTTTTATGATGGCTTGTGTGGATTTATCGATGTATTATTTTCTGGCTGATGGTTCCGTTGTCGAAATGTACGTTGACAAAGTAGACTCCAGTAGGAAGGTCATTTACATTTACGGAAGTGATGAACAAACCGGCTGATTGTCGGTCAAAATCTTTGAAGTAAACGCTGCGGCCAAGCTGGTCTGTCAACTCAACCTGCACCTGGCTGTTTTGTGTCAACTTTAATTGTAAGGTTACTCTTTCGCCGGCGGGATTGGGGAATGCAGTCAGTGAATGACCACTGGTTTGTCCTACGTCGTAAGTGGCCACTGGTTGAAAGGAGTTTTTGTCGACAGAGGCAAACACGACTTTGGCTTCATCAACCGGGTCTTCCTCCGTCCAGGCACCCAGGCCGGGCCGGAAATCGCTGATGTAAGTGAAATGAATGAATTCATCGACCTTTTTGGCCATAGAGGGATAAACCGATTCAATCAGGCTGCTGAATTCGCAGGTATTGTCCAACAGGTCCACGGGTTCTGACCAGCTCGCTCCGTTGTCATCGGAAGAGGTTATAAACAGGTGGCGAAAATGCTGGGCGTCATCCTCGTGGAAGTAATCCTCCCGTATGTTTTCGTAGCAGACGAATAGCCGATTGTCGTCGTCGATACCTGCTGAGGGTCGGGAGGTCATGGCGCCTCCGTATTCCCCAAAGGCCTGGTCGCCAATTTCAATACCGCCGCTGCCATCGAAATCCTGGAGGTCGGCGATCAATACCGAAGTGTTTTCGGGCATGGATTCGTTCCAGTATTTCAGACCCGATGTATTGGGATAATATTCCGTATTTGTATTGGTAAGGTTGGAGTCCTCGACGTACAAGTTTCCATAAAAGAGGTGTACCATATTGTTGTGATCCACTACGACGGTACCGGAGCCATCGGTGGTTCCAATGGCCAAGGTGCCTGGAGCCAGTATATCGAGGGGTATGTCGTCTTCAGTGTATCCGCTGTTGATGACGTATTTGTCGAGTGGAAAATCATTGACTACGGTTCTGGTCCAGGTTTCGCCATTGTCGGTGGATTTTAATAAAATGATATCGCCCCATATTTGGAATACAGCGATGGCGATGGTGTTGCCGTTGGCATCTATGGAGTATGTTTCGGCTTCGATGATGTCGTAGTAGGTACTGTCGCAACCTTCTATGATCTGGTCGTTAATGTCCCAGGTAGCACCCCCGTCCTGAGAGCGGTAATACAGAAGGTGCTGATTGAGCCCTTCATAAATTTGGCCGCCGAAATCCGTTGCGAGTGTGACGGCAATGAGGTGTATGCTGTTTCCACCGGTACCACCGGCAGCATGCATGGGCCAGACCATACCGCCGGGCACGGCAGAAGGTACTACCGACTCGGACCAATCGGTATCGGCGGGCATTTTGCTGTACACTCTGATTTCGTAGGTATCGTCGACCAGGTGGTGGGCCATGGATACTTGAAGTCCGTTGCCGAGAACGGTAAATGCGGGGAAGCCGGTTCGTTTGTCTCCTTCGATCCTGGCAGAGGAGACGGGGCCCCAATTCGTTCCGTCATAGTGGTTGAACCCCGTTCCCCTGTCGGGAAAATCGGGAGGTGTGATACCCGTATGCCAGATGGTGGAGAAGCGCCCGTCGCCGTGGTTGTGGAGCATTTTGGGCATGCAATTGTACGTTTGAAGGTCGTAGAAAGTGGTGCCTACGCCGCTGAGACATCTCAGCTATGCACGAGCGGGTAAGTCGGGCTCATTGGTCGTTATTGTATAACCTTCCGGAGAAGGAATGGTTGTTGGGGCTTCTTTGGGTTGCTGGGTTTTTATTTTTCCGAAAGGGTACTGATTTTGTCCCGAACAGAAAGTGATCGCAAAAAGCCAGATGGAAAGGAGAAGTAATTTTTTTTTCATGGTGCTGAGTTTTGAAGATGTGAGTGTTGTAAAACTAAGAAAAGCTATCTTAAAATCATAGTTTGTTGGGATGAGGATTGGTAAAACTCAAGACCAAGTTGAAAGAATCGTGTTTGAGGAGTGCTTATGCTTGGTTTTGTTTTAGAAGCTGTCTAAAATTCCATCAATTGGCTGCAAGCGGCAAATTTTGTTCTGCACTTCGTTAAAAAGCCTCGCCGATGCTAAGGCATCGCCTACGTTTTTTGCCTTGTTCAAAACAAAATTTTCTCGCTTTCGCTCAATCATGAAAATTAAGACAGCTTCTTAGGTTTGATATATGCCTCATGAACCAGAAAACCGGGATCAGTCCATTTCGTTGATCCATTGGCTGATCAGGTCGACGCCTTCCCGGTGTATGGTCACGCGGCCGATCTCCGGCATGGCGATACCGGGCTGGGTGGCGTTCATTCGATATACCATGATGGATTCGTTGGCGTTGCCGGGCAGGATGTTGTAGGTGTGGGGCCCTGCGCCGATGCCGGCCGCTACCGGGGTTTTGAAAACGCCGAGTTTGGCGTTGTCTTTTTCTTCCCAGGTGAGCAAAAGGCCGGAGGTGTTGCCGGGGCCGTTGGTGGCGTGGCAATGGCCACAGTTGATGTCGAGGTAAGCGCGGGCGCGTTGGTCGATGGGGGCAGTGGTATTGTTGTAGTCAATCATGTTGGAAATGTGTTTTGATGCATCAAAGGAGTCGAGCAATCCATGCTGTTGCCATTTTTGTAATTGATTTGTTGTGATTCCGTTTCCGTAATCGAAGTCTACGTTGAGATTTCGGACTTTTGGCCCGATGGGAATCAGTTTTTCATCACGGTTGTGGCAGTTTTTGCACTGGTTTTTGTTAGGTAGCACGTAATTGATTTGTTGGGAAATGCGGTTTTTGTCTTTGAAGGAAACGGGAATGGTGGCGCCGGTTATTTTGAGGCGGGCATCGGTTTGTTGATCGTTCCAAAGGTAGGGATAGGCCTCCCAGATGCCTGTTTTTTTGACGAGGAGGCGGGTTTCGATGATGCGTCGTTTTTCGCTGGGTCGTTCTAAATCATCCGGGTAATAGAAGTGCTTGATCAGTACGGCTCCGTCGGGAAAGACAATGTCGCCCTGCTCATTTTCCACAATAGTGGCAGAGACGGTGTCGGGCATCCAGACGAAGCGAGCCTTCAAAGCGTAATCGGAGAAGAGCTCCGATACCGGCCGGAAGGGGAGGACGCGGTTATTGGGTTGGAGGTTTTTTAGGGGCGGTTTGAAGAAGTGGTATTCGGAGAGGGTTTTGTAGGGAAGGTGCGCCAGGTCCATTTGTACCGGTTGCTCCTGCAAAGGATTGTTCCTTTTGCACGTAAGTGCCGTGAATAACAGCAATAGAAAGATGATTTGTAGGCGCTTGCTCATGAAGGTGTGGCGAAAGGTGCGATGAAAGGCGTCAGTCTTGCGCTGACGAAGTTTCTCATATCAAGTCCCGGACAAGTTTTCATGGTGATGTTTTGAAGGGAAACAAAGAATTTTATAATTATATATGTTTTAATTTTATGTTATCGCGGAGCTTTTGCCAGGGTGGGTCCCACCCAACCGCCTTGCCGCCTCCCGCCGAAACGGGATCAATATCGTATCCACATACCAATGGCTGCCCTGTATCAACCATCTTTCAGGTATAAGGAATTATGTCAATAAAATCCGACTTGCTTCGAAGCTATACAAGCACTTTTTCGGTACTTGTTCTACTAATAAGCTGCAGAAATGGGGTGAATTCCATAAATTAAAAGCAACTTTTTTAAATTTTTTTTATTTTAATTAGTAAAATGCAGATAATCAATTGCTTACTAAATAGACTTGTTTTGGTAAAATTATAAATTATATTGCGTATATTTTTAATTTGAATAAGCAGATGAACATAAATATGGCTTATCCGGCTTTTAACGGTTTCCTGAAGGCCATCCCCCTCACCTGCTACAATCAAAATTGGTATAATCCCGGAAAGCGCTGATCGCCAGGTCGTCTCCTTCGCCCTCAAACAAAAACCGTGTAAAGTGTAATTCAGCCATTTCTTCCTCTTCGATACAGATCTTCATCGGGTTGGTTGTAATGTCGCTGGAGAGAGATTCGTCCCAGATGCCGTCGTACACAATGTCCTGCGACTTACCGATGCCGTAGGCGTTTTTGGCAGCCACCAGTCGGCCGAGCTCTTTCGACATATCGGGTAGGGCCGAGGGGCGTTCGTATTCATTGTCGTGGATACGTATGTCGGTGGAATAGGGCGACCAGCCTTCCCCCTCTGCCGGGAAGCCGGTGATCTGATAGTTGGCAATGGCGATGCCAACGGTTTTGTTGCGTAGGATTTTGTTGTTATAAATTTCCACGTTTTTGGCGGCCAGGGCAATGATGCCGCTCCCCGGCGGAATGAGGGTGACGGTATTGCCATTGGGTCCTTCGCCGACAGGGGTGGCAAAGTTGGCGTGGTTGTTTTCCGTAATTGTATTGTTGTATATTTTGGTGTTGAAGCCATCGGTCACGGGCAGTCCCGGCAGGTTGAATACCAGGATGCCGCCGGTATTGTTGTACACCTTATTGTTGTACACCTCGGCGTTGGAGCTGTTTTCGATTTCTATTCCGGCTACGTTGCCGAAAGCCGTGCAGTTTTTTACTACGATGTTTTCTGACTGGCCCACATATATCCCGGCATCGCGAGAGTGGGAGGCCTGGCATTGGTCGATCACCACGTTCTGGCACTGGACGGGGTAGAGAGCGTAGGTGCCGTTTTTAGATTTATCGCCGTTGGTCCAGGTGGCGTTGACATTTCGGAAGGTGATGTCGTCGCAATGTTGGGTTTTGATACCATCGCCGGGGGCATCGTACACGGTGAAGTCTTCCAGCAGCAGGTGGTTGCCGGTGATGCGCATCCCCTCGCCTCCTACGGTCAGTTTTTTGAACGATAGGACGGTCTGATCCATTCCGGCTCCCCGGATGGTGACGCTGTCTTTATTGTCGAGGATGAGTTGGGTGGTGAGGTTGTAAAAGCCGGCGGGAATATCGATCACGGTGCCATTTTCCGCAAGGATAAATTGCTCGACCAACGATTCGATCTCGGCCTCGGTGGCCTGGTGCATTTGAGTGGTGTCTTTGACTTCGACGTCGGAGGAACAGGCGGTAAGGAGTAGCAGGATCGCAATTGGGCCAATTAGAAAACGATGCATGACTTGGAGTGCTTTGTTGAATTGAATCTTGCAAGATAGGGAAAATCCTGGGTTTTTTAATAAGAAACGGCGTTCCTTCAAGGAACACCGTTCCTTCGCACTCCCATCTTACTCGTCAATGGACGACCAACGGACGATGATAAACATAATCACCCAACAATAAGCGCACGAAATAAGTGCCAGGAGCCAGGTCACTCCCCAGCCCGACAGAGGATTCCAGCACGGTTTTGTCGGCATGCGAAAACAACCGCTTTATTTTCCTGCCTTGTGCATCGTACAAATCGGCCTTCATCGAAACAGCCCCTTCCGCCCGGATTCTAAAGGTGATTTTATCTGTTGTTGGATTTGGAAACAGGTCGACCTGATAGTCAGGCATATACTCGTCAGGTTGGGTTAAGGATACGGGCAGGTCCGCTAATGACGTTTTCCATACGCCCCGGCCAAAGGTAGCTACCCGCAATGTGCTGTCGGCCTCGCTCACATGAAGGTGCATCGAATAAATACGCGGCAAATTATTGTTGAAAGCGCACCAGTTATCTCCGCCATTTTCTGAAAAGTAAATGCCCAGATCGGTGGCCAAAAAAAGATGCTCCGGTTTATAAGGACTCACCAAAATATCATTGACTTTGATGTCGGGAAAGTCGTTGGTAATATCTGTCCAGGTATCGCCGTGGTTGTCCGAACGTTTGATATGCCCGAAGTTGTTGAAAGCCGTGTTATAAACGGCATAAATCCGACCAGCTTGATGTGGGTCAGAGGCAAGGGCTGTCACGCCCCACCCCGGTATTGACGGATCGGTGATGGCTGCCCAGTCGGTGCCGCCATTATCACTTCTGTAAAAGGCCCAGGTGCTGCTGTTGAATGGATTGTAGGCATGGGCATAGATAATTTCGGGATCGATTTCATTCAGTTCCAGTATCTGAACGTTGGGAAAGTTGGCCACCGAAAACCAACTATTGGCGCCATTGGTCGTTTTGTAAATCGTTGTCGTGGTGGCTGTGTACAGTGTGTTAGGAGAAGATGGATTCATGACCAGTGGCGAAATCCAGGGACCAAATTCCTGGATGCCGTTGTTGGCGACAAAGGTAGAGGAAATGCCACTGCCATTGGAAAAAGACTTTCGGACAGAGCCATTTTGAATGTTGCCATAAATAACCCCGCTGGCTTGCGGATCAAACAAAGTTTTTACCCCATCGTTGAGCGACCACCGCGTCCAGGTCTGGTTGCCGGGATCGCCGATCCAGCGTTGAAGGCCGTGGTCGTGAAAGCCACCGATCATCAGGTTTGGATCGTCGGGATGAGTAGCACTGGAATACATCATAGCATTGATGAGGTTGTGGCTCATCCTCGTCCAGGTGATCCCATAGTCGTCGGAACGAATGACGCCGCCATCGCAGCAAACGTACATCCGTCCAGGGGTAGCTGGATCAAAATCGATGTCCCAATGATCGACATACACCAGATTGACGTTGCCGCCCCCTGTACCATTCGACAGGTAATCTTTCCAGATCCAGGTGTTGCCTCCATCGTGGGTATACCAAAACTGCACGCCACCCATATAAATTTTATCCGGATCGTCGGGTGCGATACCCAGCGTGTTGAATACCCAACCAGAGCAAGCACTTGGATTGCTGGGTTGACAAGACACGTTCGGTGCGTTGGGAAGTTGGGCCCAGTTGTTTCCGTCGTCGGTCGATTTGTACAAGCCAATGTCGTTGAAGGTGTTGTTGTTCACCAGTTTGGCCATTACGATGTTGGGTTGGCTTTCGCAAAGGGCTACTTCGGTGCGGAAAATGCCACTTCCGGAAGGAATGCCATTGTTGAGGGTGGTCCAGTTGAGGCCGCCATTATTCGATTTTTGTACGCCGATCAAATGTGTGCCAATGTAAATGACGCCTTCTTCGGTCGAGTGCAATTCGATGTCGTAAATACGGCTGGTGTTGGTGGAAGTCCAGTTGTCGCCCCCATCATTGGAAATGAAAAAGCCATTGGTGGCGGCGAGGTAAACTTTGTCTTCCACAAACGGATCGTACACTAGCTTATAGGTGGAAACGATTTGCGTCAAATCGTAACTAAACGAAGTTTCACTCCAGGTTTCGCCTCCATTGGTGGATTTTAATACCCCAACGCCCGGCTGAAGTGCAGTGGAAACAACCTTTCCGATCCCCGTCCCGATCAGTATTTCATCGGGGTTGTTGGGGTTGATGGCCACTGCCGACACGCGCATGCTTGGCAAGTCGTCGGTGAGGGCTTCCCAATCTTCTCCCGCATTGACCGACTTCCACAAGCCGCCTGCCCCTGACCCCGCAAATATAATGTTGGGATCGTCGGGGTGAAATACCAACGACAACATTCTCCCGGCCAGGGTATCAATGGTGTTGGGGCCCATGTTTTCCCAGGTAGGAACGAATACCGGACCTGCATTTTTAAAAGCGGCTGCTTCACTTTCGTAAAAACGGGCCCATCGGTTCGACTCGCTATACTGTTGTAAAAAATGGAGCTCGTGTTCGGTTAGTTTTTGAAATGGAGACTCCGTAGCGTTGAGGGGTTGGGCATATCCCACAGTTGTCCACACTACAAAACCCAAGGCTAAGAATGCAGTGATTACGTTCTTCATGATTTAATATGGTTGAATCTTGAGAAAATTGAGACAGGCAGTTGGTCAAAGAAAGAGAATAGAAATGGAAAAAGCCACAAAGAAAAGTTCGCATTTTTACATCCAAACGAAATTGACAGCCTTACGACACCCTCACATTGATCAATGGCCCGGTCAACGACAGATGGCGGACATAATCGGTAGGGGACATTTCAAAGTAGTACTGCATATCTTTCGAAAAATGTGACCAGTCGTAATAGCCCAATCCGTCAATCGCATTTTCGGCAACGGGGTACTGCTGCATTCGATTCATGGCTTTTCTAAAACGGGCCAAACGCTGATATTGTTTGGGGGACAACCCCACCTGTGTTTTGAACAATTGTTGCAACCGGCGAAGGCTCAAACCAAAAGGAGACAAAACCTCCTGGACAGACTGCCCTGTGTGGAGTTGTAGTTGGCGTCTCAAATGAGGGACTAATTTCGATGGAGTTGCCGTATTTAGTCGATCCAAAAGCCATTGTTCGATGATTTGAATCAATTCGGGAACAGTTGCTCCCTCGCGATAACGGCTTGCAAGTGTTTGGTAAACATCGTTGAGTAAAAGAAGAGGGGAGACACAATTATTAAATCCGGAAACATCGTGTTGGAAAATGGGCCAAAGCCCCTCCGGCTTTAGTTTTACGAACAGCGAAAATTTTAAAAGGGAAATATCGAAATCACTGTTGGGGAAAAATTGACCGACTACGCCAAAAGGTGGCATAGTCGGAGAGTGCCGCCGGGTTTTAAATAGGAAGGACGACTGCCCCGCCAAATCAAAATACAACTCGGGGTGACCATCGGGTGCAAAACGAAAACGCCCCGTTTGTCCGTCATTCGATTCCATCGTCCAAAAGGATGTTACAAAAGGACGAAGCAATGGACAGGGCAAATAATGGACACTCTTCATGCTGTTTTTTAGCAATTTACACTATTTCCATAAATAGAAAATGCGCAATTGGTCATTCTGTTGGCTGTCCGGCAAAAAGAGGACCGGTTGTTAGCGTTCATGGTAATGAAACAGATGCTTAGGGCGGGAGCCGATCTACGCCCAAATTTATTAAATTTGCAAAAGCATAATTTTCAAAATAGTTTTTTTAGTATGAAACTACCACCCAAATTATACCGCGTACTCGACCAGTTCAAATCCCAACAACCCGGCATCGAAACCGCTTTCGCGGAAGCCTATCGTCACCTCGACCGGGAAGGCATCCTCGCTTCCCTCAACAGCGCCATCGACTGGAAACAGCCTCCCAGTGCCTTTTTTCAGCAATCCCTCCTTTCCCTCCTCATCAAGATCATCAACATCGACCGAACGGCCGCCCCCCAGGAACTGGCCATCGTGTTTCAGGTAGTCAACACCCTCAAACTAATGCCCCAGCATCTCGATGCCACTGTTTTCGACAACCTGAACCTTCCTCAGGCACAAGCAAATATAAAGGCGATGCAACAAAAGTTTCAACAGCTCGATGGCACCAACTACGTACTCGCTCCTGCCATCCTGGGCGTCTATCTGCAAACGGTGCCCAGTGCCGAAGACCGGTTTTATGAAGCCTACGACCAGTTGCGGAGATTCTATTTCCAACTCGCCAATTTCATCATCAAAGCCGACGGAAGGCTTTCGCCTGAAGAAAAAGCCTTCCTCCAAAAACTCAATGAAGAAATTTTTACCCTCCAACAATTAAAATCCGACCAGGCAGGTAATACAGATGCTTCAACCTCCGCTCCATCTGCAACGGCTACGACCAACCAACCCGCCGCTGCCACCAAACCCGCCGCAACTTCTGAATCGCCGCAAAAAGGACTTGACGAATTGCTTGGCGAACTCAACGAATACATCGGCCTGGAAGGAGTGAAAAACGAAGTCCAGCAACTCATCAACCTCATCCGGGTACAAGAAGCCCGAAAAAAAACAGGCATGCCCGTCAACAACGCCTCGCGCCACCTCGTCTTTTATGGCAACCCCGGCACGGGCAAAACAATGATCGCCCGCCTGCTCTCCAGGATATTTAAAGCCCTCGGAACCCTCGACAAGGGCCACCTGGTAGAGGTCGATCGCTCCGGGCTGGTGGGCGGCTTCATCGGCCAAACGGCCATCAAAGTCAAAAAAGTCGTCGACGAGGCGATGGGCGGCGTATTGTTCATCGACGAGGCTTATTCCCTTGCCGGAAAAGGCGATCAGGACTACGGCAACGAAGGCCATTGATACCATCCTCAAAGCCATGGAAGACAACCGAGACAAACTCGTAGTGGTGGCAGCGGGATACCCCGACAACATGCGGGAATTCATCGATGCCAATCCGGGGTTGAAATCGAGGTTCAATAAATATTTACATTTTGAAGATTACAACCCCGCGGAGCTGGTCGCTATTTTTAAATTGTTTAGCAAAAAAAACCAAAACCATTTTGCCGACCAGGCTGCTGAAAAAAAACTACACACTCTCTTTGATTCCTTATATCAAAAACGGGACAAATCATTTGGCAATGGCAGGCTGGCGCGAAATGTATTCGACGTCACCCTCGGCAAACAGGCCAACCGGCTGGCAGCAGAACCCAACCTGACCAGCGAAATGATCGCCGCACTCACGCCCGAAGACATCCCCGCCGAAGCGGAATTACTACATCATCAAAACAACATGCTATGAGCAAGTCTGCCTTCCTGTGTTATGCCAAAAAGGATATGGATGCGGCGCTGTCGTTATGCGATGTATTGTTGGTCAACAATTTATTGGCCTCCTGCGAACAAGGCGAACTGGAAGCCGCCGATGCCACGACCCGGATCATCCGAAATGCACGCCAGTACGACGACCAGGTGGTATTGTTGTGGTCGCGCCTTGCGGCAAATATACCTGCCGTTGCCGACCTCGTAAAAAAGGTCTGGGAGGAGGGCATCCGCCTCCTTCCCTACTGCCTCGACAGAACGCCCCTGCAACATGGACTCGACGAAATGGTCTTCATCGATGCCAAAGATGATGCCGCCAAAGACCATATGGTATTGTTGTCGATGGTCACCGATTTTCAGTTTACAGTGCCTGCGGCCCCATCGGGCATCGTCCCCGGTACCTACACCATGCAGATCAAGGCCTTTGGGGTGGGCTCGGTCTATCAGTTTCAGCTTTTTCCCAACGGGCGGGTACAGGGGCACGGCAACTTCGCCGGAAACCCCACCCTGAGTAAAGTCGCCAATATGTTTGGGCTGGGCAACCTGTTGAACCAGGACATCCCCGTCGTCGGCCAATGGGGCTTCGACCCTCAACAAAACATTTTCGGATTGAGGGTGGTGGCAAATCTGATGGGGCAGACCCACCAGGATACTTTCCAGATAAACATACAGCCTTCCGGCCAAAATCAATGGTTGGGGACGGATGGGATTGGGCGGAATTATACTTTGAGCCGGAGGGGGTGAATGTCAGCGTTTTGAAGCTGGCGCAAAAAGTTCGATTTAACTTCACACCAGTTAATGCTTCATGGCTTAATATGGCTGAAATTGAAATCCACGCATTCAGTACACATTGCTTTAATCGACGACTGGAATCTCAAAAGATCGTTACCGAACAAATCAAACACATTATCAATGAACACAGTGGGAAACGAATTTTTGTCAACAGGCAGTTTTCCATCGATAAGACCAGAGATAAGTTTAGTTAATCTTATAACAAACTGAATTCTTGTTAAAAATTTAGGTTCTTGTATCAATGACTATCAACAGATTTATAAATTGCTTTTTACTTAATGTGTTTATTTTGAAATTTAAGCTCTGTCAAAAGTCCAGTAAACCATAATTTTTGCAAAAAAAATAATTCAAAAAGTAGGTCTTTCTATTGCTGGCCTGTCTTAATACCAAATCGATACTTAACCACTTCAACGACACTAGTTCTTTTTTTGCTAAAATAACTTATCTGATAGTACACCTACACTTTTTCATGTTTAGCCACTGGCCAGGAGTAATCATGATCTGTAAAAGGCCGGAATTTGTTTTGCGACTTTCCGGTCGCCCATTAGACATAATGAACAAAAATTTTGTATGCATCCTGAATGCCCTTTTTTGCCTACCCTGCGTCACATCCTCGCCTTCGTAGCTTGGGCTACGAGGCTCCGGGTGTTCCTTGGTTAGACAAAAAATTGCTCTTCAGTTGCTATACAAAAAATCCATCCATAATGTCTATTTTATAACGATCAAATTCTTAAAAAATGAAAAGTAGTAGAATCAGCCTTCTCTGCGCTTTATTGGTTGCAGGACTGCTCTCTAGCAGTTGTCAAAAAGACGAAGACCTTACCACCGACATCGCCGAATTCAACGCCGGAAACAATAATGGACCCAACGGAAACGGACCCAACGGCAATGGACCCAACGGAAACGGAGGGAATACCACCACCAACGTGGCACTCCTCCAAAACGACATCGCCCACCAATGGACCGACCTAGTGCTCGAAATAGAACGCTACGCCCTGGGCATGCGCCCCAATGCCTCTGCCAGATCTCTGGCTTACATCTACCTCGCCGCCTACGAAACACTGGTGCCCGGCATGCGCAACCACCGCTCCAATGACAACCGATTGCAAGGTCTTCGCATCAGAGACAACCAACGCCCCCGACGGTTCGACGCACAACTGGCACTCAACGCCTGTATGGCAAAAACACTCGCTCACTTCCTCATCAACGTGCCAGACGACGCTGCCGACCGGATCAACAACCTCAAGGACGAACTGGAATCCGAACTGGCAGCCAACCTCGATGATCGACTAGTCGACGATTCCAACGAATGGGGCGACTATGTAGCGCAACAAGTCATAGCATACAGCCAGTCCGATGACCAGGCAGAAGCTCAAATTCTCGAACCGCAACCCCTATCCTACGAACCTCCCACCGGCGATGGCTACTGGACTTACTCTGCCGATCCCGAACGCGCTCTATTCCCTTACTGGGGTTCTGCGAGAACTTTTGTTATAGAGCCTGACGAAACCTCTTCGGTCGAGCCAATAGCTTATAGCGAAAACCCAAACAGCGACTACTTCGCCCAGATGATGGAAGTATACAACGCCAACAATGAAGCTCGTGATGAAGACGGCGAACAACTCTGGATCGCCGAATTTTGGAGCGACGATGTTGAGGAGCTCATGTTCAGTCCTCCTGCCAGGCAGTTTTCGATTGCCAACCAACTCGTCGAACAATACGACCTCAACCTCCAGGAAACTCTAAAACTGTTTCTCAAACTCGGCTTTTCGCTAAATGACGCGGCCGTATCCACCTGGAAATACAAATATCAGTACATGGTGATGCGACCAAATGTGTTCATCCATGAGTTCATCGATCCCGATTACCAAACCAATCTCTACCGGTTGGTATACTGGCCCAACCCCAGTTTTCCGGGCTATCCCTCCGGGCACTCCTGTTTTGCTTCGGCAGCCGCTGGCGTATTCATCGACTTTTTCGGCAACCAAACCGATTTCACCGACCGGTCGCACGAAGGAAGGACGGAATTCAGAGGTACGCCCCGCTCCTTTTCTACCTTTGAACAAATGGCCGAAGAAAACGCCTTCTCCAGAATCCCCCTCGGTGTCCACATCCGGATGGATTGCTCCGAAGGCCTTCGTCTTGGATACGAAATTGCAGATGCTATCAATGAGCTGGATCTCCTCCGCGATCCAAGTTAATTAGAAATGTTGCTCAGATGACCGTGCCACGTTTAATGCGTGGTGCGGTTTTTTTTAAAACACCGCCCGCACCTGCATCCGCCCCACCTGCACCGGCCGCACCAACCCCGTCTTCCGCCCCTCATACGACACCAGGAGCTGTACCGCATCGCTCAGCCGCCGGTCAATGGAAATACTCCACTGAAAATTCTGCCCGTTTTGCAACCCCTGCAGCATCGCAAATTCGATGGGTGAATTGGGTTCGCCGTCGAATTGTACTTGCGTAAAACTGCCGTTCAGTTGCAGCGTCGTTTTGGCTATTTGCCGGAGGTCCACTTCCAGCTTAACATCGTGTAGCCGGGCCAGTTCGCTGGTTTCGGGAAGTTGATTTTCACTCCTTTCGAGTTTGTATCCCGCCCGAATGTTGAACTTGGTAGAAGGCTGAAAAACTCCGTTCCTTTTCTACCTTTGAACAAATGGCCGAAGAAAACACCTTCTCCAGAATCCGCTTGCTCTGAATAGAGTTCAATCTTTTTTCATCCAAAGATGGAGATGAGCGATGAAAAACCAAAATGTCAAATTGGCGACAAAAATACACGTTGTCAAAATAGCTCATGTCGGTTTTTTTCTTAGACCTTTATAAATAAAGGTATGTTTTACACCAAAAACCATTGTGCTATGAAAGTTCTAATTGTTTAAAAGTCGCCGACAGATGCATCCCAACAGCTATCGGGATCGGTAGGCGACACTGATTTTCCAACTTAATTTATTTCTTCTTCCAACGGATTTACAGGTGAGCAACATGATGTTGTAATTATGTTGTTATATGTCGCTTCTTGTTTTCAGGAGTAGTGTGAAGGTGGTATGTAAATTATAACAAGGATGAATACTTTTGGAGTGATACATCTGAAAGGTTCGTATTGATTGTATGTTGTAACACTGTATACCTAAATGCATTCTAATTTGGGGTGTTATATTATTTTCTCATTTTAAAATCGAATTACAATGAAAACTATTTTAACGGCAATTGCTATACTAACAACTATATTGTTGTTTATATGGATGAAGAAATATATCGTGGACGGCTGGCCTCCCATGAAGTTTTATCAGATGTATTGTACCCAGGAAGTATGGCCGTAGAATATGACGGATACTTTGGCTTCGAAGTAGTGGAATGAAATCCGATACAGAAATTGATGCAGCTTTTGCAGGTAATATAACAGTATAAAAACGAAGTACAGAAAACAGGTCTCCTAAATTAAATCTCAATATAAAAATCATGAAATCACCTATCCTTAAAGTTGTTTTTGTTTTTTGCTTTGTTATTGTGAGCTTGCTAGCATTTTCTCAATGCACGGCTTTTTATTCTGATCCACAGAATAAATCCGAACTTGATGCGTCTAATTGTTATCTTGCTCAGTATTTTGCTCCTGTTATGTTTCACTTTGCGAATGCTGAAAATAATCCCGATGAAAGCTTAGTTAGAGATATTCCAACAATTGTCAATTACGATGGAGATTTCGATCATACTAATAATTGGGATCAAGTTCACCTAGTAGATAACACTCTTCCTTCTGCTTACTATGCTGTAACATGGACCGAGCAAATTTATATCATCACATACTCCTACTATTTTCCGAGAGATTGGGCTGACACTAACATTCCTAGTGAAAAGAATGCCTGTCAACACGAAGGTGATATAGAAAAAGTATATGTTTATGTAGAAAGAAGCAATATGAAAATCAGAGGGTGGACTGTGACCAATCATGGAAACAGAGATATTACTGAAGACGATGGAAGTCCTTGTGGTACTTATCCTGTAATTAATTTTACAACAAGCTCAGAATATTATAATGGAGAGCACCCAGCAGTTTATACCTCAACAGGATCTCATGCGATATTTCTAACATATGACCGTGCTAAAACTGATGCAACCACATCCCAAAACTTTTGTAAGCCTGACCCTGACTTTGTAGTTGCCTTAGTACCAGGTAATACTCCAAACAGCTGGAATGATAACTTTGAACCCGGAACCGAAGATGTGGATGATTGGAATGAAGATGAAAACTTCACGATGTATGTGAGTACTTATGAATTGTTTGATATTTTTGAGCCAATTTCTGAAGAGAGTGCAGGCTTATGGCATATCAAAGATAATAATCATCCCGAAACGGGGTTCTGCACAGGAATGGATTGGGGATATATAGATGAAGGAAGTGAAATAGAAAGTAATAGAGGGAAGTTTAAAAATTATAATAATCAAGAAATTTATTGTGACAACTTCTGTGTTGGTGGCCTCGAAACAGGAACTCCCTGGTCAGGAGAATTGAGTGCTGAAACCAATCAATTGCAATTTATAACAGAAAACATAGGTACATTCGATTGTTGTTTTGGAGATCCTAATTGCAGCCAACTTACATTTACAGACTGTCAGATTTTACATAGTGAATACTTATGTGATACTTATCGAATCAGAAAAGAGGGGTTATGGGAAGATGGGAATAACGTCGTAGCCACCTTGCCTTTGTAACCGGTTATGGGGGATACTATATTGATAGTGAAGTTAAGTGGAAAATAGATGTGCTTAATGATAGTTATGACTATGAGTGTACTGGCTGCGATTGTGTTGAAGATGTTAATACGCCCGGCCCGGCATGTAATGATCATGTTATACAAATAACTTTTTTTGATGCAGACTTAGTTGATTGGGAGGTTCCATCTGGCCTAGTTCTTAAAGCCGAGGCATACCTCCCTGAATGTGGAACTGTAACGGATGAATACACAATACCGAGCCTATCCCATTTAGGTCTGGTTACTACAACTACTAACTGTAACGAGATGATAATCGAATACAAAGATAGTTTACATGTGATAGACAATAGTTATACGTGGAACTTTTTTGCGTTTGATTTCTTAGCTACAAGGAGTGCGGATGGAAGGTCAAACACATTTAATACCAGCGAAGTTTTTTCGAAATACCAAGAAGTTAATACCCAAACGAATAGTACTTTACCTTTAGTATTGCCTTATCGATTAGAAATTAATAATGAGCAAGGAACTATTCAGAGCGATTCAATGATATTTGGCTACGCACCTATTCCTGAATGTACAGGTTATAATTCTTTAGTAGTTTATCCAAATCCTTCTTCTGATGTAATTTATGTAGAAATAAAAGGGAAGGATATTTTGAAAGGAAATTTTAATGGATTCAATGATATAGAATCAGCATATACTCAACTTAGCAATAATGGTAAATACCTTATATTTAATAGTAATTTTCAATTGGCTCATTCTGTTGAAATAACATCAACCCGACAAATGATAGATGTCTCATCTCTTAAATATGGCATATACTATCTCTTCACCTCTTCTAATAAGGGTATAACACTATATAATAAGTTTATTATACTTAATTAACATTACACATGTGAGTGTCATTTATAGTCGGCATAAATTACCAAAAATTCACGCCTAAAAACACGAGAATTTACTCCGGATCTAGTAAAGTTTTTTCAGAAAAGTCACATATGCATGAAGTCAAAAACATTTAAGAATTTAATTTTAGTCATATTATTTTTACCCCTCTCTTTCCCTATTTGCGCACAATGGTCTGTAGGCGTAAGATCGGGTCTTCATTTTGGAAAACAAAAAGCGTATTATGATGGCTATAGTATATATGATTATACTACTAAAAGCATCTCTGGGGTAGAGTTTGGGTTTGTTGGCAAACGATGTTTAAAATATGGCTTGGAAGTTGGCACCGAATTAAACTATGTACAAAAGGGACAAAAAATTCCAAATTCATTTGTGCTTAAGTTGAGTGAAATAGAGTTATCTTTATTTTTTAGCTATAAATATAAATTCAAGCGTGTTTCGGTTTTTGGTAAATTAGGAGGATTTGCTGGATATGTAATCACTGGAAAGGCCACTTCTATAATAAATGAAGTTCCATTTAAATACGATTATGATTTTAGTGATGCTGGCAGGCAAAGACATGACTTTGGAATTTTTGGTGGTGGCGGGCTAGAGATTGAGCTCAGTACTGAACATGCTATATTTATTGAAAGCAGATATAGATATTCCCTAAATTATTTTATAGACAGTTTTAGAGAAGAACCTTCACTAATTATTTCCATTAGAAACCTAGGACTTGGTGTCTCCTTAGGGTATGTTTGGACATTCGAGTAGAAATTTTGTATGGAACCCGATTAATCCTTGCCTTTGTCAGCAGACAGGTTTTTAGCCTACCCTGCGCTACAACATTCTCGCCATCATCCCGAAAGCATTCGGGACTCTTAAGATGCTATACAAAAATTTATTCATACTGTCTATGTAATTAATGAATCCAAAATCCCAAACCGAATGCTATTGAAAAGTCATGTGTGTTATCGCTAAAACTTATACTATATCTCGTTCTTGAATTAAGGTATATGAGATCATTGTTAGGAAAGAAAAAATCTATCGAAATACTTGAAAGAATTGGAAAATTTGGAGTAGATAGAAGGGGGAAATGCCCAACACCCAAGCCTATTCCCACGTCTAATATTGTATTAGATGAGCCCGCTTTTAGTACTCTGTAATAGTACTTTCCTTGAAAAGACCGAAGAACAGCATCCCCGGTTTCCTTATATTTTGAGCGGTATCCTTTTATTGCGATACTATAATCAAATCCCAGACCGTGACGACGAGAAAAGGTATTTTTCCACGCATATTTATCCATCATTTTCTTCCATCTGCTATTCTATAAATCCACCTGTGCCGGATTTCGGATTTTCATGTTTTGAAAAAAACAAATTGCCACGATCATGAGAGACACCAACTCCAATCATACTACCACAAGAAGATAATAAAAGTACAACAAAAACTTGCAATAAAAAGGGACTAAAGGCAGCTTTCATGGCGAGCTAAATTGGTGAATAATTCTCTGGCTTTATATTCTATAAAAAGTGTTCAAAACAAATTTAGTAAAAATACCTGACCAAAAAAACAATATGAAAGTTAAAGTTGTCTATAGACTAGCATTTATTTTGATAAACATAGGGTTGTTCTTTTCAAGATTCGCACTAAGTGTAGGAATGATAATTTTGGTCATAAACATAATTTTTCTTGAAAAGAAACACCTTCGAAAAAAAATAACGGCGTATTGCAAAAGAAGTGACGCTTTGATTTTTGAAAGCATTTTTTTTATCTACCTCTTAAGCGGTTTTTATTCCCAGAACGTCTACTTCTATTTGGAACGAATTCAACTAGTCCTACCTCTTTTAGTTTTACCACTGTCTTTTTCTGTATTGCGGATTTCAAAAAAAGAGTTTCACCTTTGGTTGGGTAGCTTTATGGCGTTAACCACGCTAATCAGTTGTCTTTCTTTTATCAACTATATATGGAATGGCCGCAAAATTTTGGCAGAAACCGGGCCGCTAATGTCAGCCCCTATTGATCATATTCATTTAAGTCTGGCTGTAGCCATAAGCAGCATCATAGGTGTGTATTTATTAGTGCTTCAAAACAGGAAATTGTCCGCTGTTGCAACGATAATTACATTCATTGCTACTTCATTTTTATTATTTTATCTGCATATAAATGGTGTGCGAAGTGGTATCCTTGGGTTTTATATTGGGCTGATTCTTTTTTGTTATATGAATAGAAAACAAATAACACTATTTAGAAAAATGGTTGGATGTGTAATATTTTTGTTGTTTGTTGGCCTCTTGTTCACTAATTCCCCACATTTTAGATACAAAATCATCAATACCGCCATAAGTATTACAGAATGTCTTCGAGGTCAAAAATTAGAAAATCCTTCTGATTTTGGAAGAATTGCATCGATGCAAAAGGGAATTGACGTAGGAAAATCGAATATACTCTTTGGCGTAGGCCTGGGAGATATAAAAGATGCGATGTACAAACAATCAGCCATTAAACTCCTTCCCCACAATCAATTTGTTTTCATATTCGCATTTGCTGGCTTATTTGGGGTGGTGGTGTTTACCATCAGTATCGTTAGACTGTTGTTATGCAACCCTGCCGAACGCTCCTTTTTTATTGCTATGAACGGCGTTTTTTTGTCGGCATTTTGGGTAAGCCACCCTATCGAACGACAAGTAGGTTTAGGGCTTTTCTTATATTTTAACCTGTTGTGTTTGTGCGTGCTAAAACCTTCAAAAAATAAGAGTCAAATATATCTTGCGCCTGCAATAGAAATGGAAAATGAGTACCTCATATAGAAAAAAAACCATACTATTTTTTTTATTAGGTCTATGTGCCTTCTATTGCTATGGGCAACCAACTGATACATCTTACATGACGGGCGAATATAGGTTCAACCTTTCTGTTATTAGGGGTGTGAATTACAACTACTGTTATTTACAGGATGTAAACAAAAGCCTTTTCACAAAAAGATTCACTGGTTTAAGTCTTAAATTTGGAAAACACGCACACGGTTCTCATTTTTGGCATCACCGGCTAAACTATCCTTACTATGGTGTCGGATTGGCTTATTATAAAATAAGCAAAAACAACATCATTGGTCATCCGGTAAGTCTTTTTAGTTATATTGATGTTCCATTGATGAAGTCAACGAATATTTTTCGACTTCAACTGGAAGGAGGACTTGCCTACTTTTTGAATAACAAAAAACTTTTCTATTCTTTAGAAAAAAATCCTATTGTCGGATCCCCATATAATTTTCACATTGGCATGGCCTTGCGTCTGGCTTTTCCGATAGGAAAAAAAATGGCGGTAGCTTCAGCTTTTAAGCTGCAACACTATTCAAATGGCAGCATTAGAACTCCCAATTGGGGGGTAAATTTAATAGGAATTTCCACTACAGTAACTTACAAAGGGCACAACCGTTCTTTTCAAAGAGTAGGTGACAAAAAAGCCGTTGGATCAGTTCCAGTAAATACGTACAGCTTATCAGCTCGATTCGCTTTTACTACTCACCGGGAAAACGAGGAGCCAAACGGGTATTTTGGGATAATAAGCCCTGACTATTGGAGAAAATACTCCTATCTAAGCTACTTAAATATCGGCGTAGATAATTTTTATGAAATATCATCAGACACAAAAAAGGAAATAGAAAGATACTATTTCGGAATACACATAGGTCACAAACTAAAGATCAATCGGGTCTCGTTAATCGGGCAATTAGGAGCTTTAATAAAACGACGTTTCGGAAATTCAGATTGGTTTTACACTAAGGTGACGATTGAATATGAGCTAATTTCTAATCTTCATCTTAGCATTTCTATAAAATCAAAGGAATCAATGGCCGCCGATTTTGTGGAATGGGGTATGGTTCGTTATTTTGAATTTGGGCATTAGAAAGAATAGCCGTCGTTCGTCGCGGCCCGCCTGCCAGTCAGGCAGGTTTGCAACTGCGATACTCCGCTAACCCGCCTGCCGGCCGGGAGGCCTGTCTACCGCCAGGTAGATATGTCACGCACACTATTTAATTATTTTGAAAATTAAAAAACAAATTTAAATGAAATACATAGTAATAATATTAGTACTTCTTTTTTTCTCACAAACATTATTAAGTCAGGATAAACAGTTTCAGCTAGAGGATTTAATACTAAAGGAAGTATATGTTGAAAAACGTAAAAGCTCTTATTATTTACTCCACCTGCAAGATTCGTTAAAAAAAATTACTGTCAAAGCATTAATCAAGCCTACGAAAATTGTGGCATCATACTTAGATGATAAGTACTTTGTAATTATATATTGGTCCTCACGTTATGGTCATTTCTTGACAGGGGCATATAAAGATCCAATTACTAATATTTGGCATCAAGATTATTTTCATAAAGCGCTTGATAATTAGTATCTGGCCGGAATCTCGCAACTAATTGATAGTCAGTCAAATAAAGTGCTAAAAATGCTATGAAAATTGAATTATATTTTCTAAATTTATGCGTAATAATTTGGCAGTCAGATACATATGAATTTTAGTAAATTATTTTTTCGAAAGATTTCAACCAATAAAGATGAGAAAACGATTTGAACAGCAATTAGAAGTGAATTCACTGAGTATAGCAGATGTGGTGCTCAATTCCAGGAGCCGACATGAACTTCCTCAGTTGTTGGCCGGGTTGCAGTACATATTCGTAACACCGGAATTGAATGAAGGTGTATTTAAAGTGTTAGAAGATGAGATATTAAAAGGCAAAAAAGCGACGGGCCGGGAAGGAATGCCGCTGTGGGAGATATTAGTGTTAGGAAGCGTGCGTCACACGTTGAATTGTGATTACGATGAACTATTGGATTTGGCGAATCATCATCAGGCGGTTCGTGGCATAATGGGCGTACACAAGGAAACATCCGATTGGTTAGAAAAAAAAGTATTCGCACTTCAAACGGTTAAAGACAATGTTAGGTTATTGAATGAAGAAGCGTTGAAAAAGATTAATGAGCTGGTAGTAAAACATGGACATAAGTTGTTAAAAAAAAGCGAAGAAGAAGGCGACCAGGGAGAGGAAATATCTTTGGAATTGAAGACGGATAGTTATGTTGTAGAGACAACGATTCATTTTCCGACAGATTTAAGACTGTTGTGGGATAGTCTTTATAAATGCCTGGATGTAATATTATTGTTGAGTAAGTTGGTTCCATTGATGGGTTGGGGGAAAATAAAGGTGTGGCATAAAAAAGCTAAGAAGTCGTATAGAAAGGCCTCGATCATACACCAAAAAAAGGGTCGTGACTATAAAGTACGATTGTCAGATTCGACCCGAGCGTATTTGCGGATAGCAAGAGAGATAAGTGTGCGCATTGTTAGGACGCTTGGTGACTTAGAAGAGCATGGAGGTGGAATAAAGGTGGAATTGTTGAAAATGAGCTTAAAAATGTACCATGACTACTTGTTGAAGTTTATAGATCAGGTAGAGCGCCGAATACTGAAGGGTGAGCAAATTCCTCATTCGGAGAAAATATTTTCGATATTCGAGCCACATACAGAGTGGATAAGCAAGGGCAAGGCGGGACGCCCTGTAGAGTTGGGACATCGAGTGTTACTGACAACGGATCAATATGGTTTTGCGGCAGATCATGAGGTGATGGTAAACAAAACGGATAAAGAGGTTCCCATAGAATTGGGTGAGAGGTTGGCAAAGCGATATGCGAAAGGATACAAGCTGTCAAGTATAAGTTTTGATCGCGGATTTTTTTCCGGGCCAGCGAAGAAGGCCTTGTCAAAAATATTTGATCAAGTGATAATGCCAAAGGCAGGGAAAAAATCAGCACTAGAACAGAAGGAGGAAACACAACCCGAATTTCAGTATAAAAAAAGAAAACACAGTACCATAGAGGCGAACATAAATGAATTGGAACATTGTGGAGCAGACAGGGTACCTGATAAGGGCCTTAAAGGTTTCAAACGATATGTGGCCATGAGCGTGTTGGGCTACAACATAAAGAGGCTGGGCAAAGTAGTGAAGTCGGAGAACTTGCTACCCACCATTGTGCCGTTGAACGGCAAGGCAGCAGCCTGATATGGGTTAATATTGTGACAAAGCAGTGGAGTGGTCTGCCCTGTAGTCCCGTAAATGTGTTGTTATGGGCTTAATCAGCCCCTATTTCCATCAAAGAACAAATTTGGACGTATAATTTTAGGAATCGTCCGGCTGAGTGCAGAGCGGATATTGGCAAAAAGTGAAAAATGGGGCGTTTTCGGTCAGATACTAATTATACTAATAATAATTTTACGTCATTTGTTTCAGCGGCGAAAATTATAGATGGAGAAACAGTATTGCTAACGTGCGAAGTTAATAAAAGAGGAGAAGAGCCTAGGAAATTAACTCGCATTTTACGGATAACAAAAGATCGTATTTGGAACTATACCACTACAGATTACATATCAAATGGCGTTAAAGGAAACAACCCAATTCGCCCAAATGAATAAAATGGTCTTTTGATTTTTTTATAAAAAGTGTTTAAAAACATTACAATTTAGCCACTTTCTCCTAACCATTTCATTCAGTTGTAACAAACCTGATGACGTAACTTTCAGTTTAGTAACTATAACAGCCCCAACTGTCTCATCAGTTCTTTAGGAGAGATATTTTTAAGTTGAGCCAGTTCAATTAGGGCAGCTAACCGTTTTTCTCCTTTCTTTTCCCGTTTCTTGATCAAAGTCAACAACCTGGAATGTTCGGCAGGAGTGAGCTCGTCGTTTTGCAGCTTTTCGTATAAAGTATTATAGGTTTGTTGTAACTTATCTGACAGCAGTGGTTTATTGATTTTCAACAGCAACTCTGTTTCTCTTTTTGACAGTGTTTTTACCTTTTTTTTCGCCAAAAGTTGGGCGACAGCAGCTAAAAACTTCTCCAGTTCAGGGGTTTCCAAATCGGATACTCCGTTGAGTATTTCCTCGATTCCAATATTTATCGCCGAATTGATTTTTATACTGGGCATAATGGCTCACTTTTACGCACGATAATTTAACAAATATGAGAAATCATTAAGGCGATAAGCCAAGTTTTCTCTCTCTTGCGATGACTTCATAAATCAAGTTCATTGAAATACAGGGAATAAGGTCGAAAATAACCCGTACCTTTTGTCTAAAGTCTCTGATTGTTTTAGCAGCTTTAAGTGCTTTACAGAAAGTAGTATCTAAGGCTTGAGTTAATTGATCTATTAAGAAAGCCAGGAGCATTAAGGTTGCTAAAAGAGATGATAAAAATAGTTTGCCATGTCCATAATTGTGTTCCAGGTTATAACCTTGATTTTTAAGGACGTTAAACGTTTCATTTTCAATTTTCCATCTGGAACGAGCTGTTTTTACAAACTCTTCTATCATCTCACTTTGATAGGTTCAAAGAATTAATCCAATTGCCTGCATACTTGATTTTACCTGTACGAGTATCTACTTCTTCATATTGAAGATAGTTTACGTTTATGTCCGGATTAGCTCCATTTAAAACCAGACCGTTAGCCCATTTAGCACTACATTTAATATGCTTGTTTTTATACCATGTTTTGCTTTCCAGTTCATTTTGTTCATTTAACCGATCTGCTTGTATAAGGACATAGCCTTCTTTTATAACAGTAATAAAATCCATCGAATAAAATAACATCAGTCGCATGGCTGGGCCGGAAGCAAACAAACCATCTAAAAGAATGAGCTTGTTTTGGTCAGGTAATATCCGGGCTATTTTTGGAATTAATCTTTTAAAAGCATTGTACTCACAATCATTTTTCTTTTGACCGTCTTGCTTGGTAATCGGTTCTCCAAATACAGGAAAAACTGTCTTTTTATCCGGATTTACGATACAGGCTCCTGCAAGTTGGTGGTAATATTGTTCTCCTTTTTTTAACTTCTTGACCATACAATGTGGACACTTCGTGGTATTTGAACAAAAATACCCCGTTCCGTCAACTGCTATTGCACTAATTTTAAATGTCTTTTTTTGTATATGTTAAAAAATTGTGCGAACCGCTGTCGAATAGCTATTCTTCTACCTTTCTTTATACTATCCACTATAACCGTTTATGCCCAATGGGATATAGATTTTCTTTTGAGTCAAAATAAAAAATTAGTATTTCTGAAAGTGTATTCCAATCCCCAAATCAATGGAAAATTCATTTTCATTATGTTTGAAATCATTAGACATTATGAACAAAAATTTTGTATACAGCCTGAATGCCCTTTTTGGCCTACCCTGCGTCACATCCTCGCCTTCGTAGCTAGGGCTACGAGGCTCCGGGTGTTCCTTGGTTAGACCAAAAATTGCTATTCAGTTGCTATACAAAAAATCCATTCATAATGTCTATTAAAGTAATTTACTTTAGAACTGAGAACCAGCATATGATTATTAGGAAAATATAGATCCAACGATAAGCTTGAAACAAAAGGCAGGGTTTTGGTAAATAAATGCTCATCAAAATAAAAACTCCCAGTCCCCGCCCCAATACCTAAGTCCAGCGTTATTCCGGAAGAAGTAGGATTTAGGAGCGTATAATAGTATTTCCCCTGTATGGATTGAAAAAAAGTATTTTGAACATTATGCGAATTGGTGGTATTTCCTCTTATCCTGAAGTTGTAGTCCACTCCAAGACCATTTCGAGTAAAAACCCTATCCCATGTGTCTAATTCTATCATTTTCTTCCATCGGTATTCGGCATAAACGCCCGTGCCGGTGTTGGTTTCCTCCATAGCTAAATTACCTTTTCTTTGAGATAAACCGTTTCCAATCATACTACCACAAGAAGATAATAAAAGTACAACATAAACTTGCAATAAAAAGGGACTAAAGGCAGCTTTCATGGTGAGTAAAGCTCTGGCTTTATATTTTACGAAAAGTGTTCAAAACAAATTTAGTAAAAATACCTGACCAAAAAAACAACATGAAAGTTAAAGTTGCCACCTTCTTAAAACCATTTAATTTTTATCCTTCTGTGGTAGCATCATGATCGGAGCGGGTGCATCATATGTATCGGCACGCTCAATCAAAACGATTCAGCTTCAGCTCCTCAATAATGTGAATCAACTTTTGCGCATATCTGGGGTCGGTGGCATAACCCGCTTTTTTCAAACCGACGGCCCATCCTTTATAGTCTTTTTTATCGAGTCGGAATAGGCGACGGTAGCGTTTGTTGGTGAGGAGGATGCTGTGAGCCCGATAACTTTCCCAGGCCGTTTCGTAAATGCGGAAAAAATCTTTGTGGCTGTCGTCGGTAAAATTGCTGCAATGGCCTTTGCTGCATTTTTGGGAGAAGCATTTCATGCCGAAGTGGTTGTTGTTGTTGCGGGCCAGGCGGCTCTCGCCGGCATTGCTTTCGATTAGTCCCTGTGCCAGGGTGATGCTGGCGGGGATGCCGTATTTCTTCATTTCGCCCTGAGCTACCTTAGAGAACCGAGTCACGTAGGCTTCCTGCTTTTGCTTTTTGGCCAGGTAGGTGTTCTTTTGACTTTTGCTTTTGGAAGCGGTACCCGTGTACGTCATGTTGGAATAAGTGTTGCCCAGGTTGTCGCTCACCGTTTGGGAAGGTGGAGGAGTGTGGGTTGGCTTAGGTTGGGTTTGTCGAACCCATGTTTTATTTCGCTTCGGGGTCAGGTCGGCTGTGGTCACAGCCGTGTGGTTGCACTGGATGGCGGGTACGGCAATAGCCTCGGCAAAGGGTTCTTCTGCGGTGTTGACGTTCAGGTGGACTTCTTTTTGCTGAAGCAGCAAAATGGCAAATGTAAAAAGCAGCAAGTGAAGCCACCCCCTGTGGTTGGCACTGGCGTCGAGGCCGGTGGGTTGGGGCTGCTTTTGTTGCTCCTGATGTTGTTGGTCGACCTCTTCCTTTGGGGGAAGGTCGTGTTGTTGGTTGTAGTGTTGATTGTAATCTGCATTCATAATACCCTTCAATAATTCCATAGGTTTGAGAATTAAGTTGCTCATAGTAAATTTGGATTTGATGTCTTTGACCGACAGGGTATAGTTGTGGGAGGCTTCTGGTTTGCACCAAAACTACCACTGCAAGAACTTTCTCCCAGGTCAGTCAAATTCAGATGTAAATAACTGCATGTTTGTATCAGGGCACAAAATAAAACAAAAAGTTGATGTTTTCAGTATTAATGACAAATTTTGTTTAAATAAATTTTCAACATTTTCTCATGACGAATTACATATGATGATAAAATTAAATTAAAGGCACGGTTTTTGAAAGCGGTTTTAATGTATACTTGCGTTTGTTTTCAATCAAATACAAATGTATATTTTTGTAATTCATCGCAACCCTCCGTTGAGGGAGGCGTATGAGTAGTAACAAAAACCGGGAAGCATAAAACCGGCAAAGGATCATTCAAACCGAAATTATTCTAGATGTGTAAAAAAAATTTTTATGAACAATGGTGCTGTGGGCAAGCCTTCCCTTCAGGGAATTAAAGGGCGCGCGCAGGCAACAAAAATTAGTAAAAACGTACTTTACAGAGCACTAGTCCTTTCCATCCCAAAACCGTAACATCCCAACTTCCGATTTTAAAGCTTAAAATTCCTTTGCTGCTCTCCCATTTTAATTGGAATTGCCAGGCAGTTCAAACCTCTTTTGCGAGGTTGACTCCGTGAACATCTGCCTGGGATTACGGTATCAAGCTTTAATTTTTTTTGACCCTCAGAACAGCATTTTGAGGAAAGGCCCATTGGCTCAGACACCGGTTGTGGCGTATTGCCTTGTGAGCAATATCCATCGCCGTGCTTGACCATAGCAGCTATATCTATTGGACTGTTTGCTTGGTGCAAATTGTTGATGAGGTAGTTATCTGAAAAGTGTTTTAGCGCGTTGCTTTCCCTTTAGGGTTAGGGTGCGGGTTGGAGAATGACTCACTTTTTGAATGGCTCTTGATGAAGCCCTCATTTTCAGTTGCCCCAGCAACGGCTGACAGACTATTGCCCAGTTCTTAACAATTTAATTACAATTAAGTGGTCAGTCAACTGCCCCTTTTTCAATACTTAAAAACCGTTTTAACATGCAACAAATTTTTATCCCCTTTTTGCGTTTTGCTTTCCCGGTGGCGATATTTATATTGCTGCCGGGCAATGGGTTGAATGCTCAGACCAATTGCACCGACCCCCCTTGCGCCAATGCCGACCAGGGCAATGGCCCCGACCCCTGCGAGTCGAAACTGTATTGCTCCAACAGCGATGCAGTCGACGACGGCTTCATAGCCTGCACCCCATCTGCCGATACCGACGGATGCGGTGTAGACGCTTCGGCAAGTACGGTTCCGGTTGGCGACACCGAGCAACTGCTGCTCGACATTGGCGATCCCAATTGTTTCCAATCCGGTTGGAACGTCCAGTGGATCCGTTTCCTGACCGATGATTTTGTCAACGAAGTCAAAATACAAGGAGTCGGCGGACCACTCGATGCCTGGGCGGTCTTCTGGGCACCCAACTTTGTATTCGACCCCCTCGACCCGCAAGCCACCGACCTGCAATATTGTGACGACCCCCTAACCGACCTTCAACTTATCGGCGGCTGTGTGACGGTAAATCAATTTACAACCGTCACCAATCTCAATTCTACGGCCGAAATAAACCTCTACTACATAGCCCTGATCTATTCCGACACCGGAAATGGTACGATCAACTTCAAGTCGAAAGAATGCAAAACCGTTTCTACCTGCGACCCTGCGATCGAATGCCCACCTCCAGCTACTTTTGATTGCAGCGACCAGGCGGGACTGGCCGACTGGTTGAGCCAGGTGTCTGTCACCGATTGCGGCAATTTGTATACTGCCGTCAACGACTACGATCCCAACGATTTTCTAAGCTGCGATGCGACCGTTACCATCAATTTCTGGTTGGCCGATACCAATGGCGATCCGGTCCTTGACGGAAATGGCAACACCATCCAATGTTCGGTCGATCTGACCATTGTACCCGATCCGCCGGATCCATTTTGCCCCACCCCTTCTTTTTTGTTGCCCTTGTCGGCAAATGGAGATGACGCTTCCATATGTGGGGAGGAAACAGCCACGATATCGGTAACTGTAACGGGCGGCATCCCTTCTATCGGAACGGGCCATGCCATAAATATGGTCGATGGCAGTTTTCACGTTTTCAACCTAACTGACCCCTTCAACCATGCCAATAGCATTGGGCCTGGAACAACTCCATCCGTTCAGTACGCTGCCGATTTCGTGGCGGGAACTTATTACCTGCTCGATGCAGGTACGGATCAATTGCACAGCCTGAATACTTCGACGGGCCAGTTGAGTGCTTCCATCGGCACGGCCACCCCTGTTGTCGGCGAAACCTGGACAGGGCTGGCCTGGGATGCCTCCTCGGGGACGACCTATGCCCTTTCTGCTGACCTGGCAGGCAATACAAATTCGACGCTTTACCTGTTGGATCTAACCAACGGAAATGCCACTCCGATCGGGGCCACCGGTTTTCCGGCTGGAAGCTGGTTGGCCATCGACCATGCCGGCAATGCCTATGCCGCCGACCAGGCCAATGACCGGCTCTACTCGATTGACCTTTCCACAGCCATGAGTACGCTTATTGGTTCTACGGGAGTAGATATGGAATTTTGCCAGGGAGCGGACTTCGATCCGAACACGGGATTGTTGTACACCGCCGTTTACACCACCAATGATAATGGCAATACTTTTCAGCCCCAACTGGCATTAGTTGATCTAACCACCGGCCAATACCATATTTTAATAACCGGCCCCAACAACAATTCTTTCAACCACTGTGCTTTTGCCCTGTTAAACTCCAATACCGATGGATACTCCTACCAATGGAACACCGGTGAAACCACTCCATCCATCACTGTAAATTCGGCTGGGACCTATACCGTTACGGTAACTGATTTTTGTGGAAACACTGCCGTGGAAACCTTGTTCGTGACGGATGAGCAAGGCAACACCACCCTCGTTTGCAACGGCGACATCAACGTCAGCCTCGACGAAAACGGAATAGCCATCCTCACTCCCGAAATGGTTTTGGAAGGCGAAGACGGCTGCCTGGATGGTTACATCGTTGAGATCGGCGACACCGGTTCTAACGTGGCGGATTGCAGTATGATCGGCCAGACATTTTCCGTAATGGTCACCGCACCCGATGGCAATTCCTGCTGGAACGACGGCTGGGCATTTGAAGACAAACTCGACCCCCACATCAAATGCGGCGACCTGATATTGAGTTGCACCGAATCCAACGATCCTGACGACATCGATGGCCCGGTACTCGGCACCTATACCATTGTTTCCACTGATGTAGTGCCCATTCCCGACAACGATCCGGCGGGGGTGGCCATCCCTATTACTGTGCCGGAAGATTGCACCTTGCCATTGGAAGACGTTAACCTAAGTCTGACCATCCAACACACACAGGTAGACCACCTTGCGGCAAATCTGGAAAGCCCTTCTGGTACATCGGTCATGTTGTTTGTCCGGCCGGGCATTCCCGGTTCGGGATGTTCCCACGACCATATTGATGTGGTGTTCGATGGGGAGGCCGATAACACCGCCGCCGATTTTGAAGCCACCTGCAATGGCGGTTCCGGAGCTGCTATTTCCGGCAGCTTCCAGGCTTTTCAATCCATGTCCGCTTTCGACGGAGAAGACCCTTCCGGAGTTTGGACGCTTACCGTATTTGATTTGGCAGCAGCCGAGACGGGCACCCTCATCAATGCCCAACTCACCCTGGCAGCCCTTTACGACGACGGAGGGGTGACCACTACCGACAACTGCGACGACGACCTCACCCTCACCTACACACAAGTCGACAACACGGGCTGTACACCGGAAGGCTTTGGCAGCATCACCCGCACCTGGACAGCTACTGACGATTCCGGCAACTCCGCCACTTGCGTGCAAACCATTACCCTTACCCGCCCCACACTGGACGATATCGACTGCCCGCTCGACTGGACGGGCCTCCCAGGTCAAAACGATATGCTGATTTGCAACAGCGGTTTTCCAACAGACATCAATGGCCATCCCGATCCGAGCCACACTGGTCAACCAACCTACAATGGAGCCCCCATCAATGGACTGTGCATGTTCAACATCGTGTACACGGATGTCGTCATCCCCGATATTTCCTGTGAAGGTAATGTCACCTATCAACGCACCTGGACTATTTTGGACATGTGTTTTGTCCTCATCAAAGAGTGTACTCAACTCATCAAAGTGATCGACAATACCGGCCCCTTAATCACCTGTCCGGACGATCTGGTAGAGCCAGCCAACAGTCAGTGTAAGGGCAATGTTATACTGCCTCCACCGACGATTGTGGACGCCTGTTCAAATGCCAACAATTCGTATGTGGCGGAAACTTCTGGTGGGACGCTTACGCAAAATGCCAGTGGTGTTTATGTACTTTACGATTTAGATGTAGGTACTATATATACGGTTACCTATACAGCTTCCGATGGTTGTGGAAATACCAGTAGTTGTTCGTTCGGGGTAGAAGTGACCGACCAAACGATGCCTGTACCTGCTTGCGAGACCTACCATACCGTCGTACTGAATGGAACCAGTACTTACGTCAATGCCATCGTGTTTGATGATAATAGCCACGACAATTGTGGTATTGTATCCTACGAGGTGAGGAGGCTGACGGATTGCTCCGGAAATAACGATACCGATTTTGGTCCCACGGTCGATTTTCACTGCTGTGATCTGGGGTCTGTGGTTACCGTTGAATTGAGAATAACGGATGCTGTCGGACTGTCGAATACTTGCACGGTTTATGCCGAAGTACAGGACAATGTGGTGCCCACCATTAGTTGCCCTTCACCCGGTAGCAAGGATTTACATTGCACGGATTTGAGTAGTTTGGATGATTACGATGGCGTCACGGCCACCGATACGGGTATTCCGGCCATATATATAGAAGTCGACGGCACGGAGACCCCCGTGGGTTATTATGATGCTGATTTGGTAGACTTCATTTGTTCTGCTACGGTGTATATTTCCGATCAGGGATTTGCCAATAACTGTGGAGTTGGTACGGTTACGCGGACCTATACCGTTACCAATGGTTCGGGGCTGTCGTCTTCCTGTGTTTTCATCATCAACATCACCGATCCCGATCCCTTCGATCCAAATGTGGACATCGACTGGCCCGACGACTTGCTCGATCCCGGCGTGCTTTGTTCGCAATCCATTCTTCCCGACGATTTGCCGACAGGCCACCAACGGCCGGTATACACACCAACACCCGGTTGTGATCACTTATCCTTACCGGCTTACACCGATTCTCCTCCTTTCTATCCCAATAACCCGACGGAGGAATATTGTTATAAAATTCTGCGCACCTGGACGATGCTCGATTGGTGTAGTGGCCAGACCGTTTCTGATGAACAGATCATCAAGATCGTTGATCCGGGCCCCGACTTCAGTGGCTGCCCCTCCGGCCCAGTCGATTTGAACTTCGGTGATCTTCTGAATTTAAATATTTCTGCTACCGATCATTGTTCTGGCAACAACAGTACCATCACCTATGTAGTAGACCTGGATGACGACGGCGTCATCGATCTGAACAATGGCACGGGAGGAGTGATCAATACCAACGTAGGCGGAGCTGATTTTCCGGTAGGTACCCATCGGATCATTTTCACTGCCGCCGGTAGTGCCAGTTGCTATGTGAGTGGCACCTGCGAAGTACTCGTCAACATACAATCGGTACCTCCGGGAGTGGCTTCCGTTAGTGGCGCCATTTTCAATGAAGCAAGTACCCTGTTGGAAAATGCGACCGTCAGCCCGGCCAACGGTATGGACGTAGTGCTGACAGATGACAGTGGCCAGTTTGGTTTCAACCTGCCGACGTACAACAATTACAACATCACCCCTCAAAAAGACGACGATCACCTCAACGGGGTGTCGACTTACGATCTGGTGTTGATCAGCAAGCACATCCTGGAAACGGAATTATTCGATTCGCCTTATAAATTCATTGCGGGCGATGTCAACAAATCCGGCAACATTACCACGATTGATATTGTGGAGTTGCGCAAGGTCATTTTGTTTATCAACGACGAATTTCCGAACAACACCAGTTGGCGTTTTGTCGATGCTGCCTATGTTTTCCCCGATCCTGTTAATCCCTTTGCAGAAGCGTTTCCGGAGACCTATCCGATCAACAACCTCCTTGGTCAGATGAACGATGTCGACTTTATAGCGGTCAAGGTAGGAGATGTCAATGGGAGTGCTCAGACAAATGCGTTGGGGGCAGGTGCCGATGACCGGAATTTTGATGGAACCCTTCAACTGGAGGTGGAAGACATTGATCTGGAGGCGGGGCAGTCTCACACCATTGAGGTAAGAGCCCGCGACTTCAAACGGGTATTGGGATGTCAGTTTACACTAAATGTCGACCAACTCGAGGTGATAGATGTTTTGCCGGGTGTATTGCCGGGCCTTTCGGCAAATAATTTTGGGTGGCAATACCGGCAGGATGGTGTTTTGACAGCAAGCTGGAATGTCAATAATGCTGTTACATTTGATGACGAAGAAGTGTTGTTTAGTTTGGTGGTTCAGGCCAGGTCGATGTTGACCCTGAGCGAGGTAGTGCGTATTTCATCTCATCTGACTAAAGCTGAGGCTTACGCTGAAAAGGAAAACTTAGTAGAATTGTTGGACTTGGAATTACTCTTTCGCGATGAAAGTGGTAGTCAGCCTTCCGGCAAATTTGAACTGTACCAAAACCGACCCAATCCATTCGTTGATGAAACCGTGATCGGCTTTGAGTTACCTCAAAATGGCCGGGCGATATTAACGTTGTCCGACCTTTCGGGAAAAGTTTTCAAAACATTAGAAGGGTTTTTCCTCAAAGGATACAACGAAGTGAGTTTTGACCGGAGTGACCTGCCAGGTGGGGGAGTTTTGTACTACAAACTCTCCACGGATACACATTCAGCCATTAGAATGATGACGATCATTGATTAGGTAATCGCTTTCGCAAACCATATTGAATCTCACTTTGAATAACCATTGTCCGGGCGGGAAGGCAATTATCGGGAGAATAAGTTCTTCTGCCGTACCTTCCTCGCCGGGGCCGTGGCCGGTAAGAAATGCTGTTCTGGGACTAATTATTTGAAATCAGTTCCTTGGAATGCCTCCTTCAACTGTGGTTGAAGGGGGTTTTTTGTTTTAGGCTGGACGTAAGCGTTTTTTTTTTAATCAAAATTTGCTCTGTCAAAAAATTAATTCTATCTTTAGGCCATCTTATCCGATCTTACCCCTAGTAAAGAAATTATTTTCCCAAAATAGATTTCCAATAACTATCCGATCCACAGTATAATAAGGCTTCATGCGCTTATTTTCACCCATACAATCCTTACAATCTATTTATGAGGTGATATTGAAATAGGCATAATCAAATAGCTTCTTTGGCTCCACCTTATTGGTGCCGGAGAATCATCATTAAAATTTTCCCCTATGAAAAGGAACTTCACACTTACTCTTATTTGCTTCTTTTTTGGAATGGCTGGGCTATACGCCCAATGCGAGAATCCCAATGGTATCGATTATCCCGCCCCACCTGGCACTACTTCCTGCGAAGCGGTGTCTTTCTGCAATGGCGAAATTAACGGTTATTGTGGTCAACTAGGCGCCCCCAATGTAAGCTGGCCTTTTGCCTTATGTGGCGGTGGCGGCGTTCCCAACAATATGGAGTGGCTGGCCTTTGCGGCGGCCTATACCGATATTACCATCACTGTTACTCCTTACAATTGTCCGGGGGCAGGAGGCTTCGCCGGAATTCAGGCAGGTCTGTATACAGGCTGCGAAACGGAAGGCGGAACCCCCGTCCCGGGCGCCTGTCAAACCAATTGTCAGACCACTCCTATTGTCTTGACTGCAACCAATCTGCTGGTAGGGAATGTCTATTACCTTTTCATTGACGGATGTGCCGGCGATCAGTGTGGTTATACGATTACTACCAGCCCACCGGATGCTACGGCCTTACCTCCCTTTCCGCCTTTAAATGGAACCATTTCGGGGTATACCGATGTTTGTCCCGGAGCTATGGGTATCCAGTATTCCATACCTCCCATGCTTGAGGCCCTTGGTTACAACTGGACGCTGCCTGCGGGATGGGCCTACACAACCGTCGCTCCCGGAAATACCATTTTGGTGGATATTCCTTCCAATGCTTTTAGCGGACAAATATGTGTTGATGCATACAACGACTGCGAAACCTCCAATCAGATCTGTACCGATATTACAGTCTCTGTACCACCTACCGGAACCGAGGATGGCGAATATTGTCAGGGACAAACTTACGTCTACCCTGGTGATGGACAAAATTATACGCAAGGGGTTTATGTAGTGACCCTTTTCGGGCAAAACTGGTTGGGATGCGATAGCTCTGTTAATTTGACGGTAGTTGAAAATCCGAATATGGAAACCTTTGTACAAGCTACCATTTGTCAGGGGGAGTCTTATACCGTATGTAATATTCCCTACAATTTTCCCGGTGAGATCACACAAGATTGCAGCCCCAACATTAATGGTTGCGATAGCACCATTGTGTTGGACCTTACTATTTTAGACCCTATCGCGGCAGTAGAACCACCTCCTACATTGGGTTGCGGCAACAACAGCTCCGTTTATCTGGATGCTTTTAATTCATTCGGTACTTCCTTTTATTGGGAAACCGCCGACGGCGATATATGCGATGACCCCACCAACCTATGGCTCGAAGTATGTCTTCCGGGTACGTATTGTTTGACAGCTACCTGGGAGGAAAACGGCGTGGCTTGTATTGATGAAATATGCGTCACCGTGCCGATCAACTCCGAAGAACCGATGACAAGTGTGACGAGTGCTGATGTAAGTTGCCCAGGCGACACTGATGGTAGTGCGACGATAACGGTGAGCAATGGGGGCATTGGTCCATTCACCTACGACTGGAATCCCGATGTCAGTGTCACCAACAGTGCCACGGGTCTGACGGATGGGACGTATACGGTCACGGTCACGGCGACGGGCAATGGTTGCAGTACGGTGGAGACGATCGTGATAGGCGCTCCATCTGCGGTGACGATAACTACGACCCAACAAAATATAGCCTGCAATGGAGGAAATACGGGTAGCGCCACGGCAACCCCCAGTGGCGGCACCACTCCCTATAGCTATTCGTGGTGCAATGGCCAGACGAGTGCCACAGCAACCAATCTGATAGCCGGCCCCTGCCAGGTAATAGTAACGGACGACAACGGCTGTAGTACTACCGCTACGGTAACCATCTCCGAATCGGGAGCGATGACTGCGGCCCTTGTGGGTACAGATGTGTTGTGCAATGGCGACAATACGGGCAGTGCCACTGCTACTCCCAGTGGTGGCACGGCCCCCTATGGGTATAACTGGTGTAATGGCCAGACGGGAGCCACGGCGACAAATCTTGGCGCGGGTTCCTGCTCTGTGACGATAACAGATGCTGAGGGTTGCAGTCTGATAGAAAGTGTGACGTTGAGCGAACCTGGGTCAATGAGCCTATCTACCGACCAGACAGATGTGCTCTGCGATGGGGATTCCAACGGCACGGCCACAGTGACGGCGAGCGGAGGCGTAGGGCCGTACTCCTATGTGTGGTGCAACAATCAAACCACGCCGACAGCTACCGGCCTGCCCACGGGCTCCTGCCAGGTGGTGGTGACAGACGACAACGGCTGCACCCAAAGTGCAAGTGTAACTATTTCAGCGCCCAATGCGGTGAGTGTGAATGTAGACGGGACAGATGTGACTTGCCAGGGCGAGGACGACGGTACGGCTACTGCCACACCGAGTGGTGGTACGGCGCCCTATTCGTATAGCTGGTGCAACGGCCAGACGGGCTCCACAGCTACGGGTCTGGGTGCCGGCCCCTGCCAGGTGGTGATAACGGACGACAACGGCTGTACCATATCCGCCAGTATTGATTTGAGCGAGCCATCTGCTGTGACGATAAGCACGACCCAGCAAAACATAGCCTGCAATGGAGGAGATACGGGCAGTGCCACGGCGACGGTGAGTGGCGGGACGACTCCCTACAGCTATACGTGGTGTAATGGCCAGACGAGTGCCACGGCGACCAACCTTACGGCGGGCCCCTGCCAGGTAGTAGTGACAGACGACAACGGCTGCAGTATGACGGAGACGGTAACGATCACCGAATCGAGTGCGATGAGTGCGGCCCTTGTGGGTACTGATGTGTTGTGCAATGGGGAAGATAGCGGCAGTGCGACCGCCACGCCCAGTGGCGGCACGGCTCCCTATGGGTATAACTGGTGCAATGGTCAGACAGGTGCCACGGCTACGAACCTTGGCGCGGGCGCCTGCTCTGTGACAATAACAGATGCTGAGGGTTGCAGTCTGATAGAAAGTGTGACGCTGAGCGAGCCCGGGTCAATGAGCCTATCGACCGATCAGACAGATGTACTCTGCGATGGGGATTCCAACGGCACGGGCACGGTGACGGCGAGTGGCGGAGTAGGCCCGTATACATATATGTGGTGCAACAATCAAACCACATCGACGGCAACAGGCCTACCGACTGGCTCCTGCGATGTAGTGGTTACAGACGACAACGGCTGCACGCAAAGTGCAAGTGTAACTATTTCGGCGCCCAATGCGGTGAGTGTGAGTGTAAGCGGCACAGATGTGAGCTGCGAAGGAGGGGGCGACGGGACTGCTACGGCGACGCCTGGCGGCGGGACTGGCCCCTACACCTATGAATGGTGCAACGGTCAGACCTCCCCCACGGCTACGGGTCTGGGAGCGGGCGATTGCGAGGTGGTGGTAACGGATGACAACGGCTGCACCGTTTCTGCGAGCGTTAGTTTGGACGAACCCGTTGCGATGAGTTTGACGACCACCCAACAAGACATAGCCTGCTCTGGTGGCAACAGCGGCAGCGCCACGGTGAGTGCCAGCGGGGGGACGACGCCCTACAGCTATCAATGGTGCAATGGGGACGACACGTCTACGGCCACCGACCTGGGTGTGGGCACCTGCATGGTGATCGTCACTGATGCCAACGGCTGCACCTCCCAGACGAGTGTAGACATCGAGGAAGCCAGTGAGCTGGAAGTGACGGTAAGCGGAGAAGACCTGCTCTGTAACGGGGGCAGCGGCAGCGCCACAGCGAATGCAACCGGAGGCACGGGTCCCTACGACTACGACTGGTGCAACGGCTCCAGCGGTGCCATCGTCACGGGCCTTGATGCCGGCGCCTGCCAGGTGACGGTGACAGATGCCAACGGCTGTACAGAAACGGCAAGTGTAACGTTGAGCGAACCAAATGCCCTTTCGCTGAGTGCGAGCGGGACGGATGTAAGCTGCGCCGGCTCCGCTGACGGAGAAGGCACGGCAAGTGCTAGTGGGGGTACGTCTCCCTACAGCTACACCTGGTGCGACAACCAAACGGGCCCCGACGCCACAGGTCTTGACGAAGGAGACTGCGAGGTGATGGTAACAGATGCCAATGGCTGCACCCAGGTAGCAACGATAACAATAGCAGCTCCGAATGCGCTGTCGCTATCGGTAGATTCAGAAGATGTAAGTTGCTTTGAAGCCGCAGATGGCACGGCCACGGTTAGCGCTACGGGAGGAGATGGCAACTACTCCTACTCCTGGTGCAACGGCCAGGGGACGGCCACCGCCACGGGCCTTGAGGCTGGCGACTGCGAAGTGGTAGTGACAGACGGCAACGGCTGCAGCGCCACGATAAGCGTCAGCCTAAGCCAACCGCCCTCAGCGCTGATCATAGACGGCACGAGCCAGGATGCCTCCTGCGGCGACGATAACGGCTCGATCAACATAACGGTAAGCGGTGGCACGACGCCCTACAGCTACGACTGGGGCGTATCGACCTCGGAAGACCCGACGAATCTGGGCCCAGGCAACTACACGGTGACGGTAACGGATGCCAACGACTGCACCGAGACATTCAGCATAGAAGTCAACACGCCCAGCGGCCTTCAGGCCGAGGCTGTATCGACAGATGCGAGCTGCTCGGGCTCCTCCGACGGCACCGTTTCAGTGACGGTCAACGGCGGGACGACTCCCTACGACTACGTCTGGGACACGACCATCCCCGACGGCTCCACAGGAGGGGACGACCTTCCGGCGGGGACGTACAATGTGACGGTAACGGACGGCAGCGGCTGCACCTTTGTGACGAGTGCGACGGTAGAACAACCCGAACCGATCTTGCTTGACGGCAACGCCACCGACGAGACGTGTGGGGAATCCAACGGGACGATCTCTCTGAGCGTGCAGGGCGGCACGGCCCCCTACTCCTACAACTGGCAGCCAGGCAACCTGACGGATCAAAACCCCACAGGCCTGACAGCGGGCAACTACACGGTGATCGTAACGGATGCCAACGACTGCACTGCGATCTACGAAATCACGATAAGCACGCCCAACGAGTTGGCGATAGAGACGACCCAGGTAGACGTCAGTTGTTTTGGAGGCAACGATGGCTCAATCGACCTTACGGTAAATGGAGGCGTAGACCCCTTCAACTACGACTGGGGCATCGCCGGTGGCTCGGAAGACCCCGCCAACCTCACAGCAGGTGACTACACGGTGATCGTAACCGACGCAACAGACTGCTCCGTGACGACGAGTGTGACGATAGCCCAACCCCCTGCGTTGAGCATGACCTCTGGGATGGAAGAAGCGACCTGCGGCGATGCCAACGGGTCGATCAGCATAGTAGTGAGTGGCGGCACAGCCCCCTATCAATACAATTGGAACAACAATAATACGACGGACAACCCCACGGGCCTGGATGCAGGAGAATACCTGGTGACGATAACAGACGCCAACGACTGCGAGCTGATCCAGAGTGTGGAAGTGACCAGCCCCGCGGCGATCCAGTTGAGCATCAGCTCGGAGATGACCTCCTGTTTTGAAGGCTCAGATGGAAGCATCGACCTGGAGGTGACGGGCGGCACGGCCCCGTTTGACTACAGTTGGGACAATGGTGCGATCATCCAGGACCCGACCAACCTGTTGGCAGGCAGCTACGAAGTAGTGGTAACAGATGCCAACGGCTGCACCGAAATGACGTCCATAGAAGTGATCCAGCCCACAGGAATGACAGTAGACGGCAGCTCGACCAATGCGACGTGTGGAGAAGCCAACGGCTCGATCTCTGTCTCGACGGTAGGAGGGACTTCTCCCTACAGCTACGCGTGGAGCAATGGAGCCCCCCCGGTTTCAGACCCCATCAATCTTCCGCCCGGCAGCTACACGGTGACGGTGACGGATAACAATGATTGCACGACGACCTACACCATAGAAGTAGAAACGCCAACGGGCCTGTCGGCCCTGACCACGGCAACGGATGTAGCCTGCAATGGTGATGGAGGAGGAACAGTCGACCTGGAGGTGAGTGGAGGAGTAGCACCGTTTACCTATTTGTGGAGTAATGGATCGACAACGGAAGACCTTGCCGGTGTAGTGGCCAACACCTACGAAGTGACGGTAACGGATGACACAGGCTGTACGATAGTAGCAAGTGGATTGGTATCGGAGCCGGAGGTGCTGCTGCTCGACGGCACCCCTATGGAAGCAACCTGTGGAGAAGCCAACGGCTCCATCTCACTGACAGTAACAGGCGGGACGATGCCCTACAGTTTTTCGTGGGACAGTGGCTCAGGAGATCAAAACCCAACAGGCCTTACTGCGGGCGACCACACCGTAGAGGTAACAGACGCCAACGGCTGTGTAGAGACCTTGCTGGTGACGGTTACAACGCCCAACGAGCTGACGGCCTCAGCCACCCAGGTAGACGTCAGTTGTGAAGGCGGCAGCGATGGGTCAATCGACCTTACGGTAACTGGCGGTACGGCCCCATTTAGCTATAGCTGGACAAATGGGGAGACGGTTGAAGACCCCCAGAATTTGCCAGCAGGTCAGATAACAGGTATAGTGACAGATGCCAACGGCTGTGAAGCAGCAGTTCAGTTGGAGTTGACAGAACCCCCGGCGATGACAGTAGACGGCTTTTCAGAAGAAGCGACCTGTGGAGAAGCCAACGGCTCAATAGACATCACGGTGAGTGGCGGCACGGCCCCCTACACCTACGACTGGGACAATGCCCCCGACGTAGAAGACCCGATCGGAATAGTGGCTGGAACCTACAACGTAATAGTGAGCGACCTGAACGGTTGCATGGCCGACTATCAGATAACAGTGACAACACCCAATGCACTTACGCTAAGCGCCACGCCAACGGATGCAGATTGCAACGGCGACAACAGCGGCTCAATCGATGTGGATGTGAGTGGAGGAGTGGCACCCTTTGACTACACCTGGTCGACAGGCTGGACGGGAGAAGACCTGATAGATGAAGCAGCGGGAGTGTACACCGTAACAGTGACAGATGCAACGGACTGCTCGATAGTGTTGACAGAAACGATAAACGAACCCACGGCGATGGAGCTGTCGAGTACGTCGACGGATGCGTTGTGTAATCAAAACAACGGCTCGATCGACCTGACGGTAGTGGGTGGTACGGCTCCCTACAGCTACGACTGGGGAGGGGGTATCACAGTAGAAGACCCTACGAATCTGGGCATCGGCAATTTTACAGTAGTGGTGACAGACGGCAACGGGTGTACGGCGGAGCACACCGAGACGGTAAGCACACCCACAGGGCTTGAGTTGGATGAAAGCTCGTCTGATGCGAGTTGCAACGGCGGCGCCAACGGCACGGCCGGAGTAACAGTAAATGGAGGCACTCCCCCGTTCAACTATGCGTGGAGTAACCTGGAGACGACGCCCTCGATCATGGGTCTGTCTGCCGGGACCTATACGGTAACGGTGACAGATGCAGACGGCTGCACGGTGTTTTCCAGTTCGATCATAAATGAACCGGCAGCGATAAGTATAAGCGGCAATGCATTGGAGGAAACCTGCGACGATGCCAATGGTTCGATCAGCATAGTGGTGAGTGGAGGTACAGAGCCCTACAGCTATATGTGGAGCAACGCCTCGACAGATCAAAACCCCCAAAACCTGGCAGATGGTGATTACACCGTAGAAGTGACAGATGCCAACGGCTGTATACAGGAAGAGACCTTTACGGTAACGGAACCGACGGTGCTGAGTGGGAGCCTGACACCATCAGATGCGAGCTGCAATGGCGGAGCAGATGGAGTGATAAGTGCAGCGATATCCGGCGGGACCCCGCCCTTTAGCTACGCCTGGTCGTCGGGCGGTCCCGATGCGCCGACAGCAGACAACCTCACTGCCGGGAGCTACAATGTGGTGGTAACAGATGCCAACGACTGCAGCCTGACACTGACAGCGGATATAGGGGAGCCGATGGCGATAATGCTAAGCGGTACCTCTGAAGATGCGCTTTGTGGAGAGACCAACGGCTCGATCGATCTGACGGTGAGTGGTGGTACTGCTCCGTACAGCTATTCGTGGAGCAATGGAGCTACCACAGAAGACCCCTCGAACCTGGGAGCAGGCAGCTACACGGTGACGGTGACAGACAGCAATGATTGTACGATGGAATACCCCATAAGCGTCAACACGCCGTCGATGCTGTCAGCCTTGGCCACACCGACGGATGCGCTGTGCTTTGACCAGGCTTCGGGTCAGATCGATCTGGAAGTAAGTGGGGGGTCTCCACCGTTTACCTATCAGTGGAGCAACGGCTCAACGTCAGAAGACCTGATGGGTGTAGGAGCAGGGTTGTACACAGTAGATGTGACGGACTCCACGGGGTGTGTGATAACGGCGAATGCTACGGTAGACGAACCAACCCAGATTAGCATAACGGGTAGTTCGACCGATGCGCTGTGTAATGAAAACAACGGCACGATAACAATAGATGTGACCGGGGGCACCGGGCCGTACACCTACGAATGGAGCAACGGCGATACAAACGAAGACCCGACGAATCTGGGTCCGGGGAGCTACCTTGTGACGGTAACAGATGTCAACGATTGCACGATGACCTACTCCCAGGAAGTGAGTTCGCCGAGCTCGCCGACGCAGGAGTTAGTTCTGACAAATGTGAGCTGTAATGAAGGCAACGACGGGGCTATCGACCTGATGATAACGGGAGGGATACCTCCGTTTGATTATGAGTGGAGCACGGGAGCAACGACAGAAGACATAAGCGGCCTATCGGCAGGAACTTATATGGTAACGGTGACGGATAACGATGATTGCACCTACGTTAATTCAGTAGAAGTATCCGAACCACAAATATTGGAAGCGGTGGTATTGAATCCGAGTAGCAGTGTGAATTGTTCTGGCGGTCAGGATGGGGGCATTGTGTTGGAAGTGACGGGCGGGACGGAGCCATATGTAAGTTTTGACTGGGACAATGCAGCCGATGTACAGAACCCAACGGGATTGGGAGCGGGTGCCTACACGGTGACGGTAACCGATGCCAACGGCTGTACAGCAATAACGAGTACGACGATAAATGAACCTCCGATGTTGGAGTTGACGGCGGTGTCGACACAGACAGACTGCAGCAACACCACCGAGGGTTCAATAGACTTGAGTCCAAGTGGAGGAGTGGGCCCGTACAGCTACCTGTGGAACAACGGCTCGACAGAAGAAGACCCAGAGGGTCTGGCTTCGGGGATTTATACAGTAGAAGTGACGGATGCCAACGGCTGCATGGCGACGTTGAGTGAGGAGGTGACCTCTCCCGATGCGGTGCAGGTGAGCATAGGCTCGGTATCGGAGTATGGGGGGTTCAATGTGAGCTGTTCGACCTCAGATGATGGCAGTGCCACAGCACAGGTGATCGGCGGGGTGCCGCCCTACAGCTACGAGTGGAGTGATGGATCGACCACAACGACGGCCAACAATCTGACAGCGGGCACCTACACGGTGACGGTGACCGATGTCAACGGCTGTAGTGGAGAATCCGTGGTTAGCCTGGAAGCGCCGGATGGGATAACATTGAGTGCGACGACGCAGGATGTGGACTGCCACGGCGGCAACGACGGAGCGATCATAGTAGATGAGATAGACGGAGGAGCGCCGCCGCATTTGTACTCCTTGAATGGAGGCACGTTTGGAGATGTGGGCTTGTTTGCGGGTCTGACGGCGGGGATGTACGAAGTGGTGGTACAGGATGCCAACGGCTGTGAGGAGGTGTTGGAAGCGCAGATAGTAGAACCTGGTCCGGTGCAGGTAGAGATAAGCACCTTGGTGACGGCAGACACGCTGTTACAACTGGGAGATGAAGCGGAGTTGATCGTGCAGATCAACCGCGACACGGCGAGCTTGCAGCAATACGGCTGGACACAGGGCTTGTTCTGGAGTGACACCTGTACCCATTGCGACATCCGTTCGATCTATCCGACCGAGACGGTGCTGTACGAATACCTGGTGGTGGATGAAAACGGGTGTATTGGCAAGGATGAATTGTTGGTACAAGTGCGCAAATACCGTGATGTGTTCATCCCCAATGCCTTTAGTCCGAATGGAGATGGGCACAACGATATGTTCTTCATAAATGCGGGTCAGGAAGTATTGCGGATCAACCACTTCCGGATTTACAACCGGTGGGGAGAAATAGTGTTTGAGTTGAGCGACTTTTTTGCCAACGCCCCCGAGTTGGGTTGGGATGGGAGGTTCAACGGAGAGTTCCTCAACCCAGGAGTGTTTGTCTACCATGCCGAGGTGTTGTACCTGGATGGCAGGGTGGAACTGCTCAAGGGGGATGTTACTTTGATGAGGTGATATGCTGATCCCGAAACGAGTTCGGGACAAGTTATGCTGATCCCGAAGCTAGTTCGGGACAGGATATGAAGTGTTGTCAGTAAACGATATACAGAATAAACGACGGTTGTTCCGGGGTGTCCGGGGCAGCCGTCGTTTTTTGGTAGAGGTAAAATTGGGTCAAATTTTTTTTCGGTTTGTGTGGAAAAGTTTTGAAAAATGGTAGCTTAGCGGTGAAAAATAAAACGACCAATCAATGACACCATTTATTGCGGAGATCGTGGGCACAATGTTGCTTATATTGTTGGGCAACGGCGTAGTTGCAAACGTATTGTTATCAAAAACGAAGGGTAACCAGTCGGGGTTCCTGGCCATTACGGTGGGGTGGGGAGTAGCGGTGTTTGTGGGAGTATTTGTGGCGGCGCCGTATAGTGGGGCGCACCTCAACCCCGCGGTGAGTGTTGGGCTGGCGGCGGCGGGAGAGTTTCCCTGGACTGATGTGGGGCCTTATGTCGTTGCTCAATTCTTAGGTGCTTTTTTGGGGGCCACCCTGGTGTGGATCAGCTACAAAGACCATTATACCCAGACAGAGGACAAGGACCTCAAGCTGGCCAGTTTTTGTAATGCCCCGGCCATTCCCAATGCGGTCATGAACACCGTTACGGAGGTCATTGGCACTTTTGTATTGGTGTTTGCAGTATTATTTTTGGCTGGACCTGAACTTACTGCCGACGGATTGCGGGAAGTAAAGATCGGATTGGGATCGATCGGTGCCTTGCCGGTGGCGTTGGTGGTGTTGGGCATTGGCTTGTCGCTGGGTGGCCCTACCGGTTATGCCATCAATCCGGCGAGGGACCTGGGGCCGCGGATCATGCATGCCCTTTTGCCCTTAGGCGCCAAAAGAGACAGCAATTGGGGGTACGCCTGGATACCAGTGGTGGGGCCGATTGTGGGAGGGTTGTTGGCGGCGGGGGTTTATTTGGTGTTGTGATTGTCATATTGCAGAAGTCATTTTGTGGTGTATGTAAATGGAAAATGGGAAAAAATCTACCATATTAAAATAAATTTGTACTTTTACTACACTTCTATTAATAAACCAACCACAGAACATATCCGACCAAATAGCAAGACGGCGACATTTTTAAGGTGATTTGTCCCTTTCTGGATAGAAGGTATTGGCCGTCTTAGCATTAAAAAGGTATTAACAGCACCCAACTTTTGCAAGTAAACAAATCATTTTCAGCAAATGGTAAAAAAACTCTATTTCATAGCATTGTTTTTCGCATTAAGCGTTCCCGTTTTGTCACAAAACCTGATAAAGGGAATGGTCTTAGATGCCAGCAACAACGACGCCATCATCGGTGCTACCATCCTAATACAGGGAACTACGGAAGGCGTTGCTTCTGACTGGGATGGCTCTTTTGAATTAAAAACCAACCGCGATCTGGGTTTTGTTTTGGAGGTATCGTACCTGGGTTACAAAACCAAAACGTTGACTGTGGATTCTGATAAGCGTCTTACCATTAGTTTGGAAGAAGACATCGTCACTATTGATGGGGTGGAGGTAAAAGCCAGCCGCATCTCCGACAAACAACGCGAGTCACCTCTGACTATAGAAGCCCTCGACAACATCGCTATAAAAGAAACTCCTGCCGCTGATTTTTACGATGGGCTGGGTGCCTTGAAAGGTGTCGATCTGACGGCGGCTAGTCTGGGTTTTAAAGTTGTCAACACCCGGGGCTTCAATAGTACCAGTCCGGTGCGTTCGTTGCAAATCATCGATGGGGTAGATAACCAGGCACCGGGGCTCAATTTTTCGTTGGGCAACTTTCTGGGCTCGTCCGAGTTGGATGTCAACAAGGTGGAATTGATCGTAGGGGCTAGTTCTGCTTTTTATGGTCCCAATGCTTTCAACGGCGTAATCAGTATGGAGACCAAAGATCCGTTTTATCACGAAGGGCTTTCTGCGATGGTGAAAGCCGGAGAGCGCAATATGCTGAAAGGGGCCATTCGTTGGGCCAATGCCGTCAACAATAAGGAGGCGCATCCTTTTATGGCTTATAAGTTCAATTTTGAATATTTGCGGGCTGATGATTGGGTGGCGGATAATGAGGATCCGGTGGATGGGTCCAGGGTTGAGCTGGGAAATCCAGGGAGTCATGACGCTGTTAACATTTATGGGGATGAGTATCAGAGTAGAAATGATTTTTCCGATTTTCCACTTACCGATCCAGGTCAACATTTGCTAGGTATATGGTATCGAACTGGTTATCGCGAAAGCGAGTTGGTGGATTATGATACCCGTAACTATAAAGCGAGTGCAGCACTTCATTTTCGGCTTGCTCCTTCCCTTCGTGAGCAGTCTTCAGAGATTATTCTTTCATCCAGTTTTGGAGCAGGGACTACCGTTTATCAGGGAGACAATAGGTTTAGTCTTAAAAATATTACCTTTTTTCAAAATCGATTGGAATTTAGAAAGAAAAATAAGTATTTCGTTCGGGCATATACCACTCGTACCGGAGCAGGTGATTCATATGATCCATATTTTACAGCCCTTCAACTGCAAGAAAATTCGAAAAGTAATAGTGACTGGAATACCGATTATAAATCATACTGGGCGGCAGAAATTACTCCTCTGATACTCGATAGTGATTATCCAAAGGCAGAATTTGTGTGGGATCCCGACTCTATGATGGTTATTTCCATTTTTGATATAGACCAAGCTCACCAATGGATAACAGATAATCAGGACTCATTAGCAGTTTGGCACAACCAGGCTGCTGCTTATGCCAATGCCGGGGCGCATTCTCCAAGCTCTCAAGCCGTACCTTTCTATGAACCAGGCACGGAACGATTCAATGAAGAGTTTAATCGGATTACAGGAACACTGCGTTCAGAAGGTGGCACCAAATTTTTTGATAATTCTTCTCTATACCATCTTCATGGGGAATATATTATTACACCTGCTTGGATAGATAGGATTACAGTAGGTGTAAATGCAAGATTATATACTCCGGAGTCGAAAGGAACGGTATTCTCTGATACTTCGGGTATCTCCATAACCAACTTTGAATATGGAATGTATGCGGGAGCTGAAAAAGCATTGTTAAACAACAAGATCAAACTGCAAGGAGCTTTAAGGGCAGATAAGAACGAAAATTTTGATTGGCTATTTTCTCCTGCAGCTTCAGTAGTTTACACTCCGACAACAAAGAATTTTCTCAGGTTTTCATTTTCTTCTGCAATTAGAAACCCAACCTTATCCGATCAATATCTGTATTTAAATGTAGGTCGTGCCATTCTGTCAGGAAACCTTAACGGAGCAAAAAATTTGGTTACGGTGGAGTCGTTGGTGGATGCTATTGGTGGTCAAAATATTAATTATTCACTTCTGGATAGTTTTGACATTGATCCGGTTCAACCTGAAAAAGTAAAAACTTTTGAAATTGGGTACAGAACTTCGCTCTTTGATAAAGTATATTTGGATGCAGGATACTACTACAGCTTTTACGATAATTTTTTGGGGTTTAAAATTGGGGTTGATGTTCGACACTCGGGGGCACTCCCTACTTTTCTACAAGCTTACCGATATGCCGCCAACTCAGAAAACAGGGTAACTACTCAAGGGTTTTCGGTCGGGTTGAATTATTATTTTTGGAAAAACTATGCTTTTCAGGGAAATTACTCCTGGAACAAACTGAATAAAGATTTTCCAGACGATCCCATTATTCCGGCTTTTAATACACCCGAGCATAAATTTAACATTGGTGTTGGAGGGCGTGACTTGAAACTTGGCGGTAGCCCTTTTAAAGACGTTGGCTTCAATGTCAACTACAAATGGATTGAGGGTTTTCTCTTTGAAGGTTCGCCTCAATTTACGGGGTTCATACCTAGTTACGATATGTTGGACGTTCAAGTTAATTTTGGTTTTCCAAAACTGGATACCACACTTAAAATCGGTGCATCTAATGTATTGAATAAAAAGAGATTTCAAACTTATGGCGGTCCCCGCATCGGCAGGCTGGCTTATATATCGCTTACTTATGAACCTAAACGCAAGCAACAATAGTTCAAATTTTCCAAAATAAACTCAATTAATTAAATCACTCGTTATGAAAAAGACTATTACAATTTTTACTACCGTATGTTGTTTATTGGCAACATTTTGGGCCAACGCACAGGAAAGATATGAGGAAGAAATTTTCACGGAAGTCTCTGTTACGCATAATGTCGTTTATGGCGTTAATGGAACTTTGCTTTACTTGTCAGATAACGATGGGCATATTAAATCAGAAAATCTTCTGATGGATATCTATGAACCCGTAGGCGATACTCAGGAGGAACGTCCGGTCGTTCTTGTGTTTCATACCGGCAACTTTTTGCCTCCGGTTTTAAATGGCCAAATCGCCGGCACAAAGTATGATTCTTCTTCAGTAGAAATTTGCACTCAATTGGCCAAGCGCGGATTTACAGCTGCCTCTGTAACTTATAGGCTTGGTTGGAACCCACTGGCAGCATCTCAACCTGAAAAGGCACTTGGTTTGATTCAGGCAGCATATCGAGGTGTCCAGGATGGGCGGGCAGCTGTTCGGTTTTTCCGCGATTCATACGAAAATGGAAACCCCTATAAAATTGACCCCAGCAGAATTACAGCCTGGGGTAATGGCACTGGCGGATACATTACCCTTGCTATGGCAGGCTTATCGGATTACAGCGAAATAGTAGAAACGACCCACCCACCAGGAAAATTTTTGCTTGATGTAGACTCTAATGGTGTTGGAGAAACTCCAATGGTTGTAGAAATGTTTCATGGTGATATTGAGGGGAAAGTGCTGACTATTGTCCCTGTTGACGGATTTGGCTTATTAGCCGGTGATACTTCTAATCATGCTAACCATGTAAATTATAGCTCAGATATCCACCTTTGCATGAACGTGGGTGGCGCTTTAGGCGATATTAGTTGGTTGGACGATAATATCGTACCAATGATTACAGTTCAGTCGCCATACGATCAGTTTGCTCCATATGATGATGATATATTAACTGTACCCACTACTGGTGATCCCATTGTGCAGGTTCAGGGGGCTAAAAAAATCGGAGAGTGGATGGAAAATAATGGCATCAATCAACCTTGGAAGGATCAGGGGTTCGATGATGCTGTTACTATGGAAGCAATAGACTTTTCTATGCCACATGGTATGCATCCATTCTATGAAGGTATTTATCCGTTTTACAATCCTCCTAATAGCTTTATGCAGGATGAAGGAGTAGTGATTAATTGGTGGGACCCCCAACACTACTACTCCGCCTACAAGTGCCTGCATGGGCCTTCCCTGGAATCAATGCCCCCATTTGATCGCCGATCCATCTGGCAACACCAGTTTTCATCAGGCAGGACTTTTTACCAACGAAGGTATGTCAGCGGCAAAAGCCAGAGCCAACATCGCAAAAATCATGGATTTTTTCATTCCCCGAGCTTGTGTAGCTCTTGACTTGGATTGCCCCACCCTAACCGATACTAAAGAGCCACTATTGGAGGAATCAACAGTTAACATTATGCCCAACCCCGCCAGTAGTAACGTGTTGGTAGAAACAGCCAGCGGCCAAATCATCAACCATATCGAGTTGTATAGCATTGAAGGAAGACTCATCACTGCCAACAGCGATGTAAACAATAGCCAGACTACTGTACAATTCAACGGCCAGGCACCAGGAATGTACCTAATGAAAATACACCTTGATGAAGGTATCGTAGTCAAAAAACTGGCAGTGAAGTAATATACAAGGTACCAACTGTCACCAATACCTCCTCATGCCTCATATCCTACACCTTAAGGGTATGAGGCGTTTTTTATTAACATAATCCTCTTTGCCATGAATATCAAACATGCTCTTCTTGTACTAAGTATAACCTTGTTGCTGATTCAGGATGCTCTGTCGCAAAATGCCCGATACATCAACGAACTATTTACGGAAGTGACGGTGACACCAAATGTGTCTTATGGCGTAAACAGTACCGTATTCAATATGTGGGAAAATGGAGGATTTATCGAGTCCGAAAACTTATTGTTAAATATATATGAACCAGTGGGCGATACCTTGGAAGATGAACGCCCTTTGGTTTTGGTGTTTCACTCCGGAAACTTTTTGCCTCCCGGTCTTAATTGGGATATTATAGGAACAAGGTATGACTCCTCTTGTGTAGAAATATGTACACAACTGGCCCGGCGCGGTTTCACAGCTGCTTCTGTAGACTACCGATTGGGATGGAATCCGTTAGCTGGGAATCAATCAGAAGCAGCGGCCGGACTAATACAGGCCATATACAGAGGTGTTCAAGATGGTCGGACTGCCATCCGGTTTTTTCGAAAAACTTATGCGGATGGCAACCCCTACCATATTGACCCTGATAAAATCATCGCCTGGGGCAATGGTAGCGGAGGTTTCATCAGCTTGGGAATGACGGGGCTTTCCGAATACAACAAAATCGTAGAAACAACTCATGGACCCGGAAAGTTTTTAATTGATATTGATGGAGACGGATTGCCTGATTTTCCTATGGTAGTGGAAGCTATTCATGGAGATATCGAAGGAAAAATGGAAACCATCGTCCCGGATCCAAATAACTTTGGCCTGATGCCAGGAGATACATCAAATCATGCTAATCATGTGGCTTTTAGTTCCGACTTTGATCTCTGTGTAGCTATTGGAGGAGCTATACCTGATTTGGGTTGGCTCGAAGATATTACCACTCCCATTATTGCTATACAATCTCCTTATGATATGTTCTTACCCTATGACGATCATGTCCTGGGATTTCATTTGAACTCGATTCTTCGAGTGCAGGGGTCAAAGCTCATCGGCGAATGGATGGAGTCGACAGGTACTAATCAATTGTGGAAAGATCATGAATTTAATGACATGGTGACATTGGAAGCCATAACTAATTCTTCAGATTATGGGGGGCATCCGTTTTACGAGGGGGTATATCCATTCTACGCTCCCCCCAACTCAAACGGAAACTATGAAGGTGTGGTTATTGACTGGTGGAACCCCAGTGCCCCTGCCGCCGGGCTTATCGGATGTGACAGTTTGACTTGGGAGGAATGCCCCCACCCAAATGATCAATCCGGTAATCTTAGCTACCACGAATATGGATTGCAAATAAATGAAGAGATGTCAGCTGAAAAAGCCAGAGCCAACATTGCAAAGGTCATGGACTTTTTCATTCCCCGTGCATGTGTAGCACTTGACCTCGCTTGCAATGGCGTTACCAACACCGAAGAACCTTTATTAAATGAGAAAATGGTCACCTTAATGCCCAATCCGGCTCAAGGCCAGGTATTGGTTGAAACAGTTGGCAATCAAACCATCAACCAAATTGAGTTGTACAGTTTCGATGGTCGACTTGTTTCAGCAAATGATGAAGTAAATAACACCCAGACTATTGTAGACTTCAACAGCCAGGCACCTGGCATGTACCTGATAAAAATACACCTCGACGCAGGCGTAGTCGTTAAGAAACTGGCGGTGAAATAGTCGCGCTTTTACCTCTGTATAGAGATATTGTATACTTTAATATCCATTAAATACCTCAATTCTGTCATGTCAGGGTTGAGGTATTTCTATCAGGTTTATATACCAAAAGAACTCCTTTTTATTAGGAATCCCGGTGCAAATTAGGTATATTTGTAAGGCTGGTATGAAAAAGCTATTTTTTATTATTTTTGGTGTATTGTTGATGGAAGGAACTGCTTTAGCCCACGGCATCATCCACCAAACCATCAAACGCCTTTCCAGCGAGATTAAACAATTTCCCGACTCGGCGGCCCTGTATCAATTCAGAGGGGAACTTTACTGCGAGCACAACCACCACAAAAAAGCACTCCGCGATTTCCGGCGCTGTTCCCGTAAAGGGGGTCAGTCTACCCGGCTCGATTTCGCTTTCGCACAATGCTTTTACAAAATGGGCAAAACGCGCAAAGCACTCCAACAACTCGACCATATTCTAACAACAAAACCACAACACCAACGGTCGCTTCGACTCAAAGGCAGGATACTGGCAGACCAAAACAAACACTGCCAGGCCGCTCACACCCTCCAGGCCATCATAAACACCAACACCGGCCTCCTCCCCGAAAACTACCTGGAAGCCGCCGCAGCCTGGACGGAATGCGCCCAACCCCAGTCCAACACAAAAGCCACCAACACCCTCCAACAGGGAATCACCGACCTCGGCCCGCTGCTGGTCTTTTTTGACCAACTCGTTCAAATCGCCCTCGATCAGAATCAGCTTGACGAAGCCATCCAACAACAAACAAACATCATCAACTACTCGATCCGAAAGGAATCACCCCTGTACGAAAGGGCATTGTTATATCTTAAGACAGGCAACCCGACCTCCGCCCGCCACGACCTCCAAGCCGCCCGTACAGCCCTCGCCCAACTACCGGTAAAATTCCAACAAACCGCCGCCATGACCCTCCTCCGCCAACAGATCGACGAGGCCTGGCCGGAATGATTAGACATTATGAACAGAAATTTTGTATGCAGCCTGAATGCCCTTTTTTGCCTACCCTGCGTCACATCCTCGCCTTCGTAGCTATGGCTACGAGGCTCCGGGTGTTCCTTGGTTAGACAAAAAATTCCTATTCAGTTGCTATACAAAAAATCCATTCATAGTGTCTATAAAAATTTAAAATGGTACAGATAATTGTTAACCCATGATGAAGTTGATAACCCATCTGCTTTGCTTTTGCATGATATTGGACGCCGCCACCGTTTTGGCGCAAAGCCAAACCATTATTCCCTATGGCTCCAACTGGAAATACTACGACCTCGGCAACCAACCTCCCAGCCAGTCGGGTAAAAAATGGTACCACTCTGCCTACAATGCTTCCGGCTGGGAAAGCGGCCCTGCACACCTCGGCTACGGCGACGACGACGAGGCCACCCCACTCGACTCCAACGCCCTGACCATCTACCTCCGCCGTTCGTTTTACATTGCCGACGCCTCCCAATGGTACAACCTCAAAGTACAACTCATCCACGACGACGGCGCCGTGGTCTACCTCAACGGCACAGAGATCAGACGGGTGAATATGCCCCTCACAATCACCCCGACCTACAACAGTTTCAGCGCCGGTGAAGTGGGCGACAATGCCCTCGCCATCTTCGGCATTGCAGATACCCTGGTGGACGGCAACAACGTGTTGGCCATCGAAATGCACCAACGGCACGCCGGTAGCTCCGACCTCAGTTTCGACCTCGAACTGATGGCCCAATTCGATCCATCCGGAGGAGGTGCCAACAACACCAGCCCGGAAATCGTGCGCGGCCCCTATTTGCAAAAGCTAACCCACCACTCCGCCGCCGTCAAATGGCGGACGGAGGGAACCGTGTCGACCCTGCTGCGATACGGCACCCAGCCCTTCCACCTCGACCAGTCGGTTTCTATGGTGGGCACCAGCATGGACCACGAGGTACAGCTCATGGGGCTTTCGCCCAATACCACCTACTACTACCAAATAGAAGGAGCCACCTCCACCAACGTTGACCTGAGCGAGGATCTTTTTTTCCATACCCACCCCGAACCCGGCACTCCCGAACTGCTGCGCGCCTGGATACTCGGCGACTGCGGCACCGGCAACAGCAGTCAGCGCGCCGTCCGCGATGCATTCTACGACTACAATGACCACCAACTCCTCGACATGATCCTCCTACTGGGCGACAACGCCTACCCCAACGGCAAAGACGACGAATACCAGGAAGCCCTTTTTGAAAATATGTACGAAGAAATGCTCAAAAACACAACGGCCTGGTCCTGCTTCGGCAACCACGATTCAGACTCCGCCGAAAGCAACAACCAAACCGGGGTGTACTACGACATTTTCACCTTTCCCACAGCGGGAGAGGCGGGCGGCATCCCTTCCGGCACAGAAGCCTATTACTCGTTCGACTATGGCAACGTCCACTTCATCGTGCTCGACTCAGAAGGCTCCGACCGCGGCAAATACGAACCCATGTACGACTGGTGTAAGAGCGACATCCAGAACACCCTCGCCGATTGGATCATCGCCCTGTGGCATCACCCGCCCTATTCCAAAGGATCGCACGACTCCGATGAAAGTTCCAAACTCGTCGAAATGCGCGAAAACTTCCTGCCCCTGCTCGAAGACAATGGGGTCGATCTGGTATTGGCCGGCCACAGCCATTCCTACGAACGATCCTATTTACTCAACGGCCACTACGACCTATCAACCACCTTTGATAGTACTATGCACACGGTGGGTACCAACGGCATCGGCGATGGCCGCAAAAACGGCAATGGCGCCTACCAAAAAGAGATCAGCGGCCCGGCAGCAGGGGAGGGGGCCGTGTATGTGGTGTCGGGCTCTGCCGGCAAAAAATCGAGCGGCGACTTCGACCATCCGGCCATTTATTTTGCCAAAAAAGAACGGGGCTCCTGCCTGCTCGAAATAGAAGGGCAGGAGTTGAACCTGACTTTCGTCAATGAAGACGGCGAAGTGGACGATTTTTTTACATTGAAAAAAAACCTGCCCACCCCTCATGCCGGAGGCAGCGAAGCCTGCGACAACACTACTATTACACCGGAGCCTGGATCGGTGGTGGTATCGGGGCTGGATGGTGCTCCGGTGGCCTCTATCGAAGTGTTTGAGGCTGGATGGCAACCGGTGTTTTCCTGTTTTGAAGATTGTGGGGATGCCTCGCGGTCCATCTCCGTTGGGGAGGGTACTTACTACGTACACGTCAAGTATTTCACCGAGGAGCACGAATGGATTTGTATGACTTCCGAAACGGTGGAGGTGACGGAGTCTTCCCCTGTTGGAAATTGTAACATTGTATTTACATCCGACGATTACTCCATTTCCGTGGAGGGGCTGAACACCCCCAACAAGATCGTTAAGCTGTTTGACGACAGTTGGGACGCCCTTTTTTATTGTTCGGTCGACTGTGGTGCGGACCCCGAAATAGACAATCTCGACGAAGGGGCCTACTACCTTCATGCCGTAGGCTACGACGAGAGCTGGACGCCGCTTTGCGCCCATTCGGGATACGCGGTGGTGGGCAATGGCTCCAACCTGGCGGCTTACCAGCCCAACGACCACCTGTTTCTCGCTGCCGCTAAACAAGGCACTACCACTCTACTGAGCTGGGTGACCAATACCGACTACAAAAATGAGTATTTCGACATGGAGCATTCCACCGACGGGTTGTACTTCAGGGCCATCGGTCGCGAAGACAGCCAGAGCCAGTCGACCGACCATCGCAACTATGCCGGTCAGGACACCACCCCTCAGCCTGGCGCCAACCTGTATCGCATCCGGCAGGTATTCATCGACGGGAGCTTCCGCTACTCCAACACGGTGATGGTGACTTTCGATCCCGGCTTACCCGCCAACGTAGTGTATCCCAATCCGGCCAGCCAAATCGCCTATTTGCATTTGACCGAATTTGCTGGAAAGGCCGCTACCGTACAACTAGTCGACGGACTGGGGGAAACCGTCTGGGGTCGGCAGTGGAATGCCCTTCCACTGGAACCGGTAGTGTTGGACCTGTTGGGATTTTCCGCCGGGTTGTATTCGGTGGTGATAGAGGTGGAGGAAAAGCGGCGGCTGTTTTTTAAGTTGGTGGTGGTGGGGGAGTGACCGAGTTCTGTTTCGTAGAAAAGTCTTATTTTTAATGCAAAATAAGAAAACATTTCAAAAACAAGCACCCATATGAACTCACTTCCACCTCCCTGCTACCCCGTGAAAGCGATGCACTGTGCCGTCATTCTACTTTTCTGTCTCCTATCGGCAATCAACCTTTCCGCTCAAACCAACGCCCCCCCTGTCATAACCCTCCTAAGCATTTCGGAAACGGCCAATCCCGATGAGCTCCTCCTCACCTACGATCTGAGCGATGAAGAAATGGACGATTCGGAGGTATTCCTCCGCGCCGGCACCGGCAATTATTTTCAAATTGCGCCCGACCCCGCTACCCTAAGTGGAGACATCGGCCTGGGCATTGCGCCCGGCACCGGCAAGCAGATCGTTTGGAACTACGCAGGACAGCTCCAACCCGGCACCTTTTACCAGATCAAAATAGTGGCCGACGACCACCAGGTGAAAGACATCCAGGAGATCGTCGATCAGGTGGACTCAACAATACTCTTGCAAAACCTCCAGTTCATCGAAGGCATCCGCCATCCCACTGCCGGGGCGGCGCATCTGGCCGAAGTACAGGACAGCCTCTACCAGCTTTTTGTGCAAAACACCGACCTGGCGGAGATACTGGAATTTGACTTCAACAATTATACTGCAAAAAACATCGTCGGTAACCAAGTGGGGCTGACAGATAATGCCGAGGTCATCTACCTCACCGCTCATTACGACTCCATCAACAACACCCCCGGTGCCGACGACAATGCAACCGGTGTGGTCTACGTCATGGAAGCGCTTAGGCTGCTGTCGGAATGCCAGTTCAAAAAAACGATCCGTTATATCGGTTTCGATGTGGAAGAGGAGGGACTGGTGGGCAGCATCAACTACGTGCAAAACCATCTGCCCGAAGAGGAAACCGTCATAGGCGTACTCAACAGTGACGGCATCGGCTATTACGACGACAGCCCCAACTCGCAGGACCTACCCTTCGGTTTCGATTTGCTTTTCCCGGATGCTTATGCCGAGGTGGCGTCGGATGATTTTCGAGGCAACTTCATCACCAACATTGGCAACGAAGAGCACGTCCCATTGAAGGAAGCATTTGACAATGCGGCGGCAACCTACGTCCCCGAACTACGGGTTATATCGCTGGAAGCGCCCAACAACTGTGCCCTGGTGCCCGACCTTTGCCGCAGCGACCACGCCCCGTTCTGGATAGCTGGAGAGCCGGCCATTTTTCTTTCTGATGGCGCTGATTTTAGAAACCCGCACTACCACACCTCTCACGATACCATCGGCACGCTGAATATGACTTTTTTTACCCAGGTGGTCAAGGCCCTGGTGGCCACGGTGCTGGAGTTGGGAGAACTCCAACACGGCTCTTTTGATGTGGCAGACTATCCGGTTGGGGTAAGTGAGGTAGATTGTACGCCTCAAATCACTCAACAATGGTCTTCCGAAAAGGTGTACATTGCATTAAGCGATTGTGAGGCTACCCCATTGGGTGTTGCATTATTTGACTCTTCCGGGAAATTGATCGGCCGACACAAATGGCCTGCTGGTCAGAAAAGCTATTCAATCCAAACCGGTGGTTTGTCGACGGGGATTTATATTTTGAAGTTGCGGTTTGCGGAGGGGGTTGTTGCCAGGCGTGTTTGGGTGAGATGAATTCGCATCAGGTATTTTTTTCTTTGTGTTATTGAATGATATTTTCAATCTGCTCTACGGGTATGTCTACGATTTTGGAGATGATTTCGGATGACATGTTTTCTTTCCGACACCTTACAATTACCTCCTTTTTTGCTTCGGTTTTTCCTTTCATTATTCCTTCTCTTTCAGCTGCAGTAAGCCTCCCCCTTGCGTCTTGTTCTGCAATAGAAGCGTTGTCGTAAGCGATCAGTTCTTCCCTGTCCCAGCTGTGTTTTTCTGCGTCTTTGTAGGCTTCTTTTAACCCATCATCATTCACGTGGTCGGGTATGACTTTCAGGTTTTCGGCATTTTTAATGAAAAAAATCCACTTTTCTGTCAACGTTTCCAATTCATTTACCTGGAGATTAAATTTCTTCAGCTCGATAAATGTGAATTGAATATCGGTCAATTTATGTTCATAGGTTTTACCGTTTAGTATAAGGTGGTTCGACAAGTAGTCAGCACTGTCAAAAAAGTTGAAGTCCAGGATACCAATGAAATAAGTGGGTTTCAACATGGGGTATTGTTCTCCCCGTTCTTTTTGCGAGGAATAGTCCCGGCAGGTATAGTATTGTACCCTTTTATCAAATCCATCAACGCTAGCCACCTGCATTTCGATTACAAACTGTTGACCCCGTTGGTCTTTGGCGCGGATGTCGATGATCGTGGCTTTTTCACCTGCTATTCGCGGCATCTGGTAGGGGTTGATTATCGTAGTCTTTTGTATTCTTCGGTCTCCCTCCAGTTTCAACACAGCATTGAGAAACGAAATAATGATCTTCGTTTTATTTTCGTTTCCGAAAATTTTGCGGAAAGCAATATCATTTTTTACGTCTACAAATCGCATACTGCTTTGTTTTGGTTGGGAATGTTCTCAAATTTACAACTATTTTCCCAATAAAATCATGGCTATTTTCGATTTGTACCAAAATAATAACCCATTTCCATCCACGCCCTGCAACGATGTAGCATTGCTATGCCGACACATACCACAACCCCTCCTTCAAACGTTTAAATTCCTCAGAAAAAATCGCCATTTTCGCGGCGAATTTTAAACACAGTTAAAGAGAAAATGAAGCAAATACTACTATTCCTCGGTATTCTTCTCCCGATAGCTATTGGGACAGCGGTCTTCGGCCAAACCCCAATGGCTGTACAACGCTGCGCCGACATCGACCGGAACGCTCCAATACAGAACATCTTCATCGATGGCAACAACAACAAATGGGTTGCCGACCAGCAAGGCCTGTTTTTGGCGCAAAGCCCCGACCACGCACAGATCATCGACGACAAACCCGGCCAATGGTCGCTCCTCTCCGCCTCCGGGGGCAATCAGGAAGTTTATTTCGCGAAAGCTACCCTCGAAGAACAGCTCGGAACCTCCACTACCAATATCAGCGCCGCCATCGCCGACAAAAGAAAAAAAGAACTCTGGATAGGCACCCGTAGCGACGGCCTCTTCCAATTTTCGACCGACGGCAGCCTCCGCCTCCTCAAAAAATGGACCTCCGACAACACCAAGCTGCGCTCCAACAATATACAAGCCCTCTTCCTGACCCCCACCGGCAAATTGCTGGCGGCTACCGACGATGGCCTGTTTTCGTACCACAACAACAAAACCGAACTCTACGCCAAAGGCTACAACTTCAAAGCCATTGCGTATAACAATAATACCGTATGGGTCATCGCCGACGACGAAGTACTCGAAATGGACAAAAAGGGCGGACTGTACGAAGTGGACCTGGAGGAGCGGATGTTCGATGGTGCCCCCGTCGATATCGATTTCGACTTTGAGGGCCGTCTCTGGATCGCCTCCGAAGTGGTGGTGCGCTACGATTTTGAAACCGAAAAGTACGACTACTTTGGTCCCGCCGAAGATTTTACCTCCCAGGGAGTGCGCTGCATCGCCGTCGATGCCGACAATGCTCTCTGGGTGGGCACTCAAAACAAAGGTGTGTACTACATCGGCAAGGCGTCATCGCTGAACGCCTCCATCGCCGTGACGACTGCGCTGGACTGTACACCGGATGCTCAAAATGCTGCCCTCCAGGTGCGGGCCAGCGGTGGGCAACCGCCTTACGCTTACCAATGGAATACCTCTGTCAGCGGCGCTCATCCGAAGGGCCTGGGGCCGGGAGAATACATTGTCACTGTCACAGACCAGAACGGAAAATCCACCACTACTAAGAAGATCATTAAAGACAGTAAGCTGGTGGTAACCGTCAGGGAGCTAAAACCAGCGGCAGAGGGCGGCGGCACCGACGGACAGGCCATGGTGGAAGTGAGTGGCGGCAGCGGCAGGTATACCTATCAGTGGGACAATGGCGAAACCACCGCCACCGCCAAAAAGCTGACGGCAGGCGATCACGTTGTTACGGTTTCCGAGAAAGACGGTTGCTCTACCAAGTCCAACATTACTATTACAGAAAAATTTGCGGCCCTGACCGTAGCCCTCGAAGAAACCGACCCGGTCAAATGCCACGACGGCAAAGGCGGTGCCCTCAAAGCCAACGCTTCCGGTGGCAAAGGCCCATATCAGTACCAATGGTCGGAGGGCAATGCTTCGGGAGCATCAGCCCGCAACTTGGTGGCAGGTACCTACGAAGTGACCGTTACCGATGTTATGTCCAGTACGGCTGTCGCCAAAATAAGCATTGCTGCACCCAAACCAGTCACTGCTACCATCACCGTTAATGCCTCCGCCACCGCCAACAATGCCGACGGTAAAGCCACCGCAAAAGCCCAGGGCGGCAGCGGCAAAAAATACACTTACCGCTGGGATACCGGCGAAACGCAAATCACCGCCACCAAGCTGGCTGCCGGTACGCATGCAGTCACCGTCACCGATCAAAACGGCTGCACCACCGTAGCTAACATTGACATTACAGAAAATATTTTGCCCCTGAGTGTAAAACTCGACAACCCGACGCCTATCAAATGTGCAGGGGAAAGTACCGCCGTCGTCCGTGCCGATGTCAGTGGTGGCAAATCGCCTTTTACCTACGAGTGGAATAACAATAGTGGAACGGGTGAATCAGCCTCCAACCTGGGGGAAGGCAATTGCGAAGTTACCGTGACGGATGCTGCAGGCAATACGGCTGTCGCCAAAATAAACATTGCTGCACCTAAAAAAGTCACTGCTACGATCACCGTCAATGCCTCTGCCACCGCCAACAATGCCGACGGCAGGGCCACCGCAAAAGCCCAGGGCGGCAGCGGCAAAAAATACACTTACCGCTGGGATACCGGCGAAACACAAAACACCGCCACCAAACTGGCTGCCGGTACGCATGCAGTCACCGTCACCGATCAAAACAGCTGCACCACCGTAGCTAACATTGATATTACAGAAAATATTTTGCCCCTGAGTGTAAAACTCGACAACCCCACTGCTATTAAATGTGCAGGAGAGAGTACTGCCGTCGTCCGTGCCGATGTCAGTGGTGGCAAATCGCCTTTTACCTACGAGTGGAATAACAATAGTGGAACGGGTAAATCAGCCTCTAACTTGTCTGAAGGCAATTGCGAAGTTACCGTGACGGATGCTGCAGGCAATACGGCTGTCGCCAAAATAAACATTGCTGCACCTAAAGAAGTCACTACTACGATCACCGTCAATGCCTCTGCCACCGCCAACAATGCCGACGGCAGGGCCACCGCAAAAGCCCAGGGTGGCAGCGGCAAAAAGTATTCCTACCGCTGGAGTACGGGTGAAACACAAAACACCGCCACCAAACTGGCTGCTGGCACCCACTCCGTCACCGTCACCGATCAAAACGGCTGTACCGCTTCGGCTAACATTGATATTACAGAAAATATTTTGCCCCTGAGCGTAAAACTCGGACAACCCCACGGCTATTAAATGTGCAGGAGAGAATACCGCCGTCGTCCGTGCCAATGTCAGTGGTGGCAAATCGCCCTTTACGTACGAGTGGAATAAAAAATAGTGGAGCGGGGTGAGACAGCCTCTAACTTGTCTGAAGGCAGTTGCGAAGTCACCGTGACGGATGCCGCAGGCAATACGGCTGTCGCCAAAATAAATATTGTGGCTCCCAAGCAACTCAGTGCTACTATCAGCGTCGAAGCACCCGCCAGCACCAATAATGCCGATGGCAGGGCTACGGTAAAAGCCTCCGGTGGTGCTGGGAAATACGGCTACCGCTGGGACAATCAGGAGACTACCCGCCTCCGCCACCAAACTAGGTCCCGGAAAACACCAGGTGACTCGTGACCGACGACAATGGCTGCGAGACCGTTGCCACCACCGATATTTCAGAGAACGTACTGCCCCTTTCGGTAAACCTGGAGCAAACCGCCACCATCAACTGCAACGGAGAAAAAAACAGCAGCTCTGGAAGTCGTGACCCGGGGAGGTAAGCCTCCCTTTGAATACAACTGGCAGCCCGCTTCTTTAACTGGATCAAACGGCACCGGGCTGGGAGCCAACACCTATTCATTGACCCTGACCGACGCCTCCGGCGGGAGCCAGACGGCCAGCATCACCATCGAAGAGCCTCAACCACTGACGGCCACTCTCGACAAAAATACTCCCGCCACCAACGACAACAGCAAAGACGGCCACGCCTCTGCAACCATCAGCGGCGGCACCCCGCCCTATGCCTATCAGTGGGACAACGGTGAAACCGCCCGCCGCCGCCGTTCAAACTACCCACTGGTACCCACCGCTTGACCATAACCGATGGTAATGATTGCCGCGCGGAACTGTCGGTGATCACCGAAAAGAAAATACTCCCGGCCCTTACCGCCGGCCTGTTGCGCCAAGGACAAACCCTCCAGGTATCCAATCTTTACTTCGAGGCCGACAGCACCAATATGACCCCTGAGTCGTACCCTGCACTGGATGAAATAGCCAACTTCCTGAAAGAAAACCCACTGGTGGTAATAGAAGTGGGGGGGCATACCAACAATATACCTCCGCCCGATTTTTGCGACGCTTTGTCGACGGCCCGTGCTAAGGCGGTGGCCGCCTACATCGTCCGCCGGGGCATCGATTCCAACAGGGTAGTGTACAAGGGATACGGTAAGCGCAAACCGAAGTATTCCAACAATCACGAGACCGGCCGGCGGAAGAACCAGCGGGTGGAGTTGAAGATTTTGAGCCTGCAGTGAGGAAGGATTATTGCCACATTTATTGCAGAAGTTATTGTTTTGTTAACCTAAAGTCAGCGGGTCATTTGAAATGACCCGCTGACTTCGCATCTCAGAAAATACTTTGCCCAATGCCCACCATCATCACCAAACCCGAAGTAGAGATAGCTCCCGACGTACTGAAAGAACTATTGGAGCAAGTGCAGGAGGAGGGGCCAGGTGGTGGTGCATTGCGTCAGCACTGCCCCGACGACGTTCGATCACTTCATTCGGATTTGGCCCACCACCCTATTTGTTCGATCACCACTCCAATCACCGAAGTGAGTTGATCCATGCTGAGCGCATCACCCTTGCTCCGCTTTGGATGCTGGTGCCGGCGGGTACGGCGGCATTCTATTCCCTGATTTTTTCGGGCTTGCCGAAGAGCTGTACCATATTCGACCTCGAAGAGATCATATCGCTACCGGGTCGTTTTTCGGCAAAAAACATCTACCGGAACGAAACGGATGTTTATTTTGTGCGGTTGTGAGCGGATGGTCTATTCCACCATTACCAAGAGGGGTACCTCCGTATGTCCCGCCATCCGCTTAGTAGCACTCCTGTGAAATAGCCTTTCCCAAAAGTTGTGATGAGGCTGGTACATGATGAGCAAATCGATGGGGTAGGCTTCCACAAACTCATTGAGGTCCTGGGTGAGGTCGTCGCCAGGCAAATGGTGAAACCTGACCTGTATGCCAGGCGTGTTTTTCCTTGTAAAAAGCCTTTAAGCGATCCATTTTTTTCGGCAGCTTCCAGATCGTTTCGTCACCCAGGTTAAAGTGGATGCAATGGACGAGTGGATTAGCCGGTTCGATCAATTGCATAGCCTGCCAGAGTTCGAAGGGATCTTCTTCCAACAATTCACTTGCATAAGCCACCTGGCTAAATCCTTTGAATGCATAATTTTCGGGGATCACCAGTACCGGGCAAGGCGCTTTGGCTACTACGCCAGCGGCCACACTGCCCAATATTTTTTCGACGGCAGATCGATTACTAACCTCTGCTTCCTATTACAATGAGGTCGATGTCGTCGCGGCGGGCCACTTCGCAGATGGTGTTCACTGCAGGCCCGTTTCCACATCCGAAAGAATGTCGGGTGCATTTTTGAGTTGGTCCACTACCCTGGGTGATGCCGGTTTCAACAAATTTGGTGATTTGCTCCCGGCCGGTTTCTGTCAGTATTTTGTTGGCCTGGGCCGCCATGGCCGGAAAATCGAGGGGCTCTCCCTGCGGATAGGTGATGTGCAGCACCTCGACGGTGGACTCCGTTTGGTCGGCCAACAAAAGAGCATATCTGAATGCGTTGGCAGCCGGCTCGGAAAAGTCGGTTGGAAACAATATTTTTCTGGCTTTTGTCATGGTGTTTGGTTTAAGCATTGATGTTCTAAAATTAGTTTAGAGACTTCAAAGTTGGATTGACATAAATCAGAAAATCCCCTGATTTTGGTCTAACCAAATACATATTATCGGGTTGTACATTTGACGTATTATTGTACACCTGTCAAAAATTACAACACCTATGCTCATCACAGATCAAACCTCCATAGCAGCTATTCAGGAATCGTTTAACAAACTGTTTCCAAACCTGAAACTCGAATTTTACAAAACCGAACACGAAGCGGGAGAAGCCTCCTCAGAAAAAGAAAAATGGTCGGGTGCAGAGGTCATCGGCCAGATCAGAAAAACCCACCAATCGGGCGACCTGAAGATAAGCGGTCAGCTACAAGTGGCGCAACTGGAAAAAATGTTCCACGACCAATACGGACTTAACGTACAGGTCTTCCGCCACTCTGGCACCGTTGGCTGCAAACCACCGCTACCGATCATTGGACCCTGGACGAACAAAACAACAGAGGAGTTAATTAGGCTCGCTCGAAAATAACTTGTCGTTGTCTTTGACAAAATTACAAATAAGCGATTGATAATGAGCGATTTGTGATTTTTTCAAAGACACCAAAAAGACAATTTACCTGCCAGCCGGCAGGCTGGTTTTTTGAGCTTTACTTAGTAATACCAACCCTATTTATGAAAAACATTTTAGTACCCACCGATTTCTCCGCCTGTGCCACCCATGCGGCTCATGCTGCGCTGGAACTGGCCGGTTTTATGAAGCCACCTTGCATATGTATTGCCGGGTGGACGTGCGCCCCGGATGGTTGGAATTGTCGGAAGAACAACGAAACCAATTTCCGGAAGACCGGCAAACCATCCACCAATACCGAACTGTTATTTGGCGAATGGGAGGACAAGGCCGGTACCCAAGGCGTACCCTTGTTAAAAGCTGGTCGGCTGGAAACCTCATCGACAATATTTCCAGTTACATCGCCCAACACAACATCGACTTTTTGGTGATGGGCTCGCATGGCGCCAGTGGTAAGAATGAATACTTCATCGGTTCCAACACACAAAAGGTGGTGCGGACGGTGCATGTGCCTACGCTGATCGTCAAGAGGATGTCAGAGATTACAAATTGGAAAAAGTCGTTTTCGCTTCCAATTTTGACGAAAGTGAAAAAGCCGCTTTTCAGTATTTCCTCGACTTTGTCCGGCCTCATCAACCGGAGATCCACCTGCTGGTCGTAAATACTTCCGGCTGGTTTGGCCAACCATATGCACTCGTCAAATCAGCTATGGACGACTTCGAAGCCATGTGTGGCGACCTGCCTTGCCAACAACACTTTTTCAGAGACTGGACCGTCGATGCCGGCATCCGTAACCTGTCGGAAAAAATTGGCGCCAACCTGATCGCCATCTCCAACCGCCAGCGACATCCCCTCAGACGTCTCTTTGCAGGCAGCAATGTAGAGGCATTGGTCAACCATGCGGACGTGCCGGTGCTTAGTATTGACAATTAACTGATTTGAGTGTGTGACAAGCCTGTCCCGCCGAGGGCGGGAATCGCTGTGGCCTTTACCACAAAGACACGAAGAAACAAAGATTCACAAAGAAAATCTCTGTGCGGACGTCGTTCGTCGCGGCCGCCTGCCGGCCGGCCAATGTCGTTAAGTTAGGTTTATTTTTATATATAACTAACTGAAAAAATTATGTTCGCGAGATATCTCTGAGATTGTGCGTTTAATTATTGTGGCCTCAGGCTACATTTTTCAACGAGTTATACATATAAAAAATGCAATCTTAATGACATTGGCCGGCCGGCAGGTTTGCAACCGCGATGCTCCGCTAACCCGCACTGCCGACCGGCAGGCCTGTCTACCGCCAGGTAGATATGTCACGCACTCAACTGATTTACTGGTAGGCATGCCGGATCAGGTCGAAAGTAGTAACCAATCCCAACAGCCCATCGTCTTCATTTACAACCGGAATGGCAT
>CBDCTQ010000045.1:0-105947 GCA_965222105.1 Saprospiraceae bacterium | reverse complement strand
TAAGTCTGTTTTCGTAGCTGTGTTTAAACAGGATGTAATACCGGTTGGGGTCGCCCAGGTATCTCGCATCGTCGGGGTCTTCTCTGGGGGTGTATCCCTTTTGGGTTTGGAGTACGCGTTGCCAGCGGAGGTATAGCTCGTTTTTGCCTTGCACCATCATTTTATGGATGGGCAGGTGGTAGTCATCCAGTTGACTGGAAACCGTGACAAAGGGCGACAGTTGGTTGATGGTTTGGAGGTCGAAACCGGGGACGGTTTGCAATTCATGGATGGCGATGAGGTCACCAAATTGTTGGCGGTGGAGGAGTAACTGATTGATTTGAATATCGGTAAGCAACCCGAAGTTTTCCAGGTCGTCTCGGTCGGCCTTATTGAGGTTGAGGGGTTTGTCGAGGTAAAAATCAAAGGCGGCGTTGAAGTCGAATTCGGCATCTTCTTCGGCTCCTTCGGCAAAATTTTCCAGTAGATTTTGTTCCAGGTTTTGCAAAGGTCTATCCCCGGGAGGAAGGGTGTCCTGCTGGGCGAGTAGGGGATAGGTGGGGGCTGTCGCCAAAATGGCAACAATACACTTTAAAGCAATGAAAAAATATTTCGTAAATGATGTGCCGTCTCCCCGCTTTAGGGGCCGGGGGCGGGGGCAGCACAGGAAAACACTCAAATCATTTACTGAATAATCCTTAACAATAAATGTGGAAAATTTTCTCATGGTAAATGAAACAAAATTCATTGGAAGGAGTTACGCAAACAAAGGTAGCAAAATTTAGTTCTTATTCAGTTTAGTTTTTGGTGGTTTAGGGAGATATACCTACTTTTGCGTGACCACTCTATTTTTGGCCACAGACCGGAATGAAATGGTCAAAACCAACACCTTCGGATTTCGAAATTCCTTTTTTATTCACATTTACTAAATCTGCTTTTTTACAATGGCAAAATTAAAATTTGAGTACATCTGGTTAGATGGTTATCTTCCAGAACCCAACCTGCGTAGTAAAACCAAAGTCATCAACATGACCAACTACAAAGGTGATGTCAAAAAACTGCCTGTATGGGCTTTTGATGGTAGCTCCACCAAACAAGCCGATGGACATTATTCCGATTGTCTGCTCCAACCCGTAACTACGTACAAAGATCCACAACGAAAAAACGCCTGGCTGGTCATGTGTGAAGTACTGAACCCCGATGGTACCCCTCACGCCTCCAATACCCGCCACCTCGTACCCAAAAGTTCCGACTTCTGGTTTGGTTTTGAACAAGAGTATACCCTCGTACTGAGTGGTCGCCCTCTCGGCTTTCCCGACAATGGCTACCCCGCTCCCCAGGGCATGTACTACTGCTCCGTTGGCAACGGCAATGTAGCTGGCCGCGACATTGTAGAAGAACATTTTGACGTTTGCCTCGAAGCAGGGCTCGACATCACCGGCATCAATGCAGAAGTAATGTTGGGACAATGGGAATACCAGTGTCTGGCCAAAGGCTCCAAAACGGCTGGCGACGACCTCTGGATCAGCCGCTACCTCCTGTTCCGCATTTGTGAAAAATACGGAGTCGATGTGGAGTTTGCACCAAAACCCGTACAAGGAGACTGGAATGGTTCCGGCTGCCATGTCAATTTTTCCAACAAAAAAATGCGGAATACCGGCGGGGAAACCTATTTCAAAAACATCCTCGAAACCTTCCGCCGCAACCACCTCGCTCACATCGAAGTGTATGGCTCCGGCAACGAAATGCGCCTGACCGGCCTCCACGAAACCCAACACATCAGCACCTTCAGCTACGGTGCCAGCGATAGGGGTGCCTCCATCCGCATCCCGGTTACCACCGCAAAGACCTGGAAAGGCTACCTCGAAGATCGACGTCCCGCCTCCAATATAGATCCCTACAAAGTGGTTCGACGAATCATCGAAACCGTCAATGAAGCCGACTCCGGCAGCACCCGCAACGGAAAGTCCAAGTCTACCGCCAGAAAAACAAGGGTCACTTCGAAAAAAAAGGATGACCTGACCAAAGTAGAAGGCATCGGCCCGAAGATTCAGCAACTGTTGAACAAAAACGGCATTAAGACCTACGCACAGCTATCCACCACCTCCGCCAAAAAGATCAAAGCGATCCTCGAAAACGGAGGTACCCGCTTCAAGATACACAACCCGAAGACCTGGCCCAAACAAGCCAAAATGGCTGCTCAGGGCAACTGGGATAAACTACGGGTTTGGCAGAAAGAGCTGATCGGTGGCAAGTGATTGATGCATTGCCAACAAAAGAAGTTCCTTCAGAACGACAAACCATTGCCGGGGAGTTCACTCCCTGGCATTTTTTATTTCCGCAACCCCACCAGCCAAGCCACCCCCACTACCACCATACAACCGATCATGTTGAGCCAAAGATAGGCCAGAGAAATCACCTCGACATAATCTAGGTAAAACAACAGTAATACCACGAATTCCCCAACAAAAGCTGCGACAAATACAGCTTGCCCATTCACCCTTTTCAGAAAAAAAGCCACCGCAAAAATACCCAGGATGGTGCCGTAAAACAGGGAGCCAATGATGTTGACCGCCTCTATCAAATTGTCAAACAAAGAAGCCATCATGGCAAAAGACAAGGCCAGCACACCCCAAATGACAGTAAACAGCTTCGACATGAATAGATAATGACCATCCGAAGCCTCTTTTCTAACATTACGCTTGTAAATATCGACAATAGAGGTGGTAGCCAGTGCATTCAGCTCCGAAGCAGTGGTCGACATGGCCGCCGAAAAAATGACGGCCAGCAATAATCCGATCAGACCGATGGGCAATTGAGTGGTCACAAAATGGATGAAAACGTAGTCGGTATCTTCCGGTTCGAGTTTAGCTTGGTGTGCTTCATTGTATTGCTCAATCAATGTTTTGGCCGCTTCCCGGAGGCCTTTTTCCCGCTTTTGCAAAAGCAGTACTTCTTTTTCCTTATGGGTGGTTGCTTCTTCTTTCCGGATGGCCTCCAAAAGGGAATAGATGGCGGTTTCTTTTTGCTCTTGAACATCAGAAAGTTGAGATTCCAAATCCTGATAGTTCGTTTTCAACTCCGACGACTGAAGGGCGGCTACATTCGACCGGTTAAAATGGAGGGGAAAAGAATTGAATTGATAAAACACAAACACCATCAGCCCCACGAAAAGGATCATAAACTGCATCGGTACTTTAAACAAGCCATTAAACAACAACCCCAGCCGGCTTTCCGTCAGCGATTTTCCCGAAAGGTAGCGCTGTACCTGCGACTGGTCGGTGCCAAAATAGGACAAAAACAAAAAAGTACCTCCCAGCAAGGCCGACCAGATGTTGTATTTGCTGGACCAATCGAACTGAAAATCCACTACCTCCAGTTTATCCATTTTTCCCGCAAGGGCAAGGGCATCTACCACGCTGATGGCGTCGGGCAATCGCATTACGATCACCACAAAGGCTACCCCCATACCCAGCAAGATGACGATCATCTGCTGCTGCTGGGTGTGGCTGACCACCTCGGAGCCTCCCAACACGGTGTACACGATCACGAGTATTCCGATGAGCAGGGTAGTGGCCAGCAAAGGGATCTGAAGTATGGTAGAGAGGATGATAGCTGGCGCAAAAATGGTGATGCCGGCAGCCAGTCCGCGTTGTATCAGAAAAAGAATGGCCGTGAGCAATCTCGTTTTGAGGTCGAACCGCTGTTCGAGATATTCGTATGCCGTAAAGACTTTTAAGCCGGTAAAAAACGGGCAACACAAATATGCAAAGTACGACCATCGCAATGGGCAAGCCAAAATAAAACTGGGCAAACCCCATGCCTTCCTCCCAAGCCTGGCCAGGGGTAGACAAAAAAGTAATGGCACTGGCCTGGGTAGCCATGACCGACAAGCCTATCGTCCACCATTTCAGTTGGCGGTCACCCAGGAGGTAAGATTCCGTGCTTTTTATTTTGCGGGACTTCCAGACGCCGTAGCCTACTATCAGCAGCAAAATGGAGGCGAGTATGATCCAATCGGTGGTGCTCAATAAAATTTATTTTATAAAAGATGACTTAGTAATGCGTAATAAATAAATTCCCGATTTTGGGTAGTCTATTTTGGTGCTGAACGAGGCGAAAAACGTAGGCGATGCCATAGCATCGGCGAGGCTTTTCAACAGCCTGCCCCGATTATTTCGGGGAAGTGCAGCGCCAAAACCTGCCTGCCGGCAAAGGCAGGGAGGCAGCCATAAACGAGGAAGTTATTTTTTGAGCATTACTTAACGCTCACCCAAACCACCCCGTCAGTACCGTCAGCAATGCAATAAACAGCACGTGAACCACCAGTACCAGCCAGTACAACCGAGACCAGGAAGAAAAAACGGGAGGGGCCTCTTCATTTTTCATGGAATAAATATAGAAATAATCGCTTGATTTTAACCACGAAGGCACAGCTTGTTCCGGACTCTATTCGGGAGAGCCACAAAGTTTCGAGGAATTTTCTATGTTAATCTTCGTGGCGTAGCGTCTTCGTGGCGAGAAAACCGACTGAAATATAAAGAGTTAGAACGATTCCGACGTAATGTGGAAAAATTATAAAATATTTACAGCCGATAACAGCCCCGGATTCCGTACTTTTGCAAGCTATGCGATTACAGAAACTGACCATGAAGGGCTTTAAAAGCTTCGCCAATGAAACCGTCATCCATTTCGACGAAGACATCATCGGCATTGTAGGGCCCAATGGCTCCGGCAAATCCAATGTCGTGGATGCCATCCGCTGGGTATTGGGCGAACAAAAAAGCAAGGAACTACGCCTCAAAGCGATGACCAACGTCATCTTCAACGGCACCAAAAAGCGAAAACCAGGTGGCTTGGCACACGTATCCCTCACCTTTGAAAACACCAAAAACATCCTCCCTACCGATTATAATGTGGTGACCATCAGCCGGTACCTCTACCGCACCGGCGAAAGCGAATACCGGCTCAACAATGTGCCCTGCCGCCTCAAAGACATCCGCTCCCTCTTTCTCGACACCGGCATCGGCTCCAACTCCTACGCCATCATCGCACTCGGGATGGTCGACGACATCCTCTACGACAAAAACGACGCCCGTCGCCGCATGTTTGAGCAGGCCTCGGGCATTTCCAAATACAAAAAACGAAAACACGAAACCCTCAACAAACTCAAAAACACCACTGAAGACCTCGACCGCGTAGAAGACCTCCTCTTCGAGATCGAAGGCCAGCTGAAAACCCTGGAAAAACAAGCCAAACGAGCCAAACGGTTTTACGAGTTGAAAGGTCAGTACAAAACCTTCAGCATCGACCTGGCCAATCACAAACTAACCGGTCACAAAGGGCGCCACCAAGAGCTCACCACCAAAATACAACAGGAAGAAGACCGCTACCGACAACTCGAAACCGAGTCGGCACAGCTTGAAGCAAAACTGGAAAACGAAAAAAAAGTCAACCTCGACAAAGAAAAAGAACTCAGCACCAAACAGCGGGAAGTCAATGAACTGATCGGCCTGATCCGCAACATGGAAAACGACAAAAAAATCTATGAACAAAAAATAGAGTTCATCCATCTCAATCAGGTCAAACTCTCCGATCAGATCACCGCCGGTCAGCAACGCATCGAGTCGTTGACTGAGAGCATTTCCAGCTTCACTACCCAACTGACTCAGGAAAAAGAACTGGAATCGCATTTGGCGCAAGCCCTCGAAAAGGCCGAATCAGAACTCGAAGAGATCAGAAGCAGCCATTCCAACCTCAAAGAAGAATTGGACGAATACATCCAATCGCAGCAAACATTGGAAAGAGCGGTGTTTGAGTTGGAAAAAAACAAAGCCATTAATCTCAGCAAGATCGAAAATCTGGAGCAGGACGGCAAAAACATCCGCGCCACCATCGAAAGCAGAGATGCCGAAGTGAAAACGCTCGAAAGCCAACTCAACGAACTGGTAGAACGGATGAACCAATCCGCCCAGTCACTCCAACAACTCGAAAAAGAACAAGCCCAGCAACAGGAAGACATCCAACAGACAGAGGCGGAAATGGAGGCTTTGCGCAAAAAGATCAGCGATGTCAATCGAAAACTCGACGCCAAACGCAACGAATACAAGCTGACCAAAAGTCTGATCGAAAACCTCGAGGGATTTCCCGAATCCATCAAATTTTTAAGCAAAAGCAAACAGTGGAAAGAAAATGTGCCACTCCTTTCCGACGTCCTTTACTGTAAAGAAGATTATCGGGTGGCCATCGAAAACTACCTCGACCCCTACCTCAACTACTACGTGGTACAAACTGTCGAAGAGGCCTGGCAGGCCATTCAGCTATTGGGTAAGGCCCAAAAAGGAAAGGCCAATTTTTTCATACTCGATGCGTTCAAAGACTATTCAGAACAATCCTTCCTGGTGCCCGGCACCCGCCACGCCACCGAATTTCTGGAAACAGAACCGGCCTACCGCAACCTCATCAGCTACCTCCTGCACGGCGTATTGATGACCGACAGCGATGAGATCACCTCCCAGCAACTGGACCGCGACATCGTGCTGTTGTCGAAAAGCGGCCGGATGGTACAACGTCGCTACAGCCTCTCAGGTGGTTCGGTGGGCCTTTTTGAAGGCAAAAAAATCGGCAGGAAGAAAAACCTAGAAGTACTGGAAAAAGTCATCAAACAACTCGAGCAGGAGGAGACCCGACTTTCGTCGGAATTCTATAATCTTCGGGCCAGGCTCGACCAGTTGAAAAGCCAAACCAGTACCCAAACCATCGACCGCGAAAAAGAACGCTACAATCAACTGGCCCAGGAAAAGGTCTCCCTGATGACCCAGCTCGACAACATAGAAGCCATCCTGCGCGATGCCGGTTCCAGAGCAGCGTTTTCGGAAGAGGAAGTAAGTCAATTGAGCACCGCCAACCGACAAATTGAAAGCGATCTTGTGAGCAAGCAAAATGAAGTGGCCACTGCTCGCTCCAACATTTCCGACAAGGACAGCTCCTTCCGGCAAATAGCGGAAGAGTTGGGCGCCGCCTCTGCCGCCTTCAATGCCAAAAACATCGAAGTGGTCCGTCAACAAAACAAGGTACACACGATTACGCGGGAACTGTCCTACCACGAGCGCCAACTCGAAGAAACCCAGCATGCATTGCAGACCAATCAAAAAACCATAGAAGAAGAACGCCTCGAACTGCAGCAGATCGAAAAAGACATCGTCCAATTGCAAAACGACCTCCTGATCCGTTACGACGAAAAAGCCGTTGTAGAAGAAGGCCTCACCGCCGCCGAACAAACCTATTTCGAAGCCCGCGGAGACATCAACCAGATCGACGACAGCCTCCGCGCACTCCACCGCAAGCGGCAAGACACCCACATGGTTATCCAATCGCTCAAAGACAAATTCAACGAATTCAGGCTCGACCTGGCTTCCATCGGAGAGCGCCTGCGCATAGAGTTCAACCTCACCATTGAGGAGGTCATGGCCCAAACGCCCTCCAGTAACCTGACCATCGACGAGCTCGAAGAAAAAGTGGAGCGCCTCAAAAAACGTCTCGACAACTACGGCGAAATAAACCCCATGGCCGTAGAGGCCTATGACGAGATGCACCAACGCTACGAAACCATCAACCAACAGCGCACCGACATCCTCGACGCCAAAGAATCCCTCCTCGAGACCATCAAAGAAATAGAAGACACCGCCACCGAAAAATTCATGGACGCCTTCAACAAAGTCCGTGAATACTTCGTCGACGCCTTCCGCACCCTCTTCACCGAAGACGACGACTGCGACCTCCTCCTCGAAGACCCCGACAACCCTCTGGAGTCGCCCATCACCATCACTGCCAAGCCCAAAGGCAAACGCCCGGTGAGCATCAGCCAACTGTCGGGAGGGGAGAAGACGCTGACCGCCACCGCCCTCCTCTTCGCCCTCTACCTCCTCAAACCCGCCCCCTTCTGCGTCTTCGACGAAGTAGACGCCCCCCTCGACGACGCCAACATCGAAAAATTCAACAAGATCGTCCGGCGCTTTTCAAAGGATTCTCAATTCATCATCGTCACCCACAACAAGCAGACCATGGCCGCTGTGGATGTCATCTACGGCGTCTACATGCAGGAGCAAGGCGTCTCCAACATGAGTGCTGTCGATTTCCGGGAGTTGGAGCATAGTGCTACTTTGGAGATTGTGTAGGTCATCCCCCTTGTCTGAACTGGGATTAATGGGAGGGGTGGGATGTTTGGGATAAATGCGGAGGTGAAAATTGCGATTCAATAAATCCTAATAATCCCAGCCATCCCGCGCCTCCTTGTCTGAACTGGGATTAATGGGATGAGTAGGATGTTTGGGATTAATGCGGAGGTGAATATTGCGATTCAATAAATCCTTATAATACCAGGCACCCCGCGCCCCCTTGTCTGAACTGGGATTAATGGGATGGGTGAGATGTTTGGGATTAGTGCAGAGGTAAATATTACGATCCAATAAATCCTAATAATCCCAGCCATCCCGCGCCCCTTTGTCTGAACTGGGATTTATGAGATGGGCGGGATGTTTGGGATTAAGACCAGAGTTCAAGTATACGCTCCCATAAATCTCATTAAATCCCAGCCATCCCAGTTCAGACAGTGGGGCCCAGCGCGCAATATGGGATGTTTGGGATAAAATTGTAGTTCAAATGTTACGCTCCCAAAAATCCCATTAAATCCCAGCCATCCCAGTTCAGACAGGAGAGCCCAGCGCGTCCAATACGATGATAAAAATTAGAAAACAAACTTCAAAACGCAAATCGAATTCTTCACAATCAAAACATAACATACTATGGCAGATTACAATTTCAAATATGCTGATTGGACGGGTGAAATAATAGGAGCAGCGATGGAAGTTCATTCCATATTAGGCAACGGTTTTCAGGAAGTCATCTATCAGCGGGCATTATCTTATGAAATGAAACTACGAGGTATTCCACATGCCAGAGAAGTAGAAATGCCTGTGATGTATAAAGACATTAAAGCCGGTGTCAGAAGGGTCGACTTCCTGGTGCGGGAAAAAATTTCAGTGGAAATAAAGGCCGTGATAAAAATGGATAACAGTAACTTGGGCCAGGCAATGAATTACTTGGAGGCCTATAATCTGGAAGTAGGACTTCTAATAAATTTTGGTGCTCCAAAATTGAAGTTTCATCGGTTTAAAAATAAGAAATTTAGAGGGTGAGGAAACTTCAGCCATCCCACGCGCCCCTTCGTCTGAACTGGGATTAATGGGATGAGTAGGATGTTTGGGATAAATGCAGAGGTAAATATTACGATCCAATAAATCCTTATAATCCCAGCCATCCCGCGCCTCCTTGTCTGAACTGGGATTAATGGGATGAGTAGGATGTTTGGGATAAATGCGGAGGTGAATATTGCGATTCAATAAATCCTTATAATACCAGGCACCCCGCGCCTCCTTGTCTGAACTGGGATTTATGAGATGGGCGGGATGTTTGGGACTAAGACCAGAGTTCAAGTATACGCTCCCAAAAATCTCATTAAATCCCAGCCATCCCAGTTCAGACAGGAGAGGCACCGGAGTTCATGTGTTATGATCCTGTAAATCCTTATAATCCCAGCCATCCCGCGCCTCCTTGTCTGAACTGGGATTAATGGGATGAGTAGGATGTTTGGGATAAATGCGGAGGTGAATATTTCGATTCAATAAATCCTTATAATACCAGGCACCCGCGCCTCCTTTGTCTGAACTGGGATTAATGGGATGAGTAGGATGTTTGGGATTAAGACCGGAGTTCAAGAATACGATCCCAAAAATCCCATTAAATCCCAGCCATCCCAGTTCAGACAGGAGAGATACCGGAGTTCATGTGTTATGATCCTGCAAATCCCGGTAATCCCAAGCCACCCCACGCCCCTTTGCCTGAACTGGGATTAATGGGATGGGTGACGTGCCCAGAAGGCATAGCGCACGTGCAGTGAATGGCGATAGTCCCCCGAATCGAGTCCGGGGCAGGCTTTCACTGGCGGCGTCCTTCTGGGGATGTTCGGGATAAAACCGTAGTTCAAATGTTACGCTCCCATAAATCCCACTTAATCCCAGCCATCCCAGTTCAGACAGCGTGGCCACCGGAGTTCATATGTTACGATCCTGCAAATCCAAATAATCCCAGTTCAGACAGCAAGCCCCCTCACCCCCCCTCCAACGCCTCAATCTTCTCCCTCAACCACTCATCCGTAGACACAATGCCCTCGCTCCGGTCAAACTCCTCCCGGATCTTTTTGATGGCCTTCTCATCTCCCGGAATGACGCGGGAGAGCCTTTTTATGAAGCGGATGAAGGCTTTGTAGTTTTTTTTGCGCTGGTCTGATAGCTTTCTCTGACGACCTAAATAAATTCGAAAACTTTCTAAGAGTGAGTCTAAAGCATCAATTTCATCCATTTCATAGTAAATACGGATGAGCATTGTTTTTGATCCTAGGTTATAAACTATGTCATCATATTCTACAGTTTGCAGTAGAGAAATTACTTCATCGTATCTTTTTTGATAAAAATACAATCGTGCAAGGTTGTAAGACTTTGCATTATCTCTTTGGTCAGTAGGTAGTCTATGGCTATAATTCTTTATAAAGTTTTCTACCCACTCAAATTTACCCATTCTTAATGATGATGCTACGATATTTAGATAATGCCATGGCGCTAGTTCTCCTTCATCATAGATTAATTCATTGTCGAGTAGAACCGAATAAATGTGAAATGTTTCTTCATAAAAAGAAAGGTTCCCCTTATTGATTTTTCGAATGCAATAATTAAGAGCATGTTCATAAATAATTTGAGCATCATCAGAGGGAAAAACCTCACCGTAATTATTTAACAATTCTTTTAGCTTGAAGTAATGATTCTCATCATTAGAATCTGTCAACATTAAATAGATTTGATAATAAACAGCTACTGGTGGAACATGATCATAGTTGTGCTTTTCAATATGGGAGATGATTTCATCTATAAATAAATGCTTATATTCATGTGAAAAAAACTGTTCTGAATTTAAAATAAAGCAATAATACTTTAATTTTTCTGCAAGATAGAATCGATCCAAGTTATTACCAACATCTATAACAAATTCATTTGTACCTTTTCGTAACTCTTGTTTGGATAAGTTAAAATAATTACGCTCAATTTTATATTGGAAATAGTAATAATCAGATGGCTTATGAATGTGGGAAGTCGCTAATCTTCTAGCAGACCGTATAGAACTTTCATTAAGCTTTGTCATTTTATTTTTCCCTATTGCTTCGATCAGATAAGTAGCTTGATGCATCGGGTTATCTTCGAAAATCTGTTGCGCCAAAAAGCCCTCAATAAGTTTTAGTAAATCTGAACGAAGTTTTCTAAATCGTACATCATCAAAATTCTTTTCGGGATAAATTTCCTCCATAACCGATGCCCTTCAAGTGGGTTCACCTTTTTGCCTTCCTTAACCTTGTTGTGATGTTTAACAATCTCCTCAAATAAAATAACCAGCGCCTCATTCTTATTAAAATAAGGCGAGATAAGGTACTTCCGCAATCGGTTTTGCTCGTATTTATCGAAGTAGGAGAGGGCGGAGAATAATTTGCTGTTTTGCATAAATAGACTGTGATCAAATCAGTTTTGTCTGGAACGCCTAAATATAGGCACTATTGCTTTTATTGCGGGGGTTTATAGTACAAAAATGGCCTGATCGCTAGCGAATTCAAATCTCAGACCAGCTTGTTCGCCACAAAACCACAGAGTAGCGCAGAGCTTCCTCTTTGTGTTCCTTTGTGGCTTAGTGCCTTAGTGGTTACTACTTCGTCCCCTTACCTCAGCGGTAAAAAAAACCAAAAAAAGCTATGTGAATTCCCCCAAAATCCTTAATTTTAACCCTAATTACACAAAAATAATTCACAATTATTCACTTATTAACTACCTTTTCCGTACATAAGTGTTTGATAATGAATTATCAGTAGAGGTAATTTGCTTTTTTTTGACCAAAACACATTTCACATTGTAAAGATTATGTCCTTTCAAAAGGCATGAATTTAGATCAATTTGTAACCGTGTTAAGTCAGCAAGCAAGTTATTTAAATCCGAACATGATGATGAATGTATCAAACCCAAATTTGATGAGGGCAATTCTTTGCCTTTGCCTGACCTTGTCGGCCTGGGTGGGAATGGCACAAAACTACCAGCACCACGAAATTCTAGCAAGTCAGACCTTCCAAACAGAATTCCAATGCTTTCCATGGACCATCCAGCTTACCGGCGCTTCCAATGGTACAACCGGCTGGCAATACGATTCCATATCTAATGGTATCTGGTACAGCTCCGTAGTCTACAATCCCAATCCCGGTTTTATCGGCCTTGATTCCTTTTCCTTTTGTTATAACAACTCTAATAACGAATTTACCTGCGAGTTTTTCGAAATAGAAGTCATCGATTTCTCCATAGTCGCTGTTAATGACTACGTTGTAGCAGCTATTGACTCCGTAGTCACTTACGATGTGCTTGAAAACGACAGTACCACCAGCGGAGTTTATGACATTACCATAGCTACTCTGGCCAACCACGGCTCCATTCAGGTTGACTCCGATTCCACCATAAGTTTTTATCCCGATCCTGGCTTTAAAGGACCGGCGCAATACCATTATACCATTTGCGACAGCGTGGGCAATTGCGACATTGCCATGGTAACGGTTTTTTACGAAGACCCCCAGGATGTTACGACGGTTGTCGACCTGATGACCAAGAAAAACCAATATATTGACCTCATCCTTCCCTTAGCGGAGGGCCATACCTTCCTTTCCAATCCCACCGGTGGCACGGCAGAGGTGTACGATGCCGATGGCGTTATTCGATATACGCCTGATGAAGACTACTTTGGTTCCGATGGATTTGAAGTGGAATACCTGTTCAATGGACTGGCCAAATCGGTAACTTATAATATTGAGGTGATCAACACCGGCACTTCCAACAATTTCGCTGTGGATGATTACGGTTCCGGTGCAGTGGATGAAAACATCGTCCTTTCCGCATTAGATAATGATGTCCCACCGCCTAATTTTGTCCCCTATATTCAGTCAGTTACCCAACCCAATCACGGGACGGCTTACGATTTTCAGGGCCAAATCACTTACATTCCCGACCCTGGTTTTGAAGGAGCCGATCAATTTACCTATACGGTCTGTCTGGCCGGAACGCCCAATTGTGAAATAGCTACGGTACAAGTCGCTACCTCTAACTTTGTACCTAATGCGCCTGAATACGACCTTCAAACAGTTAAAAACACCGCACTGGTCATCGATTACAATATCCCAATTGACGACTGGTCGTTCACCGGCCCCGATGGGAGATGGAGATGAATCCGATCTGGGAGGTACCGTTGAATACCACGAAGGCGATGCCACCATTACCGTCAACGGCCAGGAAGTGGAGGGGTACAACCTATTGGTCTATACACCTCCAACCGACGAGATAGACGTGACGGATGAATTTGAAATTGAATATTGCGCACCCAACGGCTCCTGTCAGGTGGTAAAATTGTATATTGACATCATCGACGTGCCCGCCTCTGCCAGCTCCGACTCGCTTTGTGTGGCCAGATGCGTCTGGCCGGGCGATGCCAATGGCGACGGCAAAGTCGATATGGTCGACGTACTTCCCGTTGGTTTTTGTACTGGCGTTGTCGGACCTACCCGTACCGATGCCAGCACCGATTGGTATGGCCAATACAGTGTGGATTGGACCGGCCCCATGGGTGCCATCGAAAAGCACGTCGATACCGATGGCGATGGCGAGATCAGAGGGCTGGACACCACGTCGATCTATCAACACTACGGCAAGATCAACAACATCATCGCCACCCCTCCTGCCACCCTGGAAGGGATCCCGCTGTATTTCATTCCCAACAACCCCAACCCCCAACCCGGCGACCTGGTCACCATTGACGTCATGCTGGGCACGCCCGGCACCCCGGCAAAAGATATTTACGGCCTGACCTTCTCCCTGGGATACAATTCCGAGATCGTTGTCGAGGGAAGTATGAACGTCACCTTCCACGACGATAGTTGGATGAGTTACAACTCGCCCATGCTCAGCTTTGTAAAAGACCGATACAGCCAAAATGCCTTGGACGTGGCTTACACCCGCACCAGCGATGTATCGGCGCATGGGCAAGGGATTGTGGCAACTGTAAGTTTCATAATTATCGAAACAATTGATCTGCGATTAGACGAAGACTTCCTTCCCATCGATCTATTCTTCAACCGCTCCCCCGTCACCATGAACGGGGCCGGCCAGTACGTCACCATCCAGGGTGCCGACCTCCGGATGAACATCGACACCCGCAAAAACCTGCTGGACTCCGATGTATCCCTGGTCGCCTATCCCAATCCCACCGACCAGCAAGTCAACATACACCTCAATGGCGGCGATGAGTTGGAGCAAGTCAAGGTCTTCACCCTAACCGGACAACAAGTGTACGACTCCGGAAGACTATCCGAAGGTAATCAGCTTCAGGTAGATGTCTCCGGTTTCCACAACGGTATGTACATCATAAATGCATTCACTTCGCGTGAAATGATCTCCACCAAAGTACAGGTGGAACACAAGTAGCCGGCGAATTTATTCGCCTGGCTGGTCTAATGAACATTCGACCAGCAGGTTAATTTCGCCAGGCGCTCAAGTTTGGATATGTTCATAGGATTTATATAATTTGTAGTAAGAAGCTGTATCTTCGGGTACGGCTTTCTTTTTTTGTGTTTTACCACCAAGGCACCAAGTCACGGAGGGCCACAAAGAAATACTTTATGATTCTCCGTGGCGAGGGGAAGTAACCACCAGGACACCAAGTCACAAAGGGCCACAAAGAAAAACTCCGTGCTACTTTGTGTCTCCGTGCCTCCGTGGTAAAAAATAGTAACCACTAAGCCACAAAGGCACAGAGGGCCACAAAGAGCAAAACAAATGTAGAAACCACATAGGGCCACAAAGAAAGAACTTTGTGAAACTTTGTGTCCCCGTGCCTCCGTGGTAAAAAAATAGTAACCACTAAGCCACAAAGGCACAGAGGGCCACAAAGAAAAACTCTGTGCTACTTTGTGTCTCCGTGCCTCCGTGGTAAAAAAAAACGCCACAGAAAAAAAAGAAATATAAATGGCCAACACCCAACCCTGGACAGGCTCCCAACACTACCTCTGCGACCGCGAACTGGCGCAGGCCTTCCACATGGCGCGCACCATCGGCATGCCCTTACTTTTGGAAGGAGAACCCGGCACCGGAAAAACAGAACTCCCCATCCAATTTGCAAAAGACCAGGGGCTGGAACTCTTCGTCTTTCCAGTAGGGTCTAAAAGCAGCGTAGAACAATTTGTCGCCAAATTCGACCATGTAAAATACCTCCGCGACTCTCAAATAGAAGTGCTCAATGCCCAACGGGCAGAAAAAGGACTCGACAAACAACTCAGCACCGGCGGAAGAAGCACTGAGCGACTGGAAGACTACGTCCTCAAAGGCCCCGCCGCCCAAGCCTTCGCCTCCCCCAACTCGGTCCTACTGATCGACGAAATAGACAAGGCACCCCGCGAATTCCCCAACGACCTGCTCTACGCCCTCAGCCACCGCAAGTTCATCATGCCGGAAAGTGGAGAGGTGATAGAAGTCTCCGAGGAAGACATGCCCGCCATCGTCATCACCTCCAACCGAGAGCAGGAGCTACCCACCGCCTTCAAAGGCCGCTGTATATATCATTACATCTCCTTCCCCGAGCCAGAGATGATGCGGGAGATCGTCGAAAAACACCATCCCGAAATTGGAGAAGAACTAGAAGAACGATGCATTTCCCTCTTCTACCAGATGCGGAGCCTCGGCCTCGAACGCGCCCCCGCCACCCGCGAACTCCTAAGCTGGATCAAATACCTAAAGTCCTTTGAAGAAGCAGAAGCCCTCACCAAAGTAGACCGGGTGGAGGGCCTGGGTGTCCTGGTCAAAACACAACCCGACCTGGAGAAGCTCAAAAGACGCTTTTTCAGATGAGATAACCACCAAGACACTAAGTCACAAAGGACCACAAAGAAATACTCCGTGTCTCTGTGGTGAAAAGAGTAACGAAAAAAGTAGTAATCACCAAGACACCAAGTTACAAAGGGTCACAAAGAAAAACTCCGTGCTACTCCGTGTCCCCGTCTGGCCGCCGGATCTATCTGGCTAGCCTGTCCGGCGGCCAGACGGGCTAGACAGGCAGGTCCGTGCCTCTGTGGTGAAAAGACACAAAGCAACTAAGAAACACAAAGAAAAACTCCGTGCTACTTTGTGTCTCCGTGCCTCCGTGGTGAAATAAAAATAAATTCATGTTCAACAGCCTACCCAACACCTTCAAAAAATACGACCTAACCGCCGACGTGCGCACCCTGTTAGTCGTACGAAAAGCAATGGACAAAGGTCTCGTCCGCACCATCGGCGACCTGTACTACCTCCTGCGCGGCCTCACCACCACGGCGCCCACCCAGTTCGGACCCTATGCCGCAGCATTCTACAACTACTTCCTCGGTGTCACCATCCGAAAAGGGGAAAAACTGGAAAACGCCATCGTCCGTTCAGAAGCCTTTAAAGAATGGAAGACGAATTACTTCGACACCCCGGAAGACGAAGAAGCCCACCAAGCCTCCAACCTCGACCTGGTAGACCAATACCTAGATCAAATCCACACCACCAGCTTCGACATCCAAAGGATTCTCTCTGGTAAAGACATCCTCCAAAAAGACGACCCCGATCTTGCGGATCGCCCCTCCGAATCAGCAGATGAAAACACAGCCAATAGATTGGAAGAAGCAGCCGATTACCGCGACATCCCCCTGGAAGAATTACTGGAGCGAATGCGCAAAGTCGCCGAACAACAGCTGGACCGGCACAACGGCGGAAGCCACTGGATCGGCAGCGGAGGCATTTCACCCTACGGTTTCAACGGGGCAGCACTGGGAGGCATCCGCGTTGGTGGGGGAGGAGGCGGAAAAATGGCCCGCAAAGTGGTCAACAGCCGTCAGTTTTACCCGGTAGACACCAAAACCATCCTGCAAGACGACAACGTCGACGCCGCCCTGGCTGCCCTGAAAGGCGTCTATGAAGAAACCACGGAAACCAAACTCGACATACCGAAAACGGTGAAGGAAGGCGTCAAACAGGGAGGGCTTTTTCTGCCTTTCGAGCAGGAGGTGTCCAACCAAAAAGTGCAGGTCATTTTAATGGTCGACAATGGCGGCTGGTCCATGACCCCGTACATCAACCTGGTAACACGGCTTTTTGCCAAAATGAAAACCCGGTTTGCACACGACCTACAGACCTACTACTACCACAACACGATCTACGGCGGCCTCTTCAGCGACGAAGGACGCCGACAATTCCTATCCATCGATCAACTGACCACCCACCACCACAAAAATTTCAGCGTCTTCGTGATCGGAGATGCCGATATGGCACCCTACGAATTGACCAACACCAGCATCGAAAGCTGGATGGCGCTGGAAGACTATTTTCCCAAGATGGCCTGGCTCAACCCCATCAATGAAAAATTCTGGCAGGGGTCAATGACCATCATGGCGCTACAACAGGTGGTGCCCATGTATCCGCTTAGCCCGGAAGGCATTCAGGATGCCGTATTGGATATGAATCGGAAGAATAAAAGTAGGGGATGAGTAAACGTTCCATTCCAAAAACAACACCCATCCTCCCCCTCCTGCAAGCGGCCACCATAGCTTTGTTTGTCGGCCGGGCCTGGCAGCACCTCGCTTGGGACGCCCCCTTCCGCGCCCTCCTCTGGGACGAGACCTGGATGAAGGGAATTGTAAACACCCTGTTGGGGATGCCCTGGGAAGCCTATATTACCAGCCTCGCTGTAGACGATGCCATTCAGACCTCTATAAAGGGCTTTGGTTTCCTATACTTGGCCTGTGCGCTAGTGGCCTTGCTTATTCGACGGATACCTAAATGGTCTGCAAAGCTATTATGGGTGGGCACGGCGGGGTTAGTATTCTTAGCATTCTTATATTGTAAAGAGCGATTTTTCAGTATTGGGCAATTTTTTGAATACAGCCTTCAGATTGTAGCCCCACTGATGCTCTACTTCTGGGTTTTTCCCAAAGGAGGAATGCCTGCCTGGAGCAATAAAAATTACATTCGTGTTTTAAAAATAGCCACCGCACTCACCTTCATTTGCCACGGCCTCTATGCGGTCAACTATTACCCCCGCCCCGGCAATTTTGTAGAAATGGTGATCAACACCATCGGAGTAACCGAGTCGGCGGCCAACCATCTGTTACTCCTAGCTGGCTTGCTCGACTTTTTGGCTGCCCTTGGATTGTTTCTGCCCTGGAAATGGGGTAGGGTTGCTCTTGGGTACATTATTTTCTGGGGCATCGCTACTACAATGGCTCGCTACACCAGTTACCTGGAATGGGAATATTTGGGCGAAAGCCTATCCCAATGGACCTGGGAAGTACTCGTTCGCCTGCCCCATTTTCTGTTGCCACTGGTGTTGTATTTTTTGTGGAAACAGCGATCATCCAATCGGAAACCTGACTTTTACGGATAAGTGATTTTTTTCTTTTCCCGAAAGGTGGTAATTTGAGACCATGCGCATTCAGTGGCTCCTACTACTATTTTTTGGGCTGTACTCCTCTCCATCAATGGGTCAAAAGGATTGGCAGGTCGAAGGGAGGGTGGTTGATACCGAAACGGATAGACCATTGCCCTATGTCAACATTTACAACCTGAATTCCCAAACCGGCACTACCACCGACGAGTCGGGTTATTTCAAACTAAAAACAGGCCAGTGGCCAGCCCAGCTACAATTTTCTCACATCGGTTATGAAACCCTGGCTCTTTGGCTCGACAAACCCGGTGATCAATGGTTGGACATACGATTGCATCCCTATTTTTCTACCCTGCCAGATGTGGTGGTCTCGGCCCAGCCAGTCATTGAGACCCTCACCAAACCGACTTATACCGTTCGGGACTACAGTTTTGTGGAGGAGCGTTTGTTGCTGCTCACCCTTCCGGGAATGAGGGAGGGAAATTCCCTGGTGTTGATAGATGAAGAAGGGGAGGCTTTGGTTACCCAAAAACTGAATAAACTTCGGAATTTTGAGTTTTTACACAAAAGCTGTACCGGTAGGATCCATTTAGTTACCCACACCCAGGATATTGAAATACAGGCAGATACAGCGGCTATCCTTATCGGAAAAGAATACCCCAGAAAGACTTTCAGCAGGCTGGTGGAGCCCTGTGTAGCTGCTACCGACAGTTTGGTGATCTTGCGGCACCGGTATTGCATCGGCCAGTTGCTCGAATTCCGTGGATACGAAAAATACAGCGACCGCGAATTTTCCCTGGCGATCGTGGCCAACGACGAAAACCTCGAACGAAGATACTCAGAAGAACTGGCTCCCACGGTCGGCTTTATCGACATGCTCGATATAAGCTGGGAGGAAAAACAAGCCATGCTGACCCGCGTACTCGAAAACGAATTGGATGCCCACAACGTCGAACTCCTGGGCTGGGTGCGGCTCTTTTACCAACCCATCGATGCACCTTTGTTCCAAATCGGTTCCCAACTGTTGCTGTTCAATCATCTGGCCGACAAGCTCGCGGTTTTTGACCCTTACGGCAAACACCTCTCGGATATCCCCATCAACTATCACAAAGATAAAAAATGGGATCAGCGGATCCTGGCTGATGCCATTACCGGAAATGTATACACCGCCTTCAATCATCCTGAAGGAAAACTCATAAGGCAGATAAATACCACCAATGGAACGCTCGGCCCGCCGGTTTTGATCAAATGCGTCTACGTCGAAAATATGAAAGTCAACAATGGCCACCTGTACTACCTCGAATCGGGGCCCACCACCAGTGACTATAACCGCGTTTTACGCAAAGTGAGATTGTAGGCCATGAGCGGACTACCTGCCCATCAGTCAATCGGCAGTACTCAGAAAAGTCTCAGTCAATCATTGCCCCAACACCTCTGCCATATACACCAGATCAGCACTGGGCTCTTTGACCTTCTGAATGGCTTCGGCAAATGGAGTGAACGCAATTTTATTGTTAACCACACCCACCATGCCATTTTTTCGGCCGTTGAGTAAACAATTGACTGCTTCAAAGCCCAGTCGACTGGCCAGCACCCGGTCGGCAGCAGTAGGAGAGCCACCCCGCTGCAAATGCCCGATGATGGTGACTTTAGTTTCGTAATAATCGAATTTTGACTTTACCATTTCGGCAATAGCCGCTGCGTTGCCCATTTTATTGCCCTCTGCCACAATGACAAGACTGAACAGCTTCTTGCGTTTGGCACCCAGCTTTAGCAGATTGATTAGGTCCTCAATATTGGTTTCCCGCTCAGGGATGACGACATTGGAGGCCCCACTCCCAATACCGGTGTTCAGTGCAATGAATCCGGCATGTCGCCCCATCACTTCCACAAAAAAGAGGCGGTTGTGGCTATCGGCGGTGTCCCGGATTCGGTCGACCGCCTCAATGGCTGTATTGACGGCTGTGTCGAAACCAATGGTACAGTCAGTACCAAAGAGGTCATTGTCAATGGTGCCGGGAATACCCACAAAGGGAATGCCGAACTCTTCGGTAAACAGATCGGCTCCGGTAAAAGTCCCATTTCCACCTATGGCAATACAGGCATCAATGCCATGGGCCTGCAACGATTCCAAGGCCTGCTTACGGCCTTCCTCTGTGCGAAACCGCTCGCTGCGGGCCGTCTTTAAGATGGTACCTCCCCGGTGAATGATATTGCTGACATCGCTGGTTTCCAACCGTTGAATATCGCCGTCGATCATCCCCTCATATCCGCGGTAGATGCCATAGATGTGCAGATCCTGAAAAGTGGCATGGCGCACTACTGCGCGGATGGCAGCATTCATTCCAGGTGCATCGCCACCTGAAGAGAACAGGGCAATTCGTTTGATCGGTTCTGACATGGTTTATCGTTATTCTTTTGAAATCGGTTGGGTATGGAAGCGAATCAACTGATGGATGGGCTTTTGCAGGATCATTTCCGCCTTTAACCTCCGTATTTCGAGAACCAGTCGCAGGGTGCTTTGAAAATGATAGGCTATGCTGCCCACAAAATGAATAGGCACAGACCGGGCATCTTTGTATTTGAGAAGATGCCGCTTGATGAATTCTTCAAAGCAACGAGCCACCAAAGATCTAATATAAACTTGCGACCGGTGATCTGCCATAAACCGGGCAAAAGAAGCCAGATAGACATTTGGGGTTTCCTCACCATAAAGTTGGTTTAGAAAATGGCGCTTTTCCCGGCCGTATTTTTTTTCAAATGCAAGGCAAATCTCCTTGGGCATCTCTCTGTAAAAATAGCCTTGCAACAATCGCTTGCCTAGGTGGGCACCACTGCCTTCATCGCCCGCCAGAAACCCCAGATTGGTAATATTGTCGATGATGCGATTCCCATCGTACACCCCGCTGTTGGAACCCGTGCCCAAAATGCAGACGATCCCCGGCCGGTGCCCACAAGTAGCGCGGGCAGCGGCCAATAGATCGTGGTCAACCGATATGGCTGCCTGGGGAAACAGGGGTTGTAAAGCCGTTGTTATCATTTGACAACGCGCCTCATCCGAGCAACCGGCACCATAGAAATGGAGGCTCGTCAGTTTGGAGGGCCAGCGACTTCCTTTGAAGGTTTGCTGCAAATAGGCGGTCATCGCCTCCGGTTCCTGATAAAAGGGGTTCAGACCATTAGTGCGGACCCTGAGGGGAGCCTTTCCCTTACGGATAATAACCCAGTCGGCTTTGGTAGAACCACTTTCAACGATAGCTATGACTTGATCGCTCATCATTTTTTCCATTGGAGTTTGACAAGCTGCAAAGGTAAGATTCTTCTGTTGGTTTGGGAGAATAGTTTTTTATGATATTCTCTAAATTTCCTTAACCCCCACCTCCACTTCATGCTCAATTTTCAAAAATTTAATCATGTTGAGCAATTCCTTTTTATGTTCGGGGCTGTCGAGGTCGAGTTCGCATACGAAGATTCCTTTTTGGGTGGGTATTTTCATAAAAGAGCCTCCGGTCGACTTTTTTTCCTCTAGGTTTGGAATTTCAAAGTCCAAACGACCCAACTCCGATTGGGGTATCAAAAAACGTTGTTTTCCTTTGATGATCTTCAGACTGTTTTCGTCGAAAGCGACATAACCGTTGGTGCGCAATTTTTTTTGAAAAACCGTTTTGATGGCGGGAATGATGGCCAGGCCCAATAGCAGAAAAATCCCAGCATAAAACCATCCGGTATATGGGATCAACCCTATTTGCCGGACAAACTGCTCTACTACCGGTATCAGGCCGTCTTTCAGATAGAGCGGAAGCAAATAACCGGCCAGCGCCGCACCGACTATCCCAATGAAAAGGGCCGTGACGCTGATCTTCCTTCGCTTGATGATGTTTGCTTTGAAGCTAAACATGGCTATTATTTGGATGGGTTTTTTATGGAGGCTGCTGAATTCAAGTTCTGTACAAAATTACGACAAGGATCGGGGATTATTCATTTTTCTCGACAAAATTTGCCGATTTTCCCATGAGCAATAGCATTTCATTTCCAATTTCATTTTCAATTCTATACCTTCGATCCACTTTCGTAAAATCATTTGATGGCGCATCAATTAGACATACCATTCAAGGCATTCCTGTTGCGGTTCCACTCCGGATTGGAAGTGTTGAGTCCCATGATGGATCAGGATGTGCTGCGCGTCAATCCAAAACTGGAGATCATAAGTGGCCGGTATATGGAATTGTTCGAGCGGGAAGTACTCCGGAAAGGGCGTCATTTTGTCCTGATGAATGAGCTCAACACCAGCCAATTCACCAAAAGTGAGGTTACCGTGGCTTTTCCAGCATCGAAAGACGGCATTAGCTATGCTGCTTTTGACCTCCAATTCGATTATTTTTACCAAAAAAAGGGCGATGGATACTGGGGCCTGTTGCCTTCACTCGGGCTGGAAGCCTATGGTATTACCGAAAGTATCCTGGCCGAACAGATGGAAGAAGTGATCAAAATGGAATTTACCCGGTCGAAGCGATTGAACGACGTTCAAAGTATCGTAACCGCCATCTGGTGGGACCTGACCCAACTTATCGAAAAAAAAGAAACCATTTACCTGCCCACACCAAAAGAATTGGAAAATGAAAACGACGATAACGGAGAACCCCTGTTGACAAAAGTGGCTTACCGGCTCACCTTCACCGACCAGGTGGTGTTCGAACGAGATAAAGAAGTCAAACAACTCCTCCGGGCCTTTCAGTCGCCTTACCAGAAGAGCATTCTGCTGGTAGGCCCTTCCGGCGTAGGAAAAACGGCTTTGGTGCAGGAACTGGCCTTTCGCACTGATTCAGCTCCCAACAGTATCTGGATAACTACGGCCGCCTCTCTGGTCAAAGAACTGGCAGGAGGCGAGGTAGGGTGGGAGACCCTCCTGCCCGACCTTTGTGCAGAGCTTGCTGCTACTCACGATTACCTTTTCATTACCAATCTAAAGGAGCTATTCGAAGTAGGGCAATATGCCGGCAACGATATTTCAATGGCCGAGTTTATGCTCCCCTATCTCAAAAGAGGAACTTTGCGATTGATCAGCGAATGCACCGAAGAAGAACTGGCAAAAATAGACCTCCGCAGCCCGATGTATTTATCGCATTTTCAGATCATCAAGTTGCAGACCCCCACTAAAGGTTTGGAGGTGATGATCAAAAAAAAGTTTAGCAAACATCCACTCGCCAATACCCTTTCTTTCGAGTCGACGGCCATTGCGGAAACCCTGCGCCTCAACAACCGCTTTTCCCCTTACTCCGGCCTGCCGGGCAAACCCATCCGGTTTTTAGAAACATTGTTGATGAATTATGCCTCCGGCAAATCAGCTAAAAAAACGGTACTCAAACGAAAAGAGATCATCCGTCACTTCAGTGAAGAGTCGGGGCTGCCACCGTTTATTATCGATCCGGATATCAAAATGGACCTGCCCGCCATCAAACGACATTTCAATGACAATGTTTTCGGTCAGGAAATCGCCGTCGAAAAAATCGTCAACAAACTCGCCGCAGTGAAAACAGCGCTGACCCGCACCGGCAAGCCCATCGCCTCCTTTCTTTTTGTCGGACCAACAGGCGTGGGCAAAACGGAACTCGCAAAGGTGTTGTCGGAATTTATGTTTGGCAACCGCGACCGGATGATCCGTTTCGACATGAGTGAATACGCCAGCCCCTTTGCAGTAGGGCGCCTCATCGGTGATGCCCACCGCGGCGACGGGCAGTTGACTTCGGCTGTGCGCCAAAACCCTTTCTGCCTGCTGCTGTTCGATGAGATCGAAAAAGCACATTATTCCGTCTACGACCTTTTTTTGCAAATACTCGGCGATGGACGACTGACAGACCACCTGGGCAAGGTCGTCAATTTTTGCAGCAGCATTATCATTTTCACTTCCAACATCGGCGCCAAAAAGCTGCACAACAACCGCATTTCGTGGAAACCCAATGTGTCGGCCTCAGAAGTCATGGAATACTACGACAATGCCGTCCAGCAATTTTTCCGGCCGGAGTTGTACAACCGGATCGATCAGATCACGCCATTTGCCCCACTCGATCAGGACACCATGCGATTTGTCATAGAACGGGAGATCAAATTGTTCAAAAAGAGGGAAGGTATCCGTTTCCGGAAAATGGAATTTAAACTGCACGACGAAGTATTGGCCTATTTCGCGAAAGCTGGCTACAATGCCAAATACGGCGCCCGCTACCTCCAACGTGCCATCCGCGATCAACTGGCCATACCACTCGCCAGTGCCCTCAATGATTACGATGAAGAAGACAGCCTGATCGTGGAAGTGCTAATAAAAGACGACCTGCCTACTGTCGAAATAGAGGCCGATCCCTTGGGAACGGATCTTTTTGTGGAAACACTCCAACAAATCACCAATGCTGATCTTATGTCGGAGACGCGCCGCAATCTCGTAGCCATCCAGGAAGGCAATTTCTATACCCGGCTGCTCAACCAACTCGACATCTATGAAGAAGAGCAGCGACGAAACAAAGAACGGTTTTTTAATAATGTCGATAAGGCAAGGAAGTATGGTTTTTTCCTGGAATTTAAAGGGATGATGGAGCAATTTGAAAAACGGGTAATCCAATTGGAACAGCAGTTCGACCTCTCGGTATTACAAATGATCCCTTATGAAACCAAACTTGAAAAAGAACTCGAAGACTGTTCCGAGCAATTTGGCCATTTAAAAATGGAATTGTACGCCCGGCTGGAACCCCAGGAAAATGAATGCCAAATCGGAATTTACGCCCTCGACCGACCCGACCTTTCCCTGGCTTTGTACACTGAATTGCTAAAGAGGAAAAAATATCTATGGAAAACGGAAAGCCTCTGGTATCGCGGCAGCTATTACGAAGAGATGACCAGTAAAGACTGGAAAAAGGAAGCAGCCAAAGGAAAAATTGATCTGATAAAACGCGCCGGCTATTTTACCAAACCGGAAACATCTCCAACTACAACCTCTTTCAAACCTGAAAAAAAAGGAGATCGCCTGATCGGCGTGATCTTAAACTGTAAAGGGCCCTGCGTAGCACTGTTTTTCCGTCCGGAAGACCAACTTCCCATTCAATGGAATATCAGCGAAAAGGTGAAGATCAACCATTTTGTTCAAGTGGCTCCTAAAGATAAACTCGAGCCCAGGAAGGAAACCCACCGAAAGCAGTTTTACGAACGGTTAATCATTGGACGCACCATCTCCAGAAAGCATCTCGAAGACACCCGGCTCAAGATCAACCGGGAAGTGCCTCGCAATGGCCATGCCCCATGGATACGGAAAAAACTCGAAGAACGCTCCAAAAATACATTGGATGGCCTGCTGTATTAGCCTCCTACTTATTTCATCAATTTCAACAAAGCTTTTTCTGGCTGAATGAACGGCCCGGTCTGTTGGGGATCCTTCGTTTTTCGGCCCGTTTTTGAAAGTATTTCGTATGCCTTCTTTGTCGACAGGTCGGGTTGGATGCTTTTCAATACGGCGATCAGCCCAGCCACGTAAGGGGTGGCCATAGAGGTGCCATTGTAGGACGTGTACTTGTTGTTGGGTACACTGCTGTAAATGTTGACGCCAGGCGCCGCCAGGCCCTGGTCGACGTTTTGCACAAAGTTGGAAAAAGCGGCCTTGTTGAGCGTTTCGTCGACGGCGCTCACGGTGATGGCTCCCCTGGCGTTGGCAGGGGCGTAGTCGGCAGCATCGGCATTGCTATTGCCGGCAGCTACTACCACAATGGCGCCTTTCTTTTGGGCGTAAGCCACGGCTTCGTTGTAGGCTTTTTGTTTTTTATCGTTGGAAGGGCCTCCCAGCGACATGGATATCACATCGGCACCTGCATCGGCGGCTTCAATCATGCCGTCGATGATGCCTTCCTGGGTGCCGCCACCAAAATCGCTGAGGACTTTGACACTGGTCAGTCGAACAAATCGGTTGTCCATGGCCAGAGAAGCTACGCCAATGCCGTTGTTGGATACGGCCCCTGCAATGCCTGCGCAGTGGGTGCCGTGTCCGGCCCGGTCGCGGTCGTAGGCTGCTTTTCGGGATTGGTAGTTGGCAGCCAGGTCTTCATGTTTGCCATCGACGCCCGTGTCGAGGATGAAGAGGCGGGCCGACCGTTTGGGTACTACCTTTTTGGAGCGCAACAGATCGTAGAACCGGTCGACCTTCAGGGGATCAAAGGCCCATTGTTTTTCTATTTCGGGATCGTTGAGGTCGTATTTGTTTCTCTTTTTCCGCAAGGGAGTGCTGGAGATTGGTTGGACAAGAACGGTTTCATTTTCCTCCACATGCTCGGTAGCGGCCGCTTCTTTTAGGGCTGATGTGATTTCTTCCCGCTTCCGCGAAAATTTGTTGGGAATGTCTACCAACCAGTAGTCATCCAGGTCGGTAATGGCACCATCTTGTGGGTGGAAGGCGGGTCGAAGGCTTAGGTCAAACCGTTGGACGACCGGGGAAAGATCGGCTGTTGTGGTTCCAGGTTTTAACTCCAACAATAATTCTCCGTTTTGATCCAGGTTGGAACTGTCAACGGCCTGACTCTCTGTACTATTTTGTGGAAAACTTTGACTCAATACCTCTTTGAAATACAACTGATAGACTACCAGAGATCCCAGCAGAAGCAGTACAAAGGCAATTCTGTTTTTGCGCAACAGCGAAAACCCCGCTGAAAGGCCACTGATGATGAGCAGGTCGCGGAATAGGATACTCAGTTTGTAGTCGACGGTCGCTTCAGCCATTACCACCGAGTAAAAATAGGAGGCCAGAGCAGCAAAGAAGAGCATCCGCATCAGGCTGCTCAAAGAGGAGGCATGGCGGATAAAAAACCAGCCGCTCAGCGCCAAAAGGCTGACCAGAAAGCTGTATTGATAGATGATTTCCATGATTTGTCTATTTTTGGTGACAACCTAAAACTTCTGAAAGATATAACGTTAGAATGTCATTGGATAGTTTTTCCGATAAGGATATTCCATCTATGGACTAATCTTCCAATTTGAAGAACACATCGCTGGGCCTTCATGCGTCAGACATCAACACGTCAGCAAATTAGCGTATCAGCATAACTTGTCCCGAACTCGTTTCGGGATCAACCAATTGAACCAATTAAGAAGCAAATGGTTTAGATTGCAGCAAATCTCAAATTTTCAGGAACAAATAACCGGCGACAATTACAATCTCCCAAAAGTTGTTATTTTTGCCCGCATTTTAAAACTCAAAAAAATGAGCAACGAAATAGAACACCACAAATGCCTGATCATCGGCTCCGGCCCGGCGGGTTATACGGCTGCCGTTTATGCCGCTCGAGCGAATTTGAGCCCGGTACTCTACACCGGCCCTGAACCGGGCGGACAATTGATGATCACCACCGATGTAGAAAATTACCCCGGCTATCCCGACGGCATAATGGGCCCCGCCATGATGGATGAATTTAGAAAACAAGCCGAAAGATTTGGCACGGAAGTGCGCTACGAGATGATCTCCAAAGTCGATTTTGCGGGGCCTGTTCACAAAGTGTGGACGGAAGCCGGAGCGGAAGTACATGCCGACTCGGTCGTCATTGCCACGGGAGCCAGTGCCAAATGGCTGGGATTGGAATCAGAACAAAGATTGGCCAATAAAGGGGTATCGGCCTGTGCCGTCTGTGACGGTTTCTTTTTCAAGGGGATGGATGTGGCCGTTGTAGGCGGTGGTGATACTGCCGCTGAAGAAGCGACCTATCTTGCCAAATTATGCCCTACTGTGCATCTATTTGTACGTCGCGATGAAATGCGCGCATCCAAGGTGATGCAGGATAGAGTGTTCAACACCAAAAACATAAAAATACATTGGAACACCGAAACGGAAGAGATCCTCGGCGGAGAAGAAGTGGAAGGCGTCCGCGTTTTCAACAACAAAACCGGCGACAAAACGGAAATACCCATTAAAGGCTTTTTTGTCGCCATTGGTCATAAGCCCAATACCGGTATTTTCAAAAATTGGCTGGATTTTGACGAAACCGGATACATCCTCACTAAGCCAGGCACCGCACATACCAACGTGGCGGGTGTATTTGCCAGTGGAGATGCACAAGATAAAGTGTATCGCCAGGCCGTGACAGCAGCGGGCACCGGATGCATGGCTGCCCTCGACGCTGAGCGCTACCTGGTGGAAAAAGGCATTGTGTGAGCAGCAAAATTCATTGATTTTTAATCTATATTTATGACAATTCAAAACGACCATGTCGCCTCTTTCGATTACACGTTGAAAGACGGCGATGGCATCGTCATCGATACCACCGACCAGCGCGGCCCGCTGACCTATTTACATGGCAGACAATCCCTCATACCCGGCATGGAAAAAGCCCTGGAAGGATGCGCTGTCGGCGATAATTTTCAGACTACCATCTCCCCTGAAGATGCTTACGGCACCCGCGATGAGTCGCTGGTACAACAGGTTCCGTTCAATGACCTGGCACATATTGAAGGGCTGAAAGAGGGGTCGAGAATAAAGGCGGAATCGGATAAGGGAGGGGTGCAGATATACACGGTTATCCTCATCAAAGACGACGAAGTGACCCTGGATGCCAACCACCCACTTGCCGGTATAACGCTGCATTTCGATGTCACCGTCAAGGAGGTACGGGCAGCTACCGATGAGGAACTGGCTCACGGTCACGCTCATGGTCCGGGAGGCCATCAGCATTGATAGAAAAGTGAGGTGCCGGACGTCCCGTGGTGAAGGAGTCCGACGCCATAAGACTCCACTGTCGTTTCGCCTTCATGTCTAATTCAAAAAAACCAGATGCCATTTAAACAGGTAAGGGATGGTGTCGTAATTCACAATGGCCCAGACGTAAAAAGCGATCATGGTAATGGCGAAAAAGGTTGTTTCGCCCTGCGCTCGAAGCTCATATATCTTTTTTAAGATCTTAGTTACCACTGCAAATGGAAACCGGAGAAAGATGAAATACATAAAAAAGTATGCCAGCCATCGCAGGAAGTTGTTGTCTGACAGGTCAGAAGCTATTTTGCCAACGGTGGTTCCCAGATAAGCCCAGATCAGAAAGCCTAATACTATAAATAATACATTTCCTATTTGTTTGACTTGCCTGACGTCCGACTTATCCAGCAACTTGTCCTGATCAAAACCGTCATTATTCAACTCGTCCATTGTTGACTCTCCCACCACTTTGAAGGGACCACTCCAAAAGTACAAATACAACCCTATCGTCAGGCTGCCTAAAAGGTAAGCTGTTTTTATTAAGAAAATCATTGATTTTGGTGATTAATTGATTGGCATTGCTAAAAATACGAAATAAACGGCGGTTTGTGGCGGTTAAGTTCCTGTCTTTTGTTTTATTTTTTAAAAAAATTGATTGAAATTGTTAAAAAAATTTGGTCAAAAAAACATTTTGCGTATTTTTGTGTCACAAAATGTATCTCGATGAATTCATCTCATTCCAATCCCGCCGCTAAGCCGGTCAAAACCGCATTTCTAAAGGGTAGGGGAGCCCAGATCAATCCTACCAGCCGGTTCGACAAATACGTTTACGACACCAACCCGCTGGCAGACCAGGAGCCTGATGTCACCCAGCTAAAAACGGCCTATACAGAGGTACACCCCAAAACGATCCTCAATAAGGTGGACAGCCCCGACATTCCCATGGATTTTTCGATGAATCCTTATCAAGGTTGCGAACATGGATGTATCTATTGCTACGCCCGCAATACCCATCCTTACTGGGGGTACAGCGCCGGATTGGAATTTGAGCAAAAGATCATGGTCAAAAAAAATGCGGCCAAATTATTGGAAGACCGCATCCGCCACCCCAAATGGAAGGCCGTCCCCATCATGCTGTCTGGCAATACGGATTGTTACCAACCGGTCGAACGCAAACGAAAGATCACCAGAGCCATGCTGGAAGTCCTATGGAAATACCGCCACCCGGTGGGCATCATCACCAAAAACAGTCTGATACTCCGCGACCTTGGGCTTTTGCAAAAAATGGCAGCCGAAAATCTCGTAAAAGTCAGCATTTCCATCACCACCCTCGACGAAAAACTGCGCCAGCTCATGGAGCCGCGTACCACTACCGCCAATGAACGCTTCCGCACAGTGGAGTTGTTGGCTACCAACGGAATTCCCGTAAGTGTAATGTTGGCACCGATCATACCCGGACTGAATGACCACGAGATTTTTAAGATACTAAAACGGGCCGCCTCCGTAGGAGCCTACAAAGCAGGCTATACCCTGGTGCGCCTCAACGGCGACGTGGAAACGATATTTACCGACTGGATAGAGAAAACTTACCCCGCCCGCGCCGAAAAAGTGTTGAACAAGATCAGGAGCTGCCACGGCGGCAAAACCAGCGACAGCCGATCCAAAACGCGAATGGTAGGAGAGGGGAACATCGCGGAGATCATCAACCGGCAATTTAAACTGGCTCATAAAAAATTCTTCAAAGAAAAAAAGAGCCCGGCTTATAATTGTGAATTGCATGAAGTGTATAAGACAAATCAATTGAAGTTATTTTGACAAAACATAAATCTTATAACCAATAAAATTAAAATCATGACAGGAACAATGACCACCACAGAAGTAGCCAACCGCCTGATCGAATTGTGTCAGAACGGACACTGGGATGCCGCCCAGGACGAACTCTACGCCGACAACGCAGTGAGCATCGAGCCGGAAGGATCACAAGGCCCGATCGTAACCGAAGGGCTGGCAGGTATCAAAGGCAAAAGCAAGAAATGGGAAGAAATGGTCGAGGAAGTGCATTCCAACAAGATTGAAGGGCCGTTGGTCGCTGACAACTTTTTTTCGGTAACGATGACCCTGGATGTCACCTTCAAAGGCATGCCCCGAATGACGATGGGAGAGGTCTGTGTATACGAAGTGGCGGACGGCAAGATCGTCAAGGAGCAGTTTTTCCACTCGCCGATGGCGGGGTAGGAGGAAGGCTTTTAGTGATTGACGAGGAGTTTTCGTGAAAACTCTTCGTCACCGATTGTTGCAGTAAAAAAATAAACCCCCGGTGGCCAGGAACGGATATCGATGTCGAGTTCCTGGGCCACCGGCAAGGCAGTCAGATTATTTTCATGAATGAGTTGCCCGGAAGCATTGTGTATCCGGAAGTGGATGTGGGTTAGTTCCGGTTCCCGGTAAGTTACGGTTAGTTCGGTATTGGCGGGGATGGGATGAATGTGAAATAGTGACGGCAATTCTTCTGTTTCAGGTGGGATTACTTCTACTTCTCCATTTCTTAAGAAAATGGGAGTTAGGGTGCTTTTCTCGTTTGCCTGAAACGAAATGACAGCCGTGGTATCATTGGTTTCTATCCATCTGACAAAGTAGTATCCCGAATCCGGAACGGCCTCTATCAATATGGGTACATCATTGAAATAGCGACCACGATATTGGTGCGGGGCGTTCATTTTATTTTCGTGCAAGACGACGCTGCCCGGAGTTTGGTGATCGATGTTGATCGTGAGGTAGAAGTGGCCACTAAAACCAAAATGATTGGTAAAATTCTGAAGTAGAAAATACATCCGGTGTTCGAAGAACGCTTTAAAATCATTGAGATAGCCCTCCCAACTTCCCAGGCTGCCCCCAGCCGGGTTTTCCTCCCAAAGGTTATAAGCAAGTGGCGCATTGTTGAATTTTTCCAAGGTGGCGGGTATTTCAGAAGAGACTTGATCGGCCAGACTGTCGATGAAATGAGTGGCACGCTCCGAGGCGAAAATGGTCTGACCAAAGGTGCAGGCACGTTGAACAAATTCGTTTTTAAACGATGTGTTTTGTAATAGTTTTCGCAAAAACAAGGTGCTGGCTTCTCCATTTGGCCAGGGAGGTCCTGATGTTGAGGTGGCGTGATCGATGGCGTTAAAACTGGGCCAACTATTGGTCCAGGTACCATACCCGGAGCTGGCATCCAGATCGTACAGCATCCATCTCCATTTGCCATTATTTCTTTGGCGCCACACCATAATGTTGTTGGCTGGCCAATCGTAGTTGGCGATGTACAGTTCGGCAAGGTAGTAATTGATGAATTCGTTGATGTCTATCCTTTCCTCGACGTAGTCGTAAGCTGCCTGTTCCGAAAATGAATGATTGCGGATGAAACTCGTCAGAGCATCCCATTCGGTTCTGTTGCCTTCCTTGATCTCCATCCAGGTGTAGGGCAGTTTTAGTATATCCAGACTGTCTTGCTCAACATTGTGGTGAGCGGCAATATAGTGTTTGCTGAAAAACTCGCGCATCCCATACACTCCCCAGTATTCTCCATTCAGATACAGCACCACGGGCCGATAAGCCATCAAGTCGATGTCTACCTGGTTGGATAACATACTCTGGATGGCGCCATCACGGATCATCGTCCTGGAAAAATCGTTGCCGCTACACCGGAGCTTGAACCGTTTGAATTCGGTCACGTCCAGGTTCTTAAATAGGGGGTAGTTGAGTTTATCATCGCCATATTCTCCTTTCCTGAAAAAGACATTGAAGGCTTTCATGGAAAAACCGCGGGAGCAGCCGCCACCAATCTTGATCCCGGCATGGTGATGGAAAGCCAGGGAGCCATCGGGTTCAAAATATCGGATGGCAACTGGGCGTTCCCAATCCTGATTAAAGTTGCAGGGAGTGGCGGAGCAGACATTACCAATGCCATTTGTCCCTTTGATATAGATGCCTTCCTCATCGTCCCAGAGGTGCCGTGCCTCCATGTCCAGCTGCAATACCGGAAGCTCGTGGTGGGTATCGAATAAGTAAAATTCACTTTCCAAGCCGGCCGGAACGTGTCCCTGCTTAAATGCCGCTGCACGCAGTAAGAGTGTTTGGTCGAGTAGGAGAGGGGGCGAATATAGTGTCGAGCTATCTGAAGGGAGGCTACCATCGGTCGTGATCCGGATGGCAGCTTCGGGGTCGGTACAAGAAATACTAATCAGTGTATCCGACCCATACAAACCACTCGGAAGAGAAATCGACAAATCGGCATTGAAAAATAAAAGCTGGTCATTGTTAGACTCTCCAGGGGAGTACTCTCCAAAATAAACCCAACTATTGCCCCCATCTGTTTGTCGGCCATAACTCACATTAGTGGGCATGCCGCCAAATGAAACGGCATCGACCGTTTGTGGAAAACCCTGAATCAATTCCGATAGAAAAAGCGATTCTCCATCACTGTTCAGTTTGAAGGGAGCATGCAATTCGCCTTGTCCGGGATCGTCATCCAACCACAACAATATGTACCCATTTGGGGGGATAATCACGGGCCCCTGGATTTGCCATTTGAGTTTATTGTCCGGGTCGTCCGACAGGTATAGCCCCTCAAGGGAAACAGGGGTGTCGTTGGCGTTATATAGTTCAGCCCAGTCATCTGTTTCGCCGTACTCGTCTTCAACAATATTGTTCGATGCCATCAATTCATTGATGAATACATTTTCAACCTGGGCATTTGCCGCTGTCGAAAAATAGATGAATAGCAATGGAATCAAGTACTTTGTCATGGTCTTAAAGATATAAAAACGGATGGTTTTGGCAAATGGTGGGGTATGGCTATTATCTACTTAACATAATCTTTATTATAGGAAAGAAGTGTAAGTTTTGAATCTAGCTGAAAGCTATTGTTGATACGTCGGCCACAGGCCGAAGCCCAGCTCGGCGTACCAGTTGTGATGGTATGCCATCAGTAGAGAAAACGATTAAAATCAGAATAGCAAAATGAAAACAGAAATCCAAAAAGAATTTACCCTACTTAACATAATAACCTGCCAACCGGAAAAACCGATCAATACTGCCAAACGTCGAGGTGTTTTCGGAATACTTTGGTGAGATTTTCTGCATCGGCGATTCCTCGGTGATGGATGCCGGTAAATTCAAAGCCCTCTTTTCTGACGGCCGATTTTAGGCCACAGGGCCGATGCAGCCGTTTGAACAATTGGTATTGCCGTTTGAGATTGATGTGTTGGTCGAGCCAATCGTCATGGAGGTCGTGCAAGGCGCAGTCTCTGGCGAGCATTTTTTTGTCGAAACCGCCCCAGGAACAAAGCAGGTAATCCTCCTCGTCGACATCGATCCAGTCTTTAAATTCTTCGATGACCTGTGGGAAATTATCTGCGCGGTCGACATCGTCCTGATCAATGCTGGTCAGCTCGCGGCAAAATGCGGAGAGATTGGGATGGATGATCGGCCGGATAAAACGGTTGAAGCTGCCGAGTTCTTCCCCGTAATTGTTGAGTTGTATGGCTCCGATCTCAATGGTTTCCTGTACCATCCCTGGGGGTCGACCCATCCAACAGGTGGCTTCCAGGTCGAATATGATGAATTTCATGAGATTTGCATTTTGCTATTTGAAGATCATTTGGTGAAAACCTAAAAAACCTACAACAATACCACAGAGAATTGGTTTCAACTTTTTTGGATCAGCAGGGACTTCAACTCCTTAATTTGTTCTTCCAAATGATCGATCTTGGTTTCGAGGTCGGCATTATTGTCGGAAGTCATCTCATCCACAAATACAGCATTTGCCAAAGACATACCAAAAATGCCGCCAGCCAGTACAATGCAAATAAAATAAAAACGGGTGATCCCGGCAAACAGAACACCTGGCCCCTCCCCTCCTACCGACTCAATGACGTCTTTCGGAATTTCGTTCCAACCTTCAATGGTAAATAATTGAAATATGTAGTAACTCGAAATCGCCGGATCTTTAAAATAATCGGGTGCCACATCGGCGTAAAAATGGCAGGTGAACAGCGCCAGAATGAAGTTGAGAAATACCAATGCGATCATCACAAATATAGAAGCTTTCAGGGCGCGCCCCAACCCAACCATGATGACTTCCATACGCGGTACAAACGACAAAAACCGGATCAGCCGGATCATTCTGCCGAGCCGCAGGAGTTTTAGAAAAGAGGTGTTGAGCATGGCAAAAGCCGGGAAAAAATGCAGCAATGAGGGCAAACTAACTACGACAATGATAAAATCGAAAATATTCCAGTTGTTGCTGAAGTAGCCTTTCGGTTTTAACACAGATATTTTGATGATGGCCTCTATCACGAAAAGGGCGATAAAGAGGAGGTCGATGATCTCCAGCAACCGGTACCATCCAGGATGATTTTCGGCGATCTGTGGAAAATAAAGCAAAAAGATGACCACGGCATTCAAAGCAATGGCGACCATGATGTTGCTCTCTTTCAGGAAAAAACGTTGGAACATAGGTTTTGTTTTATTCTGTGTTAACCACCTCGGCAGCCCGCTCCTCTGCGAGAATGCCCTCCAATAACAGGTGGAACTGGTAGTTTTTCAGCCGGTTGTGGTAATAGTACAACAACTTGAAATCCTCGCTGATCAGCGCCCCCGATTTGTCGAAGGTCAGGGGTTTGTGCGCGTGGTAGTTGCCCACTTTTTCGACTCCGTTGCGGATGATGGTTTCCAATGGCAATGACAACCTTTTCGACAATTGGATTTCATTTTTCTTTTTCAGTTGCCTTAAATGGGTCAGTAATTTGGCCGTAGCTTTTTTCATCAGATCCAAAGAGCAGGAAAACTCATCAGTGGGCAACCGCAACAAGGCGTACAAGTCGAGGGTTTTGTTTTGTTGTTGAAGAATGTTGAAGGCCACAAAGGCCACCAGGTGACTGCTCAACACGAGGTTGTCCTGATAGTATCGCTCTACGATCCGGTTGGCGAGTATTTTGGTGTACTCCCCTTCTCTTTGAAGGTCGGCCCGGAGGATGCCGTCGCTGATGAAATACTCCTTGACGTCGATGAAGCCCCCGTGCCGATCAACACTCCTACCCTCTTCATCTACAAAATTGCCCAAAACATCCAGTGGTTTTCCAAATGTAAGACTAATGTCAGAACTTTGTGAAAACATCTTCCAGATGAATCGCAAAATTTTTCTGCGGCTGTAGGATTGGTCTTTGAGCTTCAAATAAAACTCTTTCCCCGTGCGACGTAAATGTTGTTCGATCAAAAAATCGGCTTCCAGCACGATGTCGTACCCTAGTATAAGTGGTACGATGAACACCTTATGGTCGTCGCCACTTTCGTAAATGCTTCTTTGAGCTTCGACGGTGGTGCCCAGCAATCCAAGTTTGAGTTTGGTTTCCAATTCGCCGGAGCGGGAACGCGTACCTCCAGGGAAAAATAAGCTGTTGGTCTGATGTTGGATCGACAGCTTCGACATCGCTTTCAGGGTTTCCAGATAAATGGGGTTTTTCTTTCTGCGATCAACCCGGTAGGCGCCCAATCGGTTCATAAAATAAGCGGTATACCCCGTGTTGTAGAGATTGAGCCCGGCGCCATAAGAAAAGGATGGCAGCCCAACAATGGTGTCCAGGGCATAGCCTATTAATATGGAGTCGAGGTTGCTGAAATGAGTGGGCACGACCACCACCGTTCCTTTTTTCATCAGAGAACGCACCTTCTCCACCTCACCATTGACGTTGATCCGTTCGTGTACGCGAAACCTCGACGACCATATCCGGCGGTAATTGCGGCTGGCTGCCGTGTTGAGCAACCGATTGAAAAAAACCGTCAGAAAACGGCGGGCAAATAAAAAGGTTTTTATCCGAAAGGTGCCCACGATCTCCTCGGAATAGCGCTGAATGATCTTTGCAAGAATATTGTTATTGGAAATGGCAGCTTCGTTGTCTTCTTTGTCGAGGGAATGTCGCACCAATTCTTTTCTGATCTTTTTCCAGAACAATTTTTCATTGGGCGGGTCTACTTTCCAGGGTTCTTCTTTGATCCGGGTCAGTTCGAGATAAATGGTTTTGGCGATCAGCTCCTGCACCTGACTGATGGGGCGCCTGCTGATGCGCTGATGGGTATGTTCGTTGATCTCTTTGATGAACGCGTCGCGCCGCTGGTGCAACTTGTAAATCGGCCAGTTGGTGATGTCGGGAATGACTTCCGGGTATATGTTGTTATTTTTCTTTTGCATGAGCAGTATTCAGTGCTGAATTGGTCGACTCGATCAACTCGTGGATGGCTTCTTTCCCGGTTTTATTCCTGGAAGAAGTGATGAACTGGGGTGGCAATTCATTCCAGTATTTGTGCAGCTCGTGCTGGAAGTGCTCTATTTGTTCGTCGAGCTTTTGGGGTTTCAACCGGTCGGATTTTGTGAAAGCTATGACAAATGGAATTTGCATCTTGCCCATCCAGTTGAGAAATTCGATGTCGATGGCTTGGGGCGGGACGTTAATGTCGACCAGCACAAAGGCACAGATCAGATTAGCCCGGTGCAGCAAATAGCCTTCTATCATTTTTTCCCACTGCTTTCGCTTGGTTTTTGAAATTTTGGCATAGCCATAACCCGGCAAATCGACGAGGTGCCAAGCCTTGTTGATGATATAATAATTGAGGTACTGCGTTTTTCCCGGTTTTTTGGAAATCCGGGCCAGTTCCCGGCGTTCACAGATCATGTTGATCAACGATGACTTCCCCACATTCGAGCGGCCGATAAAGGCGTACTCTGGCAAATCGCCCTTGGGGCATTTGGTCACCTTTGGGAAACTCCCTACGTATTCTGCGGTTTTTATTTTCATGATTTTGCACTTCTACCCTACTGTCTTTTGACGAAAGTCAGGGCACAAAGATACTAACAGAAATGGTAGTTAAGGAAGTTGGTTTTAGTGAAAATTAATAAGTAGGAAAATTATGACTGAGTAAAATTAAATTACAAATAAGTAAATATTTTATTAAAATTCAGTTGAAAATAGCCGTTTGACCAGCCGGATAGGTAAGATTGACCTTGGAGCGGCTTTCGAGAGTGCGTGACATATCTACCTGGCGGTAGACAGGCGGGTTAGCGGAGCATCGCGGTTGCAAACCGCGACGAACGACGTCCGCACAGAGAGTTTGTCACACACTCAATTCACCTTATCAGGATCACCCATAGCACCACTCTGGTAAGCGCGAATGGTCTGGCGCATTTGCTCTTCGGTGTTCATAACAAAAGGGCCATAAGAAACAACCGGCTCATTGAGCGGCTGACCGCCCAGTACGAGCAACTCGGCGCCATCCTGGCTAAAGAGGTTGATTAGGCTGTCGCCGCGTTGAAACAGAGCAACTTGATTGGCTTTGAGGATGCGTTGGCCTTCCAACTCCAGTTGTCCTGAAATGTTGTAAACAAATGCGTTATGGGTAGGGTCGGTGGGAATATCGATGCGGCCGTTTGGTTTTATTTTCAGGTGGAAATAAAAGGCCGGTGACAGCGTGTCAATTTTCGATTTAGCATCGAAAAGCTCTCCAAGCACGGCGACGGCTGTATATTCTTTGTGCTGGATTTGCCCCATTTTCTCCGGTTGGAAAACGTGGGTCGAAGGGTCGATGAATTTGTGCTGGGCCGACATGTTGAGCCATATTTGAAAGCCGTGGTAATCGCCTCCTTCATCGAACAATTGCTGCCCGGTTTCCTCCATGTGGATGGCTCCTTTGCCGGAGCTGAACATCATAAACTCGCCTTTGCCCACCTGAAAATCGTAGTTGAGGCTGTCTTTGTGGTGACCGCTGCCCGCCAGAAAATAGGTGGTGGGGATAATACCCGCATGTGGATGAGCGTCTACGCGCAACGGATCGCTGCCTGCACGGAGATTGACCGGCCCAAACTCATCGAACAAAACATAGGGTGATACGTAATCCAAATGGTCGCCCGCAAAAGCACGATAAATGGGCAGTGTGCCCACTTTGGTGCGACTGGCGTCGAGAATGGAATGTATTTTCCGGGAAGTAGGGTTGGCAAAGAGCCCGGAGCCCTTTTTGATCAAAATGGGACTAATGGCCGTGAGGCCCACTATGGCAGAGCCTTTGATGAATTTTCGTCGATGCATAACCCAAAAATACAATAATTGATAGGGTTGCGCAAGCGGGATGCTTTTCAAACGTAAAGTTAGCGGGGCATGGGGAGCCAGTCCTGAACTCACTTCGGGATGACCCCCTAACACCGAATGAAAAATATATGTAAATTGTCCTATCTTTGCGCCGCTATTTGGAGGATGTCAAACAAGTGGACATGAATAAATCTTTTTTGCCGGAGATCCGAGTCATCGAAAAAGGGTACGAAATACCCCAGTTGGGACGCAAACGCCGCATTGCCGCCCTGCTCCCTCACTCCTACAACAAAACCAAAAAAAGATACCCCGTCCTGTATCTTCACGACGGGCAAAACCTCTTCGATGAAAACGCACCTTACGGAAATTGGGGTGTCGACAAATCGCTGGCGTGGATGGCCAGCCTGGGATTTCCGGAAGTCATCGTCATCGCCATTGACCACGGTAAAAAAGACCGGATCAAGGAATTTACTCCCTTTCCAAATCCAAAGATCGGTTCAGCAGAAGGCAAATTGTACCTTCAGTTTTTGTTGGATACACTCAAACCGCTGGTCGACAGTGAGTTCCGCGTCTTGCCCGACGGAGCCAACACCGGCATCGGCGGCAGTTCCATGGGCGGCTTGATCAGCCTTTATGCCGGTCTGGCCGAACCGGAGCATTTCGCCAAATGGATGATTTTTTCTCCCAGCCTTTGGATCGCGCCCAAAATATATGCAATGGCCAGAGCCTTCCAGCCCGTACACCACCCCACCTCGATTTACCTTTATGCCGGCGGAAAAGAAAGCAAAAATCTATTGCCCAACGTCGTCCGACTTTCCAACTCATTTCCAAATGACGAACTTCCGGACGAAGAATTCAAGGTACATCTTTCGATCAATCCCGAAGGCACCCACAACGAACATTTTTGGGGGTTGGAGTTTCCCAATGCGGTGCGCTGGCTATTCGGCTGATTGTTAAAAACAAAACCAACAATGAAATTACAAATATCTAAAAAAACCAACTCCACTGTTAAAACGACCGTATTGCCATTTTATGAAAATGAAGTGGACTACGATCGCATACAATCCGACTGGCATATAAATGTGATTTCCGAATTCACCGGCAAACTGAGAGAATACATGCTACTATATGATGCAGACACCCGCTCAAAAGTCTATTTGCTGGGGCTTGGGCCAAAAAAGACTACCGGCAGCCAGTCGTATGAAGCATTTCGGTACCTTGCTTATCAAAAAGGTCGGAATTGGCCCCGGACACTTCAGGTGGACATCCGCCACCTGCCCCCTACCCTAGCCTATCAGGTGGCCCTGGGAATCAGACTCGCATCTTACCGCGCAGGAGAATTCAAAACCGAACCCAATGGCCAGCAACCGGCACTCGTACCTACCTCGGTAAAAATACTACATACAGAGGCGGCATCTCGTAAATGGGCCAACGAAGGCATGGCCACAGCCGACACTCAGATAGCTATGATGCGCCTGGTCAACAGCCCCGCCAATATCAAGACCCCTGCCTATCTGGGGGCTTACGCCAAACGCTCTGGCAAAGCACATGGATTTTCCGTAAAGGTGTTGAAAGGCAAAGCCTTAGTCCAACAAGATATGCACGCCCTCCTCGCCGTGGGCCAGGGCAGCGCCAATCCGCCTGCCCTGATTCAATTGGAATACAAGCCTCCTTCGCAGAAAAAATCGAAGCACCCGACTTTGGGATTGGTTGGAAAAGGCATCACCTTCGATACCGGTGGCCTGTCGATAAAAGGCGCCAACAATATGCACTACATGAAAAGCGATATGGGAGGCGCCGCCGCCGTGATGGGAGCTGTCGAGCTGGCTGCTAAGTTGAAATTGGACATCCACGTAGTAGGCATTATCCCAACGGCTGAAAACAGTGTAGATGCCAACAGCATCCGGCCGGGAGACGTCATCCAATCGCATTCCGGCAAATCTATTGAAATAATCGACACCGATGCCGAAGGTAGATTGATCCTGGCAGATGGGTTGAGCTACGTCCAGAAAAAATTCAAACCACAAACCGTTGTCGATGTTGCTACGCTCACAGGTAGTTGTGTACGTGCCTTGGGATATACGGCAGGTGGGTTGTTTACCACCAATGAGGAGCTGTCGGCCACCCTTCAAACGGTTGGCAGGGAGACCCACGAACGGGTCTGGCCATTCCCGATGTGGGAAGATTATGCCGCCGATATTACCTCCGATCTGGCAGATGTTCGTAACTTTAGTGGAAAATCGGTGGCAGGCGCCATTTCAGCAGCTAAGTTTTTGGAGTTTTTTATTTCCGACCACCCTTCCTGGGCTCATCTCGACATTGCCGGAGTGGCTTTCGGTAGCTCGGACTACACCAAGATGAAAAGCGCTACGGGTTTTGGGGTCCGGCTTTTGGTGGCGTTTATGAAGAAGTTGATTTGTTGATTCGTGCCGTGAAGGCGAAGCGATAGCGTAGTCCTTCATGGTGCTGATTTGCTAATTTGCTGATATGCTGATATGCTGACTGCCTACGGCAGTTGAAATTTGTTGATAAATTGTTGGACCGACTGTTAAAACAAACTGAGTGCGTGACATATCTACCTGGCGGTAGACAGGCCTGCCGACCGGCAGGCGGGCCGCGACGAACGGCGTCTGCACAGAGGTTTTCTCTGTGAATCTTTGTTTCTTTGTGTCTTCGTGGTAGAGGCCACAGCGATTCCCGCCCTTCGGCGGGACAGGTTTGTCACACACTCAAAACAAACTTGATATGAGTAACTCCCCTCTCAACATTCTCTGTATTTCCCGTTACTTTAAAGGTGCCACTTTTATTAAAGGCGCCAAAGCGGCTGGCAACAACGTTTTCCTGCTCACTTCGACCCAACTTAAGAAGGAGTCCTGGCCCTGGGAATCCATCACAGAAACCTTCTATATGGATGAGGATGAAAAAGGCAACTGGGATATGGCCCACGTCATCAATGGATTGGCCTGGCGCATGCGGAAAATGACCTTCCAGGTATTGGTGGCCCTCGACGACTTTGATGTAGAAAAAGTGGCCCACCTTCGCGAACATTTCCGGATTTCAGGAATGGGAGAAACCACCTGCCGTTATTTTCGCGATAAGCTGGCCATGCGCATGAAAGCCCAGGAAGCCAACATTGCTATTCCGGCATTTACGGGATTGTTTCACGACGAAGCTGTCCGACAATTTATGGAATCCGTTCCCGCACCCTGGCTCATCAAACCGCGCACGGCAGCCTCGGCTATGGGTATTAAAAAATGCCATACCCCGGAAGAGGTCTGGCAACACCTCGAAGCCATCGGCGACCAGCGCCACCACCACCTGATGGAACAATTTGCCCCCGGGGATGTCTATCACGTCGATGGCCTCAACGCCAATGCAAAAGTAGTGTTTGCCAGGGTAAGCCGATACCTCGACACCCCAATGGAGGTGGCCCAGGGCGGCGGCATATTTAAGTCGCAAACCGTACCGTTCAACTCCAAAGACGATAAGGAATTGCAGCGCCTCAACAAACAACTGATGGATGCCTTCGGGATGCATTACAGCGCCACTCATTCGGAATTCATCAAAGACAGGAAGACCGGCCAGTTTTATTTTTTGGAAACGGCGTCGCGGGTAGGCGGAGCCCACATTGCGGAGATGGTGGAGGCCTCTTCCGGCATCAATCTATGGACGGAATGGGCCCGGGTGGAAGATGCCAAGGCCCGAAATATTCCTTATAAGTTGCCCAAATCCAAAAAACTCCACGCCGGTATAATCGTCTCCCTCAGTAGGTATGAGCAGGCCGATTACAGCCTATTTACCGATCCTGAAATTTGTTGGCGCCTCGATAAGGACTGGCACATCGGTATGATCGTCCGCTCAAAAGACCACGACCGGGTGGGTGAGCTACTGGAGGAGTACGGAAAGCGAATTGGGGAAGGGCTTCACGCGGAATTGCCGCCGGAGGATGCTCCGGAGTATTGACGAATTACGGATTTCTAACGAAACTACCATTAATATCTTCTAGTTTCTCGACGCCCGCCAATTGCATGGCCCGAACCAACTCTGCCTGAAAAATATCCAGCACCTGCTCTACTCCAGCTTGACCACCCACCACCAGCCCGTAGATATAAGGCCGACCGATGGCGACGGTCGTAGCTCCAAGTGCCAGGGCTTTAAACACATCGGTGCCTCTGCGGATCCCGCCGTCGAGTAATATCGGCATGCGGCCGTTGACGGTGGTTACTACTTCTTCGAGACATTCGATAGTCGCTCGATCCGTTTCCAATTGGCGGCCGCCGTGGTTGGAAACAACGATTCCGTCAACACCGTGTTGGATTGCCAGCAGGGCATCTTCGGCTGTTTGGATGCCCTTCAATATGATCTTCATTTTTGTTTGGCCTTTGAGCCAGGCAATGTACTCCCAGGTCAGGGTTGGAATGTGTATCTGGTCGTCAGGTTTTAGCAAGTCGACGAGGTTGCCCAAAACAACGGTCCGTTCTCCAAAATTGTCTACCACCATCCGGGCGTGCTTTTCCCGGTTGCCGATCACGGGTACATCCACGGTAGCCACCAGTACCTTGCAGCCTTTTTCTTCCGCCCGCCGGATCAGTTTTTTTCTGGCTTCTACATTCGAAGTCGGGTAAAGTTGAAACCAGGGAACCATCCTCGAATCGTCTACAATTTCTGTAAAGGAAAAATTGGTGACCGTGGAGGCAGCCATACCCACCCCCTTGTTTCTGGCAGCTTTGGCAACCGCCCTGGCCCCTTCCGGATGAAACATGCCCAGTATCCCAACGGGAGCCAGCATGATGGGCGAAGCATATTTTTGTCCGAACAGGGTCAGAGAAGTTTCCGGCTTAGACACATCGCGCAATACCTGCGGCCTGATCCGGATTTGCTGGAAAGCCGCCTGGTTCCGCCTGACTGTTCTTCCATCATCGGCACCTCCTTCCAGGTAGGCCAACAGGTCGGGTGTCAACCTGCTTGCAGCTTCCTTTTGGAAAGCGGCTATGTTTCTGAAATTAGCAAATTCCATTTAGGAATAGAAAACGATGGATCAGTATCCAAATTTTTGCACCCAACAATTGGGCATGGACCCCACCTGGCCAATGTAATAGCAGGCGGCATATTTCCAATCGGGGCGAAGCAGTGTTTCGCGGTGGCCCCGGTTGGGAATGCCTTCGTCGATGAGCAGAATGATGACGGATTCGCGTACGGAGGAGGGGCCACCCACCAGGTTTTCATTGCCGTCGGTCATATCAGTACATTCGCGGAGTACGCGATCCCAGGGCCATTTGCCATCGCTGCCTACGTGATCGGTTCGTCCCATTCTTCTGAGGTCCTGGCCGTGTTTTTGAGCAGCGGTGTAGATGCATTGTTGGGGTTGTAGCTGAGACAGGGGTCTGGTTCTTTTCAACTGACGGTTGAGTTCATCCACCACCGCCTGGCTGATTGGAAAACCGTTGTTGGCGCGTTGGTCGGCCACGTATTCATTGACGTATTTGATGTAGCCGGCGGGGTCGACCCGCATCAGATTAATTTCGTTGACCATGTCCATTTCCGTGGCGTTCATAAAGGTGCCATCTCCAGCAGGGAAGGAAGTGGAAGGAGTAGGTTGGGGTTGGTGGGTACTACCGGTATTTTTGTAAGGATCGGGGTAGGTCGTCGTTGTCGGATTGGATCCGGCCGGTACCGCATTCGGGTCGTATGTTGTGGTGGTGGTGGCGGGATCATAATAGGTGGTCGTCGTTGTGGGGGCATCCCAATATTGTATCCGGTCGCAGTTACAGTCGTTCGACAATACGACAGAGCCTGGAGTCAGCACTTCCTGGCCGAGGGAATTGAATTCGCGAAAGCGCTTTTCGGTATATCCATACAGTTCCGCCAATCCTGCCACGGTTTCGCCGACTTGTACGATGTGTTGATTGCCAGACTGTCTACTATATTGCGTAGGCGAGGCATGGCCTTTGTCGTAACTTTGAGGAGGCGGACTGTTGTACTCGGCGGGCACCCGGTAGTCGGAAACGATCAATTGTTGACAGACTTTCAAGATGGTGGTAGCGTGTATCCGGTTCCATCGGGTGAGGTCGTTGATGGTGGTTCCGTACTTTTTGGAGATGGAGTAAAGGGTCTCCCCCCGTTGAACAATGTGGATGCCCTGCTCGTTAGTTGGGGGACATTGGGCCTGAGCCATTGAGGTGATGCCGAGTAGCAAGCAGCAGAAGATCATCAGCTTTTTCATAGGAGATAAATTATGATTTTTGAATAAGTGAGAAGTCAAAGATCAGAGGTCAGATTTCGCTCTGACGTAGCTAACGCAATTGAAGAAGGTCTGACCTTCGACAATTCTTAAAGATAAAGATACAGTTCAAGCCCTGAATCACATCAAATATGATTGGCAAAGGAACTCAGTGAAAGTGAGATAAACACCTAAGGTAACAAATTTATTTTTATTTTCGATAAAATTTTAGCGCCTGTGTACAATTTCAGGCTTTAGCGGATGGCGAATTTATTAATTCTTCACAGATCATGAAAATTTATCCCTCCATACTCCTTGTCTTCTTCGGATTTGCATTTTCCCAGTGTGCCTTCCTCCATGCCCAATTCCGGTATGAAGGCCTCTGCTGCCCCAACCCTCCCGGCCAGGAGCAGGTTACGTCGATGGACATTTTTGAGGACATTCAGCGGCTTCAGTTTCTGGGGTCGGTGCTTCACATCGCTGCTCACCCCGACGATGAAAATTCTGCTCTGCTCGCCTATTTGTCGAACCACGTAAAAGCAGAAACAGCCTACTTGTCTTTGACCAGAGGCGACGGCGGTCAAAACCTGATCGGGTCGGAATTGAGGGAGTTGCTTGGCGTGATCCGCACCCAGGAACTCCTCGCCGCCCGCAAAATTGACGGGGCAGAGCAGTATTTTTCCAGAGCCAACGATTTTGGGTATTCCAAAACGGCTGAAGAGACACTCGATATTTGGGATGAAAAACTATTGTTGGAAGACATCGTATGGGTGATTCGCCAGTTCCGGCCCGATGTGATCATCAACCGGTTTGATCACCGCACATCGGGCTCCACACATGGCCACCACACCGCCTCCGCCATCCTTTCGCAGAAAGCATTTTCCCTGGCAGGAAATACAAAGGCCTATCCCCAACAATTGGCACAAGTAGCGCCCCATCGCCCAGAACGACTTTTGTACAACAGCGTTTTCGACGAGCAGGAAGCCTATGAAAAAAAAGGCCCTTCCCGGCTTGCAAAAATCGACATCAGTGTTTTTTATCCTGGCCACGGACGCACCAACGAAGATATGGCCGCCGCCTCCCGCAGCCAACACCGATGTCAGGGCATGGGCACTGCTCCAGGCAAAGGGCCCCAGATCGAATACCTCGAACTGTTGGAAGGCCCCTCGCTTTCGCAAAACGCAGATATGTTTGTCGGGATCAATACTTCCTGGAGCCGGGTGCCCGGGGGCGAACGAATTGGACAGCTACTAAAAACGATAGAGGCCAATTTCGATTTTACAGCTCCCCACAAGTCCGTCCCGGCATTGGTTGAAGCGTGGTCGGCTATCCAGCAACTAAGCGAGAGCCATTGGAAATCCAGAAAATCGGAAGCCTTGAAAAAGACGATTCTCGATTGTCTGGCGCTACAGTTGGATGTGACGGCTCCCGCTGCAACCTATACGCCCGGCACTACCCTGCCTTTGCAGATGGAACTGATCAATCGTAGTCCCTTTCCCGTCCTGTTGAATAGTGTCGGAATCAACGATACTGTATTTGCCACAAACATTCAACAAAACATTTACAATAAGCCGGTTCAACACCATTTCCAATACCAACTCCCCCACTTCATTGAGCCAGACAACCCGTACTGGTTGACCGAGGAAGCACAATCCGGGATGTACGAAGTAACGGATCCAATGCTGAGGGGAAGGCCGGAGTCCCCAGACCGCTTACAAGTCACCGTCAAACTGGAAATCGAAGGTGTATTGTTGGAATACCGCTATCCGGTCGTCCACAAATTCACAGATCCGGTGATGGGCGAAATTTTTCAAACCGTTAACATCACTCCACCGGTATCTGTGAAAACGGCGAATGAGGTCTATATTTTCCCGGACAACGGGGTAAGGATCATCAGCCTATCGGTTACCGCCCATAAAAATGATCTGGTCGGCGTACTTTATCCCGGTCAGGCCAGGGGTTGGACATGTAAGCCCGACAGTGTCGACTTTGCGCTTTCGCAAAAAGGGATGTCCCAGACCTTTGAATTTGAACTAACGCCTCCTTCCCATCAAGAGGAGGCGGAGATACGTCCATTTGTACGGACCAAAGGCATCCGGTACGACCGGGCCTTGTACGACATCCAGTATCAACACATTCCGCGGCAACTGGTCGCACTTCCAGCCAAATCTAAAACCGTGCGAATTGATCTCGAGATGCGGGGCAACCACATTGCCTACCTGATGGGAGCAGGCGACGTAGTGCCCGAACAGCTCCGGCAAATTGGTTATAAGTTGGACCAGATAAAAGTGACCGACTTACAACCAGGCACACTTCAGCGGTATGACGCTTTGATCCTGGGCATACGGGCACATAATGTTTGGAAAGAGCTGGCCTTTCGGCAAAACGCCATCCTGGAATACGCTGAGGCAGGTGGCACTGTGATCGTGCAATACAACACCAACCACCGGCTGCTCACCCCACAGCCGGGACCTTACCCAATGACCTTGTCAAAAGACCGGGTTACTCAGGAGGACGCCTCCGTAACGCTACTCCTCCCGGAACATCCTCTCCTCAATTTTCCCAACAAAATAACTACAAAAGACTTCGACGGGTGGGTGCAGGAGCGCGGACTCTATTTTCCCAACAAATGGGACGACCGGTACCAGATATTGATAAGTTGCCATGATAGCGGCGGTACTCCCTTGTCAAGCGGCCTGCTTTATACGCCATACGGCAAAGGGCATTTTATCTATACGGGGTATTCCTTTTTCCGGCAGTTGCCGGCGGGTGTGCCGGGTGCTTTTAGGTTGTTTGCCAATTTGATATCGGTTGGCAAGGAGGTGGGGCCTTGAGGGATTGCATTTCAACTTTTTTTATTACCTTTCGGAAAACAATGTCATGGAACCCGATCCAACAATACTTCTTCAACTGGTTCGTATGCGGATGCCTTTCGGCAAATTCGAGGGACGGCTGTTGTGCGACCTGCCAGCGTGGTACCTGAGTTGGTTTGCCCAAAAAGGGTTTCCGAAAGGAAAGCTGGGTATGTTGTTGGAGACGATGTTCGTCATCAAGACCCATGGACTGGATTACCTGTTGGAACCGTTGAAGGAGGATGGAGAGGATACTTAAACCTATCGGCATTATTAGGGTTGATCCGATGCAGGTGGCGTGAACGTTTGGCATCTGGATATGGGAAAAATTCGGATTATAGTAAATTCCAATCAAAAATAAATGTACCTTGCAGCTTTAATGTTGCCGCATTGTTCATCTAAAATCATTTTCACGACATGAAAAAAGCGATTTTCATATCCCTGATACTCGTATTTCCATTCCTGGCTTTTTCTCAGATAAAGGCTTCCAGAAACATTAGCTATGAAATCAGCAAACCCTATCGGGTGGTAGATGCACACCACAAATTATATTTCCAAAAAGAAGGGGAGCTTATGGTGGTAAAAGTTGTCAATAATACCGAAACAGTGATCCAAAAGATGAATACCGATGATCCAAAAATCATCTCTTCCAGATCATTTAAAGACCTACCGAAAGGATACCTTTTTGAAGAAGTAATTGAAATAGGAGGAAAATACCTGTTTTTCTTCTCCGTTTGGGATAAACCCAACCTCAGAGAACAGCTGTATTACCGGGAGATCGATTTTGACAAAGGCGAATTCGCCGGTAAAAAAAAGCTCGTATTTAAAGTCAAAGACCGAGTGACTAAATCCATTGAAGACTTTGTATCCATTTTTAAAATGGGAGAGATCAGCAAATTCAATTTCCTGCCTTCTAATGATGACCAGCGTCTCCTCATCCAGTACCGCAAAAAACCAAAGGAGAAAAAAGATACCAAAAGTCACGATATCATTGGCACCTACGCATTCGACAGTGATATGAACAAACTCTGGCACAAAGAATTGAGAATGCCCTATACCGAACGAAAAATGGACAATATCGATTACGCCATTGACGGCAATGCAAATGCCTATATTCTCGCCAAAGTTTTCAAAGACGATTCGAACCGAGACCGAAAAAAAGGTAAAGATAAAAGCCCAAATTACCGTATCGAACTACTCCGGCTTGACAATCAAACACAAGAAATAGAAAAAATTCCCATTAAACTAAAAGATAAATTCATCAATGAAGTTTCTCTTTTTGAAAGCCCAAATGGAGAAATGATCTGCGCTGGCTTCTACAACGACGGCACCTCCTCCCAATCAGCCGATGGCATCCTGGTACTTTATATTGACAAACAAGGAAAGGTAGTCAACTCTGTCAGTCATGAAATACCGTTACATATCCTTAATCAATACGAATCCAAGAGAACCAAAAGGAAGCAATCCAAAAGCGAAGAAAAAGGTAAAGCTGAATTCTTAAACTTAAAATTCAGCGACCTCACCATTCAGGATGATGGCTCACTTATCCTTATTGGAGAGCAATATTTTAAAATCACACATTACGTTACCACCGGAACTCGTTCCAACAGCTCCCAAACCTACTACCACTACAATGATATTCTGGCAACCAAATTATCTGCCGACGGAGAACTAGTCTGGATGCAAAAGTTACCAAAAATGCAAAAAGGAAAAAAAGGGAAAGGGGGCATGTCTTACAAATACATTAAATATGAAAATAATCACTATTTACTATATCTGGATAATATCAAAAACTTTAACCTCCCTGTTGACAAATCTCCAGCTCTCCATTCCGACGGAAAAGGCGGTTTCCTCACCGCCTATCAAATCGAAGATGATTCTGGTGAAACGAAAAAACTATCCTTCTTCGACCTCCGCGACGTAAAAGGCATGGCCGTCTACCAGTTCCAGCCCTCCCGCATCATCAACACCCAGGAAGGCGAATTCATCGTGGAAGTATACAAAAAGAAGAAGGAAGATGTGCTGATAAAGGTTAGGTTGAAGGGGGAGTAAGCTAACGCACGAGCAACTTCCCTACCCAACGCCTCCCGCCCTGCGGCGGGATCAATATCTGCCAGGAATAAACCCCTGGAGCTAATTCCAATTCAGACAAGGATGCATCGCCCAACAATTCTTTTGCATATACAATGCGTCCCTTCTGATCGTACAAAATCAACCGATACTGGTCTGCCCTATTCGTTTTGACTTCCAATTGCTGACCAGAAAACAAGGGATTGGGAAAAAGTGCAAACTCGTCTGCCAACCTATTTATCAATATAGAGCGAATGACGGAATACCGGTACGAACCGTCGAAGTCAACCTGCCGCAACCGATAGTAGGATACTCCGCGAAAAGGCGACGGGTCACTGGCTTCGTACTGGAAGTCACCAACACCGGTATGAGCCTCTACCCTTTCGAGAAATTCAAATTGACGGCCATCACTACTTCGTTCAATGTCAAAATAAGCTACCTGATTGTCCTGATAAACCGACCAATACAAGCGCACGGTTTTATCCGATCGGAGGCCCACCAGAAAGTCCTGCCACTCTACCGGCAAGGGAAGATCATTGACCACCACCAACTGACTGAAATCCGTAACCCCATTACCGGTTGAAAATGTCACAGATCCGGGGTCTCCCGTTACAAGCTCATCGCCCAGATCCAGTATACCTCCCCAGGTCGCCCCTTCCGCAAAGGAAGACCGTTTGTAGAGGCTGTAATTGGCTGCCAAATCACCTGTGGGGATACTTCCATAGTCATCAAACCGGATGGATTCCAACTCTGTAAACACCGTGTTGGAACCGTAATTATTGACTACCCAGTAGGCATCGCTATTTGGGTTGGCGTTGGGCAATTGATCGGGGTCGAGGTTGATCCGGGTGGCGCATAGTTCGCCGTCGGGGTAGGTTCCAGAGGGTGCAAAGGTCATCGTGATCCCGGTCGAGCCAAACGCGTAGGCACCTGCAGCATTTACCGTTTGTCGGTTACTCGTGCCCCATCCGATCGGTGTCGTAGAAGACGTTCGTCCCCCACTGCCTCCTATTGCCAAATGCCGGGTACCAGTTCGGTCGAGGATTTGGCCGGTCATCTCATTGATCTGGTAATAGGCCACCAGGTCGGGATGATCGCCAGGGACCAAAGTCAGATGCATCAACTCGCGTACTTCATTTTGCGAAAGTGCCTTTTTCCATACGGTCACCTCATCCAGCAATCCGGTAAACCGCCGGGCAGCACTGTTCGTATCCCATCCCAAATACATGGGCGTGTCAAATGCTTCCGGACTGTGACCCGTTGTGTTGGAAACCCCTACCCCATTCAGATAAATGGTAGCTTCAGTGGGAGTAACCACCAGCGCAACATGCGTCCAGGTATCAGCCGGCACTTCCAAATTGGGATCCCACCACCATTGGCTGCCATCGTAATGATAGCTGAGTTTACGCCCTGTGCTGAACCCAATTCCGGTAACAGTCGTCCCCCCTCGCCAAAAGGCAAATACGGCGCGGTCGTTTTGCGTTTCGGCTGCCTTCACCCAGCAGGTGATCGAAACGGTATTGGTATTGAGTTCCAAATTGTCGGCTGCCACAGCGTAGCCCGACGGGTCCAATGAAAGCGCATTTCCAGGAATGGAATCTGCTTCACAACCACTACCTACATGTACAGAAATATCTTTGCTATAAGCCCCGTTTAGTGTAAGTGTGGCCGTAAAATCACCCATAGATCCAAAAACGACTTTCGGATTTCTAACATTGCTATTGCTGATGTAATCTGGTGCCGGATTAAAAGCCCATGACCAGATAGCTGTTCCGTGATCAACCATGCTGTAATCGTCGAAATAAAAGGTGTCTCGGGAGCAATAGCTTATCAATTTGTCGACAGTGGGTTGTACTATGGGTTGAGCAGGTGCTTCCGCAAATTCGCTTTCCCAAACACCCCTGTTGTAAGTGGCTATTCTGATCTTACTATCGGCGTAAAATGGCACCAACCGGTTGATCCTTGCCCTTACGGGTAAATTGTTGGAGCAAGCAAGCCAATCGGTTTCGCTGTCGCTCCGGTAAAAGACACCATAGTCCGAAGCCCAGTAAACGCCGTCATCGGTGCCGCCGATATGGAGAATCTGCTCGGTGTAATGTCCGTCCAACAAGGAAGTGGTCAGGTTTGTCCAGGAGTTGCCTCCGTCTGTACTTTCAAAAACTTTATTGGAATTATTACCTCCCACGCTCCATGCCAGCCATATCTTGTTTTCGTCGGTGGCGCTCAAGGTAATGAACGCGCCGTTGTTGGTAGCCCCCGGAGGAGAGTTGACAGGAGTAAATGTCTGGCCGCCATCATCTGATCGATGCAGGGTAGTTGGGGTCGATTTATGGACGCAGTAAATCACATCAGGGTTGGAACGGCTCACCTCAATGCCGGTCACCATTTTCGAGGCATCTGAGCCAAAGGAATAAAGTGCACTCCAACTAAGCCCTCCATCTTCCGATTTCAACAATTGATGTTCGCTCCCCATATAGAGGTGATTGTAACATCGGGGATCGGGTTCTATTTCTGACGAATTTTCATTGTTGCCGGCATAGCCTTCGTTGGGATAAGCTGTAAATGAAAAGCCCGACGTTGGGCCAGTGACGGTAGTTGGCAATACCTTGGGATTGATGTCGGAGTGCATCACCTTTCTGCCACCGGCCGGATGGACATAGCCGGTTGTCTCTTCCGCACCACCAAGTCGAATGTATTGCCCGGATGGATAGGTACCCAGGATGGAAGCGGTGTTGCCGTTGTGGTAGCGCCCGCCGGTAACGATGTCTTCATTCCATCCGCCGTCGAACCCCCAATAGTCGGAGGCAGCCAGTCCATTGTTAAGCGCATCGTGGCTGCTGAAGTCAGCGCTGTATAAATTAATGCCGCCATCGGAGCAAACCCATGTATCGGCGCCATTGATGTCGATGTCCTGAATGTCGGGATGTTGCCAACCGGGGCCGCCGCCATAGCCTCCCCATTGAGTGAAAGTGATGCCCCCGTCTTCCGATTTAAAGAGATTGAGGAATCCAACAATAAAAGCATCGGGGTCCGAGTCGGAAGCTGCCAATCCCATATTATAAAATCCCTGGTTGTATTCGCTCGAATTGTTGGGGTACTTCTGATCGTTGTTGAACCAAAATGTTACCAGGCAGCTATGCGCACCTGCCCAGGGTCCGCCGGGTCCTCCCGAGGCATTCGCGTTTGGGAGGGTCCAGGACTCACCGGCATCATCGCTTCGGTAGACACCGAGGTAGTTATTGTCGTTGTCATTGTCATTGTAATGGCCAATTAGTGCGGCGTAGATGCGATTGGGGTCGGCGTCGGTCACGGCAAGTCTGGCGCCGTTGTCTTCATTGTCGGCGATATCGTTAGCGGTCGGGTCGATCCAACCACTGTCTTTGAGCGTCCAGCTTGCGCCAAAATCCGTTGACTTGAAAAATTCGCAGATATTGGTGGTGGGGCTTTTCTTTAGCAGAAACAGGGTGGCGGAGTCATCGGTTTTGATCTCGACATCCCAGCAGGGGGCTGGGTAAATTTCCGTCCAGGTGCTTCCGCCGTTATCTGTACGATGCAGTCCTCCTGCGCCCGCCACGATGATGATCTGATTGTCGGAGGGGTTGATACTGATGTCCCGTGGATTCAATCCGCTGTGCGTCAAAATGCTGGTCCAGGAGGCACCGCCGTCTGTGGTTTGATACAGGTCATCACCTTGCCCGAAATAAACGATCATGGCATTGGTGGGATCGACTTTAACAGCTCCGATACCGCCCAAATTGAGCTGATCGGACACGCAGGACCAATTGGCGCCCTTATCCGCAGTTCTGAAGATAGAACCGCCTTCGGTACCGCAATACAAAGTATCCGGATCGGATAGTCCCTGATCGAAACAATAGACGTTGGCTTGCCACGAAACGGGCAAATTGGTGCCTTCGGCGATGGTCTCAAATGGACCGACGCTTTGCCAGGTGGTAGAGCGAGCAGCATCCAGTTCTCTGATTTCCAGCCACTTGCGCAGGGTTTCTTTCTGTTCTTCTGAAACGGGCAACTGCTGATGGCCCGATGGCGAAATGTAGCTCCCGATGGCCTTGCGCCAATGCTTGTAGTATTTGGTGTGGTAAGTCTGCTCAGCGGGGTTTTGCTTTCGCCAAATGCTAAAGGCGCTGTCCACCTGGTGGATATCAGGCAGGGGGCTGTACATTTGCTGGGCCCACCAGGGAGATTGGCTTATTGCGTTGGCATCGGGTTTGGGACGCTCTGATTGGCCATCTGCACTTGGAATCAGGAGAAACGTGACCATTGCAATCGCGACCAATTGTAGAAGGCAGTTCATTTTTTGGTGTGTTTTGTTGATGGAAAATAAAATAGCCCAAATCCATCGGATTCAGGCTATTTAGTAAAGCTCAAAAAACCAGCCTACCTACCTCCGGTATGAAATCCGGCTGGCAGGTAACTTCCCTTTTTTGATAGCGGGAATTTATTTTTCGAGCGAGCCTTAGGGTAGAAGACGGGATTTGAACCCGCGACCTCTGGAACCACAATCCAGCGCTCTAACCAACTGAGCTACAACTACCAGTTTAAATATTTATTCTAAAGCGGCGCAAAGATAAAATAAGTTCCAATAATTAGAAAAAAAACCAATTGGAACCTTAATTTTTCGTCAGGACTTTTAAAATTCTGTTATAATCGGCCCGAAACCGCCGCATTAATCCCAAAAATTTAATAACTTTAAGGCTGGACTTTTCACCCTATTGCATTTCCTACGATTGTGCTTTTGAGAAAACGGCCATTCATTCTAAGGATGGCACATGTGCCAATCGTCAACCTCCATACTATTTAGACACAAAGTCTGACGAACCTGAGTACAGCCCGAATTAGGAGAAAAATCTTGATCTGTGAACAAAACGATCGTACTTTTCCTGCTATGCTTTCCACTTTCGTTGGTGGCCCAGTTGCCTACCCCGGAGCTGATATTTCAATCGGGCTTTGAGCCGGGCACTGTGGGCTTCGACCAGGAGGAAACTTCTTCTGATCTGCTGGGTGTCGACAATTCCGTTCCGGCCCCCAACGACTGGGAGACCCACCTCGACGACCACCCCAACATCGGCTATTTCAAATTCCAATACCACGACGATGGCGACTCCCTCGACCGCTTTGCCGAAATAGCTCCCGACCCCATCAACCCCATCAATAATACCCTCCGGTACCGCATCAACGCCCCCAACTCCGATTTTGGCCGCATACAGGCCAACATTTACAACAACGACGGCATCACCCATTTGTATTACTCCGTCAGATTGTTCCTACCCGCCGATTTCAACACGCTGAAAAACGCGCCGTTCCACTTCAACTGGCTCAACATCATGGAGTTTTGGAACAATGCCAACTGGACCAACGAAGGCGACCGGTTCCGCATGGGCCTCAACATCATCAAACTCGCGGACGGTCCCGACTCCCTCCACTTCCGCTTCCGGTCACAAACCTATGGCAGCAGCGGCTGGGACCAGGAAATATGGCACTTTATCAACGAAGACTTCGTCGTGCCCGTCCAAAAATGGATGAAAATAGAAATGTACTTCGTCGAAGGCAATCGCTGCAGCGGCCGGTTCGTCGTCAGGGTAACTCCCGAAGGAGAGCCACCTACCATCGTTTTCGACGTCAACGATTTTACCCACAACCCCACCGACAGCAACCCCGACGGGTTGTCGCATTTCAACCCCATGAAGCTCTACACCCGCGACGATTATGTCAACTACCTCGCCGACGCGGGCAAACTGCTCCACATCCACTGGGACGATTTTGAAATCTGGAAAGACTCCATTTTCAGAGACGATAATACCTGCTTTTACAACGATATAACATTAAGCACCCAAAATCAGATCGACAACTTCGCCAACCAGTATCCCGGCTGCAGTACCGTCTATGGCGATGTCGTTATACAGTCCGCCCCCGTCGGTGTCATAAACGATCTCAGCGGCCTTCAGCAACTGACCCGCATCACCGGCGATCTGACCATACAACAAAACGACGATCTTCAAAATCTGACGGGCCTGCACAACCTCGGTGCTTTAGGTGGCTCCCTCCAACTCATCGACAACGACCAACTAAACGAGGTAACACTCGACGTACTTAATTGCATCGGCAAAAACCTGAGGATTGAAAACAGCCCCGCTCTCACCACCCTCAACGGCTTGTCGACTATGGAGGAACTGGGCTACAACATCGAGGTCATCAACACCGGCCTGGCCGGATTTGAAGGCCTCGAAAACATCGACCGGATCGGGGGCGATCTGGTCATTGCTGACAACGATGATCTCCTCCACCTCAATGGCCTGATCAACCTCGAAGACATGGATGGCACCGTCCATATCTCCAACAACGATCTGCTGGCCAGCCTCGAAGGCATCGCCACCATTGAACACGATGACATTGAACTGCTCGAAATTTTCGACAACCCCTCTCTCTCCTATTGTAATCAGTCGAATATTTGTGACCACATCAATTCAGGTGACCCTACTACCATTTACAACAACGATTCCGGCTGCAGTGACCTCCTCGAAGTGACCAGCCTCTGCGGATTGCTCGACCTCGACAACGACGGCTACATCGCCCTCGACGACTGCGACGACAACAATGCCAGCATTAATCCCGGTGCCACCGAAATTCCCAATAACACTGTCGACGAAGATTGCGACGGCATTGCTACCATCATCGACATCGACCAGGATGGCTACAACTCCGACCAAGATTGCGACGACAACAATCCCAGCATCAACCCCGCCGCCACCGAAATCCCCTATAACGGTGTCGATGACGACTGCGATCCCGACACCCCCGACGACGATCTCGACCAGGATGGGTTTCCGCTGGCCAATGATTGTAACGACGATAATCCCAACATCAACCCAGGGGTCGCCGAAATACCTTATAACGGCATCGACGACGATTGCAATGCCAACACCCCCGATGACGACATCGACCAGGATGGATACGTCGCCGCCTTCGATTGCGACGACAACAACCCCGACATCAACCCGGCTGTCGCCGAAATACCCTACAATGGCCTCAACGACGACTGTAACCCAAATACCCCCGACGACGATCTCGACTTCGATGGATACATCGCCGCTTTTGATTGCGATGATAACAACCCCAACATCAATCCAGCTGTCGCTGAAATTCCTTACAATGGCCTCAACGACGACTGTAACCCAAATACCCCAGACGACGATCTCGATTTCGACGGTTATCCTGTCAGCGAAGATTGCGATGACAATGATCCCAATATTAATCCCGGTGTCCCGGAAATTCCCCAAAACGGGATCGACGAAAACTGCGATGGCGCCGACGATCTGATCGACAACGATAACGACGGATATGACGTCAACCAGGATTGCGACGACAATGACCCCAACATCAATCCCGGTGCCACCGAAATTCCCAACAACACCATCGACGAAGATTGTGATGGTGAAGCCACCATCATCGATGTAGATCAGGACGGCTTTAACTCTGATTTCGATTGCGACGACAACAACCCCGATGTCAACCCGGCTGCCACCGAGATCCCATACAATGGCATCAACGACGATTGCAACCCCAACACCCCCGATGATGACCTCGACCTGGATGGATTTATCGCTGCTTTCGATTGCGACGATAACAACTCGGCTATCAATCCCAATGCAACAGAAATTCCCTACAACGGCATCAACGAGGACTGCGACCCGAATACGCCCGATGATGACCTTGACCAGGATGGGTACCTCCTGGTCGATGACTGCGACGATAACAACCCCGACATCAATCCGGCTGCCGCCGAAATCCCATACAATGGCATCAACGACGATTGCAATGCCAACACGCCCGACGACGACCTCGACCTGGATGGGTTCCTCCTGGTCGATGATTGTGACGACAACAACCCCGACATCAATCCGGCTGTCGCCGAAATCCCGTACAACAGCATCGACGACGATTGTAATGCCAACACGCCCGACGACGACCTCGACCTGGATGGATTCCCCCTGGCCGATGATTGTGATGACAACAACCCCGACATCAATCCGGCTGCCGCCGAAATCCCATACAATGGCATCAACGACGATTGCAATGCCAACACGCCCGACGACGATCTCGACCAGGATGGGTTCCCCCTGGCAGATGATTGTGACGACAACAACCCCGATATCAATCCCAATGCCATTGAAATTCCAGATAATACCATTGATGAAAACTGTGATGGCATAGCGGTACAAAGTTCCGATGATCAGGACGGCGACGGCTTCTCCCTGACCGATGACTGCGACGACAACAATCCCAACGTCAACCCCGACGCAGCCGAGATCGTATACAATGGTCAGGACGACGATTGCGACCCTTCCACTCCCGATGATGACCTGGACCAGGACGGGTTTGCGCTCCTAAACGACTGCGACGATGCCGATCCCAACGTCAATCCGGCTGCCCCGGAACTCATCAACAACGACATCGACGAAAACTGCGATGGCCTCACTGTGATCATCGATCAGGACAACGATGGCTTCAACTCCGACGAGGACTGCGACGATCTCAATCCATATATCTATCCGGGCGCTGTTGAGATACCATTCAACCTGCAAGACGAAAACTGCGATGGCGAGGGCTTATTTTTTGGGTTGTACCCAAATCCTACGGATGGCCGTTTGAGCATCATCGGCATGGGGGAGATGAGGCTGTTGATCCGCACCGCCACCGGCAAAGAGCTCATGGACATCGAACTGGGGTCAGACGAAGAACATTTTGATTTCCGCCACCGGTTTTCAGAAGGCATTTATCTCTTCACTTTTATTGGCAAATCACAATTTTTTACGGTTAAGGTTGCTATATTTGAGGGTTGATAAGAGCAGCCGTCGCTTGTACTTTTGAAGCTACAGCGAATTCCATCTGTTTCTGCCTCTGCTCTCATCTCCACTCATTTATTAACAAACAAAATCGCGGAATGGACTATAGCGAATCCGTTCAGATAATCCTGAATAAAAAACAACTCAAATTACTGATTAAAAGCCTCTACCTGGCCGACGTGGTTAAGACCAGTTATTGCCCCGATAAATTGAAAAAAATCTCCAAAGAGAAAAAATTGATGGCGGAATTCCTACCACTGGCAATCGAAATGGGTTTTGGCCATTGGATGAAGAGCTTCAACCCACCAGAGTTGGATGACCTTAAAGAGATGGACATATACGAGGACATCCAAATTTTTGAAAATTTATCGTTTTGGAGTAATCTTTCGCAACTGCTGGCAGAAAGAGATTTGGAAGAGTTATATGGTGTGGAAGTTCATCTGGACTTGGAAAAAAGTTTGAAAAAAGAATTAGATCTGGAAGATAGTTATTCAAAAGAATTTGAGGAAAACGGACTTTTAAACCTCCGTTTGATCCGGCCGACGGAAAATTAAAGGCCATAAAGTTAACGTTTTTATGAGTGTTAGAAATTTGGAACCGCTCCCCCTCTGGAATTATTTTGCCGATTTGAATGCCGTGCCCAGAGCCTCCAAAAAAGAAGAGCGCGTTATTCGGTTTATGCTGCAATTTGGCGAAAGCCTCGGATTGGAATCCACTACCGACAAGGTGGGCAACGTCATTATCCGAAAACCAGCTACGCCCGGTATGGAAAACCGGCCCACCGTGGTGATGCAAAGCCATCTGGACATGGTCCACCAAAAAAACGCCGATACTTCTTTTGACTTCGACAACGAGGGCATCCAAATGCTCGTAGATGGCAACTGGGTCAAAGCCAAAGGCACCACCCTGGGAGCCGACAACGGCATAGGGGTGGCCACCATCATGGCCATCCTGGCATCGAATGATATTCCGCATCCACCCCTCGAAGCACTATTCACAGTCGATGAAGAAACAGGCATGACCGGGGCCCTGCAATTAAAAGGGGGCCTGCTCAACGGCAAAATACTCCTGAACCTCGACACAGAAGACGACCGCGAACTCACCATTGGATGTGCCGGGGGCATCGACGTGACTGCGGAAAGCAATTATCCTTCAGAACCCATCGACTTCGATCACAGGGCATACAAGGTGTCCCTTACCGGACTGACGGGCGGCCACTCCGGCATGGATATTCATCTCGGTCGGGGCAACGCCAATAAACTACTCAACCGACTGCTGTTTAGCGCCTTCCGGCAATTCGGCCTCCGCATCCACGACATCGACGGTGGGGGTTTGCGCAACGCCATTCCAAGGGAAGCATTCGCTACGGTAGTGGTACCGGATGAATACGAGGAAGCTTTCAAACAATATGTACCCGTAGAAGAAAAAGTGTTCCAGGAAGAATACAAAACCACTGATCCCGAACTCCGTCTTACCCTCACCTCTGTCGATAGCCCATCGACCATACTGACCAAAGATTTTCAGTCGAGCCTTCTTCGGGCCATCTACGCCTGCCCCAATGGCATTTATCGGATGAGTCCGGATATTTCGGGGCTGGTACAAACGTCCAACAACCTTGCCCGGATGCTGGTAACAGGGGAAGCCTACTCCATACAATGCCTGACGCGCAGTTCGATCGGTACCGAAAAAATGGACCTGGCCTATTCGATCCAGAGCGTATTTGAATTGTTAGGAGCGGATGTGCAATTCAGTGGCGACTACCCCGGCTGGACGCCGAAACCCGATGCCGGAATCGTCAAACTGATGAGCGGCCTTTACCGGGAGATGTTTCGTGAAGAGCCGCAAGTCAACGCCTGCCATGCCGGTCTGGAATGCGGCATCCTGGGCACTAATTATCCGGATATGGAGATGATTTCTTTTGGCCCTAACATCTTGGGGGCTCACTCTCCCGATGAACGGGTGGAGATCAGCTCGGTGCAGAAGTACTGGCGGTTTTTGTTGGAGACTTTGAAGAGGATTTAGTGGGAGTCAGAGATCAGACCATAAACTTTCAGAAGTCTGACTGCTTTGCGCGGTTTTGATGTTTTGATTTTTTTTGACAATCCCCAGGTAAACAGTTTGCAACCCTGCTGCTGAAAAAGGGTCATTGTAGTTGATTCCAAACAGGGCGCACCAAGATCTTTGGCAGCGTACACAATGCCCATTTATGAAATTCATTTTGATCTTTATTGGATGCCTTATTGCTTCTCCATTGCTTTTGGCGCAAGCCTCGCAACCGGATGCATTGCCACCAAAGAAAGTTTACTTCACCCAAGAAGTAAGTGACGTCCCGCCGGTGATCGACGGCGTGCTCGACGATGCTGCCTGGGATGCCGTGGCCTGGGGTACCGACTTTACCCAGCGCCAGCCCTACGAAGGGGAAAAGCCCACCCAAAAAACGGCATTTAAAATACTGTATAACGCCAAAAATCTCTTCATCGCCTTTCGTTGCTACGACACCGACCCCTCAAAAATTGAAAAACGGCTGAGCCGCCGCGACGGCTTTGAGGGCGACTGGGTGGAGATCAACATCGACAGCTACCACGACCTCCGAACGGCCTTTTCCTTTACCATCAGCGCAGCTGGGGTCAAAGGCGATGAGTTTATTTCCAATGATGGCAACAACTGGGATACCAGTTGGGACCCCATTTGGTACGTCAAAACCCAGATCGACGAGGAGGGGTGGACCGCAGAGGCGCGCATCCCGCTGAGCCAATTGCGATTTTCCAACCGGGAAGAACACGTATGGGGGCTTCAGCTTACCCGCCGCGATTTCAGGATGGAAGAGCGATCCAACTGGCAGTTTAACCCGCGCAATTCCGGCTCCTGGGTGGGGCGTTTTGGAGAGTTGCACGGCATCAAAGGCATCAAGCCACAAAAGCAACTGGAAATACAACCCTTCGTTGTGGCACAGGCCGAGTCTTTCGAAAAAGAAGAGGGCAATCCCTTCCTTACGGGAAAAGATTTTAAGGTCAATGCCGGCCTCGATGGCAAGATCGGCATCACAAGCGACCTGACCGTAGACTTTACCATCAACCCCGATTTTGGGCAGGTGGAGGCCGATCCGTCTGCCCTGGCGCTCGATGGGTTTCAGGTGTTTTTTTCCGAGAGGAGGCCATTTTTCATCGAAGGCCGCAACATTTTCAACTACCGGCTGACCAGGAGCGAAGCAGGTGGCCCCTATGGGAGGGATGTGCTGTTTTATTCGCGGCGTATTGGCGGGGCTCCTCATGGTTATCCGGACCTGGAAGATGGGGAGTTTACTTCCGTGCCCACGAATACGAGCATTTTGGGTGCTGCGAAATTTACGGGTAAGACCCAAAAAGGTACTTCCATCGGCATTCTGGAAAGTGTGACCCAGAAAGAATTCGCTCAGATCGATCACAACGGAGAGCGTCGCAAGGAGGTGGTGGAACCCCTGACCAATTATTTTGTGGGTAGGCTCCAACAAGACTTTTTCGCAGGCAATACGGTAGTGGGCGGTATGTTCACGGCAGTCAACCGTCAATTGGAGGAGACTACCCGGGATATGATACACGAATCGGCTTATACAGGCGGGGTGGATCTGCTCCATCGATGGAAAAACCGGATGTGGCGTTTTGCAGTGAATGCGGCGATCAGCAAGGTGAACGGCACTCCAGAGGTCATCACCAACACCCAAGAGCGGATCGAACATCTTTTTCAAAGGGTGGATGGCGACCATTTGGAATTAGACACCCTGGCAACGTCGCTGGTAGGTCATGGCGGTACGGTGCGCCTGGGCAAGGTGGGAGGCGGTAAACGGTTCAATTTTGAGGGCGGGGTTACGTGGCGTTCGCCAAAATTTGAGTTGAATGACATCGGCTTTATGCGCAACACCGACAACATCGTCCACTTCCTGTGGGCGGGATACCGGATCGACCAGCCTTTTTCGATTTTCCGCAATTTCCGGGTCAACTACAACCACTGGCAGGCCTGGGACTTCGGCGGTACCTTCACCTTTGCGGGATGGAATACCAACGCGCATGTGACTTTTAAAAATAGTTCGGGTATGGGTACCGGGGTCAACTTTAATCCCTACGACATCGACACCAAAGCTCTCCGGGGTGGGCCCAATCTGAGATGGGGGAAAATGTTCAACAACTGGGCCTACTACGAAACCGATCAACGGAAAAAATTTCAGGTGGGGTTCAATATTTTTCATTTGTGGGGACTTGACAATGGCAACCGCTCCAATAGTTACAGTGTCTGGTTGAATTATCAGCCCACCAAGGCCATCCGACTTTCTGTGGGACCGGGCTATGACATCAATCATAATGTTTTGCAATATGTAGAAAATGTGGAACTGGCCGATAAAACCCGATACATCAATGCCACCTTAGATCAGCATACCTTCAATTTGACCATGCGGCTCAACTACACCATCAACCCCAATATGTCGATACAGTATTATGGCTCGCCGTTTATTTCGAGGGGTCGCTATACCGATTTTAAATACATCAGCGATACGCCTACTGATGATGATTTTGACAAACGCTTCGTCCAATACCTCCCCAACCAGATGGCCTACGACAAGGTAGAAGAACGTTACTCTTTCGACGAAGATGGAGACATGGTCGAGGATTATAACATTTCTTCTCCGGATTTTAATTTTATGCAGTTTCGCAGCAACCTGGTGTTCCGGTGGGAGTACATTCCGGGATCGGAGTTGTTTTTGGTCTGGTCGCAGGGCAATACCAATTTTGGGGATCCTTCGGAGGAGTTGTTCCCCAGCCTGGCAAACGACCTGTTTTCTGAAAAGGCACACAACATTTTTGTAGTGAAGGGGACGTACCGGTTTATTCGATGAGGAGAAGGTATTTAAGTAAAGCTCAAAAAATAACTTCCCTTTTTTGAATCTTTGAAACATCGCACAAAACGCTCACTATCAATCGCTTATTTGCACGATGTTTCAAAGATAGCGGGAACTTATTTTTCGAGCGAGCCTAAGTAAAAGTTCAATACTAACGTTTAAAGTTCAAAGCCTACTGCTATGGACTTTTGAGTTTTCAGCGGTAGTAGCCACTAATTTGACATAAAAATCCGCTTCAACAAAATGGGAGCAATGAACAGATAGACAATTGCGGTGTATAGCCCTGGAAAATAGCCCCCGACGTAGACGGTCGTAAGTATATGAGCAATCGAATTGAACACAACCCCCACTAAGATGAAGAATATGGGGATAATCATCCATTCCCGCGATTTTTTGTAAAGGGCGATCCCTCCCAGGGCAAATACAAAATAGGCGACCATATTGAAGATTACCAACACCTCTTTTGAGTATTCCTCCTGCCCCAATAATTTTGGCAACTCAACCGTAAACCCGGTAACATATTCTTCCGCAAAATGAAGGAATTGTATGCCCAATGCCAACAGGTATAATGGAAGCAATTTCCCCGGTTCAGGCGGATGCTTGTAAAAGGTAAACAGATAGACCACAAAGGCCAGTACCACTCCCGGGACAAAAACGATGACTATCGGCAGCCATTTGGAAGACCATATCAACAAAACGATCGCCATAGAGGCAACCAATAATGGAATGTAGATGGATTTTTGCATGAGCATTGTTGTTTTGGTTCTTCGACAAAAGAGAGTATCTTGCCCTCGGTACCCCAACACGAAAAAAACTTGTAAGCTCAGACCAATATCCGAAAATTATTCAGGATATTGGCGACGATTAAAAAACAGATCAACTATGGCTCTTTCAGAAAACAACGCCTACATCCTCGGCACGGAGCGGGCAGAACTGCACCGGCTTGGATTGCAGCACCAGGTATGGTCGTCGGAAGCACGTAGAGGTTGGAAAATCGCGGAATTCAGCTATGGCCAAACCTTGTTGGATCTTGGCTGCGGCCCGGGGTTCTGCACGCTGGAGTTGGGTTACATCGTTGGGCCCGAAGGAAAGGTGATCGCCGTTGATAAGTCGGCGGCTTTTATCGATTTTCTAAGTCAATGCAACCAACTCCACCAAGTCAATATAGAAACCCAACAATGTACTTTCGACGATATGCAGCTCATTCCCAACAGCCTCGACGGCGTGTACTCCCGCTGGGCGCTGGCGTGGATTCCCAATCCCGATGCCATTGTCGAAAAGATCAGCCAAGCCCTGCGGCCGGGTGGCGTATTTGTTGCTCAGGAATACTACGATTGGTCCACATTGCAAACCTCTCCTCCCCTTCCCGCCTTGCAAACCTGCATTGCTGGAGCACTTAAAAGTTTCAAATCGATGGAGGGAGAAATAGACATTGGCAGGGAACTACCCGACCTATTCTACCAACACGGCCTGGAGGTGATCTCCACCCGACCGCTGTCGAAGCTGGCAACGCCTGACGACCTGACCTGGCATTGGCCCAAAACGTTTTTCAATATTTACTTTCCCAAGGTAGCCGAAATGGGCTTTTTGTCGATGCAGGAGGTAGAAAAAGCCCTGGCAGAGCTGGAGGAACTGGCCTATATTCCGGGAGCAACTATTCTTTGCCCACAGATGGTGGAGGTGGTGGCTGTTGCAGGGTAAAACCTCCACCTGGCGGATCGACCGACCACAATTTCATTTTTTGCCTTATTTTTGCAGTTCTTATATGCCTGGTCGGCTTATAAATTATACCTTATGAACTGTATTAACGCCAATCGTCCCGGAGCTAAGTGGCTGTGGATCATGGTCTTAGGGCTCCTTATCGTTTCCTGCCAAAATGATCCTGCCGTGAAAGACAAGTCTTATTCCGGCCCGCTTTTCACCTTGCTTCCTCCCAATAAATCAAAGATCGATTTTAGGAATACCGTCGCCGAAACCAATGATTTCAACTTTATCAAATACCTCTATATGTACAATGGCGGCGGTGTATCATTGGGCGATGTCAACAACGACGGGCTCATCGACGTTTACCTGACGGCAAACCAAAAATCGAATAAACTCTATCTCAACCAGGGTGACCTTACCTTTAAAGACATCACCGCCCAGGCCGGAATAGCTGACGCCACCGGTTGGAGCAGCGGCACCGCTATGATCGATATCAACAACGATGGATTGCTCGACCTCTACGTCTGCAAATCGGGGTCGGTCAATAATCCCGCTTTGCGCAAAAATAAATTGTTCATCAACCAATCCAACAATACATTTTCGGAAGAAGCTGCGAAATACGGTCTCGACGATTCCGGTTTCTCCTCCCAGGCTTATTTTCTGGATTACGACAAAGACGGCGATCTGGATATGTACCTCGTCAATCACCGGGCCGATTTTGAAAACACCATTGTGATGAGCGGCGAAGTGCAGAAAGCCATCGTCGCCGATTTTTCCGACAAGCTGTTTCGCAACGACGGCAACCGGTTCAGCAATGTTACCGTCCCTGCCGGATTGGTCAACAAGGCCTGGGGCTTGAGCGCAGCTATCTGCGACTACAACGACGACGGCTGGCCCGACATCTACGTTTGCAACGATTTTCTCGAACCGGACCACCTCTACATCAACAATAAAAACGGCAGCTTCAAAGACGAGGTGCTGACTCGGATGGATCACATTTCTTACTATAGCATGGGCTCCGATGTGGCCGATATCAATAACGACGGACGCTTCGACCTCATGGTACTCGATATGGTGTCAGAAGACCACGCCCGATCCAAACAAAACATGGCCGGCATGAGCTCCAACCAATTTCACACCATGGTCGCCAATAATTACCACCGCCAATACATGGCCAATATGCTGCAACTCAACCAGGGCAAAGGGGTGTACAGCGAGGTGGCCCACCTGGCAGGCGTTTCGAAAACCGATTGGAGTTGGGCACCCCTCTTCGCCGATTTCGACAACGATGGCTACCGCGACCTCTACATCACCAACGGCATTAAGCGCGATATGACCGACAACGACTACAAAAACCGCCTCAAAGAACGGAGCGCTGCCGGACAAATGACCCTCGACGACATCTTCCAACTGGTGCCCTCCATCAAGGTGAAAAACTACGGCTTGCGCAACAACCACCACCTCCACTTCGAGAACAAAACCAACGAATGGGGCCTCCAGCAGGATTTCAATTCCAACGGAGCAGCCTATGGCGACCTCGACAACGACGGCGACCTCGATCTGGTGGTCAACAACCTCGAAGATTTTGCCGCCGTATACGAAAACCACAACACCAATAATTTTCTCCGCATCCAGTTGAAAGGGCCAGCCAACAATGTATTGGGGATTGGTGCCAAAATACGCATACAGGCGGGCCCACTCGTACAGCACTATCAGCACTACCTCAACAGGGGATTCCAGTCGTCGGTGAGTCCGGTGGCTGTATTCGGATTGGGCGGCCACAAAATGATCGGCCAATTGGAAGTAGTCTGGCCCGACGGACGGGCAGAACTCCTGAACGGTGTTGCTGCCAACAAAACAATTACACTTGACCATGCTAAAGCAACTCAATCCCCGACTCCACGGGCGGAACCCTCTTCTTTGCTGTCGGAGGTAGCTCCGGCTTCTGCCAAACTGGATTATGAGCATTTGGAAAATGAATACGACGATTTCAAATCGGAGATTCTCCTCCCTTATCGTTATTCCACGCTCGGGCCGCGGATCGCAGCCGGAGATGTCAATGGCGATGGCCGAACTGATTTTTATTTGTCGGGGGCGCAGGATATGACAGGCAGGTTGTTCCTTCAGAATGACAGCGGCCAATTTGCGGAAAGCAACTCCTCTCTATGGGAATCGGAGAAACATTACGAAGACATCGACGCGCTGTTTTTTGACTCCGATGGCGATAAAGACCTCGACCTGTACATAGTAAGTGGTGGGAATGAAGCTAACCGGCCTGCGGCCCATTTTCAGGATCGGTTGTACCTAAACGACGGCAAGGGAAATTTCAGCAAGGGTCAGTTGCCCGCCTTTACACAAAGTGGAGGGGTGGTGGTGGCAGATGATTACGATGGCGATGGCGACGAAGACTTGTTTGTGGGAGGCCGCATTGTGCCGGGCAAATATCCGGTGCCTGCCTCTTCGGTGTTGTTGAAAAATGAGGGTGGGCGGTTTTCAGACGTTACCGCCGCAGTGGCAAATGAGCTAAAGGACCTGGGGCTGGTGACCGATGCTGCCTTTTCAGATTACGATGGCGATGGCGACCGCGACTTACTGGTGGTGGGCGAATGGTTGCCCCTGGTAGTGTTTGAAAACGACGGTGGGCAGTTTGCCCGCAAAGACCTGACTCAGACCACCGGCATCGGTTGGTGGTACCACATCAGTCCGGCCGACCTGGACGGCGATGGCGACCAAGACTATCTGCTCGGCAATTTGGGATTGAACAATAAGTACGGTGGCAACAAAGAAAAGCCTTTTCACGTTTTTTGTGATGACTTCGATGGCACGGGCAATCTCGACATTGTACTCAGCAAAGAATACAAAGGAAAATTGCTGCCAGTACGGGGGCGGGAATGCTCATCGGAACAGATGCCGTTTATAAAAGACAAGTTTCCGACGTTTAAAAGTTTTGCGGAAGCGGACTTGCATAAAATATACGGCAAGGAAAAAATAGAAGGAGCTCTCCACTACGAAGCTACGAATTTTGAATCGGGCATATTGTGGAATAAGGGGCAGGGGCAATTTGAATTCCGGGCATTGCCTATTGAGGCGCAGAAAGGACCGACGTTGTGTTCAGTGGTGGCCGATGTCAATAAGGATGGACATCCCGACATCGTTGGCGGTGGCAGTATTTTCAATGCGGAAGTAGAAACGGTACGCTTCGATGGTTCAAAAGGGTACATATTGTTGGGAGATGGGGCAGGTGAATTTTCGGTAGCCGATCAGTCGGGTTTTGTGTTGACGGGCAATGTGAAAGACATGATAACTTACCGGGCCGGTGAAAAGGACCGTTTGCTGGTAGTAAAAAACCAGGGAGGAGTACAATTGTTTGAGGTACAATAGTGATCTAAAACCCATAAAAAAACATGATCAAAAAAATCATTGTGCTGTTGTTTGTGGTGGGGGCGGTAGTTGCCTTTTTTGCTTACGATAAGTACAAAGCTGTTTTTACAAAAAATGTAGCCGACGAGTTGGCTGACCCTTTTGTGTACATTCCGACAGGGAGCACACTGGATGATGTAGTAGTCGGTTTGACCGAAAAAGGGATCTTGCTCAATGAAGCTTCGTTTCGGTGGGTGGCCGATCAAATGAGTTATTCTGATGCCACCCTCAAGCCGGGACGGTATAAGATCACGCCGGGATGGAGCAATCACCATCTGATCGGTCATTTGCGGAAAGGGCAGCAGGCCACCGTAAAACTGGTATTGAACAATGAACGTTTGCTGGAGGAGGTAGCCGGCAAAGCAGCTCAGTTTATCGAAACCGATTCGCAATCGATTGCAGAATTGTTGTTTGACGAAAGTTACATCACCCAAATTGGCTACGACCGGCAGAGCCTAATGAGCCTTTTCATTCCCAATACCTACGATTTCTTTTGGAATACCAATGCAGAAGGGTTTGTAGAACGAATGATCCGCGAACACAAAAATTTTTGGGATAAAAAGGGCCGATTGACTAAGGCCGCCGATCTGGATTTGTCGAAAGAGGAAGTGTATACGCTGGCCTCCATCGTGGAAAGAGAAACCAATAAAAACGACGAAAAGGCGCGCATTGCCGGGGTATACCTCAACCGGTTGGAGAAGGGCATTCTCCTGCAAGCCGACCCTACGGTTGTTTTTGCCAATGGCGATTTTGGCCTTCGCCGGGTGCTCAACCGCCATATCGCCATCGACTCTCCTTACAACACCTACAAGTATGCCGGGCTACCGCCTGGCCCCATCAGTATGGCATCGATCAGGAGCATCGACGCTGTGCTGAATGCCGAAGACCACGACTATATTTTCTTTTGTGCCAAACCCGACTATTCCGGTTATCACGCTTTCGCTAAAACACTGCGCGGCCACAACCGCAATGCGGCCAAATACCACAAATGGATCAGCAGGCAGCGGCGATAAAGAAAATTGGGTAGCATTCCAGATTATGCTATTTTCCCGGTCTGGCGTTCTCCAAATTTTTCTCCATTTTAATTTGAATGGCCGACGGGTTGTTGGGGGTACTGCCTTTCCAGATGACGGTGGTACCCGATCCCTGGGTTTGCCATTCGGTGGCGAGGTTTTCATTATTATTGTATATCAACCGGAGGTAATTGCCCTCATCTTCGTACGACCAAGTGCCTGAGTTTGTCTCCTCTAGCCATTGGCCGCTGGTAAAGGTGTCGTCACGTTGGAGATCGATCCAGCGGCCATCGTACAGACTAACCTCTTCTGGCTTGCCCACCGTAACGGCATAATGCCACAACCCCACCAAAACGGCCGCTTTTTCCGACTTTATATGTACGGGATCAATGAAGGCATTGGCTTCGGATATCGACAGATCGTCAGACTTTGCCGGTGTGTCCGGCTGGCAGGCAAAGGAGGAAGATAATACAATGACCAGCAAAACGATGCGTGACTTCATGATGGATCAAAATTTGATGGTGCAACAAAACAGTACATCATCAAATAGGGTTCCGAAAGTAGTTTTTCAGCCCAGTTTGAGCAAAAAAAAGTAGCCTCGCCATGTTAAAATGACGAGGACTACGAAATGCTAATAAACCAACTATAAGCCTCTTTGCGGGGCCCGGGAGGCCCCAAATTTCCTTGATTATCAAATGGTTTTAAATATCCTGACCTTGTTTTTTATCAGCATGCTGGTGGGGATCAATACTTTGTCGCCATTGTCGTTTTCGAGGGTGAGGGCCAGGTTGGTGATGTCGAGGATGCGGCCTTTTTCGCCTTCAATTTCTATGAGTTGTCCAATCTTGTAGGTTTTCCGGGTGAAAAAACCCGCCAATATGTTTCGCACAAAATCGATGGATGCTACGCCGTATGAAATCCCGAAGGCCAGCAAGACCGTACCCAATATCAGCAACAAGTTGGAGCTGATGACGGTGGTGTCCATTCCGGCCTGCCCCAGGGAAGTGATGGCAACGATGATGAACAGAAAGTAAAATACGACGTTGCCGATGATCCTTCCGGTGCTCAATCCCAGTGTGGCTGTTGCCCCGGTGATGATGTTTTTGATAAATTGGGCGATGAAGGTACCGATCATAAAAAACACGACTGCAAAGAACAAATTGGGCAGGTATCCCAACAATTTTGCTATTTCGGTGGAAACGCGCTCCCACCCCAGCAAGTCGGCTACGGTTGTAAAAAGGAACAACATCAGCAGCCAGTAAACGAATCCGGACACCAGACCGGAGGCCGTCGTTTTCATATTGGCTTTTTCCAAAAATTCGGTGGCGCTCATCCGCTCTGCCAGACCATCGAATTTTATTTTTTTCAATAATCTAAAAACGAATTTGGATATAATCCGTGCCACCAACCAACCCAACAGAAAAATAAGCAGGGCGGTGATGATGCCGGGCAATGCCTTTGCAATGCTTTCCCAAAAGGAGGCTATTGATCTCAAAAGTACGTCAGATGCGTTACTCAAATCTTCCATAGTTGTTGTTATAGTTGGTGTAGGAAATCGCGTGTCGTGTTGTTTGAGTCAGGTATCTGAAAAATTATTCCGGGTGATTGTTTTGATTGCTTAAGGTGTCGTATACATTGGGTTCGAGGAAGCTCAGCTCTGTATGTGCAAATTTGACGACGAACAGGTCTACCAGGTCACCGACCATCAGCAGCGAATTGAGGGTATTGAAGACATCTTCTTTGAGTTCGGGCGGTGCGGGAGCTTTGCCTTCATTCATTTCGCTGAATTTTTGCTCCAAAATGCTGGTCAATTCCCGGCTTTCTTCAGAAGGATCGGAGTTATTCTTCATAATTGCTTTCTTTTAACAATTTGACCATTTTTCCCCTGCATCTTTTCAACCGCATTTTGACTGCTCCTTCATTCAGGTTGAGTGTAGTGGCTATTTTTTGGATCGAAAATCCGTCTTTATAGCGCATCATCATGATCAATCGCTCCTCGGCAGTCAGTTGTCGGAGCAGGTTTTCCAATTGGTTGATCCGCATTTCTTTCAGCATCTTGTGTTCCAGTTCGGTATCATCTGCAGGCAAGGCAGTAAAATATTCCGCTTCGACTACATCTGTTTTCAGGCGCTTTTTTTTGCGCAGGTAATCCATGCAGTAGTTGTAGGTGATCGAATGTATCCAAAGGGAAAAGGGTCCTTTCATTTTGAACTTCGACAGATTGAGCATGACCTTTACCAATATGTCGTGGGTCAGGTCTTTGGCCAGTTCCTGATCATTGACCAGGGTAAGGGTTTTGTAGTACACCTTGTTGACGTATCGGTCGTAGATGATCTCCAACAACTCTTTTTTACCCTCGCCAATAATCAGGCTGATAAGCTCATTATCCGACAGATCACTGTGCTCGCTGGTTTCTGTTTTTACAAAAGTCATAGCCTGTACAGGTACTAATTGGTATTGATCGGGGTTGGATATGTAGCTTTGGTATACCTGTTTTCGGTTATTTTCAGTAGAACTTGTATTATTGACACCTTTCGGCAGTCACCATGCAACTAGGGTTCTGCTACAAAGAAGTTGCCGCAAGGTCAATAAAGAGACTTGGAAATGTGGTTTAGGTAACCATTATTTTGACAAAAAGGTGGAATTTCTGCCTTTTGTGTGTTTGTTTTTTCCGTAATTTGATGAAATAATGATCGAATATTTTAAGGAATTTGTTGAAAAACACCGGTTGGTCGAGCCAGGTCAGCGGAGCTTACTCGCTGTTAGTGGTGGTGTCGATTCGGTTGTGATGTGTTATTTGTATCAACAGGCGGGGTTTCCATTTGCCATTGCTCACTGCAATTTTCAGCTCCGGGGAGACGAATCCGATAAAGATGAACAATTCGTCTTCGATCTGGCCAGTCAATTGGGCACGCAATGTTACAAAATTAAGTTCGACACCAAAAATATTTCTGAAAAAGAAAAAACATCCATCCAGCTGACCGCCCGAAAACTACGATACCAATGGTTGGACAAAATCGCCTCTCAACACGGTTTTCACAAAATCGGCACCGCCCACCACCTCAACGACCGCTTAGAGACTTTCCTCTACAATTTCACAAAAGGCACAGGCATCCGGGGCCTGCGTAGTATACCCATTCAAAGTGGCAATATCATCCGGCCGCTCCTTTTTGCCGCCAAGGCAGATATACTGGCTTTCGCCAAAAAACACAGCATTGTCTTCCGAGAAGACGCTTCCAACCTTTCGGTAAAATACAACAGAAATAAAATCAGGAAGGAGATCATTCCCGTACTTAGCTCCATCAACCCGACCCTGGAAACGACGGCCTACCAAACCTTCCAAAACCTGGAAGACACCGAACGCCTCTATCTCTGGGCCATCCAACAACACCGACAACAACTCTTCCGCCAGGAAAACGACAAAACAACCATCGACCTCCAGGGACTACTGGCCGCCCCCGCCCCCCAAACCCTTCTCTACGAACTGATCGCCCCTTTCGGATTCAGCGCCGATCAGGCCCGACAAATTCTCGACAAAAATACTCGCCGGTCAGGGGCTTCTTTCTACAGCAGTACCCACCAGCTCGTCACCCACAGAGATGTTTTGATGATCCTCCCTTTGCAGGAAAAACAAGACATTTACATCCACATCCATGAATCTGACCACACCGTTACAACGCCTTTTTTCAACATTACAATTACAAAGACCAATGACCTCCCCTCTACCTTCGACCCCGACCCCAACATTGCCTGGCTGGACTCGGATAAATTATCCTTCCCGCTCCTCCTTCGCAACTGGAAGGAAGGCGACTACTTCTGCCCCCTCGGCATGAAGGGTCACCGGAAAAAGGTCAAGAAGTTTTTAATCGACCAGAAGGTAGCCCTGCCGGATAAAGATAAGGTATGTGTGCTGCTGAGCGGCGACCGCATTTGCTGGGTGGTGGGGATGCGGGTGGATGAGCGGTTTGCTACTGGACGGTACACGGTGCATGGTACACGGTACACGGTAATTCGGAGCACTGGTATACTTGAGGTGAAAACTTGAGCGACAGAACGGTATACGGTACATGGTAATTCGGAGCAGTGATATACTTGAGATGAAAACTTTGGCAATGCAGATCACTAATCGGTAGAATGGTATACGGTACACGGTATTTTGGAGCACTGGTATACTTCAGGTGAAAACTTTAAACCCGCAATACCGTGAACCATCAACCGTGAACCGTTAACCGTCCCCCACGCGACCCGCCTCATCCTCCATACCCGTCTTCCGTTTTCGTGATTTCACATTTTGGTTGCCGAAGTTATAGCTGACAGAGATGGCGCCGCGGCGGCTGTCCCAATTACCTCTGCCTTCGGAATACATGCCGTTGAAGCGGGAGAAGCCCGACCAGCCGGTTTCGAAGAAGATGTCGTCAAAGCTGAGTCTTACATTTAGGCGGTCTTGCAGGAAGCGTTTTTGCAGGCCAACGTTGAGACTCCAGCTTGGGTCGTACTCGAATACGCCGCCCCAGATGCCAGGACCGGAATACCAGCCGGAAATCTCTCCTTTAAAGCCTGCGGGCAAGTCGAATGTATGCTGTTGGTAGATGTTGTAGGTGAAGGCCTGTACATCGACGATGGCGTTGCCGCCGTAGTTAGCTTGATTGTCGAGGTAGGAGGCGCTAAGGTTGAAATAAGCGTTCCATTTTTTAGCAACCTGAACGGGGGCGCTTACATTCAGACTGTAGACATGTTGAACGGCCAGGTTCTCCCAGGTGATGAAACCGGCTCGTGGGTCAAAATCGTCGGGGCCGATGATCCGGGTGATCTGGTCAACGGTTTTGCTGTAAGCCAGCTTGAAATTGTAGCGGTAGTTCATGGTGTAGCCCAGTTCGTAGTTGTTGACGATCTCGGGGCGGAGATTGGGATTGCCTTTTTGGTACGACAATTCACTGAGTCGGTTGTTGAAGGGATTGAGGACGCTGTAGTCGGGCCGGTTGATTCTGCGGCCGTAGTTGAGGGCAAAGGAGTGCTTGGGTGCCATCTGGTAAGTCAGTCCCGCCGAGGGGAACCAACTGAGATAATTGAGTTCGACAGGGTCTTGTTGGAGGTCGGCTTTGAAAGCGGTGAGGGTACCGGTGATGTCCGTCTGTTCGGCGCGGATGCCGGCGTAGGCGCTCCACTTATCGTTGATGGGTCGGGAGAAAGAAAGATAGCCTGCGTAGACCATTTCGTCGTAAGCGAAAACGTTAGAGCGCTCGTTGTCTTGTATACGGTGTCCGCTGGTGGCATCAAATACGAAAAAGTCGTTGTCCGATTTTACCTGACTCAATTTGGAACCGACTCCCAACTTACCGCCTAACAATTCTTCTTCAAAATCCAGTTTGGCGGTGTAAATGTCGATGTCGCTGCCCATATCATAGGCGTCGATCACTTCGCTGAGGAGTGTTGTTTCCGAGGCGTCGTAATAGCGGTTGGGTTGGTCGCGGTCGCGGGTCGACTTGAAATTGCCGTAGTCAAGGTCTATGTTAAGGGTTCGGCCTTTTCGGTTATCGAACCGGTAATTGAGGTTATAGGTTTGATTGGTGCGGTCGCCGGTGGTGATGTCGTCTGCAATGAGGATGCTGTCGATTTGGGAGGGCGTATTTTGGTTGGAAAGTTCGATTCTATCGAGATTGGTACGGCTGTTATCGGCTCTATTTCCCCCAATGAGGAAACCGACGGTGTGCTGTTGATCGATGAAGAAATCAGTTCCCAGCCGGTAGTTGTAGTACTCTGACTTATGACGCAGGTCGATGATCTCGCTGAGGTGGAAGCCGTTTTGGTCGGTTTCAAAAGAGAGGTCATTAAAACCATCGCGTTTTCCGGCGCCCACCATGGCAAAAGTGTTGAACCGTTTGGAGCGATAGTTGGCAGATGCGCTGCCGTTGTATCTGGCGTGTCGGCCATGGCTGAAAGTGCCGGAGACGGAGCCGTTGGTGCCGAGGTTTTTGTCGCGTTTCATGCGGATGTCGATGATGCCTGCATTGCCTTCGGCCTCGTAGCGCGCGCCGGGGCTGGTGATGATGTCTATGCGGTCGATCTGGTCGGCGGGGAGGTTTTGGAGGTAACCGGTCAGGTCATCGCCGGTGAGGGGAAGTCGTTTGCCATCGACGTAGAGGAGTACACCGCTGCGACCGAGCATATTGATGTTGTCGTTGTTGTCGACGGTGACGCCAGGTGCTTTTCGCAAAAGCGAGATGGCGTCGGAGCCGGTGCTGTTGATGGTGCCTTGCACGTTGAACACCGTTCTATCGGGCTTGATCTCCACCATGGCCCGGCTGGCTTTAACGGTGGCTTCCGCCAAATCGACCCCTGCCGGGGAAAAGGAGAGGACACCGAGGTCGAGGGTCTGCCCCTCTTCCAGTGCAATAGCCGTCCGGGTCAAATCGGGAAGGCCTACATAGCTGGCCTGGAGGAAATAGGCACCGGCCTGGAGGCCTTTCATATGGAAAATCCCGGCATCGTCGCTCACTTCTACTTTGAAAAGACTACTGTCAGCGGTGGCATAGAGGGCGACATTGGCATAAGAGATGGCCTGATTTTCAGCATCTTGTAGCTGTCCTTTGAGGGCGGCTGTCTGTGCCAGGGAGGTTAGGATGGTGCATAAGAGGAAGGCAAAGGTTAGCGTTGATCGCATGGTGCAAACTGGTTTGAAAAAGTGGAAAATAGTGTTTTGACAATAGACACTATGAATGGATTTTTTGTACAGCAACTGAAGAGCATTCAGGCTGCATACAAAATTTCTGTTCATAATGTCTAATAGTCTCTTATGCCCTGTGTTTTGCTTTTGCAAAAGTAGGGAGAGCAGGTTTACCGAAAGGTGGTTTTTCGATGAATGGAGGGGAAATATAGATTTAAAGGTCAATTGAAAGAGGAAAAAGTCCAGCACGTTACAAGGCTGGATATGGGATTGCCCATTTGAACCCTATTATGGAGCCAGCTATTGGATAAATCACTCCTCCAAAAAGACAATTTTTGGGAAAAGGGCACCCTTTTTGCGAACGAGATACATAACGCCAAATCATAATACGATTGACTCTAAACAAATTGGGCGTAAACTAAATTTATAATCACTTGAACATCATGGAGAAACACATCGATTTATCCAAACAAAACCACGAAAGGCACGAGTGCCAGAGCGAGCTGGACGGCGACTGGATCGTTTTCACCTGTGAGAAATGCGATTATGTACGCGAAATTAACTGGAAATCCGGAGAGATGAATGTGAGTGGAGGCGACCTGAACGTCATGCACGAAGGAGCCCATTTTCCAATGGGTATTAATCCGGACGAGTTGAAGAACCAAATGAATTGAAGTAATAAAAACAGATAAGTAAAGCGTTTCCGGATTTGGCGCCAAAAAAGACAAATAAACCCGGAAACGCTTTACCCTGGCTAATATGCCTGAACCATTGAAAAGGCCTGGTTTGCAGTGCTTTTGCCCTGATGACTACCACTTATTTTGGCGATAAGCCGATAGGATCCGGGCAATAATGCGCTGGTGTTAAGCGGTATGCTCAGGTTGTTTTGACCGGTGAATTCCAACTCCATATTCCCGATCACTGCTTGCTTTTTCACTCCCATCCCGATGGCATCAATCTGGACGTTAAGTGTGGTGTTGGAAGGAAAATCATCCGGGTCGATGTTCACCACAGCTGATGAGGGTCTGGCGGTATCCAACGAATGGGCAGTTGCAAAGGAAGGGCTGGGCGTCATTTCTATTTTTTGGCCCTGACCCGATACCGTTGATGTTGAGAATTCCGGCATAGGTGGAATTGAAGGAATGGGCGGTTCAGACAGAGGGGTTATCCCTCTTGCAGCGGATTGGCTGGAGGGAAATGACCCGGTTTCCGGCATCATGCCCTTTGCAAACTGAGATGGAATTGACGTATCAGAAGGATCGAAGAAAACAAGCGGACTGGCGCCTTTCGATATGGTTGGGGGTTGGACGACCGGAGGCGCCACAGTCGTCGGTGATGGTGTAGTAGTGGTGGTGGGCAGATAGCTATTCAGGAATTGTTGAATAACATTGATGTCCACCCCATTAAAGGAAATTTTTGACCGGGACAGTAAGTGTTGAATCCGCCCCTGAATGTTGCCATCGCCACTGTTTTGGTAGAGATCTATCCTAAAGGAGGATTTGTTGGCCGGGAGGTTATCTGCTTCTGCTTCTATTGCTTTCCTGATGGATTTTTGGTATACTTCGTTTGCAGCTTTCGCTTTTTTTTGTAAGGAAACCTCTTCTGCTTTGATCATCTCTTCCAGTTGGGCCACCAATTTTAAATACTCGTCTTTGCTTTTTCTGATCTTGGCCCACTGTTGGTTTAAATCGGGTTTGGTTTTAGTGCTTTTTGATTTCGATTTATTTTCTGCTGCGGAAGTGGCAGCTTTGGTCCTGGTGCTTTTTTTGGTTGTCCCGGTTTCTTTTTTAGCGGAAGCGAGGGTTTTATCAGGAGTAGTTTCTTCCGATTCGAGGTATTGGGTGATGAATTGGATGGCTTTTCGCATCTTGGTTTTAGCCGAAAAAGGTCTGCTCCGGGCAATTTCCTGATTGTTTTTGGCTTTGATGGCAAAGGTATGTACTCCATTTTCGTCGAAAGTGGTGTAGTTGTCCGTATCTTTCATGTTGGCCATCGTAGACGTCTGGCCTTTGTCTCTGCTCTTCGCCGATTTGTAGGCCTGACTATATAAGAGGGCCTTGCCTTCTTTGTCATTGAAATGAAAATAATAGGTTTTGTTTTCTTCGTTTTTAAAGGGTTCAAATCCAGGATTTCCGGATTTGGATATTTGATCGAAGTTGTATTGGTCACTTTTGCTTTTCATGGTCTAGGAGATTTGAGCATAAATCAAGTAAAATAAAGCATGTCTAAAAAAGAAGGCAGTCCCAAAAGCATACGGACCAAGCGGGAAATGTACGGGCCGACTTTTGTTCCGAAATGACTTTTGAGACTTGCCCTGAAGTAGTTTTCCAGATTTTTAAAAATAACTATACATTAATCATCGTACACCTGGATCATTCCTATATCGGCAAAAGCAGCCAATGGCGTTTTCTGGCCGGAGGGGCTGTTGAGCATCAGGCGGCCTACTACTCGATATACACCCGGCTTCATGGAGTTGGGTGGCATCGTGATGAAAGCGCTGTATTTTTGACCGTCAACAGGTGTAAAAGGCACCACCACAGAAGCGGGGTTAGCTGGTGTTTCTCCAGCTCCCATCAACTCAAAGAATACATTGAGCTGCCACGATCCGTTCAACATACAGCTCAACCAACCGATTTGTTTCCACCTAAAGTGTACATAGAGGGCCTGATCGGTTTGGATGGTGTTGACGGGAGGTGTGTTGAATACCGCGGGCAAATCCTGGGTACTTTGTCCTTCATGGAGATGTACTTCACCGCTTACGTTAAAATTGCCGACAACGCTACTAATGACGTTTTCAAAATTTAATGCTGGCATAATTTAAGAATTGTTTTATGGCACTTCTTCTGCAGCCGGGTTCAATTGCTTCAGAAGAATATGCCGTTTTCTAATTTGGCTACTACGTTGAACCCAAAAACTGTTTTAGTAATTTCTCTCTAATCTTAATCATCATAAACCTGCAGCATACCGATGTCCGCAAAGGCTGCCAAAGGCGTTTTCTGACCGGAAGGACTGTTGAGCATCAGCCGACCAACGACACGATATACACCGGGTGCCATGGAGTTGGGACGCATGGTGACGTAGGCGCTGTAATTATGCCCATCAACGGGTACAAAGTTTACTGTCACAGGCGGAGGATTGCCCGGAACTTCTCCCTGCCCCATCAGTTCAAAAAATACATTCAATTGCCAGGAACCGTTGAGCATGCAACTCAGCCAACCTACTTGACGCCATCGAAAATGGATATAAAGGGCTTGATCCGTTTGGATGATGTTGACGGGTGGTGCGGCGGGCAAACCATCAGTACTAGGGCCTTCGTGCAAGTGCGCTTCTCCGAAGACTTTAAAATTGCCAACTACACTACTGATTACATTTTCAAAATTTAATGCAGCCATAACTGTAAATTGTTTTTATAGCACTCCCCTCACGAGCCGGGTTCAAAAGCGTCGATCAGGTTATGCTGTTTTCAAATAATTTTGGTTATTCATTGAACCCACCGGCAAAGTAAAGGACTTCGACTTACCGCGGACTTAAACCCTGCTCAAATACAAATTAACATTTGATTAATTTGAAAAAAATTAATTTTGATGTACCAACAACATTTAAGTACATATTAAAAATCAATTAATTCTCAATTAATCGCCCTCTTTTCTCGAAACGGGTTTTAAATCTTAAAAAAATTTATTATATTTGCGAGTATCCAAGCACCCACCTTCAGGACATATTCGCAAAAACCGGGAAAACCACTTCTAAGAAGGGACTGAACCTTTTTATATCACCACGTCCCAGCCCAAAACAGAAAAAATAATATGACGTAAAACCATCTCAAAGAAAAACGCCGCTTTTTCTTATAATGGTTCGTGAAGCTTTTTGAAAAAATCAACATTGATAATCAGGTAGTTATGAAATTGCGCTGTACCTAAATTAATTATTTCCATGTGTGGGGATTCCCCACACAGCCATTTAATTAAAAAATGAGCCTTTTGGGGCTTTAAACACGGCAAAATTGTATTATTTCTTCACGAACCATTGTCTTAGGCGCGCTCGAAAAATAAATTGTCACTATCAAAAAGACTATTTATTTGTTGAGCTTTACTTAAAGCTATCTCCAAACACTGAGCTGGGACAAAAAACGCAGCCTCCAAATGAAACCGAATGTGCTTGTTTCCTTCAGCAATGACCGGCTACTGCTAAACACCATCAACGATCAACTGCCCGCAACTTTCGATCTGTGGACCCTCCCCTTCCAACGGCGCGGCGAAGTAATGGATCACCGCGATCAGGTACTGATGGCTTTTATCTTCATGGACTCTTTAAACCCCGAAGGCCACAACCGCTTAAGTGTCTTAAAGGTGGAATATCCCTGGCTGCCCGTTGTTATCGTCACCCCGGTCGCCCGAACCGGAAGAGATCATCACCGCTTTCAAGCTCGGCGCCGATGATCTGCTGATCTATCCCTTTGACGGCACTAAGCTGGCTGAGTGCATCCAACAGATCAAATCCCCTCGCACCGGATGGCTCTATTCGGTCAAATTGTTTTGTAAAAAATGGCTCCTCCCCACCTGGCTGTTTCTGAAAAAGAAGACAGCGACACCGCTCGAACCTCTTCCCCACAACGATACCGCCAACAGAGCGCCTCAACTCAGCTCCGCCACCTCCTCTATCATCGCTCCAGGATTTGAGCAACTGATCACCCCCGAAGATACCAACGCCGGGATCAATATCAACCTATTCGGTAAATTCGAGATTTTCGCCAATGGAAAAGCCCTCAAAATTCCCGCTAAAAAAGAACGGTCACTGCTGGCCTATATGCTCTTTCACCACGACAAATACCTCAACCGCGACAAGCTCATGGCTAAATTCTGGCCCCACTCCACCACCACCGCTGCCAGAAATTGCCTCAACGTAACCATCCATAAAGTACGCAAACTGCTCAAGGATATCTACGACGCAGAAGAGGTTATCATTTATCAGGATGAATGTTACTCGATCAACCCCGATCTGGAATTTAAACTCGACGTCACCGAATTTTTACACTGCTGGGAAAAAGGACGCTACTCCCAATCGACCGATCAGGGGCAAACAGTAGCCCTTTTTCAAAAAGCAGTTGACCTGTACAATGGCGATTTTATGGAACACATGCTCTACGAAGACTGGGCCGACTCCGAACGCGACAAACTCAAAGAAGCTTACCTCTACATGCTCAACACACTATGTCAATATTATTTCAAACAAAAACAAACGGATACCACCATCCGCCTGGCCAAGCGAATGCTCGAAAAGGACAACTGCCTCGAAGAAGTACATCGCCTCCTGATGAAGTGCTATCTCCGGCAAAACAAGAACGGAAAGGCCATACGCCAGTTTAACAAATGCCGCGACGTCCTGAAAAAAGAACTGGGTGTGTCTCCTTCCGAAGCAACCATTAACCTGTTAAAGCAAATCAACCAAATGCCTGAACGATTGTAACGCTGTTCTGTATATCCCTGTCACCGCTGGTTTCGACTACGCTCAACCAGCGGGCTGGCCACGCTGACTGAGCGGGCTGCTGTGAAGGCGATGGTCCTTCATAAAGCCGAAGTCAGCGGCTGGCAAGCATCAGCAAATTAGCACATCAGCACATCCCCTCAATCCTTCAACTGACGAATTATACTGGACAGATCCAATTCCTGCCAGGAGACCTCTATCCGCCCATCCTTCATATCATATAAAACGATGCCCGTAGAATTAAACTTTCTCCCCGTAGGCGGTATACCGAACATGGCACCTGTCTGGGTAGCTACCACCTCATATCGAATGGCCACCCTGTTTTCGTCGGCAAACAGGTGGGTGATCGTAAAATGAGCGTCCGGTGCAGCTTCTTTATAGCTTTTGATGAGTTCTCGCATACCCTCGTATCCCGAAGTTTGGTCGGCGCGTAAGGGGTTGCCGTCGCGCCAATTGGGATCGAAACATCGTTCCAGCAATTCTTCGTTGCGGTTGTTGTTCCAGCCTTCCTCAAACCACAGGCGAACGGTTTCTTTATTCTTTTCGGCGAGTTGGGCTTTTTTGGAGGCGGCACATTGAGTAAACAGACCCATGTATAAAACCGATCCCAGCAGTAAATAGAGTATCCGAACTTTCATAACAGGTGTTTTTTTTAATAATTTGATGGCGTTCCCAAGTATGGACTTGTGGAACCTGAACAGTATATGACCTTTCACATCCAGGGCCCCGCTTTTCGCGGGGCAAGCTCTCTGGCCCTACAACAGTACTTTTTATCATTGTTTTACCAATATTCAGGGCCTCTGGCCCTTAGCATAGATTAAAGTCCTCCCAATTGCTATCGGGATGGAACGCTACCAATAATTTTGAAAAAACGGCGTTTTGCGCGATCAAAAGTAGCTCCTCGGACGCTAAAGCTACCTAATTTTTTGCAAATCCAAAAAGATGAGGATTCAAATTTTGGCCGTACACAGCGTCGTCACCCTTTCGTTTCTGCTCATTCACCCAGCCACAAACGTCGTTTATCCATCTTTCTGTAAAAAAATAGAAGAAAAACCAACACCAACGGACTAAAAACCGTATCTTTTCTGTTCAAACCGATGACACCTTATAAATGTAATTTATGAAAACACTACTCCCACTTGCACTGCTTTTATCCATTACTTGCCTGCTTAGCACCTTTTCACAGGCCCAATGCTCTCACGACGCTCATCCAACTACAGTGGCCCAAAACCTGGCCTTCGTCCAAAATGATGGCCAGTGGGAGCCCCCTGTATTGTACAAAACAGGCCTGGGCAACCTCAATGCCCTCTTTTTGGAAAAGAACGCCTTTACCTATGTTTTCCACCATCCCGATCAAACACATGGACTGCATGAGGCCATCTATCAGGAGCCCCAAAAACAAAAAGAAATTCTCATCGACGGCCATGCCTATAAGGTACATTTTCTGGGAGCCAATGTGCCAAATATCAGCGGTCTTCAAAAACGCCCTTATCCCCATAGCTATTTCATCGGTAACGACCCGGCCAAATGGGCTTCTGACGTGGGTGTCTTCAATAAAATACTATACGACAACCTTTACAATGGCATCAACCTCGAAGCCTACAGTGAAGGGGACGCCTTCAAATACGATTTCATCATTAGTCCGGGCAGCGATGTCTCGCAAATACAATTGCAGTATGAAGGGGTCGATGATATGACCATCAAAAAAGGTGCATTGATTCTGACCACTTCCGTGGAAACCATTCACGAACTCGAACCCTACGCCTGGCAAATGATCGACGGACAAAAACAAATGGTCGAATGTCAGTACCATTTGTCTAACAATATCATTACATTTCGTTTTCCGAAAGGATACGACGAAACCCTCCCTCTCATCATCGACCCCGTAGTGGTGGCATCTACCCTTTCGGGTACTACCGGCTTTAAAAACTTCGGCCATTCCGCCACCTTCGATAATGGTGGGAACATTTACACCGCAGGCATTTCATTCGGGCCAGGTTATCCTGCTACCACTGGCGCCTTCCAATCAGATTACGGAGGAGGTGGTACCGATATTTGCCTGAGCAAATACAACCCCGATGGCAGTCTGTTGTTGTACGCCACTTACGTGGGTGGGTCCAACTTCGATTATCCACACAGTACCGTGGTCGACTTCAGCGGTCAATTGTGCGTGTATGGCAGTTCCAGCTCCTCCAATTTTCCGACCACCAGCAATGCCTATCAAACCAGCCACGGCGGCGATTACGATATCATTGTAACCAAACTCAACGCCGACGGCACCCAACTGGTGGGGTCAACCTTTATGGGGGGCAGTCAAAGCGATGGCCACAACAACGCTGGCCACAGAATGAATTATGGGGACATATTCAGAGGGGAGATTATCGTCGATGCACAAAGCAACATTTACGTCACCTCCAATACCCAATCGTTTGGCTTTCCCGTAACTGCTAATGCCTTCGACGGCACCTATAATAATACAGATGGTCAATCATCTTTCATCCCCGCTCAGGATGCGGTTGTTTTTAAACTCAACAGTGACCTCTCCACCCTTTTCTGGAGTACCTTTATCGGAGGTGATGGAGCAGATACTGGTGCCGGCCTCCGACTCGACGACAACAATAATGTATACGTTACCGGCACGGCCGGTGGGAGCAATTTCCCCAACACAGGTACCGGTTACCAATCCGACTTTCTCGGCGGATATGAAGATGCCTACGTATTGTTATTATCAGCCGATGGGCATGAGGTCATCCACTCCACCTTTTTCGGCACAACCGAAAACGAGCACAGTTACTTCATGGACATCGACGAAGAGAATAACGTCCACATTTATGGTCAAACCACTGGGAACATCCCTCCCACTCCAAATACCTACTCCACCAACAACAACAGCCCTCAATTCCTCGCCGCTTTCAACAGTTCCCTTTCCGAACTGGTATACAAAACCAACATCGGCACCGGGTCCTTTAGTGGTGGTGATTTTCAATATGTACCCGTTGCTTTTATGGTGGATAAATGCGATAACATTTATTTTTCAGGTTATTACGCTGTAGCCGGCCTGCCCACCACCCCCGACGCCATCATCGCCAACGGCAACGATATGTTTTACCTTGGCGTGCTCGACCCGCTGGCAACAGGCCTTTCTTTTGGAACCTATTATGGCAACGCCAACCATGTAGACGGCGGCACCAGCCGGTTCGACAAAAGCGGTACGGTCTATCAAGGGGTCTGCTCCTGCACCTGGTCGGGAGCCGTACTCAACACCCTGCCCAATGCCTGGGATACCGGCAATAGCCTCGACTGCGATGTGGGTGTTTTTAAAATCGACTTTGAAGTGGAGACCGTCACTGCTTCCGCATTTGCATGGCCTTCCACCAGTGGATGCCTGCCTTTTGATGTCAACTTCACATTCACAGGGCAAGACGCAACCCAGTTTTACTGGGAATTCGGCGACGGCGCCTCCAGCAGCCAGCAAAATCCGTCGCACACCTATACCGATGCGGGCACGTTTACCGTCATGGTGGTAGGATCATCCGAAATTACCTGTAACCAATCAGATACCTTCTACATTCAGATCGATGTGCTCGACGGCACCAGTACCCTCCAGGACACCTCCATCTGTCAGGGCAATTCGACTATATATCTCGATGCCACCACCACCAATGCCTCCTACGAATGGCAAGACGGCTCTACAGGGGCCACCCAAGCGGTCACAACACCCGGCACTTATTGGGTTGAGGTTGACATTGGTAACTGCAGTAGAATAGACAGCTTCATCGTTCATCCCACCACCGCTTTGGAAATGGAGCTTGGCCCGGATTTTTCGGTTTGCGACCAAAATAGTTTTACCATTCAAGCCGGGCCTGTAGATGATGCCGTAGCTTATCAGTGGAATACAGGTGTCACGGGTCTTAACCTGGAGGTGGTCCAGAGCGGCTCCTATTGGCTGGAGGCCACAGATGAATTCGGTTGTGTTGTCTATGACACACTCGATGTGCTATTTGGAACAACACCCGATGTCGATCTTGCCGAATACGATACCCTCTGCCACGATGAAACGGTGACTTTAGATGCCTCCTCCAACGATGTCACTTACCTTTGGCAGGATGGCTCTACGGGACCCACCTACACCGTTATGGAAACGGGTACTTACTCCGTAACCCTCGACAACAACGGCTGCCAAAACTCGGATGCCACCACCATTAACTATTTTGAGGTGCCAGGCTACGTTTCCAATCCCAGCAACGTTGTTTGCACGGATGAATGTAACGGCTCCATTGTCATTGAAATACCAAGTACAGAAACTCCTCTGGATTTTATCTGGAATACGGGAAGTGTAGAATCCGCCCTCTTTGATCTTTGTGAAGGCGATTACAGCGTTACCATCACCGACGTAAATGGTTGCACTTTCGTGGAAAATTATACCATACTGAACCCTTTGCCAATGTCCTTTATGCTGGAACCCAATCCAGTTACCTGCTATGGCGATGGCGATGGAAGTATCGAAATAATAGGTCTGACAGGAGGCTTTCCGCCCTACGAAATCTACTTCAATGGCGATACCCTTTCGGAAAGCGAACTGCCGATCACCAATCTCTCCGGTGGGGAATATGACATTGCCATTAGCGATAGTGGTGGCTGTACGAATTACGACGCCACTTCGGTTTACGAACCACCTTATGTCCACGTTTTTGCAGGCGACGACCGACGTGTTGAACTGGGCGACACCGTCCACGTCAATGGCTTTGTCCATCCCCTCCAGGACCAACTGCTCGAATGGGTGCCCCTTGACCAATTCATAGGTTGCCTCGATTGCCCTACCCCGGAAGTCCAACCGATAGAAACGACCCTTTACATACTCACCGCTACCGACTCTCTGACAGGCTGTATACGAACTGACAGCCTGAACATCTTTGTCGATAAGATCAGGAAAATTTACATTCCCAATGCCTTTTCGCCTAATTTCGACGGCACCAATGATGTATTTATGATCTACAGCGGTCCCGGCATTCAGCAGATAAATAAATTTAAAATATTCGACCGGTGGGGAGAGTTGGTCTTCGAAGACTACAATTTCCAACCCAACGACCCTCTTCACGGATGGGACGGGATCTTCCTGGATCAGGAGATGAACAATGCCGTTTTTGTGTACACCGCCGAAATTGAATTCATCGATGGGGTACAAATCCTATATTCCGGCGACGTCACCCTCCTAAAGTAGTCGGCGAACCTGCCCACCTACGGTCGGAAATCCGGCCGGTCAGGCGGGTTTATTCGCCTGACTCCTCACCCCACGCATCACGGATCCGTGTCAATAAAAACGCCGGAACCGGGATGCTTTTCCGGGCCTCCTTATCCAAGAAACAAAGTCGTACCTTCCCGGCATTGACTAGTTTGCCTGCCTAAAGTAGTCGGCGAATTTATTCGCCTGACTCCCCACCCCACGCATCACGGATCCGTGTCAATAAAAACGCCGGAACCGGGATACTTTTCCGGGCCTCCTTATCCAAGAAACAAAGTCGTACCTTCCCGGCATTGACCAATTTGCCTGCCTAAAGTAGTCGGCGAATTTATTCGCCTGACTCCCCACCCCATGCATCCCGGATCCGAGTCAATAAAAACGCCGGAACGGGGATGCTTTTCCGGGTCTCCTTATCCAAAAAACAAAGTCGTACCTTCCCGGCATTGACCAATTTGCCTGCCTCGTTGGAGATTTCAAAATGGAAGGTAATAAAGCTACCCGGCAGCTCCCGCAATTGTGTTGTTATGGTCAACAATTCATCGTACAAAGCGGGCCGTACAAACCGCTGCGACAAGCTCACCACCGGCATCAACACACCGTAGTCTTCTTCCATTTGTCGATAAGTCATTCCCATTTGCCGTAAGGCCTCCACTCTTCCCACTTCGTAGTATTGAAGGTAAACACCGTGATAAGTGTATCCCATTTGATCGGTTTCGGCGTAGCGTACGCGGAGTTGAGTTTGATGTGAGAGCATGCAGTTGTTGGTTGGGACGACGATTTATTGCCGGAGTATCGGACAAGTCATACAATGCGATCCACCTCTGGCACGCGACAGCTCCGAGGAAGGAATAGAGATAATCGTGTTGTCAACCTCTGTGGGTTTCAGGCTGCCATCGGCAAATTGACGTAACAATTCATTTGCATGTATGGTTTTGTAGCCAAAATTTTGAAAAGCCAGTTCGGTTTCCGGGTTGCGGTCGTAGGTAACGGCCACACCGGGTTTTAGGGCTACGAGGTTACAGCCGTCCGTCCATTGTTCTCGTTCCTGGTGGGGCGATTCGCCGTGGCCCACTGGGATAAACCGCATATGGGGGTCGATTTCGGCGTGGAAAAATTCTTTGACAGAGCTGTAGATCATGTCCGATCCTTCTCTGCGATGAACGGTCACCTGCGAGCTGACTCCGTCCATGACGATGGGTTTGTAAGCCACGATGTCGTGGTGGTTTATTTGAGTGAATATGGTATCGATGTGCATGAAAGATCGTTCGTTGGGAATATTGATCTGAACGACGTTGTCAACTACTCCTTTTTCAAATAGCGTCTTTGTCAGGGCTTGGATCGAGTAGGCCGAGGTCCGTTCGCTGCAACCGATCAAAAGATAACCACTGCTAACGATCATCATGTCACCCCCTTCCATCGACACGGGCTCTCCCTTTTTGGAAGGTGGAAAAGCGTCCAGATCGTTGAGGTTGATGAGTTGGCCGGCCTGCCGCATATGTGCAAACATGGGATGCGACCAGAATATGAACCGGGTGATGATGTTTTCGCGGTGGCGGGCCAGCTTTGCGGCTTTGGTGATGACGACGTGGTCGTTGATAGTAACGGCTATGTCACGGGTAAAAATGAAATTGGGTACAGGATCGAACAGGATGTGATCGTTTTTGGGCAGGTACCCCGAAATGAGGACGGCTGCCAATTCCTCTTCGTTCAATTGAAGCAAGAGGTCAATGAAACTGCCCGGCAGCTCTTCAAAATCTACAACAAGCCGCAATAGGTCTTTTTTATTATCGCGATCGGCACGGAGTGCTTCCACGAGCAATTGGGCTGTATCGAGCACGTTGTCTTCTCCTAAAAAGGCATTCAGCACCCGGGTAAAAACGTCGTGTTCTTCCTGCATCAGAGGTAGATGGACGATGTCATCGAACAATAATTCCTCGGCTTTGCGGGGAGAGATGCGGGATATCCCGTGGTCGGGCCGGTGGACGATGACTTTTTGCAAGGCTCCTATTTCGGAAGAAACGTGTATTCTGTTCATGCTGTGTTTAAAGGTGGTTTACAGGCAATTTGGAAGCACAAACTTAAGGAAATTGATCGTAACAAAGGAGCTGTATTGAAAAACAAAATGGCACTTTACCCAGTGGACAAAGTGCCGGTCATTTTGGGACAGGTGAGGGTAATTGTGAAAGTATCGAGTAAAGGGCTAAACAGAATGGTCGATATAGCGTTTTGTAGTAATTATGGCCAGTTTTTGAAAAAAAGGCTATAATTGTAGAATTGAATGGATTTTCGTTAATTTGCAGTTTGGAATGGTATAGTGGCAACAAGAAAAGCGTTATTTCAAAGACGCATTTTTACTTGTTTGGTAACGCCATTTGGCGACAGCGAAAAAAGTAGCCTAAATATGTTTGACAAACTGAAATCGCTTTTTATCGTAGACGACGAACAATTTAAAAAAAAGGTCGCAGCCGAAAAGGGCTTCTCACAGGATCCCCCATCAACAACTGATAAAAAGCCCGCCGCTGTAAACACGCCCACTCCCTCCCCTGTAAGTCCGGCAAAAGCGACGGACGGACAGATCAGGGACAAGTTTATCAACATCCTGTTCGGGGCCATGGAAAAGAACAACCTGGATGGATTCGACTATCTGGAGTTCAAACAAACCCTGCGCAACCTGGCTAAAATGTCGATGGATGAACCTACCCGTTTTCAGTCGGCCTTTGCTTCCGCACAAACGATGGGCGCTACTCCGGAAAAACTCATCAATGCCGCCCAACATTACTTAAACGTATTGGGCCAGGAAGAGCACAAGTTCCAACAAGCCCTCAACAACCAACGCAGCAAACAGATCGGCGACAAGGAAAACAACATAAAACAACTCGCCCAACAGATCCAACAAAAACAAAAACAGATAGAACAACTCCAAAAAGAGATCGAATCCGACAAAGCCGCCATGTCAAAAATGGAAAACGAGGTATCCGGCGCCACCGTCAAAGTGGAACAAACCAAAAATGACTTTGTCGCTTCTTACCAGGCATTGGTCAACCAGATAAAAACGGATATTGAAAATATGAAGAAGTATTTGAAATAAATGATGTTTGCATGAAGACATAGTCCCCCGAATCGAGTTCGGGACAGGCACATAGTTCTGATTCACAAAGCCCAAAGAGACAATATTATATAACTGGATTTAAATGGATTTAAAAGAATACAAACCCAAATCGTTTTGGCAGCGACCCGAAGGCATCACCGGTATGATCTTCCTGGCGGCTATACTCATCGGAGGGGGTTTTCTGTTGGTAAATGCTTTGCCCTGGCTCGTTTGGGCATCCGGACAAATTCTTTACCTCACCGGAATGCTCGTCGTTCTGGCTGCTATTATATATATGGTGTTGGATCCCAAAATGCGCAATCTGGTTGGGTATATGTACAAAAGTGTCATGCGTTGGATCACCGGTATATTTGTACAGATTGACCCCATCGGTATCCTCAAATCGTACGTAGAAGATCTCAAAGAAAAACTCCGCCAGATGAACCGCCAAATATCCCAACTGCGCGGTCAGATGCACAAAATGAAAGAGATCATCCACAAAAATAAACGCCAAATAGAAAGTAACCTCGACCTGGCCTCCAAAGCCAAAGAAAAAAACAAAACGCAATATCGTCATCCTCAAATCCCGAAAAGCAGGCCGCCTCAAAGAGTCCAACATGCGACTCGAAGACCTCTACAAAAAAATGGAGGTCCTCTACCGCGTCCTCACCCGCATGTACGAAAACTCTGAGATCATGATGGAAGACATCAATGACCAGGTCAAGGTCAAAGAGCAAGAACGCAAAGCCATCCACGCCAGCCACTCCGCCATGAAATCGGCCATGAACATCATCAGCGGAGATAAAGACAAACGATACATGTTTGACATGGCCCTCGAAGCCATCGCCGATGACGTCAGCCAAAAAGTAGGCGAAATGGAACGATTCATGGATATGTCGGCCAATTTTATGGACTCAGTCGACCTCCAAAACGGCGTCTTCGAAGAGGAAGGACTCCGCATGCTCGAAAAATGGGAAAAAGAAAGTTCACTGCTGCTTGGCACCGAAAAAGCAGATTTGCTCAACAGTGAAGAAACCCTCGACCTCAACGAACCCATCAAAAAACCCCTACGCGCCGAAGGACATACCAATCAATACGATTCTTTTTTTGAATGATGTTATCTAGTTGATGGTTGTGTGTTGTTTATAAATTAATAAATATGGCTCGCTCGAAAAATAACTTGTCGTTGTCTTTGATAAAAATTACAAATAAGCGATTGATAATGAGCGGTTTGTGATTTTTTCAAAGACACCAAAAAGACAATTTATTTTTTGAGCTTTACTATACCGTTTACCGTGAAGGACTAGGCTATTGCTTCGCCTTCACGGCACACCGTAAAACCATTCACCAAAATAAGTAAAATGGCTCAGAGATTAACCACCTTTTCAAAATTCCTGATCACCTTGCTCATCGTTGCCCTTATCGCTTTTGGCGTAAGATGGGCCCTCAACAATACAGAAGCAGGTAAAAAACTCGCCGAGCAGGCCGAACAAGTCGACACCGGCGACAGCAATACCGGAGGAAATTCGGCCGGCTCTGCCAATTCCAACAATACATCTACAAACAGCGACGATGTGCTCACCGTGCAGATATTCACCTGGGGAGGGGTGGCGCCCGGATTGTACTTCAACGAAGGAGCGGATCCCAACCGCAACTCCCGCTTCAAACGGGAATACGGCCTGGACGTAAAGTTTGAACTCATCGACGATTTCGACGCCACCCGGCAAGCATGGATCGGCGACAAAGTAGACATCCTCAGCAATGAAGTCAGCGCCATGAATACCGAGATGGAGCGGCTGGCCCCTCACAATCCCCGCGTATTCATGCAGTACGACTGGTCGCGGGGGGGCGATGCCGTCGTCGTACGCCGGGGCATCAAATCCGTCAACGACCTCCGCGGTAAAAAAATAGCCTATGCCGGCTTCACCCCTTCGGTGACCTTTCTCATTACCATGCTCGAATCGGCCAACATGACCATGGACGACATCGAACCCATTGAAGTGCCCCTGCCCACCGATGCCGCCAATGCCTTTAAAGGCGGACAGGTAGATGCGGCCATCGTCTGGAGCCCGGACGACCTGGCCTGCGAACGCGAAGTGCCTGGCACCACTATCCTCCAATCGACCCGGGAAGCATCCAATATCATTGCCGACGTATTCATGGTCAAAGAAGCTTTTGCAAAATCGCACCGCGATCAACTCGAAAAATTCTATGCCGGATGGATGAAGGCGGTCGCCGAGATCAGCACCGTCAAATCCAACTACAACAAAGCCGCCAAATACCTCTCCGAAGTCACCGGCCTTCCTATGGCCGATGCCATTGGCATGATGGACAACGTACGCTTTACCACCCACGGTGACAACGTCGACTTTTTCGGCCAAAACGTCAGCTTCAAAGGGATGACCGGCCAACGCCTTTACGAAAAAATGGGCCGCGAATTTGAACGCCTCAACCAGGCGCCCTCCCAACGCCCCACCTGGCGGCAAGTGTCCTACCCCAACGCTATAACGACCGCCAACCTCTCCGGACAAGGCTTCCAGTCGGAAGGACAAAAGGCTTTCAAACCAGCCACCGAAGCCATAAAAACAGCTCAGGAGATCGCATCCAAGCCCATCAGCATCAATTTCGCAACGGGTCAGCATGCCCTTTCGGAAAATGCAAAAACGATCATCGATCTGCAATTTTCGGAAGTAGCCAAATCCTATTCCAACACGCGCATCCGGGTAGAAGGCAACACCGACAATGTGGGCGACGCCAATATGAATAAAAAACTTTCGCTAAAACGCGCTCAGTCCGTTGCCAACTATCTGACTAAAGAATACGGCATGAATCCCAACCGGTTCATCATCATTGGAAATGGCGAGGACAAACCCGTAAAAGGTTGCGAAACCAATGCTACCGCCGACTGTAAAGCCAAGAACCGACGTACGGAGTTTCAACTCGTGGCAGGGTAACCAGAGATAACCGATTCATGTCTTTATTCAAACTAAGAGGGGTTTTACCTACCAGTACCCGTGCTATTCTGGAAGTTGTCGGAATACTGTTGTTATTGTTTATTTGGTACCTCATCACAGCTGGTGAAAACCCGTTGATGCGTCCTGCTATATTTCCCAGCCCCGCTAAGGTGCTTAAGGCTTTTGGTTCGCTTTACGCGGAAAATGAATTGGTGACCAATACCTTTCGGTCCATCGGATTGAATCTGGCGGGATATGTTGAAGCCATCGCCATTTCCTTATTTATAGGTTTTCTGGTGGGGCTGTATCCACTGTTCAGAGGATTGTTCAACCGACAGGTGGACGCCTTCCGGTATGTGCCGCTAACTGCCGTGACGGGATTGTTCATTACCTGGTTTGGATTGGGCATACCGATGAAGGTACATTTTCTGGCATTCGGTATTTTGATCTACCTATTGCCTATTGTTGTCCAACGAATTGACGAAGTGAAAGAGGTGTATCTGAAAACAGTTTACACCCTCGGAGCCACCGACTGGCAGACCATCCGGACGGTTTACATCCCCTCGGTGATGTCCCGGTTGTGGGACGACATCCGGGTGCTCACCGCCATTTCCTGGACCTACATCATCATTGCCGAGGCCATTGGAAACGAAGGCGGCCTGGGCGCCCTGATCTACCGGCTGGGCCAACGACAGGGCAAGGTAGATGTGATATTCGCCTTGCTGGTCATCATCATCATCATCGGATTTTTGCAAGACAAAATATTCACCTATCTCGACCGGGAGTTTTTCCCCTACAAATACCAAAGCAGCCGCACGAGAGAAGACCGGGAAGAGCAAGGCATCGTATCGGTGGTCTGGAATTTTGCAGCTAAGATATTAGGCTGGGTATTGGTGGCGCTGTTTGTGGTGCTTTGCATCAATGAATTTATCAGTTTGTTTGATGTAAAAGTATTGTCGAATTTATTTGGCGAGACCAAGTGGGTGATCTATCTGATCGGTTGGGCGGTGGTGATTTACAAAACAAGCAAACTTATAAAAAAACAAAATGCCTAAAGATTTTTTCAAATCGCTGGAAAAAGAATTGCAGGAGGGAATTGGAGAAATACTCCATCATCCTTTTTTGCAACGACTCAAAGATGCTTGGTTCGGAAAAGACCAGCTTCGTTACTTTGCCGAACAATACAGCGTATATTGCCGTTACTTCCCCCGTTTTCTGGCTGCCGCCGCCGCCAATATCCCCGACGATGAGACCCGGATGCCTATCGTTGAGAACCTGTGGGAAGAGCATGGGGAGGGTAAACTCATCAAGTCGCACCGGATACTCTACAACCGATTTGCTCTGGCACTGGGCCTCACCGTCGATGACCTCGACAAGGTCGAACCTCTGCCCACCACCCGTATTTGCTGCGAGAACCTCATCAACCTCTGTCACGATGGCCACTTTCTGGAAAGCCTCGGCGCACTGGGTCCGGGTACCGAGTTTTTCACCAATCAGGAATACAGCATCATCGCAGAGGGGTTGGCCAATTACGATTACCTTACGGAAAAAGACCTCGAATTCTGGACCGTCCATATTTCGCTCGATGAAGATCACTACTCCGAAATGATTGGTGCCCTGGCTCCCTGGGCCAACACGCTCGAAAATAAATACCTGATAAAAACCGGCGCGAAAAAAGCCATCGACCTGGAGATATTGTTTTGGGATGGACTGGAGGATAATCTGCCGGGGAAATAAATGGCTTATTAACTCTTCATCAACCTACAAAAGCATTTTGGCACTAACCTTCAGCGACAAACAAGACCAACAAAATGTCATCGAACTCCGGGGCATCAACCAGAGTTATGACGGCGGGCAATCTTACATCATCAAAGGGCTCGACTTTTTGATCGAAGACAAACCTGCTCAGGGGCAGTTTGCCGTAATACTCGGAATGTCGGGATGCGGTAAGTCGACCATTTTGCGATACATCGCCGGCCTACAAGACCCTACCGATGGAAAGGTACTTGTCAACAACAAGCCGGTGGGTAAGGATAACCGCGTGAGCATGGTATTTCAACAATACAGCTCCCTACCCTGGATGACCGTACTGGACAACGTCGGCCTGGCATTGCGCTACCAGGGCGTTTCCAAAAAAGATCGCGACCAAAAAGCTATGGAACTGATCGAATTGGTAGGACTGGCCGGCCACGAAAAAAAATACGCTCAATACCCTACCCTCTCCGGCGGCCAGTTGCAACGGGTGGCTATAGCCCGCAGCCTCATCGCCAACTCCGAAGTACTCCTCATGGACGAACCTTTTGGTGCCCTCGACATCAAAACCCGCCTCCAAATGCAGGATTTATTGACCAGTATCTGGAATAAATTCCACCCAACCATCGTTTTTGTTACACATGATATTTCCGAAGCAGTGTATCTTGCAAAGGATATTTACATTATGAAAGCAGCCCCTTCCCAATTTGTCGAACATATCCACGTCGATCTTCCCTTTAACCGAACCCGCGAGATCAAACGCGATCCCCGCTTTGTCGAACTCGTCCATGAGGTGGAAGACACGATGGTGCGCGTTTCGGAGATTAACACATAAGTTCTTTACTTAAACAGTTTGGTAATTTTTTAACTCCTTGAGTACCCATTGACGCGAATTTTCACAGATTTCACGAATTCGCGTTCAAAAACTTACAGGTCTATTGTTTACTAGAATTGCTTCTTAAATATGCTAATGCTTTTTAGGCCCCGACCGAGACAGCTCAGCGGATTTACAGAATTGGTATCAAACATCAACTACATTTCAACATAAAACAAACCATTCACAAACCATGAAGAAATTACTCCTCCAATGTACCGTAAGTGTATTGTTTGCCAGCTTATTGATCCTGCAGGGCTGTACGCCTAAAACGGCTGGCTCGATGGATAAAGCCAACGAAAAAGATGTGTCTGGCGTCGAAACACCGCCACCACCTCCTCCCCCGCCTCCACCACCACCGCTTCCCAATGCCGATGCACAGAAATTGATCCCCACCGAAACCATCGTCCGGCAGGGACAACTGCCCAACGGCCTGCGCTATTTCATCCGAAAAAACAGCAAACCCGAAAACAGAGCAGAACTGCGAATTGCACTCCACGCCGGTGCCATGCAGGAGGATGAAGACCAACGTGGCCTGGCCCACTTCGTAGAGCATATGGCGTTTAACGGAAGTGCCAACTTCAGTAAAAATGAACTGGTCGATTACCTCGAAAGTGTAGGTACCCGTTTTGGTCCCGACCTGAATGCCTACACCAGCTTCGACGAAACCGTGTACATGCTTCAAGTGCGCACTGATGAACAAGACAAACTCGATAAAGGAATGCTTGTACTCGAAGATTGGGCAGGGGCCGTGGCATTCGACCACGAAGAGATCGACAAAGAAAGAGGCGTAGTAGAGTCGGAATGGCGAACCCGCCTCAGCCCCCAACAACGACTTTTCAACGCCTGGTTTCCGGTGATGTATCAGGGATCCCGCTACGCCGAGCGGCTGCCTATTGGCAAGACCGAGATCATCAATAATGCTTCCTACGAAACGGTCAAACGCTTTTACCGCGACTGGTACCGACCCAACCTCATGGCCATCGTCGTGGTGGGAGATGTGGACGTCGATAAAATGGAAGTCGACATCAAACAACGCTTTTCTAAGCTGAAAAACCCCTCTAATCCACGTACCAAAGAATCGAATGTAGTGCCCCGTCACAACGAAACGCTGATCTCTATCAACTCCGACGATGAAGCCCCCTTTAGCAACGTCCAACTGATGTACAAGCACCCCCATAAGCCCTCTAAAACGATGGCCGATTACCGTCGCAACATCGTCCACCGGCTTTACAACTCTATGCTCAATGCCCGCCTCGACGAACTGGCCAACAGCGCCGAGCCACCATTCAGCTACGCATACACCGGCTACAGTCGCGACGTAGGCGACATTGACACCTACTCCTCCTACGCCATGGTACCGGAAGGAGGTACGATGCGCGGCCTGGAAGTGATCCTGGAAGAAAACGAACGCGTACTTCGCTATGGCTTTGTAAAATCTGAACTCGAACGCCAAAAAAAGGAATTGCTGCGCCGCATGGAAAGAGCCTACAAGGAGCGCGATAAAACGGAGTCGAACCGCCTGGCCAGCCGATATGTTTATCATTACCTGAAAAACAATCCCATTCCTCCGATCGAAGACGAGCTGAAATTTTACAAAGAATTGTTGCCCACCATCACCCTTAGGGAGGTGAACCAACTGGCCAAAAAATGGATCACCGACGAAAACCGGGTGGTAGTGATCACCGGGCCCAAAAAGGAAGAAAGCCCGATGCCGACGGAAGCCGACGTACGCAATTTGTTGAAAAACATCAAAACCAAGCCCATTGAAGCCTATGTCGACAATGCCTCCGACGAGCCCCTACTTGCGGAAATCCCCAAACCGGTAGCCTTTGCCGCTGAGAAAAAAATGGAATCGGTCAATATCACGGAACTTTTATTAGCCAATGGTGTAAAAGTAGTATTGAAGCCCACTGATTTTAAAAATGACGAAATTCTGATGGCAGCCAGCTCTCCTGGTGGTCACTCCTTGATATCTGATGATGATTATCACTCTGCTTCTGCCGCCGCCCGCGTGGTCGATGAAGCCGGTATCGCCAATTTTACGCTTACGCAATTGGAGAAAAAACTGACCGGCAAAACCCTGTCCATTTCTCCCTATATCGGTGAGTTGTACGAAGGGATGAACGGCTCTGCATCTCCCCAAGATCTGGAGACAATGCTTCAACTCGTATATCTGTACTTCCACCAACCGCGTAAAGACAAAGACGCACTGCAATCGTACGTCACCAAGCAGAAAGCGATTTTTAAAAATCTGATGTCGCAACCCGATTATTATTTTTACGATCAGGTAACGAAAATCCAGTATGACAACCACCTCCGCAGAGGCTGGCCTACCGCCGATAAACTCGACCAAATCGATCTGGATAAAGCCTACGCCATCTACAAAGACCGCTTTGCCGATGCCAGCGATTTTACCTTCACTTTCGTGGGAACTTTTGAAGTGGAAAAAATCAAACCGCTGCTGGCCACTTATCTGGGCAACCTGCCTTCGGTACGACGGGTAGAAACCTGGAAAGACATTGGGGCCAACTACCAAAAAGGAGTTATCAATAAAGAGTTTAAGAAGGGGGAAGCCCCCAAGTCGCAGATCAATATGATGTACCACGGCGATTTCGAGTGGAATGCTCAAAACCGCTACGACTTCCAATCGCTCATCAACGTATTGCGCATCAAAATGCGGGAGTCGATGCGGGAAGAACTCGGCGGCGTCTACGGCGTAAGTGTTCGAGGCAGTACTTCGCAATATCCCAAACCCCGGTACAGCATCACCATCTCCTTTAACGCCGACCCTCCGATGGTGGAAAAACTCATTGAAACAGCTAAAAAGGACATCGAAAACGCCAAACTGAATGGAGCAGAAGACAAAGATTTGACGAAAGTAAAAGAGACTCAGCGGCAAGGACGCATCAAAAATCTAAAGGAAAACCGGTTCTGGAACCGCTCCCTTCAAAACGCCTATAAAAACGGCCTCGACCCTTCCGCCATTACATTGGAAGAATATGAAAAATACGTCAATGCCCTCAATTCAGATGCCATCAAACAGGCCGCTAACCGCTACTTCAATGACCGGAATTTCATCCAGGTAGTGATGATGCCGGGGGAAGAAGAGGCTAACTGACTCTGAAATGTTGAAATTATCGGCCGGGTTCATTAATTCGGCGCTCTGTCTCCCTCCGCCGCCCAGGTGGAGGGAGACTTTGCTTTTAAACCGTCGCAAAGCCAATATTTCCTTCAAAAATCAATGGCCGTCTTTTGCTCTTGTCTTTTCAATTCCCTATCTTTAAATTAACAAACCACGCACATTCAACAGAGGATCAACCGGTACAGTCTTTGAATAGTTGTACCTTAACTCACCTGCTATGAAACGCTGTCCCGATAAAACAATCTCGGATACTCTAAACCGAACTGAATATGCGACTGCATTTACGTTACTCATTATTGATGTTGCCCCTGCTTTTCATGGTTTTTTTTGCGAAAGCTGACATTCCTCAACTAATGCCTTCTTCCAGCCCAACTTCTATCCACACACCTGTCACCACCGGTTATATCCTGCCTGCTGCTCTGTACACTGCCATGCTGCTGCAAGCCCATGCTCACAACGATTACGAAAATGAAAACCCACTGCTCGATGCCCTTAATCACGGCTTTACCTCGGTAGAAGCGGATGTTCACCTGATCGGAAAAAAACTTTACATCAGCCACAAAAGACCTAAAAAACTGAACCCGAAAAGAACATTGACGGTGCTGTACCTCGACCAATTGTACGAACGATACCAGTCGAACAACGGTAAAATATTCGACAACTCCGACCAACCGCTGGTATTGATGATCGACATCAAAACGGGTAGCCACTCCACTTACCGCCGGTTGAAAAAAATACTGACACCCTACCTCGACATGCTGACCTACTGGGAAAACGATGTAAAACACCCCGGGGCCGTGACCATCATTCTCAGCGGTAACCGGCCATTAAAAAAGGTGGCGGCCGAGAAAAAACGGTACGTCGCCATCGACGGACGTATCAGCGACCTGGGAAAAGGATACTCCTCCGAACTGATGCCGATGGTCAGCAGTAGTTACTCCAGGGGGTTTGCCCGAAAATGGCTGATCGCCCCTCGTTCTAAAAAAAGGATCGCCAGAAAGATCAAACGGGTCAGCAAAAAAATTCACCGCGAAGGGAAAAAATTCCGCCTGTGGAATACCCCAGAAAACGAGCAAACCTGGGAAACCCTACTCCACTCCGGCATCGACTACCTCAACTCGGACCGCCTGGGTAAACTGGCGCGCTTCCTCCGGCAAAAGGCGGCGCTGGAGAAAAAATTGGAGGAATCGTAAATACCGATAGAGATGCGGCCTTTGGCCGCCGTGTCCCGATACACCGGGCAAAACCAGCAACCTGAAACAAAAGCAGCACTTTTGGAGAGGTTGGAAGAAGATCAATAGGGCTTATCGCTTCTTTCCAAAGCCGCTCTAGCCGCCGCCACCACTTTTTTCGTATTGCCGATAAAAAAAGTATCCCCCAGTTGGATGACCGGCCGCTTCAAAAAAGTATACTCTTCCAAAATCAAATTTCTATAATCCTTTTCCGTAAGGGTTTTTGTGTGGAGCCCCATCGACCGGTATTTCATAGCACGTCGGCTAAACAGGGCTTCAAAGGATCCGGCAAACCGGGCCATCTCGTCCAGTTGAGTAGTGGTGACATTCTGTTCTTTGATGTTTTGAAATTCAAAGTCGGAGGTGTCGCCCAGTTCTGCAATGATGCGCTGGCAGGTGGTGCAGTTGGCGAGGTGGTAGATTTTCTTCATAGTATATCAGACAAATTTGTACATAACGATGACGTCCATATATTCCCCATCGTCCATTTTTATGGCATTGCGCAACCTACCCTCTTCAATGAATCCGAGGTTTTTGTACAGATGGATGGCATGGCTGTTTTGAATAAAAACCTGAAGGGTCACTTTGGTGAGGAGTGGGTTGGCCTGGGCCCATTCTATGAGGGTGCTCAACAGCAAGGTGCCGATGCCCTTACCCCTGTACTCCTGTCGGATGCCCATCGCGAGTTCTCCCTGGTGCTGGTTACGTTTTTTCGGTCCATTGGTGAAGTGGAGGTTGCCGACGAGCTGCCCATTTTGTTCAGCCACGAGGTAAATTTTTTCGGGATCGTCAGCGTGTTCCGTCAAAAATCGGGCTTCCTCCTCTATTGTGTAGGTAAATTCTTCCGGGGTGGTGAGGGTGTATTCCGATGTCTCTAAAATATGACGCACCAATCCGATTACGGATTCCGCGTCGGAAGCACTGGCTTCCCGGATGGTAAGTTGAGAGCCGTCTTTTATAGCATGATTTTTTGGCAAGAAGGAGTTGAGGTCAACCGGCATTTTGATTCATTTAGGACGCCAAAGGTACGTTTTTTGTCCAAAATTCAAACTGATAAGTCTCCCCATCTAACATGATTTTACGGGAAAACAGCCTATCTTCGCCAGTAAAACAAACCTGCTATGTGGCTACTTTACTGTAAAGCCTTGCACCTCATTGGTGCGGTTGCCTGGTTCGCCGGCCTGTTTTACCTGGTTCGTATATTTGTGTATCACCGGGAGTGTTTCGACAAGCCTGAACCGGAAAAGTCGACCTTATCCCAGCAATTCCGCTTGATGGAAAAACGGGTGTACCGCGCCATCTGCAATCCTTCGATGATGCTCACCATTACTTTTGGTTCGGCCATGTTGTTCCTCAACCCGGCATATCTCAAAAACGGATGGCTACACGTCAAATTGCTTTTTGTAGTACTTTTGTTGGGTTATCATATGTATTGCAAGGTTATTTTGCGTAAGCTGGAAAAAGAGGAGTCTACCATGACGGCCTTTCAGTTGCGGTTGTTCAATGAAGTGCCTGCCCTGCTGTTGGTGGCGATTGTGTTTTTGGCGGTGTTGCGCAATACGGTCAACCCGCTGTACATTCTTTTGGGTGTGGCGATATTGGGGGTTTTGATTTTTGCGACGGCAAAACGGTATCAAAGGGCACGGGCTGACGCTGAATAGGTTTGTTGTTTACGTGCCATGAAGGCAGAACACATTGGAGTCCTCCGTAACATGTCCGGAGCAGGACTTCACAGTTGTTTCCCTGCCCATGCAAGACGATGATCGTCATAATACAAACGCGAGGCAAGAGCGTAGACGCCCATTGGCAGCGCGTAGCGATGCACCCATTGGTAGAGCGTAGCGATGCACCCGTTGGTAGAGCGTAGCGATGCACCCGTTGGTATTTGTAATAGGAGTCAGGCGAATAAATTCGCCGACTACACTTACGTTTGTAAAAATTAAATTTTCAGGTTGATAAACTAAACTTAAAAAATGGAGCACACCTATCAGATATCAAAATGGGTAATCATCACCTCGATCCTGGCAGTCACTGCCTGTCAGCAAACGGAGTCGACACCCCCATCCGGTACTCCTTCTGATTTGGCGAAAGCTACGACCACACAAGCCGCCTCCACCCAGGCCATGGCTGCCGAATTGAAAGCCATCGCACAAGACCCTCAAAACGAAGACATGTGGTACCTCAACGCCAAAAAAGCCACCAAGCTGGAAGCCCAATTGCCTCAACTTACGGATAAGCCCGGCCCCTGGATAACAACAATTTTCCAGGCCTCCTTCCAATGGCTCAACGCTGGCGATTATAACCGCTCCATCGAATTGCTCGACCAACTTTTTACCTACCTGAAAACCAACAACATCAATCTCCCCCCGGAGCAAATCACCAAACTGAAAGAAATACAAGCCATCGCATACATGAGAAAAGGAGAGATCGAAAACTGCCTCGAAAACCACAATGCCTACTCCTGTCTGCTGCCCATCCAGGGGCCCGGACAACACCAAAAAAAGGAAGGCTCCCAGTCGGCCATCGCCATTTACGAAAAAATCCTCCAATCGAACCCCAACGATCTGCAATCGCGATGGCTCTACAACATCGCTCATATGACCCTCGGCACCTACCCCAATGCCATTGACCCCGCTATGCGAATCGATCCGGCGCTTTTTAAGTCGGAAGCCACCCTGGAACGCTTTCAAGACATTGCCCCCGGTCTCGGCCTGGCTGTCAACGACATATCGGGCTCTGTTGTACTTGAAGATTTCAACAACGACCACTACCTCGACATCCTCGTCAGTTCTTATGGCCTGGAAGACCAATTGCGGTATTTCGAAAACGACGGTCAAGGAAAGTTCGTCGACAAAACCCATGCCGCCGGACTGACCGGCCTTTGGAGTGGCCTCAACATGGTGCAGGCCGATTATAACAATGATGGTCACATCGACGTACTGGTGCTTCGCGGAGCCTGGTTGTCAAAAGAAGGGTTGCACCCCAACTCGCTATTACAGAATAATGGTAAAGGGCAATTCACCGATGTGACGCGAGAAGCGGGCATCTACAGTCGTTTTCCCACGCAAACGGCCGCCTGGGCCGATTACAACAACGACGGTTGGGTCGATTTGTTTATTGGCAACGAATCATCGCCCACGCTTAATGCTCCTTCCGAGCTGTATCACAATAATGGTGACGGCACCTTTACGGAAAAAGGGGCGGCATTGGGGCTCAATTTAAAGGTGTTCGCAAAAGGATGTGGTTGGGCAGACGTCAATCAAGACGGTTGGCAAGATCTCTATGTATCCAATATTCTGGGCGACAATTTCCTGATGATGAATAAGGGGCAAAACGGTGGCTTCGTCGATAGGGCCGGTCAGGCCGGTGTCAGCAATCCGCAGTTCAGCTTTCCCTGTTGGTTTTTCGACTACGATCAGGATGGTTGGGAAGATTTATTTGTCAACGGTTTCGATATCAAACAGTTTGAAACGGCCGCCGGCGAAGTGGCCAAAGATGTATTGGGCCAGCCCACTTCCGCCGAAAAACCCCAACTTTACAGAAATAATGGCGACGGCACCTTTGCGGAAAAAAGCGTGGCCACCAACGTGGACAAAGTGTTATTCACAATGGGTTGCAACACGGGCGACCTCAACAACGACGGTTATCCCGACTTCTATGCTGCCACTGGAACGCCCGATTTTAGGGCACTGATTCCCAATAAAATGTTTTTAAACAAGGCTGGACAACGGTTTGCCGATGTAACAACTGCCGGTGGATTTGGGCACCTGCAAAAGGGACATGGAGTTGCTTTCGGCGACATCGATGCCGATGGCGATCAGGACGTGTACGTCGTGTTGGGAGGTTCATACCAGGGCGATAATTTCATGAATGCTTTGTACCAAAATCCTGGAACCGACGCACATTGGATCACTATTAAATTGGTGGGCAATACCTGCAATAAAGCAGCTATTGGCGCCCGGATGAAGACCGTTGTCGAACTACCGGATGGCAGCGAAAAAGCATTTTACCAAACGGTGCGCTCCGGTGGCAGCTTTGGCGCCAACACCCTCCAACTGGAACAGGGCCTCGGCACTGCCACAAAAATAAAAAGACTGGAAATCACCTGGCCGGGGCAAAATTCGCCTCAGATAGTGGAAGGGGTCGAGCCGAATGGTTTTTACCTTATTGAGCAAGGCAAGGCGGCGCGGGTTGTTGACAGGACTCTCATCGTTATTCAACAAGATGCACACGGGGAGCATCATCATCATTGATAAAAACTAAGTAAAGCTCAAAAAGATAAACGATGACTACTTCACTCAACATTCCTCCTCTCCTACTGCTGGCTACCCTGCTCCTTTTACTCCTCACCTGCAAATCCTCTGATGACAGTAATGACGACCCCATCACCTCTTTCGACTCCGGCTTCTTAATCGCCAACCGCGGTTTCGACGACAGCAATACGGGTACAGTGAGCTACTACGACCGCCCGCGGGAAAAGCTGGTCAATGAGATTTATGTCAATAAAAACATGGAGTCGCTGGGTGGTTTGCTGCAAAGTATCCACGTGGCCAATGGCTATGCTTATTTTGTATTGTTCGATGCTGGTCAGATCATCGTTGCCGATCCGGTGACTATGCAAAAAATTGGTGTGATCACAGAGCTGACCCTCCCGAGATATTTTTGGCCGGTCAGTGCCGAAAAAGCATATGTTAGCCAATGGGGAGACGACGGCGCCAACGGAAGTATAAAAGTCATTGACCTGATCACCAACAGCGTATCCCATACCATCGATACCCGACTTGGCCCCGAACAAATGATCCGCCAAGGAAATGCTTTGTATGTCGCCAACTCCGGCGGCTATTTGCTCGACAGCGTGGTCACGAAAATCGATCTGACAACCGATCAGGTCGTAAAAACCATCGAGGTCGGCGTCAGTCCGCAATCCATTGTCGTCGATCAAAACGACCATCTTTGGGTAGCCGCCAGGGGGTTGCAACACAGCACCAGTCCATCACTCAACCGGCCCGGATCTCTTTCCAAAATAGAAAATGATGAAGTTGCCTTAAACATTCCCCTTTCAATCGGATCGCGCGACCTGGTGATCAACAATCAAAAAGACCGGTTATTTTTTGT
>CBDCTQ010000044.1:0-51936 GCA_965222105.1 Saprospiraceae bacterium | reverse complement strand
TATTACGGCATTGGCTTCGAGCAAATAGTATATGGTGAAGAAGAAGGAAAGGCTCAGGAAAAGTGCCAGACTGTAGAAAGAGAAGAGGATGAAGATTCTTTTCATGGCAAATCGATTTTTGTTTTTGAGAATTTTGGTTTATGGTGTAGTGTAGTGTTCTGCACAGTCAAAGACAAATATGATGCCATTGCATTCTGAGAGTATAACGATCTGGAAAACGGCGTTAGTACTCTTTTGCAAGGAGTATGTTGCTGCACTATGTCAAAAAAACAGTTATTTTTGCTATTTTCGCGCTCCGAAGAAAATTAGTCAGAAAATTATGAAATCAATTTGCATTAAAAATGCAAAAATTATCAATCAGGGTGCAATCGAGGAAGGGGACATTCTCATTGATAGGGGTCGAATAGAGAAAATATCCACAAATATAACAACATTTTCTGATGTAACCATAGATGCAGCGGAAAAAATTTGTCATTCCCGGCATCATCGACGATCAGGTGCACTTTCGGGAGCCCGGCCTGACACATAAGGCCGATCTGTACTCCGAACCCCGGGCGGCCGTTGCGGGAGGGGTGACCTCTTTTATGGAAATGCCCAACACCAAACCACCAGCCACTACACAGACCCTCCTTGCTGAAAAATATGCCCAGGCCGGGCGTTCTTCGCTGGCCAATTACTCCTTTTATATGGGAGCCTCCAACGACAATCTCGAAGAAGTACTCCGCACCGACCCCAGCACAGTTTTGTGGGGTAAAGGTGTTTATGGGGTCCAGCACGGGGGAATATGCTGGTAGACGACCGCCAAGTGTTAGATGCCCTTTTTAGAAACGTGCCCATGCTCATCGCCACCCATTGCGAGGATGAAGCCACGATTCGGGCCAACACCAAAGCATTTACCGACAGGTATGGGGGCAGACATTCCCATGCGATTTCATCCGGAGATTCGTTCTGCCGAGGCCTGCTATTTGTCCTCTTCCTATGCTGTGGAGCTGGCGCGGAAACACGGCACGAGACTCCACATATTACATCTGACTACTGCCGATGAGTTGGTCTTGTTTGAAAATGAGTTACCTTTGCGGGAAAAAAGGATCACTTCGGAAGTTTGTGTTCACCACCTGTTTTTCAACAGCGGCGATTACGACAAATGGGGTACCCGGATCAAGTGCAACCCGGCTATTAAAGGAGCCAACCACCAGAAAGCCCTTTTTTCAGGCCTTGCTCGATGACCGGCTCGACGTCGTCGCCACAGACCATGCACCGCATACCTCCGAAGAAAAGTCGAACCCCTACACCCAGGCTCCGTCTGGTTTGCCGCTGATACAGCACAGCCTCAACCTGATGTTGCAATTTTACCACCAGGGCAAGATCAGCCTTGAGCGCATTGTGGAAAAAATGTGTCACGCCCCGGCCGAGTGTTTTCGGGTCAAAGGACCGGGGCTACATCCGCGAAGGCTATTTTGCCGACCTGGCCATCGTCGACCCCCATCGTGAATGGACCGTAGCCCCTTCCAACATTTACGCGAAGTGTGGATGGTCGCCATTTGATGGGATGACCTTCCGGGGAAAGGTGGAGTCGACCATCGTAAGTGGTCATCTGGCCTGGCACAATGACCAATTTGACGAAAGTAAAAAAAGGCGAACGCCTGACTTTTAATCACTAACTTTTAATGAACCCTCTATGGGCTTACTCCTTACATTTTTCTTTATCTCCATTATTTTTTCTTTTCTCTGCTCCATCTGGGAAGCCGTCTTGTTGAGCATTCCGCCCTCTCATGTAGAGATCAAACTCCAGGAAGGCAGCTCTATCGGCAAAAACGTTGAAAGAGTATAAAGAAAACATCGACAAACCCCTCGCGGCCATCCTCACCCTCAACACCATTGCGCATACGGTGGGGGCCATCGGAGTAGGGGTAGCTGCTGCCAAACTCTGGGAAGAGACTAACCCCAATACTGACATCGGTTGTAGTGCCGGTGGTGATGACCCTGGCCATTTTGATCCTTTCGGAAATCATTCCGAAGACGTTGGGCGCCAATGGCTGGAAAGGTCTGACGAATTTTACGGTACGGTCGCTTCGTATAGTCATACTCCTATTGTATCCGCTGGTTTGGGTAGCCCAACTGATCACCAAAGCTCTGAAGAAAGATAAGTCTAAAAGCGTACTCAGTCGTGCCGACTTTCAAGCCATGACTGAGATCGGTGCCAAACAAGGCATTTTTGAAAAGGATGAATCCAAAATTCTCAAAAACCTCTTGGTGTTCAACACAGTAAGAGCCGAAGATATTATGACCCCTCGCACGGTCGTCAAATCAACCTCTGAAGAAACGACAGTCGGCGAGTTTTATGAAAATAACCGGCATCTACGTTTTTCCCGCATACCGCTATATCAGAAAAACAAAGACCACGTAGACAGCTATTTCCTCAAAGGAGATATGCTTGATCAGATGATTCAGGGCAACGGCGAGGTGCCGCTAAAGAAAATTGCACGACCCATTTCGATCGTCAACGAAAGTATATTATTGCCCGACCTGTTCAACCAGTTGATGGAAAAACGGGAACACATTGTTTTGGTGGTCGACGAGTTCGGCGGCATGGCAGGGGTGGTCACACTGGAAGATGTCGTGGAAACATTGTTAGGAACGGAGATCGTCGACGAACTCGATGGCCCCGCCGATATGCAGGCACTGGCCCGGCAGAACTGGGAAAAAAGAGCAAAGACACTGGGCCTGTTGGATTGAACGTTGCCCGTCCTTCCGGTAAGTGGGAATCAAAACTCATTTTGCACCAGCATGCCGGCTATGGCGGCCGTAATAAAACAGGCAATGGTGCCGCCGATCAGTGCCCGGATGCCGAAAGCAGCCAGGTTTTTCTTCTGGCCGGGTGCGATGGCGCCGATCCCTCCGATCTGTATCCCTATTGATGAAAAGTTGGAAAACCCGCAGAGGGCATAAGTGGCGATTAAAACAGATTTGACGGAAAGTGATTGGGTGTATTTGGCCAATTCGATGTATCCGAAAAATTCGTTGAGTACCGTTTTGGTGCCCAGTAATTGTGCCACCAAAAAGACGTCGGAATTTGGTACGCCCAGCAGCCAGGCAATAGGTGCGAAAATAATACCCAGAAGGAATTCGAGATTTAGGCCCTGCATGGCTCCTTCCGGTACCTTGTAGCCGTTGTCTACCAACCATTCTGCAAACCCGGCTACCCATCCGTTGATCGGGGTGTAGTAGCCGATCATGTCGGTAAGGATGTAATTGACCATGGCCACCAGAGCAGTGAATACCAATAACATGGCTCCCACGTTGACCGCAAGTTTCAACCCGTCGGTGGTACCAATGGCGATGGCGTCCAACAAATTGCTTCCAATCTTGTCTTTGGGTACGTCAAAGTCTTCACTTACCTTTTCCGGAGTCAATTCGGGATAGATGATCTTAGAGGCCACAATGGCTGCCGGAGCCGAAATGATGCTGGCCATCAACAGATGTTGTGCAAAGAGTTGGCGCGATGCTTCTCTGGCGGCTTCCGCCGCGGCAGCATCCAGACCAGCCACATCGGCGAACGACTCGCCCAGCATGCCCACATAAGCTGCGAAAACCGAACCGGCAATGGTGGCCATACCCCCCGTCATCAAACAAAGGAGTTCCGATTTTGTCATCCCCTCCAGATAGGGTTTTACGACAAGCGGGGCCTCCGTTTGTCCAATAAAGACATTGGCTGCTGCCGCTAAACTTTCCGATCCCGACAGGTTCAGCAGTTTTTTCATCAACCAGGCAAAGGCATATACGATGAGCTGCAGGATGCCCAGATAATACAGGATCGCACTGAACGCTGCAAAAAATACAATGGTCGGCAATACCTGAAAAGCGAAGATGAATCCAAAGCCATCTATGTCTTCGACGATGCTACCAAATAAAAATTTAGCACCAGCGGTGGAAAAATCCAAAATGCGTACAAAAAAGGAGGCCACTGCCGCAAAAGCATTCCTGACAAAGGGAACATACAACACGATCACGGCCAGAATGATCTGCATGCCTATGCCTTTAAGCACCAGCTTCCAGTCGATGTCGCGTCGGCTGGCACTGATCCAATAACAAAAAAGAAGCAATAGAGCAATGCCAAGCGTGCCTCGAAATATATCGGTTATAAGTCCCATGGTCTGTTTGTTGGTTTAGACGAGACCAAATGTAAGCAACTCTTTTGAATAAATGAAAGATGGGAATCGGGGGTTAAATTTTATTTTGAGGAGTCAGAGGTCAGAGGTCAGAGGTCAGACTTCCCACTAACGTAGTCTACATGAGTGAGGGCGGTCTTACCTTTGACCTCGATCAACTTACTATCAACATGGTGGCGACAACCATTCATCTCCTCACGATCTTTCTAGTGGTCTGGCCCAGGTTGGAAGATATCCGGATTACGTAAATTCCTTGTTTTTCGGGTAGCCTGAATGAAGAGGATCGGTGGCTTTGCAGCAAACGGCCGTCTACATCAAACACTTGTATCTCCAGGAGATGATGGCCATCAGGTAGCCGACAGTTGAGCCATCCGTCGGGAGTGGGGTTGGGAGTCAACAATAATGCTGCAAAAGAGGATTGCTCCTCTGTATTGATGATGGTTTCCACCCAAATGGAGTCGAGCAGGGCTTCGGCGACCAGGGTAGGCGTCTGGTCGGTTTGATAATACATCGTTTTGAAGGATTCGATCTCTGGTGTGCTTTCGCTAAAAATTTCTTCCATCCATTTTGGCGGAAGCGATTGGTAGTATACCCTTGCGGAAATATTGACGTAACCTCCCTCATAGTCGGCACGGGGCACGTGATAGCTTACCCGGTCAGAGCCACTGCCTTCGTTGCCGTTTTCATAATTGAAATTGGCATCCGTCAAGGCATTGCCAGCGATGAAGGTGGTATCGTAAGTGGAGTGGTTGACTGAAAAACCGGTGGGAACGAGCCGGTTGTCTTTCAGAGGATAGGCTGCACGTTCGAGCACGCTGGTAAAGTTGCCTTTGACATCGGCGGGAATGATCTCATAGATCTGAACCTGGTTGGGATCGTTGATCACGTCGTAATGTGGTTCAAAATGTGGGTCGTGTCCGAGTACTTCGAAATCGTTGTCGAGTATGCCTGATTGGAAAATGGTATCTCCATTTGGGGTAACTACGAGCAACTCTATAAATGCCCGTCGGCTTGGATAACCGGATGGGAATTTATGCCCGGCCTTGTTTTGCAAATGTACTGTTAAAAACAAGCTATCGAGCGTCTGGTCGGTGAGGTTGAGTTCGAGGTCGAGGGTGCGTTGTTGGAGCATGTCGATGGTCGAGGCAATGGTTTCGTCGTAATGCGCTTCTTCGGCGGTGATGCCGAGGGCGAGGCGATTGTTTTTCATCAGGTTGAGCATGAATACATTTCCTCCAACCAGCTCGTGCAAGCCATATGGAAACCTGGGGTCAAGGATGTTGTAGTTGTCAGATATGATAACGCTGTCTTCGATTTGGGGCATGTGGCACGCCTGGCAACTGACGTCGTCGGTATTGTAGTTGGAGTTGAGCCATTCGTGGTAAGTGGCTTGTTCGACAAAGGTGCCACCGGTGGGCTGGCCATCAAGATCGAAGGTAGAGGTGATGAGGGTATGGCAGGATGCGCAGATGCCCGGGTCGAGAATGTGTTCGCTGTATTCAGGGGTAAAGCCTACAAAATCGGTCATTGGAGCTGCGAAAGGAGTAGGGTAGGGACCGAAGGCCACTCTGTTGGTGTCGTACAGGGTCTTTCCCGAAAAGAAAATGGCGAGCGAATCCGGTCGAATCTGGTGGCAGGCTCCACACGACACTCCGTCGAGGCCAATGGTATCGGCCAGCAGGTCGTCGATGGTGTAGAAATCGTCGCCCTTGAGGTGTGCGGTGAAGTGGCCCATAGGAGCGTGGCAACTGTTGCATTTGTCCTGGGTTTCGAGGCTGTGATCGGGGTTGAGCAGGATCTCGTGGCTTACTTTTGCCCGCCAGAAAGGGTCTTTGGCAGAGTTGGCCATCATGGTGGCCCGCCAGTCGTCACTCATATTTACGTCATTGCCGCTACCATCTACCAGGGCATATCCTTCGGGATCGTAGCTGTGACAGGTAATGCACAAAGTGGAGGTTGGAAAATACTGCGTCGAATCGATGGTCGCCGTATGAAGGAGGAACTGCAACCGCTGGAGTTCTTCCGGGGTGTGAAAAGCAGAAGAAGTGGTGGCATTATTGACCGGGAGGATCGCCAGGATACAGACGGTCGTGCCGATGACGGCGGCGAACAGCCAATTCCGAAGGTAATATTTCATGGCCAGGCAATTTGAGTTGGGTGTGCAAATTCTGCTTTTTTGGAGCTATATCAAAGTGTGGCGGGTAAATTTCATGGTTTTGCCTTACGGTAAACAGATACCCCAATTGTGGTATTTATATTTAGACAATTGAGAATGAAGGAGTTATAAAAATTCCATTATTTTATATTTGTTAAAAATTGCTGCCTGCTGACATTTTTTGGTTCATTCGATTTATTTCTTTGTCGTTTCTGGTTATATTTGATACATCAGAACACAAACAGCCTGTAATTCATCCTATCTGACAGTCAACTGCTCTGGTCGAGCCACCTTAAGAGGGAATTGACTCCGAAGACAGAACCGATTATCGACCTCAGGGTTTTTTAAGTAGTAATCGCAATTCGGCATTCAAACAATGGCCACCTTTAAGACCTTACTATGATCGCATACGGTCAGTCGTATGCCTTAAATTCTATTGTCATGGAAAACAGAGAAGCATTGTATGTGTTGGAAAAGATTGCCAATGAAGGGTACTACCAGATCATCTGGGAGGGGTTTGACTGGTATCAGACTCAGTTGTTGCCGGCATTAGAATTTGCGGCCCAGTCGCCCCTGGAATATGCTTCTCTATTGGCTGAGAACTGGCACGCCCTGGGCTGGACCTTTTACGAGTTGGATGCGCCCTATAAGGCCATTGAGTGCTACCGGCATGCCATTGCTTACGATCCAGAGCACAGCGAATCGTACAGAGAACTGGCCAACTGCATGCACAAAACCGGCCGGTTTAAAGAGGCGTTGTCCTTTGTGTTGAAAGCCCGTTCGCTTGATCCCGACGACGATTTTGCCATCGAGCAACAAGAAGAGATAGAGAATAGCCTGGAGCATGGAGAGCAGCCCTATTATGAAGAGGGCGACCTGGTGTGGCACTGCAATGAATTATTGGCCGAAGGACAATTTGACCAAGTACTCCAATTGTTGAAAGGGCGACGAAAAACGGAATACCTGCTTTTGCGAGCACGTTGTTATGCAGCCCAAAAGAAAAACGTACGCTTCCTCAATACCTTGCGTCGCATCCAAAATACCGGCAACTATTTCGACTGGACCTATCAGGATTGGTTCTACCTAAATACCCAACTCTACCACAATAAATCATTTTGGGAGACTCTTCTCGATCTGGTGCCTTTTATGGCCTCCGAAAGCGTTTTTGAGACCTACCAAACCCTTTCTGACAACCACCAGGGAAAGGTGGCCAATCGCATCCGGCGCGAAGTGGTCTGTCTTTTTAATATCTATCGCCTCGACCAGAATACTTCTGGCATTTTGGCCCTTCACCAACAATATCCGGAGTGGAAAGAGCTTAAAGATGTGGCCAATGAGTTGATGCCTCCAGGAATAGGAGGAGCTGCCGGGATTTGAGTTTGCAGCAGTGCTTCCCCAGCGCCTATTTCCCCTTTCCGCCGCCACGGTTGTTTCGGGGATTGCGGGTTCGACTGCGTGATGAGCTGCGTTTCTTGCCTCTATTGCCTTTTTTCCCATCTCTACGGTTAAAGGAGTTTTTGCCCCGGCCTCTGCCAGACGATCGGCCACCCGACTGCCGGTGGCTTCGTTTTTTATTCGGATTGTAGGCGGGAGCCTCTCCCAGTTCCGGAGGTAGTGCAATTTTATTGATGGGTTCTCCCAAAAAGCGTTCAATGGCATGGAAGCGGCGCTGGTCTTTCGGATTGATGAAGGTGAGTGCTACCCCGGTGGCGTCGGCGCGGGCCGTGCGGCCTACCCGGTGTACGTAGTCTTCGGCGTCTTGAGGAACGTCGTAGTTGATCACCAGGCTGATCTCTTTGATGTCGATGCCCCTCGACAATATATCGGTTGCGACTAATATTTGGGCTTCCTTGCTTTTAAAGGTGCGGAGGGCCATTTCGCGTTCCTCCTGCTCAAGGTCGGAAGAGATCATCAGGGCGCTGAGGTTACCTCGATTGAGGGCCTGGGTGATCTCTTTGACATACCGTCGGGTAGAAGCAAATATGAGTACGCTTTGGTAATTCTTTTTGCCTACGAGCAGGTGTTCGATGAGGGGTATTTTCTGACTGTCGTAGGTGAGGTAAGCCCCCTGGAGGACACCCTCCGCCGGTTTGGAAACAGCCAGGCTTACCTGCTTGGGTTGGTGAAGTATTTTCTTGGCCAACTCTCTGATCTTGCCCGGCATAGTAGCTGAAAACAGGAGGGTTTGCTTTTTCGTGGGCAGCTTGTTGTAAATCTGCATGATGTCATCGAAAAAGCCCATGTCAAGCATTCGGTCGGCCTCGTCGAGGATAAAGTGTTTTACTGTTGAGAAGTCGACGTATCCCAGGCTTATATGGGAGATCAGCCGCCCGGGTGTGGCAATGATGATGTCGGCACCCCGGGTAAGCGCTTTCTTTTGCTGGTCCCAGGAGGTGCTATCGCCGCCGCCGTAAACCGATATGGAACTGACGCCGGTAAAATACCCAAATCCTTCCACTTGTTGATCGATCTGAAGGGCCAGTTCGCGGGTAGGGGCAATAATAAGGGTATCGATTTTCGGCTCCCGGTCTGGTTTTACGGCCAGCTTATGCAAAATGGGCAATACAAATGCGGCGGTTTTGCCCGTACCCGTTTGAGCGCAGGCGATGATGTCACTGTTCTCCAAAATGATGGGAATGGCTTCCTGCTGGATAGGGGTCGGCTCTTCAAAGCCCATTGCGTCGAGGGCTTCCTCAAGGCTGCCATCAAAGTGAAAATCAGCAAAAGACAACGTTTTTTCTTTTTGTTCCATCAACAAATCTTCTTCTAAGGCGTTCATAACCAATTGATTATCGGGATGCAGGTGGTTTGGCTACACAAAGATTGGAATATTTTCGGTAAAATCACCGTAAAACACCTGAAACCTGTCCAATTCTCTAACGAAGTTCATATGTTAAAGTTTTCTTAATTGAACAGCAGTTTTGATCTGTTAGCCGTTTTCACTGAAATTATTTAGTTTTTAGTTGGTTTTGTTTGTTAGATAAAGGAAGGGTGTAATCGGTTTTCGGTTATGCCCTTTTTAATTTGAGGGCAAACGCACGTAAATTCTCGCCACAAAGACTCCAAGTCACAAAGGTACACGGAGAAGGCATGGCAGCGAAAAGGGTATCGCCACTGCACTCCTCTTTTTTTCAACCGCCATAACGATTAGCGATCCGCTCCACGGCTCCCGCATAACTTCTGCCAAATAAATTGACATGGACGAGCAGGTAGTACAACTGATAGATGTCAACACGTTGTTGGAATCCCGGCTCCAGCCGAAAATGGTTGTCGTAACTTTCGTAAAATAAGTTGGAAAATCCACCAAAGAGCTGACTCATGGCCAGATCCATCTCCCGATGGGCATAGGCCACTGCCGGATCGATGAGTACTACCTGTTGATCGGTATTGGGCAGGAAATTGCCCGACCAAAGGTCACCATGTATCAATGCCGGGGATTCAGGGGGGCATATTTCCGGAATCCTGGAAATCAATCTGTCAAAACGCTTTACAATAGAAGCATTCAGCAGGCCATTATCAACCGCCGGTTTGAGCTGAGGTTGTAATCTCTGAAGGGTGTAAAATTCGGGCCAGGTGGATTCAGAATGGTTTTGTTGGGGAAGGCTACCGATAAAATTGTCGTGGTCTAAGCCGAATTGCGGAGCTGTTTGCCGGTGGAGTTGCGCCAGTGACTGCCCGAAATTTTGCCAAAACTCCGCCGTTTTTTTTTGCCGGAAGGTATAAAATCCATTAGCAAGAAGGCAGCCTCCTTTGGTTTTCCAACACCACGCACACGGGGTACGATGATGTGTTTACCCAGGATGGATAACCCCCTCGCTTCTGCTTCGAATAAAGGGAGCGCATGCCCTGCCGTATTGGTTTTTAAGAATAGGGCTTCGTTATTCGTTTGCAATGTCCAGGCTTCGCTGATGTCTCCACCGCCTACCGGCTCCACCGACTGAATGGGTGGGGTGATGATTTTGGACAATGCCTCCTCTATTCCGGGCGGAAATTTATGCGTATGGGTGGACATTTAACATCGGTAATTTAAATTTCGAGCGAGCCTTACAATCTGTTTTTATTAACCAGTTTCAGCAATTCGTCCCGATAATTTTTGCCGACAGGCAGGTGTTTGGGCTGGCCTTTTTCGATCACCTCCACCATGTTGCCCATCAAGGCGTTGATGTGGTTGATCTGAACGATGTACGACCGGTGAATGCGTTGGAAATACTGATCCGGAAGTTTGTCTTCGAGGCTTTTCATAGTTTGCAGTGTCACGATGCGCGACCCATCTTTTCGACGGATGATTACGTAGTCTTTCAACCCCTCGATGTAGAGGATGTCATCGTAGTGGAGTTTGACGAGTTTTTTATCTGCTTTCACAAAAATGAAATCGGCATCGTCTTCAGAGGCAGGTGGAGTGCCGGTATCTTTTCGTTGCAATTCCAATTGGTCTTTGGCTTTATTGACGGCTTTGATGAACCGCTCCAGCGAAATGGGCTTGAGGAGGTAGTCGATGGCGTTGAGCTCGAACCCTTCAATGGCATAATTGGCAAAAGCGGTGGTAAAGATGACCAGGGGTGGGTTGCTCAATGTCTTGAGAAAGTCGATGCCGGTGAGTTGCGGCATTTGAATGTCGAGAAACATCAGGTCAATTTCCTGTTTCGACAAGGCTTCGTTGGCTTCCAGGGCATTGCTGCACCGCTGCACAAGACTGATTTCGGGTGTTTGCCCGATGTATGTTTCCAATACGTCAAGGGCGAGGGGTTCATCGTCTACGATAATGGCTTTGATCATGTTTTGATTGATTGATTAAGAAAGATCTAATTTCAATTGTATGGCATAGGTGTTGGGGCTATCGTCTATGTTGAGTTCGTATTTCTCCGGGTATTGGAGTTGGAGTCTTCTGCGGACGTTGGTCAGTCCGATGCCTCCGCTTCTTTTGTGTGTTTGCATGGGGAGGGTGTTGGCCTTGCTGTTTTCCATGTCGAATTGAATGTGCTGTCGGTCTATCCGGAGGACAATATCGACAAATCCTTTGGAAATACTGGAATTGAGGCCGTGTTTAAAACTGTTTTCCAGGAAGGGGATAAAAAGGAGGGGGGCGATTTTTTGATCTCCTGCCTGGCCGACCACTTCAAAATGGATCCGGGCATCTTGGCTTTGGCGCAGCGATTCGAGGTCGAGGTAGTTTTGGATGTATTTCACTTCTTTGCTGAGGAGTACCCGCCGTTCGTTGCATTCATATAGCATGTAGCGCATCATCTCGGAGAGTTTAATGACGATTTCAGGTGCTTTATCCGATTTTTTTAGTGTAAGCGCATAGAGGTTATTGAGGGTGTTGAATAAAAAATGAGGATTTATCTGCGACTTTAGGAATTTTAGCTCCGACTGCATGGTTTGTGTTTGGAGCGCTTTGCGGTCGCGTTGGTAGCGTGCCCAGTCGGAGATGATTTTGGCGACGGTTGAGCCGCCTGCAATGACGAAGGTGGTGAGGAAAAGCCATTTTTGGTCGATGATGAGTTGCTCCTGCAGATCGGGGAGGTAGGAAAAGGTCAGAAACAGCACCAGCATCTTGATGGGCGTTATGATCAGCACGGTCAATACCAGGAGGGATCCGTAGAGGAGGAATTTTTTTTCCGTAAGGTAATTGGGGATGAGGTACAGCAGGTTGAAATACACCACCAAGCCATAAAACAACAGATTGATGAATTCGACCACTACGGCAAAGCCAAACCCCTGGTTGGTCGTATCCAGGATCAGGAGCATCAGAAAGAGCGCCAGCCAAAATGCACTGTGGTAAACCACCCGCCGGGTCGACAGTTCATATAGCCGGGATCGCCATGATTGTTGGACCGTGGTTTCCATAGGAAGTACAAATGTAAGCACATCGCAAGTAATAACAGGGGAATTGCAATGACGAATTTAACAGACAAAGCCCCGGTTTTGATAGATATACCTGCGGGGAATTCGTATTTTTGCAGCCGATTTTTAAAATTATGGTTTATCTGACTCGAAGAGAGCGGTTCAACGCCGCCCACAAATTATGGGTCGAAAGCTGGTCGGAAGAAAAAAACCAGGCCACTTTCGGTAAATGTGCCAACCCCAACTGGCATGGTCACAACTATACCCTTTATGTAACTGTGAAAGGGAAACCCGATCCTGTCACGGGCTTCATTATGGATGTGAAGGAGCTCAGTAGGATCATCCGGGAGCGGGTCATCGAAAAGCTCGATCACACCAACCTCAACCTCGACGTCGATTTTATTCCCAAAACCATTCAACCTACCACCGAAAATCTTGTTATACTCATTTGGCAACAGCTCCAACCCCATATCAAAGGATGTACGTTGCACCGGATTCAATTGCACGAAACGGAAAACATCTATGCAGAATACTTTGGCGAATAGCGATGGGATGGAGGCCTGGAGATACAGAAGCTAACTTTCGTAAAACAAACCCTACAAATGGCGTACAAAAAAATTGAAGAGTATACCCCCGAAACCACCAATGAACTCATCGAACGTTACCATGTCATATTGGAAAAATTAGGAGAAGATCCCAAACGCGAAGGCCTCCTCAAAACACCGGAACGGGTGGCCAAAGCCATGCAGTTTCTCACCCAGGGATATGAGCTGGATGCCGAATCCATTTTGAAAAAAGCCATGTTTCGGGAAAATTGCAGTGAAATGGTGATCGTAAAAAATATTGAACTATATTCGCTCTGCGAACACCATATGCTGCCCTTTTTCGGAAAGGCACACATCGCTTATATTCCTAATGGGCACATTGTGGGGTTGAGCAAAATACCCTCGCGTGGTAGATGTTTTTGCCCGGCGGTTGCAGGTTCAGGAAAGGCTGACACATCAAATTTTGCAGTGCATCCAGGATACCCTCAACCCCCAGGGCGTAGCGATTGTTATCGAAGCCAAACATCTATGCATGATGATGCGGGGTGTTCAAAAGCAAAACTCGGTGACGACGACTTCGGCTTTTACCGGCCAATTTGAGAACGTGGAAACCCGCAACGAATTTGTCAACCTTATAGGTGCCAGATTACATTAATATTTGGAGTTGTTCACCCAAAAGTTCTAACAATTCACCTGCAAAACAATTATGACAGGATTTCTCTTCCCCGGCCAGGGCGCCCAATTTCCGGGCATTGGCAAATCACTCTACGAATCATCCGAATTGGCTGCTTCCCTTTTTGAAAAAGGCAATGAGGTGCTTGGTTACCGGATCACCGACACCATGTTTGAGGGCTCCGAAGATGATCTCAAGCAGACCAAAATTACCCAACCGGCTGTTTTTTTGCATTCAATGGTCAGTGCCTTGGCCAAAAGTGAGGTGTTCCAGCCAATGGCAGTAGCGGGGCATTCCCTGGGTGAGTTTTCGGCACTGGTGGCGGCCAAAGCCATTGGATTTGAACAGGGCCTCAAACTGGTGCAACTGCGGGCCGAAGCCATGCAGAAAGCCTGTGAAGCCGCGGAAGGGACGATGGCTGCCGTTATTGGTTTGGACGACGAAGTGGTGGAAAAAATATGCGATGGTATCGACGAAGTAGTCGTACCTGCCAATTACAATTGCCCCGGACAACTGGTGATCTCCGGCTCGGTAGCGGGGATCGAAAAAGCGGTAGAACAATGTTCTGCTGCCGGAGCGCTCAAAGCGATTGTTTTGAAAGTGGGGGGAGCTTTTCATTCGCCGTTGATGGAGCCCGCCCGGAAAGAATTGCAGGAGGCCATTGAACAAACCCTTTTTGAAAAGCCCATTTGTCCGATCTATCAAAATGTTAGTGCCCGGGCAGAAACAGAGCCAGACCGGATTCGTCAAAACCTGATCGAGCAACTCACCGCCCCAGTCCGCTGGACCCAAACGATGCGCAATATGATAGACGGCGGTATAGAGAAATTCGTAGAAGTGGGCGGCAATGGAAAAGTTCTTCGGGGCTTCGTCAGGCGGGTCGACCGCAAGTTCCCAACGGAGGCACTTTGATGGGTTTTCATTTGTATTTAGGAGCCCATGCAAAAAATACCGGAAAGCAGGTATACAGGCAGAAAAGCCATCCAGAGGGCTGGCAGTCAGGTGTTTATAAGAACCGTTTGGAAGTAATCCATCTGTCAAAAAATTTGTTAAAAAAATTAAAGGGGTTTATATTTTGAATTCTTTTTCTTTTTTTGCAATTTTTAGAAGGAAATAAAAACCGAAGGGATTTTGCCAATCATCTTTGTCTGAAAATGCGTTATAATTCTATGAGAAAAGCCTGGTCAGAAGGAGTACCAATTAAAAAAACGAACATGGCTAAAACACATATCAACAGAGGCAAGGTGCTCATTGCGGAGCCCTTCATGCTGGATCCCAACTTTAAGCGAGCTGTCGTCTTGTTGTGCGAACACCAACAGGAGGGGAGCCTGGGTTTTATCCTCAATAAGTCGCTCGACATGAAGATAAATGACCTTATCGCCGAATTCCCCAAATTTGATGCAACCGTGTTCTACGGAGGCCCTGTTCAGACCGACACTGTCCATTACATCCACAACGTAGGCGATCTGCTCAACAACTCCAACGGCATCATCGACGGCGTCTTTTGGGCGGGGATTATGAACGTCTCAAACTCCTCATCGACGCCGGAGAGGTAACTCCCGACAATATCCGGTTTTTTGTGGGGTATTCCGGCTGGTCTTCCGGCCAGTTGAAAGAGGAGATGCGCTACGGCTCCTGGATGCTGGGTGATCTGACCGCTGACTATGTGTTTAAAAATAATGCCCGCTCTTTATGGTCCAATGTCCTCAATGAAAAAGGGGATACCTTCTCTGTGATTGCGCAAATGCCGGATGCTTTGACTTGGAATTGAGGATGGTGGCATGGCTGCGCAGGAGATAATGAAAAGAGGTGCCTGACTTCCGACAGCAGGCGCAAGGGCAAAATGTCGATTTAATATTTTAAACGTATCTAATTCTCAAAAGAAAATCGTCCGGCATAAAAACAAAAAACACCCGTGGTAAGTATCCACATACGGAAAAACCACCACGGGCATTGTCAAATGATCATTCCTCCTGAAGAGGAAACTCGTCTCTAATCATCTATTCCTGGTTTTTCAGACATAACCCCCACCTGGGTGGTAGAGCGTCGTCCTACTGTTCCGCTGTTCAAAATGGTTCTATCAACAGCGGTTAAATTCTATATTGTAGCCGCATTTTCGCATGCCGCTGGTGTCGAGGCTCCAGGTTCCCGACTCTCCGAAAGTAGAAACGCCCAAACCACCCAGATGCCGTCGTACTATTGGCATGGTAGAAAGACTTGGGGGTATAGAGGCGGGACTGGTGAAGGAGCCACCGCTGGGGATCCCACCGATCTGAGTAGGCAACACCCTAAAACTCAACAGATTCAAATAATCATCTGCTACGGTATAGTTTCCTCTGATGACATTACCCACGGAAAAGTCAGAACAGTCGCCGCTGCCGGAAGTAATTTCAAGAAAGGTGGCAGGGCCATCTTTGTCTAACCGAACGGTCACCGCAGGGCTGATAAACGTCGACAAGGTCACCGGATTCCTGACCGTTATCCTCAGTTTGTACATACCATCCAGGCCGTTGGTATTCCATCTGGCGAGGACGTTGCCCACCGGGTGAATCTGCGCATTTCCGAAGAGCCCTGTCAAGTCCTCCTGATAGTTGTACCAACCATTTGTAGCAGTTTGTACTATTGAGGGGAGGGAACTCCAAATGCCATTTAGCCACTGTTGGCGGTGCAACGTAAACGGATTATCTATTGTACTCCAACTGATACCATTGTTGTTGCTCACCTCCACTTTATAATTCAATGGGGTGGCTCCACTGGAGATATCCGGAGGGTTAGCGATCTTGCCCGTTATAACAACAGCCCCGCTGAAGGGACTTTGGTCGGCCAAAAAGCCCGCCAATTGAGCCGGTCCGCTGGCAAGTCCGGTAGAGGTGTTAATATCGTCTACACTCATGCTCCCCACCGTTTGGATAATGGGGGTGTGGATGCCGGGCTTTGGCTTTACACCGGGTTTTATATGGATGACCGTTTCTTCCCGGTTGCCCCAGGTAGGAATATAGTTTGGATTCCAGGCGGGAGGGGGTACTTGCCAGGAAAGGATTGCCCGTATTTTGACGAGTTTTGGACCCTTGTAGCATGGCTTGCGGTATTTATCGAGGTTTACCGGAAGGTAAACGGCATATTCAAGTCCTTCTGTGGGAATACTATCAATGTCGTAAACATTTACCGAAGTGGTACCGAGAAAAGTCTCGAAGGTTCCAGTGTCATTAAAATCGGCCCAGAAAGAAACGTATTGCTTGCTTCCGGCAGAAACACAGCCCACCAGAGTAACCCACTTTTTCGCTTGACCCGGATCACGCCTACAAGGTTTTCCAGATTTGGGTCGAGCCCAACGCATTCCAATTCTTCGTATCTCGTATTGCCAACTGTTGGATATAAACCAGCGATGAAATCTTCCAGATCTATTCCATACTCATCGATCAGGTTTTTGTTGGAAGGCAATGCCATAAAAGCCGGGAGGTTGTGCGGCTGATCTTTCAGCTTTTGAATTTCAGCTAGTGCAAATCGATGCGGTTCAACGCCCTTTTCCTTATAAAGTTTCATCAACGATTTCAGGCCAAGAGGTTTGGGCTCAGCAATCGGTACCGTCTGTTTTGCATCTACTATTTTGGAAAAATTGTCAGATAACTGAAAATTGGTTTCCTTCAAACAAGAGTCAATCGACTAAAAAGAACTTCAAGGCATCGATCTGGATGTGCGTATTATGCACATTGCCCCACACCGGTACGAAGTCGGGTGTATTTGGCGGCGGCGGAAAATTCCAGGACAGAATGGCCCTAACATAGCAAATGTTTTCAATGAAGCAGAACTTCTCTTTCGTCTTGTCATCAATGTCTAATGAAACGGCGTATTCGAGGCGTTTCCTGCCAACGGTTCCTTCCGGAATGTTGTAGGCCCGAAAACTGGCAATACCGACATCTTCCCAGGTATCTCCATTGTTGCAGGAAAGGTAAAAGCGCACGTATTCAGGGGTGCCTTTTGAGCAAATGTTTCCGCCATATCCGTTGGGTTGATTGACGAATACAACGGCCTCCAATCGGTCTGTTTGCGGATGAAAGCCCACACAGCCAATCTCCTCAAAATACGTGTTCGATTTGATTTCGACAACAGGTGTGTACGCACTTTCTGTAAGATTCCCAAAGTAATTTGGGTTGGCCATCAATAGGCTGGTGAACTGTGTCCGTTCCCTGGCGAACTTCAACTTGGCCGCCTTCCCTTTTTTGGAAGCAGTCGTCTTGGTTGTTTTCTTCTGATTTTTTGGATTCATAATATTGGATTTTGGTTTAAAAAATTAAATAAAATTCATTTTACATAACAAGGTGTTTTCATTTAAATCAAGTTGTTAGAAATATAGGTGTTGGATCGGGGTAAAACCAATACCTTACCAGCCTGGCGATGTATCAGGTTCGTCAGAAGCAATGGAGGCACTATTATCTTTCAAAAGAAGACCTCTCTGTTAAATCAATCAGTCCGATCGATTCTACAACTAAAATTATGAATTCAATAAAATGGGTGGAGAAAAATGCGGAGTTGAATTCATTTGGTTATTTATTAACATATATTTTTATGCGCAAATTGCATAAAAGAAAATTAAAATGCAATTTTTTTTTAATAAAAGATTTTTTTGGTTCGAAAAACCTGCTTGTCGGTTGGCAGATAAAATAAAGGAAACTTGTCTTTTGAGCTTTACTCAAGTGGACAAAAGTTGCTATATTTCCAGGAGAATTAATAACTTTGAGAGGCACTATCAAGACCGTTCCTGCGCATTGGAATAATATTCAAAAACAATAACCCACACCTCTATGAAAAATATTAAAAAACTAACAAGAAGATCAGCCTCCAAACTAATGGCATTTGGAACGGCATCTTTATTTCTGGATCAAGTATCATTATTTCAAAAGCAGGAGAAAATGAACTACAGGTTGATTCCCCGCACCAATGAAAAAATCCCTGTAATAGGATTGGGTACCTGGCAAACCTTTGATGTCGGAAGTTCAAAGGAAGAAAGAGAACCACTAAAAGAAGTGTTGAAGACATTGGTACAACACGGTGGCTCCGTCATAGACTCTTCTCCCATGTACGGTCGTTCAGAAAAAGTAGTTGGCGATCTAACAACAGAATTACAAATAAAAGATAAGATTTTTGAAGCGACTAAAGTTTGGACAAATGGAGAAGAGGCAGGGATCAGGCAAATGAATGATTCTTTAAGCCTGATGCGTGTAAATCAAATGGACCTGATGCAAATTCATAATTTAGTGGATTGGAAAATACATCTAAGCACATTAAAAAAATGGAAAGAGGAAAAAAGAATACGGTATATCGGAATAACGCACTATCATAAGTCGGGATACGCCGAGGTGGAAAAAATTATGAAAACCGAAGATATTGATTTTGTTCAAATAAATTATAATTTGCTTGTTCGGGAAGCTGCGGATAGGATATTACCATTAGCAAAAGACAAGGGAATTGCTGTGTTAATTAATCGACCTTATGAAGGCGGTTCCATTTTTCGCCTGACCAGAGATAAAACACTACCCAAATGGGCCTCTGAATTTGATGCAAGCTCTTGGGGCCAGTTCTTTCTTAAATTCATCCTTGCCAATGACGCAGTGACCTGCGTAATCCCCGGCACTTCAAAAGTAAAGCATATGCTGGATAATGTTCAGGCAGGCTTTGGGAAGTTACCCACTTCGGAACATCAACAAAAAATGATTAAATTTTGTTGTACTTCATAATTGAATGATTTTAGGAATAGTCAAAAACACATCAATCGTTTGACAAAAAATCAAAATAAGCATACCAGGACTGAAAAAATCAACCAATGAGTTTAGATATCCTTGATTACTCAGAGAATGAAAAAACATATCACTACTGGTTTAAGCCTATGGTCATTGCGGCCTTATTGTCATTAGTAATGTTAGGACTAGCGATGCAAGTTGAAGCAGTATACTCCGATTATATTGTATACAAAAACCTGGTGGTGAACAGCGGTTTGATGATTTGTTTTTATAGTTTTTATTCAAACAGGTTGGTAGTACTGTTAATTGGATCACTTGGAGTTTTAATTTCAATAGCAATACTAAGAAAAAATCAATGGAAGTTCCCCAAAGAAGCAATTAAAAAAATGACCTTAATTTGTCCGGTACTAATATTTTTGCTGGACCAATTGCTGGTGCTGTTTTTACCATTTTAAAAATGAAAAACATTAAAATCAGGAAAAGCACCAATAAAGACCATCCATAAATGGAACCCAATAAAATTTTAGATATAATAAGCCGTGGACGAACCGACTACATTATCGAATTATTGAAAAAGCCAGATTGGTCAGCACTGCTCAACCAGGGCCGGATAAAACCGCTGCAATGGCTGGTCTACTACAATGATGTAACCGGATTGAGAGCCGTCATCGAAAAGGGAGGTACCTTAGACAACATCAACATCCACGACGAACTGGGAAATGCGGCCTTTTTCGGGCATTGGAAAGTCTGCGACTTCTTAATTAACCAGGGTGCTGACGTCAATTACCAGGTAGAAAAAACAAAGGAAACCCCGCTGCACAATGCATTGACAAAAGCGGGCCGACCGTACTATTTCTATGTAGTGAAGTTGTTGGTTGAAAAAGGCGCGAACATTAACGCAACAACCGCACCTGGCATTGAAACCGGTGCCTTCATGAGGGACGTAAGAACCAAAGGCGAAACACCGCTCCACAGAGCAGCCGCTTACGCCGACGAAACAACCATTTCTTTTTTGATTGAAAATGGGGCGGACAAACGCGCCAGGGATGTCAATGGCGACTCCCCCCTGAGTTGGGCAAGTGAACATCTCAGACCAGGAAGAATCCTCTCCCTACTGGCTTATGACCAACACGCCATTGCAGAAGCACATACAACTAAAAATACCAGTGACCACGGACATGGCTGGGGCAATTCAATAGATTGGAATTTATTTGGGGATTATTTGCCTGAATAATTACTGAAACTAAACGCTCTTCATAACTTTCCAGCAATGCTCAATTTGAACCCCGATTGCCATCGGGGCCGCTCCATTTTTGCTAATTTATCTAGTGCTCCTGGCGTAAAATAATGAACCATTTGTAAAAGGCTTCTCCCGCCTGCCGACCGGTATAGCAGGGACAAAGGGTGCCTGACTTCCTGCCGGAGGTAGAAAGTCCGTTAGGCTATATTTTGCAGGTTAACTGACATTGCTTCAAACAGACACCCAGTTCCTCCAAAACTTAGAACTTAATTTGCTATCTTGTTCCCTTAAAATTAAACCCATTTTGAAATATGAAAATACCAACCTTTACACTTATCCTTCTCCTCCTTTTTGGTGTCAACCTAACTGCCCAGATATCCTTCACCGATCTTACCGACTCGCTGCCTACCATCAATTTCAGCGGAATGGCCGTGGGGGTGACGGACGTCAACGGCGATTGCCTCGACGACATCATCCGCCTCGATGGTGCCAGGGAACTAAAGATCGTTTTCCAGCAGCCTGACGGGTCTTTTGTAGAACACGAAATGGGTTCCATTTCCAACCAACGCCAATGGGCGGTAGCTGCTGCCGACATCGATCAAAATGGCTATCTCGATATTTTGTCCGGCGATTATACCGACTGCCGGTTGGCGATGGCCTCCAACGATGGGTTGTCCTATACCTTTTCCTCCCTTGACGGGAATTTCTTCGTACAAGGCTCCAACTTTGTCGACATCAACGGAGATGGCTGGCTCGATGCTTTCGCCTGCAACGACGACGGGGAAAGCTATATCTACCAAAACGATGGAACGGGGCTGCTCACCCCTGCCAACGACTGGATTGACATGTCGATCAACGGCTCTTCGGGCGAACCCGCTTCCGGCAATTACGGCAGCGTATGGACGGACTTCGACAACGACAACGATCTCGACCTCTACATTGCCAAATGCCGCCAGGGAGTAGGCGACCCTTCCGATGAAAGACGGATCAATAAGCTCTTCGTCAACGATGGCAACAATAATTTTACAGAATTGGCCAAAGACTACGGCCTCCGCATCGGATGGCAGTCCTGGACCTCCGATTTTCAAGACATTGACAACGATGGCGACCTCGACTGCTTTATCACCAATCACGATTTCGCCGCCCAGTTGCTGGAAAATGACGGCTCTGGCAATTTCACCGATATTACCGCTGCGGCCGGCATCGACATCGACATGACCACCACCATCCAGGGTATTCTCCACGATCTTGACAACGATGGTTTTGTCGACATCCTCGTGGCTGGTACCGATCAATACCTATACAGAAATAATGGCGATCGCACTTTCGATTTGCTCGAAAATGTATTTAGCGACAACGATATGGAATCCTGTGCCGTTGGCGACCTCAACAACGACGGCTTTCTCGATATCTACGCCGGTCATGCGGAGGTATTCAACAACCCTTCCAATATTCCCGACGTCCTGTGGATGAATGATGGGAACGCCAATAATTGGCTTCGCGTAAATCTCACGGGCGTACAAAGCAATGTGAACGGCGTTGGCGCCCGGGTCGAAATTTACGGAGAATGGGGCTTGCAAATACGCGAAGTCCGCGCCGGAGAAAGCTATGGTATAACCAATTCAATCGTCCAACACTTTGGCTTGGGCACGGCTACAGCCGTCAGCCACATAATCGTGAAATGGCCTTCCGGAGTAGTCGATGTCATTGAACAACCAGCCGTCAACACCTGTCTGGAGATCACCGAAAGTGCTTGCCAGGTGAGTAGCGTTGCCATTACCCCACAAGGGCCTACGGTATTTTGCTCGGGCGAATCGGTTACGCTGAGCGCGCCGGAAGGCATGTCCTATTATTGGTCGAACGGTGAAAATACCCAGGAGATCGTCGTCGAACAACCCGGCAACTATTCCGTTGTGGTCGAGGATGTCGATGGTTGTTATGCGTTGTCGACAGCGCAATCCATAGAGGTCGATCCGGTTGAAGTGCCTACGGTGGAAGTTGGAGGGCCCGTCGTTTTTTGCGAGGGAGGAAGTGTATTATTGACTTCATCGGAGGCAAGCGAGTATACCTGGTCAAATGGCGTCACTACTTCTTCTGTGGAGGTCACAGAGTCGGGTATTTACACCGTTACTGCACTGGGTATGTGCGATGAGTTTACCTCCGACCCGGTCCAGGTAGATGTGATTCCCACTGCCCCGGCTCCCGTTGCTGATGACGTAGAGCTGATCGATCCCGGCGAAGCTACGCTGACGGCGACAGGTACTAATCTTACCTGGTACGATGCTCCCACCGGAGGCAACCAGTTGGAGACCGGTTCCAGCTATTACATCCCGTTCATAGATGCACCTACCACTTTTTATGTAGAGAACTCGGAGGCGGAAACCAACTTTATGGAACCACACGATCATGCTGGAAGTAACTACAGCGGCGACGGCTTCAACGGTCAGGTGATCTTCAATGCCCTATCTTCCTTTCAACTTCGGTCGGTGAAGGTAATTACCGATCTGCCCGGCGAACGGATCATCGAGCTAAGAGACAACACCGGGGCCGTTCTGGCATCAGCTACCGTAGACATACCCACCGGAGAAAGCAGGGTCGGTCTGGATTTTGTCATCGAACCGGACAACGATTATGTGCTGACGACCAATGAGGCAAGCAATCTGATGCAATTTGGCTTTGCTTCTCCCCGCCTTCGGCGCAGCAGTGAAAACATCCAATATCCATACATTCTCGATAATGTGGCCGAGTTGACCGCCTCCAATTTCGGTGTCAACCGGTATTATTACTTCTTCGACTGGGAGGTGCAAACGCCGGCTGTGGACTGCATCAGTGATCGCACTCCTGTAAGTGTATTGTTTGTTTCAAGAGTGGTGGACATGGACGAAACGGATGTCGTAAGCGTTTCCCCCAATCCCGGCAATGGACATTTTAGTCTCGAGCTACAGCTGGAAAGCAATGCCACCACGGTTTTGGTCACTGACCTATCCGGGCACACCTTGTTGGAAAAATCGCTTGGAACGGTGTCCGGCATCCGGACAGAACAAGTTGACGCCAGCCATCTGGCCGCGGGGACTTATTTGGTGGAAGTACAAACCGACCAACATCGGTACATCACCCGGTTGGTGATTCAGTAGATGGTTGTAGTTCCCGAATGGGCAATGGAAAGTATACTCAAAATCAATGTTTTTGATTTTGAGTATACCTTTAGAAACGCTATTTTTGCCAGTCTATGAAGAGTCCATACATAATTGGTATCACCGGTGGTAGTGGCTCTGGAAAAACCAGCTTCATCAAAGAGCTGCGCAAATCATTTACCACCAAAGATTTGTGTATCATTTCCCAGGACGATTATTACCTACCCGCCGACGAGCAGGAGGTCGATAAAAAAGGGGTCATAAACTTCGATCTACCCAACTCCATCGACAAAGAGGCCTTCACCCGCGACATCAAATTGCTGGCTTCCGGCCATCAGGTAAGCCGCCCTCAATACGTTTTCAACAACGACAAGGCCACCTCTAAAATGTTGACTTTCAAACCGGCGAAAGTGCTCATTGTGGAGGGCTTGTTTATCTTCCATTACAAAAAGATTCGTAAGTTGTGCGACCTGAAGGTTTTTTTTCACGCCAAGGAAAACCTCAAAGTGATCCGGCGAATCAAGAGAGACCAATTAGAGCGCAACTATCCGATTGAAGATGTGTTGTACCGCTATGAGCATCACGTACTACCCGCTTTTGAAAAATACATTTTACCTTATCGGGAAAAAGCGGATATCATCATTCTCAACAATAAGTCGTTTTCCAAAGGGTACAACGTATTGCTCGGTTTCATAGACAATTTGCTGTACAAAGACAATTAAATTGTTCAAAAAATAAGCTGTGAAACCAATCCTTATTTTAGCCATCAGTTTTATGCTTGGAATGGCAGTCACCGACAGTCCCGCCCAAACCTCAAAAGGTATGTGGATCACCGGTGGGAGCCTCCTGCTGGATACAGATGTCAGAATGGGAGAGGCCGTCAACGATGTATTTATCCAGCCGGAATTGGGGTATGTCTTTTTCGATCGTTGGTCGCTCATCGGCCAATTGCAGCTCGAACTGGTAAACCAGTTTTCGTTTGTCAGTCATAGTCTTTCGGCCCGTTATGCCGCATTTCGATATCAGCAAATGGAGGGCTTCCTTGGGCTTTCGTACTTCCGTGGAGAAGGCCGGTTTTTAGAACCCGGAACCAACAACGTTGTCAGAGGAAACCTTTCTTTAGGTCCCCAGGCCGGAATGCTGTTTTTTTTCAACCAATATACGGCCCTGGAATTCAAACTTACCTACCCCGTGTACAGCGAACGCCTGATCGGGCGTAATGGCAGACGTTACAACGGACAGATGTTCGCCGATCTGAAGTGGCGGTATTTTTTTCATTCGAATTTGCCAAAAGACAGTATTCGTCTTCAGTTCGATATGCCCCGTAAATCCTGGCTGGTCAGTGGGACGGTCACCTTAGGGCGTAAGGAACAGGCCCAGTTTCCGACGGCAACCGATTTTAATAGGGTATCGGCGCAAGTAGGTCATTTGCTGACAAAGCGATTGTTGGTTGGCAGTGGCATTACCTATGCCAATGATCAGGATATGGCAGACTTTATTTTTGGCGCAAGCCCTTACCTTCGGTATTATCTATTTCCAAAAAAGAAGCGGGTATTTTTTGGCGAGATCAATGGAACGGTGCTTTTTACTCATCAGGATAATGAATTTCAAAATCAGACCAAACTACTCCAGACAGGAGGTGGTATTGCAGTGGGGTGGACCAAATGGATTCTTCCCCGTTTGGGCTTTACGGTAGCCACTGGCAATCAGTGGTACCGCGCTCAGGATATCATATTGCTGGATTGGTTCAACGGTCAAAACTTTTACCTTCGGATCGGGTTGGATGCTTTCTTGGGTGGGATATAACCTTCTTTTGCGGGCCGCAACTTCTGGCGGGTGGTCCACCAGCCATACCACACCAGGGGCAGGAAAAATAAAACCACTGCAAAGTTCAACTCCTGAATTTCAGACAAGGCCCTGCTGACTTTATTGTGGTGCTGAGCAAAGGGTTTGAACAGGAGATATAACACTACATTTGCAACGAACATGATGCCCAGTTCCACCACCGGAATGGGTAGATAAAGCTTTTTGACCCAATTGCGGACAAAGGGCAGCCATTTCAATGTCAGTGGCAGGAAGAGCATAAAGGCGGTGAAAATATAGATAAAAATCCTTTTGGCGGTCAGGTGGAGGGCCAGTCCCGATTTTCGTTCATCGTTTTCATCGAAAAGGTGGAGGAGGCGGTGATTGTGGAAGTTGAATTCGCCCTGCATATTGTTTTCCTTGATGGCTTCAGGCGTTTCAAACCCTAGGATGCGTTGCCCCCAACTGATCTCTTCTCCAAACATAAAAATAAATACCAGGGCCAGCAGAAAAAACCAAATCCGTTTGGGTATGCGATCGAAGTAGCGGACATCATCGGAATTGGCAAAGCTGTTTTTTTGGAAAAACAAGATCAAAAACAAGATGGCGGTTGTCAATAACAAAAGGGTAGCGGCCCATTCCATGACTCCGTCTTCACGGGCAAGGCTAAGCAAGGTGTCCTGAGGTAAGAAGACCAGCGTGTAGGCCAGGGTACAAAACAGGATGGTAACGATGGCGATCTGGCGCCAACGGGTAATCGAATTTCTCATTTTATTTTACTTTCAGTTCACTTGGATTCACGTCCCGATAATCGATCGGAATAAATCGGTTTGAGCTTGTTGCTGCTATTGCTGCGAATCGATTCAAAGCCGAACCACAGCAGGGGCACCAGAAACAATATCAAGGCAAAGTTAAACTCTTCCACTTCTCCCAGTCCACGACCAACGCCACGGTATCCTGTAGCCAGGGGTTTGAATGCTCTGTAGATAAGAATGTTTAAAATGAATAGGATGCCCAATTCGATGGCCGGTACCGGGATGTACAACTTCCTGACCAAATTCCTTACGAATGGAACGTATCGGTTTGCTAGTGGAAGCAAAAATAAGAAACTTACGAAAATATATACGAATATTTTTTTTGCGGTAAGCAGGGCGGCGATACCTGTCTTTTGGATGTGTTCTTCTGTGCCGGGTCGGGTTTTTTGGAGATGGAATAAATCAAGGTTGTGTAAATTGGTTTCGTCCTGCATATTTCTTTTGGCATATCCTTCAGGTGTAGCCCAACCAAAGATCCGCTGCCCCCAGCTGATTTCCTCTCCGGTGAGGAAGAGAAACAACAAGGCCAGCAATAAAAACCAGGTGCGTCGGCCCAGGCTGCTGAACCGGGCCCGGTCGGTTTCGGACTTGAAGCGGCGACCATTCAAATAGAGCAGGAAAAACAATACGGAGGATAAAAAGAAAAGAATGGCTCCGGCGCATTCGAAGGGCCCGTCTTCCTGAACCAGAAACAAAAAACTATCCTTTGGAAGTAATACTGCTGTAAAACACAATGTGCAAAAGATCAGTACGCCCAGGTATAATCCCCGGTTCTTCGATGTCAATATACTGTTCATAAATTGGAATTTAATTCAAGTGTTTAACAAGTGCTTTGCCAGCCACCCGGCTGAACAATTCGTTGAGTGTTTTCACGTTTTTCTTGCTGAATTTTTCAGCCATGATCGCTTTGTTGCGCTCACCCATGCGGCCGTATTCTTCGGGGTGGTCGAGCAGAAATCCCATGGCTTGCGCCAATTCCTGGGGGTTGTCTTGTTCCACCAGCATGTCCTCTACCAATTCGGGAATGCCCACGTGTTTGGTTGAGATGACTGGCTTGCCATAGGCCATAGCTTCCATGATGGCTACGGGGATGCCTTCGCGGTCCATGCCGCCGTCTTTCAGTTTGACGGTTTTGGAGGGGAGGCAGAAGAAGTCGCAACTTTTCACCAGGATGTTGAGGACGTCGGCGTGCATTTTACCAAAAAAAGTGAGTTGGTCTTCCAGCCCCATTCTTTTGGCATCGCCGGGCACGTCGAGATGTCCGGTGCCCACCACCCAGATGTGGTAGTCTTTGCGGTCGAGCAGTTGCATGGCTTTGAAGAGGACGTCGTAGCCTTTTCGTTCTTCATAGGAGCCCACGATGAGGATGTGTTTTTTGTCGGTGATGACGTCTTCGGGATCGACGTAAAGTTTGATCACTTCGATCTTGTTAGGGTCGAGCTGGAAATTGTCAATCATGTATTGTTTATTGAATTCGGAGATGGAAATGATCCGGTCGCAATTGTTCATGGAGAGGTGGAACATATTCCAGTTGGGGTTTCGCCACAGTTCGTGGGCATGGATGGTGACTGTTAGCGGGATGCCGGTGAACTGTTTAATGAAATAGGCGATGTACAATTTCCGGTCGCCGAAGTGAGCGTGTATCAGGTCGAGGTCTTTGGCCTGGGGAACATAATGCCGGGCAATGAAGAAGTCGACCAGGGCATTGTTTTTAAGGGCTTGCCGGAACAATTGCCAGTATTTACCGGGGTTGGCCAAAAAATAGAGGGGTTGTGAGAAGAGGACACCCCATTTGGAATACCCGAATACCTTCCAGTGATCTTTGGGGTTGTATACCCCGGGATTGTTTTTGGTGGTAAGTATTGTCAGCTTACAACCCATTTCATCCATGGCGCATAACTCTCTGTAAATAAACCGATGAATACCTTGTTTGAGACCGAGGATATAACCAATTTTCATTAGAATTATTTAATTTTCGTGATGGTTTCCATTTTATAAGTTTTGGTTTTATCGCCTCCTTTGGGGGCGGGTTTTTGATTGTTTTCCAATACGTCGATGATGAGGGCGGTGATGTCGTCGTTGTTCAGTTTGTACAGTGTTTCTCTGGCTTTTTCTTTTTGATCGGGCAGGGCTGTTTGTTGTACGCTTTTCAGCAAATCGGTCGAGCTTTGGGGGCATTGTATCAATCCGATTTCCTGTAATGGTAAATTGACGGCCATGTTTCTGCCACCAACGTAAAGAACCGGCGTTCCCAGCAAGGCCGATTCGCGGGCGATGGTATCACCCGACGAAATGGTCATCGCCGCATAATGTTGCAGGCTCAGTATGTCGGGTACCGGGCTGTCCACATGGGTACACCAGTCGTTGTAGTTATCGTGTTTTTTCTCTGGGTAATAAAGCACTTCAAACCCGTTTTCTTTGAGCCATTTAAAGGCCGGACCCAGATCGACGTGTTGGTACTGCTGATAGTTCAGGCTGATGGTGTCGATGTCGCGGCAAAAAACAAAAGGTTTCCCTACGAGGTTTCGCTTTTGGAGGCACGCCGGATCGGGCTTAAAGTCTTTCAGGTAGGCCGTTTCTTTGAAACCGTTGAAGAATCGGATGTTCCCAAAAGAGGGTTGCTGGTTGTTGGAATGGTTAACGAGCTTTTTACGGATTGGTTCCGGGATGTAAAACCTGGTTGCGAAAGTCTGGCACATTTTAAAAACGAAGCGGTATTCGTAATCGTCATAAAATAAAATGGACGGTATGGCAAACAGCTTAGCAGCAATGGCCGGATAAAACCCAAAGGAGGTGACCACGTCGGGTTTTTCGCTATAATACAATCGGATGAATTGCCAGGTTCGCTGTATCAGACCCAGCATTTTTCCGATTTTTGATTTTCGGTGAGTGCCCAGGGTTACGATCCTAAAACCGGGGTACTCCTTTTTGACCACGTCTGCCAGTTTACCCCGGTTGAGTACGGTAATGGTTACGTCGTGCCTTTTATTGAGTTCGTTGAGGGCCAGTTTGAAAAAATTCACGTCGGCCAGGTGTACTATGTCTACCAGTATTCTCATTTCATTAAGATTTAGTGTTGCAACATTACAAACGAGTACTTTTACTAAATGTTAATTGTCGGAACGCAAAGATGGGTCCCGTAGGAAAACTGGAAGAAAATTAGTTGCTTTTTGACGGTTTGATTGGTGGTTTTTCAGGTCTGTTTTGGCTTTAAATAGTTGTTTAAGGAAAACAAAGCTGGAGTTACATTCAAATAAGACCTTATTAATCAGGCTGTTATGGGCTAAAACACTGATAAAAATAACCATCAACCAATTGATTATATACAAAAATAGGCAATTTTTTGGAAACTTTCTGTCTCCCTACTATATTAGGATATTTTTTATCTGAAAAGAGGATGACATCCGCCGGATGCCACCCCCTTTTGCTATCCTTCGATTAGTCAGAATCAGTCCTTACGGCCGTATACGTAGTTGAACACAATGGCCGCCAAAGCACCGCCACCGAAGCATCCAATGAGGAATACCCAAATATCGCTCCAACTGGCCATCTGAGCCACAGAAATACCAAAGGCCACAGCCGGATTGAAAGCACCACCCGAAATACCTCCTAGCGCATAGGCCATACAGGTTACAGTAAGACCAATGGCCAGACCGTAATAGGAGTTGCCTTCCGTACTTTTTGTGGTGGCTGTGTTCAGTACCACATAGCAGAGTGCAAATGTTCCCAGTATCTCGGCAATAAGCCCGTTCACGGTATTGGCCATGCCCGTGCTGGCTACATCGGGGGCTTTGCCCAATACCGTTGCTCCCACAACGGCAGCCAATATTCCGCCCGCTATTTGGGAAACCATGTACCCCGGTACTTCACCGCCACTAATTTTGCCGCGCATAAAAACGGCCAGAGTTACCGCCGGGTTGTAATGCGCACCGGAAATGTGCCCACCGGCATACACCATAACCATCAGTGCCACACCAATGGCCAGCGGCGCCATCATTCCGGCTCCGCCATTGACGGCCGTAACGATGGTGAGCACCAGAAAAAAAGCCCCGATAAATTCAACAATGTACTTCTTCATAGTCAGTTAATGTTTGTTATGAAATAATGTTAAAACTTGTGTTATACAATTTGCGAATAAGCCTTGTTAGCTTTTGCTAAATGAAAGATGGGACTATAAAAACTGGAACTAAGTTACTAATTTGTCGGTGGATTCTACCGGTAACCGGAATAATTAAACATTATTTTCCCGGATACCCTCCTTTAGCTGTTCTTAACTTTTAGACGTCAACAGATGACAGGCGTAACGGAAAAATAGGATAATTAAATAATTTCATCAAATTGATCTTTTCCAATGTCCGGCAACTGGAGGGACTTTTGTTTGTTGATGTGCATCCCCTCAAATATCGATGCTACCCGCTCCAAAAAAGAAGAATCCACCATATTTTGGACATCTTCCAGCCGGTTCAGCCGGGGACCGCTGCGGTATTTATAGGTTTGTACCAATAAATCCTTTTCTATTTGGATGCTGAATTTGTCGTCCATGCGAAATACCGTGATCTGGTAGTCGGGGTGGGGGAGATAGCCAATGATGCGCATCAGGATAAAAAGGATATAAGTACGCCGGCAGCAACGGCGGAGCCGATAACGCCCGAAATATTGCTCGACATGGCGTATTGTAAAATATGGTTGCCCGAGTCATGGCTAAGTGCAATTTCATTGGCCACCCGCGAAGCCATCGGCACGGCACTCAGGCCGGTGGCACCTATGAGCGGATTGATCTTCTTGGTGAAAAAGAGATTATACAATTTAGCGGCAGCGATCCCCCCTCCAATGGAAATGGCAAAGGCAATGAACCCACCCACGACGATCATCAACGTCTGGGTGTTGAGGAAGCTGTGGGCCGTCATGGTAGCACCAACGGTTAGCCCTAAAAATATAGTGGCGGAGTTCATAATGGTCTCTGAAGCAGCCTTAAATAAGCGGTTGGTGTCCGAGCCGATCTCTTTGACCAGATTGCCGAATAACAACATACCTACAAGCGGCACCGATGAGGGCACCAACAGCGAAACGATCGTAGCCAGCACAATGGGAAAGACGATTTTGAGCATGCGCATATTTCGGATCTTCATCTTTTTGGGAAACCGTTTTTCCTGCTCTTTCATATTGATCTGCAGTTCTTTTTTGGAAACCGTCATCCGCACCACCAACGGGATGATGACCGGTACTAGCGCCATATACGAATAAGCCGCAATGGCAATAGGGCCCAACAAATGAGGCGCCAATATGATGGAGGTGTAAATCGCTGTAGGCCCATCCGCTCCGCCAATGATCCCCAGGGCGCCGGCCTCCTGGATGGAAAATCCCATTAATACAGCCGTTATCAAAACGCTAAAGATGCCTATTTGGGCAGCAGCCCCGAAAAAGGCCAGTCGTAAATTGCGCAACATCGGCCCAAAGTCGGTCATAGCACCCACCCCCATAAAAATGAGGGGAGGCAACAACCCCGTTTTGATCAACGCGTAGTACAGCATATTCATGATGCCGTATTCCTTGGCGATGCCGATCAGAGAGAGGTGTTTTAAGGTGTCGTCGTTCAGCGTTTCTACATTCATCTGCCCGCCGGGAAAATTGGCAAGCAATATGCCGAAGGCGATGGGCACCAACAACAATGGCTCGTATTTTCGATGGATGCCCAGATACAACATTACAAAACCCAATGCCAACATCAGGAGCGTGGATGGATTGTTGGCAATCTCGCCAAAGGCGGTCATATCGTATATTCGTTCGAGTACGTTCATTCGTTTAATTCCTCATGGACTGATCCTGAATATGACGTCATCTTCTTCCACCTCGTCGCCGTGGCGGGCCACGATCTCCACGATGGTGCCGCTCTTGTCGGCGGTGATGGCGTTGATCACTTTCATGGCTTCTATGTAGGCCACCGTTTCACCTTCCATGATCCTGTCGCCTACTTTTAGGGGCACCTCGTCATTGTCTTTGGTCATATAGAATTTTCCCTCAAGGGGAGCTGTGATGGCCTCCGCATCATCCGCTGAAGTTGTATTGTTATTTTCTTTTTGCCGGCTGTTGGAGGGTGGGCTGGATACGCTCGATTTATTTGGAGAGGAAGGGGTGTCGGCATCTGAATCGTAAGATATTTTGACCTGGAATTGCTCTCCGTCCACTTCGATGTTCAGCGTCTTGGGGGAAGGTGGCATCGGTGCTGGCGGAGGAGCGGTGGTTTCGGAAGTTGATCTTTCTGCAGCATCCGCTTTTTTTTGGGCAAGGGCGGCCTCAAAATTGGCCTTAGCCTTACCGGACCGGTAGTCGATGTACTGAGCCGGATGCATGGCGTATTCCAGTAATTCTTCGTCGTCTTCACCATAGTCCCAGCCTTTTTTGTCCATTTCTTCGGCGAATAATTCCAGTTCATCGGGGTAGAGGTCTTGAGGTATCCCTTTGAAAAACGTTCTGTTTTGTGCTTTCGCTAAATCGAGTATTTCCTGGGCAGGGTTGGCGGGCAATTTGCCGGAACGGCCCAGGATCATATCCCAGGTGTTTTCGTCGATCATCGACCAGCGTTCTTTTCCTTTGATGAGTTGGAGGGTATTCATCAGTGACACGTTTTTGACGTATTGACTGAAAGGCGTTACGAGGGGAGGATATCCCAGCTTTGGCCAAACGTATTCGACTTCATCAAATAGCTTTAGCAAAAGCTCGGATTGGGTCATTTCCGGCTTTCCGTTTTTTATGAGCCACCGGTTCAAACTTTTGATGTTTTTCTCCATGTCAGCCATCAGGCTGCCCATCATGCCGCCGGGAAGGCCGGGGCCGATCAGGAGGGCTTCCATTTTGCGGTTGAGCGGATTGATGAAATAACCCAAAAAATCGTCGATGAACTCTTGGGTCAGGTTGCGGGTGGCCATATAGGCTTCGCGGTTGATATCGGGCACTCTAAATCCGGCGTCTTTCAACATAGCGTGAATCGTCAGCAGGTCGGCGTGACCCGTACCCCAGGAGAGGGGACTCATACTCACGTCGATGATCTCTGCTCCTGCCCGTGCCGCTTCGAGGCTCGATGCTACCGAAAAGCCGGGGGTGGAATGACCGTGATACTGCACCAGCGTATCGGGGTGGCGGTCTTTGATGCCTTTGATGATCTTACCGATGGAAGCGGGACGGCCTATCCCGGCCATGTCTTTGATGCAAATTTCGGCAGCCCCCAGCTCGAGGTATTTGTCGGCTAAACCGATGTAGTACTCCACGGTGTGTACCGGGCTGTAAGTCAGGCTGAGGGCGCCCTGCGGGATCATGCCCCCTTCTTTAGCGTATTCGAAGGAGAGTCGCAGGTTTTCCGGATTATTTAGCCCATCGAAAGAGCGGGCTATGTCGGTGCCCTGTTTCTTTTTTACCTCAAACATTAATCGGCGGATGTCGGCGGGTACAGGACTCATGCGGATGCCGTTGAGACCGCGTTCGAGCATTTGGGTTTGAATGCCGGCTTTGTTGAAAGGGGTTGTCCATTGGCGGACAGCTTTATTGGGGTTTTCGCCATATAGCAAGTTGATCTGTTCAAAGCCTCCGCCGTTGGTTTCCACCCGCGCAAAACAGCCCATTTCGATGATCGTTTCAGCGACAGCACACAATTGATCTACCCGGGGCATATACTTGCCCGACGATTGCCACATGTCGCGGTACACCAGGCAGAATTTTATTTCTTTTGGCATTGTAAGAACTGTGTTGGATTATTGAATGTGTTTGATACCCGTGATCTTTCCCTTTCCACCCGTCACCAACTCCACTGCAGCTATGATGGCAGCAATCCGCTTATGATCCATTTCCGTATCAGGGGCAAATGGCCGGATGGGTTTGGTAGCTGGCCGACTTTCCCATTCGGGAAGCGGGAAATAACGATTGATGATGCGAATGAGTATTTTGCCACTCAACACCACCAACAATAAAATGACAAATACGGTTACCATGCCTACCACCAACAGGAGCAATGCTTTGGTTATTGTCGGGTCCATATTGCCGGGTTGTGGTTGATTTTTGTCAAAAAATACAAATGATTTAATCCGATGTGCATCCTTTAGTAGGTGCTACTCCGACCATCAAAGAAACCAAAGGTAATAATTTACACCTAAGTGACAAGCTGCAAACCGGGTTAAAAACTATATTTGCGGCTAAAACAGACACAGCGCATGCAAATAAAGGTATTCAAGTTTGGGGGAGCTTCGGTAAAAGACGCCGAAGGGGTAAAAAAAGTAGGTAAGATCATTCAATCGCGGATGGAAGACCGGCTGGTGATCGTCGTTTCCGCAATGGGTAAAACGACCAATGCTCTGGAAAAAGTGGCAGCCGCTTATTTCGGGCAAACCGGAATGGCCACCGCCCTTTTTGAAAAGGTTAAAAAACAGCATTTTGCCATCCTGTCGGAGTTATTTCCCACCGGTCACGAAGTATTTGGAATGGTCAACGATCTCTTTGTGGAGGTGGACTGGGTATTGGAAGACCCCATGCAAGATTCGTACGACTATTTGTACGACCAGATCGTTTCCATCGGCGAATTGGTGTCCACCCGGATCGTTGCGGCTTATCTCAACCTTAGCGAATTGCCCTGCTCCTGGCTGGATGCCCGCGATGTGATCCTGACGGATGATAATTTCAGAGAGGCCAGGATCAACTGGACGGAAACCAAAGCCAGAATGGACAAAGCATTACCTGAAATTTTTAGAGAAAAAGGCTGCATACTAACGCAGGGATTTATCGGTTCTACCTCCGAAAATCTCACCACTACACTTGGGCGCGAGGGGTCGGATTTTACGGCGGCCATTTTTTCCCATTGTCTGGATGCCATCGAAATGGTCATTTGGAAAGACGTGCCGGGCATCCTCACTGCCGACCCCAGGTTGTTCGACCCGGTGGTATTACTAGACCGACTTTCCTACAAAGAAGCCATTGAAATGACCTATTACGGCGCAAAGGTAATCCACCCCAAAACCATTAAGCCATTGCAAAATAAAAGCATTCCCCTCTGGGTCAAATCCTTTGAACAGCCAGAGGAAAGGGGCACCCTCGTTTCTGATTCGGAAGAATTGATTAAATACCCCCCCGTGGTAGTGGTGGAAAAGAATCAATGTCTGCTGCACTTCTCTACCCGGGATTTCTCGTTTGTGGCAGAACGACATTTGAGTGACATCTTCAAGCAATTCGACCAGTACCGCATCAAAGTCAACATGATGCAAAATATGGCCATCAGCTTTTCGGTTTGCATCACCAACAAGGGGGAACAAGTAAAAGAATTGATCAGCGAATTGGAAGAAAATTTTAAGATCGTAAAGGAAGACGATCTGGAACTACTCACCGTTCGGCACTACCACGAAGATATACTCAAAGAGCTGACCCGTGGAAAAGTCATCTTATTCGAAGAACGGATTCGTCAAACCGTACAAATGGTGGTTCGTTCGGTGCCTTTGATGCGATGGAGGGAGGAAAGCTAAGCGATCATTGCACCACCATCCGTCGACTCAATCGCTCCTTGCCATCCGTGCTGACTACCTGGTAAAATCCAGCGTCCAACACTGTGTTTACATCAAACCGGTGTTGGCCTGCTGTCAATGTGCCCTGGTGAATTACCTCCACCAATTGCCCCAGTTGATCGTACAATTTTAATTCAAAATTGTTGCTGGAATTGGGTAAATCTACTACGATGGTTCCGCCTTTGCCGGTGCTGACGGTCGGTTGTACAGATAGTTGCCAGTTTGCTGCTACCGGATCGGTCGTATTGGAAGGCGTTTCGAAGGTATTTGTCGAATTCGTATTGACAAATTGGTAGCTGTCGCCTTCTTTTTTCCAGAGGACGGCGGCTACACTTAGGTTATCGACGTTCCAGGCTTGGTTTAATGTGGCGACATAGGTTTGTGCTGCCTCCATTCCCGCAGTGATGTTTCCCGAAAGGACCATCTCTCCGAAATGATTATTTCCAACGCTTCCGCGCAATACATGTTTGTGGACGGCCCCATTACCGATTGATGCCTGGTAGTGGACAATGCCATCTTCCACCAGGTAGAGGCCGAGGTAATATTCTCCCGATGCATCCTGGAAAAAGCGGGTCAGGGTATGTATGGTGAGTTCATTGTTATTGATTGTGACGGTTAGCCCCACATTGGCCATTGGGCTTTGCGCTGCGTTGGCGGCTACCTGGTTGGCGATCTCTGTTCGTTTGGTGGCCATATTGGAGGTGTTGACCGATTGGTTGTCATTGTTCAATATAAACCTGGGTTGGTAATTGACATTAAAATTGTCGGTGAGCGCCTGGGCAGTGGGGTTGGCCAGGTCGCCGCTGTGATGTATAGTCATCAGTTGGGCATTGGCAGAATTGTCGGCAATCAGGTCTTCGAAAAAGGTCCAGCCCCAGCTCCCGCAATTTGAACACCAAGTAGCAGCTACTTTTGAGATCAAACTTTTTTGTACTTCGGGTACCTCCTGGGCTGTCAGTGAAAAACATAGTGCTATTGAGGCTAGAAAAAGTATTGCTTTTTTGCTCATGATGGATCGAGTAATTAAAGATTAATAATTATTAGTGTGGGTAGTCGTCAAATTGCAGATTATTTGGGACAAATGTTGCCAGTGAATGCTCAAATAGGGAGGAATAGGTTTGTCTTGTCTTGGGTATGACTAAAGCACTCATCCCTCCAGAACATTGTCCAGCAAAAATACTTCCACTTCTTCGTTGTTGTTGGCCACGATGAGGAGGGGCCTGCCGGTATCGGTCATCACCAGTTTGATGTCGCGGACGTCCTTATTGGCCATCAGCCCAGAGCGGTAGGGAGGCAATACTTCAAATCTGCCCTTCCCGTCTCCCAATAGAATTTGACCGGTGCCGGCGTCGCTTCTGGTTGTTTCTATCTCGCGGTGATAAAAATTGCCGGCTACGATCAGGTCGAGGTGGCCATCCCGGTTGCAGTCGTAATGCGCGATGCCGTGGATGGGAGCCATTTGAGCAGCCACCGGAAGTGGATAGTTTGCGAAAGCGGTGCCCTGATTTTCAAAATAAGCGCTTTGAAAAAAGGTCGCTTCTTTGAGGACGGCCCCTTCTTTCCGCCTCCCCAGCACCGATTCTATATCCGCTTTCGCAAAAGCGGAATAGGTCTTGAATTCTTCCTTTACAAAGGGCATTTGTTGCGACGAACATTCCCTTCCGCGCACCGGATAACATACGCCGTCGGAGTCGTAGTAGCCGAGATAGACGTCGTTGCTGCCGTTTTCGTCAAAATCTTTTACGTACAGTTTAAATGGTTTTGACCGGGAAGTTTTGTACTTGATGTTGGTGCCGAGGTTGCCGACGATGAGGTCCTCATCACCGTCCTGATCCATGTCTGCTACATGGATGGTATTCCACCAGCCTTTTTCATTGAGGTAGCGTTTTTCGGTGACGTTTTCCAGGCCGGTGCCGTTGTTTTCAAACAGGCAGATCGGCATCCATTCTCCGGCCACTACCAGGTCTTGTCGGCCGTCTTTGTTGTAGTCGAACCAATGAGCGTCGGTCACCATGCCGATGTTAGTCAATTCGGGTGCAAATTGTTGGGTGATTTTTGTGAAAACACCCTTGTCATTTTTCAACAATACACTTTCACCGGTATGGCCATAGGCTCCGGGTATGTTCCGGCATCCTACAAAGAGGTCGGGGTCGCCATCGCCATCCATATCGCCGGCAGCAACAGCTCCGTTGCTGCCCGTCATTTTGGGCAGGGGGGCTTCTGAGAATTTTCCTTTGCCGTCGTTGAGGTACAGCCGGTCCTGGTACATCGGGGAGTTGGGCGGAAATTCATTGCCGCCACAGGCTACATACAAGTCGGGATCGCCATCGGAATCGGCATCAAAAAACAAGGCATTGATCTCTTCCGATGCTTTTTGAGCATCCCAGGGTTGGCTGGCAGCTTTCGCAAAACGACCTCCTGACCGTTGAATAAACAACGCTCCGGCCGCCCCCGCAGCCCCGGTGATATAGAGGTCTTCCAGTCCGTCGGCATTGACATCTGCAGCCGCTATTTTTGGACCGAGGTGAGACAATTTATAAGGCAGCAAAATCTCCCGGTTGTAATCGTCGTATTCATTTTCTGTGTGTCTAAATGGAAAGGTTTTATTTGTTTTTACAAAAAATGGCTTAGGCGCCGAAGCCGGATTGGCAGCAGGATGAGCATCCTTGTAATTTATCTCGACAATCTGGTTGGTGCCCTGATCCCGAAGCGTTGATTGTTGGCCGTCGGGCCAGGTGATCTCGATCCGGTCGACGGCTCGAAGGTTGCCCATCCCAAAATGCAGAACGTTTTCGCTGGTCGACATAAAGCCTCTTATCGGAGAGACTTCCATCATTTGCCGGCTGCCATCGGCAAGGTAGACGACGACCTTGGCACCATAAGCAAAGGGGTTGGCAGAAGAGCCAATAAGTTTTACCCTCAAATAGCGATTGATCTTATTGTCTGCAATTGTATTGTTGTAAAGAGTAGCAGGATCGTTAATGTTGTTGGTCACTACATCGATGTCGCCATCGTTGTCCAGATCGGCGTAGGCAGCCCCTTGCGACCAGCCTTTGAAATCGAAATGCCAGGCCGAGGAGCGATCCTGAAAGCTGAGGTCGCCTTTGTTGCGAAAAGCGTAGTTGGCCAGACGCTCTGACGGCGCATATTGCAACAGTTGCATGGGGTCGATTCCGGTTTGAGTTCCCGTTTTCAGGTTTTCCTGTTGTTGTTTTTGGATCTGTTCTTTTATCTTATTGCGAAAATCGTTGTTAGAAACATCGCGGAGCAGTCCGTTGGTCACCAGGAGGTCTTTAAATCCATCATTGTCCAGGTCGGTGAATAGTGACGACCAGGACCAATCGGTGTTGGAGATGCCGGCGAGTTGGGCAATTTCGCTAAAGCTGCCGTTGCCGTTGTTGAGCTGCAGGGTGTTGAACATGTATTGATAGTGGTAGCCATTATTGGCAAGAGCCCAGAATTTGGTGGGATTCATGCCACTCATATTTGCCTTAAGGCGAAAATTATCATTGGCCACCATGTCGGGGGCGTAGATGTCGGGCCAGCCGTCGTTGTTGAAGTCGGCGATGTCGCAACCCATACTGAAATTGGAGATGTGCCGAAGAGCAGTGTGCGCAATGTCGGTGAAGGTGCCGTTGCCATTGTTTTGATAGTAAAAATCCGGTTCTTCGTAGTCATTGGCGATGTAGATGTCGGGCCAGCCGTCCTGGTTGAGGTCGCTGACGGTGGCGCTGAGCGAAAAGGAGTAATTGGTGATGCCAGCGGCCTTTGTCACTTCCGTAAATTTCTTGTTATTTTCATTTCGGTACAGCCGGTCCGTGAACTGAAAATGTTTATCATTGCCGAGTTTGGATCGAAGCGAAGTGGCGTTGGGCGGTTGATTGGCGACGTATAGGTCGAGGTCGCCATCTCTGTCGTAATCAAAAAAATTGGCCTGGATGCTATAGCCCGGATCGGCAATGCCGTATGCAGCGGCTTTTTCGGAAAAGGTGCCGTTTTGGTTGTTAATGTACAACTTGTTGTGGCGCAACTGATCCTGGGGATACAAAAACTTGCAAACATAGATGTCGAGCCACCCATCGCCATTGACGTCGGCCACGGCCACTCCAGTTGACCAGGAGTTGTCGGTCTGAATACCGGCCTTGGCTGTGATGTCTTCAAACTGAAGGTTGCCCTTGTTGCGATAGAGGCGATCGTTGACCATGTTGCCGGCAAAAAAAAGATCGGGCAGGCCGTCGTTGTCGAAGTCGCCTACCCCTACGCCGGCGCCCTGATAGATGGCGTCGTAGACGAAGAAATTGACCTCTTTGGAATCGGTGACCTGATTGACAAAGTCGAGGCCCGTTTTTTCAGCAGGCAGTTGATTGAATACGGCAAGGTCATCTGTCTTTGCCGGTTGTGCGCCCTCGTCCTGGGAGGAAGCGCCGGGCGAATCGCTCACTTTATTTTTATTTCCTGACTTACAGGAGAACAATACGAGAAGAAAGAAGATCAGATATGTTGATGGTCGCATGGCGATAGATAAGTTAAAAATTGGGTAGAACTACCAAAAATTGACGTTTGATTTTGATTTTCAATGCCCGCACATACAGTTGACGGGCATAAAACTGCCGGTATTGGGATAGAAGGGGTAGGCGTTGCCCGAACCTTCGAGTTCCCAGTAAAAGGGCTTGCGTTCTTTGTTGCGGTGGCCGATCTCATTCATGGTGGCGGCGTCGTAAAGCCTGCCATTGATCATGGTGTAAGCGACCTGCTCGGTATGGAAGATGGTATCGAGCGGATTGGCATCCAAAACGATCAGATCGGCCAGCTTGCCGGGTTTCAGTGAGCCTATGTCTTTGGCCATGCCGAGGTATTCGGCTCCGTTGATGGTGGCAGCGCGGAGGGCTTCCATATTGCTCATGCCCCCTTGGTGCAACATCCAGAGTTCCCAGTGGGCTCCCAGCCCCTGCAATTGACCGTGCGATCCCATGTTGATGTTTACTCCGGCGTCCTGCAACTTTTTACAGGACTGAGATACAAGAATATGGCCATTTTGATATTCCTCTTCCGGGATCATGGTTCGGTGTCGGGACCGAGAATCAACGATGGGGCGCGGGGTGAAATCTAGTAGCCGTTGTTTTTCCCAGACGTTGGAATGTTGATACCAGTAGTACTCTCCGTTGATGCCTCCGTAGTTGACAATGAGGGTGGGAGTGTTGCCCGTTTTTGTTTTCGACCAGAACTGGATCACATCGTCGTAGAGCGGAGCTACGGGCAGGTTGTGTTCCACGCCCGTATGTCCGTCGGCCACCATCGACAGGTTGTGGTAGAAGAACGATCCCCCTTCCGGGTAAACGTTGATGCCCAGCTCTCTGGCTGCCTGGATGACCTGTTGTCGTTGGTCGCGGCGGGGCTGGTTGTAGCTTTTTACCGAAAAGGCGCCAAAGGCTTTCATCCGGCGCAGTGCCGAGCGGGCATCGTCGAGGTTGTTGATCACCGCCTTAAAATCGCCATCGGCACCATATAATATGGTACCCGTGCTGAAAATGCGGGGTCCGACCATCCGGCCCGCCTTCACCATTTCGGATTGAGAGAAGGTCATCTCTGTGTTGGAAGAAGGGTCGTGGGTGGTGGTCACCCCATAGGCCAGATTGGCGTAGTATTGCCAGTGTTTTTGTGGACTGAGGCCATATCGGAAAGCGCCCAGGTGGGCATGTACATCCACCAGCCCTGGCATGATGGTTTTACCGGCAACAGAGATGACCTTGGCATTTTCGGGGATAATTATTTCAGAAGTTCGGCCAACGGTTAAGATGCGGTCGTTTTCGATGATGATCGTTCCGTCCCGGATCACTTCTTCTCCTTCCATAGTGATGATGGTGGCTCCCTGGAGGACGATCATGCCGGTTGGCCGGTCGTGTTCCAGTACCAGGTCGATTTTTATTCCGACAGTGTCCATTGGCGGTAAGCTATCGACGGCACCGTCGAGAAAAAGAAACCGGTCGGTGAGGGCGTTGCTGAAGTACTCATTGCCCAGGGTCCAGTTGATGCGTTTGCTGTCGGCAGACCAATGGAGGTTGATGCCGGCGTCGCGGGCAACCTGGGTTACCGGGACGGCTTTAGTATCTGCCGACAAGCCGACGGGTTGGCCGGTGGCTGGCATGGGCGCGATGTAGACTTTGTACATTTCTGAAAAAGCCACCCATTTGTTGTCGGGGCTGGGTACAAAGTAGTTGGCGTATTTGGTGTTGAAAACGGTCTCCACTTTTTTCTTTTCCAGGTCGAAGGCTTTCATGGCCTTGGTCAGGCTGCCGAAAAGGTATCCGCCGGTTTGGTAGAATAGCTTTTTTCCGTCGGCGCTGAACCGGGGGTTTTCTCCTTCGGAGACCACCAGTTCTGGTTTGGTGCCATTGGCGGCCATGATGTACAATCCCGGTTTTTTGTTGTTGATGTATCCCTGGTGGCTATTGCCTCCTTCCTTTCGGTAAACGATCTGTTTGCCGTCAGGCGAAAAAGAAGGGGTTCGGTAAATGCCTTTTTGACGGGTCAACTTTGTTTTTTGGCCGGTAGCCAAATTGTATATATGGATGGCGCCCATTTCGGTATCGTTCCAGGTAACGTATAACAATTCTTTTCCGTCAGGCGAAAAACTGGGTTCAAATTCAAAATCGGAATCGGAAGTCAGCCTGTTGGGTTTGCCGTCAGGCAGGGACATTTGATAGAGGTATCCGGCCGCATTGAATACCAGGGTTTTGCCGTCGGGGGCGGTGGTGGCTTGTCGGATTGATTTGACGTTGAAGGTCCGGGGAGCTACTTCCTGCTCGAACCGCACCGTTTCGGCCAGCCGGTGTTTGGCATTTACCCGGAAGGGAATCTCGGTTGCTTTTTTGGCGGCTACGTTGACGCGCCATATCTTGCCCTGACCCCAGATGACGATGTCTTTGTCGTCGGGCGTCCAGCTAAAGCCGGTGTATACCCCAAAGATCGCCCAGGCTTCTTGTTGGTCTTTGCTGAGCCCATCGAAGAGGGGAAATTCCTCTCCTGTTTCGATGTTGTGAACAAAAAGTACGGACTTAGTACGGACGCGGCGCACGTAGGCCAGCCATTTGCCGTTGTTGGAGACTTCGGGGCGGCAGGCGCCTCCTGGTCCGGCTAAAAAGTTTTCGGTTTCACCGTTTTGACGGTCGTATCTTTTGATGACGTATATTTGGTCGTTGGGATCTTTGTTGTATTGAAAGAAGCCGCCGGGGTACATATCTTCGCTGTAGTAGAGGTACCGGCCGTCGGGAGAGATGGCGGGTTCGTTGACGTCCTGCTGGTCGTTTTTTCTTTTGGTAAGTTGAATGCCTCCGCCGCCGGACAGGTGGTACATCCACATTTCGCCGGCGCCGAGGGAGCGGGTGGAAGTGAAGTGTTTGCGGGCGATGAGGTAGTCGCCGGAGGGTTCCCAAATGGGGTTGTTGAGCAGTCGGAACGATTCTTTGGTGACTTGTTTGGCCTCCGAGCCATCGGCTTTCATATACCAGATATTGTCGCCACCACCGGCATCGCTGGTGAAGGCTAGATATTTGCCATCAGGGCTGAACCGGGGTTGCACTTCCCAGGCCAGGCCACCTCTCAACAGGGTGGCTTCTCCTCCGCTCATGGGTATGGAGTAGAGGTCTCCCAGAAGGTCGAAAACAATGGTGGATCCGTCGGGGCTGACGTCGATATTCATCCAGGTGCCCTGATCGGTAGAAAAGGTCACTTCTTCAAAAGGGCCAGGTGGATTATTGACATCCCATTTTTTTTCGTCTTCTTTTTGCGAAAGCAGGCTAAGGGGCAGACATAAAAGAAAGAGTACTGAAATTTTAACTTGCATGGTATATTAATTTGCGTTCGGAGCCTGAAATTAGAAAATTTTGTATAAACTTGTGATTCCTTCCCATCATCATTTTGCGAACCCATTAAACGGTTTATGAGAAAAAGCATTGAAAATCAATTAGATACGATGGACAGCGAGCTGAAGCTCCTGTTGCGGGATTTGAAAAAGTTTTCTGATAAAGACCTCAACTGGCAGCCCCGGCCGGGCAAATGGTCGGTGCTGCAGGTGATGCAACACCTAATGCTTGCCGAGATGTTTTCCCATCAATACGTTGAAAAAAAGCTGAGTTTTGACCCAAAATTGAAAAAGGCAGGCCTGCCGAGTGCCTTGCGGTTGTTGTTGTTGCGGTTTTATCTGGGGTTGCCGGTTCGGTTTAAAGCTCCCAAGGGCGTTAGTACCGTCCACCTTCAGGAGAAAGCAGCTTTCTGGGATCTGGTGAAACAGTGGAATCATCAGCGGGATTCACTGCGTAGTTACCTCGCTGGCCTGCCCGACGATAAATTCGATAAGTCAATATATAAGCATCCGATTGTTGGACGTCTTTCTTTGCAGGGAATGTTGACTTTTCACCGGGTGCATTTTCGGCGGCACCGCAAGCAGATTCGGCGTATATTGGTGCATTTTCGGTACTGATGCAATAGACATTATGAACAGAAATTTTGTATACAGCCTGAATGCCCTTTTTTGCCCACCCAGCGTCACATCCTCGCCTTCGTAGCTAGGGCTACGAGGCTCCGGGTGTTCCTTGGTTAGACAAAAAATTGCTCTTCAGTTGCTATACAAAAAATCCATTCATAGTATCTAATAGCTTTTTCCCCTTCGGGCAAATGTTATTTATAACCTGCCTTTGCCGGCAGGCAGGCACAGTAGGTCAGAATAGGCCAGAGTAGAACTTTTGCCCTTCGGACAAATGTTTTATTAAAATAAAATTTCAAAATGACCACTACCCGAATTGTTGTTAAAGAGATCGTTGTGAAAGTGGATGCAAACACCTTGTTTGATGCATTGCTACGCCCCAGCATGATCAGGCGGTGGTGGTTTGCCGACCGGGCCCTGGTGCTGCCCGAGCAGGGTGGGATCTACGCCGTAGGGTGGGGCGATGAAGATGAACCGGATTACGTGACAGTGTCTACCATTCGGGCACTGCGGAAGCCTGCCTTGTTGCGATTGTCGTACGACGATTATTACGCCAAAACCGGAAGGATGCCCTTTGAAGCGGATATGGAAGTGACATTCAGGATCAAAGAGTTGGAAGAGGGGTGTGAGCTGGGGGTCGAGCAATCCGGTTTTCCAACCGATCCGGTGGCTGATGTTTATTTTCAGGGGTGCGTTAAGGGCTGGGAAGATACTCTGGCTTCGCTGAAAAATGTGTTGGAAGGCGATTGATTTTCAATTTTTTACAAACATACTTTTGAACCATTTCTGTAACCTTGTTGGTTATGTACAATTGTTTCCGTTGTAACAATGAAATTCCGAATGATGCGGCTTATTGTCCGCACTGTGGGGAAAAGCAGGGGGGGAGCAGGGGAGCTGACCAGCCTGCTGATCCCATCGGCAATTATCAGGCTGTATACAACCTCGACTTTGTTGATACGGCGCGGATCCCTGCTCAGTTGCGCACCTATTTTCTTAAATCGTTGCGGGCGCGGCTGGCCAGTGAAAAGGTGGATTCGACGTTTGATTCTTTTGTCGACTTGTTTCATGAAACCTCCTTTCGGCAACAGTTTGCGAAGGAGGCGGAGCGGATGGCGGCACATTGTTATCAATTGAGTGCTGGGAATGAAAAGGACAAGGCCTACCGGATCGACCAATACGTGAAGGAGGAATTGGACCGCTTGCTCGATTCCTTTATCCTGACGGAAGGCAAAGACTTGTATCCATTTCCCCTTTCGGAAAAAGCCCGGCAGTACACCGGCGATCAGGTGCCCGATGCGGGGTTGCAACAGATCATACTGGACTATTTGGATATGGAGGAGGAAAAGGAGACCTGGTACATCGATTTCACGAAAATGCCGGTAGCGAAACTCAAAAATGCGCTGACCAGTTTTCTCTTTCCCGCGCCAAGCGAAAAGATATTGCTGATCTGCGACCAAACCGTTTTTGGTTCCTGTCGGGAGGGCTTTGCCTTTACGGAAAAAGGGCTGTATTGGAAGGCCCATTTCAACGAACCTCAACAGATATTCTACGAAGATCTTTACAGTATTGAAAAAGAGTCGGATTGGCTCAAAATTAATGGCCATTTTTTCAACTGTTCGCCCACCCTGAATGTTAAGATGATGTATTTGTTGCGGAAGTTGCGCTGGTCGGAACGGAACGCGCAATTTTAAGCAAAGATAAACGACATGTCTGACAGCCGTCGGGAATTCTGGTTGATCGGAATTTCCTTTTTCCTGATTTATGTAGTTTGGGGGTCGACGTATCTGGGCAATGCCTGGGGGGTGTTGTCGGTGCCGCCGTTTTTATTTGCCTCCTTGCGCTTTATATTGGCGGGTTTGATATTGTTTGCTGTTGTCCGTTTTCAAAGAGACTATTCCGTCACCTGGCTCCAGTTGCGGAACACAGCCATTGCGGGATTACTGTTGTTTGCCATAGGTAATGGATTGGTTACCTGGGCGTTGCAGCATGTAGATTCGGGTATGGCCTCTCTCATTGTTGCTTTTCAACCATTGATCGTCGTATTTCTGATGTGGGTCATGCGTAGCCAACACCCCAGTGGGTATAGTTGGGTGGGGGTGGTGATCGGCATTGTAGGGATGTATTTGCTTACCGGCCAACCCCGGTTTTTGAACAGCCCGGAGTGGCGCATGGGCGTATGGGCCATCATTGTAGCCTTGGTGGCTTGGGGGGTGTGTCTGGTGTGGATGAAAGATGCCGATTTGCCCAGGTCCATTTTTTTGAGTGCTGCCCTGCAAATGACGTTTGGAGGAATTATGATGGTCGGCATCAGCTATGGGGTGGGAGAGTGGCAGGGCTTCTCATGGGTACAGGTACAGCCCATTGCCCTGTGGAGTTTGGTTTATCTGGTGATCTTTGGGTCGGTGCTGGCCTTTACGGCGTTCAACTACCTGGTCAAAAAAGTATCGCCCGACAAGGTGTCGACTTCCACGTTTATCAACCCGATTGTAGCGCTATTGTTGGGAAGTTGGTTGAATCAGGAGGTGATCACCGAGCGGTCCATTTTTGCGGCGGTATTGTTGTTAACGGGGGTATTGTTTATCAATGGTCAGGTGCGGATGTTGGTGCGGTGGGCTTCCGCCAAAAAAGAAAAACCGGTTCAGATCAACCGCAATAAATCATCCAGTTGATGAATTTCGTATTTGGGTACAACCCCCGAATGGGCGGCCTTTCTACCGGGGTTGAACCAGCAGGTGGCGATGTTGTAATTGTTGCCGCCCTTGATGTCGGAGTTGATGCTGTCGCCGATGATTAGGGCTTTATTCTTTTCGGGATGATTTAATTGCTCGAACAGATAATCGAAAAATTCGGCATTGGGTTTGGCATGACCGATCTCATCGGAGATGACGATTGCATCGAAGTATTGTTCGATACCTGTATTTTGCAACCGCTTACGCTGTACTTCTTTCAACCCATTCGTCACGAGGGCGAGCCGCCGCTGATTGTGCAATCGCTGTAAAAGGGCCAGGGCTCCCGGCACCATAAAGTCGGTGGTACCCAAATGAGCCAGATAGCGCTTTCCAACCGACCGGTAATCGGCCGCTTTTTCGATTTTTTCAAAAAAACGCTCAAACCGAACCCACCGCAGGTCTTCTGCTGACAGGTATCCCCCTTCCAATTGATGCCAGGCCACCCGGTTGATTTCGTGCCAGATGTCGAGAAAGTCGGGGTCGTAGTCGATCCCCTCTTCCGAAAGGACTTTGAACAGGGCAAATTTTTCCGAAAGGTTGAAATCCCAAAGGGTGTTGTCGGCGTCGAAGAATAGGTATTCGTAGGTCATTTTTTTTTTGGTTTACGGTTTACGGTACACGGTTTACGGTACACGGTACACGGCTTGCCCATGAAGGGCTATCGCCTACATGGCAGGCGTGAAGCATGCAGTGAAGGCAACGCCCTTCTCTGGCGGAGCGATAGCGGAGTCCTTCATGGTTGTGGTTTGTAGAAAGAGGAACATTGCATCGCACTTCACCTATTCTCAACAACCTTTCCAAACCGCCGTACAACCCCAAACAACACTACCACTCCGATGGCCATTAGTACAAAGCAGATCAGCCAACCGCCTCCAAGGAAGGTGGCCAGACCTCCGAGGATCAGGCTCACTACACCTACGGTGAGGGCATAAGGCAACTGGGTGCGCACATGGTCTATGTGATTGCAGTCGGAAGCTAGTGAGCTGAGTATGGTCGTGTCGGAGATCGGGGAACAGTGATCACCTACCACCGATGCGGCGAGTACGATGGAAATGACATTTAGGATCAACTCCATCGCAATGTCGTCGGGTACTCCCTGGGCACGGCAGATGGCCCAGGTGGTGGGGATGGCAATGGGATAGAGGATGGCCATCGTACTCCAGCTCGACCCCGTGGAAAAAGCGATGAGTGCAGCCAATATAAATATGATGACCGGCATGCTGTAGGGGCTGATGCTATCTTGGAGGACTGATGTTAGGTAATCGGCCGTATGCAGTTCCTCGGTCGTGATGGCCAAGGACCAGGCCAGGGTGAGGATGATGATGGCCGGCAACATGGTCTTGAAGCCGGTGGTCATCGTGTGCATGGTGTTGAAAATGTTCATGATCTTTCCGCCCACGGTTAGAATGATGGCCACGAGTACCCCTGCAAAGGAGGCCCATAAGAGAGCGACGTAGGAGTCGGAAGCACCGATGAGCTTGCCCATTTTCATGAAAAATGAGGGATTATCCTGACCGGTGATGGCTCCCAGTTGTGACCAAACGGTAGACCAGCCCTCATTGGCCAGGGCGGTGCCGCTTTCCACTATTTCGCTGTAGCAGGAAGACATACCCGTGTCTATCAGACCGAAGATGGTGACCAGTATGACGGTTAATACAGGCAAAACGGCATTGGTCCATTTGAGGGGGGCTCCTTTCACCGGGGAGAGGTCTTCCATGTCGGGTTCGTCGTCGTCGCCTTTTACGGCGCTGCTCACTTTCCCAGTAGTGCGTGCACGGGTTTCTGCCTTGAGCATGGGGCCGTAGTCTCTTCCGGTGTATATAAGCAGGAGGATGAAGATCAACGTCAAAATGGGATAGAAAGAGTATTTAAGGGAACTGATGAAAATGGCGTAGGGGGTGAGCCCGCTGTCAAATCCGGCGAGGTTTTCGATGGCACCATCTATGTAGCTCAGTTCGGCACCGATCCAGGTGGTGATGAATGCGATGGCGGATACAGGGGCGGCGGTACTGTCGACGATATAAGCCAGCTTCTCTCTCGAAATTTTAAATTTGTCGGTGACGGAGCGCATGGTGTTTCCCACGATCAGGGTATTGGCATAGTCATCGAAAAAAATGGCCACTCCCAACAGCCAGGTGATGAATTGCGAGCTGCGGGGCGAGCGGGCGTATTTGGCCAAAGCCTGAACCACTCCGGCCATGCCCCCATTGCGGGAAATGATGGCCACCATGCCGCCGATCAGCATCGAAAATACGACAATGGATACATGGCTGGAATCGCTCAAGGCGTTAACGATGTATCGCTGCACCACCTCAAACAGACTCAACAGCACGTAGTACAGTGATTCGATCCGCAATCCGCCAGCAATGAATGCTCCTGCAAAAATGCCCAGAAATAAGCTAACAATGACTTCCCGGAAGACCAGCGCCAGCAAAATGGCCACCAGAGGTGGTATGATCGACAGCCACAGCGGTATGTGTTTGATGCGATAGCTGCCGTTTTTCCTTTGGGCGACGTGGTAAAGCCGGTGCTTTTTATCACTGTCATACCCTGAAGTGAACAGCATCAATTGTCCGCGTTGGTCGATTTGCGTCGCGAAGGAGGCTTTTCCGTTTGAAAAGGTCAACCTGATGGGTTCTTCTGCGTTGTTTAAGGTAATCGTGGCGGGGCCATTTCTGCCAGGTACGTTGAACAGTAGGTGGTCTTCGCCGTTTTTGTTTTCGGCACTCAGGGTAAAATCGGTGAGGGTGGGGATATCTTCAGGTAAGGTAATCTTTGGAGGCTCTTGCTGGCCGTGAATTTTGCCCACTATGAGGCACAACCCCAAAAAGCAAACAAAGTAGACTTTTCTCATACTCGTTTTTTTGTAATTTGCGATGAAGTAACGAATTAATTTTGAATAAACCTAATCGGGGATACAGCCATGAAACTATCATCACAATTTTGGGCTTAGCGTTTCCCTGGTCAACTGAATTTCTCTTTTTATGAAAAAGTTTTGTATCACCTTGATGGCGTACTTCTTTGGTTCCTCTTTGATGATTGGACAGACCTTGCCGACCTTTGATGTCGACTTTACCGTTGATGGCCAACTGTTGCGAAATCCATTGGTTGGGGGGTTCAACTCGCCCCAGTTCTCTGCCGCCGATCTCAATAATGACGGAATTGACGACCTGTATGTCTTCGATCGAATTGGCGATGTCAGTCTCACTTTCATCAACAACGGCACCGAAAATGAGGTCGACTACGACTACGATCCCAGCTATGCCAACTGGTTTCCCAAAATGAAAAACTGGGTTTTACTCCGCGACTTCAATGAGGATGGAGCCATGGACATTTTTGCTTACAGCCACGTGCCGTCCATTTCGGGGGTGCAGGTCTACGAAGGTTTTTTTGACAATGGAAGGCTAAAGTTCAAGCGTTTTCATTTTTACAATAATGAACACGATCTGATCTATTTTCCCCTACTCACAGGAGGCGATACCAATTTGTATATCAGTACAGAGGATTATCCCGCCGTGGATGACATAGACTACGATGGCGATCTCGACATCATCACTTTCGGAACCGGTGGTGGGTACATCTATTGGTATAAAAACACTTCCGTGGAAAATGGATATGGGACCGACAGTTTGCATTTTGTACTCGAAGACATTTGTCTGGGCAGTGCCTATGAAAGCGGATTGACGGGGTGTGTGGAGTTGAGCTCCGATCCGGACTCCTGCGCCACCGGATTTTGGGAGGGGAGTGCAGAACAGCGGCATGCAGGCTCAACCCTACTTATGTTTGATGAAGATAACGACGGGGACAAAGAACTCGTTCTGGGTGATGTCAATAGCTCAACGCTCAATTTGTTAGTGAACGGAGGGTCGGCCACCGACACCTGGTATACCGCTCAGGATTGCAGCTATCCTTCTTACAATTTGTCGGCATTGATTCACGTGTTTCCGGCATCTTTTTATGTCGATGTGGATAATGACGGCAGGCGCGACCTCCTGGCTTCGCCGAACAGTGGTCAGCTGGCGGAAGACATCGAAAACGTTTGGTTTTACAAAAATACCAATACCGATGAGGAGCCCGTGTTTAATTTTCTCCAAAACAATCTGCTTGTAGATGATATGTTGGACCTCGGCACAGGGGCCCATCCCGCTTTCGCCGATTTCAATGCAGATGGATTGTTGGATTTGCTGGTGGGCAACGAAACCTACTATGTAGAGGGTGGAGGACGGGATCCGCGACTGTTTTTATTTCACAATATCGGCACTGCTACTGAGCCCGCATTTGAACTCGTGGATGACAACTACCTCGACATGGATCAAAATGAGTTGAACTGGTCATTGGCGCCCACTTTTGGCGACCTGGATGGCGACAACGACGTCGATTTGCTCATTGGAGAAGAGCAAGGCACCCTGTTCTATTTTGAGAACACGGCGGGGCCGGGCAATCCCATTGTTTTTGCTCCTATGGTACCACAGTTTATGGGCATCGATGTGGGGTTGGTGAGTACGCCTGACATGGTGGATATCAACCGGGATGGATTGATGGACCTGGTGGTGGGAGAGCGCAATGGTCATCTCAATTATTTTGAAAATGTGGGCCTCGTTGGCAACCCTCAATTTTTTACGGATCAGACGATGTCTCCCAACGTCGAATTTTTGGGTAATGTTTTTACTAGGTTGCTCAATGAAGCGGAGGGTTATTCTTCCCCTTATTTTGTCGACTTTGATGGTGAGTACATGCTCTTTTGCGGAAGCGCCAGTGGTCAGATATGGCGATACGACACTATTACGCAAAATACCAATTTGGATTACTACCTGGCAGACCAACCTTTTGGAAATGTAACAGGTGGCTTTCGCACCCATCCCGAATTGATCGACATCAACAACGACGGTGTCCTCGACCTAGTCGTTGGCAATCGGCGGGGTGGTTTGAGTTTTTACCATTCGGGATATAATGTAGATGGCACCGCCTCCAATGAGGAATTAGCGAAGGAATTAGAGGTATTGGTTTTTCCGAACCCTTCCACTGAATTCGTTACTTTTGAAATTGAAGGTGCTGGGGAGCAGGTAGTTG
>CBDCTQ010000043.1:0-81316 GCA_965222105.1 Saprospiraceae bacterium | reverse complement strand
AGGCTTCCGGGCATATATTGTTATTGACGGATGCAAGTGTAATGTTAAATCCCAGTACATTGAAAAACCTGGTTCGTCACTTCAAGCGCCCGGAGGTAGCATTGGTCGACAGCAATATGCTTGCCACCAATTTGCAGGTGGGGGGTATTTCCCGGTCGGAGCAACAGTATGTGGGCAACGAGGTGCGCATCAAACACCGGGAGGGATTGCTTTGGGGGACGATGATCGGTCCATTTGGCGGCTGTTTTGCCTTGCGGTCCGACCACTACCACCCCGTGCCGGGCCATTTTTTGGTCGACGATTTTTATATCGCCTTCCGGGCCCTGGTGCAAGGGGGCCATGCCATCAACGACATGGAAGCACATTGTTTTGAAGCCATTTCGCATGAAATATCGGAGGAGTTTCGCCGAAAGGCCAGGATATCTGCGGGCAATTTTCAAAACCTCAGAACCTTTGTCGGCGTATTGAAACGGCCGTTTTCGCCCCTGGGCTTTGCCTTTTTATCGCATAAAGTATTGCGGTGGCTCGGCCCCTTTTTGATATTGATCAGCTTTGGGGTGGCCTGCTACCTGGCTTGGTGTGGGTGGGCATTGTTTCAGGCGTTGGTAGTTTTATATATAGGGGTGTTTCTGGTGATCCCGTTGCTGGACTGGCTCTTGCAGAAAGCCCGGATCCATATATTGCCATTTCGACACATCCACTATTTTGTGGCTATGAATCTGGCTTTATTGCTGGGCTTCTTCCGCTATCTGTCGGGCATTCAAAAGGGCACCTGGGAGCCCACCAAAAGGGTGTGATATGCGCTACGAACGAAAATACAGGTTGGAAAACATCGACGAGGCGGTTGTCCGGCAAATTCTACATGCACATCCAGCCTCCTTTCGGAAAACCTATCCCGACCGGCAGGTCAACAACATCTATTTCGATACCCCGCAATTGCAATGTTATCAGGACAATCAGATGGGGATAGCACACCGCAAAAAATTCCGCATCCGGTGGTATGGCCCCGACTTCAGTCAGATCGACCAACCCGTATTTGAAATAAAGATCAAAGACAACCTCCTGGGCCGCAAGGAGTCTTTTCCGCTGGAGGGCCTGCCCTGCGGCTCTGTAAATGACTTGTTGAGCGCAATCGATCATCTGCCCCACCACCAACAACAACTGAGGGGCGTCCTGCTCAACCACTACCGGCGCAGCTACTGGGAGTCGTACAATGGCTTGCTCCGCCTGACCATCGATACCCATTTGCATTTTTATCAGATCGTCGACCGGTTTTTGTCTCCGCCATTCGTCGATCCCGCCATCGTTGTGGAGTTAAAATACGAGGCGGCACTGGAAAATGAACTGACCGATTGGTTTCAGTATTTTCCTTTTCGCCTCAGCAAAAATTCCAAATACGTTACCGGCATCATGCGCTCCTGGTCTTGAGGATGTTTAAGGTATTCTTCCAACGCCGGGCCAAACGCTAACCACCCCATGCAGCCCTGTAAGGGCGACTGCATTTGCATTGCGCGAAGCGCGATGCTAAAATCGCACGAAGCGCGATAATTCCAAATTCACCATTCAATATTCCATATTCCAAGGCGGGTTTTTTATCTTCGCCGCTTCATCCAACGCCGTGGAGAAACTTTTACAGCTAATTAGTAGTTAGAACTACCAAAACTACGATCAAATTCGGCATAAAAAAGAAATTATGGATTACCAACCGAGAGACATCGAAAATAAATGGCGCCAGTACTGGAAAGAACACCAGACCTATCGGGTCGACAACGATAGCGACCAACCCAAGTACTACGTCCTCGATATGTTCCCCTATCCGTCAGGGGCGGGGCTTCATGTGGGCCATCCACTGGGATACATCGCTTCCGACATATATTCCAGGTATAAACGACTGAAAGGATTCAACGTACTCCACCCCATGGGCTATGACGCCTTTGGTTTGCCTGCCGAACAGTACGCCATTGATTCGGGTATCCACCCGGCGGTGTCTACCGATAAAAACGTAGAAATTTACCGTCAGCAGCTCGACAATCTAGGACTTAGTTTTGACTGGAGCCGTGAGGTGAAAACCTCCGACCCCTCTTACTACAAATGGACTCAATGGATCTTTGCACAGCTCTTTGAGCACTACTACGACCGGCGTTTAGCGAAAGCTCAACCGATCACAGACCTGATAAAAGCTTTTGAAGAAGGAGGCAGTAAATCGGTGGAGGCTGCTCATTCTCAGCCGAAGGAATTTACCGACGATCAGTGGCGCCAGATGTCACCCAAACAACAGGCCGACGTATTGATGAACTACCGGCTGGCCTATCGCAAAGTAAGCTATGTCAACTGGTGCGAAGCCCTGGGTACGGTACTGGCCAACGACGAGGTGAAAGACGGTCTTTCTGAACGAGGTGGGTTTCCCGTGGAACGTCGGCCTATGCTCCAATGGTCGTGGCGGATCACGGCTTATGCAGAACGATTGTTAGACGACCTGAATACCATCGACTGGTCGGACGCAATGAAAGCCATGCAGGGCAATTGGATCGGCCGGTCAGAAGGGGCGCAGCTTTTCTTTGATGTGGTTGGGTCTGACCAAAAGATCGAAATATTTACTACCCGCCCCGATACGATATTTGGCGCAAGCTATATGGTGTTGGCTCCCGAACATCCGCTGGTCGGTCAGTTGACTTCAGAGGAAGAACAAGAGACCGTAGACGCTTACCTCAAATACGTCAACACCCGTTCGGAGCGGGAGCGGATGGCGGAGGTCAAAGAGGTGACCGGCTGCTTCATAGGTGCTTATGCCAACAACCCTTTTACAAATGAACAGATCCCTATTTGGATCGGCGAATACGTGCTCATCGATTATGGTACCGGAGCCATTATGGCGGTGCCTGGCGATGACGAGCGCGACCGGGCTTTCGCCCAAAAATTTGACCTGCCCATCATCGAAATAGTGGATAAATCCGATCATCCGGGCGCTACTTTTCACGACAAAGTGGGGAAGATGATCAACTCCGGATTTCTCACCGGCATGGAAGTTCCCGATGCCATCGAAGAGATGTACCGGCGGATAGCAGACCAGGGCATCGGACAGAAAAAGATCAATTATAAGCTTCGGGACGCCAATTTTTCGCGGCAGCGTTATTGGGGCGAACCATTCCCTATCGTATATGACCAGGACGGTATTGCGCAATCCCTTACGTTGAAAGACCTTCCGCTGGAACTGCCCGATATGCAGGATTTCAAACCCTCGACGGGAAACAAATCGCCGCTGGCCCGCAATGAAGCATGGGTCAATGGAATGAGCGGCTTTACCCGCGAGACCGACACCATGCCTGGATTTGCCGGTTCGTCGTGGTATTTTTTGCGTTATATGGACCCGCTCAATGACGAAGTATTTGCCAGCCCGGAAGCCATTCGCTACTGGAAAGACGTCGACCTGTATATCGGAGGGACAGAACACGCCGTTGGCCACCTGATGTACGCCCGGTTTTGCCACAAATTTTTGTACGACAAAGGATGGGTACCCACCTCTGAGCCCTTCCGCAAGCTCATCAACCAGGGCATGATCCAGGGCGTGATCGAGCGCATTTATTTGCAAAAAGCCAAGATCGACGACCACTACCGTTTTCTCTGTGCCGGCCTGATCGGTAATTACGATGAGCGCGATTTCATTCAGATTCCGATCCACATCGATTTTGTGCAGGATTATGGTGCATCTGGTTCCTATCTCAACAAAGAGAGCATTGAAAAATTCATCAAGTGGAGACCGGAGTACAAAGACGCCATATTTGAATGCTCCAAAGGCATTTTCCACAAGGGCGTATTCACCCCCAACAATGATGCTGTGGACTCGCACCTGATAACCCGGTCGGAAGTGGGGAAAATGTCGAAGCGGTATTTTAATGTCGTCAATCCCGATGAGGTAGTGGCCCGTTATGGAGCTGATTGCTTCCGGATGTATGAGATGTTTTTAGGGCCGGTCGAACAAGCCAAACCCTGGGATACCAAGGGAATAGACGGAGTTTCCAAATTTTTACGAAAGTTCTGGAATCTCTACATCGACAGGGATGGGCAGATGAACCTTAGCGACACCGAGCCCACTAAAGAAGAATTGAAAGCGTTGCATCAGGCCATAAAAAAAGTGACGGACGACATCGAACGGTTTTCCTTCAACACCTGCGTCAGCGCTTTTATGATCGCCACCAACGAGTTGAAAAAACTCAATTGCAAGAACCGCCAAATACTCACCGACTTGGTGGTGTTGATCGCGCCCTTTGCTCCCCACCTGGCGGAAGAATTGTGGCAGCGGCTGGACCATCAGCCCTCGGTACATACTCAGTCTTACCCCGTTTTTGACGAAAAATACCTCAAAGAGGATGTTATTGAATACCCCGTTTCCATCAATGGAAAAACCCGGGCAAAGGCGCCCTTTCCAGTAGAAGCGTCGAAGGAAGAACTCGAAAAGCAGGCCCTGGCCCTGGAAAGCATTCAAAAATGGACAGATGGCAAAACCGTCCGAAAGGTGATCGTGGTTCCCAACCGGATGATTAATATTGTGGTGGTATAGATGTGGGTCAGAGGTCAGGGGGCAGTGGGCAGACTTCCGTCTAACGTGGATAGCGCGATTACGGCCTGATATCTGGCTGCTAAAGCAATCGCTTTTCAACACCAGATTCGGATGTTGAATTAAAGAATTAACTTATTACTGCAATTATTGGCAAGAAATTGGCTGTAAAGTTGATGAAATTTTATCATAAGTAAATGGTTGAATTACTGAATATTATGTTTATTTAGCTGGATTTCAATCGTTTACACTTACAAATTTATCAACTAATTACCATGATCGCCTTTCGCTTTACTTTCAGCGTTCGGACAGCCGTTCTGCTTCTTTCCATTTTTTTCACCGGTTTTCAGCTTTTTGGTCAGTGCAACAATACATCTGCCTGGGGTGGTGCCGATGCTCCCACCGACGGCGATCCTGCCGTGATCAACAACTGTAACTACGCCGGAGAATTTGCAACCGTCACCAATATCGTGGCGGGTAACGAGTACGTCATCACCTCCTCGGATTGCAACGATTATATCACGGTGTATGATGATTCTAACAATCTGGTGGGATCCGGGAACACCCCTTTTATTTTCAATGCGCTGGCTGCCGGCAATCACTCCGTTCATTTCAATACCGGTCCCGATTGCGGTTCTGATGGCAATTGCCGTATTACTGCCATCCACTGCATCAGTTGTGGAGCCACCGGCGGTTGTACTAATACGGCTGCCTCCAATTACGACCCCAGTGCTTCCTATGAGGATTGCAGTTGTGTACTGCCTTCCCTGGCATACGACAATTGCCCGGGTGCCATGAACCTCGACACCTGGCTCAATATGGATGCCACCTGTATTATGACCAGCACGTCGACCTACAGTGGTGCCACGCCTACCATGGACGAGGTAGCTCCAAGTGCAACCTGCTCCGACGGTGACAGCAGCCCTAAGGATGTTTGGTACAGCTTGACTGTGCCACCCAGTGGTGTGATTACGTTCAAATTTATGGACACGCCGGGTTTTTCTTCCATCGTGGAATGTTATACCGGCACTTGTGGCGATCTGACGGCTTACACACCGGCAAATTGCAACAACGATTCAGAACGGATCTTTGACGGATTGGTACCTGGTACAACAATATATTTCCGGGTGTGGGATTATGGCAGCAATGATGTGGGGGATCATGAGCTCTGCGTCCGCAGCGAAATCACCGGCTGCACCGACCCCGATGCCCTCAATTACAATCCGGATGCCACCTACGACGATGGTACCTGCAGTTTTCCCTCCGCTTCCAAACCCTGTACAGCCCCATTCCTTACGATAAATGATCCATGCCTGGTTGGCGATAATACCGGCATCGATACAGAAACGGGAGAGCCTCTGGGTACCTGCTTTGAAGGCGACAATCATCCGGTATGGTACAGGTTTGTGGCTCAACATAATTATACCACCATTTCAACGGATTTTTCCGGCTACACCAATGCCGATACCGAAGTGGCTGTCTACAGTGCTGATGATTGTTCTGATTATCCGGGTTTTGTTCTAATGGCTTGCAATCAGGATGGAGGGATCACCGACCCCAACCACGCCATTCTTTCCAATGTGGCGACAAATATCGGCAACACTTATTATATCCAGGTTTCCGGTAAGGGGGGAATGGAAGGTAGTTTCTGTATAACAGCTACCGATCCGCCTGCCAACAATCGCATATGCGGCGCCCAGGCCGTCACTTGTGGCGAAACCGTCAATGGTAATACCCTTTGGTACGGTATGGATGTAAGTGACTTACCTGTTTCAGCGTGTGGTACAGGCCTTAATGCTCCCAATGCCTATTATTGGTTGGAAGGGAGTGGTAATGATGTTCTTCTTTCGATGTGCAATTCTGATTACGATACCCGGTTGAGTGTGTATTGTTTGATGAATGGCAGTTGTGGAGACACCCCTGAGTTCATTTGTGTTGGCAGCAATGACGATAGTCCTGCTTGCGTAACCAATTCCCGTTCGGCATTTCGATTTGCCACCGAGGCAGGTGGAAAATACTATATTATGGTGCATGGCTATGGCAGCAACACCGGAAATTTTGAACTTACTGTTGATTGCTCACCAGCCGCATCAGCTCCCCTCAATCAGGACTGTGAGAATAATGGATTAGCTTGCCGGCCGATGGGTACTGCTGAAGAAATCACGCCAGTGGAAACCTGCAATATGGTGTTGGGAAACAATGAGGCGGCTTCTTCAGCCATTCAGAACCCACCCTGCGTGGCATCTGCCAACCAAACGCATTCCGATGTTTGGTATCGATTCAATACGGGCATTCATACCGCTTTTGAGGTGGATGTTCAAGGAGGGACGGCTGTTGATGTGCGACATGCCCTCTACGACCAATGCGGCGGCACTTCCCTGTATTGCGACCAGAACATATTGATGAATCTCGATGCCAGTACCGATTACTACCTCCAGGTATTTACGTCCCAGGGAAATGAGGGCAGCTTTCAGATTTGTGTGAAAACACTCGATGTTTGTGCCATTTTGAATAACCCTTCCGGAAATGAAGTGGATGTAAATGAAATGTTGGAATGGTCGAATACTTCTCTGGCCACAGGCTATCAGATCATGATTGGGACTACTGACGGAGGAAATGAATTTATGTCTTTGACCGATGTAGGCAATAGTTTATCCTATCCTGTGTCGGGCCTGGATTATAATATCACATATTACGTGACCATTCAACCCTACGACGATAGCGGGCCCATTGCGGGCTGTCCGTCATTTAGTTTTATGACGACTTGCCCGGTACTCAACAGCAATTTGGTGGCCTTGACGGAAAATAATTGTTATGGAATGAACGATGCCGGGTTGGACGTTAGTGCCGGTGGTGGGGTGGGGCCCTATGGTTTTGACTGGTCGGGGCCAAATGGGTACAGCAGTTCGAGCGAGGACATTTCGTTTGTAGCAGCAGGAGAATACACGGTCGTTGTCACCGATATGGACAATGGTTGTCAGTCTTCCTTCAATTACAACATTCCCCAGGCAGCGGCGATGACTGCATTGACGGACATCGTCGATGCGGGTTGTGCAGATGATGGCACCATAACGATAGTGCCATCGGGAGGAATTGAACCATACAGTTATTTGTGGAGTGTGGGGTCGACAGCATCGGAGGTGACGGACTTGCCAGCGGGAACCTATTCGGTGGAAGTGACCGATGGGGAAGGCTGTATGTTTACTTTCGACAATCTGTTGGTTGAAAAACGTTGGAAGCATTCAGGTAGCGGTAGTTGACGTAGTAGGTGTTGGGTGCGGTGCCAGCGATGGCGCTATTTCCCTCGACCCGCAAAACGGAGAAGGGCCATATGAGTATTCCTGGGCATCTGCCAGTGGTACCGTCACCGGGACGGCGGTAGACATTCCCGGCTCTTACACGATAGTGAATTTGCCGACAGGCGACTATCAGGTGTCCGTGTCGGATGTTAATGACTGTGAGACTATCATCAATCAGATCAACTTGCCTGCCGTTGCCGATCTCGAACCGGTTATTGCCCAGCTCCAGCATGTCGATTGCTTCAACAACAGCAATGGAATGATAGAAGTCTCAATCAGCGGGGGCGTGGCTCCTTATCAATTCAGTTGGAGCAATGGCTTTTCGCAAATCAGTTTATCAGGGGTGGCTCAGATCGACGACCTCTCTGGAGGGGTATATTCTGTAACCGTGTCTGATGATAATGGATGTATTGGTTTGTTGACCGATATTGGAGTTGCGGAGCCCGCCTCCTTACTTAGCCTTTCGATCAATGAAATAGATGAACCCATCTGCTATGGAGAGGCTACCGGCGGCATCAAAATGGATGTGGCCGGTGGCAACCCGCCTTATACTTATTTGTGGAACAACGGCAGCACCACCCTCGACCTGTTGAATGTGGGCAGCGGTATGTATTTGCTGACGGTAACCGATGTCAACAATTGTGAAGCCATTTCGGTACCTGTCACGATCTCCGAGCCCGAAGCCATTGAGGTCACATTGAATGAGTTGGTACAATCCAATTGTTTTGGCGAAAGCGAAGGCAGCGTTAGTCTCCAGGTTTTTGGGGGTAACCCACCTCTTTCGATTCAGTGGAACACCGGTGCTACAACTACCTCCATCAACGACTTGTCGGCAGGCACCTATCAATGTACCATAACCGATAGCGATGGGTGCTCCATCATGTCGCCACAATACGTTGTAAGTGGCCCCACCAGCCCTGTTGAATTGGAGGTGGAGACCATTCAAATCTACTTCTTGTGCGGAAATGGAAGATGGCGCCATCGGCATCAGCGTGTACGGCGGAATACCACCATACACCTACTCCTGGTCGAATGGGATGACTACGGAAAACGTTTCCGGCCTTCCCTCTGGCAACTACCTGGTGACTGTGACCGACGCCAATGATTGCGTGTTGATCTCGGAAATCCTGTTTGTACCAGAACCGGACCCGCTCTCTGGAACCATAAGTACCAGCCCCGATGTCAACCAACAGGCAAACGGTACGGCTACCGTCGTCGTGTCAGGCGGTACGGCTCCTTACAGTTATATTTGGGATGCCAGTACGGGAAGCCAAAACACGGCGACGGCGATCAATTTGTCGGCAGGCAATTACTCCGTCACTGTGACGGATGCCAACGGGTGTCTTTTTGTTGTATCGGTGGTGGTAGAATCCTCCGCCATCTCGTCGACGCTGGATCAGGATCTAATCATAGAGCAACTGGAGCTTTTCCCCAACCCGACCACCAAAGATGCTCAACTGATGATCGCCCTTAGCCAGGTGGCAGAGATAGACATCCGCGTGTTTGATATGACCGGGCGGCAGTTGGTCGGGGCCCAGGAGCACCGTGCCAGCCAATTGTTGACGCTTGTCGACCTGGAAGGGCAACCCAGTGGGATTTATATGGTGAAGGTGGCGGTAGATGATGTGGAAAGGACGTTGCTGTTGTTAAAGGCAGAGTAAGCTGGTCGTTCTAACTTTTTGGTTGATATTGCGTTGTATAGTGGAGAAATGTCTAAACCTTCCAGGTTTTCAAAAGCTGGAAGGTTTTTAGCAGAAAAGTGGAACGGGGGAAGACAAATTCTCTCTTTTCTTTTCGCTGTGGTGCGTTATTTCAATAAAAAGTATTAATTTTCGTTTGAAAACGTAAAGCTATAACAGAAAAAACTACGATCATGCATTACCGTTATCTCCTCTGTGTTGCTCTGATGACCTTATTCCTGGTACTCTCCTGTACCAAACCACCGGACTATCCGAATGAGCCGGTAATCGAATTTTTGAGTATGACCAAAAACACGATGGTGCAGGGTAGGAGCATTGATGATGATTTTCTGCGCATGACGATTTCTTTCACAGATGGGGATGGTGATCTGGGCAGCAATAACAACGAAGATACAACCAAGGTATACATTGCCGACACGAGAAGAGATATTCCAGATATTCAACCCATTTCTATACCTATGGTACCAGAGTTGGGGACGGGTAATGGTATCTCGGGAGAAGCAACTTTTGTGGTCAATACGTCTTGTTGTATATATCCCATCCCGGCAAGTAATTGTGAGCCCTTGGCTGGCTTTCCCACCGATACGATCTTCTACGAAATCTATATCGTCGACCGGGCGGGCAACAAAAGCAATGTGGTCCGGGCAGATCCTGTGATATTGCTTTGTCAGTAAGGGGTCTTGGTCGAATATATTTATATTTTCTTCGTGATTTATGGAGCATTTTACCGCGATGATCGATTTTGGTAACAATTAAACAACTTCGATCATGGGTTTTTCAAGTGATGCCATTGTTTCTATCAAGAACAATAGAAAACTGGCGAAGATGCCAAACCGGCCGTACATGTCCTATTGGTCCAGGTCTTCCCAATCAGAACCTTTTCGGGAGCGAACTCAGCTCCATGACCCAGCACTGCAACGGGCCAGCCGTCGTCGCAAGGTGTATTTGATCGGTTATTTAGTGATGTTGTTGTTGATCTTTGGTCTGGTTTTGGGACTTGTGTGGGTTTATTGTTAAGTCTCAACTCTTGTGAAGGTGCGTATGGTAATCTGAGGAGATGTCCTTATGTAAGATGCCGACGGTATCATAGGCGTCTTTGTATATCTGGTAGTTGAATTGGCGTAGGAGGGCCAGGCAGTCACGGTAGTCATTTTGTGACAAATGTCGGTGTTCAAAGACGAGGAGGTTGGGCGTGATGCGGTGGAAGTCGATCGTTTTGATGATCTCATAGTCGAACCCCTCGGTGTCGATGTACACCAGGTCGATGTGGTTGAGTTGGTGTTTTTCCACCAAATGGCTGAAGGTAATGCAATCTACCTCCATGCTGGCCAGTTGGGCTTCGGGGTATATCTGTTGTACTTCTGCGGTGATCGACTGGTTGAAGCTGCTCAGTTTGGATACCCATTCGGGGAGGTCTCCGTTGTTGTTGTCGATAAAATACAGCGGTCTTTTCTCCTCCTTTACCGAAAGGGCTACTCTTTCAAAGGCCAACCCGTTTATGTTTTTATAATTGGTGCGCAGTTGTTCAAAAGCCTGAGGTTGAGGCTCTACAAAAATACCTTTCCAATTTTTCAGGATGACGAAGGGATAGATCGGGTCTTCCGTTTTTCCTTCGTTGGCTCCTACCTGAACGAAAAATACCTCTTGCTGGTAATGCCCCAGCAATTTCAGGATGTGTTCTATGGAAGGTACACCGCTGCGCCTCAATAGTTGTTTAATAAAAAGGACAGGGTTAGTAACCAGTTTATTGGGAAACTTAAATGATTGCATGTTAGGTGGACAACTTAGTTTGTGCAAAAATCAATCTGCACTGAAATGGTTATTTAAGTACCGTATTAACTAAAGTTGGGTTGTTGAATATTTTGCGGGGTTGTTCTTCAGAAAATCAAATTGTAAAATTCTGACTGAATAAAAGATCAGGCGTATTGATATTGGGTTAAGGATAGGTAAATCGGCCGTAAAACTATAAAATTCTTTCTGAACTACCAATAACTCCTTGTTACCTTTGGCCAATAATTGAGAATCCGATGCCAAAGATAGTCGAAATCACCTTATTACCGGCAGAGGCTGCCGACGAAGTGCTCGTCAGGCGACGCGCCATCGATGCCAGTGGTTATCTGCCGGAAGAAGTGAGGCAGGTGCAATTGCGGAAGCGGTCGATAGATGCCCGTGGTCGGCGTCCGGTGGTGCGGTTGCAGGTAGCTGTCTATCGGGAGGAATTGCAGACGGCAGAGCCCGCTTTTCTCGATGGGCTAAAGCAGTTGTCGGCTTCCGCCAAAAATGCCATTATTGTGGGTGCGGGCCCGGCGGGTTATTTTGCAGCTCTTCAGTTGATTGCCCAGGGCATCCGGCCTATCGTTTTCGACCGTGGGAAAGACGTCCGTTCCCGCCGCCGCGATCTCCGCGCCATTCAGCAGTTCGGTCAGGTCAATCCACACTCCAACTACTGCTTTGGGGAGGGTGGGGCAGGGACCTATTCTGATGGAAAGCTCTACACCCGTTCCGGCAAGCGGGGCAGCATCCGCGAAGTGCTTCAAATACTGGTCGAGCACGGCGCTCAGGCCGACATCCTCGTCGATGCCCATCCCCATATTGGCTCCAACAAATTGCCTCGGATCGTTGCCAATATCCGGGAGACGATCCTCCACTACGGCGGCCGGGTCCATTTTGATGCTCACGTGACCGATCTGATGGTTGCGCACGGTCGCGTGGCTGGGGTGGTGGTTGGTCAGCAGGAAGAACATTTAGCGGAAGCGGTAATCCTTGCTACCGGCCATTCTGCCCGTGATGTATTTGTATTGTTATCCAGCAAAGGGGTTCGGCTCGAAGCCAAGCCATTTGCTCTGGGGGTGCGGGTAGAGCATTCGCAGGCGTTGATCGACGAGTTGCAATACAACCAAAGACCGAGGGAAAAAGAGTTGCCTGCTGCCAGTTACAAGCTCGCCTGTCAGGTGGAAGGGCGCGGGGTATTTTCCTTTTGCATGTGCCCGGGCGGACTGGTAGTGCCTGCTGCCACGGCGCCCGGCGAGATGGTGGTCAATGGGATGTCGCTGTCGCGCCGCGATTCGCCCTATGCCAATGCCGGCCTGGTGGTAGCGGTCGACGAACAAGTCTGGGACCGGTCGCAGGGAGTTTTTGCGGGCCTCGATTTTCAGCGAAAGGTGGAGCAGGCAATGTTCGCTGCCGGCGACGGCTCTCAAAAGGCTCCTGCCCAGCGCATTACCGATTTTGTAGAAGGCAGGCTGTCGGCCGATTTGCCGGAGAGCTCCTATATACCCGGTTTGTTTCCGGCTCCCGTGCATACTTTGTTACCGAAATCGATTTATCTGCCCTTGCGCCAGGCCTTATTAGCATTCGGAAAACGGATGAACGGTTTTTACAGTCACCATGCCAACGTGATCGGCACCGAAAGCCGGACCAGTTCGCCCGTCCGCGTGCCGCGCCATCCCGATACCCTGATGAATGGCGATCTGGTGGGCTTATTTCCCTGCGGCGAAGGGGCGGGATATGCCGGGGGTATCGTATCGGCGGCCATCGACGGACGGCGGGTAGCATTGAAGGTAGGGGAGTGGCTTTCGCCAAAAAAATAGCGGCCTTATCTGGCAAATCAGGAAACGTAGAAAAAAATAAGAAGATAAAAAATCTGCTAAAGCCTCCGGAGAACAGCCGTTTTTTCCACAATTTTGGAATTTTCTTGGAAATTAGAAAGAATAACCGTACATTTGCAGCCCATTCGGAAAGAAATGAACGCATTTCTGATTTTTGAGTGGGAGTTTAATAGCGCGGAGTGGAGCAGTTGGTAGCTCGTCGGGCTCAGTAAAATACTGCGAGATCATTGACTTATGGAAAACACCAAACTAAAAGGAGACATTGCTGAACAAGCAGTTATTCTTTTTGCGCTTCGAAAAGGTTGGGGTGTAAGTGTTCCTGTTGGAGATAGTTGCCATACGATCTTATTTTGGATGTAAATGGCCAACTTTATAGGATACAGGTAAAACACGCCTGGTTCGATTTAACTAAAAACAATTATGTTGTAGATAATCGAAGAACAAAGACCAATCGACGTAAAATGGTTAGAGCATCTTATCAAAAAGAAGATTTCGATTTCGCGATCTTGTATATTGATGACTTAGATGTATTCTATGTAATGCCAAGTGAAGTGTTTATAAGTTACGGTTCCGAAATACACTTAGTCGAAACCGACAAGCGACAGCGAAAGCCGAAATCGGCTGTCTATCGCAACGCTTGGGAATTGATCAAACAGCGGGCTGTCCCGAGAGAAATCTCGGGATGATCATTCGTCAAATTCGGGGAAGCCTTTAGTATGGTAATCCCGAGCCAAGTTCCCGCTTGAGCGGGAAAAGGTGTAGAGACTTGATGGCGAACACCTAAGCCTCGGTTATATATCGGGGTATGGTGAAGAGAAAGTCCAGACCACAAATTCCGATGTTGATCGGGAGTAGCGAAAGCTATAGTGGTAAGCATAACCCGAAGGTCGTAGGTTCAAGTCCTGCCTCCGCTACAAATTAATCGCATAAACCCTTAATTGTCAAGCAATTAGGGGTTTTTTTTATTTTTTGGTGAACGTTTGGTTGAACGTTTATGAAAACGAAGTGTTCTTCTTTTGGCTGCTTTGAAAAGCTGGCTTTTGCGATTAGTAGCAGTGATTATTTTTTGAAATTAAGATTTCTTCCTGCTCAAAGCAGTGCTTTCTTCTCCTTCTCTCTTTCGCTTCAAATTAGAATTGTCTGTGTTGAAAATCAACCAACCCCAAAATTCCATGTCCGGCTCGACTTCTATATCGGGGCAATTCTCATTTTCACAGATCAACTTTGGGTAGAGGGTGAACTTATGCTTGTTCTTTTCACATAAAATAAAACTATTTTTGGTTTGTTGATAAATATTTAAAAAACAATTTGTGTTTTAAACATGAATGATTTGACGGAAATCAAAACGCATGTCAAAAACATCAGTTCTCCGGCCGAGCATTTTATCGACAATAAGGCATTTATCGAACTGATGGGCATCTCGCTGCGAACGGCCCAGTCGTGGCGCGATGATGGAAAGATTGGGTTTTCCCAGGAGGGAAAGAAAGTTTACTACCGGATGTCGGATATCGAAAAGTTTCTGGCTGATCACCACCGGAAGCCGTTTGCCGGTACCGACGGAGCGATTTAAGGAAGTTTTGATAAACTCCTTGCACTATGTTCTTACACTGATTCCCTAACTTTTTTTACGACTTGTGAAAGTTGCTGTGATGCGCCATCATGGCCTGGACATTTTATGCTCTGTATTAATTGCAACCGGTTAATCTCCCATTTTTATTCACTTTAAAATTCTTCATCATGACCATTGTAACGCTTTTCCACTATTTCAAACGACCAAAATCATGCGTCCCTTTAATTAATGTACTTCACCAAATCAAGACCGGAAGGTATCGGAGGAAAATTCATGATCTGTGAAAATACTATGACCAGCATCTGGCTTCGGATTTTGATGCCCAACGAAAATTGATTCCCCGATTTTCCGTTTCCGGAAATTTTCGGATGGAACGCGATCAGTTGAAGTTGGTTAGCTATTCCGGGAATATGTTGATGGAAATTCCTTGCCTGAATGAACGCGATTTGAAGACTGTAAAAATGTTGTTGGCAAATGACCCTTACATGCTGGCTTGCTTTGAAAACGCATTGGGGAATGGATTGGTTTTCATTGTCCGGACAGGCGCGGTCGTTCAGGAACACCGGACGATGTTTCGGCTAGTGCGAAATTATTACCAGTCGATCACTGGCGTCAATCGCTTTTCTACTGATGGCGAAGATGTAGAGCATACCTGTATGGTGTCGGTGGACGAGTACACCTATATAAAAATAGATGCAGCTTCTTTTCCCAACTATGCGAGATCAGCTATGGTGTGACGACCAATTTGATTTATAGATTCTTTGGAGAAAACGCTCCGAAGAATCTTTTTACAAATTTCAAGTTCGCTCAATAGACTTTCTATGGAACGCATATCTATATTCAGGCATTTTATCAGAGACATTGGGACCCGAAGCCTGTCGGAAATTGTGCAAGGAATTCGAGGCCCACATTTCAAAGAGGTGATTTTCAAGATTCGGGAAGCCAAAAAAAATGATCAACGTGAGTTGGCCGACCAATTGAAAAAGTCCTTGTTGGGATTTACCGTTTCCGGAGAATTTTCAGGGGGCCGCAGAATGGAATTTTTACGAAAGTATAATCCTTTTGTCATCCTGGATATTGATAAAGTGGATGAATCGAAACTGCCATCGGTACTGAAAAAGATCCATTCGATTTCTTTTACGCAAGTGGCATTTATAAGTCCAAGTGGAAGAGGTGTGAAGATTATTGTTAGGGTTGATTCTGGAATGGAGCAACACCGGATAGCTTTTAAGCAGGTAGCCGATTATTACGAGTCTGAGTTGGGTGTTTCCATTGACAGAAGTGGAAAGGACATTACACGGCTTTGCTTTATGTCGCATGATCCTTCAGCGTATTTCGACCCAAATAGTGAGACTTTTACCGTAAGGCAATCTTCATTAGTTGCTCTAATTGGAGAACAAGAATCGAAGGAACGACAGGCTAATAGTTCAGAACAAGTTGATCCTTTGAGATATTCAAAAAATGACTATAAATTTGCCAAGACATTGGGCATGTGTTACCACCGGCAGCTATTGGAAGAGAGCAAAATCAAACAACGAGATTACAAAAAACAGATGTTGACGTTTGACTATGCGGTGGTGCAGTACAAAAGAGGGAAACTCAGCGATCCTCCGGAAGAACCTCAACGTCCATCCTTCAAAACCCTGTATATCCCCGCCAATTCCAGCTCGGCGATGTTGGTTCGCCATCTATACGACAACGACGATGCTGGAATCTTATTTGAATCAGAAGCGGATACGTTGGGCAATGTGTTGAAGCAAGACTGGGGTGGTTATAGTGATCTGTTGAGGAAAGCCTACCATCACGAACCTATTTCTTACAGCCGAAAACAAGGCAATGAATTTGTTGAAATAGCTGAGCCCAAACTATCGGTTGTGCTATCGGGAACGCCCAACCAGGTAACCCGTTTGATCCCCACGACGGAAGACGGATTGTTTTCGCGGTTTTTGTTTTACGCCTTTCAGGTAGCGGTAGAGTGGAGAGATGTTTCGCCGGGTGGTCGGGGGCAAAATTTTCAATCCTTTTATCAAAACCTATCAAAGGAGGTGTTGAAAATGGTTGAATTTCTGAAAGCACATCCTACCGATTTTGATTTGCAAAGCGAGCAATGGCGAGAGCTGAACAAAGTCTTCAAAGCCTGGCTGAAAGAGACCAACCGGTTGACGGGAGCAGATGCATTGAGTATTGTGAAGCGGCTTGGGTTGATGTCGTTTCGGGTAGCGATGTCGTTGTCGGCGATACGGAAGTATGAAGAGCGATCCCTTTCGGGAAAACTGCTGTGCGCGGATGACGATTTTTCAGTTGCCTTGCGAATGGTGGAAATCTATCTGGAGCATGCCCTTTTTCTTTTCGACCGGTTGCCCCGGCAAGTCGGGCATTCATTTCAGTTTAAAAACATCCGAAAGCAGGTGTTTTATGAAAAGCTGGCTGATCGGTTTACCAAAAATGAAGCGGTGGTTGTTGGAGCAGAGATGAAAATACCCAAGCGGACGGTGGGTCGGTATTTAAGTGAGTTGATGGGTAGTGGTTATTTGATTCAACCGGCCGATGAACCTGTCGGCAATTATGAGAAAAAGCGTAGTTAGGCATCAGTTATTTTAGACCAACCCGTCCTTGTCCAAAATGACTTTGTGAAAATGGCAGTGGCATTCATGGCATCGGTGGCACTCATTGTGAAAAGGAGCGGATTTTTGTAAGAATACAAAGCAATGCATTGCAGTATTATGAAGCGATGCCAACAATGCCAAAATGGCATCGAAGGAAAAGAGTGCCATGGATGCCAAAAAAGTTTTCCACATTATGGAGGCGATGCCAAAATGGCATCGGAGTGGCATCGCCTTTCAGGCCCGATTTTAACGCAGAGTGACGAAATACGATTTCATTTGCCGCAACAAAGTGAAGAGTGCCACCAATGCCACCGATGCCATGGGGTTTTTGTGAAAATGGGGTGTTGAAGGGGCGTTTTTTGGGTGTTTGATTTGATGCTCTTGCCAATTTTGCCAGATGGCAATTCTTGAATTCTGAATATGGAAAGCGAAAATAATTTTTTGTACCGGGGTGGGGAGGGGGCGACCTAATGGCAATTATGTCTCCTGTGGAAATGGGGGAAAAGGGGACGTATAAATGGCCACCTCATTCTTGTCAAAATTCCTAGGGAGTCTTACCGGGTCAAGGAATCCAAAAAGATAACCTCCCTTTAATTTTTTTTGCTTTATTTTTTCTGTTCAAGGGGGCTTTTTAATGACACAGGGGGTAGTTTTTAGTGGTTACCTACAACTCTTTTTAACAAATGCTTAGTCATGCCCATGAAATGGAAATTTACTGGGTTTGTTAAAAAAAATTAAGCTTTCTGAAACTACGTACCCAAGGCACTAACAATTCTTTGGCCCAGTTCCTGACCTGGAGAAGAGTTCTAATGAATAATAACGACTCGTTGAGATTCGATCAGCTCGTTATTGTCATAAACATTTACAAAGTAAATACCGGCAGGTAAATCAGTTGTATTAACTTGAGTTCGTTGTTGATCTGCAATGATCGTTTTGAGTAACTGTCCGGTTGCGCTCTTGAAATTTAAACGCAATGGTTCGTAAAGAAGAATCGCCAAAACTTTCAAACCCGGACAACCAGATATAATCGTGTTTTTGGGCAAGCAGAAAGGTGGGCATTATTACTAGCGTAACAAATACTACAATTGTTTTTGTTGACATCATATACTTATATATTTTAGAATACACCAAATTTGAAGTAGTGTTTGGAGTGTTTTGTTTCCATCTAACTAAAGTAAATGCCCGGGGCCATATCAGAAATATCAATCGTAATATTGTCAATATCTTTATTGATGAAAACTTGTTTGGATAATTGTCCCTGCAAGTTAAATATACTGACCGTTATTTGCTCACTTCCAATATCATTTCACAACCGACCGACCATAAACTTTTCTGATTGTCGTGCCCGATCTGTTGAAATGACTGAAAGGGTATAAACCCCTGATGGTAACTTATGTAGATCGATGGTTACCTGTTGTTGTAACGTACTTGTATTCGCCCTCAATTCATAAACTAAACGCCCCAGGTTGTTGTAAATAGCAATATGGCTTACCGATTGTTGCATATCTCCCAGATCAACCATTAGCCTGTCGGTAGCCGGATTGGGGAAAACATGGAAGTCATCGAACGCAATTTCAAAGTGGAGTTTTTGGATGGAGGAGTACCGATGCGTACCATCCTGTAACATTATTTTTACACGGTAATAGTTGTCACCAGAAAATGGAGCTGTATCATCAAAAATATAGTTGTGGTGATCGTAGTCGCTAAAGTCACTCGGTATGGCATCGAGCGGCGAGAATCGTTCGCCATCTGCGGATCGCTCCACCTGATAGCTCGACGCTATGTAATCCAGGTTGCTCACCCAGTCGAGCCGGGAGCTACGGCCGTTTTTGCTGGCCAGGAAAAAGAAAATATCTTGTTGGGACTGGATGACGAGCGCCGACCCATTACCTGAAGAAACCGTAACATCGAACAACTCTTCACAAATGGCCTGCCACCCGGCAGTATATGTGCCCACCCGGATATGGTAATCGCCATCGGGCAAAACCAACGTACCCGGAGGCGAACAATCCCCTACGCCAAAACAATCATAAACGGTACTCCACCCCTCATCAAAAATATGCACTTTGGTGATGGCCGCATTGGCAATGCCTTGTATGCTCACCGTTCCATCGACGACTTCTACTCCCAGGTCGTCGCAGGGATCTGTCGGACCACCTCCCAGGGTCACGTATTCTTCCCTGTCGCATATGGCTAGCCAGGAATCATCGTGCAGGGTCGCTCTGATGAAATAAGTGCCTTCACCAAGTCCCATGACCGTTTCGGTAGGTTGGCAGTCGCCAAAGCAATGAGATACGATATTCCAATCGGCGTCAAATATCTGAAGTTTGGAGATGGGGGCACCGTCCAGGCCACTTACTGTAATACTGGTGTTGGTGGAGCTGATCTGGAGTCCATCACAGGGATCGCCACCGATGGGCGTGCCGGCACAGGTGCAACCGTCGGATTGGATGACATCGTTGTTGGTATTGGCATCGCCGTCGTCACAGGTGGTGCCGGGAATGGTGGGGATATCGGGGTTGGTGTCGTCGCAATCATCGTCGGCACAGATGCCATCGCCGTCGTTGTCACCGCCAAGACCAGTACAGTCCTGGGCGCCTACGGAAACACTTTGTTGAATTTCACATATTTGATTCCATCCTTCATCGTGCAGACTGGCTTTGACGATGTAATCTCCATCGGGCAGGCCGGTGATGGTTTCGGTGGCCTGGCAGTCGCCGAAGCAATCGAACAGGGTCTGCCAGTTGCTGTTGAAAATCAATACTTTGGATACAGGACTGGCGTCGAGGCCGGTGATGGTGACGCTGCCGCTGCTACCGCTGCTACCGCTGGCGCTGCTGCTAGTGGTGATGCTGAGGGCATCGCAGGGGTCGGTGGGGGTGCAACTGTCGATGATCTCGGCTTCGCTGTTGCAGCCGGGGGCGTTGTCGTGGATATCTACAGAAGAAGCTATTTGGAATAATGGAAGTGCGGGACAACATACAGACAAAGCGTCATTAAACGCAATAAGAATACTACCACCAATAGAATTAACAGATTCCAATGCATCTATTGACATAAGAATGTTGTTATCCTCGATAGCTAGACTTCCTTCTATGGTGGTCAGGTTTTCAATGCCATTTAAGGAAAGCAAAAAATTTTGTGCTAAACCCATAGTACCTACAACAGTAGTTAAGTTATCTAAGCCCTCCAAATTTAAAAGGGAGTTATTGCTACGGATAGAAAGGTTTGAGCCCACCGTCGTCAGGTTTCCTAATCCGATCAATGATGTTAAATTGCTGTTTTCATTAATATGAAAAAGCCCTTCAACGCTAGTCAGATTATCAAGGCCAGTCAAATCAGCTAACGCATGATTTCTTAGTATAAACACGTCTTTAGGAAGATTTATGATATTAAGCAAAGCACCTATATTCGTAAGGCCGGAATTGTCGGTAATGGCAAGGTCGCCTCCTATGAAAGAAATGTTTTCCAGTCCGGTAAGAGAGGTTAAAAATTGGGTGCCCGCAATTTCTAATTTATTGGCAACTGATTCGATCTGAGATAATGGAGATAAGTCAACAATATCTGTATTGCATCCTGTAAAGAAACACCCTATTCTAAGCTTACCTGGAAGTTCGGTACAATTAGGAAAATTGATTAGGAATTGATCTACCTCATTCTGAGTGTCGAGTGCAAAATCTCCATTGATACTGGTCGGACATTGTGTGAGTCCTTCTTTGGAGCAAAGTAACGTTGAGCATAAAATTAAAATAGTCGCAGCGCGGATTCGGAACCTATAGATAATTGTCATTGTCTTTTTCATAGTAATTTGTTTTGTGCGTGGTAAAAAGAAGTTAAGAGTGGGAGGCATCCCTGCTGAGACACCTCCCTTTTGGTGTATTTTATAGTTTAACAAATCGCAGCCGATTGTTGTAGGCGTTGGCGTCCAATGGTTTAATAAAATAAATGCCATTGGGTAAACTGGAAATTGAAATGCGTTTGCGATTAAGTCCTTTTGTTAGTGCAACGTTTTGCTCGATGACTAGTCGTCCATGCAGATCGTAGATTCGGAGTGTGCGGTTCGTCGGTATATCGTTGTCGATCATCAGGGTGATCTGATCGGTGGCCGGATTGGGGTGAATGGACAGTAGCGTAATGGCAGGAATAACAGCGTCATTGGCTTTTATTTCTTCATTCGAATCAGGAACCTTACCTGTTTGGTCATTATTATTTACTTCTGTCTGTACTCTCAGCCGCTTTGTTTGTGGGTTATCGTCGGGAGGTGCCATGAGTGGGCTTCCGCCTCCAATCGTTATGTCGATAATTTCTTCACAAATGAGGTTCCACGAAGCATCGAGCAGTTTTATTTTTACATGATACAAACCATCGGCTAAGTTGCTTACAACTGTGGGTTCTGCACAATTGTTGTTGCAACTATACACCGTGGTCCAGTTGGCATCAAATACCCACAACTGGTGTACCGGAGCGGATGTAGTGATGTCAGCAACCGTTATAGTATTTCCGGATTCCGTGACTTGAACATTGTCACAAGGTGTACCGGAGTCGCAAGCATCACCAATTCCATCGCCATCAGCATCCGCCTGGTCAGCGTTTGGCGTATTTGGGCAATTGTCATTATCATTGCACACCCCATCGCCATCGCTATCGCCGCCCTGATTGGTACAGGGTGCATGGCTGAGAAGTAACTACAACCTACTCACCACAAACTTTTTCGACCGCCTGGCCTGTTCGGGGCTTGTCACAAAAATAGTATATACGCCCGAAGGCAGCATATGAATATTTATAGCTATTTGTTGAGAAACAGCAATACCGGGTATGGTTTCATAAACCAACTTTCCCAGGTTGTTGTAAATAGCAATATGGCTTGCCGAATACAACATATCTCCCAAATCAACCATTAACCTGTCGGTAGCCGGATTGGGATAAACATGGAAATCATCGAAAGCAATTTCAAAGTGGAGCTTTTGGATGGAAGAGTACCGATGTGTACCATTCTGTAACAACATTTTTACACGATAATAGTTGTCCCCTGGAAAAGGAGAGGCATCCTCAATAACGTAGTTGTGGTGATCGTAGTCGCTAAAATCGCTCGGCACGACATCGAGCGGCAAGAATTGTTCGCCATCCGCGGATCGCTCTACCTCATAACTGGTTGTTATATAGTCCAGGTTGCTCACCCAATCGAGTCGGGAGGTACGGCCGTTTTTGCTGGCCAGAAAAAAGAAAATGTCTTGCTGGGAATGGATGACAAGTGCCGACCCACTACCCGAAGTAACCGTAACGTCGAATAACTCTTCACAAATGGCCTGCCACCCGGCAGTATATGTGCCCACCCGGATGTGGTAATCGCCATCGGCCAGCACCAGGGTGCCGGGTGGAGAACAGTCTCCCACTCCAAAACAATCATACACCGTGCTCCACCCCTCATCAAAAATATGTACTTTGGTAATGGCCGCATTGGCAATGCCTTGTATGCTCACCGTTCCATCGACTACTTCCACCCCCAGGTCATCACAGGGATCGGTCGGCCCACCACCAAGAGTCACATATTGTTCTACATCGCATAGGGCTTGCCAGGAAACATCGTGTAAGGTCACTCTGACGAAATAAGTGCCTTCACCAAGTCCCATGACCGTTTCGGTAGGTTGGCAGTCGCCAAAGCAATGAGATACGATATTCCAATCAGCGTCAAATATCTGGAGTTTGGAGATGGGGGCACCGTCCAGGCCGCTCACTGTAATACTGGTGTTGGTTGAGCTGATCTGGAGTCCATCACAGGGATCGCCACCGATGGGCGTGCCGGCACAGGTGCAGCCGTCGGGTTGGATGACATCGTTGTTGGTATTGGCATCGCCGTCGTCACAGGTGGTGCCGGGAGTGGTGGGGATATTGGGATTGGTGTCGTCGCAGTCGTCGTCGGCACAGGTGCCATCGCCATCGTTGTCACCGCCAAGACCGGTGCAGTCCTGGGCGCCTACGGAAACACTTTGTTGAATTTCGCATATTTGACTCCACCCTTGATCGTGCAGACTGGCTTTGACGATGTAATCTCCATCGTGCAGGCCGGTGATGGTTTCGGTGGCATTGCAGTTGCCGAAGCAATCGAACAGGGTCTGCCAGTTGCTGTTGAAAATCAATACTTTGGATACAGGGCTGGCGTCGAGGCCGGTGATGGTGACGCTACCGCTGCTACCGCTGGCGCTGCTGCTAGTGGTGATGCTGAGGGCATCGCAGGGGTCGGTGGGGGTGCAACTGTCGATGATGTCGGCTTCGCTGTTGCAGCCGGGGGCGTTGTCGTGGATAGAGATTGTTGAGGCTGTTGAGAGGAAGGGAAGTATTGCACAGCAGATGGAAAGATTTTCATTATTTGAGATAAAGGCTCCTCCTACTAATGGGTTGGTAACGTTTTCTAAACCTTGGATTGAAACTAAATTATCATTGTCCAAAATATATAGGCTACCAATTATAGTTAGCCCAGTTAGTCCGTCTAGGTTAGATAGGTTGGATTGTTCGATTCTTAATTCGTGGCCAACGAAAGTTACGTTATCCAGACCCATTAAATCGTTTAGGTTTGTATTGCCTATTAATACTAGATCTCCGTTAATGTCCATTAGACTTTCTAAGGCGGCAAGTGATATCAAATTATTATTGGCAATAATTCTTAAATCGTCGCCAACAAAAATTAAATTGTCTAAACCGGTCAAATCGACTAAATTAGAGTTAGTAGATATTTGAAGACTTCCTGAAATGGAGGTGAAATTTTCCAGACCTGTAAGTGAACTTAGATTATTATTGTCCTTTATAAAGAGAGATACTCCCAAGGTATTAACACTTTCCAATCCCACCAAATTGGTCAAATTGTCATTATCGGAAATAGAAAGAGATCCTCCAATAGAAACATTACTTCCAAGTCCTGTTAAGGTGTTTAAGCCTGGGTTAGAGGTTATATAAAAAGTTCCTCCTATGGTGCTTAGACTTTCTAACCCTTCCAAAGAAGTCAGACTTGCATTTGAAAGCCGAAAAGTCCCTCCAATACTACCAAGGTTTTCCAGGCCCACCAGAGAAGCCAGACTTGCGTTGTTAACCAAGATAATATCCCCACCAATATTTATCATATTTTCAAGACCTACTAAAGAGCTTAGGTTTTCATTATACCAGATAAAAAAATCTCCACTAACTGAGGTAAGTTGAGAAAAAGAGGATAAATCAACTATATCTGTATTACAATCAATGCACCCAATTTGAATATCTCCTTGGAAATTAGAGCAATTAGGATAGTCAACTTGGAATTGGTCAACTTCTTCCTGTGTATGTAGTATCACATTTCCAGGTGGACATTGAGATTTCAAACTCTGAACGAAAAATAGTAAGGATATTACAAGAAAATTCAGAGTACAAGCCTTGGTAATCTTTAAAGAGTTTTGGAAAAGCAGTAAAATTGTCTTATTTTTTTTCATAGTAATTTGTTTTGTGCGTGGTAAAAAATAGAAGTTAAGAGGGGGAGGCATCCCTACTGAGACACCTCCCCTTTTGGTGTCGTTTATAGTTTAACAAATCGCAGTCGGTTTTTGTAGGCGTTAACGTCCAATGGTTTAATAAAATAAATGCCATTGGGTAAACTGGAAATTGAAATGCGTTTGCGGTTCAGTCCTTTTGTCAGTACAACGTTTTGCTCAATGACTAGTCGCCCATGCAGGTCGTAGATTCGAAGCGGTCGGTTCGTCGGTATATCGTTGTCGATCACCAGGGTGATCTGGTTGGTGGCCGGGTTGGGGTGAATGGATATGAGTGTAACAGCAGGAATTACAGCGTCGATGGCTTTTATTGTCTCGTCAGAAACAGGCACTTTATCTGGCTCATCATCCTTATTTACTTCCGTCTCTACCCTCTCCACTTATGGTAATGGAGCAATCGCCCGTTGAAACTTTGCATCCTACGGTTTCGTAATCATCTCCTATTCCTTAAGTTTTTATGCGGGGTCGTGCCCGACCGCACGAAAACTTAACTACTCTCGAAAGCGTTCCCTTTGCGCTCTAATTTTTCACAATTTTCTTGGTCAGCATTCGATTCCCACTTCTTATCCGCACAAAATATATTCCACTGGTTAATTCAGTTAAATCAATTTCAGTATTTTGATATTCATCCTTTCTCATCTTAATCAATTTCCCATTGACATCATAAAGTCGCCAGTCAAAGTTTTCTGCCCCTGATACGGTAATAAAATCACTTGTCGGGTTCGGATAAATATTGACGCTTTCGATCATGGGTGTTAAATTCACCGCATCCAAAATCGGATTGCATCCCGGTTCGATGCATCCATGTTGATCTACTTTTATTATCCAACCAAATGATTTTGCCGGTTCAGGGGCATATCGGTTTAAATGCCCGCAGGCGATGATACTTCCACTGGGTAGTGCTATAACACCTGATAAGAAATTGGTTGAGCCTTCTATTGGATGATAAAAGACAGTATCTGTCCTACTCCAAAGACTATCTCCTTCTGCACTTACCTTTGCCAGCCAGCCACTGAGATTGGCAACAGGAGGAAACGATAAAGGCTCTTCCTGGTAATACTGTCCGGCAGCAACCCAGCCTCCGTCGGGCGTTTGTACTAAGTCGATAAAATTGTTTTTATTTGAGGTGGGTTCTCCAAATCGTGTACTCCAAATTACATTGAAATTCGTGTCTCTTTTAATAATTTCTGGTTGAAAATGTAAATTATCATTATCAATGATAGTAGAAAATGCTCCCTCATTAATCCAATTTCCATCATTGGAGAGGTGTAAAATATTGAATCGAGAGGAGGAGCCTCCTGCGTAATGTAATTCTCCTTCCCATTCCCACAGTATGTTGCCTAAAGTGTCGATAATTAGAGCCCTTGGGATGCTAAATAAATCAGAAACAGAACTTACATCTCCGCTCCAATTTGAAGTACCTCCAGTTATCAAAAATTCATTATCCTCTATTTTATTTATTCCTCTAAAAGAATCTCTTTCATCATACTCCCCATAGCTAATTTCCCAAACCTTCTCTCCGGTTTTATCCGTTCTCATAATAAAAGCATCCCATTTATAATCGTCAGCTTGCTGCTTTACACCTGTAGAAATATAGCCATGTTCAAACTCCACAATGTTCCAATGACGCATGTTTAGTACAGTGGTATCAGGATACTCCCGGACAAATTCCAAATCTCCATTCACGTCAAGTTTTATCAAAATTGGATAGTTTCTAAAAAATAACTGTCCGACTAAAGCATACCCTTCGTCCTCCGTTTTTATCATTTCATAACCTTGTTCAAATACATAAGTATCACCTAAAGAGTCATAATGAACCTTGTATTCCAAAAAGTTGCCTAATGTGTCAAGTTTAGCGAAGAATAATCCCCACTGCGGGTAATCTAAATTTTGGATACCCCCACAAACAACCAATGTGTCTTCAACCAATAGCATATTGTAAAAACTCATCCCACCGTCATTCAGGTCATAAGCCTGAATAAATCCTTCCTGGGCTTTTGCCGCATTACTTAAGAGAATAAATAAAAGCAATAGAAACCGCATAATTTGAAATGTAAAGCCCTGTTGTGGCAATTTTATCGCAACAGGGTTGATTAGACAATCAGCTTACCTGATTGAATGATTCGGTCGTTCGATACAAGCTGGTAAAGAAGGATACCTTTGTGCTCATTATCCAAATGTATTTCAGTAGATGCTCCATTAGCAATAGAATAGGCATTGAGCCTTTTTCCGGTGATGTCGGAGATGTACAGCGTAGCCTCTTTTTCACCATCAGTATGGGACTCCCATAAAATTATAAATACATCTTGACCCGGATTTGGAAAGATATAAAGGCTTTCATCTGAAATAATGCTTTTTTCAGCTTCATATCCTTGTCTGTTACCACTTCCTTCAGGAAGTCTATAGGTAGGCGGAAAATGATAACCATACCAAGTCAGTATATTGCGGGCTATATTTCCAGTGTAGCTTTCATCGCTTTGAGCAAGATTTTCAAGCGTTGCCAATTCACCATCGGATAAGCTATAAGGCGATTTTCCTTCTAACATATCCAAAAGAGTCAACATGTTTGTCAAATCAGCGGACTGTTGGGTGGTCAGGTCGTTTCTTTGTTCCGCCTTCTGATAGTACGCATTGGCCAGAATACTATTTCCTTTATTTTGATGATACAACGACAAAGTGAGGTCCATCCCAAAATTATCCAGATTTTCCATCCACACTAATAGAGAATCCTGGTCGAACCCTATAGTATCATACATCAAATGAAGGGTGACCATAAAGGCATCTTCATCCATTCTACGTTGGAAATAGTCCATTTCCGTCTTTTTCTGATCAGCTAACGTTTCATCACCGTTTGAAATAGCAGCATTGTATTCTGATTCAGCATCTACTCTTTGCAAAAACCTGAAATCCCGCATCTTGCGCAAAAATACCATAGCCATAATCCACAATAGATGTAGGCTCTTCCGGCGAATGGCTATTCGTAAAAGAACATGCCCGAGCTCTCACCCCATTTACCTGGTTCATTTTCAAAAAAGCAAAAAAGGGCTCTGAATTAGAATATACATCAGTTGTTTCAAATATGCAACTGGTAAAACTTCCAAAATAATTTCGGGGTTGTCCTTCCGAACCTGCCGGCCACGGATACGGCCAGAAATTTTCATAGGGTGCAAACTCTATTACAATTTTATTATTTCGAAAAGTGGTTCCATTACAACTTATCTGTCCGCCCGCGTCATTGTAATAATCTGGTCCCCATAGCTGCACGCCTATCGTTGCATTTTCTATTACAGAACCTGTCCGCCCTATTATTTGGCCTTGCGCACGTTCACCAAGATAGACATATTGAGATTGGGAATTGTCACCCCACACTTCTACTCCCTTCCACGGTTCTCTGCAACTATTGGTGAGTGTTCCATGTAATATTAAACTAGCATTGGGCTTGATAACCAGTTTTCCGTTTCCACAAAATCGTACGATAACTTCCGGATCAATAGTCAAGGTTGCTCCTGATTCGATAGTCAGATTTCCTACTATAGTTACATCACCGTCATTGTATAGAGTTGATGTTGTCCAAGTTTCATCTTCGTGAATCCATAGATCGCCACTATTACAAAGCATGAGCTATGAAAACCTGCTAAGTGTATCCAACACCTCCTAAAACGGCGAAATGTATTCAGTCGCCTTTATTTATGAAATACGTTTGTTATCAATTTCAATCCTAGATGAACGTGCAGAAGATACAGCCGGGAACCTGCTTTTTGGGTTATTGGTTCTCTGACAAATTTCGTTTTTATAGGTTCTCAAAAATCAAATTCAACACTTCCTCCGTTTTGGCTCCGGTCGTTTTTGAACCTGATTTATTGCGAACCACGAAATTTGTCAAAGAACGGGTTATTTTAGGTTAAATAGAGTGGCAGGGTTCTCGTTTTTTTGGGGGACAGGATCGAATTTTCTTGCCTGAGTTGATTTACTTACAAGCAAAAATAATCTTTATTTTTGGATTTTTCAATTGATCGCGTTTATTTAATTCATTTTAATAATAATGGCTGAAAATTGTGTCGAAGACAGATTTTCAGCCGTTGTCCACCAGAGGTCGATAAATTGAACCTGTCTTCAGACCTGTCTTCAGACCTGTCTTCAGACCTGCCTTCAGGCGAAGCGAACCCAAAAGCGAACCACCGCACCCTTATGGAGTTTGAAGTACGTGCTGATTCTCAAAAGAAAATTGAAAAAAGTAAAAACCAAGCTACAAAAAAAGGACGTTTGAGCAGCGACCTTATCCTCTTTTTCGGTGTTTTGCGATATTAAAAAACTGCATTATCGCGTCATTTCGGGTGCTGATAGTACGGTTATAACAATACAATCCCAGGCTGTTTGCTGACAGCAGATTATTTTATCTTTATTTTCTATCGCCGGGCGTCAAATAAGCGGGCGGACTCTTATTCGCCAGCCAAACGTCTATTGTATGCAGTTGTCCTTTTTCGCAGCAAGGACAGGTTCTGTTTGGTAATCTGAACACTTAACAACACTGTTACAAACCCGCCTAGTTTCCGACAGCTATTTTGGAGATATGACAAATAATCGTTACCTTTCCTGCTCATACGTGCCTGGCGTGGGTTCGACATGGGAAGGACAACAGAATTTAACTAAAAGTGGTTTGTTTTTCCTGCCTGATCCCGTATCCCGATAGTGATCGGGAGAAAATACCTTTAGGGGAAAAATCTTTGGATCGTTAGTAAAATCGCCTGCTGAGGGCATGGTTGTTCAACTGAAAACTTGCTTGACTAACTTATGCATAACAGCGACAGCCGCAACTTTATGGGGTTTGCCCTTTTCCCTAAGTCTCAGATAAAGTTCTTTGCAAGCATTGTTATACCTAATGGAACTTCTGGTGCACATGTACAAAAGGCTGCGAACATAAGGGGCTCCAATTTTGGAGATTTTACCTTTTTTACGAACCGACGACCCGGAGTAATGCGAGTTGGGTGTAAGTCCAAAAAACTTAGCCAACTGCTCGACGGTATGAAATTGTTCGAAACAATTGGAGGCAAGCATCATCGCCTGGGCGGTAGCATCGCCAATACCAACAACAGAGCTTGCCAGGGCCTTTATGGCCCGATACTCTTCGTCTTCTTCAAGTGAAGCGAGTTGCTCTTCAAGCTGTTGAATTTGTCCTTCAACCGTTTGAAGAGTTTGCTCATAAGCTTTGCGAGCAACCTGCTCTACAAAAGGAAGTTGGTCTAAAGCGTGGAGTTGATTTTTTAGCATCCGGCTTTGCTTAAGCATCGCATTATGAGCGGTTTGTAGCTGTTTTCGCTTTTGTCGGTTCATAGGTGGCATATTGTAAGTAGGTAAGTCAAGGCTCTTGCCCATCATTGCCAAACAATAGGCAGCTTGTTCGTCCGTTTTATTGGACACGCCCAAAGCTTGCATGAAAACTTTGCTCTTGTACGGGCTGACTACAGCAAATTTGATTTGATATTTGTCGAGCAAAAATATCAATTTTGAACTGTAAGTTCCAGTGGCTTCAACAATGCAAAAAGCGGACTCCTTCGGCAAAGTATTTATCCAGGATTCAAGGATCAACAACATCCTTGCTAACATCGATACCAACAAACTGTTTAAAATAGATCAACATCGTGACGCGAACTCTGGGTTCATTGAACTGTCCGATCTTTTAGTAGTAGCAGTATGCTGGCAACATGTATAGCGGCATCTTGTGCCAATTCCTTATCGCCTTGCGCATACTGCTAAACTGAATTTAGTATTTTTATTTCACTTTTTTGCTTATTTTTTACTTTATGCTGCAATGTACGATTCCTTAGTGTTGTGCTTCATTATGAGTAGGCACTAACCAATGATAAATTCTTTAGAAAATTAGATAGGATATACTGTCAGAAAGTAAACCCAGTACATTCTTAATTAATATTAAAAACTAAGGTTTAATCTAACTTTGTTAAGGATTTATGTAACAATCATGAAAAACAAGTGTCATTATATATAAATCAAAATTCTATTTTAATGAAACTAATATTAATAAATTCTACATTTAAGCTTTTTATTTTTGCATCATTATCTATAATAACCTTTGTTTCGTGTAATAAAAATGATATAAAAAGCTCAAAAAGTAAAGCCTTAATGTCTTTAGCAAAAACCTATGGATATATCAAGTATTTTCATCCAAGTGATGAAGCAGCTAATTTAGATTGGAATTCCTTTGCTATTTTGGCTAGTAAACGTGTTTCAGTATCCGAGAATCTAGAGGAAACTTTAAAAGAGCTTTTTCTGCCCATTGCTCCTTCAATACAATTTCAAAGAGATGGTTTTACATTAGATACTAGAGCTTTGCTCAATAAAGATATTGATTCACTTCAAGATATTTATTGGCTACACCTGGGTAATGGAAAAGGAAAAATTGGGAATAATTACAAGAGTATGCGAACATATAGAAAAGCTTACGTATTACCTCAAAGTAATGATGATTATGGTGGAATAAAAAGAAGTTTGGACGTTACCAAACTAAGAGGAAAAGAAATAAAAATAATATCAACTGCAAAACCTAATTCGGAGTACATGGGCAACCCATTATTACGTGTAAGTATTAAATCAAAAAATGGAAAATGGAAAAGTTATGATTCATCTGATGAAAAATTGATAAAAAACACATGGAATCCACTTTCGGTTTCTACTAGTATTCCAGAAAATGCAGAGAAAGTAAATCTTCATTTGGCATGTCTTACCATGAATGGGGCTGTTGATATTGATTATATAAAACTACAAGTAAAAGAAGATGAAAAATGGGTAGATTTTAGATTAGAAAATTCGGAGTTTGATAACACAGACTCTTTTGATAAAGATTGGAGGCCATGGGGAGATAATCATGAGTTCAAACTAGTTGATAAGAATGGAACACAGTTTCTTAAAGTATCTAGGAATTCTGGAGTACTGAAAGATGTTCCCTTTTTGTTTAAGACCGATTCATTAAAAAAGAGATTCCTTAAAAAAAATATAGGTTCTGATTTAAAGTTGATATTTCCTATTGTACTAAAAGGAAATAAAACAACTACATTTCCGATTCCTAATCAAGAGAATTTAAGACAATTGTTGATAGACATAGAGTCGACATCCTTGAAAATAAATATAGAAGACGAACATACTCGATTAGCTAACATCATAAAAACATGGTCAACTTTTCAACATTTTTTTCCCTATTTCGACTTGGCAACAGTAGATTGGGAAGAACAATTTTATAAAGCGATAGAGAAAAATGAATCTGACAAAACATATGAAGACCACTTGAGCACTTTAAAGTTGATGGTGTCTCCACTAAGAGATAGTCATATTGGTGTGTATTCTTTTTCTCTTGACCTTTTTTACCCTCCAATTTCTTGGGAATTAATAGAAGAAAAATTAGTTGTTACGAATGTTTTAGATACTACTCTAGTAATTAAACCTGGCGATATAATTACTAAGGTGAATGGTAAACCATGGAAAAATCACTGGAATGAATCTTACAAAAGAGTCTCAGGCGCAACGGGAACTCGAAGAAATTATAGGAATATAAAAGAATCTTTGACAGGCAGTGAAAATAGTAATTTCTCAATAGAGGTTTCATCCTCTACGCAAGAGATACACTTAAAAAGAAACCTAATTGAAGGACTTTATGATCGGATGTTATCAAAAAAAGTGATGACCTTCAAAGAGATAGAGCCTGATATTTTTTATGTGAATTTATCTCGAATGCCCTGGCAACAGTTAAAGGAAAAACTACCTGAAATTATAAAGGCAAAAGGAGTCGTTTTTGATTTGAGAGGATACCCGAGAGGAGGAATGATGAACCTATTGTCTCATATTACGAGAGATAGTATTCAATTGCATCAATCATTTACTCCAAAGATGATATACCCAGATGAGTTAGGCTCTTCGTTTTTAAAACTCGATCAACAGTTTATAGCGCCCGTTGAACCTTATATTAATGTTAAGAAAGTATTTCTTACAAATGGAGTAGCTCTTAGTTATTCAGAAAGTTTTTTAATTCCTATTGAATATTATGGATTAGCAGATATTGTGGGAGAACCTACAGGAGGGAGTACTGGAAATACTAACAATATTTACCTTTTTGGTGATATAGTAATTCCTTGGACAGGTAGAAAAGTGCTCAGACAAGATGAGAGTGTTTTTCATGGAAGAGGAGTGCTGCCAAATCATCCTGTAAATAAGACCATTCGGGGAACTAAAGAAGAAAAGGACGAATATTTAGAATATGCACTTAAACTTATAAAAGGCTAAATAATTATTTCAAAAACGGCTATGAAAATATTTAGAAAGTTTGGATATCAATTAATTGACCAAAATAAACACCCACAAAAATTATTTTTACTAAAACTAATTAGAAATAACGAAAGCACAATAATAATGACTGAAAATTGTGTCGAAGACCGATTTTCAGCCGTTGTTGAACCTGTCTTCAGACCTGTCTTCAGACCTGTCTTCAGGCGAAGCGAGCCCAAAAGCGAGCCACCGCACCCTTATGGAGTTTGAAGTACGTGCTGATTCTCAAAAGAAAATTGAAAAAAGTAAAAACCAAGTAGTTGTTACAATAAAAGGACGTTTGAACAGCGACCTTATCTTCTTTTTCGGTGTTTTGCGATATTAAAAAACTGCGTTATCGCGTCATTTCGGGTGCTGATAGTACGGTTATAACAATACAATCCCAGGCTGTTTGCTGACAGCAGATTATTTTATCTTTATTTTCTCTCACCGGGCGTCAAATAAGCGGGCGGATCCTTATTCGCCAGCCAAACGTCTATCGTGTGCAGTTGTCCTTTTTCGCAGCAAGTACAGGTTCTGTTTGGCAATCTGAACACTTAACAACACTGTTACAAATCCGCCCAGTTTTCGACAGCTATTTTGGAGATATGACAAAAAATCGTTACCTTTCCTGCTCAAACGTGCCCGGCGCGGGTTCGACATAGGAATGACAACTGAATTTAACTGAAGGTGGTTTGTTTTTCCTGCCTGATCCCGTTAAAGGAAAATACCTTTAGAGGGAGAATGTCCGAATCCATAGTGAAACCGCGTGCCGGAGGCATGGTTGTTCAACTGAAGCCCCGATAGGGATCGGGATCAGCACAGCAGATATATATGTCACCTGTGACAGGGTACGCTTTAGTTTGGATGCTTCGTGGGCGGCATATACTTTCCTTAGTGTTGTATATGATTGAAAAAAATAACAATAATTTTATCGTTAACAATGGTTCGTGAAGAAATAATACAATTTTGCCGTGTTTAAAGCCCCAAAAGGCTCATTTTTTAATTAAATGGCTGTGTGGGGAATCCCCACACATGGAAATAATTAATTTAGGTACAGCGCAATTTCATAACTACCTGATTATCAATGTTGATTTTTTCAAAAAGCTTCACGAACCATTATAAGTTAATAACCAAATAAAATCAAATTGATCAAATTACACCAATCAATAAAAATATTAGAAAGTAAATTTTTAGTATTTTTTTTTACATTCATAATAATGATAGTTCAATTAAGCTGTATAAAGGAAAAAAAGTTTGAAACTTCTCATGAATTAATTAGACAAGCAAATATTAATGAACAAATACGTTCTTTTGATAAAAGTATTGTAGAGTTAAAAGATTCTATACTAGAAATCACCTTAATAAGTAGCATTTCAAAAAAAGAGGAATACGAAATAGAATTGGAAATCTTTAATGATGATTATGTAACAGATTTGAAATTTTCAAATGGTATTTCTTGTGCGATGGAGCCTCAAAGTTCATGGATTAGGATTTATCAGGATAAACTTGAATTAGATAAAGAAAAATACAAAGTTAATGATACAATATCTGGGATTTATTCCATGAAAGGAATTAGAATAAAATCAAAGAGTAGATATAAAGAAGATATTAATGATGTAAGTGAAACAGAAATAATAGGAGAGTTAGAGATAAAAGGATATTTCAAAACAAGAGTAAGAGGTTTTGGATTTAATTTGCATGGAGTTAAATGAGTGCGTGACGTACCTGCCTGGCGGCAGCCAAGTTAGCGGAGCCTCTCACCACAGAGACACAGGGACACAGAGTTACACAGAGATTTTCTCTGTGAATCTTTGTGTCTCTGTGTCTCTGTGCCTTTGTGGTAATAACCCGCAGCGATTCTCCCGATCTCTATCGGGACGGGACAGGCCTGTCTACCGCCAGGTAGATTTGTCACACACTCGAGTTAAATGATTAAAAAAAACCACATACAATAATGTGGAATACGGTAATGCTCCGTATTCGCTCGTCACTACGTTTCCACCTCCGTTGAACAAAGAATCCTTCCTTAACAACAATTCTACATGTCACAAAATCCACCTCTTAACACTTGATTTTCACGATTCTGTTTTGTAGATTTAAGTATTATAACATTAGTACTTCAAATCCACAAACATATCATCATGGAAAAACTAATCCGTCGGTACGCCGACTTTATGCTTCAATCAAACTATGCGCTGGGCACCCGTAAATCTTATGTTGGGAGGCTGTGTACCCGCCTGATCTGCTAGCCGGCAGGTAATTTCTACGAATGGTGTTTCTAACAGGCTGCCAACCCCGACTTCGACAAGGCCGATGCACATCGAGTAACGAATAGTAGCCCTTGTACTGTAATGCCTGTTCATAACAAAACTGTTACAGAACCAATCTATTTCCGACAGCTATTTTGGAGATATGACAAAAAATCGTTACCTTTCCTGCTCCAACGTGCCCGGCGTGGGTTCGACATGGGAAGGACAACTGAATTTAACTGAAGATGGTTTGTTTTTCCTGCCTGATCCCGTTAAAGGAAAATACCTTTAGAGGGATAATGTCCGAATCCATAGTGAAACCGCGTGCCGGAGGCATGGTTGTTCAACTGAAGTCCCGATAGGAATCGGGATCAGCACAGCAGCTGTATATGTCACCTGTGACAGGGTACGCTTTGGTTTGTTTGCTTCGTAGGTGACATATACACTCTTTAGTGTTAGGCGGCATTAAAATACAAGAAATGAAATTTCAAATAAGACCTGTGCTATCAGAAATTAAAGAGTTGTATTCAAAGCCAATATCAACTGAATGGTTCCAAGAATATATATCAAAATTACAGGGAGGTACAAAAGGGGATTTGGCATTACCAATTTCAGGATTTAACCCAATGGCAAAACATCATATCCTCGAAAAGATAGATGAATTAGAAGAGTTAAATGCAGAAGAATTAATGGAAAGAGCCATTACTGAATTTAATTCAACACTAAAAGAATCAAATGATGAAGAGTTTTTAGTGGTACTTAATCTTGCTGATGACTTAAAAGGTGGGTGGACGAACTATTATTCAACAGATTTTGATAGTAAATTCAAATTGAATGCATTTGTAAATCGTAAATTTTGTGTGCCATACTTTTGGACAAGTGAATCCTATTCAAGTGAAATTATCAGGATTAGAACAATTGAGTATTTAAGCAGAACTTTATACAGAATTAAGAATCCTCAACCAAAAACACTTGAAGAGCATTTAGAACAAGAAATTTATGTAGCAGCAATAGCAGATTATGACGGTCAGAATATTAATGAAATGAGTTTTGAAGAAATAGAAAAGTATTATTTAGAAAATAAAATTTCAGAAGAATACGACAGGATTTTCAATTTCTTTTATGGCAATAATGGTTCTGAAAGTTTAGGATACAAGAAATATGGAATTATGGAAACATCAGGTTATGAATATGCAAAATTGATATTAAAAAGAAGAAAAACGACCGCCTAACATTAAAGGCTGATCGCGCCGTGAAAGTCCGTGAGGTAGGGATTTATAAGCGTCAAAATATATATGAAATACCTCAAAACACACTAGTAGGTATAAGAATCCTACACGATAAGAGCTAGCCACTCATCGTAAGCGAGTCTTGCTCAATCAGATCAGAGCCCTCATTTTGCTTTTTTAAACCGTATTCTAGCCGCGCTAGAGCGCTTCAAATGGAATTTGATTTTAAATAGATAGCCTAAATGGAATCTAAAAACAATAATTTTAAACATACCTGGAAAACTAAGGCTGGAAGGTGGTTTTTCAGGGACTACTATTTATTCTCTCATGTAAAGATGTTAATTCGTTTTAATTGCGGTGATTCTTTCTTAAACTTTCATATACTTTCTTGTTAAACTCAAAAATAAGTGTACTCCTTTCCCTGTCATTGAAATTTGAAAACAATATTCCAAACAACTGGTTTTCAAGATCGACAAAATAGTAAGTGTGCGTTGCGCCTATCCAGCCGAAAGATCCTTTTGTTTGTCCTAGTGGATTGGAGTGATGTGTAATTCCTGCTCCCAGGCCAAATCCCATTCCATGAAAATAAGAATTTCCAATCTTTATGGGTAAGTTTTGTTGTGGGATTTGGTTTGTTATAAATTGAGAGAATAGCTCTTTACTTATAAGTTGATTTTCTTTAAAAGATCCCTCATTCAGAAGCATGGTACACAAATTTGAATAATCGTGTATAGTACTTATCAAGCCTGTATTTCCTCTGGGAATCGATTTGTATTCTTCCGGATTTTGTATTGGAAGGAAAGCATTGTTTTTCCATTGATATAACGTAGCTAAACGGGGCATATTTTCTTTTGGCAGATGAAAAGAAGTATTTTTCATATCAAGTGGTTTAAAGAGTGCTTTTTCCAAATGTTCAGACCAATCAACTCCTGTTACATTTTGTACAATATAAGCCAGTACGTCAGGACTATAGGAATAGTAAAATTCCGTACCAGGTTCTGCTGCCAAAGGAATTGTACTTAGGATTGTAACCAAGTCTTCAAGGTTGTGGTATCCTTTAAGCTTTTGTGCATACATATTTCCAACTTCATCTGAATAAAAGCTGGACGACAAACCTGAAGAATGGCTCAAGAGATGCCTAATGGTCATAGGTGTTTTAGGAGGGTTTCCAGATGAGTACACGGTTAGATTTTCAAAAGCTGGGATGTACTTACTGACAGGGTCGTCCAGCTTTATTTTACCTTTATCGACCAATTGTAAAACAGCAAGACTCGTGATGGTCTTTGTAAGTGAAGCAACTCTGTACAAGGCACGGTCATCTACATTGGTTTTATCATCAACATCTAAATATCCTTTATGACTTTTGTAAACAACATTTCCGTTATGGACGACCAAAGCTGACAAACCTGGTAATTTTCCCCATTCAATGTATTTATTCAGATGACTATCTAAAATATTGAAATCATTTTCAGTAGATTCATTATTAAGCGCACGAAGCCATTCTATTTTATCGTCCAATATTCCCGTACCAATTTTTTGTTCTACTGTCATCAACGAATGATTAAGATTGGGATAAGTCCGTAAGGCAGATAACGGATGCCAACTCTTAACGTTATTTATTACCACAGTACATCCAATTACATTTACTAATTCGTCCAGACCACCGTACTGAAAATAAACAGGACACTTTACATTGTTTAAATACTCCTGCATGTCCAGAAAAATATCATTAGGCTTCGGGTTTCTGGGGATATGTGATTTTGGTAAATACAGATCAGGGTTGACTTTTGACAAACTATCAATCTTCTTTTTTAATTCGTTACTGATGTTTCCGCTTGCACTTTCCTGTAAATATTCACTCCACAAGCTTGACATGGGGAGCATATTGGATTCTGAAAAATTTCGATTTCGAAAAAATCGGTTAATGGCAAAAAGCCTGGTGTCATAATAGCTCTGAACGGGTGCAGAAACCGCCATTACAAAATCGATACCGACCGTACTATCTGAAGCCAACATGAGTGCTAGCCTTCCCTCTTCACTACCTCCATGAAGGCCGATATAATCTGGTTTCACTGAAGAATTATGTCGAAACCATTTTACAATATGCTCATAATAATCAGCCTTTTCTATAAAACTCATATCAAGGTACGTCCTCTTACATTTTGATCTTCCAACACCGGCTTTGTCAAAAAGAAGCACGGAATAGCCATGACTTGAAAAGAACTCAGCCTCCATCTTTTTATGGGTATGATCGTATTTGCCCCCAGAAAAAATGATAATGCCGGATGAGTTTGTATGCTCTTTTTCCGGAATGTATAGTTGTCCAAAAATGGAATCTTCTTCTACTAGTATCCAAACTGACTCTTGCCTATATTCTTTTTTGCGGATAGTGAGAGTGGTTTTGTAGTTTATTCCAGTACATTTTATCTGTGAGAAAAGAGGGCCATTTACAGGTTTAATAAATTCAAAAATCTCACCTGAAACTGAGAAAAAGCGGTTGCCTCCAATCGGCTTTAGCGACATAACGTCCCGTGAATAGGGAGAATGAATGTGTAAATAATTAAATCGTTCATAAACTTGAGTTATATTTCCATTTGTATCGGCAAAGTGCCCTATATAGTTTTCTATTGCGCTTTCAGGTACCTTAATTTGCTTATACAATGAAAAAGGTTGAGTAGAGTTATGTATCCTAACTTCACCTTCGATTTGATCATTTTCTGAAATATGTGTTTGAAACTGAAATGTTGAATGATAGCGTGTAAAACTCCAGGAATCATCTGTGGGATTATTTCTGATCAAATATTTTTTTTCTCCATCCAAGTAAGGAAATTCTGCCCACCATAAACTATCATAGCTTACCTTAAAATAAGTATGAGAATTATCCATTAACAAGGTGCCAACATAGTTGTCTTTGGCATTAACTGTTGTAAAAAACAGAACGATTATGATAATAGTAAAGAAGTTACTTTTTTTCATAATAAAGAGATTTTAGTTGTCGCATTTTTTTTGAATTCAAATCGGTAAAATTTGATTCTCACTAATTCGGGATAAGGAATGGTTGAAAGGTTATTGATTGGAAAATTCGTTCCTTTTTGCACTAACCATTACCAAGGTGGTAGTCAGTATAAAACATAATTCTACCAACACCTGATTTTCTTCTATTCCGAAATAAAAACTAATCTATTGGTCTGATCTATGGAAACTATGTAGTTAGATAAAAAGGCACTACCCACGTTAACTCTATCCGGGTTCTGTAATTCTGAAATCCAAATTATCGGATCTGATATTTTAACTAAACCCAGTGTCACTTCTCCTTTTAATTTAGCTTCAAACCCAAGTCCTTCTGACCCTGATCGTTCTAGCTTTGTTGTTTTTCCCGTTAAATTGTAATTCAACCCATTTTCTTCCAAAAAATGTTTCGAAAAATGGAAGTTGAGTTGAGAACCAGTATCAATACTAAAACTAGTATTAACTCCACCTGCCTTACCTTCTACAATAATTGCACGATTATATGGCATGACCCCTTCGTGATTTCTGTCAAGACTTTTCCCTCCTATTTTTACTAGTCTATTGGGATAATCAATGGTAAGAAGGCGATCTGAAAAAAAGTCCAGCCCTAAAATGCCAAATTTCACTCCTTCCCAGTAATCTCTCATGGGTAAATCAACTTCATCAAATTGAATAGAACCAAGTTTTAGTTGATCCACGAAAACCGTTTTTTGCTCCCAAGTGCTTCCCGTTCCATCAGAATTTACTTTGGTACCCGATACTTTAAGGTCAAGTGAATCATACAATGATTTATCAATTCTACCTGTTCCACTTGCTCCCAGGTCTATCATGAATGAAAACGGTCCCATACCGTTTACGTAAACTTCATTAATAATTGGCCAAACATCCTCTAAATCAAATGGAAATATTTGCTCTTCCATAGTTGCAGTTTGATGGAAATCTGTTTCTGGGGTACTCAATGAACTCAGATCTCTATCATCAATATTCAGGTAATAAATATCAGATTTTTTACCTCCTTTTCTAAAATCAGTTCTTGAAAAATAAATTCGGCTTCCATCAGGCGTAATTTTAGCTGAATAGTCGTATAGATTGGAATTTACAATATCTAATTTGTGCGGCTCTGTCCATTCATTATTGTTTCGAAAAGCCACATAGACATCTCCGTTTAAGCCTTTTTTATCACGTGTACTTCCATAGAGAATGTATCTTTCCTGAGGATCAATAAATGGATGAGATTCACTATATCGAGTGTTGATTGTTGGGTGTAGTTTCGCCTCTGAGTATTCACCACTACCATACTCGGAATAAAAAATATCATTTACTCCACGCCCCCATCTTGCAAAGTAGATTGTTCCATTAATTGCAACAGTCGGATGAGTTTCACTAATATCAGAATTGATTTTATCTCCCAAATTCACTGGCTCACTCCATCCATCTTTTAATTTTTCAACGTACCATATATCCAAATCTCTTTTATTTGGTCTTTCTGTAGTTGGGCGGTTACTGGCAAAATAAATACGCATTCCATTCGGACTAACAAAGGATCGGCTGTCATTGTATTTACCAGAAAAGAGAGCAATGGTAGGAGGCATCCACTCTCCGTTCTTTTTTTCAGAGAAATAAATAGTTCCTTTTTTATAATCATCTGTAAATCGAGTGAAGGTCAAAAAAGTTTCATCCGGAGCGAAACTGATGTAATCATCATGTTTGTTTTCAATAGATATCTTGCCGGGCTCGAAAACGTCTGCAGTGCCGCTAAGTAAAATAGAATCACTCGAATGACGAACGGTCAATACATTGTTGTACATAATTTCTAGCTCGGGATTTACCATGTGATCACCATTGAGCTCTGCTTTACCACCTAAATAATTTTGTAGAAATGGTTCTGCAATAGACCAGAAAGACACATGACTTTCTGGTCTTAGATAATCATGCCCTTCATTGCGGTAGGTAAAATAAATAACCTTTTTACCATTATTGAATAATGATGTTGCCATTTCTTGCATTTGATCTGCTTGAACTAAAGGGTCTTTTAAACCGTAGGACATTAAAATTGGTTTTTCATAGGAGGATACAAAATTGATTGGTGACGAATTAGCCAGGTGAATAGAATCTACAGTGAATCTATCTCCTACCGCATTTTTCCAAAGCGGTTGTTTACCAAGATCAGAAGAAAGAAATTTATTTAAATCAGAAGGGCCAAAAAGCGACAACCCACATTCAAAAACTTTTGGATTTTTTCCAAGAGCAAACATTGTTTCATAACCTCCATATGACCAGCCATAAATCCCTAATCTACCCTTTGGGGCAATACCGTTTTCGTAAATCCATTGGGTGACATCCAGTATATCTTCATGCATATTGTTGCCCCACTGCTTTTCTGAAAGGTTGACAATTTCCTTGCCGTAGCCCAAAGATCCACGAAAGTCAGGCACTACAACCGCATAGCCCCTGTCGGCCAGAAGTTGAAAGTTTCTGTTCGAGTACCAACTATCCCACAAAAAACCGACCCAAGGACCTCCATGAACATACACAATTGTAGGCATCCGCTCTGTTGGAAGACCGAACGCATCGAGTTGTGTTCCTGCTGGTAAATACAGTTGTAATGGAAATTCAATACTGTCTCGTGTGGTATATATCCTTGCGCTTCTTTGCGCCAAAGGAAATTCTTCCATCTCCGGACATTCAGATAAGACCTTTCTCGTTTCTTTTCGGTTTTTATCATATAACCAGTATGTCGCGGGGCCACCAGTTAAATTCTTAATTAACCATTTGCTATTGTCAGAGGATGTCGATAGAAATGAATAATTCTTAAATTCTTTTGAAAGAAATTCTACATCTGACGAAACTGACTGGTCGATTATTTCCCATATCAAATTCCCTTCATAATGTGCGACTAATAGCGGATTTCCTTCCTTTGAAATCCACTTTTCCTTATGGGTTAAGTCATAAGTAGTGTTCTCAGCAATAGTTTTCGTTTTTCCCGAGGACACTTCCGTTTGAATCAGTTTAGTTTTATCCGATTTAAAATGACTAATGGCATAAATCATTTTCCCATCCGAGGAAACAGAAATAATTTTATTCAAACTGCTTCCCATGAGCATTCCTTCATCCCACAAATGGTGTCTGTATTCTATCCATTTTCCGTTATCTTTTCGATAGAATGAGGTACCTCCTTCATTATTAACTTTACTAGCGGCAACCGGATCAAGATTGCCATCAAAAGCATAAAATGAATATCGAATAGGCTCTATTTTTCTCGTCTTTCCGTTTTCTATATTAACTTTATACAACATATAGTCTTTACCGACTTTAAAAAAACACACGACACTATCTCGAATAGCATCAGAAATGGCCAGAGGAAAACCTCCATCCACCTGTAAATCCAACTTTTTATGAGTCAACCCTATCTTGTCATTGAATACTGTAAATGAAGTGACGCCTGTTCCTTTTTGAAACAGAAGAACATTTCCATTTGCATCAAATTTAGGAGGATAATACTCCTTATCATCTCCCATTTTGATCAAGCGGTCTTCTGAGATTGACTTGAGCCAGTAAACTTTTCCTTGCAGAGTTGAAACGGAGAAAAGCAACTTATCTCCATGAGGGTTCATGGATACATCTGTTACCAAGGAGTCTGAAAATAAAATAGCTCTAGGGATTAAATTAACACTTTCTTGACTATATGCGCCAACTGGTAATAGCACCAATAAAGCCTTAATAAGCAGCTCAAAACTTTGTTTCATTTTCCTTTTTAGCAAAAATAATTGCAAAAAATATCAATTGAAATTGTCATATTGCCATAAATAATGGTAATATTGCCAAATGAAGGTCACTGTACTATTACCCAAAGGAAATATTGTTGCCAGTTCTGTCACCGGAACATTTAAGTTGTTTGAAAAATCAATCGAATTATCCTCATCCGCGGATCAATTGCTTTTAGTAGGACAAAAACAACTGGCTTTAAGTAATATTGTGACCTTCAATCCGCATTGTGATTTCAAAGAGGTTAAACATGCAGACCTCATCATTATACCCTCCCTTAAATCTGATTTTGAGCGGGCTTATTCTGATAACTATGAAATGTTAAATTGGATTTCGGATCAGTATAAAAAAGGGGCGCATATAGCCAGTCTATGTACAGGTTCATTTCTACTTGGCGCAAAGAACCTTTTGGACGACATAAAGTGTACAACACACTGGATGTTTTCCGAAGAGTTCATTAAACAATTTCCAAAGGCAAACTTTCAAAGAAACTCTATTATCACCGAAGAAAGAAGAATATTTACCAGTGGAGGTGCATTTTCCTTTCTCAACCTGATCGTTTACCTAATTGAGCGCTTTTTTGGGGCGGAAATTGCAAAGATTATTAAAGGTATATATCAGATTGACTATTTACGCAGTTCACAATCTCCTTTTGTGTTATTTGAGACTCAAAAAAATCATTCAGACAAGAACATTCTTTTAGCTCAAAACTATATTGAACGTAATTTTCGAAATAAACTGGAAAACTCAAAAATTGCTGAAGTTGCGATTTTGGGTGAGCGCAGTTTAATCAGAAGATTTAAATCTTGTACGGGAAACACACCAAATCGATACCTGCAAAGAGTAAGAATTGAAGCTGCTAAAGAATTACTAACTGAAACAGACAAACAAATTGTTGAAATTCAGCATGAAGTCGGGTACTCAAGTTATAAGACTTTTTATCAAATTTTTCATCAATTCTTGAATATGTCTCCATCTTCGTATCGAAATATGTATGGAAAAAAGTAAATAGTCGAGTAGGCAATGGGGAACTTCATTTCCAAGCCTCTCACAGAACCCTACATGATAGTCTCCCATCATATGACTCATGAGTGCTTGAGCAGATTACTGGGAAACTAGTACGGTCTGTTCTGAGGGGGGAAGGGGCGTGAGCCCCCGACCTACCCGACCCTATGCCACCCATTCGGGATGGCACATCAGGTATACGAGACGTTTGCACCAATTAGAGAAAAAAATACAGAATAACTTGATTTTGTTGAATTATTTTACAAATTTTGTAAAATAATTTTTTCATTTATGAAACTACTATATCGGAAAACAAAAGAAGAATTTGAAGCTGAAATATTGGAGTTGGAGGAAGATGAGTACAAAAAAGTTAAGAAGTCAAAACAATTTGAATTTGATTGGTCAAAAGAGAAAGAAAACCATGTTTTTAAAATTATAAAATCAGAGGAAGAAGATGGTGAAATATTAGGCTTGCTATCAGTAATCAATATACCGGATGAGTTGAGGATTCATGTGAATTTGATTGAGAACTCTAATGACAATAAAGGTAAAACTAAAAAAGTAGATAGAGTAGCAGGTTGTTTATTAGCCTTTGCAGTGCAGATGTCCTTTGAGAAAGGATATTTAGGATTTACATCGCTAATACCAAAAACGGAATTAATAGGCTTGTATGTCAATAAATATGGCTTCAGTCAATATGGAAGACAATTAGCAATAGAACAGCAAGATGCGATTAAACTAATTCAAAAATACTTATAATATGAAATACGAGAAGATATATAATAAACTTAAAAAGCGGTATACAGACAAAGAGATAGTAGAATCAATGTTAATTCCTCAAGATTTGACTAAAAAGGAAAAAGAAGAATTAGCAAAAGAGATGAAAGAAATACGAATGCAAAAATTGAGAGAAACAACAGAAGAAGACATGATATTATCGGATGTAATGAGATTACGATTTCAAATTGAGAATTATATAAAGAAGGAGGCATTTTCATTTGAAAAGACGTTTGGAAAATATTTAGAAGAATATCTAAGAATAATCAGAAAAACAAGAAGAGAAATATCAGAAGACTTATCGGTCCATTACACGAAATTAAGTCGAATAATAAATGATAAAGAAGAACCCAATATAGAGCTGAGCTATAGATTAGAAAAGCATTCTGGAGAACTAATAAAAGCTGAATTATGGTGGAAACTGATGATAAAAAAGCATGAATTTATAATTTCACGAGATAAAGAAACAAGAATAAAAGAGCAGAAGAAGGTAAAAAATGCATTGCGAGCTTAAAAAATGAAAACTGGTGCTAATAAATAAGTTTTCGTGGTGCGACGTGAAAAGTCGCTTTATAATACTGTTAAGCCATCGGAATAACAATAATTTTACATAGCCTGTCCCGCAAGGCGGGAAGTTATTCAAAGATGGATTTAACCTGATGTGCCCACCAGCGGTCGGCAGGCCCACCAAAGAGCTTGCCCCGGCGAATGTCGGGGTCGGCAGGCCCACCACGGTCGGCAAGCTACCATCAGTTTCCTACTTCGGGGTGCGTCACTAGCAATGGTGAGGTGCTAAGCCCGAAGGGCAACAAAGCTCCTCCCGATTCCGATTGGGATAAGCGGCGACCGTGAGGTCAAAGCGAAAGCTGCTAGTCTTTTGCGGTAGGAGGAAGCGGAATGAATGGTATGTGAATCACTGTAAGCCTTAACCGGGCTAATGGTAGTCATTTTGACATCCATTATCGTAAAATCGAGTAGCTTACAATGCTCGGTGCGGTGATCATAACCGTTATGAGTGCTTGAGCAGATTACTGGGAAACTGTGTGCCGTGTCACGCACTGAGTAAATTGCCAACAGAGTTGGCCGGAGTTCAAGACATCACTCCGAGGTGAACGACTTACCTAAACCCGAAAGGGGGAGGGAACAAGAGCATGTCTGTAAAGCGGGGAGTATCAGAAAACGTGTATGATACAGCCCTGCAACGCCTGTGCGATAAGGTTAAAGCTAAACTGCCTGAACCCCAATGTCCAGCGGTGGAACGGTACACTCGTCGGTAGCACGTTTTAAACCAACGTCATCGAGAGATGCAGGATCAACTTTCGCTTGTATTAGGTCTTGCTCGATGAGCGATGAGTAATGAACTCATTAAAGGTCATGAATGGGGAGCCTAAGTCGCACTAGATACGTTACTCAGTGACGGAACACGGGATGGTCTAAGGGGCGCGAGCCCTAGGGTCACGGAGTCATCGTAGTAGTCGTGGGAGTAACGCCCCACCAGGGAGGATGGGAGAACCATGCACAGGGCGAAGGGTGGCAGGTAACCAGATGTTAAATAAACTGTTAGGTACGCAAGATGCGAAAAGCCGAGACAATTCTTAACATCATACATAGGTTACTGGAGAGCCACGTGATACGGAAATCGGTCAAGCGTGGTTCGGAGAGGGGCCGTTGGAAAAGTACACTGCTAAAGCAGAATAACTCGCCGGCGGTCTACTCTAACAGTATGCACGGTTCTGAGGGGGGGAAGGAGGGGCAACCCTCCCGACCTACCCGACTTCATAGCGGCTATGCGCCGCTACGCCATTTAGCCGTTATGGGCAAGCAAAAACAGATAAGATGAAAATACATTCAACAAATTACAAGAACACATTAGACATTATGAATGGATTTTTTGTATAGCAACTGAATAGGAATTTTTTGTCTAACCAAGGAACACCCGGAGCCTCGTAGCCCAAGCTACGAAGGCGAGGATGTGACGCAGGGTAGGCAAAAAAGGGCATTCAGGCTGCATACAAAATTTTTGTTCATTATGTCTATTTAGTATCTGGCCGGAATCTCGCAACTAATTGATAGTCAGTCAAATAAAGTGCTAAAAATGCTATGAAAATTGAATTATATTTTCTAAATTTATGCGTAATAATTTGGCAGTCAGATACATATGAATTTTAGTAAATTATTTTTTCGAAAGATTTCAACCAATAAAGATGAGAAAACGATTTGAACAGCAATTAGAAGTGAATTCACTGAGTATAGCAGATGTGGTGCTCAATTCCAGGAGCCGACATGAACTTCCTCAGTTGTTGGCCGGGTTGCAGTACATATTCGTAACACCGGAATTGAATGAAGGTGTATTTAAAGTGTTAGAAGATGAGATATTAAAAGGCAAAAAAGCGACGGGCCGGGAAGGAATGCCGCTGTGGGAGATATTAGTGTTAGGAAGCGTGCGTCACACGTTGAATTGTGATTACGATGAACTATTGGATTTGGCGAATCATCATCAGGCGGTTCGTGGCATAATGGGCGTACACAAGGAAACATCCGATTGGTTAGAAAAAAAAGTATTCGCACTTCAAACGGTTAAAGACAATGTTAGGTTATTGAATGAAGAAGCGTTGAAAAAGATTAATGAGCTGGTAGTAAAACATGGACATAAGTTGTTAAAAAAAAGCGAAGAAGAAGGCGACCAGGGAGAGGAAATATCTTTGGAATTGAAGACGGATAGTTATGTTGTAGAGACAACGATTCATTTTCCGACAGATTTAAGACTGTTGTGGGATAGTCTTTATAAATGCCTGGATGTAATATTATTGTTGAGTAAGTTGGTTCCATTGATGGGTTGGGGGAAAATAAAGGTGTGGCATAAAAAAGCTAAGAAGTCGTATAGAAAGGCCTCGATCATACACCAAAAAAAGGGTCGTGACTATAAAGTACGATTGTCAGATTCGACCCGAGCGTATTTGCGGATAGCAAGAGAGATAAGTGTGCGCATTGTTAGGACGCTTGGTGACTTAGAAGAGCATGGAGGTGGAATAAAGGTGGAATTGTTGAAAATGAGCTTAAAAATGTACCATGACTACTTGTTGAAGTTTATAGATCAGGTAGAGCGCCGAATACTGAAGGGTGAGCAAATTCCTCATTCGGAGAAAATATTTTCGATATTCGAGCCACATACAGAGTGGATAAGCAAGGGCAAGGCGGGACGCCCTGTAGAGTTGGGACATCGAGTGTTACTGACAACGGATCAATATGGTTTTGCGGCAGATCATGAGGTGATGGTAAACAAAACGGATAAAGAGGTTCCCATAGAATTGGGTGAGAGGTTGGCAAAGCGATATGCGAAAGGATACAAGCTGTCAAGTATAAGTTTTGATCGCGGATTTTTTTCCGGGCCAGCGAAGAAGGCCTTGTCAAAAATATTTGATCAAGTGATAATGCCAAAGGCAGGGAAAAAATCAGCACTAGAACAGAAGGAGGAAACACAACCCGAATTTCAGTATAAAAAAAGAAAACACAGTACCATAGAGGCGAACATAAATGAATTGGAACATTGTGGAGCAGACAGGGTACCTGATAAGGGCCTTAAAGGTTTCAAACGATATGTGGCCATGAGCGTGTTGGGCTACAACATAAAGAGGCTGGGCAAAGTAGTGAAGTCGGAGAACTTGCTACCCACCATTGTGCCGTTGAACGGCAAGGCAGCAGCCTGATATGGGTTAATATTGTGACAAAGCAGTGGAGTGGTCTGCCCTGTAGTCCCGTAAATGTGTTGTTATGGGCTTAATCAGCCCCTATTTCCATCAAAGAACAAATTTGGACGTATAATTTTAGGAATCGTCCGGCTGAGTGCAGAGCGGATATTGGCAAAAAGTGAAAAATGGGGCGTTTTCGGTCAGATACTATTTATAGAAATTGCCGAAGATTGCCCTGTAAGTGAAGGTCAAGAACCTCCGAAAAAGGGCGACAATAAGTCTATTGCAAACTATCAATACGAAATGTTGAAAGACAATCCGTACAAATACAGTTCTGATGATGTATTTTTTACAGTATTTGCAACTCGTAAAGAATTTGACAAAAAAGACTGGAAAAACGAGCGACAAAAGTTCTTTTCAAAAGGTCAACCTTGTTTCAGAGCTTCTCCACTTACTAAAAGATATGGATGGGGTGTCCACAACGATGAAAATGGGAAGATTGCGATTTACGGTGCAGGCACCCAAGAATATCAGAATTTTGTCACTGACGAAACGATTAGAAAAGTAAAAGCAATGAAATTAAAAAGAAAATGAAACTTAATGACAAGACTTGACCCAATAATAGCAGTAAAAAATGTAGTGGAAAGTTCAAAATGGTATCAAGACATTTTTGGATTTAGAAGTATGCACGGTGGAAGCGAATTTGACATTTTGGTTGATAGAAATGAAGAAGTGATACTATGTCTTCATAAATGGGGAGAACACAATCACCCAACAATGCAAACTTCAAATATGATAGGTGGAAACGGGCTAATTCTCTATTTCCGAACTGACAATATGGAACAGATAAGGGAAAATTTACGAGAGAGTAGTTACAAAATCGAGCGAGAAGTAGAATTAAGCCCTAACTCGCGGAGAAAAGAGTTTTCATTGCGAGATCCTGACGGATATTATATAACAATCGCTGAATTTCATAAATATGAAGGATGAAAAAGAGAAGCCAGCCCATAATAAATAAGTTTTCGTGCGGTCGGCACAGCCTGTCCCGTGAATAACGGGAACCCAGCATGAAAACTCTGTCATGCCATGCCTATCGGCAGGTAAACCGAGTCATGTTATTGAATGGACTTGGAACTCACACCAGGAATCGAGGAATAGTAAGAATATTAGAGTCCAATTAACTATTGACCAATCAATAATTGAACAGTGTAAAGAAGCTAATAGTTTGATTAAAAGATATGCAAAAATACCTGATACATCGAATTATATTGTTGAATTAGTAGATTAGTCAGATGCATCTGAAAACAATGTTTTAATTGCTCAATCCAACTTTATTACCCGTATTGACGGAGTAGGTGCCGGGAATACCTTTCTCGAACTTTCTGAAGAAACCAAAAGCGCCATACTTGATGGAAGTTTTGAAGGAGAAATTGACTATTTATTTGACAATGCTCCCATTAAAATCGAAATCGTCGATTCGACCAGTGTATTGAATTGCAAGGTACTTCAACCATCTATACCGGCCTGTATCATTCCTTAGCGGATGTTTTAGTGTATCCCAATCCGGTACTATTGGATAACAATAATACCTCACTGAAGCTGCAAAACGTCCCTCCGGGGAGTAAGGTCGCCATTTATTTGCCAGACGGGAGTAAGGTAAGTTCGTTTTTCCATTCGAGGATGGCTTCCGCTACAACTACCATTGATCTTTGGGACTACCTTCCGGCATCTATCGAAAGGGGCGTCTATTTCATATCCGTTGAGGCAAATCGAACGTCAAGAAAAGTATTAGAGCTTGTAATTTTGTAAGGTGATTCCAACTCCATAATCAATACCGTACTACTCCACAACAACCCTACCAGCAGCCACACCTCCCTGTTCGCCACTCAACCGATACCAATAAACCCCCAAAGGCAATCCCCCGCGTTCTATTCGAAATTGGTTGCTCCGGTGAGCATCGAACTGGCGAACGGTTCGCCCATGCACATCGATCAAGGTGAGGTTGAATGGCTGATTGTCCGGATTATTAAAGGTCAGCAAGGTGTATTCATCGAAAGGGTTGGGCTCCACCCGAACACCCAGGTCGACCACCGGCGTTGTTGTGCCAACAATGGTTATACACCCGCCCTCGATCCGGGTGATCGTCTGCTGGTAATCGTCGTTTACGATGTCGATGATCTCGCTCAGGCAGATCTCCGGTTCGGTAATGGCCGAATAATGAATCCGACACAGCGGCTCAAACCCATTCGACTTGACAATGGTTGAGTCTTCGTACGACAAACCAACGACAAGCCCATTATTGCTGCCAGTGGGGCTGATGGGATACATGGCCGGGTCAACGAGGTTGTCGATGCTCGTTACGAACAAACCCGAAACGTCAAACAGGTAAGCCACCACTTCGCAGGTGGGGTTGTTCATCCCGATGTCAATGTATTGCCCGGCAGGGTCATATTCGAGAATGGTCAGTGATACCGTATCGTATACATTGAGCAGCCCGCTGGGAAAATTGCAATGGTTGTGGCTGCCACCTCCCTGGTGGGTATGTCCGGCACCGAAGTTGAGGCAACCCGTCAGCAGCGCGACATCGTAAACGGTTATGTTGCTGTCGGCGTAGAGGTCGTTGCAGGGGGTGGGGGTTATGTCGTCGTTGACGATGAGGGCAATGTAGTTTTCAGCATCCAACATAGTTTGCACGCCGTTGCCGTCCAGATCGCCCATGAGCAAGGGGCCACCGCATTCGCCGGCACAATCCGGTTGGGTGGAACCGTACAAAACACCAGCGCAGTCGACGTATGGCTCGCAGAGTTCCAACAGGGTCATCACCAATGTATCAGTCGACCGGTCGAGGTTGATGCACACCTGTGCCCAGTTGTTGAGGGTGTCGCTTTCGAGGCGACCCAGGGCATCGGGTGCATTGTCCCAGTTGACGCGGGTCACCAGTTGGTAATCGCCGTCGGGCACATCGGTGACGTCCACCCATTGGCAGTCCAGGGAGGAGTGATAAACGTCGCCGCAACCCATCGAAATACCCATGAAGTTGCAACTGTATTGGGGAAAACCGCCATTGTCGCATACCAGATCGAGGACGCAAAAACCATTTTTAAACCCAATGGGAAGTGCAGTGCCGTATTCATCGAAGAGAAGGTATTCGGCATAGCCGTCGTAATGATAATGGAAGTGACAATTGTCGTAAGTAAATTGGTCGGGGTTGTCGCCTGGATGGCCGATGAAATAATCGGTTTGTCCGTTGTTTTCGATATGGGTGGTAAAGCGGATAATGTCGCGCAGGCCGGTGCCGGTCAGGCATCCTTCATTGACCAGGCACTCGTCGTCGGCTTCGAGGGTAGTTAGATAAACAGAAGTTTCCAGCACATCCTGCCGCAATACCAGGTCGGGACTATCGGGACAGTCGGGATCACCTTGCGGCAAACAGGAGCCGTCGTCGATCGTTGCCAGCGGATTGTAATTGCAGGCGGTTGGATCAGTACATCCTTCGGTGGCACCCTGAAATGTGATTGACCAGTGGATTGGCGTACCAGCGCAATTGTCAGCTGAGTCGCCAATGCGGATGAAGTAGGAGACACCCTCCTCGATGTAAAAAAGAATTTCTGCCAGTTCGCCGCATTGTGGATTGTCGTCGTTGTAGAAAATGGTTCCGGTATTGTCTTCGGCAATTTGCTGGTAATCGCAATTACCATACACCCATATTTTGGTATTGCAATTGTTTTCATTGAAGCAGGTAGAGAGCAGATAGGAGCCGGTTGCATTAGCTGTAAAGAAGTACCAAGATTCGCCTTCCGAACTCTGGTATGCGCCCTCCGAAACCGGCAAAGCTGTAGAACAAACATTGCCTTGATCGCAATTGAAGTTTAGGTACTCGGAATAGCCAAAGCTGTTGCCACTACTGACGGTATCGCCATTTACCGACAAGGTATAGCCCTCAGTGCCGGGAATGCCATCGCCGAATTCATCGTAGATCAAAAACTCCACACAGGCCGATTCCGGAATGCAGACCTGGGTGGAATAAAAGCTGTTGTTGTCGTAGTCGCCAAAATCGACCTGGGCATATATTTCGCCGGAAACGGCATTTTGCAACAGCCAGGCAGTTTCAAACCCCCAATTATCGGTTTGAATGTCCACTACCGCGGTGACTTCGTCGGTGCCGCATGGTTGAGCTATAGCTAAATAGGGCAGGAGAAGGGCTAGACTAAAAAAGGAAGATAGGGCGTTAGTATTCATGGTAAAGGCATGTAGTTTGATCCTTCTTTTCCTACAAATGTAATGATTCGCCACGAAAATGTGGCCGAATTGGAACAATTATACAGAGATCGTTGTCTACCTATTACTAGACTATGCGGTCAGTAATTTTGAACCATTCGATTCTCAAAAAAAATCAAATTCATAATGAAAAAATTACCCTTTCTACTCCTCCTGCTGACAATGGTGGCCTGCAATCTGGAAAAGGCAGTCCAGAGTTCCGAACAGCCTGCCGTCAATTCAACCGCGCAAGTGGAAGCCGCCTTTACCGTCCAACAAGATATGACAGAGGCGCTGACCTTCGACAACCTGCGGCTGTATCCGATCGAAGCTACGGCTGACCACATTGAAGCACATGCCGAATTGGCCCGGTTCAAAAACCTGAAAGAAGCCATCGATCTGCCCGGATTCCACATTACTGAAAAGAAAGCCTTTGGCCGTTCTACCGATCGTGGAACCGTCAATACCCTCACGATTCAAAACAAATCGCAGGACACCGTTTATCTGATGGCCGGCGATGTGCTCAAAGGCGGAAAGCAAGACCGCCTGATCGCCGAAGATATGATCGTGCCCCCCCGCACCATTACCGATATTTCCGTGTTTTGCGTCGAGCGCAACCGCTGGGAAGTCCTTCCGGAAAATGGAGAAACCACGACCGCATCCGACAAAAAACGGCAGTATGCATTTACCAACTACTACAATTGCGCCTCCAATGAAGTTCGCAAAGCAGCCAAACAAACCCGCAACCAAAAAGCCGTCTGGGATAAAGTAGGGGAGTGGACCGCCCTCAACAACGCTCAATCCAGAACTGAGTCCTACACCGCCCTCGAAAAATCGGAGGAGTTTACCACCAAACGGGACCAGTACATCGAATTTTTTATAAAACAGATGAACGCCCTTTCCAACAATACCGTTGGATTGATCGCCGTGAGTGGAGATAAGGTGCTGGGAGCGGATATTTTCAACCACCCCACGCTCTTCGAAAAGCAGTTACCCGTCTTGTTGCATGCCTATGTGACAGATGCGATCACAAAAGGAAAAAAAGTGGAAATTGATCAGAAAGCAATTGACAAATATGCCCAGGTACTGTTGGTCAATTATGAAAATACGTTATCAGAAAAAAGAGAGAAGGAATGCAAGTTCCGCTATAATGGCAAAATTGTGCATTTTAGCCAGTTGTAGCGGGATTGTTAGCGCTTATCCAGATCAGGAGCCCGCTGCCCATCTTCTGCGACCAATTCGGGTGTACGTACTCGTTGTAAAAACAGAATGGCATCAATCGGGATATAGGCCTTTTTCTCGACTTCCAATTGTTCTTCTTCATTGAGGCCGACGTAATAGGCGTTTACCACTCCTTGTTCAAACAATTGTTGATAGAACCGGTTGCGCAGTTTGAGGTCGAGCAAATCGAGTGGGATGCTTTTGGCGAAAGCCTTCATCCTTTCAAATACCGCTGTCACCTGATCGTTGGTAATTGCCGGCATCAGGGAAATGGTGATGGTATTTGTGGTATTTTTTCCGGGTACCAGTTTGAAATGGACTTCGCAGGCTTCGGGCGCATCGGGTAGGGAATAGTAATAATTTCTGAATTGTTCCAGTCCGGTACCTGTTTTATTGAGTAGTTGAAATCCTCTTTTCTGCAGTTGCAGATCGAGAAAATCTTCCTTGTGTTCCAGTTTAAGTTTTAAATAAAGTAAATGCTCTTCTTTCATATTGCTTTCCATTTTGGTAAAATTTGATTTTTCTTAAATTCGCATTATTGTTAGTAAAGCTCAAAAAATAAATTGTCTTTTTGGTGTCTTTGAAAAAATCACAAACCCTGTCTGCCGACAGGCAGGCGCTCACCCCGATAGCTATCGGGGTCGCTTATTTGTAATTTTTATCAAAGACAACGACAATTATTTTTCGAGCGAGCCTTAAATAAAAAAGGTATTCCTCCTTCCGGGTAAAACCAACTGCTTGGTAGGCCCGGCAGGTCAACCTGCTACAACTATTGTCTTTTGGATTTTGTGTTTAGGAGGGAATATCTCTATCTGGCTTAGCGCCAGCTAGACAGGAATATTGGCTATCAGCACCCGATTTTGTATTCAATTTAAATGAGTGTGTGACGTATTAGCGGAGCCTCTCACCACAAAGGCTCCAAGACACAGAGCCACACAAAGATTTTCTCTGTGAATCTTTGTGTCTTTGTGGTAAAGGCCGCAGCGATTTTGTCACGCACTCAATTTAAATCAAAAAAAGTCGATATGAACCGAATACTGCGCTTCCTCATCTGGCCCGTATTACTTGTTTTGGCCTTTCTGGCGGGTACATCCTGGAGCAATTCCGAACAGCAGCAGCCACCTGAACCAGCCGTTTCAACGCAGACCAATGATAAGACGAAAAATTCCGGTTTGGTAACGCAGAATTTACGATCGGAGTTAAATAATCAGGAAAAAGCCACCATTGCCCTATTTGAGGCAGCCGCACCTTCCGTTGCTTTTATCACTACTTCCAAGCTGAGCCGCAGCTATTGGAGCCGCGACGTTACTGAAATCCCCCGCGGTAGTGGTTCCGGTTTTGTATGGGATAAAAAGGGCCACATCGTAACCAATTTCCACGTCATCAAAGGGGCCGACCGGGCACAGGTCACCCTGGCCGACCAAAGCAGTTGGCAGGCCAGCCTGGTGGGCTACGCCCCTGATAAAGACCTGGCCATTTTGAAAATTGACGCGCCGGCCCCTCAGTTGATCCCCATACCCGTTGGTCATTCGCACAACCTGTTGGTGGGGCAATCCGTATACGCCATCGGCAACCCCTTTGGCCTCGACCAAACGCTGACTACCGGAATCATCAGCGCGCTGGGGCGCGAAATAGAATCCGTTTCGGGACTGCCGATCAAAGATGTCATCCAAACCGATGCAGCCATCAACCCCGGCAATTCGGGAGGCCCCCTTCTCAACTCCAGCGGACAACTCATAGGGGTCAACACCGCCATCTACTCCCCCTCAGGAGCCTACGCCGGCATCGGCTTTTCCATACCGGTAGATGTCCTCAAATGGGTCGTACCCGACCTGATCGAACATGGCCGGTTGATGCGACCCACCCTCGGCGTTGAATTGGCCAACGCGCAGATATCCAACCGCCTGGGAGTGGAAGGGGTACTGGTCATCAACGTGGTAGAGGGAAGCGCAGCCCAGCGAGCCGGTATCCGCCCCACCACCCGCGACCGACGTGGTAATATTGAATTAGGCGACATCATCACCGGCATCGACAATGAAAAGATCAGCTCCAGCAATGACCTGCTACTGGTATTGGAAAAATACAAACCAGGTGATAAGATACAGGTCAAAGTAAATCGAAATGACCGTATAGATACTGTAGAATTAGTGTTGGATCATGCAAAGTAGTCGGCCAACCCGCCTGTCGGATTTCCCTGACTGCTCCCTATTGCAATCTGGATCGGCCAAGTTGTGGCGAGAGACTCCGCTAATCCACCTGGCTGGTCAGCAGGAATGTTACGCACTCTGTTAAAGCCAGGATGTATGGTTTATACCGGATGTCATTTAAGTGGCTGAAAAAGGGCTATTTGGTTGGACTTATTTTTGAAACCCCTTGTATGTGTAAGGTATTTGAACCTAAAAATCTTTATATTTGTTAGACATTGTGGAGAAAATTTAAATATGATGGAAAATATTGCGATAAATAGATTGATGAGACTAATAAATAGCTTAAGTATAGAGTCTAAATTAGAGGTTTTATCAAAACTATCAGAAAGCCTGAAAATCAGTATTAATCCTAAAAATAGTTCAAAGGATAGGTTGCTTGATGAATTATACGGTGCATGGAAAGACATAGATGATGATTTGATAAAAGATATATTTAAAAATAGATCTAAGTCAGATAAAGATATAAGCTTCGATTAGAATGGACTATTTATTAGATACCGATATTTGCATTTTCTTTTTGAAAGGAAAATTTAAAATAAAAGACAAAATCAAGAGTGTAGGAATTAATAATTGTTGCATATCAGAAATCACAATAGCTGAATTGAAATATGGTGCTGAGAAAAGTTCTGATTACGAAAAGCATTCAGGAGAAGTGGATAAAATGGAGGATTTGTTTACCGTTATTCCAATCTACAATTCTTTAGATAAATTTGCTCAAGAAAAAGTAAGACTTCAAAAAACAGGAAAGCTAATTCCAGATTTTGATCTATTAATTGGTGTTACTTCACTGACAAATGATCTTAAAATGGTAACAAATAATGTCAATCATTTAGGAAGAATAGAAGGAATAAAAATTGAAAACTGGAAAGATCCTATCTATAACGAATTCCTCGAATAAATAAGAAAAAAAAATCTAAGTTGCCGACCAATCCCGCCTGCCGGTCGGCAGGTTTATTGGCCACCCCCCAACCTACTTCTTCAACAGCCTGAAACTCTCCGTCTCCTCCCCACACCGGAACTCCAAAAAATACACTCCGGGTGGCAGCCCCACTCCAAATGTCAATGTCCCTTTTGTGGTCAACAGCGGTTCTTCAACAATAACCCGCCCCAACACATCATAAACTACTGCCTCCGCCTCGGCCACCGCCCCAATGTCGTACTCGACCATAACCGTCTCCACAAATGGATTGGGGAAAATAGAAACATCAAAGCGATGCCGGTTGTCGGTGCCGTCTGGGTTATCGTCCCATGCCCGGAAAAAGTCGATGCCGGCTTCGTTGAAATCCTCTTCGCGGGGCCCCCGGGCTTCAAAAACAAATTGCATCCGGTCGGTCTTGGGCAGGAAGTCCAGTATCTTGTATTCCCGTAGTTCCCATTCCGGAAAAACATTGGTATCGGCCTCCCAGCGGTCGATCAGCACAGTGTCCTGTCCGTTAAAAATTTTGAAAGACAGGCTGCCCCATCCCGCTTCCGGGTTGTTGATCCATCCGCCGCGCAGGCTGGAAAGCCATTGGTAGAACGATACCCGGGGGTCGTACCATTCCATCATGTCGATCACGGGCGATACCAGCCTGGTAAATCCCAGTAGGAAGGCATCCTCTTTGTGTTCGCTATTGCCGGTCACCATGGCGTAGTTGCCAGGGTCTTCTGCCGCATCTTCTTTGGGCGACAGATAGGTATTGGGTATCTGATCGGTCCCAAACCAGAGCATTTCGGGCACCGCCCGCACCCAGGCTCCCATGACGGTATCGGAATCGACCAACCATCCCAGGTCAATCAAAAAATTGTCTTCATAAACAGGAGAGAGCACCAGTTCCAGCGTACCAGTATTCTGGTCGATGTCCAAAGATTGTAGTTCGGATTTAAAACCCCATTTTCCAAAAGATACATCATAATGGTAAGGGTAAAAATCATCGATGGAAAAGCTGCCATCGGGTTGGGTGGTGGCTTCGTATTCGTAAAATCTGCTTTGGAAGCGGACAGTGGCTGAGCCGACTCCCGTGCCATCAAATGCGCTTATGATGGAGCCGTTTAGTGTAAAAGGAGTGAGGGACTCCAACTCAAAATCAAGGACAGTGGTCGATCCGTTTTCAAAACTACCAGAAAGAGTTTGGTCTTTATAATAGATCTTTCGGGCCACCACATCAAAGGTGCCAGACTGCGGTATCCCCGTTTTGTAAATGCCCAGGATGCCCGACTCTGTACTTCTGCCCGCTTCTGTAATACTAATGTTGGCATCGATGATACCAAGCGCGGTCGATGCATCACGCACGGTTCCTTTCAGGTAGGAGGCTCTTACGTAATTCGGTTCGATAACGTAGAGGCCCGACTGCCGGTCAGAGATCAATATATAGCCGGAAGGCAAATAGGGATAGGCCCCCCAGGCCCCTCTGAATCCAGTGCGCGGAGGCTGATAGGTGTCGTAATTGCCCACCTCTACCAGATTGTCGGGATGTTGGGCATCCACGATCACACAGCCATCGGTATAATGGCTGATCACGAGGTAGTCATGGAGTACGTGTACATTATGTGGAATGGTGGTTTCGCCCAACGAGGCTTCCGAGAAAAAGCGGTCGAGCAATTGGATGTTGTCCAGATCAGAGATGTCATAGGAGGTGGTAGACGCCGAGGGCCGTTCGTCGGTTGTGTAGAGAAAGTTGCCATCATCCGATAGCCAGGTGTTGTGCGTAAAGGTAGAGGGCGTTTCTGCTGTGCCCAGCAAAAAGGAATTAGCTTTGTCGGAAACATCGTAAATGGCAAAACGGCCTTCGTATATTTCAGAAGCGTACATAAGCTGATCTCTTGCGTAGATATCATGGGCGTAAATCTGCGGGCCAAACCCGATGAATTGGGGCGTGCCGGGCGTGCTGAAAAAGTCGAGAAACAAAGTATGTCCTTCGGCATAGTTGGTACCCGCCAGATAACCGTATCCAAACTCGTCGATGAATATATTGTGGGCCGATAAGAATGCCGAATCGGGCACCGCTGACCAGTAGTAATGAGGCGCCTCGTCGGGCAAATTGGATAGATCTACCACCAATAAACCATCTTCACAATTGTCGCAGACGGAATAGGCGGTGTGGCCCCAGGTTTTGATGTCGCGCCAGGTCGTTTCCTGCCCTTGGAAGAAGAAGAGTTCCCGCGGATCGGAGGGGTCTTCCAGACTTACAACCGACAGCCCGTTTTGGGTGCCCACCAGAGCGTATTCGGTGCCATCGGGAGCCGCATATCCCCATATGTCATTGACACCTTGATTGTGGTCAAGATGTCCGATCAGCGTGGTGTTGAGCTGAGCCTTAGCGGCAAAAAGGATACCTATTGATAGCAAAAGGGTTGCAAAAGATTTCATGCTGTATTTATTGAAAAATAGATTTTGAGCTTTACTAAGATACCATTTTTCTTCATCCCGTTTGACCGTTTTTAAACTTCAATGGCTGTAACTCCGTCATTTTTCCATACTTTGTCTTGCAAACAGCAAAGCGAGCCGGTCATTTATCAAACCAGCTTTTCCCCACCCGTTGTTCCAGCGCCCTGTCGGGAAATAGACGGGACACGCCATACCCGACCAGCAATCCCACCGCAAATGAGGGTCCCAATTCTGCCACCTTATCGAAGTAGATACCCACCGAAGGCAGGGTAGGCGCCACGAATTTGAAGAAGGGAACCGACAAAAATCCGGCGATCATAGCCGCCAGGGCCCCTTTTTCGGTAAGCCCTTTCCAGAATAGGGACAATATAATGGCCGGACAAAAACTGGCTGCGATGCCCGACCACCCAAAAATGACAAACCAGAAGATGGTTCGCTCCGGCGTCGTAAAGGCCACCGCCAATGCCAGTGCCAATGCAAATATGGCCATCAAAAAAGTTACTTTCCGCGAAAGCGCCGTCAACTCAATGATGCGTTTCTTAGGATGGTAGATCTGCTGATAAATATCCCGAACAATGGCACTGGAAGCCACCACCAGCAACGAATCGATCGTCGACATAATAGCAGCCAACACCACCGCAATATAAACTCCCGTAAATAACAATGGAAATACATGCTCGACCAGCAAGATCAACGAATTTTGTGCATTGTTGCCCAACACGACTTCTACATCCGTTCCCACTTCCGTGAAAAAATACCGGGCTAAAATGCCAATAAACACCGCCGCCGAATCGGTGATGATGGTAAACAACAACGCCACCCACTTGCCTTTGCGGATTTCCGATTCGTCTTTTATGGAAATGAAACGGACAAATAGCTGGGGCGAACCCATAAATCCCAACCCGATCAGTCTATAACCCAGTATAGTGGCCAGATTGATTGCGTTGAACCCTCCAGGCCCCCAGATGTTGAGCAGGTCGCCGTTTTCCATCGTACCCAGTTTTTCCCACAAGGGCTCCTGCAAAAAGAACAGTGCCGCAACCGGCAACAGCACCAACCCCATCAACATCAACAAACCCTGAAAGAGATCGGACCAGGCCACCGCCAAAAAGCCCCCAAACAATATGTACACAACTACGATTCCGAACCCGGTCAAGGCCCCCGTATAATAATTCCAGCCCATAAAAGCCTCAAACGCCGAACCAGTGGCGTCGATCTGGGCACTTACGTAAATGACCACAAACACAGACAAAATAATGGCGGCCACCCAGCGGAGTGTATGGGTCTGTGTTTGAAAACGGCTGGCCAGATAGTCGGGTATGGTGATCGAGTCGAAGCGGTCGGTAAGCCGTTTGAACCGCTCCGCCATCGCAAACCAGGCCACCGCCACGCCCAGTACTTCCCCCAGCACCACCCAAAAGGCACTGACCCCCACCAGGGCACCCAGGCCGGTCAGCCCAAGCAGCAGCCAGGCCGACTCGCCAGTGGCACGGGTGGAAAACGCTGCCACCCAATAGCCCAACCTCTTGCCACCGACATAGTAGTCTTTGATGTCCTTGACTTTGGCAGAAGTCCAGTAGCCGATCAGGAATAGAACAGCGAAGTAGAGTAGGAGGAGAATGAGTTTGATGGCCATATGGAATATTTAAAGGCTAAGGCATCTTTATACAAATGTATGCAATTCAAGCGATACCTGTCTGCGGAGATCAGGCATAAGAAATAAAAACACAATTGGAGGTTAGGCTGTGAGCTTTCCCGTTGGAGCGATCATCCTGCAGAAAAAAATTACTACCTTTACAGCTAGTAGATTGTAAGTAATGCGCAAAAGTAAATTTATCGATGACCGAACGCTAACTGTACTAGCAGAACATTGACAAAGTACCTGAAATTGATGCTTTGATGTGTATTGCTGCGCGAAAAAATGGAGGAATCGAAAGGGCGTATTGTAGAAATTGAGAGTTGAATATCCGCAATGTTTTTCACGAAAATAGATAAAAAAGAGAAAATGAATTTAAAGAAGTTGATCGCAATATTTATGTTAATTAATATTTTGGGTTGCAATTCCCAGAATACAACTAGTCCAACTATTGCGAAAAAACCTGATGCAAACGTCTTGAGTTTGGAAGACATTGTTGGTTACGCTCCTACAAAGAGAGCGAATGTTTCCGAAGCTGAATACGCTAAGGGCATTTTCATTCTTAATGAAGTGAATAATATTATCAATTCTAATGAGAAGCTTATGTATTTGGACTATTGGAATTTAGCAATCGCTTTTTCTAGTTTAAAAGATGTGGAAAAAACAGAAGCTGCTTTTAAGTCGGCTGTAGAGTTAAATAGGGAGGGGACTTGTGATTATTTGGATTATATGGCAAAAACATCAAAAGAAACCTATGACAACTTGAAGGCCCTGTTACCAGATTTTATATCTAGATTTTATCCTGAATGCTTAAACTCAGTAAACCAACAGTCAGATTTTGACATAAATGCTTATGTCCTAAAAAATGACCTGGATGAAGAGCTTGTAAAATTGATCCATGAAGTTTCGCAAAATGATGAAAAATACAGAGTTGAAGGAGGGAAAGTAAACTGGAAAAAGCAAACACCACTTGATTTGAGAAATCAAAAAATTATTGATTCTCTCTATAGTGAATATAAAACCTACTTAGGAATAAGCTTAGTAGGTAGCCGTTACGAAATAGCTATGTGGCGAGTTGTCCAGCATTCCAATATAGAAATGATGGAGAAGTATCTAGCAATTATCCAGAAAGCCTGTCAAGACAACGAACTAAGTAGTAACAGACCATTGAAAATGCTGCTGGATAGAATTTATTCGATAAAAGACAAATGTCAAATATTTGGAAGTCAAGTAAATGTTCCAAATTGCGATGAAAGTATTAGGCTTAAAGTTATTGACGAATATGGAATAGATGAATAGGAATGATTTGTGTGGGGCTGCATTCAATCAAGCTGGTACCCCAATTTATGGCATTCGACAGAACAAAAAAACCCCGACCAAAGCTGGCCGGGGTTTTCGAATATATATTGGGAAAAAAATAGTTGATTAGGAGGGGGTAACAGGTTGTCAGGGTTATAGCTTTGCTGTAATTCCAAGGTTGATGACGGAGGCACCGTAGCCGATCTCGCCAAAAGCGCCAAAGTGTTTGGTAAACATGTATTTCAGGCCCACATAGCCGGAGTATTTAAAGCCGCCGTTGTCTTCTTCGATCTCGATGTTTTCGGGCATCTTGTCACCGGGTTCAAGCAGGGTGGTGATGTCTGAAAAATTATAGCTGACCATAGCACCGCCATAAAAGTCGATCCGTTCTTTGTTGAAGTGTCCTTCCAGTCGGGCGCCGAAGAGGTAAAAATCGTTTTTGAGTACAGGCTCTCCGTTGGGGATCTGGTCGTGAATGCTCTCTACGTCATAGCCATCGGTAGATGAGAAAGCGGCATAGGCTCCTACGCTGACGAATTGTTTGATGCGGTATCCCAACATAAAACTTACAGGAGGGATCACCGTCTTGGCATTGCGGGAAGTAAAGGTGGGAATGATGCCGATTCCCAGGCCTAGTTCGATGTCGCCTTTCTTGAATTCTACTTCATCTACGCTCACCTGGGCGGTAGCGGTTTGGGCCGCAAAGAGGGCACAGATAAGAGTGAGGGCAAAAGTTATGTTCTTCATTTTTGTAATTTTAAAATAGGTTAGTTAATAGGCAAAAGGAGTTAGGCAAGCCAGCCGGTATCAGACGGCTTGCTCAGACACAAAGGCGTAGTGGTATCATTACCAGCGGTTCTCAATTTGAAAATCAATATTTACGTTCTACACAGGGAACTTCGCGGTAGAGGGGCATCAGCACATCAATAATTAGCAAATCAGCAAATTACTTAAATCTAAATTGAGAATTGCTGTATCATTACTACATCAATGTGCAATAAGCTGATAATAATAAGTTTACACTAAAAAACTACGAAATTAACGAGCAACGGCAACGGTAGTCCCTACGGCTGTATTCCGTTGGGCAGGTATCGTTTTTTCAGTGGGAACGATGTTGTCGATCTCCGTTTCGTTTAAGGTGTTGTAAGGACAGCCATACTGGTTGGAGCAGGAGGCGAACAGGAACATTCCGAGTGTTGCGATTAAAATTGCTTTTAAGTTCTTCATGGGTAATGGTTTTTTTGTTTTGAAATAGGTTTAATCGTGTAAAGGAATGTGGTTCGATATAGCTGTTTTTAAAAGGTGAAGAATTATTGTTTTGTTTTAAGTAATGTTTCGCCACAAAGGTAGATATTCTTTATAACGGTTGGTTTAACTCGAAGTCACAGTTTTGTTAAACTTTAACGAACCGCTTTTTAATTATAGATACCCTGACACGGAAAAACGTTACGGTAGTGGCTGAAAAAATTTAACCTGTCTGATATTTGATGAAACGGGACAATTGTATTCAGCGTTGGGTTTGGCCCCGAATTCTTTCTTTCAGGCAGTTCGCGGCGCGTTTCGTATGATAGACCAATTTTCGGGCCCTTACCCCCATACCGAGCGGGAACTTTTTTTTGGCGAAAGCCGTTCTGCAAACTGGCTGACCAATGGGCTTCTCGCCCTTTTCTTCCAATAAAAGCAGTGATGATGTAAAACAGGTAGAGTAGATCGTATGGTATTAAACGGATTATCCTTCCCGGATTAGTGTGCAGATTGGGTGTTTTTTAAATAAAATTTGAGTACATGACATTCCTACCGGTTGGCAGGCGGGTTAGCGGAGCCTCTCACCACAACTTGTCCCGGACTTGCTCTGAGAAAGGCTTCAAACTGCCTGACTTCTCCCGATTCATATTGGGAGCAGTCAGGGACACAGAGCCACACAAAGATTTTCTCCCTGCCTGCCGACAGGCAGGTTGAATCTTTGTGCCTCCGTGCCTTTGTGGTAATAACCCGCAGCGATTCTCGCCTGGCGGCCAGACAGGCCTGTCTACCGCCAGGTAGATTTGTCACGCACTCATTTGATTTTTGGTAAAATAGGAATTATCTTTGCCGCGCCCGGCAGGAAATAGGGCAAATCAATTTAGTAAGGTGAGGTGGGTGAGTGGCTGAAACCACCGGTTTGCTAAACCGGCGTACCCCGAAAGGGGTACCGGGGGTTCGAATCCCCCTCTCACCGCTGGGAAGCTCTGCAAGTGTTTGATTTGCAGGGCTTTTTTATAAACTAATTGATAACATTCCAAAGTATGGACTTGCTGACACCGAACAGCTTTCAACAAACCAGATGCCGGGCCTCTGGCCCTATATTTGGCATGAGTTGTCGCTATTTTTTACCTATATGTTGGCCCCCGCTATTCGTGGGGCAAGCACTCTGGGCCTCATTTTGGGTTAAAGTCCAGTGTTTGGAACGTTACCAACTAATTACAATCAAAAGTTCAAAACGTGAAGAACATCTTCGACCAAAAAGAAACCAACCTCCTTATTGAGCGCATCAACCAACTCACCCCCGAAACGCAGGCCCTCTGGGGCAAAATGTCGGTCGGGCAAATGCTGGCTCACTGCAACGTAACCTACGAAACCGTCTACACCGACCTTCACCCAAAACCGGGCCCCTTCAAAAAATGGATTCTCAAATTGCTGGTCAAAAACGGCGTGGTCAACGAAAAACCCTACCCCAAAAACGGACAGACCGCCCCCCATTTTCGGATCACCGATGCCAAAGATTTTGAAAAAGAAAAAAAACGATTGATCGATTACCTCACCAAAACCCAACAACTCGGTACAAACCATTTCCACAACAAAGACTCCCACTCCTTCGGCCCCCTGACAAGCTCCCAATGGAACAACCTCTTCTACAAACACCTCGACCACCATCTGCAACAATTCGGTGTCTAATCTATTAATTGGTGGGTGGGCACATTAAGTACCACAGAGTAGGTAGCGATATTAAGGCAGGGATTGCCAGAAACTTAAATTATGTCCACCCTTCACCTCAATGGTAAAAAACGATCTAAAAAAGATCCTGCACCCAATCCTGAAATCGCGCCGGATATCGCTCCACCAACGTTTGAATATCTTCCGGCAATTCAAAGTCTCCCTCCTCAAAGGCTGGTGCCATCGTAGTACCCATCAGCGCAAACCGCCCTCCGGCTATTAGTCGACAACCCTGCCAGGTGTATTTGGGTACCACCACCTGCGGACGAAATCCACGGACAAGATCATTGCCTATCTTGCGAATTTCTCCTGCTCCATTTTGGTACAATAACAACATTTCAACCGGATCACCCAGATAAAAATGAAAGATCTCATCAGTACGCAACCGGTGAATCTTGGAATAAGTATCGGGGGTAAGCAGGTAATAGATCGCCGAACAGACGGGTTTTGCCTCCTGGCCGACATACCGAGGTGGCAAATGAGCTTGCGCCAATTCGTCGCCCGAAACATAGGTGCGGCAGAAGTACCCTCCTTCAATTGGGAGGGGCTCCAATTGCAATAAGTCGATGATCGATTGAGGCGTAAGTGGCATATGCGGTGGATTCTTTGAAGAATTAAGATTTTTATAACTTGCGGCCCTACAAAAATAATAAACGCTCATTCCTAAAATATGAAAAAACCACTCGTTTCTCCCCTGGACCGCAATGCCACCAAAGAAGCCGCTGAGATGGCCGCTTTCTATGAAGAAACCCTCGGCTTTACACCCAACAGCCTGTTTACAATGATGCACCGGCCCCGCATCGCCAACGCTTTTCTGGAAATGAATCAGGCCGTGATGGAAAATAAGGGCCGTGTGACCAGCGCCCTCAAACGCTTGTTGGCCTACCTTGCCAGCCGTACCGCCGGATGTCGTTATTGCGAAGCCCACGCCATTCGTGCCGCCGAACGCTATGGCTCCGAACAGGATAAGCTCTACCATATCTGGGACTATAAAACCTATCCCGCCTTCACCGAAGCAGAACGAGCCGTATTCGATTTTGCCATCGCTGCTTCCTCCATTCCCAATGCAGTAACTGACGATATCGCCAACAACCTTCGTCAGCATTGGGACGATGGAGAGATCGTGGAGATTCTCGGCGTCGTAGCCCTCTTTGGGTACCTCAATCGTTGGAACGACAGCATGGGCACTCAACTCGAAAACCCCGCTGCCGACGATGGTGATAAATACCTCGGCCAATACGGCTGGACTCGCGGCAAACACCAATACCCATGAGCACCGGATTTGTCGATCAGCTTGTCGCTCAACTCCCTGCCGGAACGGTACTCACAGGGCAATTGCTTGACGAAAGATACGACCACATCTGGCGGATGCATCTGCCTTTACAGGCAAAAGCCGTTGTGCTGCCCCGATCTACGGAGGAGGTGGCCATTGCGTTAAAACATTGTTATGCAAATGGCCAGCCCGTTGTGATTCACGGAGGATTGACCAATCTCGTAGGGGCCACAAAGGTGTCACCCGACGAAGTCGTTATCTCCCTGGAGAAAATGAATGCCATAGAAGAAATCGACGAGCAAAGCCGTACCATGACCGTGCAGGCTGGCACCATCCTCGAACATATACAGCAGGCTGCTGCCGGGTGCGGATTGTTATTTTCCCTCAACTTCGGAGCCAAGGGGTCGGCTCAAATCGGTGGCATCATCAGTACCAACGCAGGTGGCCTGCGGGTATTCCGCTACGGGATGACCCGCCAACTCGTACTGGGCCTGGAAGCGGTATTGGCCAATGGAACCGTCATTTCCTCCATGAAAAAAATCATCAAAGACAATTCGGGCTACGATCTCAAGCAACTGTTTATCGGTTCGGAGGGAACGCTGGGGGTGATAACAAGAGCCGTGCTAAAACTAACCGAAGCGCCCAAAAGCAGAACCAGTGCCTTCGTCGGCTTCGACAATTATGATAAGGTTGTTGCCTTTCTCAAATACATGGATGCAGGACTGGCAGGCACCCTCAGCGGCTACGAACTCCTTTGGCAGAAAACCTATCAGGCGATGACCCAACCCCCTGCTTCCGAAAAACCACCCCTACCTCCAAACCATCGTTACTACGTACTCTTGGAAAGTTTGGGCAGCGACCCGGAAAAAGATGCCAACTTCGTGCAGACATTGTTGGAAAATGCCTTTGAAAAAAAGCTGATCCTGGATGCTGCTGTCGCAAAAAACGAATCGGATCTTCGCTGGTTTTGGACCATCCGGGAAGATGTGCGGGTGTTGTCGTCGATCTGCAACCACGACCAACATTTTGACGTAAGTCTGCCGGTACCGAAAATCGGCGATTATGTAAATACCGTGTTGGAAAAACTCAACCAATTGCCTGAAGTGGAAAGGGCCTTCGCTTTTGGCCATGTAGCCGATGGGAATGTCCATTTTGTCGTTGGTAAAGAAAACAACAGCGCCACCCTTGTACATCAGATCAATGAAATCGTGTACAGACCCTTAAAGGTCCTCGGAGGATCGGTATCGGCCGAACACGGCATCGGTATCGACAAAAAGCAATACCTTTCCTATTGCAGAACAACTGCAGAAATCGACCTGATGAAAACCCTTAAGAAAACCCTTGATCCCAAAGAAATCCTCAACCGGGGGAAGGTGTTGGACTTGTGACGTTCAAATACTCTTGATCTTCCCACCGTCCACTGGAATACTCGCTCCAGTGATGTAGGAGGCAGCCGGGCTGGCCACAAAAGCTACCACGGCGCCGATCTCCTCTGGAGTGGCAAAACGACCAAAGGGAATCTCGTCGTAGAGGCTTTGCTCGGACTCTTCTTTGGTCATGCCGAAAAGTTGTTGCCGGGATTCCAGCAATTCTGTCAATCTTTCCGTTTGGGTGCTACCCGGCAATATATTGTTGACGGTTATGCCGGTAGGTGCCAATTCTATCGACAAGGTCTTTGCCCAACTGGCCATGGCCCCCCTCGTTACATTGGAAACGGCCAACCCCCTGATGGGTTGCCGCACCGACGTGGACACAATGTTGATGATCCGGCCATAGTTGTCGGCCAGCATGCCCGGCTTTAGCCAACGAACCAGGGCATGGCTCACCAGCAAGTGGTTGTGGAAGGCGTGTTGAAAATCCGAAAAGCGGGCTTCTTCGAGATTACCACCTGACGGCCCTCCGGTATTGTTGATGAGGAGATGGATATTTTTTTGCGAAAGCAGATCATCGATTTTTTCTTTAAGGATAGAGATGTCTTTCGACAAATCGGCGGTAAGGACGCTATGTGTCTGATTTTTGGAGACATCCAAGGACGAGGCAACAGACCGAAGGCGTTCCTCATTGCGGGCCAGGAGGGTGATGTTGGCACCCAGCAAGGCCAATTCAACGGCACTAATCCTGCCCAACCCTCTGGAGGCACCACAAACCAGGGCGTTTTTGCCGGTTAGATCTAAATTCATACAATTGATTTTGTGGGGGCTAAGGTAGTCTTTTGTAAGGAAAATTTCACGGTTTATTCGAGCGTTCCTGTTAGCTGTTAGCGGGACGTCCCCGTTATACAGCCCGCCACAACAACATTATCTACATCAGTGATGGACCACCAACCTCTTCGTTTTCAGTGGAGTGCGGCCTTCCATCAAAGTGCAAAAGTAAATGCCTGGCGGCAAATGAGCGGTGGTAATGACGAGTACTTGCAAAGGGTCGTAGCTGGCAACGGCCACCACCTGCCCAATAGCATTTTTCACCTGAACGAAATACTTCTGCTCCGCCTCAAGGCCGGACAAACCGACCCTCACTTCCTGATCCACCGGATTGGGAGCCACGGTAAACTCCAATAGAGAAGGTTTTGTAACTTCATTGTTATCACTGTCGGTATTTCGATTGTTGGCGTTATTCAGTGTTTCAAATTCATATTCGACGCACAACTCAGGAGCAGTAGTCGAACTGCCATCAAAAGATTCAGCTGTCCGGGTGCCCACCCCTTCTATCAAGATCACGATGGAGCTGTTGATCGAATAACCGGGCAGTGCCACTATTTCCTGAATAACCGGAGCGATATTGACGGTGCGTTGGGGCTGACCTGCAGCACCCACCGCTCCCCAGGTTGGAGGCGACCATTCGACGTAAGTATTGGTTTTTGTACGGTCGCTCAGGTTGAAATTGTTGTTGGAAAAAGCGGGTGGATCATTGTGTGCTTCACCGTAGATTGATAATACACAGGGGTTGGAATTTTTTGCCTCATCGACGGCAAACTGTATATGGGCTTCGACGATTTCGGCACCAGCCGGAATGTGTAATTGACGAAACCGCAACCCGATGGTTTGATCCGATACATCGTGGACCATTTCCAGGTCGCTGCTTGTCAGTTTGACGTGGCCATTGGCAAACTCCTCGGCATCGTCGTGGCTGCTGGCTATCCGGGCGCAATTATTGCCCGTAGGTACAATTCCGGAGCAATTGCAATTGCCGTCAATCACATCGTTGATGGTAGCCGGGTCGCCGTCGTCGCAGGCGGTACCGGGTACAACCGGACTACCAGGGCAGGGGTCGACACTGTCGCAAATGCCATCGCTGTCTTCGTCGATACATTCAAAGGCATAGCTAATGATGAGCCGTGCCGCCTCTTCCGGACTTTTGTCGTAAGACACGGCAACGCGGGCACCCGTGCCTTCCATCAAAAATGCAAGTGCATTGTTGAATTCATATCCCGGCTGGTCGATGATCTCCTGAATTACTGCACTTAGGTTGCTGGTGCGCTGATGGCCCAGGGATTGGTCTTTGATCCAGGTACCGGTGGGCTGCCAGGTAGCAGAGGCATTCGTTCGGGGGCGTAAGCTGATGTTGTAATCTTCTTTCTCAAAGGGGAGGGCATCCTCGGAAGCTTCTCCGTATATCTGGATCACGTTGGGCGTGATGTTGGTATTTTCGTCGGCAGTAAACTGTATGTGGGCGCTCAACAAATTTGCACCAGGGGGGATGCCTGGATTGGCAAATCGCAACCCGACTTGTTGCACTTCCAGGCCATCCAGCATCATTTCCAGGTCGCTGCTCGTCGTGCTCACCGATCCGCCGTCTCCTTCTTCTGCGTCATCACTACTCAATTGCAAGGTGAGGGTATCGGTTATCGTGACCAACGATTCGCCAACACAGATGCAGGAGGGCGTTACCTGATCCAGTAAAGTAGCAGGATTACCGTCATCGCATGGGTCGCCGATATTGGCCAGTAGGTCCGGGCAGTCAAAGGTATTTACGGAGCCTGCGCATTGGCAGTCGGTAGTGTAGACGTCGTTGAAGGTGCCGGGGTCGTTGTCGTCGCAGGGATCGCCAAAATTGACCTGGATGTCGGGGCAATCGTAAGGCGTTCCGGTGCAGATGCAGTTATTGTCGATCGCATCGTTGTAGGTAGTGGTGTTATCGTCGTCGCAGGGAGATCCCGGCTCGATACTTCCCGCACATTGATCTTCCGAATCGGGGGTGCCATCGCCATCGGTATCTGCCGGATAGTTGGGAGTATAGTCAACGCACAACAGAGGCGGATCTCCAACGTTTCCTTTGAAAGATACAGCGACCCTTTTTCCGGTACCTTCCACGATGAAAGCAATGGAACTATGTGGCGTATAGCCATCGCGGTCGACAATTTCCTGAACGATGCTGCTTAGGTTGGGGCTTTTTTGATCCGGGCCTGCCGCACCTACCGGCGACCAAAGCGGGGGCGACCAGGACACTTGTGCGTTTGTTTTCTGCCGGTTGGAAATGTCGAATGGGGTAGTGGTGTAAGCAGTGGCGTTGTCCGAATCTTCTCCGGATAGGACCAAATTGCAGGGGTCGATATGGGAGGTTTCATCGACAGAAAACTGTATATGAGCCTGATGGATGGTGGAGCCTTGAGGAATGTTCAGGTTTTTAAACCGGAGCCCCACTTTTTGCGATACGCCATCTACGGCTAGTTCCAGATCGGAGCTGGAAGTGCTCACCGAACCATCGGTTTTTTCCTCTGCATCGTCCACATCAAATCCGATGGCCCTGCATATCGATTTTGGCCCGACCGTGATATGTACGACGTCGGTATACGTTGTGGAATCGGTGACAGCAACTGCTTTTATTTCGTATTCGCCATCGGAGGGGATCGTCCAGGACATGGAGTATGGAAAAGAAGCATCGGTGCCAATGAGGTTGTTGTTGACCAGAAACTGAACTTCATTGATGGGGGCGGTAATAGCGGCCACCTCCGTGGTTATGATCACATTCTGAGGTGCAGCGAACCCGGAGAGGGGATTTGTAATAACGATGTTATCAATGGGGGGAAGTTCTTTTTTGATGGTAAAATAATCATCGATGCTGCTACTTTCGGAAATGAAACTGACGTCCATCTGATCGTGATCCACCTTTACAGAAACAGAGCCCAGTGTAATACTGCTGTAGTACATAGCCGGATAGGCCAACACCTGATCTCCTATCAGCGATCCTGCCGACCCCGTTACGGTGTATACGGTGCCCCGGTTGTCGGTGCCTTTGAGGTAGGCGCCGTCGCCGTCGATCTTGCCATCGCCTGAGTCCAATGCCATCGTGCTGAGATCGAAGGTGGAAGAAACGTCGTAATGGCCTTCGAGAAGGTAGGTGCGCTGGTAGGCGTGGGAGTGTCCCATGAGGACGAGGTCGGCACCCGCTTCTTCCAGTACGGGGTTGAAATATTCGCGCATTTCCCTTTCTCTGGTGTTGGTGTCGGAGGTATTGTCATTGCGGCCGTCGTAGCTGGGATGGTGATAAATGACCACCAGCCAGTTGCGGTCATGGGCGGCGAGGTCCTGGTGGAGCCATTGCATCATGGGGCCGTCGGGTTGTCGGCTGATGTCGTGGGTATTGAGGGAGATGAAGTGAATATCTCCATAGTCAAAGGAGAAGAAATTTTCTGATCCGGAAGGTACGCCTCCGCATTCTCCGTTTTTGGGAAAGTTAAAAATATCGAAGTAAGGCCCTGTTTCCGTTGCGCTGGAGGCGGAGTAGGCATCGTGGTTGCCATAACAGGAGTACATGGGGGCACTGATGAGTTTGTCTTCATACATATTCTCAAAAAAGGCTTCTTGATATTCCTGGTCGGTACCGTCGGGATAAGCGTTGTCGCCCAACAGGAGGAGGAGATCGATGGGGGTGTTGCCATTGTAGGCATAGTAGGCATCGCGGACGGCCCTTTGGTTTTCGTCTCTTTTGCCGGCGTCTCCCAGTACCCAGATGTTGACAGGGTGGGATGTGTTTTTTGGTGGGCTGGTGCGAAAGAAATGGTTGGCAGTGCCGCCAGCCAACTGGCCGTTAAGATCGCCAATGGCATAGTAGTAAACAGTATTGGCAGTCAGCCCGGTGAGGGTGACTTCATGCTTGGTTGTGGGATTATTGTTGTCGACAATCTCATTGAGGTCTGTAGGGCTTGGGCCATACCATACTTTGGTGGAAGTGGCTGTGTTGGTGCGCCACCGAACAATAATGGATTCCTGGCAAGCAGATTGAAGGTAAGGCCCTCTGATGACGGTTTGTGCCGTTGAATAGACCGGTACAAGTAGGTAAATAGCAAAAAGCAAGTAGATGATCTTTTTCATTGGTGAATCGTTTAGTACCATTTAGTACCATTACAAAATCGGGTTTCCATTATAATGTGTACTTGCAGGTGGTTTGTTAGATTACCCAGTTATGTTTTGGAAGAGTGTGTAGTAAATTAGTAGAAAAGACAGACTAATGATGCAGCATCTGCCGGAAGGAAAAGTTAAGTGTCAGGTGGATTGTTGGAGACTAGAGGGTTATGGGTTCTCCAACTTTGAACTGCAAATTTATATTAAAAATGTATAAATGAAAAAATATATTAAATAAAAATTGAAATCATTTTTTTGAAAACCAAAAGATTACCTTTATTTCACCTGCAATTCAAACCTAAATCAGTAACAAGTCAGTATATTTGGGCCCCGGCTGGTACGCCACTTCAGACGAAAGTGATCGGAAAATAACTACTACCCGTCGAATTGAGGCCTGAAAATTAATGCACATTATCTATCCTTGCGGAAAATCCGATCGTGATATCTAATAAGTTTTAATCCACCATTTGACACCTGCTGCGATCAACAAGTCGATGCTAAAAAAAATAAGCACCCTGGCCCTGCCGGTGATGCTTTCCAACCTTCTGCAAACGGTAATGACCGCTATCGATACCCTTATGATCGGGCGGCTGGGGCCAATACCCATTGCAGCCGTGGGCATGGGCAATACCATCCGGTTTTTTATGCTCATCGTCGTGTTGTCGGTAGCCGGGGGGGCCATCAGCCTGATAGCCCAGGCCAAAGGCAGCCGCGACAAGCGCCAGATGAGCTTTGTGGCGCGGCAGTCCATCATAGCCGGGCTGTTGTTGTCGGTATTGTTGGGCTTGGTGGGCTTGCTCGTCGCTCATCCTTTTCTGACACTTATGAACCAGGGCGGCGAAGCAGAGGCGGTACAACTGGGAACGACCTATCTCTACGTCTTGTTTGCAGGAATGCCCTTTTTGGTGCTCAACATCGTAATGGACAGACTGATGCAGGGCGCTGGCGACACCCTAACACCGCTGATCCTCACTTCGGTCATGCTCTTTGTAAATGTATTGTTAAATTATATTCTGTTATTTGGTTGGGGGCCCATTCCGGCTATGGGAGTAGCGGGAGTTGCGTTGGGTACGGTGATCGCAAGGGGGTTGATTTGTTGCGTTGTTTTTTGGTTGTTTCGTTCGGGTAAAAACGTCGTGCATATCCTTCCCGGGAGCTGGCACCCCGATCGTCAGTTGTTTCGCGACATCTTCGACATCGGCATTCCATCCGGCATACAAGGCATATTCCGGCATGCTTCCAACCTGATGGTCATAGGTATTGTGACGGCCACCAGCCTGGGTACCTATGGGGCTGCTGTGCTGACCATTGGCACCCAGATCGAGCAGTTGCTGATCCAACCCATCGTGGGACTCAATGTGGCTGCTACCAGCCTCGTGGGGCAGGATGTGGGCAAATGGCAGATCAGGGACGCCTTTCGTAAAGGTAGTGTTATGACAGCAATGGGAGTGGTAACCATGGCACTATTGGTGGCGCCTTTTTATTTTTTTGCGGAGGAGGTCATCCGGTTGTTCGATCCTTCGGGTCATCCGAAAATACTGGAAGGCGGATTGTCGTTTTTTTATACCACCCTGTGGGCCTTGCCGGTAGCGGCGGTGGGCATTATGTTGGCAGGCACCTTGCGAGGGGCGGGCGATACGCGGCCGGCCATGTACAGCACTATTTTCAACCGCGGCGTCGTTCAGATCGGGTTGGGATGGTGGCTGGCCATTCCCATGCAAATGGGCTATGTCGGGGTGTGGTACGGAATCGTCATCAGTCGGTTTCTCAACTCCGGGTTTTTGGCTGCGATCTGGATGCGGCGCAAATGGCTGAAGGTCGCTCTGAATAAGACCGCTATTTTTCGCACCCATTTGAAGGGGCTGTCTTCGGTTGAGGCCCATCATTTTTTGAGGGAGGTGCGTGCTCCGCAAATGGCAATGCCGGGTACCGAAGAAGTAGTAGAAGACCGGCGGGTTGTTTACCGAAAGGGGAAAAGAGAAGTGGTCGTATATTTTGAAAATGGAAAGTGGCGTTTGGAAAGGGAATAACCCATGTTTTTTATCGGGAAACATCTTTTGTTAAATCCTCTCAACCATGCCATCAAAACAATTCCGATACTATCTTCTCCACAAGCCCTACGGCTATCTCAGCCAGTTCACCCCGGATCATCCAGGCCAACAGACGCTGGCGGAATTGTGCCAGGGCATACTAAAAGATGTATTCCCGGTAGGGCGGCTCGACAAAGACAGTGAAGGACTCCTCCTGCTTACCAACGACAAGCGGGTCAACCATCGGTTGCTCGACCCTGCGTTTGGGCACCGGCGTACCTATTGGGCGCAGGTAGAAGGCATGCCTACTCCGGAAGCCATGCAGCATATTTGTAATGGTGTTGTTATTAAGGTCAGAAAAGCGGAATATACCACCTTGCCCTGTCAGGCTGCAATGCTCCTTCCACCGCCCCAGGTGCCGAAGCGGGAGCCTCCCATCCGCTTCCGAAAATCGATACCAGATACCTGGGTGGAGATAACCCTGACGGAAGGTAAAAACAGACAAGTGCGCAGGATGTTTGCTGCGGTGGGGTTTCCGGTGCTGCGGCTGATCAGGACTTCGGTAGAAGATTTGCAACTGGGTGATTTGCCAAAAGGCGTTCTGAGGGAAATTTCCCAACATAGCTTTTACGAGCAGTTGAATTTGAGGAGGGGGTAGAGGTGCGAAATGCTCACCCTTCTTTCTGCCCCTCCTTGGGCCCAAACTTCCGGGCCTCTTCCAGCGACACACCGATCAACTCCTCCAATTTGATTCGGGCTAACTCCACTTCGGTACGGGCGTCGAGGGTGGCTTCCTTGGCGGTAAAAAAACTGACGGCTGAGCTGGTGAAATCCTCCAGTTTGGCTTCGCCGGCTTTAAACAGAGCGGTGGCCAGTTGATAGGCCTGGCTGGCGTCGGTTTCGGCTTGTACTCTGAGTTGAAGCACATCATCGGCCTGTAGATAGACTTCATACTGTTCGAGCACTTTGGCGCGGATGATCAGCTTTTGCTGGTTGAGGTTGGATTCGGCGATCTTGGTTTTGAGCTTTTTGATCTGCTTTTCGTTGTCGTGGCTCAAGATGGTGCCCAGGTCTATCTGGGCGCTGAGGTTGAAGCGGGGAAAAACGAGGCTTTGCACCAGCGGGTCTTCTCCCTCTTCCACGGGTGGCGGAAAAAAGTCGTTGATAAAGTGGGCTTCGTTGTAGTTGAACAGGGCGGAGAGCCCTTTGGTCCATTCCCAGCGTTGTATCTTTTCTTCCTCTTTGGCGATGTCGATTTCGTATTTGAACACCCGGTTTTCGGGACTGTTCTGCCAGGCGAGCTGTACCAGGTATTCTTTAAACGTTTTGGCTTTGTATTCCGGAGGTACGATCACCCGGTTGAAGTCGACGGTTTGCCCAAGCAGGGGAGCGGTCATCAACAAAAAGAAGAAAGGGATCGAATATTCTTTTAAGCGTATCATGTTGTTATGTAGTTTCTCAACAGGTATTTAATTCAATTCTTATGCCGGATAATCGCCTGTTCTTCGACGATCTCCACACCATTTGACGTGGCGGGAGGAAGAATGGTGGTCGTTTCAGCGACCGCTTCTTCCATTGCCACCGGATCGTAATCCTTCAGCTTCACCAGCATGGCCAGAAAACAGTAAAATACCAGGCTGGTGGGCAGGATGGTGACGGCCTCCTGCGGATAATTGGCCAGCGTCAACTGGAACATCACCACAGTAATGCCCATATAAATAGTCCTGTTTTTAGGATCGCGTACCCGTACCATATAGTAGATTCCCGTACGGAGAATGACAAAGAAAAACGTCAACTGAAAGATCAGCCCAATCCATCCCAACTCAACTGCGACCCGCAAAAAGCCACTATCGTGCGCAAACCCCGCCAGAAAATGGTCGGGGGTAAAACGGGCAGCCCAGATCCCCGTACTTCCCAGCCCATACCCCATGGGATGCCGGTGTACATAAGGCTGGATGAATTTACGATTCTTTTTGCGGACGCCCATCGTATCGTCGGCGGCTTCCGGCCTAAATGCTGATTGAATTCGATAGGCCACAGCACTACTGGTTGACTTCATTACGAAAGCCGTCCCCAACAGCACCAACATCAACATACCCATGATCACATTTCGCTTCAAGCTCAAGATGGTGAATATGGCAAAACCAAAAGGCACCAACACAAAAGGCGTTCGGGAGCCGGCATAGGCCATCCCGGCAAACATAGCCACGGCAGCAAATATCAAACCGATCCGCTTCCAGTTTTTAAATGGCCCGGTGGCCAGAATGGTAGCAAAAGTACCCATGTAGGCCATGAAAATACCAAAGGTAGTGGGGTCAGAAAAAAAGGAAAATATCCGCAACCGTGACCATTGCTGGATCAACTGAAGTCGTTTTTTATCAGAGTACAGCCAAATGAGTTCGTGTTTGGAAAAACCGAAAAATTCCTGATTCAAACCGTACAAGGCGGAGATTAAAGCCAGAAAAAGAATAAACTTCAAGGTATTGTAAATGGTTTTCCGGCTGCTGAAGGCATAGCAGGCAATGAAATACAACAGGATCAGCCCCGCCATACTGCGCACCGTATACATCCAGGCCATCCGGCTGCCTGCCACCGGATTGAGCACCTGGATGAGATTGAGAAATATCCATACCACCACGAAGCCGCTGATCATATTTTTGGCAAAATCCATATTCCGCATCTTGTGTTGTTTGATCAACAACCCCAAAAACATGATGATCAGCAACAGATCCAACAGCAACCCAAACGGCACATTCATAAAATACTTGCTTATCAATCCCACCAGGATGGAGGTGACTAGTGCTATCTGCAACCCATACAACGGATAGAAAACACAAACCAGCAAAGTAGGCAAGGCCATGAAAAGTATGATCAACCCTACGCCAATCTTGATCCCCTTTGTGCCAACGAGAAAACCCACCACGATAGCCCCCAAAAATAAAATGGCAAACCCCAACGGGTTGTTCAGTTTCTGACTAAACAAATGCCTGGCAAGCCACATCCGGCCCTCCGTATAATAATGAAGGACGACCGTTGTTACCAACGAAAAGGCCATTATGGTCAGCAGGATGGTCTTCATCTAAAAAAACATAATTTTGGCAAAAAAGAAAAGGATCAACGCCGCTGCTGCGGATACTGCCAAAAACTCCACTACCTTATTTCGGTCGCTTAGCTTAACCTGTTTGTATTTCTCTTTCGTTGTCATTGTCAATAATTATTTTGTTTGTGGCCTGGGGTGGTTGCGAAATGAAGGATGCACCGGGGCAGGGGGCGATCCAGTGTTGAGCTCACCTTTTATCAATTGCCAAAATGCCGCTACCCGCGCATCCCAACTGTTTTTTGTGGCTTCCGCCAAACGGTTTCGAATGTCGGCTTCTCCATTGGCGACAATGGCTTGATCAATGGCAGCAATAAATTCCTCCTCCGATTTCGCCAAAAATATATGGTCTTTAAATTGCTTGATATCGGCCGAAAATGCAGTGGACACCACCGCCTTCCCCGCTGCCAGGTACTCATTGATCTTGAGCGGGTAAATGCTGGCCGTCAGCGCATTGCAGGCAAAGGGGATGATGGCGCAATCGAAATAACGGAGGTATTGTGGCAGGAGAGCCATATCCACCTTTCCGGTAAAATGTACGTTGGGCAATCGGTCCAACCCAATGGTTTTGTAAGTACTATTGTTGAGTGGCCCGATCAGCACCCATTGTTTGTCGGGATGTGCCAGGGCAGTTTTTTTCAGCAGGCTATAGTCGATTCGCTGTTCGTCGAGGTTGCCTACAAATCCGATGATGGGGCCGGGAGGAAGGTCTGCCAGTTCATTAGGTTGCGGCAGGTCCCGTTCAGCAGCCTGTCTGAAATGGTTGACATCAGCGGCATTGGGCAGAAGGGCAATTTTTTTGGCGAAAGCCGATTGCATCCGGTAAAGCTCCGAGGAGGTGGTCAACGTCAGGTCGGCCCGCCGGATGGCCTCCCGTTCGAGGTAGGTGCCGTGGTCGGCCAGGTATTCGCTTTGGCTGATGTCGTCGACGCAGTAATAGATATTCAGGGCTGGCCGCAAATCGGCAGGCAGCACCGGCACGTAAAAGGGATCGAAGCAATTTATGAAAATGTATTGTTGGATATTGTGGTCAACAATGGTTTTGCGGATGGTGTTGGTTACCTTTTTGTTGTTGCGCGAGGCGAGGCTGTTGTAAAGTCTACCTTTCGGCAAAAAATTGATGGGCAGCATAAGGGGAGGAATGACGGAGGTGAAATTTTCCGAAAGGGTGGCCTCCTTTTCGTAGATCGGCTGCCCCTTTTTTAATTGGTTGCGCAACTGCCGGTACTCGGGAGCTTTGAGCAAGCCATAGTAATCCCGCCAGGTATAGGGATGGTTGATGTAAAACACCCGATTGGATTTGGAAAACGCTTTCGACAGGGCAATGCTCGTAGAGGAGTAGGGGCCCTTCCAACGGAAGATCGCCATGATGATGAGGTCGTATGTCGGAAAAGGGTCCATATCGGTTTTCATCGTTTTTCTAACAAAAGAAATTCTTTGGTGACCAAATAGTCAAGTGGAAAAAAATTGATGTTGGCGTTTTTCAACAGAGGTAACTTGTTGAGTATGCAGTGGCTTTTGCGAAATACAGTTTGGAGGCCCGACCCGTTGAGCGTGCGCATCAGCTTTTGGTGGGTCAGGTGGTTGAGTCCCTTATAGGCTTCCACCAGGTCGCTTTCTTCTTCTCCTACGATGGGCCGGTTGTTTTTTTCGATGAGTCGCATCAGCATGCCTTGCGGCAAAAACTGACACCAGGGAATTTTCACGGCATGGGTCACATGCGAAGCATAAGGACTTTTCCACGGCGGATAGGTGACGAATATTTTACCGCCAGGTGCCAGGCCCGATGCCAGTGCTTTAAATATCCGTTCAAGAATGGGGTAGTCGATGTGTTCAGCCACGTCGTTGAGGAAGATGAAGTCGAACCGTTCATCGGGCTGGAGGGGATCGTCGAGGATATTTCGTTTGTCAAAGCGGACGTTGGGCACCTGGTATTTGTCTTTCAGGTGGCGGGCAATGTCGATGTGGTGTTGGTCGATGTCGAGGGCGTATACCGAGCAGTCCCAGTTGGTAGCATACCAAAGGCTCATACCCCCCATGCCACAACCAAAATCGAGGACGTTTTTGCCGTGCAGGTCGAAGGTGGCTTTAATCAATTTTTTGTCGATATGCAGGTGAGGGGCGTGGTCATTCCTGAAATTGTCTTCAGAGTATGCAACCCCTTCTTCGAATTGGGCTTTTGTCATGCCAATTAGTAATTATTAACCATGAAGGACTACGCTATCGATTCGCTTTCACGGCAAGTCAATAATCTTTACTGGTTGCCCCAGCTTTCCATAGTAGTTCGGGCGGTCGATTTTATCCTTTTATGAATCATGCTAAGACCTTGCCGATACATTTTCGGCAGATAGAAAAAAGGCGCCAACATGTCCACTTTCAACATTTTATGCAAAACATACTGATACACCACAAAGGTGATCAGGTATGTACAAAGGGTTCCGTAGGCAGCTCCCGTCACGCCATACATTTTGATGAAAATGTAATTGAATGCGATGTTCATCAGGGTGCCGGCCAAGGTGACGAGGAAGTTGATCCGGGGCCTGCCCATCGAATCGAGGACGGTACCAAACTGAATGGCGAAGGGCCAGAACAGTCCGTACAGAATGGTCAGTCGAAGAATGGGGATGCTGTCGAGGTACTGCTCTCCTGCGACAAACAAAATGATCCACTTCGGAAATAGAAGTACCAGAACGATAAAGGGCAGGATGAGGGCCATGGTGGCACCCA
>CBDCTQ010000042.1:0-162620 GCA_965222105.1 Saprospiraceae bacterium | reverse complement strand
CCTGTGGCGCTGTTGGTGACACTGACATCGGGATTCCAGTCGTAGGTGAATGGACCAATGCCCCCATTGCTCACCGTTATCGTCGCACTGCCGTCGGTGTCGCCGGGACAACTTACATCAGCACTCGTTACACTTGTCATTGGTTCTTCGGAGTTGATCTCTACTGTTACACATACCTCATCGGTACAAGAAAACTCGCCACTGCCATCGGAATAAACATGGGTGGAAGTGGCCGTCAGGCAATAGGTGCCCGGCAGGCATACTTCGAGCCAGAGGTTGGTGGGGTCGTCACAAATATCTCCATCGGTGGTTTCCCAGAAATAGGTGTCGGCAAAGGAATTGAATGCATCGAGGTATACTGAACTATTGCTACCGCATCCAAGTGTAGCAGGTGGTTCGACGGCCGCCATTGGGAAAAGGACATACAGGTCGAGGAATATCGTACTGTCGCAACCGTGAAAGTTGGGAGGACAATCGATGGTATAAGAATTTTCAAAATCGTAAGGGATGCCACAGACTTCATAAAAATCGCCCTGGCAAATGGCTTCTTCAACGTAATAATCAGTATTAAATAATTCGGTAACATGGAGGTTTACCGTACTATCACAACCCTGAAAGGAGCCGCTGAAAAAGGTAATGTCCCAAGTTCCCGCTGTATAATTTTGATTGTCTCCGGGATAAAAATAGCTGCCGTCATTTTCACAATAAGTGCCGTAATCGTCGGTGTCGGGTAAGGTGTATTCTGTAAGGAAAATAGAAACAGTACTGTCGCATCCGAGGTACGATTGCCCCGTAAGGGTTACCATATGAGGGCCGGGGCCGGTGAAGGATTGGCCGTTGTAATCGTAAGAGCTGCCGGTACAATAGGTGTCGGTGATCGTACCCGTTGGGATTGGTTGCATAATGACGTTGATGCATTCCTGATTGACGGGAATGTTGTAACAATCGTTGGTCACTTCCACGCATATCTGGCCGCCGTTGCTTCCAAAATCTACTAGTATCTCGTTGCCGAGGTCGTTGTTTTCAATGAAGGTTGCCCCCGGAGGCACCGTCCAGTTGTAAATACTACCGTTCAGAGCAGGCGGTACGGAATACATGACACCACTCAAGCCCTCACAGACAACCTGTGTACCTACGATGGGAGATACAGCACCGGGAGGAGGGGCAGCGGTCGTACCCTGTGTCACATCGATTTCGTAATCGCATATATTACCGGCACAGCCATCGATCAGTAAATAGTAGACATGGCCTACGATCAGGCTACTCATGGTAAGCGTAAAGGGGGTGGTTTGACAAATACCTTGGCAGGCAATGGCGTTTGAAAAGTCGCAGTCGTCGTAAATGCCTGCTTGTACTCCCATTTGAGCAGATTGCTCACAATTCTCTGGAGTGATCAGCAGCGTTAAATTGGCAGTACCGGCTGCAAAAGCAAGCCAGTGGATATTGTTGGGAACCCCCGCAGTTGGACAAAGAGGATTGGGACCTTCAGCCCCACCATTTGGCAAGGTAGAACAGTAGCCGTCGATCTCATTATTACAAAAAAACGTAGCATCCGGACAGGAAGTGCCTGGGGCTTCGGGAAGGTTGGGTTTGCATTGGGCCATCAGACCAAAGTACAACAGAAAGGTGAAGTAAGTTGTAAGTTGAAGTTTCCTTTTCATAAAAGTGATTTGAAAAAAATTAAGGTATAGAATGTACAAAATAGTAGCCCAAACTGATGACAGTTTGGCTAAAGCCTATAAAGTTAGCATAAAGTCTTTAATTCCAATATATCCAAAACAGGTTAATTTGGCATATAGAATCCAATTTCCAGATAATTGTCGGGATTCGAGCAAGAAATGGCTTCTTTTAAGCTCAAAACGAGGCTTAAATGACCATTTTCCGGTAACGAGGAAAACCCATAAAAAAAATGCCGCCGGACAAAACCTTTAGTCCGACGGCATTTTTTTGCCAAAAATCCGTTATCCCCCCTCCTTACTTGAGCAAGGTAATATCCCCACTGATAATGGTAGTCGACCCATCGACAAATTCGATTTCCGCATAGTAAACATACACACCGGGTCCCATCTCGCGCCCTTTGAAATAGCCGTTCCAACCCATGTCTTCCTGATCGGGCATAAACTGCTCTCGGGTGAACAATATTTCGCCCCAGCGGGTATAAATATTAAATGATTTCACCATTCGTACGCTTTTGCCAACGTAGATATTAAGATAATCATTAATCCCATCGCGATTGGGTGAGAAGGCATTGGGTACGAATACCGGATTGTCCTTGGTTACGATTACCGTAAAGTTGTCCGAGGCCACACATCCGTTTTCGTTCATTGCCGTCAGTGTAAACGAAGTAGAGGAATGCGGATAAATATGCTGCGTCAAACAATTCAAACAATTCGACTCCACCACTGGCGACCAATAAAAACTATCCAAAGGTGCAGAGGAATTCACCTCCAGCGCCACACTATCACCCAGTATTATCTGCTGGTCTTCACCTGTCGTCACCACAAAGGGCTCAGGCGAATTGATCAACACCGAATCCGACCAGGTACATCCCTCTTCATCCTGTACGCTGGCAATGTACCATCCGGCCTCCAGATCGTAAAACAGGTTGCCCTGAAAAGAGGTATTTGCATCCAATGCAAATTGATAGCCGCCACTGCCTCCAATAACATTGGTAAACAGAATGGAGCCATCATCATCACCAAAACAAGCAGGGTCAGTCGTCACAAAATCGGCAGAAATAGACGCAGGTTCATCCAGATAGATCGAGTCCACCGCCTCACAACCAAAGGCATCGGTCATCGTCACCTGATGCCAGCCTCCCGGCAACTGCGACGCAGAAGTACCCGCCGTGCCATTGCTCCAGACATAACTAAACGGTGCCGTCCCGCTAAAAGGACTGACACTAACCTCACCATCAGACTCTCCAAAACAACTCACCAACATGTCAATGGTAAACAGTGGTTGCATATCCGGCATACAATTGCATTGAAACGATCCAATCAACTCCGCAGGGCAAGGACCACCGTCACCCACTTGAATGTCGTATGCCGTTCCGCCAGGTAAGGGGTCGCTCACAAACTGATTTCCCGCAAGGGTGCCGTTCACACCTACCACCGCATAATTGGCGGCATCGCCCCCGCTGATCTCAAAAGAGATCGTATAATTGACACTTTGGTCGTCGCATTCCAACATTATGTTTCCGAGCTGAGGCCCTTCAAAAACATCAATGGCGATCTGCGCATTTGTCCCATCCACCTGACCAGCGCAATGGGGTGCTTCATGCAGGGTCGCCTGCACCAGAGTATAAGTCACCGCCTGAACGGGAGATACCTCCCAAATATGTCCATCTCCTATATCCGTCAACTGAACGGTCGATACGCCATCCGACAATTCTACATCGTAGGTCCCTGGTTTGGAAAAGTGGAAAACGATTTCGGAGGTGTCTCCCAAACAATGTGTAGACGGCCCGGAAATACCCGCTTCCGTTTCCGGAAAAAACGCCACTGGTTGACCAAGAGAAATGGCCAGGCATTCGTCCTGCGCATTATCCAAAACGGGGAATCCATTGCCATCGTCGTTGCCCACAACGGCAGAAACATAGTAAACCTGCCCATAATTTAATGGGGCCGCAAACCCAAATTCGGGAGTGGAATTGATCGCATAAACATTGCCCAGCCCCGGCCCTACCACATCATGCAAGACAAAAGCCATTGCATCATCGCTGTCCATGTTTTCGGAGTAATCATAAGTCGCTATAACCGTCTGGCTTTCGCAAACCGAAAGGGTATCTGTACCCATACTTCCAACACTGGTCATACAATCGCAGGTATGCGTATCAGAGATGTCAAAAGGTGGGCAAACGCCATCTTCGATCTGAAAATTATACGCCGTTCCTTCGGCAATGGGGTCGGACGTAAACATATTACCCGAAAGGGTGCCATCTCCCGTTACCGAATAGCCCGGCACATATCCACCAATCAATTCAAAACTAATGGTATAGTTCAGATTTTGATCGTCGCAGTCAACCACCAAATTGGTGACCGTCGGTTGTTGTGATAAATTGACCGTCACCATACTTCCCGATGGCGGCACCACCCCTGTACAGAAGGGCACATTGGTGTTGGAAACCTGAGTAAGCGTATAAGTCATTCCGTCGGTGGCAGGGACCGTTACCGTATGTCCATCCGTGATTCCCGACAAATCGAAATCGTTGGTGCCGTCGTTGTATTCAATATTGTAATTGCCCGTTCCCGTAAAGTTAAAAGTCAATTCCATCATTCCTCCTTCGCAAACCGCAGGGGGCGCAGAGATGGTTGCTTCCGTTTCCGAAAAGAATACAACGGGCTGCCCTGCTGAAATGGATAAACATGGATCGAGGCCATTATCCAAAACGGGGAACCCCGTACCATCGTCATTTCCAACCACTGCCGAAACATAGTACGTTTGCTCAAACACTAAGGGAGCAGCATAAGAAAAAACGGGTATAGAGTTGGTCATCCACACATTCCCCAATCCGGGACCAGGGCTGTCGTGCAAAACAAAACCCAACACGTCATTTACATCGAGTGCTTCGCCATTGTCATAATTCATCGTGACAGAAGCGCTTTGGCAAACGTACTTCGTAGTCGTCCCCATCAAGCCAGCAGCCGTTGTACAATCACAGGCATGCGCCCCATCTACATCAATCGGTCCGCAGTTGGCATCGCTTACCGCAAAAGAATAAGTGCCTCCGCTTGTAATACTATTACTGGTAAAAGTATTCGTACCGCTGTCAAAGGTGCCCGAACCCGATACCTGATAGGAGCCGGGATCGCCCCCTTCGACCATAAAGCTGACCACATAACTCGAGTTATCGCCACTGCAGTTTTCCTGCAAATTGACAACCTGTAAATCCGGATGTAAGTCAACAGTAGCATTTCCCGACAAGGTACCGACACATCCATTGGCATCGGTTGCGGATACCGCCGTATAAGTCGTATTTCCGGAAGGAGAAACGGTGATCGTATGGCCATTTGCAATGCCCGTGAGGGGAATATCACTGCTGCCATCGTTGTAAACCACGTCGAATGGTCCGTTACCGGAAAGGTCGAAGGAAATTACAGCATCATCACCCGAACAAATAGTCGTTGAGCCGCTTAGCGCAAAATCCGGTGGATTGCCATTGGTAAAAGAAGCCGATCCACTGACCGTTCCGGCACAATTTCCAGCGTCGGAAACCGAGACCATCGAATAAGTAATTGCATTGTTGATGGTTACTGTTTCGGTATGAGGAGAGCTGATGCCATTCAGTGTAAAATTGTTTGTTCCATCCGAATAGACCAGATCAAAGGGGCCGACACCGGTAAGGGTAAAGGTCAACGTGCCATTGCCGCCCGGGCAAACCGCACCGCCTCCACTGAGAACAGCACCGGGAGCAACAGCAGACTGCACAACGATGTGCGCCGTATCCCAACAGCCATTGGCCGTTTCATAACGCAAATAATAAACGCCTGGTGAACTCACTACGGTCGACGACATGGCCAGTGCCGTCCATCCCTGCACAGCGAAAGATTCCGTATCGTAATAATCGGAAACAACGGCGGTGGTATTGTTGGCGTCGGTTATCACAACGGTGCTGATGTCGATCGAAGCATTATCGCATATACTCACCGGACCGGCAGTGCTGATATCGGGCCCCTCTTCGATGGTGATCTGTGTACCGGCTACATCAAAACAGCCGGAAGCCGTTTCGTAGCGTGCCCAATACGGACCACTGGCAGCTACTGCAGTACTACCCAATTGATTTTGGTTATTGACGGCATCGAGGCTGTCGGCAAACCAGGTGTAGGTGCCTCCCGGCCAACCATTCGTTTCGTTTTTCCAAACGTCGGTATCCAGGTCAATCATTGTGGGGCTGCAAACCGGTTGTGGATCGACGGTAACTATTTGGGGATCTTCGATGGTAGCTGTCACCGAAGCTATATCATAACAATCCGTTCCCGTATCCATTCTCACCCAGTAAGTGCCACCAGTGTTGACCGCTGAAGAGGGCAATTGAGGGCTGCTGTTTTGTGCGTCTGAAAAATTGGCATAATAAGTTATCAGCCCGATGCCGCCATTGTTGTTTGTAATAGATGCATCCGACAAATCGACCGATCCGGGAGCACAACCGTTTGGAGGGTCGGAGACGACCATATCAGGTGGGGCTACGACGCCAACATTGAGACAAACCTCTGAAGCGGTACCGCATTCGTTGCTCGCTGTCACGCATACATTGCCGCCCGTCATCCCCCAGTTGATGGTCAACGTGCTCTGGGTATCATCTCCAACAATAGTTCCACCGCCTGTGACAGTCCAGTTGTAATGGGTGGCATCAGAACTGCTGGCCGTATATCCCACATTAGTCGTATTTTGACAAACAGATACTGAACCCGTAACGGTTGATGGCCCGGGCATCGCATTGTCAACCTGTATTTGTACCGATTCAATGATCGTCTCGGCAGGGCTGCTGACCGTTACGGTATAAAGAGTGGTGCTGGTAGGCGTGGCAATGGGTGTTGCTATTGTTGGATCATCCAAACTGCCAACCGGCGACCAACTGTAAGTGTACGGCCCCACTCCATAAACATTTGCCGACAAGGCAGTAGATTGCCCCAAACACAACATAGTGTCGGCAGCGGTGGCGGAGGTCGTCAGCACGCCGCTTATGATGGACAGGGTGTAATCACAAACATCGCCATTCCAACCATCTACCATTAGATAATAGGTTTCGCCTGGGGTCAATCCATTTGCGATAAGCGACCCGGTGGTTGCTGAACCTGGATTCCAACAGTTCGACACCTGGTTGAGGTTGGTACAGTCCGTCGTTTCGAAGATAACGGCTTGCACCCCCATTCCGCCAATGCAGTTGGAAGAGGTAATACCGATCTCCACATCCGTTTCTTCTGCAATAAAAGCGATCCAGGAATTATTCTCAATGTAGGCACATCCGGATACGGAGTCTATAGAGGCCGTATATCCTCCGGTATTTCCGCAGTACCCGTCCAGATTGTCGGTCAACAGGAGGGCATCGCAGCAATTGTTACCGGTTATCGGATTACCGCCGCAACTTACAACGCCAACCGGTACTGAGGGGGTTGTGGCGTGCGCGCAAATGTCGAAGCTGCCATTTTCGTCGCCGTTTTCGTCCCAAACCCGGATCCAGAATTCGTTGTTTGCTTCCGCAAAAAGGCAACCGTCGTCGATGGTCAACGAGGGCATATTGAGGAGGCCGCTATTGGCATCACAATTCAGTAAATTTAAATTATTACAATCGGTTCCGGAATAGACGGCCATAGCCAGGTCGGAAAGAACGCCTGCCTGCAAATCGACCACCACGTGGTATCCGTTGTTGGGTATGCTGATCTTAAACCAGACATCGGCCCCATTGTAATTGCCACAGCCCGGATCGGTAAGACCTGGACTAGCTGTCGCTAAATTATTGTTATATGTGGTGTAAATACAAGACGTATTGACGTCGAGTGAAATAGCACCGCATGGGTCGTCATTGACGGGGGTGGCCATACAGGCGTTTCCTGCTGCAAAACTAAATACGAGAAATACCAGCCGTACAATTACTTTCATAGTGCGAAAGGTTTTTATATTCGAGATGAAGAAGTGAAAACAGAAGGGGGAGGGTGTATTCAGTATCAAATTGTCAAACCCTAAGAACGCAAAAGGTTTGCCAGATTGGGACGGGCTGTGAATCGACGGGAATCAGAGAGTGGATACAGTAGTTGGTATTGCTTTACAGAAAAACAATGGTGACTATTATTAATTTGTAAAAAACATATTTACAAACGAATACGCAGCATGATTTTCCATATTCAATCAAATTGTCCATTAGCTTAAAAATACATCACTTAACGATGGTAATGTCGCCTTTATACATTTCTACACGACCATCGGCAAACAGGATTTCTGCAAAATAGACAAAAACGGCCGGATTAAGGGGTTTGCCCAAATGTTGACCATCCCAATAGTGGGCAGGGCTATTGGGGGGGAAGTTATCAGCCCGATACAACAATGCTCCCCACCGGTCGTAAATCTGAAAGGTGTTGATCCGCACAACCCCCTTGCCGGAGTATATTTTAAAGCGATCATTGGCGCCGTCGCCGTTGGGCGAAAATGCATTGGGAATGAAAACCAACCGGTCTTTGATCACCTCGATGAGGATGTCGTCGGTGGCCCGGCAACCATTCTGGTCGATCACAGTTGCCGTAAACGTGGTGGTTTCAACCGGCCAGTAAGTCTGCTGGTAACAACTATCGCAGAGCAATCTTCCGAATGGCGCCCAAATTAGGGTATCGATCGCCGTTTCCGGCAAATTGACCAGCGCTTCAAATTCGACGCTGTCTCCAAGCTGTACTTGCTGATCTTCTCCCAGATCTATCAAAACAGGCCCCGGTCCAGACAAAACAACCAAGCTGTCCCAATGACATCCTTGGGCATCCTCCACCAAAATATGATAGGAGCCTGCCCCCAGTTGCAACCAAATGGGCTGCTCCGCCTCTTCGCCATTCAACTCATAACGATACGGTGCGCCGCCACCGGAGATATCCAACAATCCGATCCAGCCGTCATTGATCCCGTAACAAGAAGGGTCTTCGCCTGTGAATGCTACCGTTTCAATAGGCTCTGAAACCGGCTCCACCTCCACTACCGCCGATGCTGTACAGCCATTATCGGTATCGGTAACCACCAGCCAGTAGCTCCCGCCCTGGTCTACTTCGGGAAACAAGGTTTCGCCTCCCGACAGAATGTTTCCATCCGATGTGGTCCATTCGTACTGAAATTGATTCCCGACAGAAGACCCATTGCCGTCGAGGACAATAAAATCATCGGAACAGGCAATGGTCTCTGACGTAACCACCTGAGCTAATGGCAAAAGCGTATCTTGCTGAATAACGACCACAGCCGTATCCGAGCAGCCATTCAACAAACTATTTACAATTAGTGTATAAACGCCAGATTGCCCGACTTCCAACTGAAGCTGAGAGGACAACCATTGATCGTCGTGCCACCACGACAAGGCCAATTCACCAATTGATTGTGAATCCTGACCGGTCAGTATCAAAGACGAATTTACACAATCAAGGCTCGTACCATCCAATGCCTCAATAGCCGCAAGTGGTTGCACAGTATCCTGTTGCACTTCAACCATTTGATTTTGAGCACAAACCACCCCTTGAAATTCCTCTGTAACCACCAATTCGTAAAAACCACTTTTTACAACAATCGGCGTAGCTGTATTCTCGCCTCCCGCAATACCATCATTGCCATTGTTGAGATGCGACCATTCGAAGGTTATTTCACTATTTGCTATTGATGGCGTAATCACGCTATTCAACACGACACTTGCCGCACTACAATTCAATGTGTCCGGCAAATCTATTTCGATCACTGGCCCTAATACTATCAATTCTAATTGAACCAGGCTATCGCAGCCAGCAGTGGTTGTAAGTACGTTGTTGTAAATGCCGGTGGCACTGTAAGTCGAATCGCCGACGGAGTAGGTTTCGCCTTCGCAAATTGTCGCTACTATATCCTCTGTTTGGGATTGGTTGACGGTAAGGTTGAGGTAGACCAGGCTATCACAGCCGTTTTGAGCTATAAAGTCGTTAGTGTAATCTCCCGATTCGGTGTAAGTCGAGTCGCCGACGGGATAGCTTTCCCCCTCGCAGATCGACGCTGTCAGATTGGTTTGGTAAAAATCGGAGACCGTTAAGTCCAGGTTTACCAGGCTGTCGCAGCCAGCGGCGGATGTCAGTACGTTGTTGTAAATGCCGGTGGCGGTGTAGGTCGAATCGCCGACGGAGTAGGTTTCGCCCTCGCAAATCGTTGCTGTAATATCCTCCGTTTGGGATTGGTTGACCACCAGGTTGAGATACACCAGACTATCACAGCCATTTTCCGCTACAAAGTCGTTGACATAATCCCCAGATTCGGTATAGATCGAATCGCCAACGGGGTAGCTCTCCCCTTCACAGATCGATGCCGTCAGATTGATTTGGTAAAAATCGGAGACCGTTAAGTCCAGATTTACCAGGCTGTCGCAGCCAGCGGTGGATGGCAGTAAGTTGTTGTAAATGCCGGTGGTGGCGTAAGTCGAATCGCCAACAGAGTAACTTTCGCCTTCGCAAATCGTTGCTACAATATCCTCCGTTTGGGATTGGTTGACCACTAGGTTGAGATACACCAGGCTATCACAGCCATTTTCCGCTACAAAGTCGTTAACATAATCCCCAGATTCGGTATAGATCGAATCGCCAACGGGGTAGCTCTCCCCTTCGCAGATTGATGCCGTCAGATTGATTTGGTAAAAATCGGAGACCGTTAAGTCCAGATTTACCAGGCTGTCGCAGCCAGCGGTGGATGTCAGTACGTTGTTGTAAATGCCGGTAGTGGCGTAGGTTGAATCACCGACGGAGTAGGTTTCGCCTTCGCAAATCGTTGCTACTATATCCTCTGTTTGGGATTGGTTGACGGCAAGATTTAGAAAGACCAAGCTGTCGCAGCCGTTTTGGGCTACAAAGTCGTTGACATAATCCCCCGATTCAGTATAGGTGGAATCGCCGACGGGGTAGCTCTCCCCTTCACAGATCGATGCCGTCAGATTGATTTGGTAAAAATCGGAGACCGTTAAGTCCAGATTTACCAGGCTGTCGCAGCCAGCGGTGGATGTCAGTAAGTTGTTGTAAATGCCGGTGGTGGCGTAGGTCGAATCGCCGACGGAGTAGCTTTCGCCTTCGCAAATCGTTGCTGTAATATCCTCCGTTTGGGATTGGTTGACCACCAGGTTGAGATACACCAGGCTATCACAGCCATTTTGGGCTATAAAGTCGTTGACGTAATCGCCTGATTCGGTATAGGTGGAATCGCCGACGGGGTAGATTTCCCCTTCGCAGATCGACGCCATCAGATTGGTTTGGTAAAAATCGGAGACCGTTAAGTCCAGATTTACCAGGCTGTCGCAGCCAGCGGTGGATGTCAGTACGTTGTTGTAGATGCCAGTGGTGGCGTAGGTCGAATCGCCGACGGAGTAGCTTTCGCCCTCGCAAATCGTTGCTGTAATATCCTCCGTTTGTGGTTGGTTGACCACCAGGTTGAGATACACCAGGCTATCACAGCCATTTTCCGCTACAAAGTCGTTGACATAATCCCCAGATTCGGTATAGATCGAATCGCCAACGGGGTAGCTCTCCCCTTCACAGATCGATGCCGTCAGATTGATTTGGTAAAAATCGGAGACCGTTAAGTCCAGATTTACCAGGCTGTCGCAGCCAGCGGTGGATGTCAGTAAGTTGTTGTAAATGCCGGTGGTGGCGTAGGTCGAATCACCGACGGAGTAGGTTTCGCCTTCGCAAATCGTTGCTACTATATCCTCTGTTTGGGATTGGTTGACGGCAAGATTTAGAAAGACCAAGCTGTCGCAGCCGTTTTGGGCTACAAAGTCGTTGACATAATCCCCCGATTCAGTATAGGTGGAATCGCCGATGGGGTAGCTTTCCCCCTCGCAGATCGATGCCGTCAGATTGGTTTGGTAAAAATCGGAGACCGTTAAGTCCAGGTTTACCAGGCTGTCGCAGCCAGCGGTGGATGTCAGTACGTTGTTGTAAATGCCGGTGGTGGTGTAGGTCGAATCGCCGACGGAGTAGGATTCGCCTTCGCAAATCGTCGCTACTATATCCTCTGTTTGGGATTGGTTGACCACCAGGGCGAGGTAAACAAGGCTATCGCAGCCATTTTCCGCTACGAAGTCGTTGACATAATCACCAGACTCAGTATAGGTGGAATCGCCGACGGGATAGCTCTCTCCTTCGCAGATCGATGCCGTCAGATTGATTTGGTAAAAATCGGAGACCGTTAAGTCCAGATTTACCAGGCTGTCGCAGCCAGCGGTGGATGTCAGTAAGTTGTTGTAAATGCCGGTGGTGGCGTAAGTCGAATCGCCGACGGAGTAGCTTTCGCCTTCGCAAATCGTTGCTACAATATCCTCCGTTTGGGATTGGTTGACCGACAAGGTCAGATAGACCAGGCTATCGCAGCCGTTTTGGGCTACAAAGTCGTTGACGTAATCCCCAGATTCAGTATAGGTGGAATCGCCGACGGGGTAGATTTCCCCTTCGCAGATCGACGCCGTCAGATTGATTTGGTAAAAATCGGAGACCGTTAAGTCAAGGTTCACAAGGCTGTCGCAGCCAGCGGCGGATGTTAGTACGTTGTTGTAATTGCCGGTCACGGTGTAAGTCGAATCGCCAACAGAGTAACTTTCGCCTTCGCAAATCGTCGCTACTATATTTTCCGTTTGCGGCTGGTTGACCGACAAGGTCAGATAGACCAGGCTATCGCAGCCGTTTTGGGCTACAAAGTCGTTGACATAATCCCCAGAATCAGTATAGGTCGAATCACCGACGGAGTAGCTCTCTCCTTCGCAGATCGACGCTGTCAGATTGGTTTGGTAAAAATCGGAGACCGTTAAGTCCAGGTTTACCAGGCTGTCGCAGCCAGCGGCGGATGTCAGTACGTTGTTGTAAATACCGGTGGTGGCGTAGGTCGAGTCTCCAACGGAGTAGGATTCGCCTTCGCAAATCGTCTCTACTATATCCTCTGTTTGGGATTGGTTGACGGCAAGACTTAGAAAGACCAAGCTGTCGCAGCCGTTTTGAGCTACGAAGTCGTTGATATAATCGCCTGATTCGGTATAGCTGGAATCTCCGACAACGTAGTCCTCCCCTTCGCAGATCGACGCTGTCAGATTGGTTTGGTAAAAATCGGAGACCGTTAAGTCCAGGTGTACCAGGCTGTCGCAGCCAGCGGTGGATGTCAGTAAGTTGTTGTAAATGCCGGTGGTGGCGTAGGTCGAATCGCCGACGGAGTAGCTTTCGCCTTCGCAAATCGTCGCTACTATATCCTCCGTTTGGGATTGGTTGACGGCAAGACTTAGAAAGACCAAGCTGTCGCAGCCGTTTTGAGCTATAAAGTCGTTAGTGTAATCTCCCGATTCGTTGTAAGTCGAGTCGCCGACGGGGTAACTTTCCCCTTCGCAGATCGACGCCGTCAGATTGGTTTGGTAAAAATCGGAGACCGTTAAGTCCAGGTTTACCAGGCTGTCGCAGCCAGCGGTGGATGTCAGTACGTTGTTGTAAATGCCGGTAGTGGCGTAGGTTGAATCACCGATGGAGTAGGTTTCGCCTTCGCAAATCGTCGCTACTATATCCTCTGTTTGGGATTGGTTGACCGACAAGGTCAGATAGACCAGGCTATCGCAGCCGTTTTGGGCTACAAAGTCGTTGACATAATCCCCAGATTCGGTATAGGTGGAGTCGCCGACAACGTAGTCCTCTCCCTCGCAGATCGACGCCGTCAGATTGGTTTGGTAAAAATCGGAGACCGTTAAGTCCAGGTTTACCAGGCTGTCGCAGCCGTTTTGAGCTATAAAGTCGTTGACGTAATCGCCTGATTCGGTGTAAGTCGAGTCGCCGACGGGGTAACTTTCCCCTTCGCAGATCGACGCCGTCAGATTGGTTTGGTAAAAATCGGAGACCGTTAAGTCCAGGTTTACCAGGCTGTCACAGCCAGCGGCGGATGTCAATACGTTGTTGTAAATGCCGGTGGTGGCGTAGGTTGAATCACCGATGGAGTAGGTTTCGCCTTCGCAAATCGTTGCTACTATATCCTCTGTTTGTGGTTGGTTGACGGCAAGACTTAGATAAACCAGGCTATCGCAACCGTTTTGGGCTACAAAGTCGTTGACATAATCCCCAGAATCAGTATAGGTCGAATCACCGACGGGGTAGCTCTCTCCTTCGCAGATCGACGCTGTCAGATTGGTTTGGTAAAAATCGGAGACCGTTAAGTCCAGGTTTACCAGGCTGTCGCAGCCAGCGGCGGATGTCAGTACGTTGTTGTAAATACCGGTGGTGGCGTAGGTCGAGTCTCCAACGGAGTAGCTTTCGCCTTCGCAAATCGTTGCTACAATATCCTCCGTTTGGGATTGGTTGACGACAAGACTTAGAAAGACCAAGCTGTCGCAGCCGTTTTGAGCTATAAAGTCGTTGACGTAATCCCCAGATTCAGTATAGATCGAATCGCCGACAACGTAGTCCTCCCCAGCGCAGATCGACGCCGTCAGATTGGTTTGGTAAAAATCGGAGACCGTTAAGTCCAGGTGTACCAGGCTGTCGCAGCCAGTGGTGGATGTCAGTAAGTTGTTGTAAATGCCGGTGGTGGCGTAGGTCGAATCGCCGACGGAGTAGCTTTCGCCTTCGCAAATCGTCGCTACTATATCCTCTGTTTGGGATTGGTTGACCGACAAGGTCAGATAGACCAGGCTATCGCAGCCGTTTTGGGCTACAAAGTCGTTGACATAATCCCCAGATTCGGTATAGGTGGAGTCGCCGACAACGTAGTCCTCTCCCTCGCAGATCGACGCCGTCAGATTGGTTTGGTAAAAATCGGAGACCGTTAAGTCCAGGTTTACCAGGCTGTCGCAGCCAGCGGCAGATGTCAATACATTGTTGTAAATTCCAGTGGCACTGTAGGTCGAATCGCCAACAGAGTAGCTTTCGCCTTCGCAGATCGTTGCAGTGAGGTTCGTCGTCGACAATGCATTTACCGTAAGGCTGAGATGGACGAGGCTATCGCAACTATTGAAACCAGGGAAGACGTTAGTATAATTGCCGGTAACCGTGTACGTCGAATCGCCCACTACATAACTCTCCCCTTCGCAGATCGTCGCAGTGAGGTTCGTCGTCGACAACGCATTTACCGTAAGGCTGAGATGGACGAGGCTATCGCAATTATTGAAACCGGTAAAGGTGTTGGTATAATTGCCACCCACCGTATAGGTCGAATCACCAACGGAGTAGCTATCCCCTTCGCAGATCGTCGCATTTAGGTCCGTCACCGACAACGCATTTACCGTAAGGCTGAGATGGACGAGGCTATCGCAATTATTGAAACCGGTGAAGACGTTGGTATAGTTGCCACTCACCGTATAGGTCGAATCACCAACGGAGTAGCTATCCCCTTCGCAGATCGTCGCATTTAGGTCCGTCACCGACAACGCATTTACCGTAAGGCTGAGATGGACGAGGCTATCGCAATTATTGAAACCAGGGAAGACATTAGTATAATTGCCGGTAACCGTGTACGTCGAATCGCCCACTACATAGCTCTCCCCTTCGCAGATCGTCGCAGTGAGGTTTGTCGTCGACAACGCATTTACCGTAAGGCTGAGATGGACGAGGCTATCGCAACTATTGAAACCGGTGAAAACGTTGGTGTAGTTGTCGGCAACCGTGTAAGTCGAATCGCCCACTTCATAGCTCTCCCCTTCGCAGATCGTCGCAGCAATATTCGTCGTCGACAATGCATTTACCGAAAGGCTGAGATGGACGAGGCTATCGCAACTATTGAAACTGGGGAAGACGTTGGTGTAGTTGCCAGTAACTGTGTAAGTCGAATCGCCCACTACATAGCTCTCCCCTTCGCAGATCGTCGCAGACAAGTTGGAAATAGTCGTATCCAGTACAGCAACATCAATTGTAACAAAAGTATCACAAGCAAGTGCATTGTTTCCGGGAAGGGTCATAAAATACTGCCCGGCAAAGCCAAAATCCTGTCCATTAAAACTAAAAACCTCCCCTTCACAAATCGTCCCGGATACATATTGTTGGATAGAATCCAAAACGGTCAGGTCAATGGTCACTGTACTGTCGCCGCAGCCCTGGACGGAAGGAAAAACAAAGGAATAAACATCCGTCGTATCCAGTTGTTGGCCCATATAATCGTAACTGCCACCAGCACAGATGGTATCGACAAACAATGTATTGACAGAAAGGATGTTGACCATCACACAGGTATCCGACAAACTTCCACAAAACAAAGGAGGGTTGCTACCCAGGTCATTTTCCAAATCGGTGATGGCAAGGGTATCGGTAAGCGGGGGGATCAACAGGCTATCGGAATGGGCAAATGAAAGCCCACACACCTCATATACGCCGCCGGGATAGGATCGCAGATCGGCAACAGTATCGAAGCCGAGAATGTCTCCATCCTGTGTCACCACGTAGTAGTACTCATACATCGTGGTGTCGGGCTCCGTTCCGGTATAAGCAGGTGGAATGTTTAACAATAAATTTACATCTCCCTCGCATTCCGTAATTTCGGGGTAAGCTGAAAGGTCTCCGGCATCGGCTTCGCAGAGGGCACACCCCATCCCGGTGCTGTCGCAAAAAATGACTTCAAAATCAATGACCTCACCGGTATAAAAAGGGTGGTTATTGACAACCGTCAAAGTCCAGTTGCCATCAACAGAGCCGAAGTTAAAATCTTCCAAACAACCGGAGTAAGGATAATATGAACCGGTATAATCCTGAAGTGCCAGCCAGGGTTGGTTGTTGGACCAAATGGGGCTGAACCCCGGATCGGGGGCTACCGGCTCGCTGCAAGGCAGAAAGGTAACCATCCAGTCGGTAAATCCGGTATAGGAGCCAAAAGGGGGGATTACATTTGGCCCAACCAGCGTGACCTGCTGCCCGTCGGGAGAGGTCAGTACCATTTCGATGTTCCAGATAAACTCGTGTTCAAAACTGATATAAACGCCACAGACACCCTGCCCCGGGTCGGCCAGATCGTTGTTGGCGGCGCCATTGATGGGAAATTCAGCGGTAACGGTGGTGGAAATGGGGATGTCAACCGGACAGTTAGTACATTCGCAGCTTTGCGACCAGGCGGATGTCGGCAACAACAATAGTAGATACCCCCATACAAACATTTTCAGAAGCAACTTTCGGTGACACACACTAAAAATCAACCGGTTATACATTTGAGAAAATGCAAACCATTTGATATCGAATATATATGGGATCGGGTTATTGAACACTGTATTGGGTTTGCTAAATACCACCTTGACCAACACCGGTACTTCCAATATGGATAAACGACGTTTGGCCAAACCGGTTTTCTCAGTTTTTGGATAGGGGTAAGTGTCGACTAATTAGTCCGTTCAACTTATAAATTTGCTGCCTAAAGGCAAAAATACAACTATTCGGAGTGATATGCGACCGGCAAAGGTCACGTTTTTGACGGATTTTGAGTGAATATCGATTCGGTTTTTCCCTCCTTTGCAGAAAAAGTTTAGGCCGGAATGCTATCTGCAATAGCATATATTCCCATTTATTGTTAATTTAGTGGTAAGATGCATTTCTCCAAATCATATGAAAGAGAAGTATATACTTTGCAGAAAACCAACATCTAATGTTAAAATATTCCTTTTTCTTATCCATTTTACTGGTCATCACCGGAATATCCGGCTTATATTTTTCGGGGCTTTCGCCAAATGAAACAACTCGGGAGCACATGGGATGTCTGCACGACCACTTTCAGCCATTTCTCGGTAAAGACAGCCTGCCCGGCGATTTTTTCCCAACCATTTCCGAAATGTACTACCCCGCTTATTTCGACAAATATCCTTCTTTTACTGCCGACGGGTTCGACTTCCCGGTTGGTATTCCCGATGCAACGGGCTACTATAAAGCGCTCAATTTCGGTGATAAAAAACACCTCGGTGAAGACTGGAACGGACGAGGTGGCGGCGACACCGACCTGGGAGACCCCGTACACAGCACTGCCAACGGATTGGTGGTTTTCGCCAAAAACGTCTGCTGCGGCTGGGGCAACGTGGTACGAATCGTACATAAAATATCCGACGATCCCCTCCAGCCTTTTGTCGAAACGGTGTATGCCCACCTGCATACCGTACACGTCAAACCGGGAGAGCTTATCAAACGGGGCACCCTCATCGGAACCATCGGCACCGCCAGAGGAAGATACCCCGCCCACCTCCATCTGGAATTGCGCGACTTCATGGGCATGTCGCTGGGCCCCGGATACTCCGACAACCAATTTGGTTATAAAGACCCCTCTAAATTTATTGAGAAAAACAGACCTGATTGAATGAGCCTTTCGGCAAAAGCATTTGTTTTTAAAGATCAGGTGGCTTAAACTTTAAAAAAGCCCGCCCCGATAAAAAACTCAGAACGGGCCATTTTTTTGTTTTGCCAAAATATTATTCAACAACAATCTTACGCACCAGCCACTTACTGCCCAAATTCACTTCCACCACATAGGTGCCCGCCGCCAAATGGGGCCAATCAAAACGCTGACGCAAATAGCCCGAACTAAAGTCAATGCGCTCGGTGACCAACTTGCGCCCAACAACGTCGTAGAGCTGTATCTGTATTTCGTCAACCGGAAGGGCTTCCATTTCCAGATAAAAAGAGCCGTTATTCGGATTCGGATAAAGGTGGAATGATCGAACATCTTCCGGCAGTTCCGTTGAAATAATGACGATCTCTACCTCCTCCGTCCAGGTGCTGGTACCGCAATCATTGGTCACGGTCAGTGTTATCGTATAACCACCCGATGCAGCATACACATGTACCGGATGTTCTGCTGTGCTGGTTTCTCCGTCTCCAAAATCCCACAGATAAGTACCGCCGCCTACAGACGTGTTGGTAAAATCAACAGCCGGCTCATCAACGGCGAATGTAAATCCGGCCACCGGCACATCTTCCGCCGTGATGTATCCCAATTGTGTGATGGAATTACTTCCAAATGGATTGGTCACGGCAAGCGACACCTCATACACGCCCGGTGTATCGTAAGTCACTATCGGGTTTTGGTCGGTGGAAGTGGCGGGATCACCCCCTTCAAAGGTCCAGGCCCAGGAAGCCGCTCCGGTCGACAAGTCCGTAAAATTAACCGTCATCGGGACACACCCCATTCCGGGAATTCCCTCAAAGGCAGCCACCGGCGGCAACCCTTCTATGACTACTTGCTGGACGATCGTGTCCGAACCACATCCATTGGTTACAATGAGTTGTACGTCGTATTCGCCACCAACTGCAAAAGTATGGCTGGGGTTTTCCTCCGTACTGGTATCGCCGTCGTCAAAAAACCATTCATAAGAAACAGCACCCATAGAAGTATTGTTAAAATCGATGGTAAGGTCGTTGCCACTAAAAGTAAATCCAGCCACCGGTCCTGCCAGCACGGTGATCGTACCGGTCTGGGTGACCATATCGGTACCCTGTGCATTAGTTACTTCGAGTGTCACGTCGTAAGTACCGGGAACCGTATATTCGACTGTCGGATTTTGCAAGTCAGAACTGGAAGGCGTTCCCCCGGCAAAAGTCCACGACCAGGATGCTGTGTTGGTCGACGACTCATCTACAAAATTCACAACCAAAGGCGCACAACCGGAAGCAACATCCATCCCAAAACCAGCCGTCGGAGGCGTGGCGATAACGACGGTCTCTGTAATAGTGGAAGTGCCACAACTATTGGTCACCGTCAACGTCACTTCATAGGAGCCATCTTCACTGTAGGTGTGGGTCGGGTTTTCGTCCGTACTGGTATTGCCGTCGCCAAAAACCCATTCAAAGATGGTAACTCCCGAACTGGTATTTTCAAAATCGACGGTGGCATTTGTAATTGTACTGTTGAAAGAAGACAAAGGTGCTGCGTCTGTTACCGTTATGTATCCTGTTTGCACGACAGAATTACTACCTGCCGAATTAAACGCCTCCAGAGTCACACTGTATACCCCCGGCACATCGTATACCACCTCCGGGTTCTGATCGGTAGAAGTGGGAGGACTGCCTCCTTCAAAGGTCCACAACCAGGTGGTGGGATCGCCGGAAGATTGATCGAAAAAATGGACCGTAAGCGGAGCACATCCATCCAGCACATCCGCTGTGAAAACCACCTCGGGAGGCAGAACAGCCGTAACTTCCTGCTCCACCGTCACCTCTCCACATTCGTTGATGGCAGTCAAGCTAACCGTATAGTCACCCGCTGCCAAATAAGTGTGCGAAGGGTCCTCCTCGGTGCTGGTATTGCCGTCGCCAAAATTCCATAGATAGGAGTCGGCTCCGGTAGAAGTATTGGTAAAATCAAACGTCGCTCCTGTACCTGTAGGAGCAAAAGAGGCAGCGGGTATGTCTTCCACAATGATGTATCCCGACTGGGTAAAACTCTCTGTGCCCCCGGCGGTAGTCGCTTCGAGGGTAACGTTGTATATACCCGGCGTTTGGTAGAGTACTGTTGGATTTTGTTCTGTAGAAGTGGTCGGCGTACCTCCTTCAAATGTCCAGTCCCAACTCACTACATTGCCCACCGACTGATCGGTAAACATCACCTCCAACGGCGCACAACCACTGGTCACATCGGCCGAAAAGGCCACATTGGGTGCCGACTCTATCTCTATTTCCTGACTGAAAGAAACCGAGCCACAGTCGTTGATCGCCGTCAGCACCACCGTATAGCTGCCGGCAGCGGTATACGAATAACTGGGGTCGGGCAGCGAACTGGTATTGCCATCGCCAAAATCCCATTCGTAGGATGTAGCGTTTGTAGATGTATTGTTGAAATCGACGGTCGAACCATTGACCGAACTGGTAAATGAAGCCGATGGACTAGTCATCACTTCAATGTAATTGACCTCAGTATAGGTGTCTGTACCAGCGGCGTTGGTTACCTCCAGGATAACAGTGTAGGTGCCAGGGGTGCTATAGACTACCACTGGGTCGGAGTCGGTCGAGCTGGCAGGGGTGCCGCCGTCAAAACTCCAGAGCCAACTGGCATTGCTCGCCGACGATTGATTGATAAACGCAACTTCAAAAGGAGCACATCCCGAAGCCACATTAGCTGAAAATGCCGCCACCGGAGGCGAAATGATCTCTATCGTTTCCGAAAAGGTAACAGAGCCACAATCATTGGTAGCAGTCAAAACCACCGTATAGGTTCCGTCGTCAGTATAACTGTACTGGGGGTTGGGATCGGAGCTGGTATTGCCTTCGCCAAAGTCCCAGGAATAAGTATTGGCATTTGTAGAATTATTGTTAAACTCAACGGTATTTCCGTTGACAAGAGTGGTAAACCCGGCAACAGGCATCGCTTCCACAACGATGTAGTCGGTTTCTATGATCAGATCATTGCCCACGCTGTTGGAAGCCACCAATGTAACGGAATAAACTCCCGGCGTTGAATAAACCACCGTAGGAGCCGGTAAAGACGAGTTGACGGGGTCTCCCCCTTCAAATGTCCAGAACAAAAATTCGGTATTTGAAGAAGAAGTACTGGTAAACTCGACGGTAAGTGGCGCACACCCCGACGTTATATTTGCTGTAAAGTCGGCAGTGGGCAAGGAAGAGATCACCACGTTTTGCTGGGTAGTATCGTTACCACATTCGTTGGTAGCGATCAACAGGACGGTGTAAGTACCGTCTGCGGAATACTCATTGGAGGGATCGATGCCGGTACTGGTATTGCCATCGCCAAAATCCCATGCATAGCTATTGGCATTGGTGGAAGCATTGGTGAAATCAACCACCATACCGTTCACGCTGCTGCTAAAACCGGACATGGGCACATCCGTTACTTCGATGTAATTGGTCTGATTGATCGCGTCGGTTTCGCCATCGTTGTTGCTGACAGTCAGCTCCACATCATAGACGCCTGCAGCGGCATAAGTCACCACCGGATTTTGGTCGGTGCTACTCGACGGGGTGCCTCCAGGGAAGGACCAATTCCAACTCACCGCATTGATCGACGATTGGTCGGTGAAGTTTACCGTAAGGTCGGCACAGCCGCTGGTTACATTGGCATTGAAGCCCGCCACCGGTGGTATCGACACGGAGAGGGTCTGGGCGGTAGTATCATTGCCGCAACTATTGATCGCTATCAGTTGGACGGTGTAGGGGCCATCCGTGGTATAACTGTGCATGGGGTCGGGGTCGGTGCTGGTGTTGCCGTCGCCAAAATCCCAGGCGTAGCCATCGGCTGCAGAACTATTATTGGTGAAATCGACATCCAGACCGTCGGTGCTTTCGCTAAATCCGGCGGTAGGCAGACCCAATACTTCTATGTAGTCCGTTTGGAGGAGGGTGTCTGTGTCGCCGTCATTGTTACTGACGATCAGCTCTACGTCGTAGACCCCCGAAGCCGTGTAGGTCACTACCGGATTTTGATTGGTGCTGCTGGAGGGAGTGCCACCGGGGAACGACCAGTCCCAACTCACCGCATTGATCGACGATTGGTCGGTGAAATTTACTGTAAGGTCAGCACAACCACTGGTTACATTGGCACCGAAGGCAGCAGTAGGCAGGGTGGTGGTGGTTACCGTTTGGGTGGTGGTATCGTTGCCGCAGCTATTGGTGGCTATCAATTGGACGGTGTAGGTACCATCCGCGGCATAACTGTGCATGGGGTCAGTGTCGGTGCTGGTGTTGCCATCGCCAAAATCCCAGGCATAACTATCGGCTGCAGAACTATTGTTGGTGAAGTTGACATCCAAATCGCTGACGAGGCTGGAGAATCCAGCAGTGGGCAGATCCGACACGTCAATGTAATCCGTTTGGAGGAGGGTATCCGTGTCGCCATCGTTGTTGCTGACGATCAGCTCTACGTCGTAAAGCCCCGAAGAAGTATAGGTCACCACCGGATTCTGATCGGTACTGCTCGAAGGGGTGCCGCCGGGGAAGGACCAGTCCCAACTCACCGCGTTGATCGAAGATTGGTCGGTGAAATTTACCGTAAGGTCGGCACAGCCGCTCGTTACATTGGCATTGAAACCTGCAACGGGGGGGATCGACACCGAGACGGATTGCGTAATGGTATCGTTGCCGCAGCTATTGATCGCTATCAATTGGACGGTGTAGGTACCATCCACAGCATAGGTATGCATGGGGTCGGTATCGGTGCTGGTGTTGCCGTCGCCAAAATCCCAGGCGTAGCTGTCGGCTGAAGAACTATTGTTGGTGAAATCGACATCCAGGCCGTCGGTGCTTTCGCTAAATCCGGCTGTGGGTACGTCCGACACGTCGATGTAATCCGTTTGCAAAAGAGTGTCCGTGTCGCCGTCGTTGTTGCTGACGATCAACTCTACGTCGTAGACACCCGAAGCCGTGTAGGTCACTACCGGATTCTGGTCGGTGCTGCTCGACGGGGTGCCGCCGGGGAAGGACCAGTTCCAACTCACCGCATTGACCGATGATTGGTCGGTGAAGTTTACCGTAAGGTCGGCACAACCGCTCGTTACATTGGCATTGAAACCTGCAACGGGGGGGATCGACACCGAGACGGTTTGCGTAATGGTATCGTTGCCGCAGCTATTGATCGCTATCAATTGGACGGTGTAGGTACCATCCACGGCATAGGTATGCATGGGGTCGGTATCGGTGCTGGTGTTGCCGTCGCCGAAATCCCAGGCGTAGCTGTCGGCTGAAGAACTATTGTTGGTGAAATCGACATCCAGGCCGTCGGTGCTTTCGCTAAATCCGGCCGTGGGTACGTCCGACACGTCGATGTAATCCGTTTGGAGGAGGGTGTCCGTGTCGCCGTCGTTGTTGCTGACGACCAGCTCTACGTCGTAGAGGCCCGAAGACGTGTAGGTCACCACCGGATTCTGATCGGTGCTGCTCGATGGCGTGCCGCCGGGGAAAGACCAGTCCCAACTCACCGCATTGAGTGACGATTGGTCGGTGAAATTTACCGTAAGGTCGGCACAGCCGCTCGTTACATTGGCATTGAAACCTGCAACGGGGGGGATCGACACCGAGACGGTTTGCGTAATGGTATCGTTGCCGCAGCTATTGATCGCTATCAATTGGACGGTGTAGGTACCATCCACGGCATAGGTATGCATGGGGTCGGTATCGGTGCTGGTGTTGCCGTCGCCGAAATCCCAGGCGTAGCTGTCGGCTGAAGAACTATTGTTGGTAAAATCGACATCCAGGCCGTCGGTGCTTTCGCTAAATCCGGCCGTGGGTACGTCCGACACGTCGATGTAATCCGTTTGGAGGAGGGTGTCTGTGTCGCCGTCGTTGTTGCTGACGATCAGTTCCACATCGTAGAGGCCCGAAGCCGTGTAGGTCACCACCGGATTCTGGGCGGTGCTGCTCGACGGATTGCCGCCGGGGAAAGACCAGTCCCAACTCACCGCATTGATCGACGATTGGTCGGTGAAATTTACCGTAAGGTCGGCACAACCGCTGGTGGTATTTGCTGTAAAGCCAGCCACAGGAGGGATCGACACGGAGACGATTTGCGTAATGGTATCGTTCCCGCAGCTATTGATCGCTATCAGTTGGACGGTGTAGGTGCCATCTACAGCGTAGGTATGCGTTGGGTCGGTGTCGGTGCTGGTGTTGCCGTCGCCGAAATCCCAGGCGTAGCTATCCGCCGCAGAACTATTGTTGGTAAAATCGACATCCAGGCCGGCGGTGCTTTCGCTAAATCCGGCCGTGGGTATGTCCGACACGTCAATGTAATCTGTTTGGAGGAGGGTGTCCGTGTCGCCGTCGTTGTTGCTGACGATCAGTTCCACATCGTAGAGGCCCGAAGCCGTGTAGGTCACCACCGGATTTTGGGCGGTACTACCCGACGGGGTGCCCCCGGGGAAGGACCAGTCCCAACTCACCGCATTGATCGACGATTGGTCGGTGAAATTTACCGTAAGGTCGGCACAACCGCTGGTGGTATTTGCTGTAAAGCCAGCCACAGGAGGGATCGACACGGAGACGATTTGCGTAATGGTATCGTTCCCGCAGCTATTGATCGCTATCAATTGGACGGTGTAGGTACCATCCACGGCATAGGTATGCATGGGGTCGGTATCGGTGCTGGTGTTGCCGTCGCCGAAATCCCAGGCGTAGCTGTCGGCTGAAGAACTATTGTTGGTAAAATCGACGTCCAGGCCGTCGGTGCTTTCGCTAAATCCGGCCGTGGGTATGTCCGACACGTCAATGTAATCTGTTTGGAGGAGGGTGTCTGTGTCGCCGTCGTTGTTGCTGACGATCAACTCCACATCGTAGAGGCCCAAAGCCGTGTAGGTCACCACCGGATTTTGGGCGGTACTACCCGACGGGGTGCCACCGGGGAAAGACCAGTCCCAACTCACCGCATTGAGTGACGATTGGTCGGTGAAATTTACCGTAAGGTCGGCACAGCCGCTGGTGGTATTTGCTGTAAAGCCAGCCACAGGAGGGATCGACACGGAGACGATTTGCGCAATGGTGTCGTTGCCGCAGCTATTGATCGCTACCAGTTGGACGATGTAGGTGCCATCCACGGCGTAGGTATGCGTTGGGTCGGTGTCGGTACTCGTGTCGCCGTCGCCGAAATCCCAGGCGTAGCTATCGGCTGAAGAACTATTGTTGGTGAAATCGACATCCAGGCCGTCGGTGCTTTCGCTAAATCCGGCTATGGGAACATCCGATACCGAAATGTAGTTGGTTTGTGTAATGGTATCGCCGCCCAGACTATTGGCAACAATGAGGGTCACGTCAAAAGTTCCGGTAGTGGTATAGGTCACCGTCGGGTTTTGCAAGGTATCGGAAGCGGGATTTCCTCCCGGGAAAGACCACTGCCAACTGGTCGCATTGGTCGACTGGTCCGTAAAATTTACCGCAAGGTCAGCACAACCGTTGGTGACATTTGCTGTAAAGCCAGCCACCGGCGGAAGAGGTAATACAATGTCGATAACCTGAGTGAATGACGGGGCGTCGCAGGGATTTGTAGCGATCAGCACTACGCTATAAGAACCCTCGGCAATGTAGGTGTGTACCGGGTTGGTTTCAGTGGAGGTGTTTCCGTCACCAAAGTCCCAGAGATAACTGTCGGCATCAGTGGAGTTATTGGTGAAATGAACTTCGGTATCGTTGACGATGGTATAGCTAAAGTCGGCCGTGGGATAAGCCAATACTTCGATGTAGTCAATTTCGGTGTGGGTATCGGCGTAAAGCGAATTGTTGACGGTCAGTTCGACGGGATAAATCCCAGGGTTGGTGTAAAAGACCAGGGGGTTTTGTTCGAGGGAACTGCTGGGCGTGCCACCGGTGAATGTCCAGTTCCAATCGGTTACGTTGGTAGAGGATTGGTCGATAAACTGCACCTCTATGGGTTCGCAACCGGAGGTGACGTCAGCCACAAAGAAAGCAGTGGGTGGCGTAACGATAGAGACTACATCGGTAATGATGGCAGAGCCACAGGTGTTGAATGCCTCCAGTACCACCACGTAATCGTCATCGGCGGCGTAAGTGTGGGAGGGATCAGAGAGGGTGCTGGTGTTGCCATCGCCAAAATCCCAGAAATAACTGGTGGCGTTGGTAGTGTTATTGATGAAGTTGGCAATAAAGTCAAAAGTGGTGACACTAAAGCCTGCTGTCGGCACATCATCCACGTCGATGTAATCCGATTTGGTGATGATGTCGCTGCCAAAGTTGTTGGTTACTTCGAGGGTGACATCCCAGGTGCCCTGATTGTTGAAAGTGACGGTGGGGTTTTGGGCGGTGCTGGTGGGTGGAGAGCCATTCTCGAAAGTCCAAAGCCAGGAAGTGGCGTCGGTCGACAGGTCGGTGAAGGTGACCGTAAGCGGAGCACATCCGGAGGTCACGTTGGCGGTAAAGTCAGCAACGGGAGGTAATCCACCTCCACAGGTCTGTAGACAGCCGGTGTTGATTTTGAACTGAACATAGGAGTCGATGTCTCCAATGGAAGCCGCCGACCAGGTATTGGTGTTGTTGACGACAGGCGACATGATAAAGCCCGATCCTGTATCGTGGGTAGCACTTAGGTTGTGTCCGATCTCATGGGCGGTGAGTACCCGCAAGCCCCATGCAATGGAGGTAAAGTCTTGAAGGCAGTGGTATTTTTGGGTATTACACAAGCCGTTCAGCCAGGCAATGCCGATGGTAGGGCCATTGAAGTCGCGGTCGGTCCAAAGCTGGCCCATATCGAAGCTGACGCCAAAACCACCGCTGTTACCCCAAGCCGTAAAGCTGTCGAGCAAATCACCGGCATCAGTGGTTGTATCAAAGGGGTCGCAGGCGGCACAATCGGCGACAAATTGAGTAACAATGAGGAACTCAATGGCATGGTTGAATTCATTGTCGAAGTTGGTGGCCACGTTGTTCATCACACCGACGTTATGGGCTTCTACGGCGGGGATGGAACCGTATTTTTGGAACATGAGAAAATCAGAGGCGATGGCGAGTTCGATGTTGTAACAGGCTACGACGCTTTTTGCTTCTCCGTCATCGTTGTCTATGTCAGCATAGTCGTGCGCATGTTGTTTTTGCTGCATGAGCTTTTGGTTTTCTTCCAGTTCGTCGGCACCGCATTTGTGTTCACCATTGTCGATAACGTCCGATTGGGCGTATACCAGGAAGAGGTCTTCCTCCGCTCCTGGCACGAGATATTGCAGGGGTTCGATGAAGTAGACCTCGTTTCCCTGTTGGAAAAAACCATAGATAAAGTGGTCGAAAACGGTGAGTGCGACCCGGTTGTTGGTTCCGTTTTGCAGATACCCGTTGAAGGCGATGTTGGGGTTTTTCGGTTGAGCCATGAGCCCCTCGGCAGTCATGATGGTGAGTTGATAATCCTCGGATCGGAGGTCGTTGGGCACCAGGTATACATCCCAATCGAATTGTTGACCAAGAGAAAGGTTGAAACGAATTTGTTCGGGATTTGACTGGAGGTAATTGTCCAGTTGTTTCGCATCGATTTGGAAGATGCTGAACTGGGTGAATTTTTGATGGAGGATGGTTTTTTCCTCAATTGGGTGCGGTGTTCCTTCAAATAGGATCTGTTGGGCATTGGCGGCCCAAACGAAGATCGTCATTAGAAGCGTAAGTCTAAGTTTCTGCATTTCTCACTTTAATTTTGGTTTGAAAAAAGTGGTTTACCTTTCCTTTTTGTATTGGAATACTCAATAAAGGCGAGCAGTACATTTTGGTTGGAATGGCTCCGTCGTAACTGGCTCTATTGCGGACATTGCGCAACACACTCGGGTAAGTGCATAGCAACCCGCCACTAAGTTACGAAATTGTGTTGAATTACCCGTTGTAGCTATAGCCCTAATTTTGAAATGGGAGAAAACGATGTTCAACCGGGAAATATCGCCTACCAATCTGATTTTCTTTGTGAAATACATGCGTTTTTTTACAAACTAAAATCTCTCAAAACACCTGATGGATTCATAGGAAAGGTGAATATCGATCCCGGCACGGAATTTTAATGGAGAAAAGACCAACCGGTGACATTCTTTTCCTCCAAAAATAAGCCCGTTGGGATCAAATATTAAACCAGAACGAATGTATTAATTACCTTTTTGAGGGTATGAAATGTTGCATTGAGTAAGTGAATTACAGTTGTGTTTTGCTTATTTTTGTACAAACCATCGTGGCCTCAACCATATTCTTGATTTAAGAACACCTAAATCAACCATACTATGATCCGATTTGCCAAAGCTGCCCTTGTCCTGCTGACCTGCGTTTTCTTCTTTTCCTGCAACTACCAACGGGCCGACCCCAAACCCGATCTTTGGTATCCACTCGATTTTGAAACCGAGACCCCCATCCGGAGTCTGTATGCCGGCCCCTATGAGCTCAACCTGGTCACCGACGACGAATTTATGCGTGTAGGGATTGATGGCAGTGTGGTCGAACGGCGGGCCATCGACCTGCCCTTCTACTTTTTCGGTCGACCCATTATCGGTCAGTATACTTTTGTGCGGCTGGTGCGGGGGCAGGTGTTCATCCCCAATCCACCATTTGGCGACAGCGTCGTATCCAAACCTCTGATGGAAGTCCACCTGGTTAAAAATCCGTCCCGCGACGAAATTTACAAGATCGAACTGGAAGACGTCGATCCGGGCGAAAATCTATCCTTTGAACAGTTTGCCCGCTTTTCTGGCGCCTTCAACGAAGATGAATCCCAGTTCCTCCTCGTCACCCTCAACAATACAAGTACGGCCAACACCGTCCACAGCCTCTATTTGATGGACATCAACGTCAACGCCCAAAAAGACCGCATCAACAGCGTTAGCGTCAACAGGCGGATCGACATCGACCTGGTGGCCGACACCCGCCTGGTGTCCAACGTCAAATTCATCAACGGTTTCTTCTACCTTTGCTCCGAATACGGGATGTGGCGCATCAACCCCAACAATGGCACAGCCGCCCAACCGTTTACCACCTGGATAAAAGACGTCTTCCAGGCAGAAGGCCGCATCTACGTCACCGGATTCAACGATTTTGACTTCTATGTATCCAGCGACAATGGGGAGACCTTCAGCCCAATGGGCGAAGCAAGCGGATTAAAGTTTGTGGAAGTGGAAAATGGAACGGTCTTCAGCCAGGACTTCCTCGGCACGGCCTGGAAACTGACACCCGATCTACTGGAAACGGAATTGATGTCGGTCAATAAAGATTTTAACGACGACGGCGCCCTGTACTGGAACGTCAAATACTTCTACGACCGCTACTACATCAGCGCGCAAAAACAGTTGTTCCATTCGGAAGAAGTGGTACCGGAATGAGTGTGTTTAAGTAATCGCTGCCTCTTTCAATACCTGAGCCACCCGGTCGGCTGCTTCTTGCAGAAGAATGGCCGAATGCACTTCCAATCCTGATTCATCGATGATCTTTTTGGCCAGGTCGGCATTGGTGCCTTGTAGTCGCACGATGATGGGTACTTTGATATTGCCCATGTTTTTATAGGCGTCCACCACACCCTGCGCCACCCGATCGCAACGCACGATTCCACCAAATATATTGATCAGAATGGCTTTGACGTTCGGGTCTCGTAGGATGATCCGGAAGGCTTTTTCAACCCGTTCTGCGTCAGCAGTGCCGCCCACGTCGAGGAAGTTGGCTGGTTCTCCCCCCGACAGTTTAATGATGTCCATAGTGGCCATAGCCAATCCGGCACCATTGACCATACAGCCCACATTGCCGTCGAGGTTGACGTAGTTTAGGCCATAGCTTTTGGCTTCGACCTCTACGGGGTCTTCCTCGTCGGTATCGCGCATGGCTTCGAGGTCGGAGTGGCGGAAGAGAGCATTGTCGTCGAGGCTGACCTTGCAGTCAACGGCCAGTATGCGGTCGTCGCCGGTATGAAGGCAGGGATTGATCTCAAACAAGGAGGCATCCGACTGGACGAATGCTTTGTAAAGGGAAGCGATGAATTTGGTCATTTGTTTGAAGGCTTGTCCGCTCAATCCGAGGTTGAAAGCGATTTTTCGTATTTGAAAGCCCTGCAGCCCCAGGGTGGGGTCGATGTATTCTTTGTGGACGAGGTGGGGGGTTTCTTCGGCAACCTTTTCTATGTCCATACCTCCCTGGGTAGAATAGATGATGACGTTGCACTTGCGTTCGCGGTCCATGAGGACGGAGACGTAGTATTCTTTACAAGCGTCGAAGTCAGGAGCGTAGGAGTCTTCGGCGATGAGTACTTTGCGGACGAGTTTGCCGGGCCCCTCAAGCCCGCCGGGGGTTTGAGGTGTTTTGAGCATCATACCGATGATGTTGCCGGCGTGTTCTTTGAGTTCGTCCATGTTTTTGGCCAGCTTGACGCCACCGCCTTTACCGCGCCCTCCGGCGTGGATCTGAGCTTTGACGACGGCCATTTCGGTACCCGTTTCGGCCTGTAGTTTTTCAAATGCTTCTACCGCTTCTGCTACTGAAGTGGCGATGTAGCCTTTTTGGGTGGCTACGCCAAATTGTTCGAGGAGTTGTTTGCCCTGATATTCGTGAAGGTTCATTTTGATATTCAATTTTGAGTCGGCAAAGCTACGATTTCTGTTGAGTAATTCAAAGGCGGTAAGGGGTTCTATGACAATTCCCTTTGGGAAAATGTATCTTTGTCGAAAAATACAGAATCATGTCCGCTGTTTCCCTTTCTGCTTATTCATTTGATCCCTCCTCTCCTACAACGCTTTGGCTGTTACGCAATTTGCGGAGCCGGTTCAAAATGTTGTTTTATTTTATGGGGCGGTTTCCCTCGCCGGTGTGGTGGGGGCTGCGCATTGTATCGCTAACCCATTTGGAGGCGTCGGTGAGTATTCCGTATGGGTGGCGGACGCAAAATCCTTTCCGGTCGATCTATTTTGCAGCCCTGGCCGGGGCGGGAGAGTTGTCGACGGGGGTGTTGGGGTTGGTCGCCATGCAAAATCGCAAAGACATTTCCATGCTGGTGGTAAAGCAGGAGGCTGAATTTTTCAAAAAAGCCAACAATACGATTACATTTACCTGCTCGCAGGGTCAGGAAGTGATCGATACCGTTCACAAAGCAATGGACACCGGGGAGGCTTGCCCCATCACGATGACTTCTGTAGGGCGGAATCCGGAGGGAGAAGCGGTTTGTGAGGTTCGGATCACCTGGTCGTTTAAGCGGCGAGCGAAGCGGTAGGTATTGGCCCTTAATTTAGCGCAAGCGGGCAGTAGAATGTTTAACGAATCAAGATTCGTTTGGTGATCTTATCCGATCCCGATTTGATCGAAATCCAATACAATCCATCAGGCAGTTCTTCTACCGGCCATTCCAATGAGGTGGTCCCTTTCGGGAAATAATGCGTTTCCTGCCGGATCTTTTTTCCGGTAACGGTATACAACGCCATCTCTACCTCCAAATCGCGAGCAGTTTCTACCTTCAGATATAACAGATCATTTACGGGGTTGGGATATAGGCACCAGTGATCGACGGATGCTAACTGTCCGGTTCCAGTGACCTGATCATTGGTGGAAAACTCCGCTTCCTGGGTTGTAAAAAAAGTACAAGTACGATACTCATTAAATGGTCGCACCCGCCAGAAATACGTTGTAAATGGCTCAAAATATCCGGTGACCTGAATTTCATTGGTTTCAACTATCTGGCTAAAGGGATTCCCAGCAAAATTGGGGAAAATGTCCAATTCAAAAAGGTAGTGACTGGCTCCTGATGCAGGCAACCATTGAAAGGTGACGGTATTGTAGGGCACTTCAACGCCATTGATGGGACTGATGAGAGCCGACACCAGACCGACCTCCTCCAGGGTAGGGGTAATTCCGGGATTGACGTAGTCGCGCTCGGGCGAAAGCAGATCGGCATGCATGACCGTCGCCTGTCCGGTCGTAAAAACATAATCAAGGCAATAAGAAAAATAGCTCATCATATTGTTTTCCATAGGCTCGATGAGCGTTCCTTCTGGATCGAAAACTTCTTCGGTAAAATCACAGTCATTCAATTGATCATCAATACTTAACGCGAATATATAATCGGGAGGGGTGTCGCATATCAAATCAGCAGCTTCCATGCAGTTTGAGCCCGACATGGTTTCATTGACATAGCCCCAGGGGTTGAGCGAATCTACGGGGTTGCCATGCAATTGTTCATCCCAGGGAATTTTCCATCCGTGAAAGGTATGTGGAAGGCCTAAAAAATGCCCCATTGCATGAGGCAATATATTTTCAAAAAGAGCGTAATTCTTTTCTACAAAAATCATATCTAAGACAAAATTTCCGCCATTGATGTAGTAAGAGACAGCGTCATAAACACCAATCTCATTGATTGTAGAAGCAACGAAAATATTGATGGCATCCTCCGCTTTATAGCCATTGGCCAGTTGCCAAACGGCTGCGAAGGGTTCAGAATGTGTGTGTATCACGGAGTTATCGGGATAGCTGAAACCTCCGTGGAGGTAAAACTGAATGTCCCAGGATTCGAATTCATGGTTGAGTAAACAGAGCATATCCAGGGCTCTTTGTTCCGACATCCGGCCTTCGCCCTCGTTGTCGGCTACGAGATGGATCTTTACGGGCAGGTAGGTAGTGGTCGTTCTCGCGGCGGCCACATCGTATCCGGCATTTCGATTACGAATGAGGCGCTCTATGATCTGATCGGCTTCCGCCGGATGAAGGCCACATTGGCCGTTCGGCTGTTGAGAGAAGATAACATAAGGCAGCAAGATGCCGACGATCAGAGAAAGAGGTAATGATGTTTTCATGTGTTGTATTATTGTTGTTAGAAAATGAGTAAACAAAAACTGCCCATGAGAAATCGCGTTTCTCACGGGCAGTTATTCCAGAAATTAGTTTTTTTTACGAAAGTCAGATCAATTCACCACTACGCGCCGGGTCATCACGCCGGTATCCGTTTTGATGGAAACGAGGTAGAGTCCGGTGGCCAGATCCGCAGTCGGCAACTCCAGGGTGGAATTTCCTTTGGCGAACTGGTTGGTAGCTACATACACTTGTTTGCCGGTAACGGTATACACTTCCACGTTGGCCTCAAAAGCTTTTGAAGTGGTAAGATTGAGGTATAAAATGGCGTCGTCATCGACGGGGTTAGGGTATAGGTCGAGCTGATCAACTCCCTCAATTTGATCGACGCTGGATACTTCGTCATTGGTCATAAAATTGGCGACCGTTGAGGAGTTGGTGCAAGTACGGTAGTCGTTAAAAGGTCTCACTTTCCAATAATAGGTTGTATTGGGATTGAAGTAACCGGCAATAAAAGTCTCATTGGTACTAACCACTTTGCGCAAATTGTTTACAGAAAAACTGGGGAAGTTGTCCACTTCAAAAATATAATGGGTGGCACCCGGCACTGCTTCCCAGGTGAAATGAACGCCATTATAGGCTCTTTCTTCTCCGTCAATGGGTCCCAACAATTGGGGTACTTGATCTATTTCGTCAAGATTAGCAGGTGTAATACCGGGATTGATGTAATTGCGGGCGGGTGTATTTAAGTTGGCATGAATGGCCGCAATCTGATCGTCCGTAAATTGATAGTCCGGACAACTAAAGAAGTAACTCATCGTATTCGACTCAATTGGGTCGACCACAACGCCGTCGGGGTCCATACAGCCCCCTGTATAATTGGCGCATCCGGACCAGCTCCAACCAAACAGATAATCCGGTGGTGTATCGCAAATGCCGTCAGCTGCGATGGAACAATTGGCACCTGACATTTTCTCAATTTGAACTGGTTGTGGGAATCCTATACTAGGAGCCCAGACGCCATTAACGGGGTTACCATGATCTGCTTCATTCCAGGGTTCATCTTCCCAGCCATAGAATGGGTGTGATAAGCTGAAAAAATGCCCAACTTCATGGGGCAACACATTTTCACCATACACCTCATCTTTGTCGATGTAAATGTGATCGATAAGATAATTGCCACCGTCGATGTAATAGGCCAATACATTACTGCCGGAAGGGCCTACATTTTTGGTTACAAATATGTTGATGGCATTGTCAACTTCTATTGCAGGATTGGTCGCCTGTGCCCATATTATGTTTTGATTGGCAGTATGCTCATAAATAGCGGTATTGTCGACATAACTAAACATTTCACCTCCTTCACTTTTGAGGTAAAACTGAATTTCAAACGGCTCGTACTCTCTGTTGAGGATGCAAAGCATGTCGAGGGCTCTTGGTTCCGACATACGCCCTTCTCCATTGCTATTGGCTACCAGGTGGATCCTAACGGGCACATAAGTCACGGCACCTGTTCGCTGAAAAGCCATGTGGCCGTACTCTTCACGGTCGCGGAGCATTCGTGCTTTTATGTTTGCTGCATTTTCGCCACGTACGCCACAGAAGCCCAGAAAGTCGGGACTCGCCTGTACTTCCTGATGAACAGCAGGCAGCAATTGGGCGGAAGCAGGTACGTAGAATAAGGAGACCAGGCACCCAAATAAGAATAAGGTTGATAATTTTTTCATGATCGTTCAGAATATTATTTAATGCAAATGAAAAACGGAAGAACAGCCAATAAAATCCAGGCTATTTCCGGGATTGTTAGGATCGGGACTGTAAAGATAGTAAAAAAGAAGCGTTCGGTGTGTCTGTATCAAGTCAATTCAAAGCAGTATGTAGCGAAGCTGCTAAATCCAAAACGACAATTGTGACCGGAACAAATATACTACGAAGCATTTTTTTTTGAGCTAAGCAGCTTTTAATTCAGGCAAATAAGTACTTTTGTGGCCATTATCCAGCAATTCTCAATGTAGCGTGTTGTCGATTGATTGTTGTAAGTTGTTTGTTCCCGCAAAGCGTAACATTCACAGAAGTGGAGATCAAATTGGGGATAGCTGCCATTTATCCAACCATCAAAACTTAAGCGAATCATTATGAGTAAAGTAACCGTTGTCGGAGCCGGAAATGTCGGGGCTACCGTAGCCAATGTATTGGCACACAAAGACCTGGTCAATGAAATCGTATTACTCGACCTCAAAGGCAACATGGCCAAAGGCAAAGCCCTCGACACCTGGCAACAGGCACCCATCGACTACTACAGCACTAAACTCCGTGGTACCAGCCGATATACGGCCACCCGAAATTCCGACATCGTCGTCATCACCGCAGGCATACCCCGCAGCCCCGGTATGAGCCGCGACGACCTGATCTCGACCAACGCCAATATCGTGACGAGCGTCACTAAGTCGATCGTGCAATACTCCAAAAACCCGATCATCATCGTCGTTTCCAACCCACTGGATGTGATGACCTATGCCGCTCACAAAGCATCCCGCCTCCGGCCCGGCCGCGTGTTCGGCATGGCCGGCATACTCGACACGGCCCGCTACCGCGCCTTTTTGGCTACCGAACTCAAAGTATCGCCCAAAGACATTCAGGCCGTCCTCATGGGTGGCCACGGCGACACCATGGTACCCCTGCCCCGATACACTACCGTTGCAGGCATCCCCGTTACCGAAATGATCGACCGACCTGCCCTGAAAGCCATCGTCGAACGCACCAAAAAGGGTGGTGGCGAACTCGTCAAACTGATGGGTACCTCGGCCTGGTATGCACCCGGTGCCGCTGCCGCGCAAATGGTAGAGGCCATATTGAAAGACGAAAACCGTATATTTCCCTGCTGTGCCTATCTCAACGGACAGTATGGATTGAAAGATATGTTCCTGGGCGTACCTGTCAAACTGGGCCGAAAAGGCATCACCGAAACGCTCGAACTGAAGCTGAGTAAATCGGAATTGAGGGCATTGCATAAATCGGCCACCGCTGTGAAAAAGGTGATCAGGACCTACGAAAGGATGAAGAAAAAGGCCAAACAAGACGGCTAAAACCTTCGACATCTTCTAACCCTTCCAGAATTTGAAAAACTTGGAAGGTTTGAAGGTTTAGGTCTGGATCGTCAACTATTACGGTTCCACAATTGTTGTTTTGAATAAGAACTACCATTGAATACCGTTCAAAAAAGCGACCGGCCATGATTGTACCTGCCCTACAAGAGGACCTGCTTTCGCAAATGACCACCAACAAAGGAGAAACGGTGTATGAAATGTCGTTTCACAAGCCCGTCTTCGTGGTCTTCCTGAGGCATTTTGGTTGTATCTTTTGCCAGGAGGCCTTGTCCGACCTTTCAGAAATACTTGAAAGTATCCGCGACCGCAATGTGCGGCTGGTATGCGTCCACATGGCTAAAAACGCCGTCGCCGACCAATACCTCGACAAGTTCCACCTCGACAATGTGTCGCACGTCTCCGACCCCAACCTGACTTATTATACCCATTTTGGCCTGACCAAAGGCCGTTTCTCCCAGCTCTACGGCCTAAGCACCTGGATGCGCGGTTTTTCCTTACGGGAAAAAGGATATAAGTTTGAATTGGCCCAGCACTTGGGTGATGCCAAGCAAATGCCCGGAATTTTCAGCCTCTACAAGGGTAAGATCATCGACAGTTACATCCACCGCAAGTCATCCGACCAGCCCGATTACGACCAGCTTTTGCAAAATGCCATTCAAAAAAGCATTCCTTTGTAGCTGTTATTATGAAAGCCATGTTTATTGGATTCAAAATCTGTATTTTTATCTTTTCCATTTTTTAATTCTATCAACAACCGCATGAAAGGCTGGAATTTCTCCGATTATAAACCCTCTCAACAGGGAAGCCTCTTCGATCAACTGCTGAAGTTGTTCAAAGAATTGCTCATTCACACCTCCGGCGATGTGTCGGAAGCGCTGGCCTGGCTTACCGAACTCGACAAAGAATACAACCTGACCACCGACAACTACGGCATAGCTGATTTCATTCAGGATCTCATCGATCAGGGATACATTAACCAACCCGACCCCGAGAATCCGGGTTTTGTCCCTTCCCGGAAAATGGAAATAGCCTTGCGGCAAAAAGCACTGGAGGATATTTTCGGCCAACTAAAAAAAGCTAAAAAAGGCAATCACAATACCCGCGTCACCGGTAAAGGTGACGAGCACACTTCCGACCGCCGACCCTACGAATTTGGTGACAACCTAGAGAACATCGCCATGTCGGAGTCGCTCCGCAACGCACAGATCAATCACGGCCTGGATGAATTCAAACTCACGCCCGACGATCTCGAAGTACGCGAGACCTACTACCAAAGCCAGATGAGTACCATACTGATGATCGACATCTCCCACTCGATGATCCTTTACGGCGAAGACCGGATCACCCCCGCTAAAAAAGTGGCGATGGCGCTGGCCGAACTCATCACCACCCGCTACCCTAAAGACACCCTCGACATCATCGTGTTTGGCAACGACGCCTGGCAGATAGAGATTAAAGACCTCCCCTACCTTACCGTCGGTCCCTACCACACCAATACCGTAGCCGGTCTTCAACTGGCCATTGACCTGCTGCGCAAACGCCGCAACCCCAACAAACAGATTTTTATGATCACCGACGGCAAACCCACCTGCATTAAAAAAGGAAAGGAATATTACAAAAACAGTTTTGGCCTCGACCGAAAGATCATCGGCCGGACACTCAACCTGGCCACCCGTTGCCGAAAACTGCAAATACCCGTCACCACTTTTATGATCGCCCGCGACCCCTATCTGGTCAAATTTGTCGATCAGTTTACCCGTGCCAACAACGGCAAGGCCTTTTACAGCAGTTTAAAGGGGTTGGGAGAATTCATTTTTATGGATTATAAAAACAACAAGCGGCGATCGCGATAAGAAGTACCTCCCGGTTTAGGCAGCCTTATATAAGGTTTGGAGCAAGTTGAAATGTTGTCGAATAGACTTTTTGGCAATTATTTGAATGGTCGGGAAAAGATCAGACCCCCCGGATAGGTTGTATAATGAAAATTGGCAGTATCTTTTCGATTCTATACATTTTCATGATGATAAAAACACTACAGATATGAAAAAAGCTATCCAGTTATTCTTTGTTTTACTAACTGCTTTGACGCTCTTTCCTTCGCCATCAGATGCGCAGGTGCAGGAAGGCATCCTGCTGGGCAACTGGCAAAACGACGATTTGCCCGAAATGGCTTTCGGCCGCTACAATGAGGTGTGGGGCATCGTGGTGAATGGCGTAGAATATGGCGTCATCGGCTCAACGATGGGGACCCATTTCATTAGCCTGGAGCCCAATAATGGCGTACTCGAAGAAATCGCTTTTGTGGAGGGCGGGCATACGGGCAGCAGCATTATTCACCGTGACTTTCACAGCTATCAAAATTATCTTTACGCTGTAGCCGATGAAGGCACTAATAGCACCTTGCAGATCATCGATTTTTCGGGGTTGCCCGGATCGGTGGAGGTCGTCTATGACTCGAATGAGTTCATCCACCTGGCGCACAACATTTTCATCGACGAGCCCAACGCCCGGTTGTACAGCACCAGTGGTGTGATTCTTTCGCTGGAAAACCCGGAGCAACCCACTTTCCTCACATCTGGTAACATTGGCGGACACGACCTTTTCGTCAGAGACCACATAGTGATCGCTAATAAAGGCAATCAGGGGATGCGGATATACGACTACACCGATTACAACAATCCGGTGCAACTGGGCTCGCTGGAAGACTACATCAACGATGGCTACAACCATTCGGGATGGATGTCGGAAGATGGTAGCCACTATTTTTTATGCGACGAAACAGGGGGCCGTTTTGTAAAAAGCATCGACATCACCGATTTTTCAGATATGGAAATCGTTGATATGTTTAAATCAGACAATGAAAACCCCAACCACATAGCGCACAACGCCATGGTTTTGGGCAATCTTTTGTACGTTTCTTATTATTCCGATGGCTTACAGGTTTTTGACATCACCGATCCAACCCAAGTGATCCGAAAATATTACTACGACACCTATCCCGGTGTCAACGATTCCGGATTTAAAGGTGCCTGGGGCGTGTATTCCTTTTTGCCTTCCGGCCGAATACTGGTGTCGGACATGGCCAGTGGATTTTATATGTTTGAATTGCCGCCCGATCAGACGGTAGTTGCCTACCAAACGGAGACAACGGATTGCGTCGATAACGACCAGGTGGTGAAAATACTTCTTGGAGCAGATTTTGAGGAATCGGGGGTCGTTCTGTCGGCCAGCGGCTTGCCGTCCGGTGCTGCGGTTAGTTTTAGTGAAAACCCCGCTACTCCGGGAAGCATTGTGGAAGTGACGATCAGCGGTCTGTCAGAAGCAGGCAGTTTCGACGTAGAGATTTTGGCCGACGATGGAAGCCACAATGGAGTTGCCAACATTGCTGTTACAACATTGCCAGCTCCCGACCCACTTACGCTCTCGCAGCCGGTGGATGGCAGTGCGGATGTATCGATCAATCCTTCTTTTGAATGGGAGTTTGCTGCGGGCAGTCAAAACACCATTGAAGTGAGCACCTTTGCCGATTTTTCACAAATAGATGTACTGTCTGAATCAGTTCCCAACAATATCTTTACACCTTCCTTTGCCCTTTCGGAAAATACGACCTACTATTGGCGGGTAATGCGTGAGAATGACTGCGGGGTAGTTCCTTCTGAGGTATTCAGCTTTACCACCGAGACTTTGATCTCAACAGAAGACCTGATGGAAAGGACGGTTTCCGTTTTTCCCAATCCGGTTCGGGAGGAAATGGTCGTCCGCACAGATGGTTTTTTCCAGGGTGCTTTGCAGATCGATTTGTTTGATGTGAATGGGCGGTTGGCCGGAAGCTGGCAGTTGGATCATTCGGATTCGGAGTTTGCATTGGTGCCGCCTGCGGGGTTAGCGGGGATGTATCTTTTGCGATTGTCCAGTGCGGAACATACGCTGACTAAGCGGGTGCTGTTCGTCCGTTAGCATCGTTTTTTTGTGGATTGTTGCCTGTCTACCGAGGTAGAATTATTTATTATTTTATTGCGTAAAAAACCCCGGCCATTTCCAGATTGGAAGTAGCCGGGGTTTTTCTGAAAAGAGGCTTGCGCTCAGACTCCCAACAATTGGTCTATTTTTTCCTGGACTTCGTTCAATTGCTCCTTATCCAATTCAACATGTGGCATAAATTCATTGGTCAGCGATCGAAGGACCTGTTGTTTATTGCCAAATTGGATGGCTTGCAACACTGTTTGAATGACCGGGGCAGGCAGATCGGAAAGCTGTGTCAAATCTGATACCGAAAGGTCCGGAAATTTTTTGACCAGCTTTATAAAGCTGATGAGGGTTTTGTATTTAACTCCTTTTTCTACCCCTTTCTCCATGCCTTTCTCCATGCCTTTCTCCATGCCTTTTTCCATACCTTTTTCCATGCCTCTGTTAACTAAAATATCGTATACACTCATAATTGAATCATTGTAGCTAAAATCAATTTTTTTCAGTCTTTGGAGTACATCTTCCGGTGACCGATCTATTATACTACACACATAAAACGCTACCATGAGCCGAAATTGTTCATCTACTTCAAAAATATAATTTATCCTGCTAAAAAGCAAATCAACGTTGAATCGACTGCTCATGGCCAACATAGCACTCCGAAAAAAAGATTCCCGAATAGACACCAATTCCTCTTCGGGCGCGTTAGTGATGTTTTTGAATAACAGCTCAAAGTCAGGCAAATACGGTTTGATCACCTCAAAATGGGGGTGGTCTTCAAACAACTGGTGAATGGTTGGTGGCTCCCAATCAGATTTGCCATTGTAAAATAACAATGGAATAACCGGCTCTGGATCCTTCTCCCCGCCACGAGCCAACTTATACATGGCAAGCAAAATGTACAGTCCCAATTGAAGGGCAACATATCGGTCTGGCTTGGACTTGTGCTCCCAGATGAGCGACAGGTACAATGGTTTTTCACTGCCTTCGAACCGGCAACTGTAAATAATGTCCGATTTGAATGATTCAAACTCTTCTGTCAGGAAACTTTCTTTTTCCAGTTTCAGGCTGTCCAGCCGCAAATGTTTAGCAAGATGGGGATAAAAGTTAGTGAGGTAAGCCCTGGCATTTTCTTTGATCTCCATCACCTTTTTGAAAAAATTGTCTTCCGGATGATGGACAAACTTTCTGTCGTTTTCTTTTTTCATGATAGTATGTGTTTGCCCAAAGATAACAGTTTGCAATTATTCACACAATATTGCGTTTAAAAAGCAGCAGTTTATACAAAATGAAATAGATGAATAGACCGATCCTGATACTGGGTATTTTGACAATTTATTGCAATTGCGGCCTTTTAGCCCAGACCGATGCTACTGACTGGCCCGAGGTGGAACAAAAAGTCGTGGCCTGGGGGCATACCATCATTAAGGATTCTTTGCTTACCAACCGCCAACAAGCCGCCAAAGACCTGTCGGAACTGCTCAGCGCAACGCTGACACAACCCGGCTCTTTTCAATACCCCTTCGACTCAGTCAAAACCATCTCCATCCTCTATGATGCCGACTCTACCTTCCGCATCTTTACCTGGCAGTTGTACGTCGATGTCGATCAATACGATTATTTTGGATTTATCCAACTCAACAGGCCCCAGCCAAAGGTCGTTTCACTCCGGGATCGGTCCGACTCAAAAACCATGGCCGAGCTGGATCTGACCTACGACCAACTGGACGCCAACCACTGGTACGGCGCCCTGTACTACAAGATCATCAGTTTTGATACCCCTGAAGGGAAAAAACACCTGTTGTTCGGCTTCGACGGCTACCGGTTTTTTGAAAAAAGAAAACTCATCGACGTACTCACCTTCAGCCAGGAGGGGCAACCCCGTTTCGGCTCTCCGGTATTTGCACCCACCGAACCCAACCGACCCGACCTGACCAAAAGCCGGATCATGCTCCAGTTCAGCGCCGAGACAACGGTGTCGCTCAACTACAACGACCGCCTCGGTATGATCGTCTTCGACCACCTGTATCCCTACAAAGGGCCTTATGGCAACACTTACGTTCCCGACGGTAGTTATGAAGGTTATATTCTTCAAAATGGTCAATGGTTTTACGTCGATAAAATTTTCGATCAGGTGTCGGAAAAACCGCCCATGCCAGCCCCTATCCTCGATAAGCGAAAGGGTAAGAATATTGTTGGGGAAAAGCATTAGGATTGGCACATCCCACCGAAATGCATACCTTTGGGTATGCAAGCCCATAAAAAATTCGTTGAGAAAACCGCTCATTATTACACCCTGGGTACAGTGGGCCCACAGATTGAGCGGTTTTGGATCGCCACTCACGGCTATGGCCAACTGGCTTCCCGGTTTATCCAACAGTTCGGATTGGTCGACACTTCCAAAAATTTCATCCTGGCACCGGAGGGATTGCACCGATTCTACTGGGAGGGGTTTACCGGCGAGGTGGTAGCTTCGTGGATGACTAAAGAAGACCGCCTGGACGACATCCGGGATTATACCACTTATTTGCAACAGCTCTACGACGAATATCTCCCCCAATTGCCCAAAGAGGTGGAGATCATCCTGTTCGGATTCTCCCAGGGTTGCGCCACCCAATGCCGGTGGATCAACGCCTGCCAACCCCCATTCCACCAATTGGTGCTCTGGGGCGGCACCTTACCCGAAGACATCGACTACGCCCCCCTCCTACCCTATCTTCGACACAAAAAACAATACTTCATCTACGGCACCCAGGATCAATTTCTAACAATGAACAACCGGATCGAACGGCATCTCGATTTTGCTGAAAAGCAGGGGTTCGATCTGGTGGTGCGCACCTATGAAGGAAAACACCACCCCCGAAAGACCGATATTAAGGCGTTTGTGGATTGGCTGCCGAATGGGAATGCTTGATACAGAAAAAGTCATATATTAGCTTCCACTAATTTCCGACACCTAATTTTAATGATATGCGTCTTTGTTTTACTAAAGGAAGTCTTTGCGGCCTTATATTGATTTGCTTTTCCTGCTTTGCATATAGTCAATCTTTTACCACTTCCGGAACGGTTTACGACGAATTGGGCGATCCCATGCCCGGTGTCAGCGTACTGGTCAAAGAAAATCCCCGAAAAAGGAACGGTAACCGACCTCGGCGGCCGGTTTTCCCTCGAGGTGCCTTCTGAGTCGACCATGCTGGTATTTCGGTTTATCGGTTATAAAGAGCAGGAATTACAAGCTCGTGGCGAAATGACGATAAAGCTGTCTACCGATGCCGCCCAACTGGCAGAGGTAGAGGTAACCGCCCTCGGTATCAAACGCCAGAAAAGAGCCATAGGCTATTCCACCGAAAGTTTTGAAGGGGTTCAGTTGGAAACGTCCAATGCTCCCAATATCGTCAATGCGCTCAGCGGCCGGTCGGCCGGCGTACAAATCGCCACACCCAACGGGGTAGACGGCGGCACGACGCGCATTACCATCCGGGGCAACAATAATCTTACAGGCAACAACCAGCCGTTGATCATCGTCGATGGGGTGCCGCTCGAAAATGAACCGGGCATGACGAACATAGGCCGGGGGGTCGACTGGGGCTCTTCCATTAACAACATCAACCCGGCGGATATGGAAAGCATCAACATCCTCAAAGGACCTACCGCAGCGGCACTCTACGGATCGCGGGGAGCCAACGGCGTCGTGCTCATCACCACCAAAAGAGGTACCCGGCGAAAGGGGATCGGCATTCAGTATTCCATACAACACAAGATCATCCAGCCCTACCGCTACCGCGATGTCCAAAACGCGTATGGTGTGGGCGCACCATCCACCTTTTTGGAACCCGAATTTCTGGTCAATGAAGAGGGCATTCCCAAGCATCCCACCAATTTTTACCCCGACGACGGCCCCCTGGGCGAACCCACTTTTTCGAGTTTTGGGTTTTACGGCACAGGGGTCTCCTGGGGGCCTAAAATGGACGGACAAATGATCGAATGGTGGGATGGAGAGATGCGCCCCTATGACCCACAGCCAGACAATCTTAAACAGTTTTTTGATAATGGCAACACCACTACCCACAACCTGTCGTTTTCAGGAGGGGGAGAAATGGGCACCCTCCGGGTATCGTTGACCCGTTCGGATCATACCGCTGTTATCCCCAACAGCGAATCAAACCAGACGACCGTCAACATTGGTTCTGCACTCAACATTTCCCAACAGGTAAAAGCCGACCTTTCCATCAACTACATTAATTTTCACCGGCTCAACAGCCCCACTCTCGGCGACGATCATCTCAACTCCTTCTCCAAAGGGATGATCTACAGCTTTCCCCGCAGCTACAAAGGCCTCGAAAAAGACTTCAATATTTTGCCCGACGGCAGCCGCAATGATTACGACGGCAGATTTCCATTCCTGTACTCCGGGGAGCACATTTGGTGGAATTCTTATAACAATAATACCACTTTGGACCGCAATAAGTTGCTCGGCGCCTTGTCACTGACTTACGACCCCACCATCTGGCTCAGTTTTACCGGAAGGTTGGGCATGGATTTTACGATCAATCAATTTGAAAAACGGACCAACCCCATCGACCTCATAGGTGTGGAAGGAGGCCAATACAGCAATGAGCTGAGCCGCGATATGGTGCGCAACAATGAGGGCTTGGTTACCCTGCATAAAGAAAAGGTTTTCGACTCGCCGGTTGGATTTCGCTTCTCGGTCGGAGGAGCCCAATGGAGTCGGAGTCAGTACGGCTTAAAGGGGGAAAGCCAGACGTGGGTCAACCCCTGGCTGTTTTCACTTAACAATTTTGATACGGCATTCGATTTTGAAGTCACCGACACCCTGATCAACAACCTGGGTGGCAGCGATTCACTGATCCTATTCCCAGGAGATCTGCTGACCGCCAACACACCCAGCTCTTTTTTGCCCAGTGAGGTGCGGTACGACAAAAAGATCAATTCCGTTTTTGGATTTCTCAATTTGAGTTACGACGATTATTTGTTTTTGGAATTGACGGGGAGGAATGACTGGTCGTCATCACTACCACTCGACAACAACAGCTATTTCTATCCGTCGGTGTCGTTGAGTTTTATTCCCACAGAAGCCTTCGACATTGGTTGGGGGCCATTGAGTTTTCTCAAGTTGAGGGGGGCTTTCGCCCAAACAGCCTCCGACACCGACCCTTTCCAGATAGACAAGGTGTACGACATTGGAAACTTCGGGACGGTACAAACGGCTTCTTCTCAGTCGGTGATCCCTCCGTCAACGCTAAAACCCCAACGCGCCAACTCTTATGAAGTGGGTACGACCCTGGGCTTATTCGATGACCGGATCAATTTCGATTTTACCTACTACTACATTCGTTCTTTCGATCAGATACTGGATGCGCCCTTACCCGCTTCGTCGGGGGCCAGTCAGATAAGGATCAATACGGGTGAGTTGGAAAACAAGGGCATCGAAGCCATTCTCCATATTCAGTTGATCCAAAAAAGACAGTTTTTCTGGGAGACGAGTTTCAACTTCAGCCGCAACCGGAACAAGGTCGTAAGTCTGGGAGACAGCGGTGCTGAACTACTTGAACTGGCCAACATCTGGGGGCTGAACGGCCCAGCCATCGCCGTCCGGGAAGGCGACGACTACGGCACCATCGTAGGGTATGACCACATTTATCATGAAAATGGGCAACCCATCGTCAATGAAGCCGGCACCCATTACTTCTTTACAGAAACCCGCGTACCGGTGGGGAATGCTTCTCCCCAATTTACCGGTGGTTGGTCGATGCGGCTGGGTTTTAAAGGGCTGACCCTCAACACCCTGGTCGACACCAAATGGGGAGGCGACATCTATGCCGGCTCCTATGTGAGCGGTCTGCAAAACGGACAAAGCCCCCAAACGTTGAAAGAACGACAGGGCGGCGGCCTCCCCTACACCGACCCGGAGGGCAATACCCGCAACGTGGGCATCATACTGGAAGGCGTCCACGAAGACGGCTCTCCCAATGAAGAAGTGGTACATTACCTGTTCAAATACATCCCCAATGCGGGCGGCTGGGGACATTGGCTGACGACACCTGGAGTGGTGGAAAATTCCTGGGTCAAGCTGCGAGAGGTGGGATTATCATACCAGTTTTCCGAAAAGGTGACGGCACGAACAAAGGTTTTTCAAGATTTGACAATAGCGCTGGTCGGTCGTGATCTGGCTTACCTGTATACGAGTTTGCCCGACCGGGTAAATCCGGAAGGCAATAATGGATCGGGCAATGCGCAAGGGTTGGAGTGGGCTTCCTTGCCGGGCATGCGATCATTTGGATTTTCGGTGCGGGCGGGGTTTTAGGTTCGCTCGAAAAATAAAATGACGATTCAAAAGAGGGAATTTACCTGCCAGTCGAAAGGCTGGATTTTTGAGCTTTATTTATGGCTCAAACTTCTCAAATCTTTCTCCGTTAAACCGGTAGGCGCCAGCATTATGCGTTCCGAGCCACAGCACGCCTCGATTGTCTTTGTAAATGGAAAAAAGCAACACTTCTGTATCACCGTCCATTATTGGATAATGGAATAAATGTTCCCCGTCGTATCGCCAAACGCCTTCGGAGTAAGTCACCATCCAAAGATCCTTCTGCTCGTCGTCGGTTACTGCTGACATAAAATAGGGAAATTCCATTTTAACCTGATCTGGTGTGGGCTCTATTCCGGTTAATTTTTCGTATGCCGTTTTAGGTGGAGCAATGGAATCGCGTTGAGGTATTCTATATTGGTGGAGGATATTGCTGAGCCAAAAATTTCCTTTTTTGTCTTCAATAATCGACCGAACTGCCGGCACCCGGCCATCATCGAGCACCAACAATTCTTTTTCTGATATCCAAAATTGGGAATTTTTACTGTACCGGTAAACGCCAGCGGACAAGGTGCCAAACCAGAGATTGTCCTTCCGGTCTTTGTAAATGCAGTACACCCCGAAGCGGCTGAAAGAAGTGTTGTCGGGTTGGAGATCAAACGCTTCCAAGTCGTACTCCGGAAGCGATAAGTGAAAGAGCGACTTTCCGTCGTACCGGTAGGCACCGTTCAGGTCGCTATTGCATTTGAACCATAGGTCGTCGGGTGCTGATTTCCATTCGTTTTGAGGAGCGTAAATGGGCTTTAGTGTGGTGAAGGAATCTCCGTCGTATTTGGTCACGCCTTTGGGGGTGTCGAAAAAAATATTGCCCGATTTATCTTCCTGGATCCCTCTTATCTGATTACTGGCCAACCCATTTACGGAAGTGTATTGTTTCAGCTTTTTCCCATCGTAGTGAAAAACGCCGTCGCCGTTGCCTCCAAACCAGTAATTGGAATGATGATCCTGGTAAATAACCCAAACACTTTCGGGCAAGCTTTCCACCAATATTCCGGTGGCGTGGGAGGCATTGGGAGCTTCTGCTTTTTCCTGATTACCAACCCGGCCGGTACAGATAGAGAAAGTCGCAATAAGCCCTAAAAGGAGAATTGTTTGGCTCATTTGTTTTAATTGCTTTATCAAGTTGCATTCTTTAGAAAGTCGTAAAACTAAGTAATTAACACCTGGCCGCCGAAACGACGGAACTATTTTCACAAATATTGATCTGAAGAAACATAAATTTACTACTTTTAGGCTCACTCGAAAAATAACTGTCGTTGTCTTTGATAAAAATTACAAATAAGCGATTGATAGTGAGTGATTTGTGATTTTTTCAAAGACTCCAAAAAGACAGTTTATTTTTTGAGCTTTACTTATTGCCATAAACGAACCCTCCTCTCTTCATAAAACAACCAACCCGGCAAAATGAAGTCGTTTTCCTCAGCAAAATTTATTCTGACCATTCTGTTAGCTGGTCTCTTTGCCTGTGAAAAAGATTTTGAAGAACTCAACAAAAACCCATTCCAACCCACCCAGACGGAGATCGGGCCCCTTTTTAACAGCATAGTAGAATCGATGACGATGTCGGGAGAGGAACAATTGTACCTCCACAACGAAATCCTCTATTCCATCACTCAACAGGCAGCCCTCACTGCTACCACTTTTCAAAATGTATCCATCGGAACCGAGGCCGCCTGGAACAATTATTACAGCGCCCTGGCAGACATCCGTGAAATCGAAAATAGAATTGCCAGCTTCGATGGAGAGGCAGAAGCCATGAACAACATCGCCGCTATGCTCAAAACCGTCCTGGCCTATAAAACCTTCCGGTTAACCGATTTATTTGGAGGCATCCCCTTTTTCGACGCAGGAAAAGGATTTGAAAACCCCGACCTGTTGCGCCCGGCATTTGACTCCCAACAAGACATTTACAAATTTTTACTGGACGAACTAAAATGGGTCGTCGACAACGCCAACACAACCCCCGCCCCCACCACCTCTTCGGGCACTCCCTATGAAAGCCTGGATGGGTTCGACGTCTTGTTGGATGAAGACATCGAACGCTGGGTCAAATTTGCCAATTCCCTCAGACTTCGCTACGCCATACGGATGGTAGAAGTGGAGCCGACTTTCGCCGAACCCATCATCCAGGACATCCTCGAAAATGACCTCCCGCTCATCGAAGAAGGAGAAGAGGTTGCACTGTGGCCCCAACAACTGGCCTGGAAAAAAACCAGCACCCACTGGTCGTTCCGCGAACACCGCAAATTACGACTGGGTTCCAACATCTGGCGCTTCCTTTCGGAAAACGACAGCATCGACGGCAGTGGCATCTACGACCATCGTGCCCATCTGTTTTTTGAACCCAACAACGCAGACGAATGGGCTCCTTTCCCACAATTGCCCGATGCTGACACCCCCGTTTCGGGTGGATCCCCTTATAGTGGCCTGCGCGATGATAACTACAGCTTCAAAGGCTTATCGAACATCTACTCCCCCTTCAACTACTACCTAATCCGTGACGAAGATTACATTCCCGAACTACTTTTCTCCGCAGCAGAAGTACACTTTCTCAAAGCAGAAGCCTACCTCAGAGGCCTGGGGGTGGCACCCGATGAAGGGAAGGCCGACGACGAATACAGAACAGGCATTCCCGTTTCCATCCGGTTTTGGAACAGCCTTGCGGTCAACGCCCCCATTTGGGTAAACCAACCACCTGAGCTGGGGCCAACCGGCGAGTTTCAAACCGTTAACCACACCAACGTACTCTTTGCCAATGATGGCAACAACCTCCTCCGCATTTACACCCAACGATGGATCGACGCCTTCCGGCAACCCTGGGAAGCCTATGCCCTCGGCCGACGTACCCAAGCCACCCCCGTCGAAGGCCAACGTGCCTCACACTACCGCTTCCCCTATCCGCCTTCTGAAGTGGAAAATAATCCCGACAACTGGGCCCAACAAGTAGCGCGCATGGGCGCCGACACCGAAACTACCAAGGTCTGGTGGATGAACTAAAAAATACACCTATTTACCATAAATTTCTAAATATGAAAAAACAATACTTTTACAAAAAGACATTTCAATGGGCACTCACCTCTCTTCTGTTTCTCCTATCGAGCATTCAATTGAGCGCCCAGTCCCAACAATATCTGCACTTCGACCGGGTCGACGACTACATCGAGGTGCCCGGTGCCTCCGAATACATCGCCAACGCATCCGGCATCACCATGGCCGGATGGTTTTACTGCGACGCTCTCGAGTACGGTCAAGGTATGATGGGATTCAGAAACGGCGGCTCCGGCGATGGCGAGATGTATCTCATCCAACTTAGCGATGGCGTCCTGGAATGCCGATTCATCGTATCCGGCCTCTTCAGCGAATTCGTTACGCCTGCATTTACAGTAATCCCCGAGACCTGGCAGCACTACGCCTGGGTATACGACGGAAGCAACGTCGCACTATACCTCAACGGACAAGAACTCGGATCGGCCGTCGCCAACGGAGGTACGATCACTTCCAGTGACACCCCCTTCGCCATCGGCCAACTCATCAGCCCCTGGGATTTCCCCTATGGCGGTCGGATCGATGAAGTCTCGGTATGGAGCAAGGCCCTCTCCCCTGCGGAAATACAAGATATGATGGACAATGAACTCACCGGCACCGAAGACAACCTTGAACTGTACTACAAATTCAACCAGGGCGTTCCCAATGAAGATAACACTTCTATTACAAAACTGGAGTCCGAAACCGGCAATGGCGAACGCGACGGCGACCTCCTTAATTTTGCCCTGATGGGCACCTCCTCCAACTTCGGTGGCGAACTCGACAACAGCTTTCAGGCCATTACGTTTCCCCAAATTCCCGACAAACTCGTCACAGACGTACCCTTCGATCTCCAAGCCAGCGCCAGTTCCGGCCTTACCGTCGAATACGCCATCGTGTCGGGTCCCGCCTCCGTCGACGGCAACACCATAACGCTCGATGGCGTAGTGGGCGAAGTAGTCGTGAGAGCCAGCCAACCCGGCGACGCCACTTACCAACCCGCCGACGATGTGGATAATTCCTTCCAGGTACTCGACCCCAATACCTTTGTGCCCACTACCGAGGCCCGCAGCCCGTATGAGGGCGCCGAAGTATGGGTGCCGGAGTTGGGAGCCATCCAACTGGCTTGTATCGCCTCCATCGGTTCGCCCGAATTGTTTTTTGTGGAAAATGTCGAATTTGAAATCGATGGCACCGTGGTCGATGCCAAAGACTGGAACAACAACCACTATACCGGCTGGTGGACCCCACCCGCCTATGGCAGCTACACCATGAACATCAATGCCTACAACAACTACGGCGCTTCGAGTACCCAGTCGGTATCCTTCACTGTGGTCGACCAAATGTCGGACGCCACTACCAACGCCGCCACCGATATACACCTCAACATCAACGTTGGAGAAGAAACCGTCACTGCGGAATTGCCATGTTATATGGGTGCCTTCGATGAGATCATCGCCAATCTGACCATTGATTGCCCACCCGGTGGCTGTGATCCCTGGGACCGCATTTCCGGCGTAGAGGTCAAAGGCCACAACGGTACCTGGTATGAGATCATCCGGTACATCACTCCCTATGGAATAGCTTGTAATCACAGCGTCGATCTGACGGACTTCATGTCCTTACTCCAGGGCAAAGTCGATTTTAGGTTCTTCCTGGGTACGCAAGGCAACGGCTTTTTGTACACCCTCGACTTCGATTTTGGCGGTGGCATCCCCACTCATAAATACAGCACGGTTGGAAAACTTTGGAATGCCTCCTACAATTTTGGCGACCCAGCCAACCTCCAACCTGTCGAAGTCAAAAACGCCTCTTTTACCAACAATGTGCTGGCGTCAAAGATCAAACTGGTGTCTACCGGCCACGGTTGGGGTGACAATAATACGGGCAATGCTGCTGAATTTCACGAAGACACCCACCACATTTGGGTCAACGGTTCTCAGACATTTTCCCAACACAACTGGATGAACTGCGATCCCAACCCCGACGGGTGCAACAATCAAAACGGCACCTGGTTTTTCGACCGGGCGGGCTGGTGCCCCGGGGCCATTGCTCCCTGGTTTGATTTTGATATGACCTCTTTTATTTCAGCAGGCGATGTCGAGCTGGAATACATTTTCAACGAAGACTACGAAGACCTCTGCCATCCCAACAACCCCGACTGCGTGTCGGGAGTTACCTGCGATAATTGCAACGATGGCTTTAACCCCCACCTCATCGTGGCTTCCTATCTGATCAGTTTGGGCGATCAACCCATCGACGAATCGGGTGTGGTGGCAACAGAAGAGCCGGCCGGTCTGATGGATTTTTCGGTTTTTCCAAATCCGTCAAAAGGTGTCTTTCAGGTTCAGTTCGACAAGTCGGTTGACCAAAGCAGCATCCGGGTGCTCAACAGCATGGGGCAGTTGATCCGGGTATTTGACCATCCGGTGCGTACCAATGTGCGGGTACTTCATCTGGAAGATCTGCCCAGTGGCATCTATTTTATGGAGTTGCAAACGGAACTTGGACAGGGGATGCGCAAGGTGGTGATCGAGTAAGGGACCTTGCGGCAAATCGAACAATCATGGTACGCAGCGAAGAAGGCTCTATGTCTTCTTCGTTGTTGTATCATTTCGCAAAAAGGGTCGCATCATCCCAATTGTCTGTTCTAAAAGAGGAGGCTGGCAAAAGATTGACATCGTAAAGGGTGCCAACAATCCAATTGCGCCAGGCATATCTCACGGCTACAGGATGTGGAACTTTATCGCTTTTCACAAAAACCTGCCTATGGTTTACGATTTTAGCATCAGCGGGATAAAACACTCTATCGTCACCGGCAATCTCAAATCCGGTAAGGCCATCGTAGGCAAAAAGTCCCGTTTCTGCATATTTGAATTTCAGAATCATCCCACCCTCTTTCACCTCCTGTGAATCAAAAACCGGGGAGGCGCAATCCACCGCTTTGTAGCCATACGTTTGGTTAAGGGCATTGAACAGCAACCGATCAGCTACTTCTTTCTTTTTGGGAGGATGAATGCTGTAATCATCGCCAATATCCATCGTGATGGCGATACCGGAGTTAGGGATTAGGTCCAAACACTGCAACTGAGCTTCGCGGATGAATGCAGAATTGTCTAAAGACTGAAAATGAGCATTACTATTGGTATAGAGGAAAGGCGCGATTTGTACATAGAAAAATGGAAAGTTGCCGATCTCCCACCTCGTCCGCCAATCTTTTACCATTGCCGGAAGAAGTTTTTTGTACATTTCCGGTTCGCTGCGATTAGACTCTCCCTGGTACCACAACACCCCTCTGATGGTAAAGGGGATGAGCGGATTTATCATCGAATTGAATAATGCAGTAGGGGTATGATGTGTCCTTTTGGTAATATCAATTTCTTCGAGATCAACCCTTTGGTAGGCGCTCAGTGCTTCGCTGCTGACCCATGCCTGGATCTTACTTCCTCCCCATGACGTGTGAATCAAACCAACTGGTACATCCAGGATTTCCTGTAGTTGCTGACCAAAGAAATAGGCCACAGCGCTGAAGTTGATCACGCTTCTGGGAGAGGCCTGCTGCCAGGCGGTATAGCTCTCTACATTTTTCACCGGCGTTTTGGAGCCGGCTCTGCCAACAGTAAACAGCCGCAAATTGGGATTAGCCGACTTTGCCGTTGCCAACACAGCACCAAAGGTAGGCTCGCCGCTGTATCCTTTTAACGGTTGCTGCATGTTCGATTGGCCGGAGCACAGCCATACCTCTCCGAACAAGATGTTCTGCAATACAATATCCGATGTTTCACTTTTAATGCGAATGGTCTGAGGTTCTTTGCTGTTGGTTGTTTTCACCTCCAGGCGCCAGTTGCCTTTATTATCCGCTTCTATATGCGCTGCCGCTTCCAACCAGGAGGTCTTAACGGTAATTTTTTCATTGGCATCGGCCCAGCCCCACAACACGATGGTTGTGTTGCGTTGCAATACCATATTGGAGGACACAATAGCAGGCAGGCTAACTTCTGCATGTGTAGAAGGTAAGACTTGCAGATTCCATAAGATGATTAAAAGAAATAACGTTGATCTTTTCATGTTTTAACAGGCGTTTTATTAATCTCCGCCGGGCGATAAGTAAAGCTCAAAAAATTGAATGAGTGCGTGACATATCTACCTGGCGGTAGACAGGCAGGTTCGTGTCTTCGTGGTAAAGGCCGCAGCGATTCTCGCCTGGCGGCCAGACAGGTTTGTCACAAACTCAAATTAATTCTCAAATTTGCAATCATTAGGAGTGATTGCCAAATTTGTCAGCAACATTAACACTTTTTGTAATACCCGCACTAATTTTAGTCGAATGATACAGAAACCTGCCGCCATACCACAGTCCCTTCTTTTGTTTCCAAAACCACGAAATAAATTCCTGCATGTTGGATGCTCACTTCCGTCAAATGGGCATCGGAGTCCGTCCTTTCCGTTTCCGAAAACGGGACTTCCCGTCCAAGGGCATCCAGTATTTTGATTTTGGCGAAAGCCCCGACATCATCTATACTTATCGTAAATATCCCTTTACTGGGATTGGGGAAAATGTCGATACCGGACGACAGCCCGGCATGCTCCTTTACGGAAGTGAGCTGGCAGGCCGCCTCCACCTCTTCGGTAGAAAGATAGCCGGTGCGGTTGACATCGTGGCGAAACATCAGCCACTCCGGACAGGTGCCCTCCCCTGCTTCCAGCATAAATGCCCTGCCGATATTGAGTGAATCGGGTGGGAAGGTGCCATAGCCAGCTACTGCGAAAACATCGAGGGTGCCGTTTTGGTCGAAGTCGGCGATCAGGGGTTGGTGGTCGGTTTCGAACCAGGGGAAGTTGTTGGCGTTGGCAAATTCCAGACGCAGGTTTTTCTCCCAGAGCAATCCGGTATAGGGCTCCACTGCCCTCAACATACCCATGAAATGACCCGATACCAGGTCGAGCTGCCCATTGCCGTCGATGTCGGAAATGGAAAAGCCGCGAAAGGAAGAAAAGTCGATGGGGTAGCTCCATTCCAACAGGCCATCTGCGCCCGACACCACCCGGATGCGGTTGTCGAAGGTTTGGGGGTCGCTGTTGTTGAATGCGATTTCCAGGTCGCCGTCTCCGTCCAGGTCGGCTGCCGACAGGGCGCTCATAATACTGCCCGGCACATCGATGGTCCAAAGGTCGGAGCCGTCTTCGACATTGATGGCTCTTACAGTACTATTGTTAGAACCGATGACGTACTCAAGCAGACCATCGTTGTCGACATCTGCCAGAATGCCTCCGTGGTAGGCATGAAAATCGGACCCGGAGTTGGTCACGGAGTTGGTCCATAGCGCATTGCCGGTCTGATAGTCAATGGCCCAAACGTGGAGACCATCGTCGTTAAAAAAATTGGCAGAAAGAATGTCGAGATGGCCATCGTTGTTGACGTCGACCACGGTGGGTTCGGTCTGAATGGCATTGCCATTGGGGTTGACCTGAATGCTTTTGGCCAGGGAGCCATCTTCGCCATTGACGATACGAACCTGCCCGTTGAAATTGCCGAACAGAATTTCGGGGCTGCCGTCGTTGTCGATATCGGCGATGGTGGGCGGAGAGTCGCCACCGCCGGAGGGAGTACTCCACAGCTCTTGTCCGGTGTTGCCGTCGATGCAGAACAGGGTGGGATTGCAGGAACCATTGACGATGACTTCCAACTCTCCATCGCCGTCGACATCGTAGATGACCGGAGCCACATCGCCGCAGCCTCCGATGTCGAAAATCCATTTCGGCGAACCGTCTTCTGCATTGAGGCAGTGGGCGCGACCGTCGTTGGTGTAGGTCGTGAAAACGATTTCGTAGTAGCCGTCGTCGTCAAGGTCAGCAGCAGCGGCCGACCCAAAAGCCGGCGCCGGAAGATCGTAGGTCCATAATGTGGTGGGATATTGGGCGGCCAGGAAGACGGAGATCAGACTGAGTAGAAAGGTTAAGAGGGTTTTCATGACAATGCGAATTTTGACTGTTATTTGGTTCTCCGACAGGGAGACATTCAAAAATACGACAGTCCCGTCATTGTCAATTGTAAAAAAGCGAAACGATCAGGCGATCCGAAGGTTGAGGATGTCTCCACTGGGGCGAATACTGCGAATAAAGCGCGAAGGCGACATTCCGGTGAACTGCCGGAAATCGCGGATAAAGTGGGATTGATCGAAAAAGCCAAAACGATAGGCCAGTTGGGTGAGGGAAGCGGTAGGGTTGTTCCTGAGCTGTGTTATCAAGCGGTTGATCCGGATGGTGCGTTGAAACCTTTTGGGGGAGATGCCGATCTCTTTTTGAAAGCGCTGTTCGAGGCGGCGGGCCTGGATGGGCAGGCCGGTCGGGGGCAGTTTGGAAGTCGTTTTGGCGATTTGTCCGATGGTGGCGCAGAGGCTGTCGTCTGGTTGTTCGGGTCGCAGCCCGATGATGTATTCTTCGATCCGGTTGATCCTGCCGGTGACGGTTTTTTCTTCTACGATTTGTTCTACGAGCAAACTGATCTGGGGCAGGCCCAGGTCGGAAAGTGGCAGGGGGAGGTCGGTGAGCAGGTTCATATCCGTTTGCCAAAGCCGGTGGGCTGCCCAGGGGTGGAATTTTACGCCAAAAAGGCGGAGCGGTTTTCCGCAAAGCTGCACTTCTGCAAAATGCCTGATCTGTCCAAATACGTGTGCGTGGTGTTGGTATAACTGAAAACTGCTTTTTGGGTAGCCGTATTGCCAGGGATGGGAGAGATGAAATATCCAGTCGGTATATCCATCGGGCACCAGGCGATACCTTTCGGTGGGTGCATCGGAATCATCCGACTCCAGGGTCCAGTAGTAGGCAATGAGGTGGCGGAAACCCGGCTGCACGGTGTATTGCCGGGCGGTCACGAGCTGGTGGATTGATCTCTTTCCAGTGCCAGGTCAATCTGGTCGAGGTGGTGCGTATTGTGCCAGACTACTTTGTCGAGCAGATATTGGAAGGTGCGTACGCCGCCTTTGCTGTGTACGTATTCCCGTTTGCCGAAAGGCTCGTAATACTTTGGCGCCAGATAAATGATGGCCTCCCGGACGGTGCGGTAAATGTTTTTGTTGATCTCCAGCGGAAATTCATTGTAGCGGAGGTGCTCCGCCCACCCATCCTGATCGAACCCCCAAAGTACCTGGCGGGGCTCGGAGATCACCCTTCGGATGCGGTCGTAAAGCACTGTTTCGGCATCGGCGATGTGGCATAACAATTGTCTTACATTCCACTTGCCTTCTCCGTAGGTTTTGTGATGGACGTTTGCCGGAAGGTCGAAGTAGGTTAGGGTTCGGTCGCGGGTGTTGATGAGTTGTTGTTGTAAATCCATAGGCTGGCTTTAAAATATCACTATCGGTTGGTAACAACAACCGGCTCTACAACCATTGCACTACCAGCTATAACCTTCACCGGATACACGCCCCCCGGCATTTTGGAGAGGTCGAAAGAATACGATTTTTCATCCAATACCATTTCTTTTCCAGTGGTAGCTATCAGTCGGCCCAGCATATCGTAAATTTGAACGAGTACTTCCTCTGCTGTGTCTAATTTCAGGTGTACCCAAAAATGCCCACTGGAAGGGTTCGGTTGTATGATTATTGTTGGATTGGAATCAATTTCAGCAACCGGAACCAGGTTTTCAACAAAAATATTTTCTTCGCTTATGGTGCAGCCGTTGGCGTCAGTCACCAGCAGGGAATAACTCCCGGAAATAAGGCCATCAATATTTTGTTGGTCCGAAATGATTACTCCATCCAACGACCACTGATAGGTAAAGGGCGGTGTTCCTCCTGTTAGGGAAACATCAATGCTTCCATTTGACTGATCGTCTATTTCATGATCTACTGCAACCACAACAATGTCCAGTGCTTCCGGTTGTGTCACCTCGGCTTCAAATTGATCGGAACAACCACTGGCATTGGCAACCGAAACGGTATAAGTACCGGCAGGTAAGTCAAAAATATTGGGATCCGAGCTGCCGTTCGACCAACTAAACTCCAGATCAGAAACCTCACCATCATATTCAAACACTATGCTTCCGTTGAAGTCTCCATGGCACAAAACATCGGTAGCGATGATAGATGCTGAATCATCTAATGCCTCCGAGTCCACGACAAATGAGTCGCGCCTAAAACAGGTGGGAAGGCTTACATCCACCCAATAATTTCCCTGACTTTCCGCGAGATAGGTTGCTGCAGTGCTCCCATCCTGCCATTCGTAAGTTGCATTGACGGTGGTTGCGTCCAAAAATAAGGGGTTGTTGTCTGTAAAGCAGTGCGAAAATTCTTTCAGAACTGTCGTATTGCCCATCACATCAATCTGAAGGTAAAAAGTATCCGTTTGGTTGCAGGTAGAAGCCCCACTTGCCACCTGCATAACCATATACGTCCCGGGAGTTTGAAAGGTATAGGTGGGGGTTACTTCTGTACTGGTGTCGCCCGTACCAAAGTTCCAGAAAACGCTTTCTGCATCGAGACCCGTGTAGGAAAAATCAACAGTAAAGGGCGCACAACCACTTGTGGAGGGGGCTGCTACCGCGGAAGCGGTAACCACTTCAATTTCAAAATCTATCTTAAAAATGCCCACATCCCATCCAGTTGACTGGCTGGGTGCAAATGCATTTGGGGTGGTTTCCAAAGCTGAATTGGAGCCGGAGCACACTGCTTGATAGATCACACCTCCCTGATCGAAACGACTGGTACCACCATCAACGTGATAGGAGTTGGGATAGTAGCTTGCGTATTGCAGGTCTGTCGCATTTGGCGCAAGCTGAGCGATGTAAAAATCATTGGTCCCTTCAGCCAAAATGGCATCAGGTGTAACTGGCAGGTCGCTAACCGCCAGGTATCCCGAAAAATAAATATTACTGCACCTATCTACCATAAAAGCCACCGGTACAAAATCAAACCCAAAAACATCGGGCCCCAACCCAATAACCGTCGAGTAGATCAATGATTCCAAATCATTTGAGAATGCCGCCAGGAATTGCTTGCTTCCTGGGTTGTAGGAATAAGTACCCGGCGTAGCATCGATCGTACCTCTGGTCAAGCCAAAAACATGGACCTGCCCATCTTGATCCAAATCGATAAAGTAATTATACTCTTCGCCATCAGCCGAACCAAAAAAAGTACTTGCCAGAATTTGTTGAGCATTTGGCGAAAGCACCGTGATGAATCCATTGGCTTCCCCTCCGGGCCAATCTGATTGGTAGGTACCGGCAGTAGTGGCAAAATCGCTTGCTTCGGTCCCGCCAACAACATAAACATTTCCCGCTTCATCAACTTTCATCCCCAGCCCGGCGTCTACTCCGCTACTCCCCAGGAAAGTGGACCAATACAAAGTGGACAGATCACTGTTGAGTTTCATCACCACCGCGCTTTGAGCAGTATCGGCGCTGGGATTATTGGGTTGAACGACGTTGGAGGTGGTAGGAAAATCTGTCGAATTCGATGAGGAAACGACATACACATTGCCAGAAGCATCCACCATTATTTCGCCCCGGTACGTGTCGCCGTAATTGAAAATGGCCAAGGTGTAGTTGCGTCCATCTGCTTCCGTACCGCCAATATAGGTTCCACCAACCAGCGCCGTTCCATCGGCATTGAGCTTGACGACGACAATGTCCGCATTTCCTCCAAAATCGGTCTGGATGGCATTAGCAGTAGTTGGAAAATTAGTAGAGCCCGTTGTACCATAAACGCAAAGTTGCCCATTGTCATCGGAGATCATACTATGTGGATAGTCGGAATCGGAGCCGCCAATGTAAGTAGCATAAATTTGAGCCGAACCGTCGGGAGTATACTTTGTAATAGCCATATCCATGTTCCCTCCCGCAAAAGTGAGCTGGAAGGCACCAGCGGTAGTGGGATATCCAAACCCAAAGGAAATACCGCCGCTGATCATGTTGCCGTCATTGTCGAATGAAGCGGTGTGGCCGAAGTTCTGGTTGAAGGAAGTTCCCGAAAGGGTAGCCCCTACCACCACCGGATCGATGACCAAAGGCACCGTGGGGTCGTATCCGTCGGGGAGATGAAACCGGACGAGGTTGCCGTCCAGTTCAAAGGTGCAATTCACTTCTTCTGTTTTTCCGTCAATCATCTGGTAAGCATATGGTTTGTACTCGCGAATCATCCCGACATTGGTAACAATATGTAACTTGTCCTCTTCCAAAAAAACAGCATCGGCACCTTCGTAAGCCAACGTTATTTGGCCAACATCGGCCTGGGGTGCTACCACAAAATCGTATTTGAACAAACCATCCTGACTATAAGCGATCAGTTGGATATCGTCATAGAGATTTTCATAGGTCACCTTTCGGAAAACAGGCACTTTCGATGCCCATTTAGCCGGATCGTTGCCCAGGAAATAGTTGTGGTATTGAGTCTGTTTTTCAGAGCCAACTACCGGGCTTATATTTGATCCAACAAAACGCACACGATAGGCATGCCCTTCGACAATATGAGCTGCCTGAACAGCATAAGACGATTTAATAACCTCATGAAGCTCGGCAACCGCCTCTGTGTCGTGAAACTGATAGGTAAACGCGTTTTGCTCCAGAAACACATTATCAATGCCCCCCAATCCCGCCCGGTAGAGGATATTGGAATGCCATTGATTATTGTTGGCTATGAATTGCAGATGCTCCGCAGAGTGATTATGCCCGTTGGAACAATGGTGTTGTGCCAATAGTGTTATAAAAGGAAATATCAGTAATAAAGTCAGGAAAGTTGACAGTGTGGTGTGTCTAGTCTTCATGGTTTACGAATTTAATTCATCCAAATATACTTTAATTTGGGAAGCAAACAAAAATTACTGTATAAAATGACTACCAGATTCCAAATTATATTAGAGCTTGTCTAAAATTATAACAAACTGAAAATCAAGAGTTTGCAGTTCTGGCGAAAAATCGGTGAGGGAGTCCCGATAGCAATCGGGATGACCGAGGCGATTTGAAGTCAGAGCCTGTGCCGCTTATTGCGGCATTCGTAAAACATTGGTTTTCAGGCAGTTAAAATTTGGACATGCTCTTAGAGCAGAAAAGCCGCATCATACACCACTTCCCCACTCACATTTTTCAGGGCATCGTCGATCAGCTCAATGGCCATAGCGTTCTCGTCCGGCACGTCGAAGGGCAACCGGATGCCAAATTGGCTGAGACGTTCGTATCCGAAGCGGGGGTAGTAGGCGGCATGCCCGACCAGTACGATGGAGGTAAAGCCGAGCTGCCTGGCGACTTGGTGGGCTTCTCTGATGAGTTGACTGCCGATGCCCCGGCCCTGGCATTCTGGCAGCACCGAAACGGGAGCCAGCGCCAGGGAGGGATATTCCGCAGTCCCGTTCTTGATCTTGACTTTTGTCAACAATATGTGCCCGACCAGCCGACCATCTGTCTCCGCCACCATTGCCAACTCCGGAACAAACGATGCGGAATGGCGCAGCCGTTCTACCAGCAACTGCTCCTGGTGGTCGCTGTGCTCGTCGTGCCGAAATGCTGCTTCGATGATCTCTGCAACTTCGGGATGATCGACAGATGTTTCGGGGCGGATTTTTATTGGCATGATGTTGATTCAATTTCGGGAAAGCGCCGCTCAGGAGACCTGGCGCAAGCATTAGAGAGGCTGTATATTCTTCAATGCATCCGGTCGCCCCGCAGTTCCAGCCGTTCCATGATCCCTGCTTCGTGTTCGAGATATTCCTGCCAGCGGTTTTTGACTTTTTCTTCGTCGCCGTATTGTTTGGCCAAGTCGATGAAGAGGCGGTAATGTCCGGCTTCCGAAACCATAAATTTGTGGTAAAACCCGCGGAGGTGTTCTTCATCCAGGTTTAGCGAAAGCAGCCGGAACCGCTCGCAACTCCGCGCTTCTATCAGGGCGCAAACCAGCAGGCGCTCGACGAGCCGGTCGTCGCGGCTGCCGCCTTTGCGTTGGAATTTCAACAATTCATTTACGTATTCGTCTTTGCGCTGGTGGCCCAGGGAGAGAGAGCGCTTTTCCAGTTCGGCCAATACCATCCGGAAGTGGCCCCACTCTTCGGTGACGATGGGGGCAAGGGCTTTGACCATCTCCACCTTATCGGGGTATTGTTGGATGAGGGAGATGCAGGAGGTGGCCGCTTTTTGTTCGCAGTAGGCGTGGTCGGTGAGGATTTCCTCCAGGTCTTTTTCGGCGAGGTTTACCCACCGGGGGTCTGTTGGTAGTTTTAAGCCAAGCATTTGAAATTAATTTCTTTCTAATCCTTCAAACATTCGAGGAGGTCTTTAAAAAAGTCAACCTGATACACCTCGTAATCTTCATAGCCCGTAGCCCAGATGACGCGCACCTTGTCTACCTCGGCGTGGCGGAGCATTTTGATCTGCTGTTTGTTGAGGAGGTACTGGGCGGAGTAGTGGGTCGTTTTTGTGCCGGGGTCAGGCAGGCCGGTAGCCGTTTTGTTGTTGAGCAGGATGACGCGGTTGCCGTCGAGCAGACGTACGATAAACTGGCTGCCTTTTTCGAGCACGCCAAACTCACGGGCGGCCTGTTCTGTGGCTATGGTAAACTCTATGTTGACAAACCGGGGCACCCCGCTCACAGCCACAGCCGATCCCTGGCAAACCAGGTAGTCGCGTTCTTTGAAGTAGGGTTGAAACCGTTCAGGCGTATGCGCAAAGAACTGCATTTTTTGGGTCTCTTTCCGCTTTTTTTTGCTGAACTCATCCACGTTTTCGTATGCCAGTTGACAAGGGCTGTCGGGCGGATATAACAATACATTTTCTTTGGGGCTTTCTTTTTTAATTGGAGGACGACCATAAACGCTCCTGTTACCGGGGCTCCGTTGGGAGGCCACAACGCTACGCTCCTCTTCCTGCCTGGTATTGGCTTCGACGGAAGAGAAGGCTTCTTCCTCTGCCTTCATCTTTTCCAGCAGTTTGGCCCGTTTGGCTTCCGGCATGGCGATCATCCGCTCCATTTGCCGGGTGTATTCGCGCGCCGATTTGTAATTGGCCTTGGCGACAAATTCCTTGTCTTTGGCTAAGTTAAGTTTCTGCTCGATGTCGACGATGTCTTCATTGGTCATATCCACGTTGTGGTAGGCTCTTTCCAGTTCGTCTTCCACGGCCTTTCGGTGCTGGGTTGCGCTTTCTTTCAAGCCCCTCATACGAGTCTCTTCTTTGGCCGCACGCTCTGCCCGCTGAATGGCTTTTTTGCGGTTCAACACCTCTGCTTCGATGTCGTCATTTTTCTTTTCAGCAGTTGGATCGACCTCAGGTTGTGGGTCCGTTAAACCGGGATCTTCTTCCATCTTCAAAACCCCGGGATCATCAGGGCTGGGGTCGCTCTTCATATCGTCTTCATAGTAATAATGCCAGGAACCGTCGGGATATACCATTATCTTTTCTCCATTTTCGTTGACGGTAATTTTTTGGGCGGAAGCCCGCGGTACCTGAAAAAGAGAAAAGGCCAATATGGTAAGAAAGAAAAAATGTCTAACTTGCATAAAAAGAAGCGTTTATGGGCGTTTATAATAGGCTACCTTGCCACAAAATTACGGAATTATGTTCAAAACGAGATACATCCTTTTATTATTGGTTGCAGGGCTATTGGCCTGCGAAAATTCGACCCCTATGCAAAAAACCCTCCAAACCGGGCAAAGCATGAGTTTCGACCCTATACCTGTGGACTACCCCAACTCCGAGGCCGATTCCACCATCGTCGACAACTACCACGGCGTAACCGTCCACGACCCCTACCGATGGCTCGAAGACGATGAATCCGCCGCTACAAAAACCTGGGTCGGAGCCCAAAACCAGGTAACCAACCAGTATCTCGATCAAATCCCTTTCCGCAAAGCCCTCGAAAAACGGCTTCAACAACTCTGGAACTACGAACGCTACTCCGCTCCCTTTAAAGAAGGTGATTTTTATTATTTTTTCAAAAATGACGGACTCCAAAACCAGCCCATCCTCTATCGGCAAAAAGACTTTGCCGACGAGCCCCAACTCGTACTCGATCCCAACAAATTGTCCGCCGACGGTACTGCCTCCCTCGGCAACTATGCCTTCTCTAAAGACGGAACCAAACTGGCCTACCTCGTCTCGGAGGGCGGCTCCGACTGGCACACCGCCTACGTCCTTGATGTCATCAGCGGACAACAACTCCCCGACAAAGTCGAATGGATCAAATTTTCAGCCTTGAGCTGGCACAACGACGGCTTTTACTACAGCCGCTATCCCGCCCCGCAGGAGGGTACCGCCCTTTCGGGCCAAAATCAGTTTCACCAGGTGTATTACCACAAAGCAGGTACCGACCAATCGGAAGACGTGCTCATTTTTGCCGACCGGTCTAACCCCAACAAAGGCTTTTTCGCCAACGTCACCGACGACGAACGCTTTCTAAGCATCGGCATCTGGGAATCGACCAGCGGCAATGAACTATACGTCAAAGACCTCAACAAGGATGCACCAAACCCATTCGTTCCCCTTATGGAAAAAGGAGACCACGACTTCAATATGGTTGACAACATCGACGACAACCTCCTCATCCTCACCAATTACAAAGCCGCCAACAACCGCCTGGTCAAGATCAACATCCACCAACCCGACGAGGGATACTGGGAGGAGTTGATTCCCGAATCGGACGACGTATTGCAATCGGTCGATCTCCTTGGCGGAAAACTCGTAGCCACCTATATCCACAATGCCTCCAGCAAGATCATCGTGTTTTCACTAAATGGCGAAGAAGAGGCCACCCTGCAACTCCCCGAAATAGGAACCGTGGGCGGTTTTTCCGGCAAACGAAACAACCAACAAGTCTTTTACACCTTTACCTCTTTCACCCGCCCCTCAACGGTTTACCTACTCAACATGGACGACCTCCACTCCATGCCGTTCAAAACGCCTGCTATCCAGTTCGACGCCGATCTGTATGAAACCCGGCAGGTTTGGTACGAAAGCATGGACGGTACCCGTGTGCCCATGTTCGTCACCCACAAAAAAGGGCTGCAACTCGACGGGAAACGCCCTACCCTGCTGTACGGATACGGTGGTTTCGACATCAGCATACTTCCACAGTTCAATTTGACCCGGCTCAACCTGGGGCCTCTCTTTTTGGAAAACGGGGGCGTATTTGCCGTAGCCAATATTCGGGGCGGCGGCGAGTTTGGCAAAAAATGGCATCAGGCCGGCACCAAAGAAAAAAAGCAAAACGTGTTTAACGACTTTATTGCTGCCGCCGAACACCTGATCGCCAACAATTATACCTCGTCGGAAAAACTGGCCATCTACGGACGCTCCAACGGGGGCCTGCTCGTGGGTGCCTGTATGACCCAACGCCCCGACCTCTATCAGGTGGCCCTCCCGGCCGTGGGCGTTTTGGATATGTTGCGCTATCAGGAATTTACCATCGGAAGGGCCTGGGCGGTGGACTACGGCCTGAGCGAAGACCCCGACGGATTTGATTACCTCTACGCCTACTCGCCGCTTCACAACATGGAGGCTACCAATTACCCGGCCACCCTGGTCACCACCGCCGATCACGACGACCGGGTGGTGCCTGCCCACTCTTTCAAATTCATTTCCACCCTCCAACAGCATCAAAAAGGCAAGGCTCCTGCGCTGATAAGGGTAAGCACCAGTGCCGGACATGGCGCCGGCAAGCCCACCCACATGAAGATCGAAGAGGCAGCAGATATTTTGAGTTTCACTTTTTATAACCTCCGGGAAAACATTCCCTATCAGCAGGACGTACTACAATAGCAAAGGCATCAACTTTCGATATGCTCTTTTTATTTCAAATAGGCTTTCTCCCCATCCGGATTCTCGACATCCTCGACATTCTGATCGTGGGGTATTTGATGTATCAAATCTACAAGCTGCTCCGCGGAAGCGTCGCCTTCAATATCTTCATTGGGTTTATACTGATATACGTGGTCAACTGGTTGGTAAAGCTCGCGGGCATGGATCTGCTGGCCTCCATCCTCGGGCAGTTGGTCAGCGTTGGGGTATTGATGTTGTTGATCATTTTCCAGCCAGAGGTCCGTCGGTTTTTATTGCTGATCGGCGACAGCACCATCCGCCAGCGGTCCAATTTTTTGAGCCGACTGATCGACCGCAGTCAACTCATCGGAGCCGACCGCCAAAAACAATTACAAGCCATAAAATCGGCGATCATCAACCTCGGAAAAAGCAAGACGGGCGGACTGGTCGTCTTTGCCAACAACATCAACCTCGAATTTTTTGCCGACTCCGGTGTGCCACTCAACGCGTCCATCAGCCAACAACTCATCGAAAGTGTTTTCGCCAAAGACAGCCCTCTCCACGACGGTGCCATGATCATCAGCCAGGGCAAGATCCGGGCAGCCAGTTGTATTCTTCCGGTGTCCTCCAATCCCACTCTGCCGTCGAGCGCAGGGCTGCGCCACCGTGCAGGCGTTGGGGTGACGGAAAATACCAATGTGTCGGCCATCATCGTTTCCGAAGAGAATGGAGAGATTTCTTTTGCCCATGAAGGGAAATTGAAACGACTGTCAACGGAGGCAGAACTAAATCAGTTGCTGGAAGAAAATTACGTATAAATGACGATCACCCAACAAGAGGAATACAACATTTCGCAGAAGCTGGCGGCATCCGTCAACGGGCTGTTGCAAACCTGCTTTCCAGGCTTCCCCCCCGACCGGAACTACTTCAAAAGTATGCCTTCGTTCCGCCTGCTGGCCTGGAAGAAAAAAAAGCTGGTGGGGCACCTGGCTGTGGTGTTCCGCATCATAAAAATAGGGAGTACCACGGCTCGGGTTTTTGGCATTTCTGATGTTTGTGTCCATCCGGATCATCGTTCCAATAATGTCGGAAGCATATTGTTGGAACACCTCGAAGGGCTTTGCTCCGGCTACCATATCGACTTTTTGCTACTCATTGCCCAGGATCACGGACTCTACAAGAAGCAGGGGTTCCGCCCCGTAGACAACACCTGCCGTTGGCTGTTGATCAACGACCACCAGTCGCTTGGCATTATGCATGGCCAGTTGGACAAAAGTCTGATGGTGAAAACTACTGGCTCTTTGAAATGGAATGGCGGGCTGGTGGATTTTCTCGGGGGCGTGTTTTAGGACGAACCTCACCCGCCCTGCATAATGGTTGTACCCACCACTACCGCCGCGCCTCAATCAACTGCCCTTCCAACTCCAACATACAACCCTTCTGTACATTGTACAGTTTTTTTACCCCAGTAGCCTCGTACGAATTCACGTATATTTTACTGCCACCATACTCCGGTTTTTTCTGAAATGCGACAAATCCTTGTCGGCAATCTTCCAAAGTAATGGCCTGCACCAGCAATACCGACAAGTCTTTCACCGCAATGGCTATCTGCGCCTTCCGAATGATTGAAGAAACAATACTCGCATCGGAATCTTCTCCAATACTGATGCCCTTATCGCCCGCAGCTTCAACGTCCAATCCATCGATCAACAATACACTTCCGGAAATGTCGAGACCATCGTTGCCGGTATGGCTGATGCGGCTTTGGAGTATCTCCCCTTTGCAAAAATCGGCGTCGAGCCCATCGGCAAAGGTTTGGGTGATGAGGCAGCGTTCCATCCTGAATTCCGAACGGATCAGATTGAGGGCATCTTCGCAATGATTGCTGCGAAAGGTACAACCACTAAAAGTAGCGGGGGCCTCGTACAAAGTCACTGCACCGGTAAATACCCGGTCTTTTTCAGCAATGGTGGTCAACCCCTCAAACAGCGCATTCCGGAAAGTGGACTTCCCCTCCGGCTTGAAAAGGTGAAAGCCCCGGCCGGTGCCATCCCCCGAACGGATGACGACGGGAGCTTCCTCCTCGCCTAACATTTTTACAGGAGCATGCGACATGATAAAAGCACCCCGTTGGAGGTCGATCTGGCAACCCGCCTCGAAATGGAGCTGATGGCCTTTCCCTACGATCAAAGGTTTATCCAGGGTGTGCTTTCCCTTTCGGAAAAAAACCTGATTGCCTTGCTTGGTATACATTGCATTGGAAGACAACACCGAGGGTGCAAATAATTCCTGCTCGTATTTCGGGTCATAAGGGGACGGCCAGGGTGAGATCGACGAATACAACACCGTGTCGATCCCCAACGGGCGGTAAAAAAGGTGATTGGCCTGCGAAGGCACCTCCAACGGTTCCAACCGCAAAGGCGACTGGAGTTGAAAATACCGGGAGACCTCTTTTCCGGTGATCGTATCCAACAATTTATTTCCGGAACGTTCGCCTTGCATTCTGTCGAGCGCAGACCGGGGTATGAATCCTTCCAATACCAGGGCGGAGTCCAATGGTTGCACCCTGGCTTTGGCCGAAACGCCATAACCGATGATCTCAATGGGCAGGCTGTGTACATTGCCCACTAAAAGCCGCTGGTTGCTCTTGTCCTGACTTTGGGTATAGGCTTTTAGGCTAATGTTGTTTTGCGGAAGCATCATTAAATGAACCCCCTGGGCTTCCTTCATCCACTCCGAAGCGTCGAACCGATAACTGTCGAATTCGGATTGAAGAAGTTTTTCGCGAAAGCGGAGTGGCTCTTCTACCTCTGCAAAGAAGTGCTGGAGGTAGGACCTGTTGGAGTATTCCCAAAGGTAATGGCTGTACTTTTCCGTAAAACTTTTGTTCAAAAACAACTGGAAGTGAAAAGTTTCGGTGTCAATCTTTTTGTCGTTGAGGGCGCCTTGTCCGGTGAAGCCGCTGCGATCAACCCGGTCCGATTCGAATCCATCGAAGCCCATCGGTTCCAGTTTTGCGGTAAGCGGATTGTAATAGAGCCGCAGGTTGTGCCAGGAGAGGCTGTGGTAAGCTCCCGCCACATCGCAAATGGCAAAGTAGCGGGCCATCCGGTCGAGGTCGAATACTTTTTCGGGTGGTTTCAGCCCCAACTGGTATTGCTGCAACAATTGCTGAGCAGCTTCAAATTGGCGGGATAGCTCCGGCGAAGCCAACGTTGTTTTTTCCCGAAAGGGTTGTATAGTGGCTGCCTCCAGGTTTTTTTCAGGCTGTTGCAATTCGTGTTGTACGGCATCGGTGTGGTGCAATTGCCGCTGGATGGATTTCCAAAAACCTTCTTCTGAAAACTTGACGACTACCCCCTCCCGGCGTCGTTGCCGCTCCACGAGCACCTTGTCGAAATGTTCTTCCAGTGCGTATACACCCAAGGACTGGCCATTGAGTTCTAACAATACAAATTCGTAGTGGGTCGTCAGCACGTCTTCGCGTTGGAAGAAGCGATGAAGCAACCATTCGTGGAGAAAGCCCCTTGCCGCCGGAGTGTGGAGGGAAAAATAACGCAATCGGTTCCAGGCCTCTCCTCCCGGCACCTTTACCCTGAACGACCATTTGTCGCCCTGGAGGTGGTTGAGCCAATCGCCTTTTAGCCGGAGTCTTATATTTTGAGGATCGGCGTCTGGTTTGCTGATGTTGCCCGGCACCCAGTCGGTCGCTTCCGTTTCGAGGATGCCATTGCGCAGGGCCTGGTTGCGCTTTTGGCGGAGTTGGCGCATGGCCCTGTCGTCGATTTGGAGACGAATGGTATCCAACTGGAATTCTCCCAGCTCGTCTTCCAGCCTTCCGATCTTTTCTATTTTGAGGTCGTCAAAAAATAGCTCCACCTCGCCGCCACTGTACACGTACACCTGGAGGTGGTCCAGCGCCTGATGGATGGGCACCGTAAAAATGATTTCGAGGTACTCCCAGTTGTTTTGGGTAACCATATGGACCTGCTCCGACTTGTAGTACTTCGACTCCGGCGGACCACTTACCACCAACATCCCTTTGCCTCCCGCCCCCCTGTACCGCCATACGGAAGCCCGGTACTTGGTGCCCGGAAGAGGGGCTTTGAGGGTATACCCGAATCCAAACTGAAGGCCTTCCCCTCTGCTTAGCTTAGAGGCATAGTTGCCACTAAATGCGAATTCATTGCTTTGCGTGTGCGCATTGTTGAAAAGATGATTTCCCCTGCGAAACTGGTCACCTTCAATCTGTTCGGCGCTGCAATAGATGACATTGGAGGAGACATCGGGGGCAGGGTCGCGGAGGAGGAATATACCGGCAACCAATATCAACAATAATCCCGCCACCAGAAGAACGCCCCGGAGGCGTGGCGACAGGGAAGAGTCCGGCTGGCTGTTTTTTATTATCATAGTTTGAAGGCTACTGACTGGCCGAATGTTTAGACGATGAGGTCGGGCTGATCGACGATGGATATCCGGCTTTTTTCCGAAAGGGCGGTGACCTGCTGCTGTATGTTGTTGATCTGCTGAAGGTTATCGGCTTTGCAAATGAAGGCCAGGTCGAGGCCATCGGATCGGGTGTCGAGGCGTTTGAGTTCTACGTAAGTGAATTGTTGGGACAGCAAGGTCGCTATGCGCTCAACGTCTCTTAGGTCGGTGCTTATGTTGACGAACAGCCGGTCTTCGGTGCGGAAGGTCCCCCGGTGCGTTAATAACCGGTGAATATACAACAAGAGGAGGATCATACAAAAAGCTACTACCGCCAACACCGGCTGATTGGCACCCCCCGCCAACCCTAAACCTATGACGATGAATAGATAGGTGAGCTCTTCCGGATCTTTGATGGCCGCCCGATAACGCACGATCGACAAGGCCCCCACTAACCCCAACGATAACGCGATGGACGATTTGACGATCATGATGATGAGCAAGGTGCCGAGCGCCAACGGCAGGAAGTTGTTGGCGAAACGACGACGATTGGTCATGGTGGTGCCATACCGGATGTAATAGGCCCGTAGCCAAAAGACGAGGAAGGCTACGATTAGGATGTTTAACAGGAATTCGTCTAGGGGAATGGTGTCGTTGAATTCCTGGATGTACTTTTCTTGAAGGCGCTTTAGTAGGTTCATTTTTTTTGTGGTGCTTTTTCATCGTGCTGCGCACGATGTTCATCGCGCTGCGCACGATCTTCATCGCGCTTTGCACGATGTTGATGCAGTCGCCCCTTCAGGGCTTTTAATCGGGCTGGAGACTATATACTAATCCCAGACATATCGTTCGTCGTATTCTACGTTGTATTTTTTGAGGAAGCCCCTGTATTCCTTTTTGAACGATTTATTTTGATGGTGCGCTTCCTGGTTTTTGATGTAGTTGATGACGACATCTAATTCGTAAGGATTGACGGAGAAGATGCCGTAACCATCCTGCCAATAGAAGTTGACATAGGCGTCGCCCTGGGATTTGATCCATTTGGAAGATTTTTTCTTGACGTCTTCCATTAACTTTGCTTGGGTTACCGTCCTTGATAGTTGACAGAGGATGTGAACGTGATTCCTATAACCTCCTACCTGAACGGGATGACAGGCAAGCCCTTTGCAAAGACCGCCAAGATAGGAGAATAATCGATGTTCGATATTCTTGTCGATCAGATTTTGCCGGTACTTGGTACTGAATATGGCATGTACGTATACTTTTGATAGGGATTGTGCCATGATATTTATGGTTTAGGCTCGCTCGAAAAATAACTTGTCGTTGTCTTTGATAAAAATTACATATAAGCGATTGATAATGAGCGGTTTGTGATTTTTTCAAAGACACCAAAAAGACAATTTATTTTTTGAGCTTTACTTTAAAGGTAATTATTCTTTTTGTCTTTGACACCTGATCCGCTTATGCAAGGACTTAACTCCACTGAGCAATTGTATAGAAGAGGTTATTTTGGAAGTCTTGCATCGCTCTGCCAGATGTTTTTTCTGATGATTATACTTTGATTTGATAGGTGCTTCTACTAATAAGCTGCAGAAATACTCCAAATTCCATAAATTGAGATGGACTTTTTTTTAATTTTTTTTTGTTTTATATTTTTTTTTGATGCTTGGATGGGGTTTTGGACTGCTTTGGAGTGCTGAATGGGGGATGGGGTGATTTTTTTTCATCGTGCTGCGCACGATGTTGATGCAGTCGCCTTCCCGCCTTAGGCAGGGCAGGACCGCTATTCAGCGGCACAGGCTATTCAGAGCTTCCCTTTTGTACTACGTGCGATTTCATCGCGCTGCGCACGATGTTGATGCAGTCGCCTTCCCGCCTTAGGCAGGGCAGGACCGCTATTCAGCGGCACAGGCTATTCAGAGCTTCCCTTTTGTACTACGTGCGATTTTCATCGCGCTGCGCACGATGTTGATGCAGTCGCCCTTTCAGGGCTTTCAGGGCTTTGGGGGCTTTATGTGGGTTAGACTATTGGATGGTGTAGCATTCGAAGGAGGCTCGTTCGGGAGAAAGGGCGGCGGATTTTTCGTTTTCGGCGATGATGTAATATTGGGTGCCTTTTTGAAGGGTTAGTTGTGCGGTATAGGTTTTGTCGGCGGGGGTGGTGTCGCCGTTTTGGCCGTCATCGGTCATGGCGATGCGTTGGTAGGGAGCTTTGGGGTTTTGGCAATAGACCAGCCATAGTTTTTCGGCATTGTCGGCACGGGCTGTTATTTTGGTTTCTTCTCCGTCTTTTTGATGTTGGGGGTTGTATATTTTCGGGGGTTGCTTTTGCAGGAGTGGATGTGCCCTTAGATATTGGATACGTTGGGTCATCAGGTCGGTAATGCCGATGATGTTTTCTTTGCCGGCAGGCTGCGACTGACTGAGGTTGGCTTTGAAGGCCTCGTACGTGTACAGCTTGTTTTTATCTTGTTGTACATAAAAATCGATGATTCGCTGTATTTCTGCGGCACGGCGATCGAAGGCGCCATTTTTGAAGTGGTCGTCAATGATGGTGCGTATGTGAGCAATGTATACTTTGCGATAAAGGCTTGTGGTTAATAGTTGGCTGATGAGGGGCCGGTTGGGGCTTTTGTAGTGGACGAATGGGCTGAGCTTAGTGAGCTGTTCGTCGGTGAGGGCGGTACCAGTCCCGTCGTGGCGGAAACCTCCTAAGGAGAGGTTCATGTCCCAGACGAGTGGATGGAAAATGCCGAAGGAGTCGCGGTAGAGGTAGTAGTTGTGACAGAGGCGGCCACTGTAGGAGTCAAGGTTTACCAGAACATTGTTGAAGGCGTGCATCCACAACACCTGGTCGATGTTGAGTATATGGGGTAGTTGGTCGGGGTTTTTGGTGAGTATTTTGGTCAACTCCACCAGGTCTTTCCAACCTTTTTTTGATTTGAGTTCGTAATTGCCTTTGTAGCAATCGGTATCTTCCCCCTGATACATGAGGGAGGCCTTGTCTCCTTTGCTGCAACCCTTTTTCTTGCTGGCATGCCAGTTGGGGTCGCATTTGATGAGGGTGCCGCCGTTGAAGTCGAAGTATTTTTTTAGGAATTTTTTGTCGATCGACTCGGTGTTGTTGTACAATCCCATATAGGTATCGTTGACGTAGAGCCGGACAAAGTTGGCCCTGGGGGCAGGCATGTATTTACCGACGACTTCGTAGGAGAGTACTTCGCGCAGGAAGCTGGGATCGCGAAACACATTGCTTAGCTTAAGGGAGGTATAGCCGCCCGGAAAACTTTGCTTTTTGCGAATGAAGTTGGCCTTGATGTTGAAAGGCAATTTGGAAGCGCCCGTGTTGCGGACGTTGAAGTAGCTGCTGTTGCCCTTGTAGCGGATACCCACGCTGTCGTACAATACCCCGTCGATGGTGACACGGCCCACGAGCCGGTCGTCGTTGCCGAGTTGTTTGAGTGAGTCGAGTATATCGTCCCAATTGGATTGGGGAAAACGCACCTTTATTTCCCTGACCTTGTTCAGGTCGTAGAGGTCTTGCGCCGAAAGGACACCCGACAGTAGGAACAGCAATAGAGGTAATAGCTTCCTCATATCATTTTTTACGTGAATAATGGCCCATATCCGGGCTTTTTTCCGAAAGGATCAATTACCATTCCGGCTTATCGATTCCCTGGGGAATAACGATTTATGCAGGTATGTGATTGTATTTAAGTAAAGCTCAAAAAACCAGCCTGCCGGCTGGCAGGTAACTTCCCTTTTTTGAATCTTTGAAACATCGCACAAAACGCTCACTATCAATCGCTAATTTGCACGATGTTTCAAAGATAGCGGGAACTTATTTTTCGAGCGAGCCTAAAATCGGAAACCTGCCCGGATCAGCGACGTCCAGGCAGGCTTTGTTTTCTTGTGGTGTGGTGTATTTCGGTCATTTATTCAGTTCAGCAAGGGTGGTGCTATGGGGCTGGTACATGTAGTTGGGCGGGTCGAAACTAACCATTTTGGCGTTTTCCATCATGATAAAGTACTCCATGGTGTCGTGTTTGCCCATCGGGTCGACGGTGGCGGCGTACAGCTTGTCGTTGGCCTTTCCGTCATTGCTTTTACCATCGTCGGCCATGTACATCTGACGGTATTCTTCGTCGGTTCCGAAGCGGTATACCAGTACAACGCGCTTGGCACTTTTATCCGATTTCACCTGTACGTTGAAAGAGGTGATCTCGGCGTTGTCGAATTTTTCTCTGGCTACAACCCTCACCGATTCAATGCTGGGCGGAAAGATGGTCAAATCGGGGTGTTTTTTCAAAAATTTGGTTCGCTTCGACATCAACTCCACAATTCCCGGTATTTTGCTGCGCTTGCCAGTGGTTTTGTTCAAACTATTCAGAAACTGGTTGTGTTTGTAAAATTTATGGGGGTCGCTATACATATCGTTGGCAATAAGCCGCTGGAGCCTTCCCGCCATCTTTTCGTATTCGCCGTTGACAAAATGGTCGTACAAAATCGTCCGTATGTGTGAGAGATACATCTTTTTGTACAAAGGGTTTTTGAGCAACTGGGAAACCAGCGGTTTCTGAACGTTGTCGAGATGGAGCAAGGGGTCGAGCTGTTGCAATTCGACGAGTTTGAGATCAGACCCGTTGCCGGTATTTTTATAGCTACCAAAGGATAGGTTGAGGTCCCACATAATGGGACGGAAGCGGCCATCATCGCTTTTGTAAAGATAGTAATTTTGAGAATGCTGGCCGGAGTAGCTGCTCAGGTTGACGAGTACGTTGTTGAGGGCCAGCATCCAGAGGGCCTCATCTACATTCAGGATTTCGTCGACCTTGTCCTCGTCTTTTTGCAGGGTGCGGGTCAGGTTGATGAGATCGTCCCATCCGTCTTTCGATTTGATTTCGTAGTTGGCCGTGTAGCATTGAGCATTGTCCTCGTATTCGAGGGAGGCGTATATTTTGTTTTTACACCCTTCGGCTGTTTCCACCCCCTCGAGCAGGTTGGGGCTGCATTTGAAAAAGGAGTTATCGGTTGATCCGTAGTGTTTGTTCAAAAAATTGTCATCGACCGCTTCGATATTGACAAAGAGGCCGTAATACTCGTCGTTGATAAACAGCTTGATGTAGTTGGCTTTCGGCGTAGGCATATACTGACCGGCAATATGGTACGACATCACCTCGCGCACCATACTGGGGTCGCGCAGGGCGTTCGACAGTTTGAGGGTTTTATAGCCCTGGTGATTTTGGTTTTTGTTGATGAAATTCAGCTTGATGTGGTAGGCATTTCGTTTGCTGCCTACTTTGAAGGACTTGCTGCCCCGATATCGGATGCCAACGTCGGGGTAGGTCTGCCCGTCGATGGTGGCTTTTCCGAGCAAGGCACCGTTGCCGTAAAGGCGCAAGGAATCCAGCTTGTCGGGCCAGTCTTTCTGTGTAAAAGTCAGCTTCAGGGTGCGAATGGTGTTCACATCGTAGAAATCGGAGGCGTTGTTTCCGTTCTGGTTGGGAATCGATTGGGCATCGGCTCCTACCGCCAAACAAATAAAACAACAGGTAACGAAGAGTATCGCTTTTTTCATTTTGTAGTCTAACTATTTGAAAATAAAGTTTTTACACATTATCATTGACAATTGGGCATTACCAATTGCCGGATAAGATGCAATTATACTAAAATTCGGGGATTTGATCGGGAAAAATATCCGCAGGTTGTGCCGAAGTTGGGCAGTTTTTCAAATTGGTTACATAATTTAGAAGTTTAATGCGTTTAGGCGTCACCTTTTCAAATCTTAAAATTCTATTAAAGCCGGAGGTGGTGCCAAAAGTTTTGTGTGGGAGAGCACTAAACCTTCCAGGTTGTAAAACCATGGAGGGTTTCAGAATTGGCCCTGAAACCGGCGAAGGAGCCACTCCCCCAACTCCCGTCCTATCAGGTCGATTTGCTCCGCCTTCGTTTCCTCTGGATTAAGCCAGGCATACAGAGCATCCCGCATCATCCGGCCTCGTTTGGGGTGCGTTTCCGCAAATGCCACATAGCACAAATACAAATCGGGAGTATATTGTTGGATTTTGGGCATCACCGATTCAAAACCACTCCTTATGATCGTTTTCAACAACTGTTGACGGGCTTTAGTATCGGTTTCGTCTTTTGCGAAAGCAGCCAGATCGGCCTCCAGCCACCGAAATGCCAACATCATGTTTTCATCCGGCCGGTAAGGAGGGATGCGGGGTATCAGGTCGGGGCCGTAAATGCAAAGCGATTGCGTTTGTAGGATCATGGCCAGTTGTGGATTCGACTTGCCGCCCGACGGTTGATCGCTTTTGGCGAAAGCCCGCAACACCGGCGCCAGGCCAGCCAGATGGAGGTCGAGCCGAACCGGAAACGAAAACCGGTCGGCAATGCGAGCCTCAAAAGACGATACCCATTCCGGCTCCTCTAAACCCACCTTTTCCGAAAACACCAATGCAAACACGTCGATATCGGAATGCTCATCTGCCATGCCCCGGGGCACCGAACCACGAAGATAGATGCTGTGCAAATTGGAAGCCTGCCGCTCAAAAAGTTCGTTTTTGACCAGCGTCAGAAGGGGCTCAAAACGCTCATCAACCAAATGCGGAGCACAGGGATTGACAAGGAAACCTTCTGCCGTTTTCGGAAAAAAGGCGCCACAGGGAACAATGGGTCTGGACATAAATGGTCGTTTTGTTCAAAAAGTGTATCAAGAGAGGGTTGACACAGTTTTCTGAAAAATCTCTATTCTATACTACCACAAAAATACCAGCTCGTTTTGACATACCACCAACGAAAATCTTCTTTTTCATGCAGACATTGCTATCTTTAGCCAAAATTCAACGACATGAAAGTGCTCACCATAATTATGATGATGACCGTCGTGCTGGCACAAGACTGCCGCGACGGCAAAAAAGACTCCAAGCCACCGTCAGAGGTTTTGCCGGTCATTGAGATGACCAAAAATCCCTGCTTCGGCCGCTGTCCCATCTATTCAATGACCATCTACAACAACGGAAAAGTAAAATACGTAGGTCAGCGGTTTACCATCAAGTTGGGAACCTTTACCAAGCAAATTCCAATGGAAGAGGTGGCCGATCTCGTCAAAGGATTTGAAGCAATCGACTTTTGGAATATGCCCGACAAATACCCCAGTCAATTGACCGATCTGCCAAAAACCAATATCAAACTGTATCGCGAAGACAAAACCCACAAATCCGTCAGCGGAGATACCTTTCGCCCAGAGCCACTACTAAAAATGGACGAGCGCCTGGCGAGCATCGCCGATTCAGAAGACGGCTGGAGCCTCACCAAAAAACACCCCGAAGCCAAGCCGCTACCTCATAACTTCATCAAAAACGAGATCATCACCCAATTCACCCCTGGCACTGACATCCCCGACTTCGTGCAAAAAAGAGCCCACTACAACCTTGCTGTCAAAAAACGGGTAGCTCCCAACCTCGACATGTGGGTGCTCACCTTCGACACCACCAAAATAGACCCCTCCCTGATGCTGATGGTACTCAAAGAGACCCCGGAAGTAAAAGAGGCCGAATTTAACAAAAAACTCTCCCCACGGGAGCATTGAATTATTTGATCACGACCATTTAGCGTTCCATACGATAAGATCCCGAACTCAAAAAAAGACGAATGTTTTTTCATTCCCATCAAAAATACCTTTTACTGGCATTGCTACTGACCGCTTGCCAGTCTGCGAGTGAGCCGAAATCGTCTGCTGATGTGCGACCTGCTGCCAGTACTGTCCTTCCACAGGTCGACACTTCGCTGTTCGAAACCTTTGAATACACCGACGGCGACACCACCTACCTGATGAAAAAATACTACATGGTCTTTTTGAAAACCGGCCCCAACCGCAGCCAGGATTCGCTGACCGCGGCCCGCATCCAGGAAGAACACCTCGCTCATATGTCCCGGCTGGCAGAGCAGAAAAAAATCTGTGCCGCCGGACCATTTACCGACGGAGGTGATATACAGGGCATCGTGGTATACAGCGTCTCCAATATGGAAGAGGCCATTGCCTTGACCAACGAAGACCCCGCCGTAAAAGCGGGCAGGCTGACCATTGAAATTCATCCGTGGTGGGCCGCAGTTGGAACGATGTTGTACTGAATATACGAATTGACGAAACAGACTTGATCTTCGGAATGAAAACTTATCTAGCCAAAACCTTCGCCGGGCTTGAGCCCATTCTCCAACAAGAGTTACACGAATTGGGGGCAACCCATATCCAACCCCTGAAACGCAGCGTTTCCTTCAAAGGGGATCAGGAGTTGTTGTACCGTGCCAACCTCCAATTGAGAACGGCCTTGCGCATACTGGTCCCCTTTCGGACATTTCGCGCCCGACGGGAAGAGGAACTCTATCGGCAGATCAAACGGATCGACTGGTCGAAACACCTGGATGTGCGGAAAACCTTCGCCATCGACCCGGTGGTGCGGTCCCGGTTTTTCCGCCACTCCAAATACGCTGCGCTTAAGGCAAAAGACGCCATCGCCGACCAGTTTCGGGAGCGGTTCGACCGGCGGCCCAGTGTCAACGTCGGAGCACCTCACCTGCTGGTCAACCTCCACATCCACGACGATCAGGTGACAGTTTCCTTTGATAGCTCCGTCGACTCCCTCCACATGCGCCGCTACCGCCGTGAAACCCTAGACGCTCCCGTAAATGAAGTGTTGGCAGCAGGCATGATCCTGATGACCGGCTGGCGGGGCGACACCCCTTTCATCGACCCCATGTGCGGCTCGGGCACCCTCCTGGCAGAAGCAGCTATGATTGCCAGCCGCACCCCGCCGTCCATGTTGCGGGAACGATTTGGATTTAAAAAATGGAAAAACTTCGACGAGGCCCTCTGGCAGAAAGTAGTGGCTTCCGCCAAATCGAAAATAAGAACCCCTCCCCACCCCATCCTCGGATTCGACAAAGACTTCAAAGCCGTGCGCATCGCCGAACGCAACCTCGACACCGCCAATATGATCGACTTTGTGACCGTACAACGTAGCAAATTTGAAAAGCTGATCCCCCCCACCGACAAAGGCATCCTGATCACCAACCCGCCCTACGACGAACGCCTCCAATCAGATGACATCAACAACCTCTACGCCATGATCGGCGAACGCCTCAAACACCATTTTTCCGGTTTCGAAGCCTGGCTCATTTCTTCCAACAAAGAGGCCATTAAACAGATTGGACTCCGACCTTCCAAAAAAATTCCACTCTACAATGGGGCTTTGGAGTGCAGATTTCTTAAATTTGAACTCTATGAAGGCTCTAAAAAGACAAAATCGACAAAGACAGATACTTAAACACTACTGGGGGTGGATGCTGGCGACTGCCCTCTTCGCCTTCCCTCCTAAAGGTGACGCCCAACTGACATTTGAAAAGTTAATCGCCTTTCGGCAAACGGCCCTTGCTCCCATTTCCATAAAAATTGTCGACGACAACGCCCCCCGCTTTTTTTACCGAAAGGAGGATACGCCCAAATTGAAACGACTTCAGGGCCCTACCGTTGTCCTCACATTGATGGATCACCCCACATTGATGGATCATCTATCATTGGGCTGGTTCTGCCAGTTGGACCTCCACCTCGACAAAACGATGAAATGGCCCCTGCGCTTCCGGCTGGGAACTCTCGACTACGTAAACCGCCGGGAAGGGTATTACGACCAATCAGTCACTCCATATTAAACGCTTTTTTTGCAGATGAAAAAAACGATCCTTTTGTTCCTTAAGCAGAAGAGACCTGTTACGACGACCGTTTACCCTGGGTTTGCACCAAAAAATTTGATGATATTCCATCCCGATAGCTATCGGGAGTACCTTACTTCAAATCAAGGCCCAGGGGGCCGAAATGTTGGTAAAACAGCGATAATACATACCGGTTATAGGGCCAGAGGCCCTGTATGTGTTTTGTCGGAAGCACTTGGCCTTACCAAGTCCATACATTGGGGCCTTATCGAAAATTTTGATCCATTAACTGAACCATGACCAAATCCTCTTGCTATGAAAGCATTCTATTTTCTTTTGTCGACTCTTTTTACAATTGGAACTGTTCTTCCTCTTTGGGCACAACCCCTCCTAGAATGGGAACGAACCTACGGAGGCACTGGCGACGACCGCTCCGAAACCGTCAGACTTACGCCCGACGGCGGATACCTCATCATGGGCAACTCCGCCTCTTTCGACAACGATGTGAACTCCAACAACGGAAGCAGCGACTACTGGGCTTTTAAAATAACCGAAAACGGTACCCTCCAATGGGAAAAAAACTACGGCGGTTCGGGGCAGGACATTGCTCGGTCCATCCGACTTACCAACGACGGCGGATACATCCTCGCCGGCTCCTCCCCTTCTCCCGACGGGGATGTGAGCAATAATTACGGCAACTTCGACTACTGGGTCATAAAAACGGATGCTACCGGCAACATCGAATGGGAGAAAAACTACGGTGGCCCCGAAAACGACAGAGGATGGATCGCCATACAAACCAACGACGGCGGATACATCGTTGGGGGACATGCTTCATCAGAGGCAGGTGACGTATCGGCCAACTACGGCGCCAACGATTGCTGGCTGGCCAAAACCGACTCCAACGGTACCATTCAATGGGAACAAAACTACGGCGGCTCCGACCTCGACCGGATGCGGGCCCTCCAACTCACCGCCGACGGCGGATACGTATTCTGCGGTTTTACCAACTCCAGCGATGTCGACGTGGGTGGCAACAACGGCGGTGATGATTTTTGGGTGGTCAAAGTCGATGCCAACGGGCAATTGCTTTGGGAACACAACTACGGCGGCTCCGCCAACGAAACGGCCCGAGCCATCCGCACAACTCAAGACAACGGATTCATCGTAGTAGGCAATACCGTTTCTACCGACGGGGACGTCAGCACCAACAATGGTCAAACGGATTTTTGGGTGATCAAACTCGATGCAAATGGATTGTTGGAATGGGAAAATGCCTTCGGTGGTTCCAACAATGAAACGGCCCGCTCCGTTTGGCCGGCTTCCGACGGAGGCTATCTGGTGGTGGGGGAATCCAACTCGGTGGATGGCGATGTGAGTGGCAACAACGGCGGCAACGACGTTTGGATCATTAAGACAACGCCCACCGGCAACCTCGATTGGGAACTGCACCTGGGAGGCACCGCCGACGAGTCGGCCCGATCCATCAAAGAAACTTCCGACGGCTACATCCTCACCGGTTACACCACTTCCAACGATGGCGACGTAAGCAGCAACTATGGCACCTACGATGTCTGGGTGATAAAACTGTCAAACTGCACTCCGCAGGTTGCCAACCCAACGTCGGTCCATGAATGTGAAGACAACCCCGATTCCGGCGTCGCCACCTTCAATTTGCACCTCGCTGAGACCGACCTGGTGGCGGGTATTCCCGATTCCGTCCTCTGGTATACGGATCCGGCCGGTAGCAATCTCATCGCCGATCCTGGGAATTACATTTCCGCTACCGGCACCGTTTATGCGCAAGTATTCAACCCTCCTTGCGCCTCCGACATCGTGGCCGTTGAAGTGACCGTACATCCGGCAGTGGCACCGCCTGTGTCCTTGTCGGGAGCAACAAATGCCTGTCCATTTCAGCAAGAAATCTATCTGGCCTCTCCGGTCGCCAATGCCGACAATTATACCTGGACATTGCCGCCGGGAGCCACCCCCATCGGCCCGATTGACCTGGACAACATCAGCATCGACTGGGGTAATTCATCGGGCGGCGAACTCTGCGTGGCTGCCGCCAACGCCTGCGGGCCAGGCGACAGCATTTGTGTAAACATTGTTGTGAACTCCACCACCACCGGCACCGACAGTGGTAGCTACTGTGAAGGAGGCAGTTTTACCTTTCCGGGAAACGGGCAATCCTACACCGCCGGAAATCACAACATTACACTTACAGGTGGAAATACCAACGGATGTGACAGCATTGTTATGCTAAATGTGACCTCCCTAACCCATTCTTTTGAGCAATTGGACATTTCCCTCTGCGAAGGCGACCCACCGGTGGAGGTCAATGGTCAACTATTCGACCAGACCGGCACCTACCTCATCGACGGAATGACCAATTACCTCGGGTGTGATAGTACGGTGTCCCTAAATCTGGAAGTGACCAATGGCATTCCTATGGCCGAAGCAGGAGCCGATGCCATCATTTGCGACGACGTATTCCCCCTCAATGGCAACCTTCCGCCAAACACCTTTGGGACCTGGACCAGTACCTCCTCGCAAGCCGTGATCTCCAACCCCGACTCACCCAATACTTTGGCCGACAGCCTCCTACCCGGTGACCATGAATTCATTTGGACCATATCGCATCCGGAATGTGGATGGGTGGCTGCCGATACCGTAGTCGTGGTTGTGGAGGAACGCCCCGAGGCCAATGACGACCATTTTGCAACTACTTTTGAGGAGCCCTCCGACCTCGCTTTCAACCTGCTGGACAACGACCTTTTGTCAGGCAGTTCATCTCCCTTTTGGGAAATCCTACAACAGCCGGAGGGGACGTTGACCGATCTCGGCGATGGGCAGTATCAATACCAGGCACCGGTTGCCCTACAGGGAACGACGGTGCTGTTCGACTATATCCTCTGCAACCAACAATGTATTGACGGATGCGACACGGCCTCCGTAAGTATCGTGTTGGCAGAATCGTTTTTCCCCAACACCATCACCCCCAATGGCGATGGGATCAACGATGTGTTCGTCATTCCCGACCTGGAAGACGGTCCGGAACAATTCCCTATCCGTGACCTGACGGTCTTCAACCGCTGGGGCGATCTCGTATTTCGCGCCAAGCCCTACCTCAACGATTGGGGCGGAACCGACCAGAACGGCCGGGCATTGCCACAAGGAACGTATTATTACGTGCTGCGGATCAGCCTGGGCGAAGGGATCATTTATCGGGGGGATGTTACGGTGTTGCGGTGAGGAGGCAGGCCATGATGCCGCCAAATGACTTCCAAACATAGAATATTATATAAATTCAGCGATTGGGTATTTCTAATGCTATGTAGATGTAGACTTTGTACAAAATGATACCCAGGGACCAATCATTTAAAAAGAAAATGCAAACATCCCTACAGTTCTTTTGTTTTTTTCTAATTTCGTTCAGTCGTTTATCGTAAAAACAGGAAATTTACTGCTCCGACTTTTTATCCACCATCTTAAATCAACCATGAAAAACACACCCATTTTACTCCTGTCCATCGCCTTGCTGTTTTTTGGCTGCGACCAAAATACACCATCGCCTCCAACCAGCCACACCAACAACCGCCTGACCACAAAATACGAACCCAGCGATGAGTTTTTCCTCCAACGGGCCTATCCCGAAGGCCGCTTTTCCATAGAGGCTTATGCCAATGGACTAAAACAAGCCCGCCAAATGGCGCAAGCCCGTACCGCCAATGGCTTCGACCAGGAATGGACCACCCAGGGCCCCGGCAACATCGGCGCACGTATCAATACCGTGGCTGCCAACCCCCAAAACGAAAACATCATCTACGCCGGCTTCTCGGAAGGGGGTATTTTTAAAACCACCGACGGAGGCCAAAACTGGGTACCCATCTTTGACGACCAAGTCTTTTTGTCCATCGGCGACATCGTACTCGATCCCAACGATCCCGAGACTGTCTACGTCGGTACCGGCGATGTCAACATATCCGGCTACCCCTTCATCGGTGACGGACTGTATCGCAGCACAAACGGCGGCGACACCTGGACACACCTCGGCCTGACCGACCAACGCATCATTTCCAAAATCGTGATCGACCCCACCGATTCCGACCGCCTCTTCGTCGGTACAATGGGATTGCCTTTTGAACCAAACAACCAACGGGGCCTCTACCGATCTACCGATGGAGGCAACAATTGGGAGCAGGTGCTCTTTTTAAGCGATTCAACCGGTGTAATCGACGTTTTAATGAACCCCGACAACCCGCAAATACTCTACGCCGCAGGCTGGGACCGCATCCGCAACAACACCCTTTCTCTGGTCAGCGGACAGGGAGCACGCATCTACAAATCGGTCGATGGTGGTGACAACTGGACCATGCTCTCTGGCGGACTGCCCAACGGCATTCACTCCCGCCTCGGATTGGCCATGTCAGGTACCAACCCGGACGTCGTCTTCGCTCAATACGTCGATACCTCCTACAACCTCGAAGCCATCTACAAAACCACCAACGGTGGAAATAACTGGTTTCCCATTCCCACTGATGAATTTACTACCGGCCTCAGCTCCAACGCCCTGGGAGGATTCGGCTGGTACTTCGCAAAGATCAGGGTCAACCCCAACGACGACGACGACATCTTCCTGCTCGGCGTCGACCTGTGGCGCACCCAGGATGGAGGCAACAACTGGACGCAGGCCACCCCTCCCTGGTGGGAATACAGCGTCCACGCCGACAAACACGATCTCCTTTTTACCCCTTCCGGAAATATACTGCTGGCTACTGACGGAGGGCTCTACCGCACCGACCTAACCACAGAAAACTGGGAAGACATAGAAAACATCCCCACCACGCAGTTTTACCGGGTGGCCTACAACCCGCACAACCCCGATTTTTATTACGGCGGCGCCCAGGACAATGGTTCCACCGGAGGTAACGCAACAGGCATCAACTTCTGGGAACGCATCTACGGCGGCGACGGCTTCACCATGGCGTTCGACCCCTTTGACCCCAACCGTTTTTTTTGTGGAAACACAACGCGGAAACATCAGCATGACCGACGATGGTGGGTTCAGCTTTTGGCCTGCTGATGATGGTATAGACGGAAGCGATCGCCGCAATTGGGATATGCCTTACCTGATGAGTCCACACGATAATGAAGTGTTGTATACCGGCACTTACCGGGTGTACCGGGGCGATGGATTTTATCCTTTTTGGTTCCCCATCAGTGAAGACCTCACTGACGGAGAAGAAGAACCTCATCGCTACCACAACATCACCGCCATCGATGAATCCAAACTCCAGGAGGGACTTTTGTACGTAGGTACCGGCGATGGCAACCTCTGGCGCAGCGATAATTTTGGTGGCAACTGGATATCCATCTCAGCCGGATTGCCCGACCAATACGTCACCGATGTCGTGGCCTCCCCCAATGAAGTCGACGTGGTATACGTCACCTATTCCGGCTACCGCGACAACGATTTTCTGCCCCGCATACACCGCTCCGAAAACCGGGGTGACGATTGGATCGACATCTCTGCCGACCTCCCCGACCTCGCCATCAATGAACTCCTGGTGTTACCCGATTTTGTGGACTCCATCCTTTTTGTAGCTACCGATGGCGGCGTATACGGCACCACCGATGCCGCTACCACCTGGCACCGCCTGGGCACCAATATGCCCATTATCACCGTTTACGACCTGGCACTCAACGAAGCCAATAACGAACTGGTAGCAGGTACTTTTGCCCGGTCGATTATGTCTTACTCATTGGATTCTGTCAACACCACTCCCGACATTATGATAGCGGCTGAAGAACCTTTCCAATTGAACAATACGCTAAAGGTAACTCCTACATTGGCCCACGAGAAGGTATTGATCGAACTGGGCAATATAGAGATCAACCGCACCTTCGAAATAGTAGTGGTAGATGCCGGTGGCCGGTTGATGGTCCGCGAAAAAGGACAGGGGCAAGGAGGACAGTTCACCCTGGACGTCTCTGGTTGGGCGGTCGGTCCATATTTTGTCAAAGCCAAAATGCGACACGAGGTGGTGAATGCCAAGTTTAGTGTGATGCGGTAAAAGTTTTTGATAATTGGTAGCGTTCTATCCCGATAGCAATCGGGAGGACTTAATTTATGCTAAGGGCCAGAGGCCCTGAATATTGGTAAAAAACAACGATAAAAAGTACTGTTGTAGGGCCAGAGAGCTTGCCCCGCGAAAAGCGGGGCCCTGGATGTGAAAGGTGATATCCTGTTCAGGCTCCACAGTCCCTACTTGGGAACGCAATCAATTTTTTGACGACCCAGATGGCCATAAGCTGGAATTCATCGCCTTGCTGGAAGGAGAACCACGTCCGGAATTGGGTGTGGTAGGATACGAAGAGTGGGTGCTTACCTCCTAAAAAGCGATGATAGCCCCCTCTTTTGCTGCTCTAAAACCTGCCGCCTCTAGCTGCTGCTGCGCTTCACTGCCTTCCTTCAACAAGGGGTTGGTGTGATTGAAGTGTATAAAATGTATCTTGGATTTATCCTTTGCGGAAAGCGCACCAAACAATTGCATACTTTCTTCTACAAACGGATGAGGTATCTCACTCATATCGCGGCCGGGCAACTCGCCATTTTGAAAAAAAGTGCCATCGACAAAGGCAATATCTACCCGTTTGATCACCTCCACAATGTTGCGGTCCCATTTTTCCCACTTGTCGATGTCGGGAATGAATACGGCCATTTTTTCTTTGACCTCTATTTGATAACCCACCGTTTCCGAAAATTCATCGCGGTGAGGCACCAGAAAAGGGGTGACCCGAATCCCGGCGTCGAGCAAAATGGTGGAGTCGGCTTGCAGCGGTTGAAGCGCAATATTTTGGAGGTCTGCCAATTGACTCCAGGGCCCATTGCCGCGCAAAAACCGGAGCATACGCGGCATAGCATATACCGGCATCGATTGGGTGCCCATCGCTTCCCGGCCCAGGTGCATCAACCCCGTGTAGTGACCAATGTGGGCGTGGGTTAGGAAAATACCGGAAAGATTGGGTGCATATTGTTGCAAGGAGTTCAATTGTCTTTTGAAATCGGGTGTGGCATCAAACAACCAACTTTGGCCCGATACCGGATCGACCAGTCCCAAACAAGACACCCGCCGCCTCTGTTGCCGACCTTCCCACACCGCAACACAACATTCCTTTTTACAATCGGCCTGCGGAAAACCCGCATCCTGGGCTATGCCCAATACCAGCAAAAAGGGTTCGGACGACGATTGGCCAGGGCTGGTCACCTGTTTCGGTACCTGTTCATTTTCCGAAAGGGAACAGGCTGTAAAAAGAACAATCAGACAAAAAGCTGCCAACATCCGCATAGTCAAAAGGTGAGGGACATTTTGAAAATGCCCCTCACCTCTTCTTAACACGCTAACTGATGGACCAAATAAGATCATCTGGTATCCTAAATTTTTACAAACCGGCCCAGCGCCATTTGACCTCCGCAGGATACGAGCAAATAATAATTGCCGCTATCCAGATCCTCCACGGAAATACTTTGTTGGATTACAGTTGCTGGCTTATTAAAATCCCAAGCCCGTATCATGCGGCCGTTGACGTTGTAGAGCTTCACCCCGGTGGTTCCCGTTTGAGGATTGGACCACTCGAATTGCAGCAGGTCTGCCACCGGATTGGGAGAGACCACCAGCTTTTCGGCAATAGCCGACAACCCAAACAACCCACTGGTAGGGTCGTACTCATAAGCCCCTGAGTCTACCTCACCAAACCGGGGATTGCCATCGAGGTCGGTCGGCGGAGCGCCATCGGCTATACCGGCGTCTACGGCAGGGCTTTGGGCAGTGAGATGGTAATCCAGGGCAACTACGTTGACAAAACCCATATCGGTGACTTCGTGCTGGTCGGTAGCGTGGTTCAACAAACCAACGGCACTGTCGTCACTGCTGAGGTTGCCGCCGGTGGAATTGACGGTCGGCTCTCCTAATTCAACGGCATAGTTGAGACCATCGTTGAAAAGGATGCAGTTTTGAAAATTGAACGTTGCCGATGATTCGGGCAACTCTTCATACTGCGCAATACCCGCACCAAGGGAAGAAACATTAAATGCCAGAGTGGAGTTGATCATATTGACCACCACTTCATTGGAGTCCGTCACATTGTTGGAAATGGCACCGCCGGCAGCTTCATTAGCCACATTGCTTGTAAACAGCGTGTTGGAAATATTAGTATTCATGTTTTCCAGGTTAACGGCACCCCCCTGAGTTACAGCACTATTGAACGTAAATTTGCAGTTGGACAGATCCAGGCTGCCCTCAAAGGTATCGTCGTCGAAGGTGACGGAAAAAAGGGCTCCTCCTACATCGTCAGCAGTATTGGTTTGAAAATCGCAGTGATCGAAAGTAGCCGGGATACCTCCACCGTGATAGACAGCCCCTCCCAACTCAAAAGCAAAATTGGAGATAAAGGTACTATTAGTAATATCGAAAAAAGTGCTATCGTTTTGAAGATAGATGGCGCCGCCAAAATCGGCTGTGTTCTCCTCAAAATGACAGTTGTTGATGGTGGCATCTGCCATAAAACCAATGATGAGGGCACCGCCACTGGTACCTGCCTGGCACGACGTGTAGGTATTGTTTTCCAGTAGGAAGGTAGAGTTGACGCCATAACAGTTGTGCGCACCTCCAAAAGTGGCCGATCCGCCATCGAAGGTGGAGTTGGTGACAACCACCTCTTTGTCGGTGCCGCCGGTGAAGATATGAGAGCCATTGTTGGCGATGTTGTTGATGAAGGTGCAGTTGTTGATGGTAAGGCTGGCCGTCCAGCAATAAAAAGCGCCACCGCCCCAATCGATGCCCGAATTGTCGGTGAAGGTACAGTTTTCAAAAACCAGATTGTCGGCACTGATCCCGACATCTCTACCGTCGTGGTATATCACGCCTCCATTGCCGCCGGTATTGTTGTTGAAGGTACAATCGGTGACGGTCCAGCCCACGTTTTGCCAACTAAACATAGCCGCCCCAAAATCGCCGAAGTTGGCCGTTTGGTTGTTTTCAAAATGGCACCCGCTCAGGCTCAAATTGGTACAAAAGGCCGGATAAAAAGCTCCTCTGACAGTAACGTTGTCGGTGAAATTGCAATCAGTAACGCTGACATTGTCCTGAGTATTCAGGTAAATGCCGGCAGACTGGCTGGAGGTCAAGCTGTGTGTAAAATTGCAATTGTCGATGGTCGAATTGGGGGCACCACCACCGTTTGGCGAAAGGTATACTCCGGCACCGCTTCGGGCAAAATTGCCGTAAAAATCGCAGTTGCTGATAATGACCGTGTTGTAGGAAATAATCCCACCACCTCTCCAGAAGAATTCGTCCTGATCGTTGAAGTCACTGGTATGGCCGCCGGTTATGTTGAAACCATCTATGGTGACGGGTGCGGCCAGCATACTGTCTACCACCATTACGTGTTGAACATTGTCGGCCTTGTTGTTGTCGAAGTCGTCTTCCACATCGTCACCACTGATGTCACCGCTTAAGGTAGTGGGGTTGGCGGCGATGTCCCTTTCTGAAATGTTGGACTCGGTGCCGACAAATCCGCCGTATAAGTCAATGGCATTGCTGATGCGAAAGGTGGAAGAGGAGTCTGCTGCCCCCTGCCCGGGGAGGTAGGTTCCGGTGGCCACCCAAATTTCTCCGTCGGAGGTATTGGCCAGGGCAGTGGTCAGGTCGGTGTAGGCGTTGCTCCAGGAGGAGCCGTCATTGCTGCCGGTGGCATTTATATCGACATAGGTGGTTTGTGCGTTTAGAGTTGCTGCGAGGCAGGCCATTAGCATGGCGAGGAGGTAAAAATTCTTCATGATTCGAAATTTAGTGATGAAACGGTATGAAAAAGCCAGTACTAAGTGAGCGAAAATCTAATTCTTCACAAAATCGAGAATTTTATCGGAAACCTCAACTTGTGTCCGTTTTAAATTGTCGGTAAACAACAAAATGGCCTCTCCGTTGCTTATCAGGTATATTTCCAGTACTTCGCACTTCCTTTCGATTGGTTTTTGAACATCCATTCAAATTCTTAATTTCAATTCGTATATTGACCCTTTTCACCGGATGCAACACATGCCATGAAACCTTCTATCAGAAGTATTATTGGGCTGATCCTGACGGTTGTAGCTGCCTATTTGTCCTTTCAGATCATCAACGACTCGAAGGGGCGCCAGCAAATAGTCGTCGAAAATGCAGAGGTCAAAAACATCCGGTACGGCCTGCTCAGCGTCCATGCCTGGAAACGACAGGTCTCGGAGATCATCACCAAAAAAGTCCGGGAATTTGAACTCACCACCGAAAACAGACGCGAACTCAAAGGCGCCATCCAGGATGCCCTCTACCAACTGCTCGACGAAGTAGAAAGAGTCCTGGCAAAAAAAAGAAACGAAGGTGGTTTTCTCAAAAGAGCCCTCACCGGGATCATCCAATCGTTGGTATTCGACCTCGACGACCTGCGCCGACGAGTACCCGAATTTACAAAAATCATCCTTGAAGAACTCGACAATTACGAAACCAGAGAAAAGCTCCGGGCTTTCATCCAAAAAAAGATCGACGACCTTTTTTACAAAACCGTCGGCGAAGAAGACCGCTCCAACATACAGCGGATCGCCCAGAAATATGGCTGCACGGACATACCCGATTGCAGCCCATTGCTCCAGGCAAAACTCGACGAAGCCGACCTGGCTCTGGCTCATAAAAGCTGGATCATCTTGGCTCTTGCAATATTGGCCTTTCTCGCCATTCTGATTTCCAACAACAATATTACACCCATCGAATATGCCGTGCTCATTCTCCTCTGCGGAGTACTGCTCTACGGCGGTGTCAGCACTCCCATGATCGATATTGACGCCCGGATTGACAACTTCCAATTTCAACTCTTTGGAGAACCCCTCACCTTTTCCGATCAGATCCTGTTTTTTCAAAGCAAGAGCATCCTGGAAGTGGTCAACATCCTCCTTTCCACCGGTGAGTATCAATCCGTAATTGTGGGTGGCATGATCTTTTTGTTCAGCATCGTATTTCCGGTGTCAAAGCTGATCGCCTCCCTGGCCATATTGGTCAAAGAAAAACTGTACAACCACCGGCTCGTCCACTTTCTGGCTCTGCGGTCGGGCAAATGGTCGATGGCCGATGTGGTGGTGGTCGCCATTTTTATGGCCTACATCGGGTTCAAAGGCGTCATTCAAAACCAGCTCCTGCAGATAGAATCCATCAGCGAAAAACTGGAAATACTGACCACCGACAAGTCCAACTTCGGCGTAGGGTTTGCCCTCTTTCTGGCTTTTTGCATTGGCGGGTTGGTGTTGGCCACCATTTTGGAAAATCGCTCGCTGGCTAAATTTAAAATGTAAGGTGAATGTTGCAAAATATTTGAACCGAATAAATTACTACGGTAAAATTGAATTGGACCTGAAGACATTAGGGAACCTTCAAAAACATCATTTGCTAAATGTTCCTTTTGAAAACTTAGATATCCATTCAAAAACCAAAATAGAATTAGACACAGAAAATATCTACCGAAAGGTAGTTATAAATAAGCGAGGAGGGATTTGCTATGAATTGAATGGATTATTCAATGAATTACTGAAAGAAATTGGGTTTGAAACGAAAATAGTATCAGGAAGAGTTTACGACAAAGATAAGGGATACGGCAAAGAGTACGATCACTTAGCATTGGTGGTTTGTATAGGCGAGAAAGAGTACCTGGTAGACGTAGGATTCGGAGAATTTGTATTTTTTCCATTAGAGATGAAGCTGGATAAAATTCAGCAAGACGAAAGAGGCCATTATTACCTTGACAAATACGACACGGAATATTGGAGGGTAAACAAGTTAAAAGGTGGACATTCAATTCCGCAATATATTTTCACCAAAAAGCCGAGGAAGTACGATGAATTTTTAGAGATGTGCAATTATCACCAAACCAGTCCAGTATCTCATTTTACAAAAGACCCGTTTTTAGGAATACCGATCGAAGATGGAAGAATATCATTGGTAGGCAAAAAGTTGAAAATCACAAAAACCGATAAAGTTGAAGAAAGGGAAATCAGTGAAGAAGAATATAAAGAGCTCTTGATAAAATATTTTAAATTTGAATTGAAAAAGTAAACTGCTTCACCGAAAAACCAGGATGGGTTCAACCCACCTCTTCTGCCCAAACTCCAATGCTAGCCAGTAGCTCCCTACCGACAATTGACTCAAGTCAATGATGCCCTCTCCATTTTGCGAAAGCTGCCCCTCTCCAACAATAGTCCCTAAACATGACACAACCTTATAGGAAATGGGGCCACCCGATTTCTCCAACAATTGTACTACAAGTTTATCGGTAGCCGGCACGGGGTAAACTTTTGCAGAAAAAGTAGAAAGATCAACGTTGGAATTAATAATCTGATTACAAGCGTCTTCCACTTCAGTCATGCTACTGCACCCTACATCATTGTCAGAGATACTTGCGAGTCCATTGATATCCAGATAATCGCAAATCGCCTTTACATGACAATGGCTGAGCGATTCGTTTTCCATAACCGACAAGTCACCCCCAATACTGATGGCGTGATCCAAAGCGTTGACATCCTCCAAAGCAGTATTGGACAAGAGAGTGAAATTCTCGCCGATGGAAACAAGTTGATGCAGGCCATTCAAATTCCCTAGTGCCAGGTTGATGCGAACATCCAGGTTTCCGCCAACATACTGTAGTTGGTTAAGTGCGGTGATGTCAACCAGGTTGAAGTTGCTGGCGATGTACAGGTCGAGACCTATATTATTCAAAAAGTCTAATCCGTTGAGTGATTGCAAATTCGCATTATTGTCGATCGTCAAGTTGCTTCCCAATGAGGATACATTTCCCAGGCCATTCAGAGAGGTTAAGGCATCGTTGGAGATAATACTGAGGGAACTGTTGATACTCGAAATGCTTTGCAACCCATCAAGTGAAGTCAAATCGGGATTTTGGAAGATGAACAAATTAGCTCCAATGGTTGTCAGATTTTGGAGCCCGGACAGGTCGCTGATATCGGAAGGGGATTGACTAAAATTGGTTCCTATCCGAAGCGTTCCCAACACCTCCTGGCAATCGCTGTAATTCAACACAAATTCATCGACATCGTATTGGCTTTCGAGCGTCAACTCAAAGAGAACCTCATTGTCTACAATAGCGACACTGGTAAAAGTACATCCATTGGCGTCGGTGACCGTCACCAAATAACCGCCGAAACACAAATCGGAAATGTCTTCTGTAGTAGAGCCATTGCTCCAATTGTAGGTATAAGGCGGGCCCCCCCCCGAAATAGTGAGATCGACTGCCCCGTTGCAAAGGTCACATTTGGCAGATGTAATGTCAAAGTTGCCTGTTAGAATGGAAGCCTTTAGTTGAATACTTAAGCTCACGAGGCAAGCAAGTAGGAGAAAGTAAGTAAGTTTCATTTTAAGTAGATTTGCTTAATATTAGTTATCTATGAAAGATAACTATTTTGTTTCCAGCTAAGCAAAAAAATATTCGTAAAAACTAAAGGATATGTCAAATTCACAGCAATTCTGTGTTTGAGACCTTTCTAATGATAAGCGTTCCGAACAAACCGTACCACCCAGTCCATAACCATGTTCCTGTCAACAGCTTTCGCCAAACTAGCTACACCCTCCTCCACTTCATCCTCACCAATACGTTCTACCCGATTTTCCATCAACAGCCGGTCATATTCTTTCGAAAACTCCGGATGCGCCTGAATCCCCAACATTGTGTTTCCGAACTGGAACATGCCCACCGGACATCGGTCATTGCCCGCCAACAAAGTCGCCCCTTCGGGTAAGCGACTTACCTGATCCTGACACATCATCAGCAGATTCATCTCCGGCCGAAAGGGCTGCATCCACCCCTTCCGCTCATAAACCTCCAACCCATGAACACCCACGCACCAGCCGCCTGCCGATTTTTCAACCCGACCTCCCAACGCCTCCGCCAACACCTGATGCCCGAAACAAAACCCTATGAAGTATTTTTGTCGTTTGTACAACTCCCGTATCACCCCCTTCAATCGCCCGATCCATTCCAACTCCTCATAAGCACTGTGGCGGGAGCCGGTAGCAAAATAGACCTGGCAATCGTCGAGGCTCTTCGGAAAATGCCCATTGATTGCGTCGTATAGTTGCCATTGAAAGTCTGGGAATAATTGTTCAAACATGTTGGGATAGTCGCCAAACCGGGGTTGATGCGCTGGGTCAACGTGGTCGCATATTAAGAGTCCTGCTTTCATTATATTTTATTTTCCTAAAAACTGGACACACCCCCCTCACCCCAACCGAAAATGAAACGACTTAGGCCGCGTCAGCACCTCATATCCCAACTCCGACAAACTGCACCCGCGTCCACTGTTTTTCACCCCCGTCCAGGCCAGACTGGGGTCGAGATAATCGCAGCGGTTCATAAACACGGTGCCCGTTTCGAGGCGATTGCCGATACTCGCTGCGCTATTGACATCCGAAGTCCAAACAGAAGCCGTCAGGCCGTAGGCACTGTCATTCATCAGCGCAATGGCTTCCTCATCATTTCCGACAGACATAATACCCACCACCGGCGCAAAGCTCTCCTCCCGCATCACCTCCATCGAATGATCTACCCCGACCATTACCTGTGGTGCCATATATGGCGTTCCTTCCCGGTGTGCCGGAAAATGGGCCGGATCGATAAGGGGCTGGGCTCCCTTTGCAATGGCTTGATCTATCTGGCTTTGCGCAAAAGCAGCTGAGGAAGCACGAACCATCGGCCCCAACGTAGTTTCCTGCTCTAGTGGATTGCCCAGCCGGTATTGCTTGGTCAGCGCCACAAAACTTTCGACAAAAGAATCGTACAACAATTCATGCACGTATATCCGTTCGATGCCACAACAAGACTGCCCCGAATTAAAAAAGGCGCCATCCACCAGGTTTTCAACGGCTTGTTCCAGACTGGCATCTGCCCGTACGTAAGCCGGGTCTTTGCCTCCCAGTTCGAGTCCGGCATTGATAAACCGCCCGCTCATCGCACGTTGTATAGCTGCCCCTCCTGCCACCGATCCGGTAAAGGCCACAAAGTCGATCCGGCGGTCTTTTATTAAGTCGGCTACCTGGCTGTGCTCCAGATGGAGGTATTGAAAAACGCCTTTCGGCAAACTGGCATATTCAAAAGCGGCCGCATAACGTTCCGCGCAAAGCGGTGTCTGTTTGGCGTGCTTCAAAATAACCGTATTCCCAGCCATCAATGCCGGTATGATCGCATTTACGGAAGTAAGGTACGGATAATTCCAGGGCGCCAACACCAGCACCGTCCCCAACGGTTCGCGCCGGATGTAGCGCCGGAAATTCCCGTTTTCCGGAAGGGAAATATCGCTCAGCTTTCCTTCGGCAATATCGATCATATAATCTGCCCGCTCCCGCAATCCTTTTGTTATCTCCATAGGTGTATACCGGATCGGCCGTCCCATTTGCCAGCTGAGCTCCTCCCCTATTTCAGCGGCTTGTTGCACGAGGTACTCCACCGCCTTTCGGCAAATGGCAGCCCGGTCGGCAACCGGTGTATTCTTCCAGGGAGTCTTGGCCAGTTGAGCTGCCCGCAACGCTTTCTCAATGGCAGCAACCGACGCCACTTCCCGCTCCACAAAAACGGAACCATCGACCGGAGAAATTACCTTAAAGCGATTGTTGTTCATAACCGTATTTTTGTGATTTTCCCAGACTTTCCAGGTTTCTAAAACTTGGAAAGTCTATCTTTATTCCGGCGTAACATAAGCCGCCGTGATCCCCCCATCCACCAAAAATTCCGTACCCGTCATATACGAAGAGTCATCGGATGCCAGAAATAAAGCAGCCTTAGCCATTTCCGCCGCTTCCCCAAACCGGCCCATCGGGATATGTACCAATCGACGTTGCTTTTTTGCTTCTGTGTTCAAGAACTTCATCAACAGTTCCGTACGAAGCGGCCCCGGACTGAGCGCGTTCACCCGAATATGCTCGCGGGCATGGATCACCGCCAGCTCGCGCGACATGGCCAGCACCGCTCCCTTGCTCGCCGTATAGGCCAACTGAGGCGTCGCAGCGCCCAGATGTGCTACAAAAGAGGCCGTATTGATGATCGAGCCGCCACCCGATTTGCGCATCAGCGGGATCCCATACTTGCATCCAAAAAAAACCCCTTTCACATTGATGTTCATAGTCAGGTCCCACACCGATTCATCGGTAGACTGGCTGTCGCCATCGTCGGCGTGCATGATGCCGGCATTGTTAAAAAGGATGTGCAAACCGCCATAAGTTCGCCTGGCCAGGTTGACCATTTTCTTGCAGTCTTTTTCCAGAGAAACATCGGCTTTACAAAATACAGCCTTTTTCTTTTTGTCGACGATCTCTTTTACAGTTTGCTTCCCCGCACGGGTGTTGACATCCACCACCACCACGTTGGCTCCTTCGCGGGCAAACAACAAGGCCGTCTCCCGGCCGATCCCATTTCCGCCACCGGTGATGATGGCGGTTTTGTTTTTTAGTTTCATGAAAATGCGTTGTTATCAAATCCGTTCAAAATACCGTTTCCGCTCCCAATCGGTCACTGCTTTATCGTAGGCAGCCTGTTCCATTTTAAAATGATGAGCATAATGTGCCACGACCTCTTCGCCAAAAGCCCCTTTTGCAAAAGCACTGTTTTCAAAAACCGCCGTCGCCTCAGCCAGCGATTGCGGAACCTGCGGCAAATCCTTAGCCGCATATACATCTCCTTCAAAAATGGGTGGCGGCTCCGTTCTATTTTTGATGCCGTCGAGCCCGCAGGCCAGCGAAGCCGCAAAGGCCAGGTAGGGATTGCAATCGGCACCTGGAATGCGGCACTCTATCCGCAAGCTCTCGCCTTTGCCCACCACGCGGAATCCCGCCGTGCGGTTGTCATAGCTCCATGCCAGCCGGGTAGGGGCCCAGCTGGCATCGACGTATCTTTTGTACGAGTTGACCGTCGGGGCGTAAAAGGGCATCACAGCTCCCACATTGGATATCCAGCCTCCCAAAAACCATCGAAACAGCTCCGACCCCTTCACGGGACCAAGTGTTTTTTTGCCCTTACCCGAACGGCCGGGCGCAAAGGCATTCTTCCCCTTTTTCCAAAGACTCATGTGGATATGACAGCTCGACCCCGCCTGCCCTTCGTCGAATTTGGCCATAAAGGTCACCGAAAGCCCCTGAGTATCGGCCAGTTCTTTAAGGCATTGCTTGTACACCACATGCCGGTCGGCCATTTCGAGGACGTTGGCATAGCGGACGTTCAGCTCGTGTTGTCCCAGCCCCCATTCCCCTTTGGAATTTTCGACCGGCACCGCCGAATTTTTCAAATGTCTACGAGCCGATGCCGTAAAAGGTTCTGTCCGGGTGCCTTGCAGGATATGGTAATCTTCGAGGTACCACCCCACGGGGCGCAGGTTGTGGTAGTGTTGTTGGAAGGCTTCGCGATAGGGATTTTCAAAAAGAAAATATTCCAATTCGGAAGCAGCATAACAATCAAATCCCGTTTTTTCCGCGGCAGCGACCTGCTTTCGCAAAATGGAACGCGGTGCTACCGATACCCAGTCATGTGTTTCCTCATCCTGAATATCGCAGATCACCAGCGCCGTTTTGTCGAGCCAGTCGGCCACCCGCAAAGTATTCAAATCGGGCACCAGGTGAAAATCGCCGTATCCCAATTCCCAGTTGGCAAATGCATATCCGGGTACCGGCTCCATTTCCATATCTGTGGTCAGGAGATAATCACATGCGTGGGTACCGGCTTTGGCCGCTGCTTCCACAAAAAACTCAGCATCGAAACGCTTACCCATCATCCGTCCATAATGATCGGTAAAGGCCACCACAACGGTCTCGATCGCTTCCGACGCCACCTGTTCCTTCAATGTCTTTAGGGTGAGTTTGCCTTTTATTTTCATAAAAATGATTGCTTTGAAAGGGTTATATTACGGGGTCATCCGGAACTCGCTTCGGGATGCCCTGCTAACAACAACAACCGAAAATGCCAAGAATCTCAGTTTACAGAACACTAAAAGGTCAAAGATAAAAAAACATGTTTGGAAACTATCCTTTGCGGAAAATTGTATTCAGATAACCAATACCAACATAATGGCAAAGTTAAAACTACGCAGCAAAGACCTCAAAAGGATCGGCTTCCCGAAAGGGCCAGCCACTGCTTTGGCCATCGACACCATGCAGAAGCACTACAGGCGCCACAGCAAAGACCACGTGCTCACCTTGTTGGAAAAACTATTGGCCAATCCCAAAGACTATGCCGAAGATGAGCATCTGGGTCGGATCGTCACCGCCCTAAACAACACAAAAACCAAACCCCGACCCACCCCCAAAACCGCTTTAAAAGAACAGTCGCACGACTTCAATATATTCGGCCAGGATGGCATCCAAAACGGAGCCATCGAGCAAATGAGAACGGCCATGCGCCTGCCAATCACCCTGGCCGGTGCCCTTATGCCGGATGCGCATCTCGGCTACGGGCTCCCGATTGGCGGTGTACTGGCTGTCGACAACGCCGTAATCCCTTACGGCGTAGGCATGGACATCGGCTGCCGCATGTGCCTCAGCATTTACAACCGAAATCCCGAAGACCTCAACCGAAAAACATCCAACTGGAAAGACATCCTCCTCCAAAACACCCGATTCGGCCTGAAAGAATTTGCACGGCCCCTCGACGACGAGGTTCTTCACAGCCCTCTTTTCAGGGAAATCCCCTTGCTGAAACCCCTCAAAAACAAAGCCCGCAAGCAGATCGGCACCTCCGGCTCCGGCAACCACTTCGTCGAGTTCGGCATCGTCGACATCCGTGATTCCAACAATGAGTTTACACTCCCCACTGGCAAATACCTGGCCCTACTCTCCCACTCCGGCTCGCGCGGATTGGGCGCCAACATCGCCAAGCACTACACCAAAATAGCCATGCAACAACGCCGCCTTCCCAAAATAGCCAAACACCTCGCCTGGCTCACCCTCGACTCCGAAGAAGGGCAGGAATACTGGCTGGCCATGAACCTCGCCGGCGACTATGCCTCTGCCTGCCACCACCAGATACACCGTCGCATCGCCGAAGCCATCGGAGAAAAACCGCTGGCAACCGTCGAAAACCACCACAATTTCGCCTGGAAAGAAAAACTGGAAGATGGGCGGGAAGTGATCGTCCACAGAAAAGGAGCCACCCCCGCCGGAAAAGGAGTGTTAGGCATCATCCCCGGATCAATGACGGCACCGGGGTTCATCGTGCGTGGTACCGGAGCCGCCCACTCCCTCCACTCCGCCTCCCACGGCGCAGGCCGGCAAATGTCGCGATCGAAGGCCCGCAACTCCACTACCCGCCATGCCCTTCAAAAGCACCTCAAAGAAAAGGGAGTAACCCTCATCGGCGGCGGCCTCGACGAAGCCCCCTTCGCCTACAAAGACATCCACGAAGTAATGGCCCACCAACGCCATCTCATAGAAGTGCTTGGCACCTTCTCCCCCAAAATCGTGCGCATGGAGTAGCCGGCCAACCTGCCGGCCGGTCAGGCGGGTTTATTGGCCAGGCTCCTCTAATGTTCTTTTAACAGAAGTCTAATTAACTCTTCTCTCAAAATTTTCAAAAGCACCTTACTGCAACGCTCTCTAATGTTTAATTCAAAAATAGAACTTGAATTGAGAATTGGTGAATCTTCAATAAAAACCAGGATACGAAGATCAAAGGCCAACCTTCTTCTGTTGTAATTTCTTTCTTGAGTTTGGAAAAAGCTAATCCCCTCAAACAACTCTTCGAAGTCTTTTGCCTTATATTCATTGTTTAATTTCAGCCTTTCGCCTAGTGCGCTAATATGAGAAAAATTTAATTGTAGCTTATGCTTTACTTTCTGGCTGTTATTTTGCGAATAAACCTTATTCATTAAAACAATCACGAGTACTAAAAATAGGAGTTGCTTCATTTTTACGCATTTTAAGTTCATTCAATGGCATCCCCCACCAAATCCCCCCTCCTTAATCTCACCAGCTTATCTATTTTCCACGATTTATTTACCAGTTTCCATTCAAACGTTATTTTATCGAATTTTGAAACAGGGTATTTACCTATTATGTATTTGCGATTTTCATATAATTGGAATGAGTAAATTTCTTCTAATGGTTTTTCAACTTTAATTATATTGGGGTTAACTAAAATTTCTGTTATTCTTTTTGGTATATATTTTCTTGGAAAAATTAATTTCCTATTCTTGTAATGAGATTTTAGCATGAACATTTCGTGCTTGCCAAAATCAATTTCCTTTTTTATCCTTTTAAATTCTAATGGATCTAGCTTATTTATTCTTTCTCCTAATTCAACTCTTGGAAAGAAGTATTTCCTGTTTAAATCGCAAAATTCATTTTTGCTTATTGTACAAGTTTGCAACAAGATAGTAATTAGAATACAGTTGATTGGCAATGCTCCTGTAAACAAAAATCTATTCATTACAATTTAATCTCCAACTCAAGGAAATATTTGATTAAGACCAGATTTTAACTTTTACAGTGATCTCGATCTCATCGAGATAACAATCAAGGAATTTATAGGGGTAGTTTTCTACAGCATATCTGTAAGCTGTTATCGTAATTTACAGATTTTCGCATGAAAATCCATGTAATTTATTTTTTTGATTTAGTCACTCTCCTACATTTTTCCAATTATATTTCAAATTCCAGATAAAGCATTGGAATGGTCATTTTAAATACTCCCTGCGTCTCAATTATATCATTGATCCTTAGAATCAATTTTTCAAAAAACCTGCCCGCATTTTCTTCTTTTACTAAGGTTGTCCAATACTCCCTGAATCCTATTCTAATCAAGCTATGATCCAACAAAGCAATGGCATCAACAAACCTGATATTCGTCCTTTCCGTGTTTCTGTTTTGAATATATTCTTCTAATTTGGTTGATCTCTCTATCAGATTCATTTCTCTAAAAATCGAACTAAATATTTCAAAGAGTTCTTCAAATGTTCCGATCGGATTGGTAGTCATACAAAATCTTCCTCCCTTTTTTAATATTCTACTGATCTCCAGATAGACGGCTTGCCTTTGCTCAAAATTATTCACACCTAAGTTTGATGTTACCAAATCAACTTGACCATCTCCTATGTTTATTTTCGTTGCACTTTCTTCAAATATTTCAATATTACTTATTTCTAATGTGTTGATTTTATCTTTTGTTCGATTAATACCTTCTTTCCAAATGTCAATGCCATATATTTTCGACTTGTTCCCAAATCTTTGGCTTAATTCTATCAACGGAAACCCCGTGCCGAATCCAATATCCACTACCGTTGCTCCGGGTTTCATTGGAATATTTTCAAGTAGCAACCTTCCAAAAGGTGCCGACCACAATGTAACTTCATCGAAAATAGTTGCAACTGCTCTACTTTCCCAATCTAATATTTTCTTCATCTCTTCCTATTTCCCTAAAAAGGCATATCACGCCTTAAGTTAAGGCAAACGCAATTTTATTGTTATTTTTATTGACCGTATTAGGCGCTTTGAAAAATGAAGAACCCGAGTTTTTTTCGTCAATCCCCCCTCACAACTCATAATTAGGACTAAGCGACCCCGGATGCTCATCTCCGGAATAAAAATCATTAATGATCCGCACCACTTCTTCCGGGTCGTCTACGATGGGGATCAGGTCCATATCTTCGGGATTAATATTTTGTTGTTTCTTCAACATAGTATTTCCGATCCAGTCTTTCAGGCCGGCCCAAAACTCCGTCCCCACCAGGATAATCGGTACGGCGGTGATCTTTTTCGTCTGTATAAGAGTCAGCACCTCAAACAGTTCATCCATAGTGCCAAAGCCTCCGGGCATCACCACAAAAGCCTGTGCGTATTTCACAAACATCACTTTCCGCACAAAAAAATACCGGTGATTGAGGTTGTGTTCCAGATCGATGTAGGGGTTATGGCTTTGTTCGAAAGGCAGGTCGATGTTGAGGCCTACCGACAATCCGCCGTTGATGGAAGCTCCTTTATTCCCGGCTTCCATAATACCGGGTCCGCCGCCGGTGATCACCCCGAATCCCTCCTGGGTCAATCGTTTGGCAATCTCCACTGCCAGCTTATAGTACTTATGGTCAGGTTGGGTGCGGGCCGATCCGAAAATAGAAATGCAGGGCCCGGTATTATTCATCACTTCAAATCCGTCGACAAATTCAGAGATCACCTTAAACATCGTCCACGAATTTTCCCCTTTGATCCTGTTCCACTGCTTCATCGCTGGCTTCTTATTGTTAGCAGTACTTTTATCTGATTTCTGCTCCATGATAGGTCGTTTTGGTAAAATAAAAGCCCGTCATTTGCTGACAGGCTCTGCTAGTTACTAAATATTTTCAATTTTTTCAAAAGGCTCACTCGAAAATTAAATTAACAATATCTTTGACAAAACTTACAAATAAGCGATTGATAATGAGCGTTTTGCAAGTTTTTCAAATATCCAAAAGGGGGAATTTAATTTTTGAGCTTTACAAAAAAAGAAAACGCATCAGTTCGACATGGTCTTATAGCTGGTGTATTCTTTTTTAATAAAATCCTGTAACTCATCAACGGTGTTGAATTTGTTAAACAGCTTGGCCAGTTCGCTGACGGTCTCTTCGCTGTTGGGAACGACGTAGCGCAGCACATCTCCCTCAGTGATCTCATCGCCGCTCAGTATGACCAACCGCTCCACCACGTTGCGCAACTCCCGGATATTTCCGGTCCAGTTCACATTTTTCAGGGCAGCCATCGCCTCTTTGGTAATTTTTTTAGGTGTCACGCCGTATTCATTACAAACCAACTTGTTGAAATGTTCAACCAGGTCTGGAATATCGTCACGCCGGTTGTTCAGAGAAGGCACATCAATGATGATCACGGCCAGGCGGTGGTAGAGGTCTTCCCGAAACAGGTTTTTACGGATTTGTTCGCGCAGGTCTTTGTTGGTAGCTGCAATAACGCGCACATCTACCCGAATCTCCTTTTCGCCTCCTACACGGGTGATCTTACTCTCCTGCAGTGCCCGCAATACTTTGGCTTGTGCGTCGAGGCTCATATCGCCGATCTCGTCGAGGAAAATGGTGCCGCCATTGGCTTGTTCAAATTTGCCGATCCGTTGTTTGTGAGCAGAGGTGAAGGAGCCTTTTTCGTGACCAAACAATTCACTTTCGATCAACTCGGAGGGGATCGCAGCGCAGTTCACTTCAATGATGGGATACTTGGAGCGGCCACTTTTTTCGTGCATCCAGCGGGCTACCAATTCCTTCCCCGTACCGTTTGACCCCGTGATCAGTACCCGTGCATCGGTCGGTGCCACCCGTTCGATGGTCTCCTTGATTTTCTGAATGGGGTCAGAATCGCCAATGATCTCCTGTATCTTGCTGCGGTCCACTTTTCGTTTGAGGACTTTGGTCTCGGTTATCAACGACGATTTGTCCATGGCGTTCCGCACCGTTATCAACATGCGGTTGAGGTCCGGTGGTTTGGAAATAAAATCGAAGGCGCCTTTTTTTACTGCTTCTACAGCGGTGTCGATATTGGCATGTCCCGAAATCATAATCACGGGGGTATCTGATGCCAGCATCTGTACGCGCTCCAGAGCTTCCATACCGTCCATCTTCGGCATTTTGATGTCCATGATCACCACATCGAATTTGCTTTTTTTCAGGTTGACCATAGCGTCCAGCCCGTCGGTAGCTTCCACTACCTCGTATTTTTCAAATTCCAGGATTTCGCGCAGCGTTTTTCGGATGCTCGCTTCGTCGTCTACTATCAGTATCTTCGCCATAGGAAAGGGATGTTTTAATTGTTGAATTTATTGAGTGCGTGACAAATCTACCTGGCGGTAGACAGGCCTGTCCCGCCGTCGTGCCTGCCGACAGGTAACTCTGTGTCCCTGGCTGCTCCCGATACGAATCGGGACGGGCTGCCAGGCAGGTTGGAGTCTTTCCCGGAGCAAGTCCGGGACAAGTTGTGGCGAGAGGCTCCGCTAATATGTCATGCACTCGAGTTAATTTAGAACCTTTAATTGTAGTTTTTAAAAACCTACTTATTTACGCCGAAAACGGGATTGGGGTTACTGTTTCACGCAAAAATAATAAAATCACCTATGTATTAATAGAAACATGATCAACTGTTTACACGAAAAATTTTCCCCAAAGCCCCTATCCCTCCTGCATTTGGCGCAAAGCCAGCCAGGCCATCAGGCCCGTACTCAGTTGAAGGCTGTCTTCGTCGATATCGAAAGTATTGGTATGGACAGGTGAGGTGATGCCCTTTTCGGCATTGCCCGTGCCCAACCGGTAAAAACAGGCGGGAATAACCTGGGAATAATAGGAAAAGTCCTCTGCCGTCATACGGGGAGGCAAATCCACCACCTGATTTGGCCCCAGGTATTCAACGGCATAATTTCGCGCTTTTTGCGTAAGCGACACATTATTATATAAGGAAGGCATCCCCACAACAACATTCATCTCGCAGGACCCTCCATAGCCGACGGCTATTTGCTCAGCTATTTGCTTCATGTTCTTATGGGCTTGCATCCGCCATTCCTCATCCATAGTTCTGAAAGTACCTTCCAGTTTTATTTCGTTGGGAATGATGTTGGTGGCCCCTCCCTCGGAATGGATCTTGCCAAAAGTCAAAACGGTCGGCGTCAACGGATTGGCCTGTCGGCTAACGACCTGCTGCAAGGCCAGCACAATTTGAGAAGTGATCACCAGCGGGTCGACACAGTTTTGCGGCAAAGCTCCGTGCCCTCCCCGCCCTTTGACCGTCAGGTACACTTCATCGGCGGAAGCCATATACTGCCCCGGACAAAACCCCACCTTCCCCGCCTCCAGGGGCGGATGTACATGCTGCCCGAAGATACCCGCCGGGCGAGGATTTTCCAACACCCCTTCTTTGATCAAAATGGAGGCTCCCCCCGGCAACCGCTCTTCTGCCGGTTGAAAAATGAGTTTTATCCTTCCGGAAAAATGATCCCTCACCTGATGGAGGATCATAGCCGTCCCCAACAAAGAAGCGGTGTGAACATCGTGTCCGCAGGCATGCATCACACCTTCGTTTTTCGACTTATACGATACTTCGTTCTTTTCCAGGATGGGCAAGGCGTCAATATCGGCCCGTAAAGCTATTGTTGGACCGCTCTCCGTTTTAGTGCCTGTGATAATACCCACCGACCCGTTTTCGGCCCACCCATGTTGATGGTCGATGCCCATGTCGGAAAGTTGCCGGGATATATATTGCCCCGTTTTCTTTTCCTCGAACGACAACTCCGGATACTGATGCAGATGCCTGCGAAAATCCACCACCCTGGGGAAAACAGCCGCCGCCGCCTTTTTAACTTCATTTAATAACATCATAATTACATGCTAACTTTTTAAACTATCTACCAAAAAAATACCCCCACAATTAAACATTGCACTGAAGATTATACGTATTTTTTTTGTAGAAGGCCAATTCTTAAAACTTCCAAATTTCGATCAGCAACCCTGCAAATCTACCTGCCGGAACGAAGTAAAGGCACATCACCGTGAAGGACTCCACTTCGTTACGCCTTCACGGCACGCCAAAACACCATGAAGGACTTCGCTTCGTTACGCCTTCACGGCACACCAAAACACCATGAAGGACTTCGCTTCGTTACGCCTTCACGGCACACCAAAACACCATGAAGGACTTCGCTTCGTTACGCCTTCACGGCACACCAAAACACCATGAAGGCCTGTCCCGAACTCGCTTCGGGAGACTTCGCCAGTGAAGGACTACCGCCGTTCACTGCACGTGTCGCTACGCCTTCACGGCATGCCAAATCAGCATATCAACAAATCAGCATATCAACAAATCAGCATATCAGCAAATCAGCAAATCAGCAAATCAGCAAATCAGCAAATCAGCAAATCAATATATCAACAAATCACCTTCCAAATAATATCCACATCCTGCTGGGCGGTGTAATCTTTAGCATACAAAAAATTGAGCCGCTCCTTGGTCGGCAAATTTACGGATTTTAGCCGCAAGGCGCTCAAAGGAGTAAACACCCCTGGGCGGATCGGTGGAAGATCGGCCGCTCCCTGCTCCGTAGGGATATACCCTACCCAGGATTTTTTGCCCAAGCCAACCTCCCAGATACCCCGCCATAGTTTTCCCCGGTGGCGGGACAAGAGCAACCAAAAAGGCCCCGTTACCAATAAGGCCAGACAGACGGCAATATCCAGCAACCGTTTATTGCGCCGACTGTTGACGGCAGCTATCCGAAACCGAATATCGATGGTATACAACTCGCCCGCACTGTTTTTGGAGGCACTCCCGATGATGCTCAGACTTTCCCGCGGCACGATCTTGTAGGAATAGTCAGGCCCCAGTTGCGTCATCCAGTGCATGATGTCCTGTGCAGATATATCTTTGGAACAAAAGATCAATTCATCTGCCTGATAGATGTGTACCACTTCATCGAGCTGGGCCAACTGGCTGAGGTATTGCCCCGTATCGTTGACCCCTGCCGGTGCTACCACGCCGATGAACTTTTTTTGTTGTTCGGCCTGATGCAGCAATTGCATGACCCGCTCACTCTCTTCCATCGAACCGACGATCACCAGATTGGAAGTTTTTTGCCGACCGAAATTGAAATCGCGGAAACGCAAAAAATGAACCGCAAACCGCAAAAAAATGGTGGCGAACATCGCCCATACCGTCCCTAGAACAATTAGGATGCGCGAAGGCCGGTATTCCAATTCCAGGAACCCGTAAACCGCAGCCAGCAACAAAGTGCCAAACAACAATCCGCGAATGAGTTTCCGCAGGTTGGTGTCGTTGTCGTAACCTCCACTAAAATAAATACCCGTCAACCATATCCCAATATAGAGCGGTGCATTGAAATACAAAAAGGAGGAGGGGTAGTAATCGGGATCATGAAAATAATAGCTGGCCCAAAAATTCTTCAAATACACCAACCCGGCAAAAATGACTGCCGCATCCAACACGGGTAGGTACAACCGCTTGATCCAGTTGGCCACCAGCGTCAGTGCTGCACGAAAATAAATGGCCACCTTCAACATAGCAATAAACAACCAGGCTTTCTCACCTTGAAAATGCTTGCGGGCAAAAATGATCATGGCGTTGTAAAAAACCCGCACGTAGTTGAGGCTGCCCTTCTTGGTGCTCTCCCCCTTGTAATGGATAATGGTCGTTTTGGGGAAATAATAGTTTTTGTAACCGGCCCGATTAATCCGGTACGACAGGTCGATGTCTTCCCCATACATAAAAAAGGCTTCGTCGAGCCACCCCACTTTCTCCAGCACTTTTTTTCGCAACAGCATGAAAGCACCCGCCAACACCTCAACCGGATGCACTTCATCGGGATCGAGAAATCCCAGATGATAACGGTTGAAAACCCTTGACCGCGGAAACAAGGCCGACAACCCAAAGGCTTTGCAAAAAGCTACAAAGGGAGAGGGGAATCCTCGTTTGCTCTCCGGCAAAAAATTGCCCGACCCATCGATCATTTTTACGCCAAGTGCTCCGGCCTCCGGATGCTCGTCCATAAAACCGAGACAGGCTTTAAAAGTATTTTCTTCGACAACCGTATCGGGATTAAGCAAGAGGATGTACTTCCCGTTGGCCTGCGCAATGGCCTGATTGTTGGCCCGGGAAAAGCCTACATTCTGTCGGTTGAGCAATAATTTGACTTCTGGAAATTTTTCCCGAACCATGGCCACCGAATCGTCCACCGAATTATTATCGACCACAAAGACCTCCACTTCCAGCCCTGCCGACGCCATCCGGACAGCCAACAAAGCCTGCTCCAGAAAATACTTTACATTGTAATTGACAATAATAACCGACAGCTCCATAATCAGCCGTTATTCTTCCTGCAGGCGGTAGGGCATCCTCGCAACGATGGAACGGCCCAACGTCATTTCATCGGCATATTCCAGTTCGCCGCCAAATGAAATACCCCGTGCAATAGTGCTTATTTTCACATCCGTGGACCGCAATTGTTTGCCGATGTAAAATATCGTCGTATCCCCATCAATGGTAGGACTGATGGCCATGACCAATTCTCTTATCCCTCCCTTTTTCACCCGCTCCACCAGTCCGCCTATGCGAATGTCTTCAGGGCCAATCCCCTCGATGGGGGAAATAACACCTCCCAGCACATGATACAGCCCCTTGTACTGACCGGTATCTTCAATGGCCATGACGTCGCGGACCGACTCCACCACGCAGATGAGCGACGCGTCGCGCCGTGGGTCAATGCAAATATTGCAAACGGGTTGGTCGGAAAGGTTGCCGCAAGAGGTACATTCCCGGATGCCTTTTCGCATCCTGACCAGGGCATCGGCGATCTGCTCTGTATGGGCCGAATCCTGCCGCAAGAGGTGCAACACCAACCGCAGGGCCGTTTTTTTACCGATACCCGGCAAACTGGCAAAGGCTGTCACCGCCTCTTCTATGAGTTTTGAAGGAAAATTCATTTAGCAAAGGTAACGAACTAAATGAATAGATTTTACTGGGATTTTTTTGTATAGAAATTAGAATCCTCGTTCGTCGAAGTCTCTGACTTCGATGCCTTGTTGCTCAATCGCGCTCCACCTTCGCGCCTACAAAGTCCCTATCGGCCAGTCAGACGGGCTGCATGGGCAGGCATCGGCATAACTTGTCCCGAACTCGTTTCGGGATCAGCACATCAGCATATCAGCACATTAGCACATCAGCATATCAGCATATCAGCATATCAGCACATCAGCACATTAGCATATCAAAATGTTTTAACTATCTTCGCATTTTTACCTTATTACCAACCTAACTTCAAAGCATCATGGCCGAAGTAATCAGAATGCCCCGCATGAGCGACACCATGGAAGAAGGCGTCATCGTTGGATGGCTCAAAAAAGTAGGCGACGCAGTCGAACCCGGTGACGTACTGGCCGAAGTAGAAACCGACAAAGCCACTATGGAACTGGAAAGCTATCAGGAAGGCGTCCTGCTGTACATCGGCGTCAAAGAAGGCCCTGTACCCGTCAATGGCATTCTGGCCGTCATCGGTGAAGAAGGGGAAGACTATCAGGCCGCCCTCGATGCCGAAGCCGAAAAACCGACAGATACTGCCCCTTCCGAAAAAGAAGAAGCAAAGTCAGCTCCGGCAAATACGCCCGCCGCTGCCCCTGCACAACCCCAGATAGCCGCCCCACCGCCTCCGGTCAGTACTCCTGCTACCACTTCCGACGCCCGGTTGAAAGCCTCCCCCCTGGCCAAATCAATGGCCCGCGAATCGGGCATCGATCTGGCCAACATCACCGGTACCGGCGACCAGGGCCGCATCATCAAACGCGACATCGAGGCCTATCTGGCCAAAGGCCCGGCTGCGGTTCCTGCCAATGGACAACAAATTGCCGCCGCCGCAAATGTTCCCGCCTTCACCCTTGCACAAGATCGTGCCGATGAAGACATTCGCGTCAGCCAAATGCGAAAAACCATCGCCCGGCGACTGGGCGAAAGCAAATTTTCGGCCCCCCACTTCTATCTGACCATCGAAATAGATATGGGCAAAACGATCGCTGCCCGCAAAAGCCTCAACGAGGTGGCACCGGTCAAAATATCCTTCAACGACCTTGTCATCAAAGCCTGCGCCGTAGCCCTCCAACAACACCCCGCTGTCAACTCCTCCTGGATGGGCGACACCATTCGCCGCAATGGCAATATCCACATCGGAGTGGCCGTAGCGGTACCCGACGGATTGCTGGTACCTGTGATCCGATACGCCAATATGAAGTCGCTTTCGCAAATCAATGTGGAAGTAAAAGCATTGGCCGAAAAAGCCAAAAACAAAAAGCTCCAGCCCGACGAAATGACCGGCAACACCTTCACCATTTCCAACCTGGGTATGTTCGGCATAGAGGAGTTTACAGCCATCATCAACCCTCCCGACGCCTGCATACTCGCCGTTGGTACCATTGTTGAAAAACCCGTCGTCGTAGATGGTAAAATGGAGGTCGGCCACCGGATGAAAGTCACCCTTAGCTGCGACCACCGGGTAGTAGACGGCGCCACCGGAGCCCGCTTTTTACAAACCCTCAAAAACATGCTGGAAGATCCGGTACGCCTGCTGGCCTGACGAGGACAAAAATAGGCAACTGCCAAATGAATCTGTATCCGGCGGGCGGTGCTTCCCTTCAGGGATCAAAGGGCGCCTGTCTAGCTGGTACTGCTGGACAGACCAGCCAGATAGACGCGAAAAGAGAATCACAATAGAGTTAGAGTTTAGTATACTTCAATGAAAAAAACACTAGTTCTGGGAGCCACTCCCAACCCCAGCCGGTACAGTTACCTGGCCGTACAACGATTGTTAGATAATGGCCACGAAGTAATACCCGTAGGCATCCGCAAAAATGCCGTCGTACACGATCTGCCCATAATGAACGGACAACCTTCCGTGGCCGATGTAGATACCATTACCCTCTACCTCAGCCCCAAAAACCAACAAGACTATTACGAGTACATCATCGGGATTTCGCCCAAACGCATCATCTTCAACCCAGGGACCGAAAACCCCGAACTGATCCAACTCGCCAAAGCCAACGACATAGAAGTAGAAATAGCCTGCACCCTGGTATTACTTTCCACCGACCAATATTAAAGTGCATCCCCTAAAACAAAAGTGCTTCGCCCAATACAGGACGAAGCACTTTTACTTGGATAATAATATACACAACTACTATATTTAACTGGACCTGCGGGCGGAGTTTCCCTTTAGGGACCAAGGGCGCGCGCCAGATTAAGTCAGCAGTTTGATAATAGCAATCAAATCAATACCCTGCCTCTTTATTACCGGAGTAATTGGTTCCGCTGCCAGAACCGGAGCCGGCGTTATTGACGCCACAGTCGGGTTTGCCCATATTCGTTTCGTCGCGGGCTACTCTAAACTCTACCCGGCGGTTCATCAGGCTGGGACCGTTGGTCGGGATGAGGTTGGTATGCTCTCCTCCCCAGGTCAGGATGAAGCGGCTTCTGTCGATGCCGTATTTATTGACCATGTAGTCGATGGTGGTCTGTGCCCGATTGAAAGAAAGTACATCGTTGTAGCAATCGCCTGCCAACCGGTCGGTGTGACCATAAGCCACGATGTTGATATCTGGATTGGCTTTCATAACGGTAGCCACCTGATGCAACTTGCCGTATTCGCTGGGCTTGATGCTGTACTTGTCAAGATTGAAGTGAATGATGGGTAGGAACCACTCTTCCAGGCCGACGTTGGGATTCCAGTTGGCCAACTTGGCATCTACAATTCTGTTGACATCCTCTTCGTTGAGGATATCCGGCTGCGGTACTTGAGCAACTCCTTTGGAATCGACATCGTAGCCGGGAGGCGAGTGCGGCTCATCGTCTTTGCAGTCGATCAATCCATCGCCATCGCTATCCAGTACAATACCTCGTGTATCGACCGGGCATCCTTTTTCGCTTTCGGGCTCCTGGTCGAGCATGTTGATCACACCGTCTTCATCGTCGTCACTCAGGTCGAGTACCGGCCGGGCTTTGACTTCGGCGAGGTCTTCTGCCAACATATCGAATGGGCTGACCCACCAAAGCGGCTCGGAACGGGAGTCGTCTTTTTTGCCGATGTTGATGTTGAAACGTATGTTGGTGTAATTGACCAGGTCGCGGTATTGGGTCAGGTCCTGCGAAGTTCTCCAGCGGTATCCGTCGATGAGGTCACCTTCGTTACCGAACACGATGAGCACCTGGTGTTCTAAGCCGATATTGAATCTTTCGCTAAATTTGAAAGCCAGACCGATACCGGCGGTGGCGTGTCCGTTGATCTGAAGTTCGTCTATTTCGCTGGCATCTCCACTACGACGTCCGGTAGCGATTTCTGCGCGGGTTTCGTAGTCGCCGTCGAGGGTGTTTTTTAGTTCATCTCTGATATCGCGTCGAACTTCGCGGCTGATCTCGTGATCGGGATTGGCAGCATCAATGGCGTTGAACTCTGAGAAATAAGGCGTTCTTCCGTTCAAAGCGTCGTAGTAGGTTTCATATCTGTCGGCACCTACACCTGCGAGGACATACCAGTTCCATTTGCGGACCTGTCGTTTGAAGTTGAAGGTGTTAAGGCTCCAGATCCCCTGAATGGTGAGCGACATAAACTCCGTTTTGTAGTTATGGAACCAGGCATTGCCTCCGCCATATCCCAGGTCACTGAGTACGGAGTTGGCTTCTGCATGTGATCCACCGCTATTACGTGGTTCGAGCCCCCATCCCTGGCCGTATAACGCGTCGAGACGCAAAGCCCAGGCATAGTCGAGGGCCCGGCGGAAGTGGAGACCTGCACCCCAACCTGGTCGGGGTACTACGTCACCAATAACCATAAAATGGCCTACGTGAATACCAATTTCGGATTGATGCTTGGGTTGTGCGTTGAATTTCAGACCGCGGTAAGAAGTATTGTCATCCTGAGCGGAAAGGGTGCTTAGGAGCACACCAATAGTCATTAGAAAAAGTAATGCAATTTTCCTTGTCATAGGGTTTTACTTTGATGAATTAACAAATAGGTGATGCCACTTGGGCATAATAATCAATAACTGATTTGCAAATGTATCTTTTTTTTCTAAGGTCTCAAATAATTTAGACCATTTTTTCCATTCCAAAACTAACGTTTAAACACCATTCGTTTTCCACTGAAAACCAGGGGTTTTCACGCATTTTGCCTCTCATTCTACTCACCTCCCGATCGAAGCATTCTTGCATAAGGGCTTGCTTTCAGAACAGCAGTAAAAAGACAAGGCCCAATCGGGGTACAACACCAAAATTGCAGTGCTGTTGTTAGAGCCTTTCATATTATGTCAATTACAGGATCAGTTACAACTCTGTCGTTACAGATTGGAGGATGATACGCTGTTATCCTGACAAATGTTTCGCTCTTTTTCAAAGAAATAGCCACTATTTCTCTTAGTTTTGCACAAATTTTTTTGAAATACATGTTGCAAAACTGGCTTACCCCCGTTCCCGATACCATAAAACGATCCGATAGCGGTCATCCATCTTACGAATTTGGGGAAGAAATCGCTGTCTTCAGACGTAAATTTCCCAAACTCACCAGAACCCAAATCGCCCTCATTGGAATAGGCGATCAGCAAGCCAACGCCGTAAGGTCAGCCCTGTATACTCTCAGCTTTCCTTTCAAAAGGCTTTTTGTAGCTGATCTAGGCAACATTCGCAACAATAAAACTGCCAATCTCATCCCCATCGTAAAAGAATTGATCGACAGCAACATTTTCCCTGTCCTGATCGGCGACAATGAAAACCTCCTCCTCTCCCAGTTTAAAGCCCATAAAACTTACCAAAAACTCGTCAACCTGGCCATAATCGATGAAAAACTACGCCTCGACCCAACAGAAAAACCCACCTCTAAGCATTACCCCTTCAATGAATTGCTACGGCTGAAACACCCCACCCTCTTCCATCTAGACCTTATCGGTTGTCAGGCCCACTACCTCTCTGAGACCATCAACACGCTGACTACCGGTTCAACTTTCGATTTTTGCCGACTCGGACAACTACGACACAACCTCGAAATTACAGAGCCCCTCATCCGCGATGCCGATTTGCTCGGCTTTAATCTCGCAGCGCTCAAACAGTCTGAAGCGCCCGGGCAATTGTCGCCCACCCCCAGCGGCTTATTCTCAGAAGAAGCCTGTCAGCTCTGTCGGTACGCCGGTATGAGCGACAAATTGAGATCCTTCGGCATCTACGGCCACCATCCCTCCAACGATACCAACCACCAAACCGCCCAACTAATCGCCCAAATGATCTGGTACTTCATCGAAGGATTCTGCAACCGAAAAGGAGACTACCCCGTCAGTTCCCATGACTTGGTAGAATACCTCGTACAAACAAAACAATTACAACAACCTTTTACCTTCTGGAAAAGCCGCAAATCAGGCAGATGGTGGATACAGGTACCCGTAAAAACCCGAAAAAAACACCAGCGACACTACCTCATCCCCTGCTCCTACTCCGATTACAAACTGACCTGCCAGGAAGAAATTCCAGAACGACTGCTCAACGCTTTTAAACGGTTTTGAGGTGAGAAGTGAGAAGTCAGAGGTCAGACTTCCCTCTAACGTACCTAACGCGAGCAAAGGTGGTCCGACCTCTGACAGCAGAGGCATCGAAGTCACAGACTTCGACGAGCGGGACCTTTGACAGCAACGCGGTCCGACCTCCGACAGCGCAGCGATCTCAACCACCATTCAAAATCTTCTCCAGTTGACATCCCCTCGACCCCTTCAACAAAAAAAGCGTATCGGATAGCGGATGGCGCCTCAACCAATCCTGGACCTTACCCACATCGTCGAACTGTCGGAAAGCACCTTTCGGAAAATCCGTTTTAGCGAAAGCGGTACCCACCAACCACACCTCCGGCAGAGATAGCTCCTGTACCAAATCGACCATTCGCTGGTGCTCACTGTGGGAGTGGTCGCCGAGTTCGAGCATGTCTCCCAAAATGGCAATTTTGCGATCTGGCGACATCCCGGCAAAGTTCAGCAAAGCGTTTTTCATGCTGTCGGGATTGGCATTGTAGGCGTCCATCAGGAAAGTATTGGTACCGACCGTTGTCAATTGGGAGCGGTTGTTTTGAGGCTGGTAATTTTCAATCGCCGCTTTGATCTGATGCCCCGGTACTTTAAAATACAGGCCGATCACCACCGCCGTCATTATATTGTTAAAATTGTATTCGCCTACCAGGTGGCTCTCAATCTGGATATCAGGCTGGTCTTCATCCGCAAAGCTCGCTTTAACAAACGGGTTGGTCGATACAAGCCGAACGACGTATTCCTCCGGGTACATACTGTTGGATTCTCTGCCATAAATCAATCGGTACTTCACTGCCCCAGACAATTCGTTCAAAAAGGATTCTTCCCCATTGACAAATGCCATCCCTCCGTTGTCGGCCAGGAACCGATACAATTCCGACTTTCCTTTCTTAACCCCTTCCAAATCTCCGAACCCTTCGAGGTGCGCCTTGCCTATGTTGGTGATCAGGCCGTGGGTGGGCAGGGCTACTTGACAAAGAGCAGCTATTTCTCCCAGGTGGTTGGCCCCCATTTCAACGACGACTATTTCCACCTCATCGGGCACGGCCAGCAAGGTGAGCGGCACGCCGATATGGTTGTTGAAATTGCCTCGTGTGCAGTGTGTTTTGTAATGACTGCTCAACACCGCATTTACGAGTTCTTTGGTCGTCGTTTTGCCATTGCTGCCGGTTATGGCCAGAACGGGTGTATTCAGTTGTTGCCGGTGGTGATGTGCCAGATTTTGGAGAGCTGTCAGGACATCTTCCACCAACAGAAACCGGTCGTCAACACGGTATTTATCTTCGTCGATCACCGCATAAGCTGCTCCCGATTCCAGCGCTTGGAGCGCAAATTCATTGCCATTGAAACGAGGGCCTTTCAATGCAAAAAAAAGACATCCCGGTTCGGTTTTTCTACTGTCGGTTATCACCGTCCGGTGCTGACGGTAAATATCGTATAAGACCGTTGTTTGGATCATGTTAATATCTGTTATCGGGAAGGTACAAAAAAAGTCTCTACACATTGGATTATGCAGAGACTTTTTAAAAGCCGGGAAGTAGGCAGTCTGTTTCAATCGACCTTTACTTATACCGTCTTTTTTGTTTTTTTCGTTTGACTTTGAAGTTGTTGCCGCCGCTGTCGTCGTTGCCAGTAGGGCCACCGGTACGGGTCATGGCGCAGCGGAAACCGATGGTGCGGTCAGACTTATCTTCTTCTTTAAATCGACGGGAGCCCGGCGACATCCAGTAGGCCCTGTCGGCCCAGGAGCCACCTTTGATGACGCGCGACTTGTCGCTGATCAGTGAGGTTTTTCCGTAGTCGTAGAGTACAAAAGATTCTTTGTCGCCATCGAGGTAGTTGTATACCTGACCGCGCTTGTAGTTTTCGCGGGTGGCCACCTCATCGTCTTCTACATATCGGTATCTGACGCGGCCGAGGCTGTCTTTTTCGACGGGGCGCCCGTTTTCGTCCAATACCTTGGTTTGGAATTTACCACCCCGGTAGGGATTGAGGTCGTGGTTTTCGACATCTTTAAGGGTTTGGCTGGTTAGGGGTCGGTAGAGGTCCATCGTCCATTCGTTGACGTTGCCGGCCATGTTGAACAGTCCAAAATCGTTGGGCATATAAGCGGTTACCGGCGATGGGATATGGGCATTGTCGTTCAACTTGCCGGCCATACCCATGTAGTCGCCACGCGCTTTTTTGAAGTTGGCCAGAATAGCGCCCTGGTATTTATTTCTTTTTTGGAATCGCACGGTGTTGCCATCCCAGGGGTAGAGTCGCCTGTCGGATATGCGTTCGTCTTTGGCGGATACCTGTTTGCCCACCAATGCGAGTGCAGCATATTCCCATTCGGCCTCGGTAGGCAGCCGATAGGAAGGCAGCAGAATACCATCCTCAAAGCGGACAGACCGCTCGCCACCGGTACGCATGTCTTTAAGGTTTTTGCGCACATCGCCCTGATATTGCCCCACGAGATAGGACTCGGTATTGAAGTTGTCTTCGTCTTTTTGTTCGGGGTTGGGGTTGAGGATGCCTCTTTCAATGAGGATCATCTCGTTGACCCGGTCGGTACGCCACTTACAGTATTCGTTGGCCTGAAGCCAGTTGACCCCTACTACGGGATAATTGTCGTAAGACGGGTGGCGGAAATAAGTTTCTACGAAAGGTTCGTTGTAGGCGAGCTCTTCGCGCCAGACCAGTGTATCGGGCAGGGCGTTCAGGAAAACTTCGGGGTAGGATTCGTTAAACACCCGGTCGATCCAGTAAAGGTATTCTTTGTAATCGATGTTGGCTACCTCTGTTTCATCCATGTAAAAGGAAGAAACGGTAACTCTTCGGGGGATGGAGTGCCAATCGTAGGTCACATCCTGTTCGGTGTAGCCCATCGTAAAGGTACCACCTTCAATAAGGACCAGGTTTGGACCAGTAGCTTGCCCCTCGTAGTTCAATTTCTCGAAACCGCCCCATTTCTGGTCGTTGTATTTCCAGCCGGTGGTGGCCGAACGCTCTTTCTTGCCACAAGAGGAGAGCAAGAAGGCAAAAAGGCAAATTACAGAAACTAGCTTCAGCAGTTTTTTCATCGTACTAACTTTGTTTTTTTGATTTAAGACCGACAAATATATGTAAATAAAAAAAGAAAATAGCAGCCGCTGGGGTCAGATAATGTACAATTTGAGGCAAAAATAATTTTTAACCTACAGAAAATATCGGACCATTTATGCATTGATCCCGATTTTTTGACTGGTAATGTTCTGGTTTTAGTGTGAAAAGGGTTGTTTATCTGAACAGTTGGAGACAATCGTTAAAGTCGATATCCGGTTCTCGCAGTCGGATACCCAACGAAATTTCGTGGGCACCTCCCGACTCGCTCCTCAGGTTGGAGAGGGTCATATCGTAGCTGTATCCCACTTTGAAGAGACCTTTTTGCCATCCTATCAGGAAAATGGCGGCATCCGAAGTGGTGCGAGCGTGTCGGTACCAGGCACCGGCATAGATCATCCCCAGGCCGGCATACATCCCCACATTCCATTGGCCAAAATCACCCTGCCGGACCCACAGTACGTTTGGAGATAAAAACGCCGACGGCCCGTTATTATTGCTCTCAAAGAGGGGGATCTCCCCTCCCACGTGAAAGGAATAACGCAAGGGTAGCCCTCCGTTGAGGTTGTCGTTGACATGCAGGAATGATTCGTCCGGCGTATTGAGATGTTTGATGGCCACACCGCCATAGATGAATTTGCTGTAAGCGAGGACACCTGCCGACATATCCAGATAAGTATTGGTCAGATTTTCAGGTTCCGCTTCATTGGATGGGTATTTGCCGCCGCCGGGAGCGATGGGGCCATTTTCGATGTCAATCTGATCGAGAAAGAGGAGTTTCTCCCAGTCGAGCCGCGCCTGAACCACACTTGCCTCTGCCCCCAATTTGACAAACATACCCTCTGTCACCCTCAGCCGGTAAGAATAGATACCACTGACCTTTATGGTGCGAATAATTCCCTGCCCCGCATCGTCTCCCTGCAACATAACGCCAACGCCACTGTTGAGATAATCGAGATACTGATCGTATGACGCCGTATAGGTCTGGTAGGCATTCAATCCGGGCCATTGGTTGCGGTAATTCAGCGCAAAAAACGGAGCATATCCATTTCCCGCAAAGGCCGGATTGGTTTGCAAAGGAGCCGCATAGTATTGGCTGTATATTGGGTCCTGCGCTTCTGTATGCATGGACAAGGCGCCGCCAAAAAGGAAAAAGAACAGTAGAATTTGTCTGGTCATTGACTTTTGTTTATTTATTACCAACTTCTCAATTTGAAGGTAACAGAAACAGAATACATAATTCACGATTTAAACTGTGTCTTGCCTCAAAATAAACGTGAAGGTAAAACTTGTCCCGAACTCGTTTCAGCATCAGTACCATGAAAGCCTGCCCCGGACTTGATACGGGGGACTCCGCTATCGCTACGCCTTCATGGCAAGCATCAGCATATCAGCAACTGTTAAATTAGTAAAAATAGCCGACAGTTTGCCTAAATACCGAACAATACCCGTTTTCAATTAACGTTTCTATAACAATTCCGGGAACGGCAAAAAACTTCCAAAAATTGCCAACAGGCCTTTCCTAATTCCTGTTGTGTAGAAAACTTCACAAATTATGAATAAAGTTGTATCTTTTTTCCTAACCTTTCTCTTTTTATCCACCTTTTGTTCAGCTCAAAGCATTTCTATACGCCAAACCCTCCTTTGGCAGGAAAACCCAATCGTCCATAACCCCACCGGCAACCACCCACTGGAAATATGGACCTTCGACGGAGCCGTGCATGGCTCTCATACCCCCACTCTCCCCTACTTTGGAGATGCCTTCCCGGTCAACAGCCACGGCCAACTGTCTGTAGAACTGGTCAGCGTCCAATACGAGTCTTTCGGCAAACCAGCCTCCAGCGACGACTGGGTCATTCAGGACGACATCGTTTTCAAAACACGGGTGGAACAGGAACGACGAAACTTCGTCGGCAAAGTCAGCTTCCTCCCCATTCGAAAAACCGGGCCCAACCAATTTGAACGAATAACCTCCTTCGAACTAAGGGTCACCTTCACCCCCCTCCCTCAAGCTACCAACCGCGATACATACACCTTCAACTCCGTATTAAGCGATGGAGACATCTACAAAATTGCCGTCAGCGAAGAAGGAATACACAAAATAACCCACGACTTTCTAAAAAACGATCTCGGTATTGACATCGACAACACCAACCCCTCACAAATCCGCCTTTACGGCAACGGAGGAGGCCCCCTGCCCGAACCCGTCATTGCCGAACAGGTCGACGACCTGGAAGAAAATGCCATCTGGATCAGCGGTGGAAATGATGGCGTATTCAATGCCGACGACTTTATACTGTTTTACGCCCAGGGCCCACACCGATGGCAGTACAGTGAAAACGAAAATATCCTGAACAGGGTCACCAACACCTACGACATCCAGAGTTATTATTTTCTCAAAATAGAATCGGGCACCGGCAAACAAGTTGGCGACGCCAACCACTCCGTCGCTTCCATCGGCAGTACGGCTTTCACCACCAATGCCTACACCGACCTCATCCGCCTGGAAGACGAACGATACAACCTCCTCTTTGAATCGCCCAACTCCCAGGGCTCCGGCCAGATGTGGTGGGGCGATGCTTTTAACCCATTGCGAACCCGTAATTACGATTTTGACCTCCCCGGCCTGCTGACCAACGAACCGTCCAACATAAAAGTAAGCATGGTGGCTCGCGGGGCCAACTCTTCGACCTACAAAGTGATGGTAAGCGGGCAAACCTACATCAGCGGCCAAATGGGCAACGTCAACACCTCCAACCCCGAAGGCACCTATGCCAAAGCCGCTGTGATGACCCACAACTTCCAACCCACTCAATCAACGCTCAGCGTGGCCATCGAATACCCCTCCGTCGGCGACGGCACCAATACCGCCTGGCTCGACTACATCCAACTCAATGCACGGCGATCGCTTCAGCTTGTCGGCGGACAAGTGATCTTCAGGGACCTGCGATCACTCGACCACCCCTCCACCAAATACGAAATTGGGGGGGCCAACGCCTCCACGCAAATATGGGACATCACCAACCCCCTGGCAGCTAAGGCCATCACCGGCGCCAACCTTTCGGGAAATACCCTCCGTTTTGGAGCCGCTTCCGATGAGCTGAAGACATTCGTCGCTTTCAACCCTAGTAATAGTTTTCCGAGCCCCGTTGTGATCGGCGAAAAACTGGAAAACCAAAACTACCACGGCATCAACAACGTCGATATGGTCATTGTATACTATTCAGAATTTTTGTCCGCAGCACAACTACTGGCTCAACACCGGGCGGACTACAGCGACCTGACCATCGAATTGGTGGACATCGATAAACTGTTCAACGAATTTTCTTCCGGTGCCAAAGACCCCACGGCCATCCGCGACTTTGCCCACATGCTTTTCACCAGAAGCGATCAGTTCAAACACCTCCTCCTCCTGGGCGATGGCAGCTTTGATGCAAGAAATATTTACGGCACCGGCAAAGACTTTATTCCGGTATACGAAACCCGCAACTCCCTCAATCCCATCAGCTCTTTTCCCACTGACGACTATTTCTCCCTGTTGACCGACGACGATGGAGGCAATATCAACAGCGGACTGATGGATATCGCCGTGGGAAGATTTCCCGTAAGGAGTCTGGAAGAAGCCAATGCCGTTGTCAACAAGATCATCCACTACGATACTTCGAAAGACGTGTTGGGCGACTGGCGCAACCGCGTGTCCTACATCGCCGACGATGAAGACTCCAACCGCCACATCACCGATTCCGACATCGTTTCCAACCGGGTAGAGGGAGAACACCCGATCGTCAATGTCGGTAAGATCTATTTCGACGCCTTCCAACAAGTACCAACCTCTGGTGGAGCACGCTACCCCGAAGTACAGGAAGCCATCAATCGCGATATGTTCAAGGGGTTGCTCGTGATGAGTTATATGGGGCATGGCGGAGGCAAGGGCTGGGCGCAGGAGCGGGTATTGACCAACGCCGACATCGCCAGTTGGAACAATTTTGACCATATGCCCCTGCTGGTCACAGCCACCTGCTCTTTTGCGGGATACGACGAAGCCACTTTCACCTCTGCCGGCGAGCAGGTATTTCTCAACCCAAATGGAGGGGCCATCGCTCTGTTTACAACCACGCGGGCCGTATTCACCAACAGCAACCGCGAATTGAACATCGCCGTTTTCGATACCCTGCTCGACATCACCAACAGTTACCGGCCCAGCATGGGAGAGATCCTCCGCGTAGCTAAGAACCAATGCCAGAACTGCTCCACCGAAAACTCCCGGAAGTTCATCATGCTGGGTGACCCCTCCCAACACCTCGCCATCCCCGAACTGAATGTGCTGACCACCTCCGTCAATGGAAACCCTGTGGGCAGTGGCTTGACCGATACCATCCGGGCCCTGCAAACAGTTACCATCGAAGGCGTTGTAGCTGATAACAATGGCAGCGTTCTCACCGATTTCAATGGCATTGTTTATCCTACCATTTACGATAAAAAGGTTACCGTCACCACACTGGGGCAGGATGCAGGCAGTCGGCCAACTTTCGATTTTCAGCTCCAGCGAAACATCATTTTCAAAGGGCGGGCTACGGTCACCAATGGTGTTTTCAGCTTTACTTTTGTAGTACCCAAAGACATCAACTACGCTTACGATAAAGGCAAGATCAGCTACTACGCCGAAAATGGTACCCAGGTGGATGCCCGTGGATACTACGACGGCATCGTCATCGGCGGCACCGACCCCAACGGCATCCAGGATGATAAAGGACCACTGGTGGAAGTATTTATGAACACCGAAGAATTTGTAAGCGGTGGCCTGACCGATCCCAACCCCACCTTGCTGGTAAAGCTGTCGGACGATCACGGCATCAACGTGGTGGGCAACAGCATCGGTCACGACCTGACCGGCATACTCGACCAAAATACCCAAAACACCTATATCCTCAACGATTTTTACGAAGCCGAGATCGACGACCACACCAAAGGAACCGTTCGATACCCCCTTTTCAACATAGCTGAAGGGCATCATCAGATCAAAGTCACCGCCTGGGATGTGGCCAATAACTCGGCCGACGGCTTTACGGATTTTGTCGTAGCCAACGGTGAAGAGGCCGCCCTCGATCATGTACTCAATTACCCGAATCCCTTCACCACCTGCACCAATTTTCAATTTGAACACAACATGGCCGGACAAACCCTCGATGTACAGGTGCAGATATTCACCGTTTCCGGAAAATTGGCCAAAACCATCCACACCCAAATCGATGCCAACGGCTACCGCGTGACGGACATCAAGTGGGACGGCCGAGACGACTACGGCGACCAACTCGCAAAAGGGGTATACGTCTACAAAGTGAAAGTCAACTCCCTTTCCGATCCAAGTGGCCAAACACGAGGCGAAAGCGACTTTGAAAAGCTGGTGATTCTCAAGTAATTGTCGTACCAGCGTACACTATTGCTGGTATTAACCAATTTAAGGTGCGGTATTTGCAAAATAAACAGGCGTTATTAACATTATATAGATGTCCTGGCGAAAGCCGTTTGAACAAAGCCGTTACAAAGCGTATATTTGCGAACATTTTTGAAAAAGATCCTATAATTCGACATGAAAAATTTAACAAATTTACTTTTTATCCTTTTACTGACTGGCCTGGCTTTTCCAGCTTTTGGGCAGTTTAACGGATGTACCTTCAACCAATCCACCGGAGAATGGGAAAATGCAAATGGAGGACCCTGTGTCAACACCATCGTCACCGCCGTTCCCTTTTTGCGGATTGTGCCCAATGCGCGCTCCGGAGCGATGGGGGATGTGGGGATTGCCATTTCTCCCGACGCCAATTCGATGCATCACAATGCCTCCAAACTGGCTTTCGTCAATAAAGACCTCAGTATTGCTGCTACTTATACGCCCTGGCTCCGCGCCCTGGGCATTCCCGATGTGTATATGGCTTACCTTTCGGGATATAAGCAAATTGACGAATTACAAACCGTGGGACTCTCTTTGCGTTACTTTTCCCTGGGTACCATCAATTTTACTGATGAGCAGGGGGCGGATCTGGGAGAAGGAAGACCCAATGAGTTTGAGGTGACCCTGGCTTATGCCCGTAAGTTATCACCCAAATTTTCGGTAGCTGTCGCTCCTAAATTCATTTTTTCCAACCTGGCTGCCGGCCAAACGGTAGGCGATGTCGACATCACACCCGGTATTGCCGGGGCTGCCGATTTTTCATTGACCTACAAAACGGGTATTAAAATGAATGATAAAGAGTCGGACCTCACCCTGGGGCTGGCCATTTCCAACCTGGGCACCAAGATATCTTATACCAAGTCGATCAATAAAGACTATATCCCCACCAATCTGGGATTAGGTGCCGCCTGGGATATGAATTTCGACGAGTTCAACGCCTTTACCATTGCCCTGGACATCAACAAACTACTGGTACCCACTCCCTGCATAGGTACTGAAAGCGAATGTGATGAGGATGATAACGATATTTTCGACTACAAAGAAAAATCCATGTTCAGCGGCGTGCTTAGCTCTTTTGGCGATGCTCCGGGTGGTTTTTCCGAAGAGATGCGCGAGTTGATGTACTCCATCGGACTGGAATACTGGTACGATCAGCAGTTTGCCGTCAGAGCGGGCTACTACTCCGAACATGCATCCAAGGGCAACCGCAAATACTTCACCGTAGGGCTGGGATTGAAATACAATATCTTTGGTCTCAATTTCTCTTACCTGGTACCCACCACCCAACAGCGCAATCCGCTTGATAATACCCTGAGATTTACACTGCTGTTCGACTTTGGCGCTCTGGAATACGAGGATCAACAGAATTAGTGAGAAGCCTTATCGGCAAATGGAAAAAGAGCAGGTTGTATATATGCAGTCTGCTCTTTTTTGTTGTTGGAAACTGCACGCACAGAGCGCCGGTCAGGAGACCGGGCGCCAGCTTTGCCGTATGTTGGATGGATGAGGTTTTTAGGCTTTGTACTCGAGTTCAATTGAGTGCGTGACGTACCTGCCTGGCGGCAGCCAAGTTAGCGGAGCCTCTCACCACAGAGACTCTAACCTGCCTGACGGCAGTCAGGGACACAGAGTTACACAGAGATTTTCTCTGTGAATCTTTGTGTCTCTGTGCCTTTGTGGTAATAACTCGCAGCGATTCTCGCCTGGCGGCCAGACAGGTTTGTCACACACTCAGTTCAATTCTATGATCCCATAAATCCCCAAAATCCCATTCATCCCGGTTCAGACAATGTGGCCCGTTGACAGCCATCGGGATCGGGACAGGCTTCACTAACGGAAAATCAACCACTTAAAACAATGGGGCATCGAAAAATGACCCCGTTATACAACCCATCAAAGTTTCACCAGTTTTTCACGAAAGTGAAATCCGTCGCCAGTGACCTGGATTGAATAAACGCCACTGGCCAATCCCGGAAACTGGTCTAAGACAAGTGTGTCCACCGGTTTGGTTATATTTTGAGACCACAGCCGATGGCCTTTTGCATCAAACAATTGTACAACGCAAGCCCCGGTCGTCCACCTTTCGGGAAACCGGATGGTCACATGGCTGGAGAACGGGTTGGGGTAAATGTTCAAAGGTTGGAAAGTGGCAGGTTCGCGGTCAGAAACGGGGTTTTCCACCCATTGCTCGATGTTGAAGCCCAGGAGTTTGGGCGGCAGCTCTGTCGATCCCAGGTCGAACTGTTCGGAGGAGATGTAGCCGGTATGCAGGTCTTTGAAGGCGAGGCCTTCGGTCTGGCTGTTGGTCAGGGCGGTTCCCAGCATTATTTTGCGTTTGTTGCCCTGGAAGAATTCGTTGCCGGGATAGTCGAACAGGAGCCACATGTAGTTGAAGCCGGCCGGGGTGTATCCCAGCAGGAGGATGGTGCCCTGGGAGTTGATGTCGGCGCTGGTGAGGAGCCCCTGGGCGTTGAAGGAGTGGCGCACGGGAGCGGACCAGAATCCGGGTTCGGCGGGGATGACGTAGTGGCGGGTTTGGTTGTCAACCCAGTTTTTGGTGAAGAGATGGAGGCTATCGTCGTGATAGAAGAAGGCTTCGCAGTCGTAGTCGTGGTTGTTGTGGTTTTCGGAGAAGTCGATCTGGTCGGCGTAGGTGAAATTGATGGGTTGAGCGTTGACGATGTTGTTGCCCAGTTCGGATTTATCAATTTTATAGATGCGCAGGTCGGTGCGGTTGCCGTCGTTGTTGCCGAAGTCGCCTATGAAAATATGGGTTTCACTTTCGGCAAAATCTTCCCAGTCTTCGTTATCTCCTACTACCAGGAGGGTTTGGAGGACGGCTCCGTTGATGGAGTCGATGCGGTATATTTCGTTGGGGTTGCCGGCATCGTTGTGGGTAAATAGTCCGTGGGTGGTCATTACCAGGCCGGAGTTTTCTACGATGATTTGGGGCAGCTCTGTGATTTGCGAAAGCGTATAATTTGTTTCGGCGTAGGTACAGGAGCCATCGTTGGAGGTGGCCGACGGGTCGTAGTTGGTGGCTTGCGGGTCGGTACAGCCGGGTTGGCATTTGCCCGAAAGGGCGCTGGCCATCACCAAAAAGAAGCAAAGCAGGGATTTCATAATGATGGGTTGGGTGGATAAGGCTCGCTCGAAAAATAAATTGTCGTTGTCTTTGATAAAAATTACAAATAAGCGACCCCGATAGCTATCGGGGTGAGCGATTTGTGATTTTTTCAAAGACACCAAAAAGACTATTTATTTTTTGAGCTTTACTAAAAGAAGAAAAAAGCACCGCAAACGGTAAGCCGGATTCTGTCTGTGTAGTCAACCTAAGCCAACTGCCACAGGGCCATCATTTATCTACCGCCGTCATTGCTGAGCGGCGTGTATCTGCCTACCCTCCCCGGCTGGACTGGTTGCAGGCAACCAACCCGGTAAAGCGGGCAACCTTACTTCTGTCGAAACCGGGGTATACATGGCATTTCAATCCGCAAGGTTTATTCGCTGCCCAGGTTGCCCTGCGCAGCCGTGCGCTCTTACCGCACGTTTTCACCCTTATCCCGAAGCAAGTTCGGGACGGTTATTTTCTGTAACACTTGCTGTGCCCCGTCCCGATAGCTATCGGGAGCGCGACCCCATTCGTTAAATGGTGCGGTGCCCTGCATTGTCCGGACTTTCCTCATTCCCGATCCCGAAGCTAGTTCGGGATGGAACCGCGATGGCCTGTTTGCGGTACTGTTTTACAAAGATAGCAAACCAGGGGGTTATGTAACTATGAGAATGCAAAATCGTATAATTCCGTTCCCATTTAATCCCTTTCCGGGAAAAACTACCGTTGCCCAACACATAAATTTTTGTTATTATTCCATTTCGTTGGATTTGGATTAAATTTTGTGGTTATTTTTGTATCTACTCCAACGAATAATACCAGCGCTTTTCCATCCTGTTTACGGTCAAATTTACATTCTGGTCGAATGACAAAGCAACAAAAATACTCACTATTACTGACCATTGGTTGTCTGCTTGCAGCTATTGGCTTCGACTACAGTCTCAATCATTCTTCCAAACTGGATAAATACAAAACCCAGATCGAAGAGGAATTGCACCGGCAAGAGACCAGTGTCCGCCGTTTTTTTGACAATAAGGCGTTTATTCACCGGTTGTTGGAACCCGATAAGCATGCCGATCCCCAACAGTTGTCGAACGATTATGAATACATGCAGCGGCTGGCCAAAGAGCCATACACCATCTTGATCTATCGCGACGACAAGTTGATTTTTTGGAGTAACCAATACGCCACGCCTCCACCCGATGCCATCCTGGAGTTTACCCGCGAAGGGCATACCACTTTCGTGAAAGGCAAAAACGGTCATTACCTGCTCCGAAAACAGGCGGTTTCCGGCCAACCATTTGGGGAATACAACCTGGTGGCCATGATGCCCATCAAGTACGACTACAAGCTGAAAAGCGATTATCTGAAAGACCGCTTTGTGGTCGACAAAAACATTCCACATAACATCACTGTTTCCAGTCAACAAAGTGAATTTCCCGTGCTGACGAAGCGGGGGCAGGCCATTTGTTATCTGGGAGCCGATGGACCGGTCTTTGATAAAAAGCAACAACTGCGGTTGGTGTGGTTGTATCTGTTCGGCTTTTTTATGTTGATCCTTTTCATCAATACCACTACCAAAAGAATGATCGCCGCCGGCAACCCGATCAAGGGGGCTGCCGCCTTTGTCATTGCGGTGTTTGGGGTGCGGATGCTGACGATCGCTTTTGATTTCAGCAGTCGATTTTCAGAGTTAGCGGTGTTTGCACAAACATTTGAAAACAACCTCATCAGCAGTTCCCTGGGCGATTTGTTGATCAACATCTTATTATTGTTGTGGGTAATGTTTTTTTTCCATAAGGAATTTCCGGGCCGCAGTTTTGGGCACCTTTCGGCAAAAGCGAAATTCGGGTTGACGTATCTAAGTTATATCTCTGTATTGTCGGGCGTGTTGGTATTGTCGTGGGTATTCAAATCACTGATCTTCAACAATAACATCCAATTCGACTTCAGCAACACCCTTTCGCAAAGCCATTCCGGGAATTTAGCCATACTGGGAATTATATTGTTATTGCTTGCCCTGTTTTTGTTCAGCCACAAGATGATGCTGGCCATTGCCAACATGGCGTTGCCGCGCAGAAAGCGTTTTGTGGCCCTTTCGCTGGCGCTATTGACGATGGTGCCCGTGCTGAGTTTTCTCAACTTTATGCTGCCCATCGTGTATTTATTGTTGATAGCTTCTGTATTTGTATTGTTATTCGATTTATTTATCGACAGTACTTCCGTTAGCTTTTCCTGGCTGGTCATTTGGCTGATCATCCTCAGTGCCTTTCCCTCTATTTTGTTATTCAAGTACAATGCCTATCAAGACCGGATACTCAGAAGCGGTTATGCCGAGCAACTGGCCAACCTGCGCGATCAGGAAGCGGAGAAAGCATTGCGGGCATTCAAGGAAAAGCTGGAATCCGATACCCGGTTTAAAGGGAAATTTCCACCACATGGATTTAAGATTGACCGAAAGGACATTGAGCGTATACTGGAAAAATATTTTTACGAAAACAATTATCTTTTTTACAATTACGACTACAAAATCAACGCTTTTGACAAAGATACCATCCCCGTATTCAAAGACTCTGACGAGGATCATTCGGATTTTTTCAAGGCTTTCCGAAAGGGAATTGCTACCAATTACGGCAATCTGAGATTGTCTGTCGATCCCAATTCTCACCACATCGACTATCTGATGAGCATGGTTTTAGACCCTCTTCATGCCTATGATCATCCGGTACATCTGATCCTTCGGTTCAACCGGCAGCGGCGGGAGCAGTCGAAAGTATACACGGAATTGTTGGTCGACCAACCCTTTAAAAACCTGCCGGGCCTCGAAAAATACGATTACGCTATTTATCAGAACGATGTCAAGATAGACGGAGAAGGCGACAGCTATCCCAGCCGGTATGAGCTTCCGAAATCTCCCAAACCAGCACACACCATTTCGCTGGAGCATGAGGGGCGGTCGGAAATCGTATATGCTTCGCGGCGGGAAAACATCAAAGTAGTAGTGGGCAAAGAGCTGGAGCAATATACGGCAGTTGTCTCTTTTTTCTCTTCTATTTTTGGAATGCTGATCGTCTTTATCGTCCTGGCAGCGGTCATCAATAAGTTTTACAACTTCCTGCCGGAATCTCTCCGCTTCTCCCTTTTTCACCAACGGCCTTCGCTTAAAAACAAGATCCAGTTTTTTAGCCTGTCATTGATCATCGCTTCTTTTTTAATCATTGGAATTGTTACGGTTTGGTTTTTCCGAAATTCCAATCAGGAATACCACGAAAACCGCCTCGACCGGAAGGCGGAGTCGGTATTAAAAGACGCCGAACACGAATTGAAACTACTTGCCACTTCTGATGACAGCACATTCAACTACCGGAAGCTGATCGAACCCATCGCCAAAATACACCGGATCGACCTCAACATGTACGACCTTGATGGTTTTTTGGTGGCCTCTTCCGAAAAAGACATTTTCCGTCAGGGAGTGCTGGAAGAACGCATCAGCGCACCAGCCCTATTTGCCTTGAGCCGCCTGCAACACAGCGAATCCCGGCAGGAAGACGAACACATCGGCGATCTGTATTACAACGCCGCCTACCTGGCCCTGAAAGAACCGGGAGGCGCCGTGGTGTCGTACCTGGGATTGCCTTACTACACCAAACAACGGGCCCTTCGGAGTGATGTATTTGACTTTATGAGCCAACTGCTCAATATTTACGTGTTTTTATTGTTGATAGCCGGTGCCATAGCCATTGCGGTAGCGGAAACCATTACCCGCCCACTGGTGCAGATCGGCAACCGGATGAAACAACTCAAACTGGGCAAACGCAATGAACCTCTGGAATGGAGCGGCAAAGATGAGATCGGCATGCTGGTTGCTGAGTTTAACAAAATGATGCGGGAGCTGGAAAATAACGCTGTCCAACTCGAACAAACAGCCCAGGAAGGCGCCTGGCGGGAAATGGCCAAACAAGTTGCACACGAAATCAAAAATCCGCTCACCCCTATGAAGCTGAGCATCCAATACCTCCAGCACGCCTATCACTCCAACCCCGACGACATAGAACCCCTGCTCAAACGGGTAGCCAACACCCTGATCGAACAAATCGACAACCTCGCCTCCATCGCCGCCGAATTTTCTACCTTTGCCAAAATGCCACGAGCCGAAAACCAGCGCACCCTACTCAACTCATTAGTCGTCTCGGTATTTGAACTGTTCAGCAACGAATCTTCTGAACGAATGGAACTGGTGCTGAACCAACCCGACGAGTCCTACCACGTATTCGCCGATAAAAATCACCTGATGCGGGTACTCAACAACCTCATTAAAAACGCCATCCAGGCCATCCCTGACGAAAGAAAAGGATTGGTCAACGTCAGCCTGTACAAATCAGGAGAGATGGTCGTGGTAAAAGTGGCTGACAACGGAACCGGCATCTCAGATGACAAGAAAGACAAGGTCTTTGTACCCAATTTCACCACCAAAAATTCCGGCACCGGGCTGGGCCTCGCCATTTCAAAAAACATCATCGAGTCGGTCAATGGACGCATCTGGTTTGATACCGTTCCAAATGTGGGCACCGAGTTTTACGTCGAATTGCCCCTGGTAGAAGTCAATGAAATGGAGGAGAGTTTGATGGAGTAACATTTCACTCCCTATTAATAGAGTTTTCTCTATCTTAGTTGTTGAAAATCACCCAACAACAGACTATGGCACTGGAAAACAAATTGCTCGATTCGATCACCCGACCGTTTAGTCTCGAACTGAACGAACACGAATCAATGGACGATTATCTCGATGAGATCATTCCCAATGTAAAGCCCTGGAGTGAGGATTTGCGGGAAGAGGAATTCTATCTGGATACCCGCTGGCTGGAAATTCGCGACACCGACGATTTTCTCGAAAAGGTATTACATATTTTTCGTGCCGAATCGGAATACCTCCTTTCCATCGATGGCAATATCAGTAACGGTAAATGGCGGCGGCTGGAAAAATCGAATACCCTAATTGTGGAACAGGCGGCCGGAGGCACGGTCGTCAAAAGCGAATTATACGATCTGGCTTTTTTAAATAAAGATTTCTTTATCCTTAGAAAGCACGGAGATCAAAAGCGAAAGGGGCAACCAAAGTACCGTGTATTGTGCAATGAAGCAGTGGTCAAAGACCTGGAGTGGCGGGAGATCATGGATAAACTGTTCAATAATTACCGCAACAATTCTCAGTTTATATTTTTTATGGCGGTGGTCATTATTACCGTGGTGGGCGTATTGGTGTTTTCGCTGTTGTAGCCAGGGTACTGACTATGCTCAATACCATTTTCCATCTCGTGGCGAAGCCTATTAGTTGCTCTGTAGCGCTTCCATCATGGTCTTTCCAATATGCGCCGGCGAACTAACCACGTGTATCCCACATTCTTTCATGATCCTCATTTTAGCTTCAGCGGTGTCATTGGCGCCTCCGATGATGGCTCCGGCATGTCCCATTTTACGGCCTTTGGGAGCCGTCTGGCCTGCTATGAATCCCACCACGGGTTTGGTACCATTCTCTTTGATCCAGTAGGCGGCATCGGCTTCCATGTTGCCACCGATCTCTCCGATCATAACGATCCCGTCGGTTTCCGGATCGTTCATCAATAGCTGTACGGCTTCTTTGGTGGTGGTGCCCACAATGGGGTCGCCTCCGATGCCGATGCAGGTAGACTGGCCTAGTCCGGCCTTAGTCACCTGATCGACGGCTTCGTAGGTCAGGGTGCCGGAACGGGAAACGATCCCTACCCGGCCCTTGGTGTGGATGAACCCAGGCATGATGCCCACTTTGGCTTCTCCCGGCGTCATCACTCCCGGACAGTTGGGGCCCACCAGGCGGCAGTCGCGGTCTTCGATGTAGGCCTTGACCTTCACCATGTCCTGTACGGGAATGCCCTCGGTGATGCAAATGATCACCTTGATGCCCGCATCGGCTGATTCCATAATGGCGTCGGCAGCAAAGCGGGGCGGAACGAAAATGATCGAAGTGTTGGCACCCGCTTTTTGGACGGCTTCCCCGACCGTGTTGTATACCGGCAGCCCGAGGTGTTCCTGTCCGCCTTTGCCAGGGGTGACCCCCCCTACGATATTGGTACCGTAATCGATCATTTGCTGGGCGTGGAAGGTGCCTTCCTTGCCGGTAAATCCTTGTACGATGATCCTGGAATCTTTGTCAACTAATACAGCCATGATGTATACTTATTTTTCTGGTTCTTCGACAAAGATAAAAACATCTTCGTCGTCTTTTTTCATGTAATAATGTTCGCGGGCATATTTTTCTATATTGGTTTCGAGGTCTTTTTTGTCATTGCGAACTTGCTTGATCTGCTCTTTGTAGTATTGCTTGTCGGCTTCGAGCTCTTTGAGCGTCTGGCCGAGGGTCCATTGGGTAAGAATGTCGTGTTTGTCAAAAAAAATGATCCAGGCCAGCCCCAATGCCAACACTAAAAAATAGCGGTTGCGAAGCGGTGCCGGTATCGCTTTGATGATGGGTTTGAATGGATTGTTTCTTACAGCCAAAAGAATTATTGATTATTGACTTGCCGTGAAGGCGTAGCGGTAGCGAAGTCCTTCATGGTTATTGATTACTTATTTATCCCAACAATGCTTTTCCGGGGAATACGCCGGAGGAGCCCAACTCTTCTTCTATGCGCAACAACTGGTTGTATTTAGCGACCCTGTCGGACCGCGAAGCCGAACCCGTTTTTATCTGTCCGGTGTTGAGGGCTACGGCCAGGTCGGCGATGGTAACGTCTTCGGTTTCGCCAGAGCGGTGGCTCATCACGCAGGTATACGCATTGCGGGTGGCCAACCGGATGGTTTCAATGGTCTCGGAGAGGCTCCCGATCTGGTTGACCTTGATGAGGATAGAGTTGGCTACATCCCGGTCGATGCCTTGCTGGAGGCGGTGGGTGTTGGTCACGAAGAGGTCGTCTCCGACCAGTTGAACCCGGTCGCCCAGTGTTTGGGTGAGCAATTGCCAGCCCTCCCAATCGTCTTCATCCAATCCGTCTTCGATGGAAAAGATGGGGTACTGATCGCACCAGTTTTTCCAGTGATCGACCATATCGGCGGAAGACAGTTTTTCGCCGGTCGATTTGTGGAGGTGGTAGCATTTTTCTTCTGCGTTGTAAAATTCGGAGGCGGCGGCATCCATTGCAATGACAAAATCTTCCGCTGGCCGGTATCCCGACTTTTCGATGGCTGTCAGCACGGTTTCGATGGCTTCCCGGTTCGATTTTATGTTTGGCGCAAAGCCACCTTCATCTCCTACGTTGGTGGAATAGCCTTTGTTGTGCAATACCTTTTTTAAATGATGGAACACTTCGGTACCCATCCGGAGGGCATCCGAAAACCGGTCGGCGCCGACTGGCACGATCATAAACTCCTGAAAATCGATGCTGTTGTCCGCATGGGCACCGCCGTTGAGGATGTTCATCATGGGTACGGGCAGCAGATGGGCGTTGACGCCACCGATGTATCGATACAGGGGCAGGCCCAATTCAGCGGCGGCAGCTTTGGCTACGGCCATCGAAACACCCAGAATGGCGTTGGCACCGAGGTTGGCTTTGTTGGAGGTGCCATCGAGTTCGATCATCAATTGGTCGATGTAGAGTTGGTCGTAAATATCTACGCCGATCAGGGCTTCTCTGATTTTTTCCTCGACGTGGGTACAGGCCTTTGAAACGCCTTTTCCCATGTACTGATCGCCACCGTCGCGCAGTTCTACTGCCTCGTATTTGCCCGTAGAGGCACCGGAGGGCACGGCTGCTCTGCCTAGTGTTCCGAATTCGGTGATCACGTCTACTTCTACGGTAGGATTTCCTCTGGAATCAAAAATGGCTCTGGCTTTGATGTCGCTGATGTTGCTCATGCGGGTAGTTCGGTTTAACAGTTTTCTGAGGGTATTTAGCAATACTGCCTCTTTTTTCCTTCGCACTAACACGGTTTATGTATCCGTCTCAATTTCATCATGGCTCCGTACTCAACCCAGCGGAATGGATTTGCCGGAAGGTTGGGCAACAGAGCTGGCCATGAGTTGTACAAATTCGTCGAAGAGGTAGCGGGCGTCGTGCGGCCCGGGCGATGCTTCAGGGTGGTATTGAACGGAAAAAGCTTTTGTATTTTTCACCCGTATGCCTTCGATGGTATCGTCGTTGAGGTTGATGTGGGTGACTTCTATTTTGTCTTTGTTGTCGGCAATGGCATCTGGGCTTACGCCAAATCCGTGATTTTGACTGGTGATCTCGCAGCGACCCGTTTTGAGGTTTTTCACCGGATGGTTGATCCCGCGATGGCCGTTGTGCATTTTATAGGTTGGAATGCCATTGGCGAGGGCCAGTATTTGATGCCCTAGGCAGATGCCGAACAGAGGTTGGTTGTGGTTCAGGATGGTTTTGGCCGTTTCAATGGCGTAGGGCATGGCAGAGGGGTCGCCCGGTCCATTAGACAGAAAGTAGCCGGTGGGCTTCCAGGCGCTCAGTTCTTCAAAAGGCGTTTTTGCCGGAAATACTTTTACATAACAACCTCTTTCCGTCAGGGAGCGGAGGATGTTTCGCTTGACGCCAAAGTCCAGCACCGCCACTTTGTAATCGGCTTCGGGGTCGCCGAGGCAATAGGCATTGGGAGTGCTGACCCGGGAGGCCAGCTCCAGCCCTTCCATTGGTGGGACTTCCGCCAATTGTTTTTTGAGCAATTCCAGATCGGTTGTTTCGGAGGAAATGATGGCGTTCATAGCGCCTTTGTCTCGGATATGGCGTACGATGGCGCGGCTGTCGACGTCGGAAATAGCGACGATCTTCTCCTTTTCGAGGTAGTCCTGGATGGAGGCAGTGGCCTGCTGGCGGGAAAAGGCGGTGGTAAAGTTTTTACAAATGAGGCCGGCAATTTTTACGGTTTCCGATTCTACATCACGGGGTTTGGTGCCGTAGTTGCCGATGTGGGCGTTGGTGGTTACCAGGAGTTGGCCGTAGTAGGAAGGGTCGGTAAAAATTTCCTGGTATCCGGTCATCCCGGTGTTAAAACAAATTTCGCCGGTGGTGGTACCGGTCTTGCCGGCAGGCTTGCCGTAGTAAGCGGTGCCGTCGGCCAGTAGTAAAACTGCTTTTCTTTGATTTGATTCACTCATTTTGAGTCATTGGTTGGCGGGCGCCACCGGTTTGGCTGGGCCTGCTGTCAAGTACAAAGGGTGAAAGTCTGCTCTTTCCGTGCGCAAAGATATAACGAGAAATTGAGATGGCCATACCCCCGGCTATGGAAGTTGTCTTAATTGCGCGAAAAATGTTGACCCCTCTAAATAAAAAAAGCGATGCTGTGGGCATCGCTTTTTTGTTTATTCTTCTTCGCCGGAGGCAGTTCCTTCCGCGGTTCCGGCAGCTGCGGCGGCGAGAGCAGCAGCACCTTTTTTCTTTTTGCCTCTTCTTCTCCTTCGTCTTTTGCCCTCTGGTTGTTTCGTTCTTGCCGATTTCTTCTCGTATTTGGCCATTACGTTGTTGTAGTCAACAAATTCTACCATGGCCATTTCAGCGCCGTCGCTTTTGCGAAAGCCCACCTTGATGATGCGGAGGTATCCGCCGGGTCGGTTGGCAACAGCCGATGAAATTTGGTCGAACAGCTCTTTGACGGCTTCTTTATTTTGCAAATAGCTGAATACCACCCTTCTGGAATGTGTTGTATTGGTTTTCGACTTAGTCACCAGCGGTTCGAGGTATTGGCGTATGGCTTTGGCTTTGGCCAATGTAGTGAAGATGCGCTTATGCTGGATGAGGGAGGCGGCCATGTTTTTAAGCATGGCTTTTCGGTGCCCTTTTTTGCGCTTGAGGTGGTTGAATCTTTTTCCGTGTCGCATTTTGCAAAATTATTTACATCGCAGCACCTGTGAGCCTTAGTTACTGCAAATGAGGAAGTGGTGGCTCTCCTTTAAATTAGAAGCCTGTTTAATCTTCGTCGAGTTTGTATTTTGACAAGTCCATTCCGAAAGTAAGGCCTTTATCCTGGAGTAGTTCTTCGATCTCTACCAGTGATTTCTTACCAAAATTTCGGAACTTGAGTAGCTCGTGTGTATCGTAGCGGACCATTTCGGCCAGAGTGTTGATCTTAGCGGCTTTTAGGCAGTTGTAGGCTCTGACGGAGAGGTCGAGGTCTTCGAGCGATGTTTTGAGCAGTTTGCGCATGTGGAGGATGTGCTCGTCGACGATGTTGTCTTCGCTGCTGCCCACTTCGTCGAAGGTGATGTTTTCGTCGGTGATGAGCATCAGGTGTTGGATCAGTATTCTGGAAGCCTCTTTCACGGCATCTTCGGGGTGGATGGTTCCGTCGGTGACCAGGTCGATGGTCAGCTTTTCGTAGTCGGTTCGTTGACCTACCCGGGTGTTGGACACTTTGTAGGCAACTTTTTTGATGGGGGTATAGATGGCGTCGATGGGTATGACGCCGATGGGTGCATCTTTAGGTAGGTTTTCATCAGCGGGTTTGTAGCCGCGGCCTTTGGTGATGGTCAGTTCCATTTCGAGGTTAACGAATGGTTCCATTTGGCAGATGACCATGTTGGGGTTCATCACTTTGAAGACGTTGGTGTGTTCTTCGATGTCGCCTGCTTTGAAAGCATCTTTACCAGAAATGGTGAGGTATATCTTCTCCGTTTGGAGATCATCGTCGTTGATGAGTTGTTTTATTCTGATCTGTTTGAGGTTGAGCACGATGTCCACCACGTCTTCCACGACGCCTTTGATGGTGTGGAATTCGTGTTCGACGCCGGCAATTCTGACGGCAGAAACGGCGTATCCTTCCAGGGAAGAAAGGAGTACTCTTCGGAGGGAGTTACCGATGGTTTGGCCAAAGCCAGGTTCCAGGGGTTTAAATTCAAAGGTTCCTTCGAAGTCGGTGGCCTTTTGCAGGATGATCTTGTCCGGCTTCTGAAAGTTTAATATATTCATATTTGACAACTAACTTTGATGAAAGAGGGTTAAAGAAACAGAGCTAAAATGGACGTAGGCAGTGGTATAAAAAACTGTAGTGGAATCGTTCTTATTTAGAGTACAATTCGACGATGAGCTGTTCATTGATCTTTTCCGGAATTTGTTCTCTTTCCGGATATTCGATGAACACGCCCTCCATTTTGTCGGGGTTAAATTCGAGCCATCCGAATTTGCGGACATCCGACTTGGTGCTGATCGCATTTCTGACCACTTCAAAGTGCTGTGATTTACCCCGGACGCTTACGATGTCGCCCGCTTTGAGGAGGGCGGAGGGAATATTGGTTACCACTCCGTTGAGGAGGATGTGTTTGTGCGACACCAATTGCCGGGCGGCCCGTCGGGTGGGTGCAATACCCATTCGGAAAACGACATTGTCGAGCCGCGATTCCAACAATTGCAACAATACTTCACCGGAGGCCCCTTTTTTGCGGTTGGCCAGTTCAAAGGTTTTTCTGAACTGTCGCTCCAGCACGCCATAGGTGTGCTTGGCCTTTTGTTTTTCCATTAATTGGTTGGCATAGTCGGATCGTTGTTTCCGTCGTCTGGAATTACCGTGGTGACCCGGCTTGTATTTTTTCCGGTCGAATGCCTTGTCGAATCCGAATATCGGTTCGCCAAGTGCTCTTGCTATCTTTGAGGTGGGTCCGGTGTATCTGGCCATTAAAGATTATTGATTAAAGATTATTGATCAATAATTCTACCTGTCGGTAGACAGGCATTAATTATTTATACTCTTCGCTTTTTGGGAGGTCGGCATCCATTGTGTGGAACCGGTGTCACATCCCAAATTTTAGATATTTTGATGCCGGCACCATCGACGGCCCTGATGGCAGCTTCGCGCCCGGAGCCGGGGCCTTTGACGTATGCCTGTGCGGTGCGCATACCGGCCTCATAAGCCACCCTTGCCGCATCGGTTGCAGCCATTTGGGCAGCGTAAGGGGTGTTTTTCTTCGATCCTCTGAAGCCCGCCTTGCCGGCAGAGGCCCAGGAGATGACTTTTCCCTGCTTGTTGCAAAGGGATATGATGATGTTGTTGAAGCTGGCTTTGATGTAGAGCAAGCCTTCGGGTTCAACTCTTACTTTTCTCTTTTTTGATTTACCTCTTTTTGCCATTATTTGGTCACTTTTTTCTTGTTGGCAACTGTTTTGCGTTTTCCTTTACGGGTTCGGGCATTGGTCTGGGTGCGTTGACCACGAAGGGGCAATCCTTTACGGTGGCGCAATCCGCGGTAGCAACCGATGTCCATCAGTCGTTTGATGTTGAGTTGGATTTCGGATCTCAACTGCCCTTCTACTTTGTACTGGTCCTGGATGATGCGGGCGATCTCTTTGATATTGTCGTCGGTCCAATCATTGACCTTTGTATCTTCGTTGATACCGGCTTTGCCCAGGATTTCGGCGGCATTTGACCGGCCGATGCCAAAAATATAGGTCAGGCCAACTACGCCTCTTTTGTTTTTGGGCAAATCCGTTCCGGCGATTCGAGCCATAGGTTAGGTTTTTATAGATCAGTTGTCAAAAAAGAATGATATAGCGCACCAGGTCTTTAGCCTTGCCGCTGTTTGAATTTAGGATTTTTCTTGTTGATGACGTACAATTTTCCTTTTCGCCGGACGATTTTGCAGTCCGCAGTACGTTTTTTTACAGAAGCTCTTACTTTCATCTTTCCCTTATTTATATCTAAAAATTATGCGTCCCCTGGTCAGGTCGTAGGGGGACATTTCGACGGAAACCTTGTCTCCGGGCAATATCCGAATGTAGTGCATTCTCATTTTGCCGGAAATGGTCGCTACAATTTTATGGTCATTTTGAAGCCGCACCCGAAACATCGCGTTGGAAAGGGCTTCTTCGATAACGCCATCTTGCTTGATTAACTCTTGTTTAGGCATATTTTGAATTTCGGAGTGCAAAGATAGGCAAAAAATGGGACATTTTACAACATTTCCATGAAAATGTTGCCCTTCTGGTTTTGAGGACGGGAAGGTTCATCCCCTTTACCCTCCTGCAACAGCGGCTTCAGCGAAGGCCACTTCCCGCACTTCGGGGTTATTTCGTATGGCTTCTTCGATGGCGTCGTGGTTCGATAAGATGTCGACGCCTTCCCTTTTGGCAGCAACGGTGTGTTCAAAATGAGCAGAGGGTTTTCTATCCTTCGAGATGATGGTCCATCCATCGTCGGATTGCCGGACGTCTTTTCTGCCCAGGTTAATCATGGGTTCGATGGCGACGACGAGGCCTTCTTTGATCTTGGGACCTTTGCCCCGGCGGCCAAAATTGGGTACTTCGGGTGCTTCGTGCAATTCTTTTCCCACACCATGTCCAACCAATTCGCGGACGACGCCGTAAGGGTTGGTCCTTTCGCAATAGTGCTGAATGGCAAAGCCGATGTCTCCGATGCGGTTGCCGACTTTGGCTTGCTCAATGCCTTTGTACAGCGCTGTTTTGGTGACGCCGCATCGAGTTCCATATATGGCATCGGAGACGTTTCCCAGGGCAAACGTATAGGCCGCATCGCCATAAAAACCGTTCATAAAGGTGCCACAGTCGACCGAAACGATGTCGCCGTCTTTAAAAGGTTCTTCGGAAGGGATGCCGTGGACGACGCATTCGTTGATGGAGATGCAAAGGGTGTCGGGAAAGTCGCGGTAACCTTTAAAACCGGGGATGGCGCCGTTGTCCCGGATGAGCTGTTCGGCTTCGCGGTCGATGACTTTTCCGGAAATACCGGGACGGATCCTGGAAGCAACATGAGTCAAAACCTTGCAAACCAACAGGCAGCTTTTTCTGATGAGTTCAATTTCGTCATTTGTTTTGTAATAGATCATGTTGCATTGTAATTGCTCAATCCCAAAATGGATTTGGTCTTAGAGTTCGTCCATTCACTCTAAGACCAAACAAGGTTGTCTCCTAAAAAGTTGGGAAAGTTGGATTTCCCGCTGTTTTTTCCACACGATTTACATGCTCGCTCCAATACCCTGAACGCCGCTTCTTCCCTTGAGTTTTCCCGATTTGACCAGGCCGTCGTATTTCCGCATCAGCAGGTAGCTTTCAATTTGCTGCAAAGTATCTAATACGACACCGACGAGGATCAGCAGAGAGGTTCCCCCAAAAAACATAGCAAAGGCAATGTTGACACCAAAGGCAGCTGCAAAGGCAGGCATAATGGCGATCAGGCCCAGGAAAATGGATCCTGGCAGGGTGATCCGGGTGGTGACCGAGTCGATAAAGTCAGCTGTATTTTTTCCGGGTTTGATGCCGGGTATGAAAGCGTTCTGGCGTTTGAGGTATTCGGCGTATTGCTGGGGGTTTACCAGGAGGGCCGTGTAAATATAGGTGAACACGACCACCAGGATGAAGTATATAATATTGTAGGGAGTGGATGTAAAATCGTTGAGTGCTGCGAGGAAGTCAGACCCTCCTCCTCCGTCGGGATTGTTGCCGGCGAGGAATTGAAGTACCGTTGCCGGTAAAAACATCAGTGCCTGTGCGAAGATGATGGGCATAACACCTGAAGCATTGACTTTTACGGGAATGTAGTCGCGATTGCCGGCAGCAGGCATTGACTTGGAGCCCCTGCCGATGACCCGTTTGGCAAATTGGATGGGGATTCGCCGAACGGCCTGAACGATCATTACGGTAGCGAGTACGACGAGGAAGAGCGCAGCCATTTCGATGACGAAAGCCAGACCAAACTGGTTGGTAAATTCGTAAGCGAGTGCTCCGGGTAGTTCGGCGATGATACCGATCATGATCAACAGAGAGATACCGTTGCCGATGCCTTTGTCGGTGATCCTTTCACCCAGCCACATGGCCAGGATGGTTCCGGTTGACAGAATGATGATGTTGGCAAACCAGAAGATCGTTTTGGGTACGTTGGGATCGACGGCGCCCTGACTGATTATGTAGGTCAGATAGGCTCCTCCCTGTACCAGGGTGATGGCTACGGTGAGCAGCCGGGTGATCTGTGTTAGCTTTTTTCGACCTGACTCCCCTTCCCGTTGTTGGAGGCGTTGGAAGTAGGGAACGGCGAAGCCCGCCAACTGGATGATAATGGAAGCGGTGATGTAGGGCATGATACCCAATGCAAAAATAGCAGCATTGCTGAAAGCTCCCCCTGTAAACATGTTGATGAGGCCAAAGAGGTCGGCAGCGTTACTGGAGGTGGCCTGTTTTAAAACGGAGGGAATGACACCAGGTAAAACGACGAAAGCACCGAACCGGTAAACCATGAGAATACCCAGGGTAAAGATTATCCGGTTTTTCAATTCTTCAATTTTCCAGATGTTTTTAAGCGTCGTTATAAACTTTTTCATTGTTGCTGATTTATGCTCTGAGCAGCATGTCTAGGAAGCTTTCTTACTTTTCGGATCAATGTTAATGGTTCCCCCTTTTGCTTCGATGGCCGATTTTGCGTTGGCAGAGCAGGCATGAGCTGAAACAGTCAGGCTGTCTTTTAGTTCACCATTGGCCAGTATTTTTATCTTATCGTTTTTCCGTACGATGCCGAATTTGACGAGTGTTTCCATGTCAATGGTAGAGACGTTGTATTTATCGGCAATTTCCTGCAAGCGGCTTATATTGATGGCGACGTATGCTTCGCGGTTGGGGTTTTTAAAGCCTCTTTTGGGCAGTCGCATCTGGAGGGGCATCTGGCCACCTTCGTGGTTGCGTTTGCGGCTGTAACCGGAGCGGGATTTTTGTCCTTTATGGCCCCGGGTGCTGGTGCCGCCGCGTGTGGAGCCTTGTCCACGACCTATTCTTTTGCGTTTTTTTACGGACCCTTTAGCCGGTTTTAGAGTATGTAATTCCATTGGTGAATCCTGATTGACGGATGAAATAGTAAATACGTTTGAGTGGCTATAATTGTTCCACTTCTACGAGGTGTTGCACTTTATTTATCATGCCCTGTATCTGGGGCGTATTTTCTTTGACGACAGACTGGTTGATTTTGCGCAAGCCCAGGGCAATGAGGGTATCTTTTTGCCGTTTGGGTCGGTCAATGCTGCTTCTTCTTTGGGTAATTTTTACTTTAGCCATGATCTTGTGTCTGATTTAGATTAATTTCCAAAGAGTTTTTGCATGGAAATGCCCCGCTGCTTGGCCACCTTTTGAGGGTCACGGAGTTTGGTGAGGGCATCGATGGTTGCTTTGACCACATTGTGAGGGTTCGACGACCCCTGCGATTTGGCCAATACATTGTGAATGCCGGCGCTTTCCAAAACGGCGCGCATGGCTCCGCCGGCGATGACGCCGGTACCTTCGGAGGCCGGTTTGATCAGTACCTTGCCGGCGCCGTATTTTCCTTTTTGCTCGTGGGGGATGGTCCCTTTGTGAATGGGTACTTTGATGAGGTTTTTCTTGGCGTCGTCGACGGCTTTGGCAATAGATTCCGACACGTCTCTGGCTTTGCCCAGGCCGTGGCCTACGGTACCTTTTCCGTCACCGACCACAACGATGGCAGCGAAGCTGAAGGTACGTCCCCCTTTGGTAACTTTGGCTACCCGGTTGAGGTTTACCAGTTTTTCTTTGAGCTCCGTATCGGCAGCTTTGATTCTGTTATTAGATTTTCTCCTATCCATTTCGAGTTAAATTTGTGGGGGTGTTTTACAATTGCAGCCCCGCTTCGCGGGCGCCGTCGGCTAAGGCTTTTACTCTTCCGTGATAGAGGTATCCACCTCGGTCGAAAACCACCTGGTCGATGTTTTCTGCTTTGGCTCTCTCGGCCAGGTTTTTGCCAACGACTTTGGCCTGTTCTACTTTGTTGACCGATTTGGGAATGCCATCTTCGCGGGAGGAGGCACTGACGATGGTTTTGCCGCCGATGTCATCGACCAGTTGACAGTAAATTTCTTTATTGCTTCTAAATACGGAGAGGCGCGGTTTGTTGGCCGAGCCTTTTATCTTTTTGCGGATCCTTAGGCGAATCTTTTTCCGGCGGGCGGATTTATTAAACTTCATAATGACGCAAAGATTAGGTTAAAACAATGATTATCCGGCGGTCTTACCTTGTTTTCTTCTGATGACTTCCCCTTTAAACAAAATACCTTTACCTTTATAAGGTTCGGGTTTTCGCATGGATCGTATTTTGGCAGCAACCTGCCCGATGAGTTGTTTATCGATGCCGGTCAGTCGGATCAAAGGTGGTTTACCCTTTTCGGAAACGGTCTCCACTTTCACTTCATCGGGTATGTAAAACATAATAGGGTGCGAATACCCCAGGGTCAGGTTGAGCAATTGCCCAGAATTGTCGGCACGGTATCCAACGCCTATCAACTCGAGTTCTTTAACGTACCCTTCGGTGACGCCATGAACCATATTGGCCACCAACGACCGGTACAAGCCGTGCATGGCTTTGTGTCGTTTTTGTTCGGTGGGCCGCGCGATGTTGAGAACGCCATCTTCGATTTCCACCTTCAGATCGGGGTCAACCTGCTGGCGGAGTTCTCCTTTCGGTCCTTTGACCGTTATGAGATTGTCTTTGATATCGATGTTGACACCTCCCGGAATTTCTATGGGAGCTTTTCCTATTCTGGACATAATGCTGGTTATTTAGTAAACGTAACAAACCACCTCACCTCCGACATTTTCTTTTCTGGCTCGCTTGTCGGTCATAAGCCCCTTGGAGGTAGAGACGATGGCGATCCCCAATCCGTTGATGATGCGTGGTATTTGAGTCGATTTGACGTATTGGCGCAGGCCGGGTTTGCTGATGCGGCCCAATTTTCGGATGACCGGCTCTTTGGAGATGGGGTCGTATTTCAATGCGATGCTGATCAGCCCTTGCTTGCCGGCATCGTCGTCAAATTTGTATTTGAGAATGTAACCGCTGTCGTAAAGTATTTCGGTAATGCTTTTTTTCATTTTGGACGAAGGTATCTGCACGATTCGATGGCGTGCTTGTTGGGCATTCCGGATTCTGGTCAGATAATCTGCTATTGGATCAGTCATTGAATAATTAATTATTTATTGATTATTTATTGACGTGCCGTAAAGGCGTAGCGATTCGTATAGTGAACGGCGATAGTTCTTTACTGGCGAAGTCCCCCGTAGCAAGTCCGGGGCAGGCTTTCATGGTTGTTGATTTCATCACCAGCTGGCTTTGGTCACTCCGGGTATTTTGCCTTCGAGCGCCATTTTCCTAAAGACGACCCTGCAGATGCCAAAGTCGCGCATATACCCCTTTGGCCGCCCTGTGAGGAGGCACCGGTTGTGTAACCGGATGGGGTTGGAGTTGCGAGGCAATTTATCGAGTTCGTCGTAGCGGCCTTCTTCTTTAAGTTGCTTTCGGAGGGCGGCGTATTTTTTGACGAGCCGTTGTCTTTTATTTTCGCGAGCGATCAGCGATTTTCTGGCCATGATTAATTTTGATTTTGATTTTTGAACGGCAATCCCATATTTTTAAGGAGTGCGAGTGCCTCAGCATCGGTTTTAGCGGAGGTGACGATGGTGATGTCCAGTCCGGTAATTTTTCCCACTTTATCGATGTCGATTTCGGGAAATATGATCTGTTCATTGATGCCCATGGTGTAGTTGCCACGTCCGTCGAAGCTTTTGTCGTTGATGCCTCTGAAGTCTCGTACCCTGGGCAAGGCGACTGCGATGAGCCGGTCGAGGAATTCAAACATTCTTTCGCGGCGCAGCGTTACGCGGGCACCGATGGTCATTCCCTCGCGGAGTTTAAAGTTGGAAACGGATTTCCGTGCTTTGGTGGGGACTGCTTTCTGGCCGGCGATCAGGCTCATTTCCTGGAGGGCGTTGTCGACCAGTTTTTTGTCCTGGGTGGCACCGCCGACGCCCTGGTTGATGCAAATTTTGGAAATGCGCGGCACCTGCATAATGGTTTTGTACTGAAACTGTTCCATTAGTTTGGGAACAACTTCGTCCTTATATTTTTTCTGAAGGCGTGGAATGTAGCTCATTACTTAATAATTTCACCAGATTTCTTTGAATATCTGACGGATTTTCCGTCAACGATTTTGCGGCCAACGCGAGTGGGTTCGCCCGTTTTAGGGTCGATCAACATCAGGTTGGACAGATGTATGGGGGCGGCCATCTCGATGATGCCACCGGGTGCGTCGTTGGTTCCTTTGCGGTGTCGTTTGACGATGTTGACGTCTTCCACGACCGCTCTGTACTTTTTAGGGATCACCTCCAATACTTCACCGGTGGTGCCTTTTTCGGCGCCGGCGATCACCATGACTTTGTCCCCTTTTTTAATGTGGAATTTGGACGGTATTTTATTTTTTTCTTTTCGAGCCATACGTCAATGTATTTAAAAAGTCGTAGTGTCAGGAGATTTTAAAGTACTTCGGGTGCCAGTGAGACGATCTTCATATAATCTTTTTCGCGGAGTTCCCTGGCTACCGGTCCGAAGATGCGGGTACCTCGTGGTTCATCGGAGGCGTCGAGCAGAACGACGGCGTTGTCGTCGAAGCGGATGTAAGAGCCGTCGTTTCGTCGGATTTCTTTTTTCGTTCTAACGATAACAGCTTTGGAGACGGTGCCTTTTTTGACGCCTCCGGGGGTGGCTTGTTTGACGGTGACGACGATCTTGTCGCCAATGGAAGCATAACGTCTTTTGGAACCACCCAAAACCCGGATGCAGAGCACCTCTTTGGCTCCGCTGTTGTCTGCTACTTTGAGTTTACTTTCTTGCTGTATCATTAGATGCTCGGTTTAATAAAAGCTGTTATTTGGCTCTTTCCAGAATTTCGACCAGTCGCCATGACTTTCGTTTGCTCAGGGGGCGGCACTCCATGATGCGAACGGTATCGCCTTCGTTGCACTCGTTTTTCTCGTCGTGTGCCATAAATTTTTTATTCAGTTTGACAAATTTGCCGTAGATGGGGTGCCGCAGTCGTCGTTGGACGAGTACGGTGATGGATTTATCCATTTTGGTACTGACCACCACGCCGGTTTTTTGCTTTCTGATCGCTTTGTCTGTCATGTTAATTGATTGAATTATTTGCGTTGCCTTTTTCTGCGGGCGCGTATTTTACTTCTTTTGGCCAGTTTGGCTTCGTCCATGTTGGCCAGTTCCCGTCGTCGCAGTTCGGTGTTGATGCGAGCCATATCGCGTCGTACCTCTCTTAGGCGGACGGGGTTGTCGAGTCCTTTAATGGTATGGTCGAAGCGAAGTTTACGATACTGTACTCCGATTTCATTCAATTCATTAACCAGATCTTCATCTGAATATTCCTGTAGTTCTATGAATTTTTTTGATGCCATGATTGAAAATGATGGTTGCTGGTTAAATATATTATAAATCGTGTCGGGCTACAAATCTGGTAGCTACGGGCATTTTTTGGGCAGCTAGTCGAAGAGCTTCCTGTGCTACTTCGCGGCTTACACCATCGACTTCGAACATGATGCGACCGGGTTTTACAACGGCTACATAATGATCGAGAGCACCTTTACCTTTACCCATCCTCACTTCCTGTGGTTTGGCGGTGATGGGTTTGTCAGGGAAGATGCGAATCCAGACGTTACCTTCTCTTTTCATGTACCGCGTCATGGCGATACGGGCGGCTTCAATTTGTCTGCTGGTGATGAAAGCGGCATCCATTGTTTTCAACCCGAAGGTTCCAAAAGAGATGGTGCTGCCTCTGTGAGCCAGACCTTTTATCCTTCCTTTTTGTTGTTTGCGGTATTTTGTTCTTTTAGGCTGTAACATGATGCATTTTTTTGCAAAAATTTTACTAAAAAACGGCCCTTTTCAAAAAAGCAGGGCAAAGGTACGTCTAATTTTCCTTTTATTCTAGTGGGTTAGCGGCTAAAGTAGGTGAATAATTAATGGCGGTTAGGCCGTGCAATTGATTTTCACCGTCTCCGGGAGTTTCTTCCGCCGCCGCCCCTTCGTTTGCCACCTCTGTCGCCGCCTCGTCCGCCACGTCCACCGGTCTTAACATCGGCTCCTACGTTGGGCGACAAGTCGCGCTTGCCGAGTACTTCTCCTTTGCAGATCCATACCTTGATGCCGATTTTACCGTAAACGGTGAGGGCTTCGGTGAGGGCGTAGTCGATATCGGCGCGGAAAGTGTGCAGGGGTGTCCGTCCGTCTTTGTATTCTTCTGACCGGGCCATTTCTGCACCGTTGAGCCGACCGGAGATGCGCACTTTGATGCCTTCCGCTCCTACCCTCATGGTAGATTGAATGGCCATTTTGATGGCCCGGCGGTAGTTGATACGCGATTCGATCTGCTTTGCGATGGACTCTCCTACCACGGCGGCGTCGAGTTCCGGTTTTCGGATTTCGACGATGTTGATCTGAACATCTTTTCCGGTCAGTTTTTTCAGCTCTTCGCGGATCCGGTCCACCTCCGCTCCTCCTTTACCGATGATGATGCCTGGGCGAGAGGTATGGATGGTTACGGTGATGCGTTTGAGGGTTCGTTCGATGATTATTCGCGCCAAGCCTCCTTTGTGTACCCTGGCTTTGAGGTACTTGCGGATTTTTTCGTCTTCCACTACTTTTTTGCCAAAGTCTTTGCCACCAAACCAGTTAGACTCCCATCCTTTGATGATGCCTAAGCGGTTGCCGATCGGATTTGTCTTTTGACCCATATTTTGGTTATTTCTAAATGATTGATTTTTGATATAACATTAATCCTCCACGGTCTCTTCCACTTCGTCGATTGTGTCCACTTCATCGATATCTGGTTCTTCTTCATAGAGTTCGCTGTCGAGTGGTATCCTGTTTTCAACAACAATGGTGACGTGGTTGGTATGTTTGCGGATGCGGTGCGCCCGTCCGTGAGGTGCTGGCCGGAATCGCTTGAGCATGGACCCCTGGTTGGCGAAAGCCGTTTTGATGAACAACTCGTAATCGTCGGCGTTGGCGATGCCGCCGTTTTTGTATTCCCAGTTGGCGACAGCCGAAAGGACGAGTTTTTCCAACCAGGTAGCGGCTTCTTTTTTGGTAAAACGCAGGATGTTGATCGCTTCTTCGACATCGCGCCCGCGGATGTTATCTACGACCAGTCTCATCTTGCGAACCGACATTGGACAGTTTTTAAGTTTAGCTACTGCTTCCATTTTTGAATCAATTTTAATAATTATTTCTTGCGATTACCAGCGTGGCCACGGAAGGTACGGGTGGGGGCGAATTCGCCCAGTTTGTGTCCGACCATTGTTTCGGTAATGAACACTGGCACAAAGGTTTTTCCGTTGTGTACAGCGATGGTTTCGTTGACCATATCGGGTATGATCATAGAAGATCGCGACCAGGTTTTGATGACGGTCTTCTTTTTGGTTTCCTTTGCTTTTTGAACTTTTTTGAGAAGTTTGTGAAAAACGTAGGGTCCTTTTTTTATTGATCGAGCCATTGTTTAGTTGTTTATCTTCTATTTCGCTTTTTTCGTTTGCTGATGATGAGTTTGGTAGAGTGTTTCTTTTTGTTTCGGGTTTTCTGTCCCTTGGCCATCACGCCGGTTCTGGAGCGCGGGTGGCCTCCTGATGCCCTTCCTTCACCACCGCCCATGGGGTGGTCGACGGGGTTCATGGCGACCCCTCTTACCCGTGGTCGTCGTCCGATCCACCGTTTGCGGCCTGCTTTACCGAGTACCTGCAATTGGTGGTCGGGGTTGGAGGTTACGCCGATGGTAGCTTTGCAGGTCGACAGAATGCGTCGTACTTCGCCGGAAGGCAGTTTGATGATAACGAATTTGCCTTCTTTGCCCATCAGTTGGCCGTAGGTGCCGGCACTTCTGGCGAGGGCGGCTCCTTTTCCGGGCTGCATTTCAATGGCGTGAATAGATGCTCCCAGTGGGATGTCTTTGAGGAAGAGGGTATTGCCCACGTTGGGGGCGGCTCCTTTTCCCGAAAGGATGGTATCGCCTACTTTCAACCCATCGGGCGCAATGATGTACCGCTTTTCGCCATCTTCGTATTTTGTCAGTGCGATGAAAGCAGTGCGGTTAGGATCGTACTCGATGCTGAGCACTTCTGCCTTTACGCCGTCTTTGTTGCGTTTGAAGTCGATGATGCGGTAACGTCTTTTGTGGCCTCCACCTCTGTTGCGCACGGTCATTTTACCGGAGGAGTTTCGGCCTCCGGTCTTTTTGAGGGAGGTCGTCAGACTTTTTTCGGGTTTGTTCGTCGTAATTTCGGCGAACGCATTACCGATTCTGAATCGCGTTCCAGGAGTTACCGGATTATATTTTTTTACTGGCATTGCCTAAATAAATTTAATGTACTGAATTAAATATCTCCAAACAGGTCGATGGATTCTCCTTCCGACAAGGTGACCACCGCTTTTTTGAAGGCGGCTACCCGTCCGCGCACCAATCCCGTACGAGTATTTCTGTTTCTCTTTTTTCCGGGCATGATGAGGGTGTTGACAGAGGCCACATTGACGCTGTACATGCGTTCTATGGCATCTTTTATTTCGAGCTTGTTGGCCTTTTTGTTGACAATAAAGCTGTACTGACCGCTGTTTTCGGATAGCAGTTCCGATTTTTCGGTGAGCAATGGTTTTATCAAAATTGTTTTTGCCATTATAGAGTATCTTTAGTCGGCGCCGGTTAGGAGGCCGTTTACATTATTTACCAAATGTTTGTACGATCTTTTCGATTGCGCTTTCCGCTAAAATCAAGGTGTTGGCGTGCATGATCTGATAGGTGTTCAGGTCTTGTGCTCTGGTAACGGAGGTGTTGTCGAGATTGCGGGAGGAGGCGTGTAACATCCTGTCGAGATCGCCGGTGACAAAAACGGTTCTGCTTTGGTCGAGTGATAGATTTTGGATGACCTGCCGGAACTCAGCAGTTTTGGGTGCATCGAAGGTAAAATCTTCCACGACGACGATCTTGCCTTTATTGGCTTTGTCGCTGAGGGCTGATTTGCGGGCCAGGCGTTTTACCTTTTTGTTGAGCTTGAAACCGTAATTGCGTGGCTTGGGGCCAAATACGCGGCCACCTCCTCTGAACAAGGGATTTTTGATGCTACCAGCTCTGGCGGTACCGGTGCCTTTTTGGCGTTTTATCTTTCGGGTCGAACCTTTTATCTCTCCTCTTTCTTTGGTGGAGTGAGTGCCTTGCCGTTTATTGGCGTTGTACTGCTTTACGGCCAGGTAGACACAATGCTCGTTGGGTTCGATGCCAAAGATATCGTCGGGCAGATCAATGGATTTGCCGGTGGTGTTGCCTTCTATATTTAAAATATCCAACTTCATGGCTAGTTATTTTTCGATGATGATGTAAGTCCCTTTATGTCCGGGGACTGCTCCTTTAATGAGGATGAGATTTTTTTCGGGCAGTATTTTCACGACCTCCAGGTTTTTGGTTTTGACCCGTTGGCCTCCGGTGCGCCCGGCCATACGCATTCCTTTGAATACTCTGGCGGGGTAAGAAGCCGCACCAATGGCACCCGGAGCGCGCTGACGGTTGTGCTGGCCGTGGGTTTGATCGTTGACCCCTTTAAAGTTGTGTCGTTTTACGACGCCCTGAAAACCTTTCCCTTTGGAGGTTCCCACTACGTCGACGATGTCTCCTTCTGCGAATACCTCATCGACGGCCAGCAGGCTGCCGGTTGTTTTTTCGGCGACAGCAGCGGGTTCTTCGCTTTCTTCCCCTGCTACCGGAGCGATCAGTTGGCCGAAGTCAAAATTTCTGAATTCGACCAGTTTTCGTTTGGGTCCGGTGCCGGCTTTATCAAAATGGCCCTGCATGGCCCTGGAAGTTCGCTTTACTTTTGCATCGCCGTAGGCCAGTTGGACGGCATCGTAGCCGTCTTTTCCGTCCGACGTTTTGATCTGGGTGATGACACATGGGCCTGCCTCTATAACGGTACAGGGTATGTTTTTACCAACTTCGTCGAAGATGCTGGTCATTCCTATTTTTTTACCGATTAAACCATTCACAATAATGATAGTTTTTAGTTTGCAAAAGCGAATCCAACAATGCTATTACAAGCCTGGGTGGTCGCTGCTGCCAATATTTTACAATGAACTGCTGCCTGTCTTATGTGAGTTGAATTTGCCGAAAGGCACAATTCACTTACAGACCGGAAAACAGATTCTTTTATTTTAAAAAAACAGAAAAATCTACTATGTAAGTTTGACTTGAATGTCTACACCACTTGGCAGTTCCAGTTTGGATAATGCGTCAACCGTCTTTTGGGTAGGCGTGTAGATTTCGATCAATCTTTTGTGTGTACGCAACTGAAACTGCTCCCGTGATTTTTTATTGACGTGCGGAGATCGCAAGACGGTGAAAATCTTCTTCTGGGTGGGCAGTGGAATCGGACCGGTGACGATGGCACCGCTATTGCGTACCGTTCTTACGATTTTTTCGGTAGACTTGTCCACCAGATTATGGTCGTAAGAACGCAGCTTTATTCTGATTTTTTGATTCATACCTCTTAATTAATGATTATTAATTATTGATTTATGCTTTTACTGTTCCCTTAGCTGTTTCGATCACTTCGTCGGCTATTCCGCGTGGGGCGGGTGCATAGTTGGCGAACTCCATGGTGGAGCTGGCTCTACCGGAAGTAATGGTCCGCAGGGAGGTGACATAGCCGAACATTTCAGACAGGGGTACATTGGCCTGAACAGCGATGGCGCCACCTGCACGGGGCTCCTGTCCGGTGGTGATCCCTCTTCGGCGATTGAGGTCCCCGATAACGCCTCCGACGTATTCTTCCGGGGTCACCACTTCGAGTTTCATAATGGGTTCGAGTAGTACCGGCTTGGCTTTTGGTGCAGCGGCGCGGAATCCCTCTTTGGCGGCCAGTTCAAAGGCCACTGGTTTGGAGTCGACGCTGTGGGTACTACCGTCGAAGAGGCGCACTTTCATGCTGTCGATGGAGTAACCCGCGAGTACGCCATTGTCCATCATGGCTTCAAAGCCTTTCTGGACAGAGGGGATCAACTCTCTGGGAATGGCTCCCCCAACAATCTTGTTGACAAACTGTAGTCGCACCTTACCGGATTTGAAATCCTCACTTTCGAGAAATTCTTCATCGGCGGGGCCGAGTTCGAATTGTATGTCGGCAAACAAACCGGAGCCACCGGTTTGCTTTTTGAGTTTTTCGCGATGCACTACGTTGGCTGTCAGTGCTTCTTTATAATTCACCTGGGGTTTGCCCTGGTTGCATTCTACTTTAAATTCGCGTTTGAGCCGGTCGACGATGATCTCCAGATGGAGTTCTCCCATACCGGAGATGACCGTTTGGTTGGTTTCGTCGTCATAACGAACCTGAAAAGTGGGGTCTTCCTCTGCCAGCTTGGCCAGCGCCATACCGAGTTTGTCGACATCTGACTGGGTTTTAGGTTCGACGGCTACGCCGATGACGGGGTCGGGGAAAGTCATGCTTTCCAGGACGATGGGTTTGTCCACAGCACAGAGGGTATCGCCTGTTCGAATATCTTTGAAGCCAACTCCGGCGGCGATGTCGCCAGCCTCTACCCGATCAATGGGATTTTGTTTGTTGGCATGCATCTGATAGATCCGCGAAATACGCTCCTTGTTTCCGGAACGGGTATTCATTATATAGGAACCGGCATCCAGTGCGCCGGAGTAAACGCGGAAAAAGCAGAGCCGTCCGACGTAGGGGTCGGTGGCTATTTTAAATGCCAATGCAGTAAAAGGTTCATCGACATTGGGTTTGCGTTGTACGGGTTCGTCTGTTTTGGGGTTGATGCCTTCTATGGCATCCAGATCGGTTGGTGCCGGCAGGTAAGCACATACCGCATCCAACAATGCCTGCACGCCTTTGTTTTTAAAGGCGGAGCCACACATCATGGGGCAGATACTCATATCGAGTACAGCCGAGCGGATGGCTGCGCGCATTTCTTCGACGGTGATGGAGTCGGGGTCTTCGAAGAATTTTTCGAGCAGGTCGTCGTCGTATTCAGCGATGGCTTCGACGAGTTTGCCGCGGTATTCTTCTACTGTGTCTTTCAGGTCGTCGGGGATGGGTACCTCTTTATAGGTCATGCCCTGGCTTTCTTCATCCCAGACGATGGCTTTATTAGACAGGAGGTCTACCACTCCTTGGAACCGTTCTTCGGCGCCGATGGGTATTTGCAGGGGAATGGCGTTGGCGCCCAGTTTTTCTCTGACATCGTTGACGACGTTGAGGAAGTCGGCCCCGGTTCGGTCCATTTTATTGACAAAACCAATTCGCGGTACTTTATAGCGGTCAGCTTGACGCCAAACGGTTTCGGATTGAGGTTCTACACCCGATACTGCACAGAAGAGGGCTACGGTTCCGTCGAGTACGCGGAGCGACCGCTCTACTTCTACGGTAAAGTCGACGTGGCCGGGGGTGTCGATGATGTTGATGGAGTAGTGTTGGTCCTTCCATTTCCATTCGGTTTTGGTGGCGGCGGAGGTGATGGTGATGCCGCGTTCCTGTTCCTGCTCCATCCAGTCCATGGTGGCAGCTCCGTCGTGTACCTCGCCTATTTTGTGGCTGAGGCCGGTGTAATAGAGAATGCGCTCGGTGGTGGTTGTTTTACCAGCATCGATGTGAGCGGCGATCCCTATGTTCCTCGTAAATTTTAAATCTTTAGCCATGAGTTAGTTTGAAATGTTCGATTACCAGAATTATAAAATTTGAAGATTAATTACAGATTGTTGATTGATTGATTTATTGGCTGATTATGTTTGATGTTAGTTTGCTAAAAGCAAAATCCCGAAACAAGTCCGGGACGAGCTTTTATGTTTGAGTTAAACTTGTTATACTCTAAAGTGAGCAAAGGCCCGGTTTGATTCGGCCATTTTATGTGTTTCTTCTTTTCGTTTGACGGCGGCGCCTTCATTTTTGCTGGCGGCGATCAGTTCGGCTGCCAGTTTTTCGGCAAAGCCTTTACCGCTTCTGGCTCTTGCAAAGCGGATGAGCCATTTCATGCCGATGGACATTTTGCGTTTGGCTCGTATTTCTGTTGGGATTTGGAAGGTAGCGCCACCGATCCGCTTGCTGCGTACTTCTACCTGTGGGATGGCATTGTTGAGCGCTTTTTTCCAAACCTCGTGTTCGTTCTCTTTTGTTCTTTCTTTTATGATGTCCATAGCTTCATAAAAAATACGGAAGGCGACCGATTTTTTACCCTGAAGCATCAGGTTGTTGACAAATTGGGTGACCAGGGGGTCGTTGTACCGTGGGTCGGGTTGGATAATCCTTTCTTTGGGTTTTCTTTTACGCATTATTGATAGATTCTAAATTCTATTAAACTATTTTTTGGGCCGTTTGGTACCGTATTTAGAGCGGGATTGTAACCGTCCGTTGACGCCAGCGGTATCGAGTGCACCTCTGACTATGGTGTACCGGACTCCTGGCAGGTCTTTGACCCGGCCGCCCCGGATGAGGACGATGGAGTGTTCCTGGAGGTTGTGGCCTTCACCGGGGATGTAGGCGATCACCTCTTGCCCGTTGGTCAGCCTCACTTTAGCCACTTTTCGAAGGGCAGAGTTGGGCTTTTTAGGAGTGGTGGTGTACACCCGGGTGCAAACGCCCCTTTTTTGGGGGCAGGCTTCCAGGGCCCTTGATTTACTTGTAACGACGATTTTTTTTCTGCCTTTACGTACAAGTTGGTTAATGGTTGGCATATCCTGAAAAAGTTTTAATGATCGGGGTTAGTTGTAAATTTTAGGTAATTTTGCCGGTGAAACGACCTAATAGACTGATTATTAGCGGGTTATAAATTCTCATTTTTCAATCTTGCTAACCCATTCCAAAAGCGTTTGCAAAGATACGGCTATTTCCCTTAAAACAAAAGGTAAAAAAGAAATTATTCGCAAGATTCTGCCCTGGTTTCCCGGAAAATGTAGAAATTTGATCTTTGGACTAATACAGACCTCGATTTATGCCATCCAAGCTGCCGGAAATCACTGTTCGCAAGGCCGATGTTGGCGATATGCCAGCCGTCTATGAATTGGTCCGTGAGTTGGCCATTTACGAGGAAGCGGAAGAGGAAGTTTATACCAGGCCGTCAGATTATGAAAAGGATTTTGGCGCGGGGTTGTTTGAGGTTATTTTGGCGGAAAAGGGGGAGGAGATTGTCGGCATTGTATTATACTATATGGCCTATTCGACGTGGAAGGGGCCGATGCTGTATCTGGACGATTTTGTAGTGAAGGGCACTTATCGGCGTCAGGGTATCGGGCAGGCCTTGTTTGATGCTTTTTTGGCGGAAGCCAGGTTGCGTCAGGTGGCATTGGTCAAATGGCAGGTTTTGGACTGGAATGAACCTGCTCTGGCTTTTTACCGTAAAAACAAGGCAGTTGTGGAGCAAAATTGGTGGAATGTAAAGATGGTTTTTTAGCTTACAACTGACTTTGCGTAAGCCAGAAACACATAAACTTTATCAAAATATTTGTGAGAATTAAAATAATTATATAATTTTAGCGCTGCAAAGTAGGTTTTTGCTTTGCCCGACTATAATAGAAGACATTTTAAAATATAGTGTTTCATAGTGTGAGGGGTAACCGCTTCGGTGGTTGCTCCTTTTTTTATTTTTTGCCGCCAGGCCGACAAAATGCCTTTCTCCAGGGCTGATTCATAGCTTTCGGGCTAGTAATTCGTCAGCAAGTTCAAGGAGTGGTTGTTTTTGGGAGGCAGGACATTGGACCTTTTCGAGGTGTTGGAGAGCCGTTTGCTGATATTTATCTTTGAGTTGTTCGGCGGACCGGTCAACCCCCAGTTGAAGAAAAAGCTGTGTAACTGCCTTTATTTTAGCGCTTTCATCGCTATTTTCCTGCGTATAATAGGTGTGAAGCAATTGCAATTGGTCGGGATTGGCGTTTTGCCGGGCTTTGAGGTAGAGGTAGGTTTTTTTGTTTTGAACGATGTCACCACCGATTTTTTTGCCGAAAAGGGCGGGATCACCAAAGGCATCGAGCAGATCGTCCTGAATTTGGAAGGCTATTCCCATATTTTTACCAAAAAGGTAGAGCTGCCGGGCATCTTCAGAGGTTGCTCCTCCGAGGATGGCCCCTATTTGCAGGGCACTGCCTATTAGGACAGCGGTTTTGAGGGTGATCATTTCCAGGTATTCATCGATTGAAACGGAGGGGAACGACTCAAAGTCCATATCCATTTGTTGGCCTTCGCATACTTCGATGGCCATCCGGTTGAATATCGCCAATACATTGGAGAGATTGGGTGGCGGAACAGAGCGTGTTAGAAAATCGTAAACATAGATGAGCATGACGTCGCCGGCAAGGATGGCAGTGTTGGTTCCAAATTGAATGTGCGCAGCCGGTTTTCCCCGCCGGACCTGTGCCTGGTCCATGATGTCGTCGTGCAAAAGGCTGAAGTTGTGGAACATTTCAATGGCCAGGGCCGGTGGTAAAGCTTTGTCGAGACGGTCGTCGAAAAGGTTGTGTGCCATTAGCAGGAGAACGGGGCGAACGTGCTTACCCCCCAGGTTCATGATGTATTTTACCGGGCGGTAGAGTGCGCGGGGCTCCTTGTTGAATGAAACGGATTGGAGATAGGAGTGAAACCGTTGTCGCAATTGATCGAAGTGTTGCATATGGTGAGGTTGGACCGGTGAAAGGTTGAAAAAAACGGAGTCAAAGATAATCAGTTGATGGTGTTAAAGAAGCCAATGCCGATATATATTTTGCATATTTTTAATAACTTGCAGCTCGCAGGAATGGGAATTAGGATGATTACCGAATTTGGCGAAACCGCAGGCAGTCTGCGGCCTTTGGAAACCTTTAAATATATATCTTCGTATATAACTAGTATATCACAAAAGGCACACGCAAAAATAACCGCCAAGACATCGAAATAATAAATCACAGATTATGGGCCCCAACTCCGTAAGTATATTGTTGGTAGAAGATAATCCAGGCGATGTTCGCCTCACCAAAGAGGCCTTCAAGGAATGCCATTCGCAGGTAGACCTAAAGGTGGTGATGGATGGGGCCGAGGCGAGTAAATTTCTAAAAAAAGAAGCACCCTATCAATCGGCGGCAACGCCCCAACTCATCTTGTTGGATTTGAATTTACCAAAAAAAAGTGGCAAAGAACTCTTGCTGGAAATAAAAGCCGATCCGGTGCTGAAGCGCATACCGGTTATCGTACTGACTACTTCTATTGCTGAGGCAGACATAGTCAGCAGCTACAATCTCCACGTCAATGGATTCATCAACAAACCGGTAGATTTTGATCGCTTTTTTGAGATCATTAAACACATTGACCGGTTTTGGTTGCAAACTGCTGTTTTATGGAATCAGCCCTGACCCATAGCTGTTCAAAGAACCCAACTAGTAAACACCTATAAACCACACAACACACATGAGTGCCTTGAACAAAGTAAACATATTGTTGGTAGAAGACAATGAGGCCGACTACAAACTGCTGGAACACCGCCTGTCGGAAGCCTCCATCAAATACGATCTTTATCGCTCCGATACTCTATTTGAAGCCGTTGAAACAGCAACGGATAAACCGGTCGACATTGTGCTGCTGGACCTTTCCCTTCCGGACAGTAGCGGCTTCAAAACCCTCTCCAAGTTTTTAAGTCGTATTCCGAACCTGCCGGTCATCGTGCTCACCGGGATGAACAACGAAATAGTAGGCAACCAAGCCATCAAGGCCGGCGCGCAGGATTTTCTCGTCAAGGGGCAGTTCGACAGCAAATTGTTGGGGCGGTCTATCCGGTATTCGCTTCAACGTTTCAAATCCCAGCTCAAACTGGAAGAGGCAGCCCGCAACCTGGCCATCAGCGAACGCCGCTTTATGGAGGCCCAGGAAATGGCCCGATTCGGCAGTTGGGAAATGGATATCGTATCGAACGAAATGACCTGGACCAACGAGGTGTTTCGCATCTTTGACCAGGCCCCCAACAGCTTCTCCCCCACCCTTTCGGACTACATCAACCACGTACACGCAGAAGACCGCGCACAGGTAGAGCAGTTTTTTGAGGACGCCACCAAGGACAGTCAACTACACCAACTCAGCCACCGGATCGTATCAGAACAACACAAAGTGAAACACATCGATGTGCAGGCCAAGGTGTATCACGAAAAGATACTCAATAAGATCCTGCTGGTGGGAGCCATACAGGATGTGACCGAAAGAAAGTTGTCAGAGCAATTGATACTGGAAAAAAAGCTGTCGAGCAATACTTCCCGTTTTCGCGAAGATGCCCTGGCCGATATGGGATTCCATATACGAACGCCCATGTCGTCTATCGTCAATTTGCTTTTTCTTTTGGATAAAACTCCCGTCAACAGTCAGCAAAAAGAATACCTCGACGGGTTGAAGGTATCAGTTGACGATCTGTCGATCATGGTCAACAATATGCTTAATTTTTCTATGCTGACTTCCGATAAGTTGAAAATTGATAAATCCTCTTTCAAGATCAGAGATCTTTTGAAGAGCATCAAAAAAGTGTTCCAAATCAAAGCGGATAATATTCAGATGAATCTTAGTTTTGACTGGTCAACTGAACTGCCTGAGCTATTGGTCAGCGATGCCGGCAAGATCACCCAACTTTTTTACAACATCGTGGAATACATTCTGCCCGAAACAGCAAAAACCAGCGAAGACCGCCAACTGAACATAGACATTTCCTATTCCTCCCAACAAGACGCTGCCGGGATGCTCCATATTGCGATTTCCGATAAGGGACAATGGCCCGGCACCAAAGCTGTAAATGATTTGTTGGAATCGGATAAATTGCTGCACTACCTTTCGCCCGACGAACAACCCGCCAAAGACAATAACCAACTGGGGCTGGCCATCGCCCTGAAGCTGATCAAACTCCTCGGTGGTCAGATACAAATTACCAACAACGACGGAATCCAGTACGACATCCAGCTGCCCGTCGAGTCGGTACAACCAAAACAATCCGATGGTACCAACCTGCCGGATATTCCCGTAAAAATACTGTTGGTGGAAGACCATTTCCTCAATCAGATCGCCACTAAAAAAGTGTTGACCACCTGGTCGGACAAGATCAGTGTCGACATTGCGGAAAACGGCCTGGTAGCGGTGGAAAAATTCCGCGAACACGGCTACGACCTCATCCTGATGGACCTGCAAATGCCGGTGATGGGTGGATTGGAAGCTGCCCGCAAAATACTGGATCAGGCAAAGGTGCCGATCATCGCCCTGACGGCCCACGGTTCCAACCAGGAGGAAGACCGCTGCCGGGAAGTCGGTATCCATGACTATCTTACCAAGCCGTTTCAGCCACACGACCTCTACGATAAAATCCTCGCCTTATTGGTTCCCGTTTCGGGGTAAGGAATACAAAAATAAGTGCTTATCTTGCCGGTATCTTGGCCCTGGGCTTGCTGTGGTTGTTGTTGGATCTTTTTTTGATTTACAAAACCAATACGTATACCGTTGGGCAGATGAAATTGTTTGGCTTGTTGTCGAATGTGGTTGCCCTGGTCAGTATGGCTTATGTCTGGTATTCGGGCTGTCTGCTCACGGTTGGGTAACTCTTGTTAGGAGTAACAATCCGAGTTGGCATTTTCGATGGGGTATTCGAGGTAGAGCAGGAGTACTTCTTCTTCGGTCAGGGCTCTTTCGTAGACCCTCAATTCGTCCAGGACGCCTTTGAACCGTTTTACCCTTCCGGTGAGGATGCAGGGGCTGTTGGCAAAGGAGAAGGTGGCATCGTTGGAGATGTCGACCCCGCTGCAGCGTCGGCCTTCGCGCTGGGGCAGCCCGTTGATGTAGGTGTGGGCGTAGGTGCCATGCCGGACGACCGCAAAATGGATCCATCCATTGCTTTTAAAGTCGGGAGAGATGCCGGGGTAGTATTTTTTGTTGTTTTCAAAAACCTCGGTGGTTACGGATTTGCGGTTGGTGTCGATGCGGATGTCGAGCATATGGGTGCTGTCGCAGTTTTCCCTTTTGGAAAACAGGCTTTGCTCGAAGATGGAGTATTGTTCGGGTTTGATGTAGAAGCTGATGGTGAAGTCGGTGGTGTTGAAGGCCTGGTTGACGAGGCCGGGGAATTCGACAAAGTCCTGCTTGCCGTTCAGCAGCAGCCCGTCGTCTTCGATGCCACACCAGCAGGAGGTATGCCCGTGGAGGATGCCGTCGGAACCGTTGCCGCTCTCGTCGCGGGCGTCGCAGTAGTTGAAAGAGTAGTGGGCGATGAGGCCGAAGGTAAGGTCGGGGCGGTCTTTCAGGAGGTTTTGCGAAAGCGGAAAGCTGCAAAACAGCAAGGTCATCAACAAGGCTATAGACTTCATAGATTCCGTTTTGCCGATTAAGATACGGTATTTTCGGCAATGATGCGATTTTTGGGCTATTTTCTTAACCACCCCACAAAGAAAAGCCCCATTGCCCTAAAGCAAGGACAACGGAGCTCTGTGTTGGTTTTGTATTTCAGGTTGGCGATGATCCGTGAATCTACCATGCACCGTGTACCGTGTACCGTACACCGTGTACCGTGTACCGTACACCTACCTCCTCACAAATTTCAAGCAATGCGCCTCTCCATTTAGCGAAAGCCGGACGAAGTACATGCCCTTTTCGAGGTCACCCACTGCCACATCTAATTGGTCGGTGCCGGGATCGATCTGAGTGGCGTATACCTGGCGGCCCGCAACATCGAACAACTGAACCACTTCAGCCGCCTGAACGGATTCGTTGAACAGAAGGGTGACCCGGTCGTTGGCGAGGGTGGGTTGGAGTTGCACTTTCCAGTCGTGCGTCAGCGTCACTACCTCTGTGGGGCTGTATTCAAAAGCGCCGTCGAAGTCGACCTGGCGGAGGCGGTAATAGTTTTTGCCGTTGGCGGGGTGGTGGTGGACGTAGTTGTAGTGTTGGGTTTGGGAGGTGGTGCCCAGGCCGGTTACTTTGCCAAGGGTGGTGAAGTTGCGTCCGTCGGTGGAATGCTGGATGTCGAAGTGGGAGTTGTTTTCTTCGGAGGCGGTGGTCCAGGATAGAGAGGTATTGTACTTGTTAAGTTTGGCTATAAAAGATAGAAGCTCAACTGGCACAGGCACATCATTTGAAGAACCGGGAGTTGAATTAGCTTCGCTTACTTCTGCCCAGGCTCCCACACCATCGGAAACTCGCTCAACTCCAGTCCCATTTGTACCACCAGCCGCCACCTCTGAATATAATGAGGAGGAACCACTAATATCTACTGTAACCTCATTACATGCCCCAACTCCATTTGAAATTTGGTCCGCTTCATTTTCAGGTAAATTTCCGTCACTCGGGCTCCCAAACTCTACGCCATCCAAGAAGGCTGCATTTTGATCATATATCCCTACAAATTCACCTCCATTTGTCAATTCCATAAGAGAAGAACCAGTGGTACAGCCGCATGTTTCGACATTTAAATCGACGGGAGGAGTTGCATAAGTGCCATTACCTATTACAAAATAGTCACCTGCTGCAATAACAGTCCCAGAAGGAATTTGAATGGTCCAATCACCATCTGTAATTACAAAACAACTGATATCACAGTCGGTCGTCCCATTACAATAAAGCTCTATCCATTCTCCGGCCATATTTCCGCCATCATTTCCTATAGGATTATGCATCAATTCATTGATGACCACTTGAGCACTAAGTCCAGTAATCAACAAGAATGAAAAAACCAAAAGTAAAACTTTTTTTTTCATAACAATTTAATTTGAGTTCACAAATGGATGTCCATCATCTGTGTCTAAGGTTAAAGAAATAGCGAAATAGTTTTGTGTAAACAGTGTTATAATAATAGATGCCCCCTCGCAGATGCAAGCGGCAAAATCTTGTACGTAACATGGGATCACTTTGAAAAGGTCTTTTGAGAAAAAGGGTACTGCAATTTTCCATATTCATCCTATTTTCGGCAAACGAATACCCTCCTGATTGCAATAATGCAACAGCAATAATTGTTCGCCAATGGATGAGGTTATATTATAGTTGGAAAAGGTGAGTGAGGGTCATTTCACTTTACGTTCCAAAAGTAGGGAAAAAACTTCGTACTTTATGTAAACTCTATATTAAAATTTAGCAAAAAATACCGGATGGGCGCTATTAGGGACCGGTCGACATACAGAGAGAGGGGCTTAAAGTACTTTTCGAATGGCTTCTCCCAGGAAGTAGATATAAAACAGCAACAACATCAGCCCTTCCCAGCGAGTGATTTTCTTATTGTTGGATACCAGACCGAACAGCACGGTCATTACCAACATGATGGGCATGCTGAAACTAAGGGTGTCGGGGGGAATGCTGAGGTCGCCAAAGAGCCGGGAGACGCCCATGACGACATAAGTGTTGAATATATTAGAACCCAGTACATTGCCCACGGCGATACTGGTTTTTCCTTTTCTGGCAGCATTCATGCTGACGATGATCTCGGGCAGGGAGGTACCCAGGGCTACGGCTGTCAATGCGATGAGGTCGGGATCGACACCCGCCCTGGCCGAAAGATGTCTGATGGCCTCAATGGTGTAGTCGGCACCCAGCCAAACCAATACCCCTCCTACCAACAGGAGGAGCCAGGCTCTGCCACTGGCACTCGTTTTTTCCTGTTCTTCTTCCGATTCGTCGTTTTTAAAAGAATACGATAGAAAGACTACGATCCCCACTATAAATAATACCGCCTCAAAGATCGACATGCTCAGGTCGCTCACCGCCAGCCAAAGCAGGAAAGCCGACCCCCAGAGGTAGGGCATGTCGATATGCCAGATGTTGTAGTCGAGCCGGATCTCCTTGGCAGCAAATGCCACCAGCCCCAGCACCAGGGCGATGTTGGTAATGTTGGAACCGACGACATTGCCTATTACGATTTCAGAATCGCCCGAAAAAACACTGGCAACAGAGGTAGCGAGTTCGGGCAGAGAGGTGCCAAAGGCAATAATGGTCACGCCAATGATGAACGGCGAGATGCCCAACGACAATCCTATTTCTTCGGCCGAGTCGATAAACCAATCGGAGGCTTTGAGCAATACACCCAACGAAACGACAAACATGCCGATGTAGAACAATATATCCATATGGTACATTTACACCAGCTACCTACTTCTTGCTGGCCTCATAAGACGCCAGCCCACCCTTTTGGTAACGGTGGTGCAAATGTACATTTTTTTGGAGGTTTGAAAAGAATAATTTAAGTGCGTGACATACCTGCTGACAGCAGATTAGCGGAGTCTCTCGCCACAAAGGCTCCAAGACACAAAGTTACACGGAGATTTTCTCTGTGAAACTTTGTGTCTCCGTGTCCCTGACTGCCGTCAGGCAGGTTTGTGGTTATGATCGCAGCGATTCCCACCCTTCGGCGGGACAGGCCTGTCTACCGCCAGGTAGATTTGTCACACTCTCGAATAATTTAATACGACCAGAGATCGTGTTCGTAGTTGAAGATTTCCTGTTTGATTTTATCGGCTTCCAGCAGGATATCCAGGCCGCTGGTGATGTCTTTGAGGCGGTTGTCGAGTACGTTGGATTCTTTGTAGATGTAGCTGGAGAAAAAGCGCATTTCGAAGAGATCGTCCCAGGTGTTGAGGGCCGCATCGTTGCCTACGGTGTACACTTCTTCGGTGGCGAGGTACTGCCGCAGCTCCGGGAAATAGGCCCAAAACAGGGGTTTTTCGTGGCGGAAGTTGCCGAAATCGTCCAACTCGTCCATCAGGGGAGCGATGCCCAGGATGCGCACCCGCAGGGTAGAGGTGGCTTCGTCGAAAAACCAAACCTCCTTGATGCGAAAGCGGTTGACCTGCT
>CBDCTQ010000041.1:0-8492 GCA_965222105.1 Saprospiraceae bacterium | reverse complement strand
AGTATCGCGGTCATAGCCATAAACAGGGGGATCCCCATTGAGCAGTTGAATAAAACGGTCGACAATGCTGGTCACCCATTTGCGTAGGGAGTCGGTGCTGTTGTTTTTATTTTCTGCCTGATTAAACAGCTTTACAGCAATGGCGTAAACTTCTTTGTCGGTGAGCTCGTCATAATGTGTGCAGAAGGCCTTCATAAAATTCACGACATTCTCCGTCACCTGAATATGGGAATAGTCAGCGAAATCGATTTTCGACAACTTTTTTCTGGCGTACAGCTTCAGGCAAAGCAGGGTTTTTTGACGTTTTTTGTGCAAGCCTTTCAAAAGGGCTTCCAAACGAAAAAGTTCGTCTTTGATGGCCAGTTGCTGTTCGGGGTTAAGCGCCGTTTCCTGTTGGAAAAGGAGTAATTCCTCCCCGCCGACAAGGGGTTGTCTTTTTTGTTTCCGGGTCAGCTCCAGGCAAGTGTTGTATACCACTTTCGAGAAATAAGTGCGTAGGTACACAGAGCCGTTGAAATGAGTGCGGATGCGGTCCAGTTTTTTCTCCAGCAATTGGGTATTAATGGTTTGCACCAAATCCATCTTATCGGCATAAGCGAAATATCCTCTACGAATAAACCCGTTGACCACTGCCGTGATGAGCGGTTGGTAAAGGGTCATCAAAGCGTGGGGGTCGCTGCGAAGTAAGTTGATTTCCTGATCGTTGGTGGTCAAATCGAAGTATGTTTGTCGCTGATGAAGACCGGAATTTTAACGATAACCGGGCCAGGTACGAAACTCACACAATTATCTGAAAAATCGTTTACAACCCCCAAAAATTTAAGATTCTTTTTTGGCTGGCTTTCGCCCAATATTGAAGCGTTTTTGGTCAATTCATCCTGCCTCTTCAATATCGTCCATCTGAACTGGCACCGGAATTGCATTAGGGTTGAATGGAATATGTCGGTGCGATCAAATGTTGGTCTTCAGAAATTTGATTTGAGATATTACGGAAAAATCACAAATCAGGTACGAGGTAAATACGAGCATTACCCTATTATAGCATCCGATACAAAATATCCTAACATACTATGTAGAATCACATAACCCGGTCTCGTCTACGCAGATCGGGTTTTTTCTTTTGAAAGGGGCAATAGTCCCTTTTCCACACATCATAAGTCAACATTTTTATCGTTTAATCTCTTAAATAATCTGTCATTTTTGCAAATGGCCATTTTTTAACGCATCATTAACAACATGAAAAATCTGCTGTTTTTACTCTTACTATCTGTCGGGATATTGCTCTCCTGCAAGAGCGAAACGTCCAAACAAGTCCCTGATAATCAACTGGTTAAAGAAATCACTCAACTGGATTCAGTCAACGAAGACCTGGAAAACGCCATCCGCGAAATCGACCAGTCTGAAGCCGAACTCGAGGCCGCCCTCGAAGACCTGGATTACGATTAATCTTTCAGGCCGTCTAATAAGTGATTTATTTCTTCATCAAAACATTTTTGTCATGAAAAACAAATTAAAAAATCGACTATCCCTCCTTCTTCTGCTGGCACTGGTTGGTTGTTTCGCAGTCAACACCAACGCCCAGGAACGGGTTAAAGATCATAAAAAGGAAAAAGTAGTAAAAGAAAAAAATAAAGCCGTCCAAAAAAACAAGGGCAAGGTTAATAAAAACAAAGAAAAAGCCGCCAACAAAGTCGAAAAAACCGAGCGAAAAGTACTAAAAAGAGACAAATTGAAAGAAGCTCAGAAAAAAGGCAAACACAAAGGCAACGACGGCCACCACCACGATGCCGACAAATCAGAACACAGTAAAAAACACAAATCCCACGATCACGACTCTCACGAACACCACAAAGGCCACGACCATGATGGCCATGACCACGACAAGGCCCACAAAGCCAAAAAAGTAAAGACAAACAAAGGCAAAGGAAATGCCTACGGTAAAAACAAAGGCGAACTATCCGGCAGAGAATTCGGACAGGCACGCGCCGAAGCAGCTCGCAGCAAAAATGCCGCTAAGCGCAAAGAAGCCAAATCCAAGGTCGCTAAAGGAGAAAGAACAGCAATGACCGCCGAAGAAAGGATCGGCAAAGCCAAAGAAAAATTGGAGAAAAAACGAAAGAACAAAGAGATCACCGATGAAGAATACCGCACAGAAAGAACCAAAATCGCTAAAGCTGAGAAAAAACTAAAAACCCACAAAGAAAAGGTCAGCAAAGTGAAACGAAAAGTAAAAACAAACGAAGACCAACAATAGTCTTCCTTCTCCAAACAATATACTTACAAAAGGGTGCATCGTCACAAGCGATGCACCCTTTTCTACATCCCTAATACCGCACCACCATCGTGCGCAGCGCGATGTATCTACCCCTCACCCAACCACCCCATCACCTTCCGCCCCACCACCTCTGCCTCTCCCGCCTCAAACCTCCTATCCAAAAAAGCCCCCACCCACCGCACTCCAGCAACACTGTTTGTCAGCAAAACAGCCTCTGCGTTCACCACCTGCTCCACGGTCACCACCTGCTCCACCACCTCAAAATCAAAATCACTGGCATGTGCCAAAACCACCCCTCTCACTACTCCTTCGATACATCCTTCCGTCAGTGGCGGCGTGTAAAGAACCCTTCCATCCCAAACAAACACATTACTGCTCCCCGCCTCGGCTATCCGCCCCGCCTGGTTGACAACAAACACCTCGTCGTATCCCGTTTCAACGCTGTAATTGGCGGCAAGCACATAGGGTAAGGCGTTCAACGACTTCAGGGTCGAAAGCGGACCGGGCACCAGACGCACCTCCTCAAACAGCCCCATATCCAGGCCCCGTTCCGGCCAATTGTAAGCATCCTGTTGGAGAACATGCGTTTCGATCAAGTAGTCCAGGCCATGATCGATGGGTGCATACAGCCCGCCTCCTTTCCGCCAAACGGAAAACCGAACCCTGTAAGACTGATGTTGGGGCGCAATGCGCAGGATCTCCTTCCGGAAAAAAGACCGGTCAAAATGATCGGGAATATCGATTCCCAGCAAGTTGCACCCCCGACATAGCCGTTCAAAATGATTTTCTGCAAAGGGAATACGTCCTCTGATCACCCGCAACGACTCAAACAGACCATCGCCATATCGGAAGGCCCTGTTGGAGGCATCCAATACTGGTTGGTCAGCGGGAAAAAGGGTACCGTTAAAGTTGATGTAGGAAGTAGCCAAAGAAAAAGAAGGATATTATCGGATCATCACCCCCTTTTTATTGAGGAATGGGATGGTAGTAAAATTGGCCTTGTCGATGCTGCCTCGGACAAACACATACTTTTTATCGTACATATAACCGTCGTATTGAAAGCTGACCCAGTACTCATTGGTCAGCTTAAACAGGTTTTGAGGAATAGGCTCGATTTTGGCGACAGCCAGCGGCCCCAACTGTTCAAAAAAATGCCGGAGTATAGAGGTTTGAATGCGTTCGCCGTCGATCTCTCCATAGCCCCTCGAATTGATCAAAACGCTTTTGATGGGTTCCTCCTTGAGGTTGAGGATAAAAGAATCCCACATCGTTTCGTCCTCTTCGTTGGGAACGACCGCAATAGCCAGGTCTTCTACTCTATATTGTGGAATGTCTTTCTTCAATGGAATTTAAAATTGTAAACCAGCGGATTGTCGGCAACCAATTGCACAGTCATGCAAATATCGTTCTAAATCGACTATTATCCTAAGAGCTCCGCAATTCTCTTATGGCAATCGCCTAAAAAATCAAAGCTGCTAAAAGCGCGCTCCGTAGGTGCGCTATCTATGGCCAAATGTAGCGGACCTATGGCCCGCCGTATCAGGAACTCAGCAACCCCCGCAACCGCTTCCGAAACAAGGCAAAATCCAACAAATTGCCATGCATCCCACCCTCAATAGTCGTCAAAACTTCGGGATCTCCCTGTATCTCCGCCAGTTCAAACGCCTGATGATACGGAATAACTTCATCCGCCGTACCGTGAAATAAATGAACCGGACATTTTATATTTTTGATATTCAAGTCGTTACGCATATGATATTTCAACAACCAATAAACCGGCATAAAAGGCATCCGGGATTTTGCGATCGATAATATACTCAAATAGGGCGTCTCCAGAATCAACTGTCTGGCCGGCTGGCGGGTAGCTAAAGAACAGGCGATCCCCGTACCCAACGAACGCCCATAAAGCACAATATCTTTAGGAGAATACAATTTTAGCAGATAGGCATACCACAGATCGGCATCTTCGTGCAAAACTCCTTTATCGGGCCTGCCGCCACTTTTGCCGAAGCCGCGATAATCTGGCATCAACACCTCATATCCAAGATCGGTAAGAGGGGCGGCCGCATACCCCCATGATTCCAGGCCCTCACTATTGCCATGAAAATATAAAATGGCTCCTGTGGGGGCTCCCACCTTAAAAAACAGTCCGTGTAAGGTCACCCTGTCGGAAACAGGTAAAAACACCTCCTCGGCACCTTCAAATTGAGAAAATTGGTAATCGGGGCTCAGTTTGGTAGGGAAAAATATAAACCTTTCCTGAACAGACCAAAGCAGCACAACGATTCCAAACCAGGTCAATATCAGGAAGCATATAATATAGCTCATTTCTTTGGGTACTATTTATCGGGTTTTCAAGAGAACTACCAGAGTTTGTTCAAATTTGGACATGCTCTAATGGCATTTCACCTAAAAAGGCCGTAAATTATAAAGAATTGACCACACCTGCCAATACCTTTCATAACTACCGTAAAAAGACAATTTTCAGACATAATCGAACATACCGGACAATTCTTCTATTTTTGTTTGGTAATTTAGATATGCTTTGCTCAAAATAAACAACCGTAAAGGACTACGCCAGTGAAGGACTATCGCCGTTCACTGCACGTGTCGCTTCGCCTTTACGGCAAGCAAACAACAAAATATGAAATACATCAACCTATACGTATTAATTTTCGCAGCGATATTCGGCATCTTCACCCAGGAGGCCAATGGGCAGGATCCTCATCTTGCGCAATTTTACATGGCGCCGCTCCAACTCAATCCGGCCATGACCGGTATATTTGAAGGGCGATGGCGTGTCAATGCCAACTACCGCGATCAATGGTCGAGCATATTAAAAAATGTACCTTTCCGAACCATTGCAGCTGGTTTTGACGCCCGCTACCGGATCGCAGGCAACGATTTTATGGCCTTCGGATTGAGTGCTTTACGCGACGAAGTAGGAAATGGAAACTTTCTCACCAACCGCGGGCATCTCAGCCTTTCCTACATCAAACAAATGGCGGGAGGCGGCTATCGTTCGACCTCCCAATATCTCATAGCGGGGGCCCAATTCGGAGTAGGTCAGCACAGTGTTGATTGGAATCAGTTCTGGTTCAGTACCCAATTTGATGGCTCTGCCCTGGCACCCAACACCAACATCAACAGCAACGAACCCGGTATTTCCGGCGAATCCGCCAACACCGACCTCTACCTCGACTTCAATGCCGGCTTAATGTGGTACGCCGTTTTCGACAAAGATGCCAGTATTTGGGCAGGCATAGCCGCCAACCACCTCAACTCTCCTGATATTAGCTTTTTCGATGGCGCTACCGAAAATCTCTACGTCCGATGGGTCGGCCACCTGGGCGGAGAAATCCCCTTCTCCTCTCAGTTGAGCATGCTTCCTGCCATTGCCGTCATGAGTCAGGGGCCTCATTTCTCCACCAGAGTAGGCGCCAACTTCCGCTACACCAACCACGACTGGAACGAAGTAGCCATCCGGGCAGGCGCCTGGCCACATCTGGTCAGAAAAGTAACCGATACCGGCAGCGGCCTTTCCATGGACGCCATTACCGTCGCCCTCATCCTGGAATTGAACCGGGTAAACTTCGGCCTCAGCTACGACATCACCACATCTACCCTCCGCGCCGCCAACAACTCCCGCGGCGCATTTGAACTGTCGGCAATCTACATACATCCCGCCCAAACAAGGATCAAAACGGTTTGCCCTAAATTCTAAAAAATGGATGCATTTTAACTGGACGTTACTATTTTTTCGAACCTTCGACAGGCTCTGGTCAAATTTTGAACAGCCGATATCTTTCAGATATTAGAATAAGGGGAGCATCGCTCTTCGCTGCAATCCTCTCGACATTCATGTGGATTACCAAGGGTATTCGTTCCCGAACGATCCCGATAGTGATCAGGACAATCTTTATGGGTGGCCCCTCTCGGTTGGCAGGCCCGTCCTGACGGGCAGGTATTCCGGCCTGTAGGGACGGATTCCCTTGGTAAAAACGTCAACACCGTGGAGAATGTGCAGCGCGTAGCGATGCTCCTATTGATGCTAGGCATCCGGCAATTTTTCAAGGCCTTGTTTAAAGTTATAACGTCTGGAGTGAATGACCATGTGATTCGGAGGGTCTGCCACCAACAACCTGGAACTGCTTTGGAAGAAAATCAGCATTTAAGCATAGAACCCCGCCAATCCCAACCATCCCGGTTCAGACAGTATAGCCCCGGCGCGTACCCCGAAGCATCTCTCCAAACCATAAAAGCCGGCCAACCAAAAGGTTGACCGGCTTTTCTTATTAATTCAAAAAACGCTTTACTAATTACGTATCATCTTACGGGTAGCGGTATTAGAAGGCGTCACCAATTGGTAGTACAACAGACCAGATGGCAATCCTTCATTCGTTATCGATACGCTGTTGAAACCTTTGGCGTAATCGCCTTCGATCTCCTGGAGCATCTTACCCGAAGCGTCCAGTATGCGAAGCGTAGCGGTAGTAGCTTCCGGCAGATCAAATCCGATCATCGTTTCCTGATGGAAAGGATTGGGTGTATTTTGATACAACCGGAAATCTTTTGCTATAACCTCGTCGTCGTTCGTATCGAATCGGAACGCAACATCCAGCAAGTCCATATCGACGTTGTAGGCTTCCGCAACCGTGTAGCGGGAACTTACGTGTAATACCTGACTCAATGCGACGTTCGCCTTGGCGGTAAACGAAATGGTAAACATCTCAGTGTCCTTGTCGATCGACTGAGCAGCCTGATCATTCCAACTGGTAGTGATGAATCCTTCATCCAACAAGGCCAATCCGAAGTTGCCTTCGCTGATGTTGACTTGTTCGTTGGTGGTCAATCCGGCAAACTCAACCGCTGATGGATCAAAGCCTAAGCTGTACTGGTAACCGTAAATGGAATTGAAGTTTTCAGCGCGGAAGCTGACCTCATAGGTCTCACCGGCTTGCATCTCAATATCATTCGTAGTGAATACCAGGTCACCGACAAAGGTTCGGTCATCGGCAGATACCAGTCCATTGGCCTGTGCGCTTCCGTTCAGGTCACCGATCTTGATGCCTACGAAGTCGTGTTGCTCACCTGACGTCAATCCGTTGATGTTCACCATTTCAGGGAACGAAGTAAGGAACGGGTTGGTAGGCTCGGGGAATACAAAGACAGACTCGACAAATCGCCAGCTCGTATTATTCTGGAATTCATCGTCGATGAACAGGATAAGCTTACGCAACTCGACCATATCCAAAGTCGTGATGGTTCCAGACTGGTTAATGTCAGCAGCGACCATTTTGTAAGGAGAATTCAACAGTTCGAGTTCCAAAATGTGCTTGGCCATCTTGACAATGTCGTAAGTACTGACGCCGTTGAGTGGATCTTCGTTCAGATACGGTGTGATCACGTAGTTTTGACCAAGTGGTACATCGTTGAAACCATAAATACCATCTGCAAGAGTCGTACTTACCTGAGCCATTCCACCACCACCTTCAAGTGTAACTACCACATCTTCTACCGTTTCTTGTTCTTCCGTGGCAATGACGCCGAACAGTTCGAAGCTCTCCTTGACGTTGTAGCGTTGTACGGCGGTAGTCGTGTTGCCACAACCATCGGTTGCCGTCCACTCGCGTCGGTAATCCCAGTTCTCATCATCGTCACAGCTGTCCTCATCACCGGTCACAAAGTAGTCGGTGTAAGTCAGGGTCACATCATCACAGTTGTCATATACTTCAGGTGTACCGAAGGTCGGCGGGAAGCTGACATTGTCACAACCAACATTGACGTGCGGTGGTACATAAGTGAATACCGGAGGCGCATTGTCGTAGAAGTTGATGGTTTGAGAAGCCGTCGAAACATTGCCACACTCGTCGGTAGCGGTCCACGTACGGGTAATGCTGCCGGCACAACCGTCGTCATTGTCTTCGGTATCGACATAGGTCAGTGTCACATTATCATCGCAGTTGTCCTCAACTTCGGGTGTACCAAATGTTGGGCCTTCGTACTTGACGTAAAGCTCAGCAGCTTGGTCCGGATTGAGGTCGTAAGCAATAGCGGTTCGTTTACCGAATCCACAGACGATGAAGGCCAGGGCACTTTCTTCGTCATAGCCAGTCCTGTCTACGATTTCCTGAACGATGGCTGAGAGATCGGGGCTTCGCTGGGCTTCGTGGTTGTCGCCAACAACTTCCCAGTCGCCGGGCTCCCATTCTACCGA
>CBDCTQ010000040.1:0-26862 GCA_965222105.1 Saprospiraceae bacterium | reverse complement strand
GTGGCGATAGGATAATATTAATCGGATTGCCCAAAGAGATGTTGTTATCTTCATTTGTATATTCAAACACATCGTCATCAAAGTCTAAAACGACGTGAATATAATATGTTCCAAAGATCGGTTGAGGTATAAATATACTGGTTGAGTTTGTATAAGAAGAGTCTGGAAAAAGGAATCCATCAGACATTACTTCTTTGTACAAAATAGCTGTGCTTGGATTAAAGTCCTCTTCTGTACTTAAATAAACTCGATCAACATGAGTACCTGGGGGTACGTTACCAGTTCCTTCGTTTTTCACCTCCCAAGACACGCTAATAGTAGTATTAGAAAATGTGTTGTTAGGTGAGATCAGATTGATTACTTTAAGATCAGGGGGAGGCGTTAAAGTTATATTGATTGGTGCCGCGGAAGAAACATTATTAGCTTCATCAGATTCGAGTACTGAATTATTATTTTTATCTGTTACGATAAAAATATAATTTTCACCAGATATGTTGTCAGGAAGGGTTACATTTTGAGTTTGGACATAACTTTCATTACTATCTAATGCCGTTAAATTCGGAAACCCTCCAAGATAGGTAGAGCTAAACTCCTGAAAAGTTGCGGCAGGAGAAATATAAATGTAATCATACCAAGTATCCATATTGGTACTTCCAGAACCATTATTATGAACTTCCCAGTTAATCTCTATTTCCTGACCTGAAGATGGGGCACTTGGAAGTATTATGTTATCTACTACTAGATCAGGCAAGTTTTGAGTAGTAAAAGAAAGGATGGCGCTAGGTGTTTCACAGTACTCGTTTTTTGCAACAACTTGCCATTTATAGGTTGTGCCGTAGTTCATGGGGAAAATGTAATGCAAATAGGTTATTTGAGTAAGATTGTAAGCTATGGGAGTTGCTGGAACGGGGTCGCTTTCTTTCCACAAATAAAGGTCATAATGGGTAGCTCCTATAGAAGGGTACCAAGAGAAACTGACGGGATTAATAATGTTTTCAGCATTATCTAAGGGCTGCATATTGGTGACTGAATCCGGGATTGGATAATTAGTTAAGTCTACAATCAATGTATCATTACCAGGATTTAAATCACCTGGTAAAAGGAGATGTGCGTCTATGCTGTAATCTATAGTATTTGAAAAATCAAAAGGTGTATTAAAGGTATAATGAAGCGTATCTCCTGGTTGTATGATTAGTGTATTTATAGTTTCGATTATAGGTTGGGAATTATTGATCGTAAAGCCCACATCAAAACCCGTTTGTGCCATTCCTCCATAATTTTGAATGACGATTTTGACATGCTCATTGGAAGACAGGCTGCATTGTTCAACAGGGCTAAGTAGGCCAACAATACCAATATCCGGATCAAAAAGATCAAACTCATCAGCCCCAATATCGGGATGTGTCGTGCTTCGAACCGTCTTATCAATATCGACAATAACATCTTGAATGATAGTAGCGGAGCTATCGAGGGCTGCCTGATAGGTGTGAAGATCAGCATCAGAGTAAAAGAGAGGATCAACTGAAATTGAATTGGCATCCATCCCGGATATCTGTTGCCAATCAGTCAATGAGGCATTGTTTGTTAAATCCCATCTGGCCAAATTAGGACCTGTGGCATACAGGCAGTTGAAGTCACTGCTGGCTATTTCATAATCATAATCAATCGCAAAGCCGCCACCACTATTTGAAATGACATTGTTTAAAATATTTTTATTCGATCCCTGATTGCTGAAAAAAGCCTTGCTGTTAGCATTTGTATTGGTCAAGTGAATGCTATTATGATAAAAATTTTCGTAATCACCATCATTCGAATAAATGCCATATGCAATTTGGCTCCCACCGGAAAAAACGAAGTTATTGATTACATTTCCCGGACTTGATGCAGACCCATCGCAATTGAATAGATAGATCCCATGCCGAAAATCAGAGACAATATTATTGCTCTTTATTGACACACCATTATTCTTACAACTATGTGCATAAATTCCATAATAGCTGGTAGCATTGGAGACGATTGAATTGTTCTCTATGATGGGTTTGTCTTGAAAAAACAAATATATTCCATAGGAATTTTGATTGACAAGGTCATTATTGACGATAACATTATTGGATTCTAAGTTTGCAGTATTTTGTCCATCCAGGTAGATACCATATCTACCTTTTTCAATAAGATTGTTTGCGATCAAATTATTATTGGAAAGCAGATTGGCATCATTGGTTGTAATGCCTTCATCAAAGACGTTTTCACTTTTAAGCCTACAGTTTAATATTTGGTTGTTGTCTGCGGCATTAAACAGTTCAATCAAATGACACTTATTATTTCCTGTAGAATGTAGGGTTAGATGCATGATGGTTACATGATCTGTACCATCCAATTGTATCATATAGTCATTGTTAAATGCGGCTGCATGACTTAAGGTTACCAGAGAGCTATCTCCTTCTTCCGACTGTATGGTTAAAGTATTAATGTTGCTGGCCCCTTCGATTTCTTTTATCGAAAAATTTTCAGTGTATACACCATTTCTAACATTTAGCGTCACAGGCCCTAAAACTCCTCCATTGTTTAAAGCGGTTATAGCTTCGTTAAAGGTGGGAAAATCAGGTAAGGAGCCACCAATGGTGTATACGCCATTTAAAGCCGGGAAAATATTGCTAATACTGCTGGTGTCATTTTGCGGATTGCTGTCAGGTGTATTATTGGGGTTTTCTCCATAAGCAATAATGGAAGCACTCTCCTCTTCCTGAAAATAAAAGGATCCGATGGTAACCGTATCTCTTTTTCCTGGTTTTAAGGCTCCTTCCCATTCGAATGGAATTTGTTCGAGGTTATTAACTTGCCAAATAATATCAAGACTTAAAAGGGTATCCGCTCCACTATTTTTCAATACTACACCTACATTTTGAACACCCGCAGGAAAAGGCGTGGATTTATTAGGAGCTATAATGGATTCTATATTGGCATCATTAGTTATTGTTGGAGAATATTCATCTGCTCCTATATCAGGCGTTAATGGATGCCGTAGATCTCCTTCAATATCAGTGGTAACTTCCGGTAATGGTATCCCACTGTTATTTAATTCTATTTCTGCAATAGGAAAATCGTTTGGCGAAATAAAAAGGGGATCAAGATTAAAGGAGTTAGAATCCTGTCCAGACAGCAATTTGCCACTCGGAAAAGGTAGCTACATCTACATTCCCCCAACGACCAAATAGTACTCCTAAGCCATAAAAATTATTGTAATCTGATGCAATATTATTGTTTCCATTTCCGGCATTGATCACATAACCACTCCCCTGCTGATTAAAGACATTATTTTTTATATTTATATTATTGCAATTGTTTAATTTAAGTGCAAATGTATTTGTAAGGTTAGGTGAACAATTAACATTAACAGTATTATGATATAACTTACAGAAAGAACTTGAATTAATTAGTATTCCTTGCCCATTATAAGAGTCCAAAGTATGAATAAAATTATTGGCAATAATTGCCTCATACCCCGGAGTACTTCCTATTCCACTAAGGTAAATGCCTATGCCAGATGGCTGTTCTGAAATCTTATTCCCATACACCCTTACATCGTTGTAGCTGTTAGACAAATAAATCCCGTAATATGCTGTATGTGAAGAATTAGTACTGATAATATTGTGTAAAATATGCGAATCTTCCTGCCTCAATATATTTATCCCGGCCTTATATTGCCCTTCAAAAGAATTGTTATTTATTAAGGTCCCGGTTTCTCTAAATCCAGCATTTGTACTCGCACCATAATAGTACAGACCATAAGATCCTTCAAAAAAATTGTTATTAGTAAATTGATTATAATTATCATTCGAATTATTGGAATAAATTAATGAATAGGGCGTATTATCTGAGTTGACATCTTCCCCAATAATTTCATTATTTGAAAAGATATTGTGTTCAGCACCATTGGTAATTTCCACAACGACTGCGTAAGGGGTATTCTTTGCTTCTAAAGATAAATGCTTAAATCTCAACCAATCTGCTCCATCCATTTTAATGGTGGACCATTGCGTATTTGATGCATTATCATATGTTATCTTAACAGCTGTACTATCACCTGATTCAGATTGAAAAGTAATGGTGTTCAGTGAATCTGTACCTGGTATTTCAGGAATAGTAATTTGTTCATTATAAATGCCATCTCTGATATTAAACTCAACTGAATCGTATATACCACCTGGAAACAGTGCATCAATCGCATCAGATAGATTATCAAAATCAGGGGAAATGCCTCCAATCGTATACACCCCACCCATACTTGCATAAAGATCAGTTACGTTAAGAGTATCGTTGATATTATTGGAATCATTTGTTCCATTCGGATTCGAAGTCCATACTTTTAAAGAATACAAAACATCAATATCAAATTGAAAAGAATCTACTAATATAGAATCTTGTGTGTCTCCCGGTAAAATATTGCCAGTCCAATCAATGACGGATTCCACATTGCCATTAATTTCGAGATTCAGCGTAACTGATTCCAAAGGGACTGTTCCGTTATTAATCAACGTCACATAGATTGGATTAAATCCTGCAGGAAAAGGAGCGTTTGGTGAATCTACAGAAACTAATCCAACATCCTCGGCAACCATATTTGACAAGCCATAATAGTTCGTCGAATTGCCTGCATTTTCCCAATGTGGTGTTATTACAGCCGAAAGAAAACTAAGGGTTTGAATCCCAACTAAAATTGAAAAGAGGATCGGGAGGTTTTTCATTTAGTTATCATTATAGATTAGACTTTAAGGTTATCTACAACACCAGAATGTTATCGGCAAATTTGGCAAACTTATACATATAGATGTTTGCTCATATGTTGTTTATTCTTGCGCGTATGTTGTTTTTTTGTTGATTTATGCTTTTCTATTCTTTCCAATGATTTTCATAGGTTATCTTTTCCTTAATACACTTGTCATTGAGAGCAGGTTGAAAGTCCAACCATCAGCACTACCTAACAGAGGATTGACCGGTACGCAAACATCATTGGTGATGAGGTCTTTACTGCCGACATGACCAACAGACTTACACACAGCGTTATTATTCTTAACATGAACGGCGAATCTTATCGCATTAAGGATTCCAGAAAGATGACTGTCCTTTATTTTTTAGACGTATTTTTTCACCTTGCTGATCCTACCAAAAGGGTGGCTTTTTCATGATTATTCTTTTAATTTAGGGGTTTGGATAACAACAACCTTCTCATCTGACGGTCAATGATTTCGCCCTGCCTTGAGAAAAGTAACCTTGTCATTTTGCGGATCATATTGATTCCCAAATCCCTAAAATGATTTTTATGGCTGGAAAATATCTGATTTTCCATTTCCATTAAAGTCACCAATCATCAACTCTTTTGCAGTGGTACTTGATCTGTTTATATCCAGCCATCTACCTGTTCCATTATAGGAAACCCTCCACTTACTCCCTGTTGCTACAAATACATCCGTTTTACCATTTCCGTCAAAATCGCCCAATAACAAATCCTTTTTTGTCGTACTTGATGTATTTATATCTTGCCATCTTCCACTACCTCCATAAGAAACCCTCCACTTACTCCCTGTTGCTACAAATACATCTGATTTACCGTCTCCATTAAAGTCACCAATCATCAAGTCTTTTGCTGTGGTATTCGAAGTATTTATATCCTGCCATCTACCTGTGCCATTATAGGAAACCCTCCATTTTGTGCCCGTGCCTACAAATACATCCGTTACACCATTTCCGTCAAAATCGCCCAATAACAAATCCTTTTTTGTCGTACTTGATGTATTTATATCTTGCCACCTATCACTACCTCCGTAAGAAACCCTCCACTTACTCCCTGTTGCTACAAATACATCTGCTTTACCATCTCCATTAAAGTCACCAATCATCAGACCTTTTGCTGTGGTATTCGAAGTATTTATATCCTGCCATCTACCTGTGCCATCATAGGAAACCCTCCATTTAGTGCTCGTACCTACAAATACATCCGTTTTACCATTTCCGTCAAAATCACCCAATAACAAATCCTTTTTTGTCGTACTTGATGTATTTATGTCTTGCCACCTTCCACTACCATCGTAAGAAACTTGCCATGATCTTTCCCCCGACCTTCTCGTCTTATTAGCTTGTTCCTTAGTTTTTGTTGATTGTTCTGGTAAACCATCAATGATAGCTGGTAAATATGCGCAGCTGGAAAATGAAAACACAACAACCAAAAAGAAGCCTGCAATTTTTTTCATAATCATAATGTTTTTTAGGTTAAAAATTTAGTGCTTTGTAATGTTTGATCCCAGATCAAAAAGTTACCTCGATCCTTTAATTTATTCTACAACATACTCAGCTCTTCCTTCACCAACAATGGAAAAATAGATCTCCCACTACTAACCTTGACAGACAGTTGCAAACATAGCTGGGCTATACATCCCACCTATGTTTGCACCATGCTGTTTTTTTAAGGCAGGAAAACATCTGATTTTCCATTCGCATTAAAGTCACCAATCATCAAGCCTTTTGCTGTGGTATTCGAAGTATTTATATCCTGCCACTTTCCTGTGCCATCATAGGAAACCCTCCTTTAATTATTCAGAAGCCTCAAGCATGAGGAAAAATGCTGATAATAGAATTATCGATAAGTTTGGATGTATAAAAAAAGCTTAGACTTTTACCTAAACATGATCTTTTGCACGAACTAATGTTCTAATTGAACACTAATTATAAAGGATAATCATTTTCATTAATTACGACTGCTAATCGCCCAATATTATCATTCATACTGAATACTATATCCAAGCGGATTAGTAACTTTTGTTAATTTATTTTTCGTGTTATATTCGGTCTCGTATACACGTAGGTGAGGCGCAGGACCTCACTTTACGTGTACATATTGATTAATTTCGTTTTTGTTTTTTTTCGATTTAAATAGAATCAATCTAGTAAGCTATCTATCAAATCTCAACCATTACTGCCTAAGGATCGAAAATATCATTGTTATGTATATGGACATCTCCAGAACTTGACTTTAATAAAAACAAGTAACTAGCAGTACCCAATCTATAAAATTCAGAAAGGGACCAACCCTTAGTCCATCTCTTATCAGATAACATTTCCCCAACGCTGCCATTGTTATTTATTCTATGTAGATGCACATCCCCTGTACTTGTCTTTAAGAGAAACAAAAAATTTCTTCCGAAGGCTGTAAATGGCTCAACAACAGTCCACCCTTCCGTCCATTTATAATCGCATACTCTACTTCCAACAGTCCCATTATTGTTCATCCTATGTATGTGAACATTCTTATTTGAATCACTTACCCCATTTTCTTTTAACAAAAACAAATAAACTTTTACACCCACTTTATAAATCTTGCCAGTGGTCCATCCCTCTGACCATTTATAAGTAGCGATCCTGTCTCCAACAGTTCCATCATTATTCATTCTATGAATATGTACATTCTTGCCAGAATTACTTAGTCCACGTTCTTTGAGCAGAAATAAAAAGGATTGAGCGCCCACCCTGAAAAACTCAACTGACGTCCAGCCTCTTGACCATTTATGAGTAGCAATCCTGTCTCCAACAGTTCCATCATTGTTCATTCTATGAATATGTACATTCTTACCAACTCCACTAAGTCCTTGTTCTTTTAAAAGGAACAAAAATGTTTGTCCTCTCAATTTGTAAAACCTAGCGGTAGTCCATCCTTCAGACCATTTATAGGTAGCAATTCTATCTCCAACCGTTCCGTCATTATTCATCCTGTGTATATGAACATTCTTACCGGAATTACTGAGACCTTTTTCCTTCAATAGAAAAAGATAGGTTTCATTATTTATCCTATAAAACTCAGCTGTGGTCCATCCCTCAGTCCATTTTACATCTAAAATCCGGTTCCCAATTGTTCCACACGAGGTTGCTGTATATTCCTGATTCGCCTCCAGAATATTTAGCTCACAAAACCTGGGAGTACGATTTACACCATTCATAAATCCACCACTCAAAGAACTTAGAGGGTTGGCTGGGTCATTGGGAATACCAACTTCAAAATGAAGATGATCTCCCGAAGCTATACCTACATCAGATTCATAACCTAAAAAAGTACCCATACTTACAAAGTTACCAACCGCTAAACCAGCATCACCAGTTACTGAGCCTGTTGCTAAATGCGAGTACTTTGTCCACTCTCCGTTTGCATGCTCAATCCATACATAATTATTAGGGCATCCCCCATCAGGACATCTCACCGTATTACCGTCAGATATATACCTAATTATTCCTCTTTGAGCTGCAACAATCCGATATGGTTCGCTACCGTTAATCCCCACCATATCTAGCCGATTTGGGACTGGACTATGAGTAAGATGATCTCTGCTTACTCTGATATCCGTACCATTAGCATATGGTATTCTATAAATTCCATCAGAATTTTGAGAGAAGATATTCTGCAGGCACATGCAAAAAAATATAATGAAAATTACAATTAAATTTTTCATAATACTTGCTTTTTAAATTATTATTTATAACAAAGTAATATTTTAAAATCATTGAAAGCGAAGCTATCGATAGCATTAAAACTATACGCACCCACAGCCTACCCGTCAATTAGTGAGCACATGAATCGCTCACATACAATAGCGCCAGTTTAATAACTATTTATTGCTTTCAGTTTTTTTGTTGGAAGTGGCTTTACTTGGTTCTTCATTTTTAGGATCAAGCTTTATGCCCGCATTGAAATTCAATATTTTGACTTCAGTACTATCTTTATTAATCCTTTTTAGCTCACCGATCCCGTTAAACTCGAATCCATCGTTTAAGTTATTGGTCTGTACTCCAATAGACCTACTCTCTAAATTGTTCTGACTAGTATAGTTAACCTCGGTCGCCATTCTTGGAGATACCGACAAACCACAACTCATAAAAAAGTAAAGCATTATACCACTCAATTTGATAGATAGGTTTTTCATAATTATATTTTTTCGTTAAACATTTACTATTTTCAAATTTCAGTTAACTGACAGTGCTTACAAATATTATGTTTACCCAAGTAAAAAATTGTTACCCACCATAAGCAGATTTCTTTTAATTACTCTCATAGAAAACAAACTGTGCCCATTTGAATATTTGAATTTATTCATTTGAATCGAATCCAACTCCGTGTCCAATATCATGAGGAAGTCCACTCGAATAGAATGCTTGTCTTTCCACACAACCGCAGTACAAACGTCTTAAATCGCCGAGAGAATTCCTGGTGAGTACCGTAACCATCCGACAATCCCCATCTAATTCCCCAGATCAAAATTTCCCACCCCTGCCTTCGGCAGGCAGGGATGAAACGCTTTTTTGAGATGGGGAAGATGGGGTTTGAAGGATGCTTACGGTGATTCTATGAAAATGTTGACAGGTATAAAACATTCTATCTTGCTACGCAAGAATCATTTTTCTTTAATTTCAATCGCTCAGCATCTGCTCGTATTTTGTTGGAGGTTAAATATTTAATTTGGTTGGTTTCCCATATTAATGGGAAACATGAGAAACTTTTTGATAACCGATTACGACGGGAGCATTTTTAGGCGTTGAACCTAAAAGATCGAAAATTTATACGAGTTCAATCGGAGTATGTTCAAATATTTCTCTACCTTTATTTTGCGCAATGAGAGATTTATTATTCTGCTACGTGTCGATTTTGTTATATTTCTTTTAGGTATCAGCAAAAGTGGTTATTGAGCAGCATTGTTATGTAGCCTGTTTTGGGATAAGTCGCCGCTCAAGCCACAACTTCTAAAACGTCAAAAGGATGATTCTAATAATGAAGCCAGTAATCCGGGGTTGGTCTGGTTGAGACTCTTTGAGTTTTTGCTGGGTGCTATTTTGTTTTTTCTGATTTTTAATCTGATTAGCTAATTAAAGCTCCTGGATTTTTAGCTGAAGTTCCTCGATTTTGTGGTGGTTGACTTTGGGCGGTTGTACCTTTTCTAATAGTCTGATTGCTTTTAGGATTCATTTTTTGATGAGGATATCTTTCTCTTGGGCCTGGGATTGTGCAACTTTTGCTTGGCTTATGGCAACAAACTCCTCTATCAGTTTGACCAGCTTCTGGTCCCTATGTGCAATCACAGCCATATGCCCCGACTTGTTCTCTACATGCTAAAACTGGGAGTGGTACTTGACCATAGGCAAAAAAACGCACGAGAACAATAATGATATTTTATTTGACACTCTCATCCCCTATCACTGATCTCGCAGTTTAAGCACGAACCGATTCAAAGGATGATGACAACAAACAAATTCAACAATAAAACGATATACCAATTTATTACCTATATTTATCCTTTTAAACACAACGATAATATATTGACTAAGTGATCAAAAAACCCACCAGAAGCCATGTCAACTGGGCAATTCACATCAAACATAAATTGGAAAGCCTTAACAGAGGCTGTTCATAATCAAGAATGTATATTGGTTTTGGGGCCCAATATTTTAAGGATTAAAAAAGGCGAGAATTACGTATCTTTATCTGATATCTTGGCGAACTATCTTTTGGAAAAGCTCCAATCAATAAAGCCTTCTACGGAGTTGGTGGATACCACTAACCTGCCTTATATAGCTAAACAGCTTGAAGATGCCTATTATCAACAAACCAATTTTAGAAAGTCCAAGGCCAAAGACATGTTGGGTGACGTAGTAAAGTCCTTTTACAATAATTATGATCATAGTGACTTTCCCGTTTTTCAACAACTAGCAAAACTTCCTTTTAGATTTATCGTCAATACCAGTCCGGTGAACTATCTTTCTGACGCTTATGATGACGTAAATAAATTTGCTTCTGTACAAGAGTATTATCATTATCTCAATCCAGCACACAACAATCAGATCAACATCAAGGGCGAGGATATTACCATTGATGCACCCTTGGTGTATAATTTGTTTGGTTCTGTAGAAGAGCCGGACTCCATGATCATTACAGAAGATGAACAGCTATCTTTTCTGGATGCTATACTCCAACGCGAGAAAACCGCAACGATACCTCCCAGCATAGCAATTCAGTTTACTTCAGTTGAAAAATACCACTTTGAAAAAACCTTCGTATTTCTCGGATTTGACTTTAGTCAGTGGCATTTGCGCCTGTTAATGCATCTGATCAACCGATACCAAAAACAAAAAGAAACCTATGCATTACAAAACCCCAAAAATTTATCTGAATTGACGACTTTCTTTTACGAGCGAAATTTTGATGTTCAATTTGTAGATATTCCTCCTATTGAGTTTGCGAAAAATTTTCTGCAACACCTTGAAACAAATACTGACCAACCTAATGAAGCCCCTAAATTAAAAGTATTTTTAATGTACGATACCCAGGATCAGACATTGAAAAGTGAACTCGACACCCAGCTTTCACCATTGAAGAGAAGTGAGTTGATTCAAACCTGGGACGAAGAGGAATTATTACCGGGCAATGATATGGATAAAGAAATAGCGGACCAGTTAAACAGCGCCGATCTCATCATTTTAGTGGTGACCGCCCATTTTTTCGCTTCAGATAAAATCTATGAGAATCAACTTACCCATGCACTTCAGAGACACAATACAGGAGAAGCGGTAGTAATACCTATCCTGGCGAATAGCTGTTTATGGGAAAGCTCTGTTTTTGGAACCTTGACGACCATTTTACCAAGAAATAAAAAACCCTTAAATGAACAGAGCGACAAGCAGGCAGCACTGGCAGATACCATCAAGCAATTAGAAGGCTGGTGTGCGAAGATCCACCGGCGTAAAGTTAAAAAAGCAGGCGGCATCATATGAATCGTTATCCCGGAATACGCCCCTTTACTGCTGAAGACCAATTCCTTTTTAAAGGTAGGGAGCAAGAAAAGAGAGACCTTTTCCAGCTTATCATATTGAATGATATAGTCGTTTTATTTGGTGAATCCGGGATCGGCAAAACCTCCTTGCTTCAGGCAGGAGTCTGCCCGGAATTGGAAGAAAGGAGCCTGCACCCTGTTTTTATCCGATTAAATAATACCTCCTTTCCCCCGGAAGTTCAGGTCTATCAAAAATTAATAGATGGAGATTACATCTCTGATGATATGCCCCCGGATCTGATGCTTTGGGAGTACCTGAAAAACTTCTGGTATGTCGACCTTGGAGAGGTGTTTACGCCTGTTGTTATTTTCGACCAGTTTGAAGAATTATTTACCTTGTACACCCCCGAACAGCGTAGCACTTTTGTTCGTCAATTCGCTGACGTAGCCAACGGCCGGGTGCCTAAGAAATTAAAAAATGCACCTTTTAGTCCAAGAGACAAAGACCTTGAAACACCCCCTAGCTTAAAAATCGTACTGTCCATACGTTCTGATTTCTTATATCTATTAGATGAACTCTCTGCTGACATTCCAGCTATTTTAAGAACCCGGTTTCAATTGAAGATGCTCGATCGTTCGAATGCTATTGAGGCCATTACGCTACCAGCCCAAATGAAGGGCAACTTCTCCTCTCCTTCGTTTTCCTATCACAAAGACGCACTAGACAACATAATTGATGTACTTAGTAAAGAAGAAAAAACTCAATTAAGAACTGCAAAAAAATCTTCCGAGCCTGAAATTGAAGCTTTTCAGTTACAGCTTTTTTGTCAGCACTTGGAAAACAAAATAATAGAACAAAAAAAAGAAAATGGATTTATTGTTACCCCTTCTTTCTACGATGGATCGGCAGGCATTCAAAAAATCATCAATGCTTTTTATTCCAATGTAATTGCCAAGGTTCCTGCCGACGAACAAATAGATGTTGAAAAATTACTGGCCAAAGGACTCATTCGAAATAAACGCAGGATTATCATGGAGGAATCAGCCATCAAAGAGGAATTTAGTCTGAAACAATCAACACTCGACTTTATGCATGACCAACGACTTTTGAGAAAAGAAGCCAGGAAGGGGAATTTGTATTATGAAGTGAGCCACGACACCTTAGTCGATCCGATTCTTGAAAAATTCCAGCTCATTGAAAAAAAAGAACTGGAAGCAGAAAGAAAACAGGAACAACTCAAACGAGAAAAAGAGTTGGAAGCCATCAAAAAAAAGGCAGAAGAAGAAATACGAAAACGTAAGCGTGCCCGTAGCATTGCTATTATAGGATTTATCTTGGCTACTTTAGCCATTGGAGGCTTAGCTGTAGCCATATACCAATCGAATAAATTGCAAAAAGCCGGATTAGAAATCAGCGAGCAAGCCTATTATGCCCAAATTCAATTAGCCATCAACTATAAAATTGAGCGGAAATTTAAGGAGGCCTTTATTCAGTTAAGTAAGGCTGACAGTTCTGCGTTAGTTTTAGAATCTGATAAAAGAGTTGAAGTCAAAAGCTACATGGAAAGATGGCGTGCTTTTAAATTCCACCTGAATAAAGGAAATCTACACTTAGACAAAGGAAATTACAAAATGGCGTTGGATGAATTCCAAAAGGCAAAAAATATTAGCACCGATAGTCCCTTGGAATCACTGATTAAGCAAACAACGATAGACTTAGAAGAAAAATTCAAGGATCACCTTAGTGACGCAAAAAAAAGAATTAAGGCCGGTTTATTTGACCTCGCCCTAGACAGCTATAACGCTGCTCTAAAATTAAATCCGGACGACCCCTTTGTTCTGCAAAAAAAACTCGAATTAGAATTGCTTCTAAAATAATTCTTTTCTTAATTTGGATTCTGGAATCTAATTTTTATCTTTGTCAATAGAGAAAAATCTATGCCTCTTTCAAAAACCTATAGGCCCCAAACTTTGGACACGTCGATTCAATCATTTTTTGCATCCAAAGCTTCATCAAATGAAAAAAGCACACAATGCCCATCATTTACTGCTCCTTATCATTATTTTTTCTCGACCGCTCTTTTTTCTTTATGGTCAGCCTTGTGATGATGCCAACCTTTATAGCGGTACAAGCTCAATCATATGTAATGATAGTTATAACATAATTAATGAATGTATTCAAGGTGGAGAATATCAAGTCGTTAATGTTGTTGCCGGATTAGAATACTCTTTCCAAACTTGTGAAGTTGAAACTTTTGATACCCAGATCACACTATACGATTTTAACTCTAATGTATTAGAATCCAATGATGATTATTGCGATCTTCAATCAAGAGTAGTTTGGGTTGCTAATTTTACTGGTCAAATAAAAGTATTGATTGATGAATACGATTGTACCCCTGGCTTAAATGATTCATGTGCTGTTTTATCAGCTAAATGTAATACTCCCAACATCACAGTCTGTTCCAATGACAATGTTTATAACAACACAAGCTCTGTAACATGTAATGGCTCTAATGATCTCTTATCCGAATGTATCCTAGGCGGAGAATATCAAACGGTGAATGTTGTTGAAGGATTGGAATATACTTTCCAAACTTGTGGAACAAATAGTTTCGACACTCAAATTACTTTATACGATTTTGATGGAAATTTCCTGGGTTACAATGATGATTATTGTGGCTTCAGTTCAGAGGTTACGTGGATCGCTGATTTTACCGGGCAAATTAAAGTGTTGGTCGATGAATATAATTGCCTCGAAGGCCTCAACGGCCAATGTGCGCTCCTTTTTGCCAGTTGTTCTAATCCCCCTCCTTGCACAAATGTTCCAATATTAGAGTGTGACACCATCTTAACAGGACAAACCACTATTGGGCAACTTAATGAATTTGACATATATGATTATGATGATTGCTCACCAAATAATACTAGTTCCTATGAAGCTCCTGACATGGTATACGAGGTTCATATCCATCAAGAAAGCCAGGTAAAGTTCTTCCTTGAAATGGAGGAAGGGATCAATTTGGATTTATTTCTATTCAATGATTGTGGTACAGAAACTGGCGATCCACCCGATCCGCCTGATTGTTTTAGCGAAAGTGTCCAAGACAATAATAATTCAGATATTTATACAGAGGTAATAGATGAGATCCTTAGCCCTGGTACTTATTTTCTGGTTGTTGACGGTGCCACCTCCTCACAACAGGGAGCCTTCAACCTGACCATAGCCTGTAAGTGTTCATGTGCAGAACCTGCTTACGCAGAGCCTCCAGGTACTGATCCAATTTGGGAAAATTTTGAACATTATGCCTTAGCAGCTATAGATCCGCAATCCAGGCAATGGCGTAATAGGGATATACTAGAACCTGTAATATCTGGTGATGGACTAATTGCCAACTTTCAAAACAATCAAGTACTTCATCTAGAGGGAGAAGGTGAGGCTACAGATCCCGCTGTATTTTATCGATTTAGGACTTTTTCTTCTTCCAGCTTATCCAATTCAAGATTTCGGGTATCTTGGGAAATTAGAATAGAAGAAGGTCATGGAGGTTCCTACAAAATGCTTTATGAAACGCCAGATTCCCATGGTGAAGATGATTACCTCGCTTATGAAGTTTTCTTTTTCGAAACCGGTCATGGGGTTCTTCAAATCGATGATGAGACCGTAGCTAATTTCACCTATCAACCTGGTGAATGGACTACCGTTATGCATATGATCGACTTTGCTAATCCTCCAGTTGGTAGTGATGGAGAGGTTGAGTTTTGGGTCAACTACGACTTTATTCATCTCGCTCAACTTAAGGCTCCCTATATGGATGCCCTTGAATTTTTCACTACTGAGAATAATAACTATATGGTGGATAATATATGTGTCAGGAGTTCTGCACTATTTTGTGTCCAGATTGAAACGGATATTACATGTGTTAAAAATGGAGAACAATGGCAGGAGGATGATAACGCATGCGTTGGCATGTACAACTTCTTAGAAATGGAGCCTTGTTACTCCGTATGTGATCAGGGGGGAACGTTGATATACAGGGGGGATGCCTTTTCCGGCAGTCTGGACAGTACGGATACTGCTCCTGCTTTATTAAAAAGTGAACCTTGCGTAATTGAAGCTTTCGGAGGCTCTCCCAACACGTTATATGCAGATATATATGTTTGTTATAATGAAACAATTGAAGATTTAATCATTAGTACGCAAAGCAACAACGAAAACGCTAAATTCTTTGTTTTTGGATGTGGTTGTGATCCGGAATCAGGTAATGATTGCGGGCAAGTTTCATTAGGGCAAATTAATGGTAATGGGGCTTGTGAATTTGATAACACTACAAACGAAATTGGCTTCTATTATATCGCTGTTTTGAGTACGGAGCCTGATGATTATCAGATTAATGTGTTCCCCTTTGGGCCATGTGACGATTTCCATGAAGAATTCAATTGTGGTGATACCATTTCGGGAAACCTTATTGCCGGAAACAGTAAGTTTGAAGTAGGCCTAGATGGTGATTATTCAACCTGCTATAATGGAAATCAATCTTATGATGGTAACGAACTGATTTATAGATTTGACCTGACTGAACCTTCCTTTGTCAACTTAGAATTAAACACGGGCTCTACAGAGCAGATGGCTATTTTTTTGTATAGCTACCTTTGTGGCAGTCAGTGTATTGGTTATGCGGAAACACCACCGGGTGGAAGCATTGTGACAATGGATTCCGTACAATTGGCTCAAGGAGTATATTATGTTGTTGTTGATAAAAATAATGGAGGTTCTGATAATGATTTTTCCTTGACTTTAAACTGTGAGTCAGATACCGATTATTTTATAACTTTTGTAGACGTAAACACTCCCTTGCCTTGCCCAGTAGATAGTAGTTTGCCCCACGATGTAAGGATACAAGATAATGCAGTAGATGAATTCCCGTTGGATCATTATATTGTATTTACTTTGAGTAAAGAAGAAGATTCAAGAATTGTATTATGGGACCAATGGGCCGGTGCATCACAGCAGTTATTTAACGTGCCTAAAGATTCACTGGGGCCACCAAAATGTGCTTACGATGATGGAGACACATTAAGAATTTTTGTTTATTATGATAATCTTAGTCAAAGCGATAATGGCGGTCCCTGTTCAATTATTTTTGCCCAACCAGGATTACCCAATGTAACAGCAGACAGTTTTTACACACCTGGCGAGAAAAGTTTCATTCTCGATTTGGTATTGGAAGATCTTAATCATTTTAATGTACAGCCTTCGTGCATTGTATTGGGTTCTGACAGCGTTTCCACAAATTTTCAGGTTGTATCAGATTTACCGTGGGTAGTAGAAGAGGATGTTGATTGGATCACAAACGTAGATCCAAGCTTTTCTACCTTACCTCTTCCTGGAGTTGTTTCCTTCGACGTTGCAGCCAATCCCAATCAATCAGATCGGGAAGCCTTAATCCGTGTGATTTTTGGTAATGATCCACCAATCAGCCGTTTTGTTCGAGTAAAGCAGGAAGGCAACTGTATTGAACCATTGTTTAGCTTAGAAACCGATGTTGCCAATCCTTCCTTTTGTGAGGGAGAGGAAATCACCATCTCCCCAATTTTTGAGATTGGCTCCCCCGATTTATACAGTTATTCCTGGAACACAGGAGATACAACAATGACCATTACAGATATTCCAACAAGCGATATGGAATACACCGTCACTATCACGGACATTAACTGCTTTATTGAGTTCAACGCTTCTATTGAAGTCACATTAGCTTCTCCTCCTTCAATAGACTCTATCGCAATCACATCAGTTTTGTGCAATGGTGGAAGTACCGGTTCATTGAGCATAGCGGGTGCTAGTGGAGGGACTCCAAATTATATCTTTGAATGGTCCAATGGTGAAACAGGCGAAGAGATAGATGATCTAACGGCTGGGACTTACTCCGTTACATTAACAGATCAAGATGGATGCACATCAGAAGAATCAATCGTATTATCAGAGCCAGATGCCTTACAATTAAATCCCTCTCAAACGGATATTACATGCAATGGTGCAGCAAATGGAACAGCCATGGTGGTACCGGAAGGAGGGACTTCTTCTTACTCTTATCTTTGGTGTGACGGAAGCAATTCCAATGAAACCACAGGATTGGATGAAGGCACTTGTAGCCTTACTGTTACAGATGCCAATCAATGCACTAGCCAATATTTTTTCGAAATAGAAGAACCTGAAGTTTTGGTGGCAGATATAAGCTCCACTAATGTTACTTGCAATGGTTACATGGATGGAAGTGCGACGGCCAACTCAACGGGTGGTACTGCTCCATATACTTATGAATGGTCAAACAACATTGCTGATACTAATCATATGATCATGAACTTAGACATTGGAAATTATCAAGTGATTATAGTTGACAGTAATGGGTGTAGTGCTGAAGCATCAATTACAATAACAGAACCACCCGGCATTGTCTTAACCGCTGATGTGAATGATGCCTCCTGCAATTTGGCTGTTGGAGCCATCGACTTAGATGTTGTAGGAGATAATGATCCATTTTCATATATATGGTCTAATGGAGCGACCAGTCAAGACATTGATAACTTAGCGTCCGGCTTATATACTGTAACAGTGTCTGATTCGGTTGGCTGTCCAGAAACACTAACTATTTTTGTTGGCAACAGTAATAATTTTTTTATTGATACTGTTATTGTCGATTCAATCACTTGTCATGGAGGGACTGACGGTAGGATTGATCTTAGTGTAATGGGTGGTGAACCCCCATATACTTATTATTGGTCAAATGGAGACAATAATGAAGACCTCGACATTCTTGCTGCTGGTAATTATTCTGTAACCATTATAGATGATGTTGGTTGTATAATTGAATCAAATGTTATAATGGTTCTCGAACCAGATTCATTATCTATAGAGGCAATAGTCACCAACGCGTGCGAAAACAACGATATTGGAAACATAAATACAATGGTCTCAGGAGGTACGCCTGGTTATTTCTTTGAATGGAATACAGGCCACATCGGTCAAAATCTAACTAGTTTAGCTCCTGGAGATTATCAACTTACGGTTGTAGATGCAAAAGAATGTTCGAAAGTGCATGAAATAGAAGTCGGCCTATTTGAAGCTCCAGATATTGTCACTACACCTATAGATGTGCTCTGCCACGGAGACTCTACCGGTAGTATTGATGTACAAGTAACTGACGGCTTCCCTCCATTCAGCTACATATGGAGCAATGAGGATACGACAGAGGACTTGAACAATTTGATTATTGGCACTTATGAATTAACCCTAACAGATTCTATTGGATGTGAATACTACTCTCCAACCATTACCATAGATGAACCATCTATGCTTGTAACCACGACAAGCAATACGGCTACAAACTGTTATGGCGATAGTACGGGGACAGCGCAATTGATGGCAATGGGAGGCATTCTACCCTATATTTTTAATTGGCCGGATGGAGACACCTCATCAAACAGAACAAGTCTGCCTGCTGGAGAATACTTAGTAACCCTTTCAGATGGAAATGAGTGTCTTGACACCATTGCTTTTAGTATTGGTTCCCCTGAAGCTTTGTCTACCAATCTGAATGTAAACAGTGCATGTTATGGACTGTGTGATGGAAGTATTGATATAAATATCACAGGTGGCACTCCTCCCTTCGAATTTACTTTTGAACTTGATACAACGTATACAAATATATTTAGCATAAACGATCTTTGCCCGGATGATTACGGATTTTCGATTGACTTAACAGACGCCAATGAGTGCATGTGGAACGATTCAGGTAGCATAAGCATATCACAAAATCCACTACTTGAAGTAACAGTAGACAGCACCATAAATGCCACGGAACCATTCTATAATAATGGAGCTATCTTTATTTCTGTAGATGGGGGTACGCCCCCTTATCAATTTCAATGGATATTTGTTGATAGCTCGGCGATAGTTTCTAATGAGGAAGATCCTTCCGATTTGGTACCTGGCTTATATACTGCATTAATCACTGATTCCATTGGTTGTCAAATTACTTCTCCTGCTATAGACATGATAGTTTCTGTAGTAGAAAAAGGATTTTACTTTAATGAATTTACTATTTTTCCGAACCCATCCAATGGGCAACTTAGCATCATGTTCACACAACCAGTCTGGGAATCCATTAGCCTGGAGTTGATGAATATCCTTGGTGTATCCGTACCAATAAACTTCACGCCTATTGAGGTTGGCCGACATTTTACCATTGATCTATCCTCCTTTACATCCGGAGTCTATTTGCTTAAGCTATCGATCGGCAATGAATTAGTTTTACGTAAAGTTATTCTCCAAAAAGACAAGTGATATGAAATCAAGAATGTACGCTCCAATTCTTAATGAAAGAATACTATTGTTACTAGTATCAATCCATATCTTCTCAGGCTGTGTAAAACAAGACATTAAAGAGCTGGACTTCTTTACTGTTTCCATGGAAGATCCGATGCGATTGAATGAATTGGGTACGGTTAAAATGGAGGGAACTGTCAGGATTGATCAAATGGAAAACCTTGAAAGCGTTGGTTTTTATATGGCTACTCAGGAGGCAGACTTTGAATCCAATTCGGTAACTATTGTTTTGGCATCAAATACAGATGAAAATGGCCTTTTTTCTGTTGTGCTAGGCGATCTCGCTTTAGATAGAACTTACTACCTGAAGGCATTCGCTTTTGGATATGATGATAAGATGGATTGTAAAAGGCTAGTAGTGTCCGGCGATGTAAAGTCTTATTCACCAGGATTTGTTTTTAAATTGAGCACCCCCATCGTAAAAAACAATACGGTCTTATTAGAAAGCATCCTTTGTAGCCCTGATCCAACTATGAATACAGTGGTCGAAGATCATGGTTTTATTATTTCTACAGATTCAAATGCACTTTCTATAAACTCATCTGGTGGCTTCTCAATGGGATCACATAATGCCTTAGATACGTTCAGCTATTTGATCGGCAGTGGCTTAGTTTTCAATACAACTTACTACTTCAAAAGCTATGCGATTTCTCCATTTATGACAGCATACAGTTCAACAGGGTCTTTTCGTATTAAGGATGGGTGGGAGCCAGGTGTTAACTTTAATACTGGATTAATTGGTGCCAGTGTTGCTACGATTAACGGCAAGGCTTATATGATCGGAGGATGTGCAACTCCTGTTAACTGTAGTAATGGTGATTATTTTAATACTTTATGGAAATTTGATCCTGTGTCAAATAGTTGGAGCAGTATTTCAACTACAGGCCAATCCCCAGATGGAAGATATAATGCAATTGCATTTGCTATAGGATCAACTTTATACTATGGATTTGGACTACGATGCATACCCCCACCAGGTAATACGAAAATTTTCTATAATGATCTGTGGATGATAGACCCTGAATCTTTTACTCCCGAATGGTATCAACTTAACTTAAATTTAGCAGAGCCAACAGCACGAGATCAAGCTGTTAGCTTTGTCGTTGAAGGAAAGGCATACGTTGGAGCAGGGGGAAATATATCCCCAGCACTTAATGATTTTTGGGAATACGATCCGTCAATTAATATGTGGAATCAGGTAGCTTCACTTACTAGCAGTATATCTACTAATGGAGCAGTGTCATTTGTAATTGCCAGCGAAAATCCATCAACAGAAACTGCTTTCGTTGGAACCGGCACTAATACGGGAGGAGACTTGCGAAAAATCTGGGAATTTTGCCCCCCTGCTAATTGTGCACCTTATGGGGCTTGGATTGAAAAAGCTGATTTGCCTGGTAGCGCCAGGTCATCAGCTGTAGGATTCTCTATTAATGGCAAAGGCTACATTAGTACCGGCATTGATGAATTCGGTTCTCGTTTTAACGACCTTTGGGAATTAGATCCTAATACAAATCTATGGCGTGAAATGAATTGCCTTCCGGGAATTGGCAGGCAAGACGCAGTTGCATTTGTACTAAATGGCTTTGCTTATTTAGGCACAGGAAAAGTAGGTGTTACACCTGATGCCTCTGCACACGACTTTTACAAATACACCCCAGAACAATAAAATCTATCTTTATGAAATTTCTCACTTTATTATTCATTTTTTTTCCATACCTCCTTTTTGCACAGCTTTATCCTTTAAAACCTCAAATTGATAGCATTGGCTTTCATGTTGTATCTCAGGAAACACTACTAACCACTTAAATTTTTAATATATAATTGATTAAGCATTTGCCAGTTTTGTATAGTTTTTCTAAAAATGCGTTCCAAATGCTCCAAAAACTGGTCGAAAGTGGCGATACCTGTTAATTCCCTTAAGCCTTGTCTAAACACAGATATTCTTGGATATGTAGTTCCATTGTTATACTCGATTTGTTTTGGAGGATCTTCTTTTTGACTCTCTTGCCCCTGAAAAACAATTAATCCATAAACTAGAGATAATATTGCAAATAGAATATCCGTTTTGTGTGTTCCCTCAAGATTTAATTGTTCTAAATTCAATCCTTTTGATTTCAAATACGAAAAACAAGTTTCTATTTTCCATCTCTGCTTATATATTGTTCCCGACAAATCAATATCATCTTGGTTCGTAATTAAATATAAATAAGGCTCTTTCTTAGCTAGCTTTCCTTCATTTTTTACTATATATAATTGGGCAATCGCTTCTCCACTTAACACTAATTCTACATCTTCGTTAGTGCTCTCCATATATCGATGTAATACTTTAACCCCAAACTTCTTTCCGATTTTATACCTTCCCTTTAGCCAGGTCTCGAATTTTAAATTTCCTTTTAAACGAATAACATATTCAATCTCCCTTTTTGCTAAAGCTGTTAACCATTCCTCCCCTATAAATTCTCGATCCCCTACTATAACAAATTGAGGAACAGGTATTTGCATTGACTTCCACCATTCTAACAATTTATCTACTAAATTTATTCGCGTTTCGCTGTCGCTGTTTCCTTTATAACCTAAATCCTCTCCTAACAATGGTATGTAAATCTTTTCATCATAAAGTAATCCTATCGATAAGATATTCACTTTTCTGTCTCCTATTTCCCAATTCGTCCTATCAATCAATAGCTTCACTTTTGCCTCCCCTTTATAGAATAGTACTACCAATATGTTAAACACTTGCCGAATCGTCTTTTCAACATTTCCAGTTTGAAATGTCTTTAACAAGTAATTGTATTGGCTAGCTCTGCTTAATCGACCACTCTCCTCTAATGGGATTTGGTCATTTACTAGACTGATATTTACCGTTTGTGCTCGTAAAATCCCAAAACTCAATACTAAAAGGCGCTTTAATTCGCTTTCTTTTAAAAAATATAGATACTTCCCAAATACTATAACTTCTATTATCTTTGCCATGGCGAAACTATTTTGTTTAAGTAATATTTTGTCCAATTATTATTGAACAAATGTTTCGCCATCTTTTATCGCCTAGATTTTTTTCTTCATATTACGATTTTTATTGGTTAGTAGTGTTATCTCAGGAGGGAGGTCTTGCTATTTTATATAAGCAATTGCCTGAAATATCTGAATTTGCAGAGATCATATCTCTTGAATTGAAAGATGGCAATTTGGTCTTAAACTATTTATATCATGGAAGAAATAGTAGCTATACTCCAGATGTCGTAAAAATAATAGCTATTGAGCAGATTGGAGCACCTCCAATTACACCTCAAGAGAAGGAGATAGAACAGGAAGTAGAACAAGTTACCAAAAAGAAAGGAATGAAAGGTAAGCTGAAATGGATGGATGCTGTAGAAAAATTTCTTGACTTAGGGCAGGCTTATGTTTTAATCATCGAGCGTAATATCCGTCTGGACATTGATTGTGAACAGCCCAGGCCTCAATTTAATTTAAAAGAACAATGGGCTCATATAGCTGTTGCGGCTGGTGGAGGAATAGCCATTGGACTGGGGCAATTATACCAGAATAAGAAAGAAAAATCGTACAATCGCTATAAAGACATATGGGAAACAGGAGAATCAGGTACAGAAGCAGAGGCTGACTGGAACGATGCAAAAAAATACGAAGCCCTTTCAATAACACTGACCTATACAGGTGTTGGAATCATTGTCTTGGATGCTATTTGGTTTTTTATCCATCGAAATGAAGTCCATCGAAAGCAACGCCTTTTTGATGAGTTTTGCCTATCCAACTCAAATTCAACTTTAATCATTCACCCTTCATTTAGTCCTCAAAGACTTCAAATTTCAAATTTCAATACTCCATTTGCCATTAACTTTTCTTTACAGTTTTAAAAATTTTTATTTAAAGGCCTTAAAATGGAACAGAAGTTATTGTTTTGTTTATTTGTTTTCTTAATGTTGGGAAACAGTATACTTTACTCACAACAAAAAGTACATTCAAGATTAACTGAATATAATTGTTTCCGAAAAGCAATAGATGAAGGGAAGAGGTCTATGAGTAAGAAGGATTTTTACAATGCCTTTTTGCAATTCAACGTTGCACATACTTGTGACTATGAACCAGGAGAAGATTCAATTTACCTGTTGATCAATAAAGTAGGTAAAGCCTTAAACCAAGCAAGATTAGATGCCATTAAAGATAAAAGAGTAGCAGAACAAAAAACAAAAGAAGCCATTTATTTAAAGGAAGTAGCAGAGAAAGAAAAAAACCAAAAGGAACGAGCTCTAAAAGAAAAAGAGAGTGCTTTTAAAGCGCTTAAAATTCATGGAAGAAGATCAGAATCAATGCTATTATCAATACTTTCACATAATGAACGTAATGAAAAAAGAACGAAAGAAGCATTGCTGCTGTCATTTCTCGGGCTACAGCTTGCAGATAAAGACATCTATCCGAACGCTATGTTTGCATATGGGCAGTCTATCAGAGACGCTCAAACAAAAACAATTTTTCAACAAAAATCTACTATTCAAAATATCATACTTTCTCATTCCAAAGAAAAGCTACTGGTCTTCGGTGAAAACAATCTGATTATCATCGATTTTAAAAATATTGAAAACCCAATATTCATTAAACCACACTTAAAAGGGGTATCAAATAGCATTATAAATGAAAAAAAAGGCCTAGTAGCCATCTGGGCTAATGATCAAGATCATGTAGAACTTTGGAGTATAACCGGAAAACTACACAGAATTGCCCGAGGATGGAACAGCTCCACTAATTTAGCAAGTTTTTCAAGGAATGGAGCTAATAAAATATTAATTTGTTATAGAGAGGAACCTGCTTCCATTTTATACGATTTAGATTACAATACATCTGATACATTGTCAGGCCATACCAATATTATCTACGAGGTCAAGTTTTCACCTGACGGAAATCACTTATTAACTAGATCTTTAGATCAAACAGTTCGAACCTGGGATTTGAACGGCAAGCCAGTTGGGGTGCTGGGAGAAAATGAAGTTTATATACACGATGCAACCTTCAATAGTAAAGGCAATAAAATAGCAACCGCTTCATCTACCGGGCTTGCTAAAATTTGGGACTTACAAGGCAACATATTAAGTACTTTAAACAGCCACAAAAGCCCCCCCCCCCCCCCCCCCCCCCCCCCCCCATTAAAGAAGTCCAGTTCTTCCCGGAAGACGATAGGGTGATGACACGCTCTTTAAAAAATGTAAAAATTTGGAATACCGATGGAGAACATTTTACAATTGAACAATCAGGTAATATATCTGGTGTAAAAATGAATCATAAGGGATCGGCAATTTTAACTTGGAATTTTGATAATTCGTTGATGCTTTCTGATCATCAAGGTCATACCATCCAGACTTTCAAAGGGCTGAAGAGTAATGTTATCGGTGCAGAATTTTCGACAAATGATCAGTTTATATTGAGTACCAGCCAGGATGGCTCTTTCATGCTTTGGGACATAAATGGCAATATCATCACACAATGGGACAACCACACCGACTATCCAATCCCCGCGTGCTTCACTTCAGATGGTAAAGGCATCATTACTGTAGAAGATAACAATACGAAAATCAAAATATGTCCATTACCTATTGATGTTTATAAGAAAATGACAAGCAAGATAGATCAACTATCTGGAGAAATCGAGAAAATCGAACAAAAATATCAACTACAATTTTTAGGTGAAATTACTACTGACTTGAGCAATTAACACTTTTTTCCACAACAAGTTGTTATGAAGATAATGGGCTTATAGGCACTTTTAGCTCACTGACATTAGCCTCCAATCCTTCTACATTATTTTAAAGTTTATTGGTATGCGATTGCTAAAACCTAACTGAAGCAGATTGACAATCAAAGTAGTCAAATCCGAATTCGTTACACTATTGGAATTATAACAATACAAATTCATGTTTCACCCCACAGTATCCCCCCTTGGAAGTTTGAATGCCGATATGGAGATGGAAAATGTTAGGCCACCTCCAAGTTAGAAATAAGAATTCTAATGATAAACCCCGTCACTTTAGTCTTCCCCGGCAACGACTCCAAATACTCCCGCTCCATCTCCCGTTCCCTTTCCAAATTCTCAATCCGGTCAGCCAATTTCAGCTCCTCCATCTTAAGTTGCAGCTCCCGGATTTTGTGCTCGTTGGTTTTCGGAGGCTTTACCTTTTCCAGGATTTTAATACGCTTAAGCAAACGCTCCTTCGCGACGATGTCTGACTGGGTGGCGTATTCCGATTTTAAATCGGCAAGTTCTTTTTCAACTTTTCGATACTCTGAAATTGCAACACGATTTTGACTTCGCAACATCTCGATCTGGTTGCGAAGCGTCTGGATTCTCGGATTAGAGAAGCCGGTAAACGCCCCCCTTTGATACAGGCACTTCAACTTCCTGAAACCAGAGGTTAGTTGGATACTCCATTTTATACTCCTTTCTGATTTCCTGAATATTGTTGTGGTGAATCAAGAGTTCGCTATTTGATTGAATTTCAATTTTTTGAATGGGAGCAGCATTGACCAAAGCATTCAAACTATCAATCGAAATATTCATAAAGCTGATCTGTTCAAAATGAAGCGACTGGCCGGTATGCTCCGGAATCACTTCCCGGATGCTGTATTTGTTTTTGTTGAGTTCGTGAAAACGGCCATCTTCCAGGA
>CBDCTQ010000039.1:0-8976 GCA_965222105.1 Saprospiraceae bacterium | reverse complement strand
AAAAATCGCCGAATCCGTTGATAATGAGTACATTGGACTGGTCAATTACTGCGTAATGGCCATCATTCAACTTTCGTTGAAAAACGACCCCAACCTGGATATGGACTACGAGGAAGCCGAAAAGCTATACGACCAGACCATCGGAGACATCCGCGACCTGATGACCCAAAAAAACCACGACTACGGAGAGGCCTGGCGCGAGATGCGGCTATCGTCGCTCACCGATCTGATACTGATGAAGTTGCTCCGCGTCAAACAAATCGAAGACAACGAAGGGCAAACGCTGATATCGGAAGGGCTGGTGGCCAACTATCAGGACATTGCTAATTATGCGGTGTTCGCACTCATTAGAATAATTACTAATTAATAATTACTAATTAATAAATTATTAACCTATAATCTATAACATGACTTTAGGAACATTGATAATTAATATCGGGATATTTGCTTTGCTGTGGACGGCAATGGTGTATTTTCTGAAAAGGCACAAGGATCTGCTGGTTAGTTTTTTACAAAGTTTTTGTGGCGGGTTGTTTGTCTTTTCCGGCTGGGTGAAGGCGATTGATCCGTTGGGTACTGCTTATAAATTGGAACAGTATTTTGCCGAGTTTCAGTATACTTTTGAAGCGACCTGGTTTTCGTTTTGGCGCCCTTGTTTCCGTGGCTGGCGGAATATTCGGTGGGATTTTCGGTGGCGATGATCGTCTTTGAGATCGTGTTGGGTGTGATGTTGCTGCTGGGTGTTCGCCGGTGGTGGACGGCCTGGGCCTTTCTGTTGCTGGTCGGTTTTTTTACCTTCCTCACCGGGTTTACCTTTTTAACCGGATATGTACCCAATGATGCCAACTTTTTTGAGTTTGGAAAATGGGGCCCCTATGTAGAGGCAAATATGAAAGTAACGGATTGCGGATGCTTTGGAGATTTCATTAAACTGAAGCCACGCATATCCTTTTACAAAGACCTTTTCCTGCTTATACCCTCTTTTATTTTTCTGTTTCGATGGAGGAAGATGCACCAATTGTTCACACCAATGGGGCGGACGGTGGCTACGGCTTTGTCGACCGTGGGTTTATTGTTTTATTGTTTCAATAATTATGTCTGGGACCTGCCGCACAAAGATTTTCGTCCGTTTAAAGTAGGAGCCGATATCGATTCGTTGAAAACGGTCGAAGAAGCGGCTTCGGTAGTGAAGATTTCCGCCTATGAGTTGACCAACAAGAGCAGCGGGGAAGTGGTAACCGTTCCCTATGCAGAGTTTATGAAGCGGTACAAAGAGTTTCCCAAAGAGGAGTGGGAGTATGAACAGATCACGGAAAAACCAGAAATCGAAGCTACCAAGATCAGTGAATTTTCATTTAAAGACGAAGACGACTACGACCATGCGATAGACCTGTTGGCCGATCCCAATTATCATTTTCTCATCGTTTGCAATAAGTTTTACTACAAAAGCATTCCCGAAAAGGTGATGGTTTCAGATACGATTTTCGTCAACGACACCATCGTATCGCCCGACACTACCTATGTGACGCAGAGGGTGGCTTCGGTCGAACAAAAAGAGGTTCGCCAGGAGCGCTTTTTCTGGGACAAGGACTATCAGAAAATATTTGCGGAAAAAATTAATCCATTAGCGGAAGCCGCCGAAAAAGCAGGCTATAAAGTGAGTGCTGTAGTGGGGGGTGCAGGCCCGGTAGCCATCGAAGAATTCCGGCATGCCACACAAACTGCCTACCCGTTTTACATGGCCGATGATATTATGCTCAAAACGATCATTCGCTCCAATCCGGGGGTGGTATTGTTTAAAGACGGGGTGATCCTCAACAAATGGCATCATAAAAAGCTGCCCTCCTTTGCCAAAATACAGCAAGACTATATGAAGTAAAACCTATATTAAGATACAGCAAAAAGGTGGGTTGATGCAATGTTCAGCCCACCTTTTTTCGGTTCGGAATGCCGATTTTACCCGCAATTCAGAAGAAAAAAAGAAATATTCCAAATTTTTTTCAAAACTAAAGAAGGGAATAAAAAAAAATACCTTTCTTTGTGTCGAGACTTAGGCCAACTGGCTTGTTAACTTAGCAGCCAAATAAGCTATTGACCCAAAAAGATAAACCCACACCCACAACACACACTATTCGACAAATACCACAAGTGATATAACGATATGCTTAGTCGAAGAAATATCCGCGTAAAAGTCATGCAGATGTTGTATTCTGCCAATAGAGACGAAAAACTGACTTACAGCGATATACTCCAACAATACTCTGACAACATACAACACTCCTACGAGTTGTATCTGTTCAACCTGCTGTTTTTATCCAAAATAGCCGAATACGCCACCCAGGATGCCGCCAAGCGAAAATCCAAACACCTCCCCTCCGAAACAGATAAAATTTTTACCGACAAACTTTTTTCCAACGAACTGGTACAGGCCATGCTCGCCCATTCGGAGCTTCCCACCTATTGGGAACGGCTGAATTTCTCCGACTGGATCGACGAAGACATCGTCCGGCAGTTGTACCAATCTTTTTCCAAAACGGAAATCTATCAGGCCTATATCAAAAACCAGCAAACCACCATCCAGGACCACCGAAAACTACTGCTCGACCTGTTCAAGCTGTGCATGACCAGCGAAATGTACGACGAGATCATGGAAGACCTCTTCTGGAGCTGGGACGACGACCGCTCCCTCGTAATCGGCATGGTGAAAAAGACCATCAAAGCGCTCCCCGACAATCCTTCCTTCTTCGAGCAGAACAAACCCGACGAAGAAACCACTAAAGAATTTGGCGAACAACTCCTCCAATACGTTTTTCACAAAGACGAAGAGCTGCTCGCCATCATCGGCCCCACCCTCAAAAACTGGGACGCCGACCGGGTCGCTGTACTCGATATGATACTCCTCAAAATGGCCCTTTGCGAACTGACCCTTTTCTCTTCCATACCCACTAAGGTAACCCTAAACGAATTTGTGGAAATAGCCAAGATGTACAGCACCGACAAGAGCAAGGACTTCATCAACGGTATCCTCGACCGCCTTATGAAAAAACTCAATAAAGAAGGCAAGATCAATAAAACCGGAAGAGGACTGATCGGCTGATCGGCCCATAAAAGAAATGCATCGTTTTCTCATGAACTTAAGATATTTTGCCTTTACGGCAAACGCAAACACTTATTTCACGATTAAAACAATAGTATTATGAAAAGAAAACTACGCAATTTCCTGGGAGTTTGTGCATTGTTGATGTTCATAGCAACCATATCACCTGCACAATCACCCGATTTTAAAAACGCCATGTCTTTCAAGTATTTGTCCATAAACTACCAGGAAGACCTGCCCTTCGACCAGGCGTTCAACAATTTCAGAGACAACACCGCCGGGGTGGAAATAGCCTATTTGCGCAACCTCGCCAAACCGCTCAACCTCGCCATCCCCTTCAAAATGGGGGTTGCCGATCTGCCCACTGCAGCAGGAGGCCTCGACAAGTCCAACTTTTTCCTCTCACTGGATGCGCTGTTCCATCTGACCTATTTCAAAAACAAAAACATCTTCGTGCCTTATTTGTTAGCAGGAGTAGGGGCTACTTATATCGACAAGAGTTTTGGCGACACCGAATTGAATCCGCAGGTGCCACTCGGCGCCGGGCTCAATATCAAGGTTACCCAAAATTTTTACATCCAGCTTCAGTACGAATACCGCCTTGCATTTGAAGACTTCAGAGACCACGAACACCTCGGCCTGGGATTCCAATGGCTGATGGGCAATCCCCCTCCACCTGATAAAGACGGCGACGGCGTTACCGATGATGTCGACAACTGTCCCGACACGCCCGGTCTGGCTGCCCTCAAAGGTTGTCCTGACAGAGATGGCGACGGCATTACCGACAAGGCCGATAACTGCCCCGACGTGGCCGGCATCGCCACTTTCAATGGCTGCCCCGACACCGACGAAGATGGCCTGATGGACAGCGAAGACGATTGTCCCGAAGAGGCAGGACCCAAGTCGAACAAAGGATGCCCCATTGCGGACACCGACGGCGACGGACTCAAAGACGATGTCGACAATTGTCCCAACGAAGTCGGCCCGGCTTCCAACAATGGTTGCCCCATTGCGGATACCGATGGCGACGGACTCAAAGACGACGTCGATGACTGCCCCAACCAGGCTGGCCCGGCCTCCAATAAAGGTTGTCCGATTCCCGATACCGACGGCGACGGCGTAAAAGACGACGTAGACAAATGTCCGACCACCAAAGGCCCTGCTTCCAACAGTGGTTGCCCAGAAATTAAAGAGGAAGACAAAGAAGTGCTGAAATTTGCCATGAAATCCGTACAATTCAACACGGCACAGGCTACCCTCAAATCCGTATCCCTGCCTGTGTTGGACGAAGTTGCCGGCATTATGAATAAGTATCCGGATTACAGCTTGTCTATATCCGGCCATACCGATAGCGTTGGCGACGAAGCCTCCAACCAGTTATTGTCGGAGCGACGGGCCAAGACCTGTTACGATTATCTGGTGAGCAAGGGAGTCGATCCCAAGCGCATGAGCTACGTTGGCTATGGCGAAACGCAACCCATTGCCGACAACAAGTACAAAGATGGCCGGGAGACCAACCGCCGAGTGGAGTTTAACATTCACCTGAAGTAGCCAACCTAAACCTACCAAGTTTTCAAAACTTGGTAGGTTTAACCACCCGCCCATACAAAGCTTTTCAGCATAAAATCTTTTCAAAAAAGCCGCTCATCAGTTGATGAGTGGCTTTTTTTGGATGGCCTCCAGCATATCTTTATCAAGTGGTTCCTGACCTACCACTTTATCGAACCATTTTTTGGCGATGGCGTTGTTGCCTTCCCGCAGGGCGATGACGCCGCAAAGAGAAAAGATGGCATCGTCGAGGCTTTTCAGCATGGTTCCGGTTTGCAGGCCGGTTACGTCTTTGAGGGTGACCAGTTGGCCGGGGTTGTCCCATTGGGGTTTTTCCAGAAAATAGTATTGCAATACCACCCGGAAGGAGTCCTGCCCTGAAGAGTAATTGCCCCATACCACCACGTTGGCGCTGCATTTTTTGGCGGCAGCCAGAGCGTCGTTTTTATTGGCGTCGGCAATGGCCTGCCCCAGTTGGGCATCGGTGGAGAGGTTGTTTTTTTCGGTCAGTTGGTTGATCCGGTTGCGAAGGCTCACCTGCGGTTTGGCGGGGCGGTCGGCTACATTCTCGAAAGGGAGTATCAGTATCTTGTTGTTGGCGCTACTGCGAAATACAGGACAATCGTACGAAGGCCAGAGGAAGAACCATCCCAGCAGACCACCTAACAATAGAATTGCGGCGATGGGTATGCCGATTTTCAACAACCTGTTTCCGGCAAGGGTAGTTGGGGCATCCGAAAGCCCTTCGCGAAGCAATGCCAGCAACTTATCGTTGATCTGATTTTTGCGGAGTTGGAGTTCGGCATAAGGCAGGGTACCTTTTATTTTGGCCTGTTGGAGGTCGTTGTAAGATGCCTCCAAAACGGTCAGAGCCTGGGAGGTAGCTGCGTTGAGTTTTTCAGAACGAAGTCTGTTGAATACCTTTTTGGTTTGTCCGGAGGCGATCAGGGCCTGGAGTTGCTCATATTGAGGATGTTTGCTCATTGGTGGAAGGGTTGAAGTTAGCGTAATTCAATTGAGAGAAGGCAATTACTCCAATAGAAAAAGTACATATGAACTACAAATATAATAAAAAATGCCGCTGATCCCCAGTATAGGGTGAAATCCTCACGCCTACTTAATGAAGGATAGGTCTGGCTATTCCTACTAAAGGGAAGAAAAAAAGCACTTCGACCGCAGGGCCGAAGTGCTTTCCCAAATTGGGGGGGTATACTCTTCACAATGGATAAATTTGTGATTTTTTTGCACTCGCCCGCCCCCTAACCCCCTGAAGTGGGGAATCCACGCGCAAAATCACAAATCTATCAACGAACAAGTATTTATCGCCTGTCTCTACATCATGCCTGGCATTCCGCCGCCGCCCATTGGAGGCATGGCAGCGCCGTTTTTCTCTTCGGGTTTGTCGTTGACGACGCATTCGGTGGTCAGCACCATTCCGGCGATGGAAGCGGCGTTTTCCAGTGCGATTCGGGTCACCTTGGTTGGGTCGATCACACCGGCTTTTTTCAGGTCTTCATAGGTGTCGGTACGGGCGTTGAAGCCGTGGGCACCTTTGCCGTTCAATACGTTCATCAGTACGACGGAGCCTTCTACGCCCGCATTTTCGGAGATGATGCGGAGGGGGGCTTCGAGTGCTTTGCGAACAATGTTGACGCCGATTTCCTGGTCTTCATTTTCGCCTTTAAGGCCATCGAGCGCTTTGATGGCTCTGATGAGCGCTACGCCGCCTCCTACTACGATTCCTTCTTCGACGGCGGCGCGGGTGGCGTGGAGGGCATCGTCGACGCGGTCTTTCTTCTCTTTCATTTCCACTTCCGTGGCAGCACCTACATAAAGTACGGCTACTCCGCCGGCGAGTTTGGCGAGGCGTTCCTGGAGTTTTTCGCGGTCGTAATCGGAGGTGGTGGTTTCGATCTGTTGTTTGATCTGGTTGATGCGGGCTTCGATCATTTTTTGGTCGCCCTTGCCATTTACGATGGTCGTATTGTCTTTATCTACCGTGATCTTTTCGGCGGTGCCGAGGTGGCTGACTTCGGTATTTTCCAGTTTATAACCTTGCTCTTCGGAGATGACGGTGCCACCGGTGAGTACGGCAATGTCTTCGAGCATGGCTTTGCGGCGGTCACCAAAACCGGGGGCTTTTACGGCTACTACTTTGAGCTGAGCCCGCAGGCGGTTGACGACCAGTACGCCGAGGGCCTGGCTTTCAATATCTTCGGCGATGATCAGCAAGGGGCGACCGGTGCCTACTGCTTTTTCGAGAATGGGCAGGATGTCCTGCATATTGCTGACCTTCTTGTCGTGGATGAGAATGAGGGGGTTTTCGTATTCGGTGGTCATCGACTCGGCGTTGGTCACGAAGTAGGGAGAGAGGTAACCGCGGTCGAATTGCATGCCGAGTACTTCGTCGACGTAAGTGTCGGTACCTTTGGCTTCTTCTACGGTGATGACGCCGTCTTTGGTGACCCGTTTCATGGCATCGGCGATGAGGGAGCCGATTTCTTCGTCGTTGTTGGCGGAGATGGCACCTACCTGTTGAATTTTTTTGAGGTCGTCGCCGATAACTTCGGTCTGGCTTTTGAGGTCATCGATCACTTTGATGACGGCCTTTTCGATTCCCCGCTTGAGGTCCATGGGGTTGGCGCCGGAGGTTACGTTTTTCATGCCGGCGGTGATCATGGCCTGAGCCAGTACGGTGGCGGTGGTGGTTCCGTCGCCGGCGATGTCGGCCGTTTTGGAGGCGACTTCTTTGACCATTTGGGCGCCGAGGTTTTCGACGGGGTCTTCCAGTTCAATTTCTTTGGCCACGGTGACGCCGTCTTTGGTGATGGCGGGTGCGCCGAAACTTTTTTGGAGGACGACGTTACGTCCTTTAGGACCGAGGGTAACTTTAACGGCGTTGGCCAGGGCGTCGATCCCGTTTTTGAGTTTTACTCTTGCATCTGAGTCAAAGCTAATTTGTTTAGCCATATCGAATTTGTTTTTAGTTTTTTAAAAAAGAAAAAAGAATTAAAGGACGACGAGGATGTCGTCTTCGCGCATGATGAGCAGGTCCTGGCCTTCAAAATGAAGTTCCTGTCCGGCGTATTTCCCGTAAAGGACGGTATCTCCCACCTGTACTGTCATTTTATTGCCCTCTTTACCGGGGCCAACAGCGACGATTTCTCCTTTTTGCGGTTTTTCTTTGGCAGTGTCGGGAATGATAATCCCCCCCTTAGTTTTCTCTTCTGCCGGAGCTGGTTTTACTACAACTCTATCGTTGATCGGCTTCATAATTTCGATTTTGTTTTAAGGTTTATGTTAAGTATAAAGGTATTTTCAAGGTTGACCCATCATTTCCCGTGCCAGGGTAGATGAGGTGCCATTTTAGCAGTCGAAGATGGAATGGGTTTAAAACTATGGCAGTTCCGGGATTTTTGGCGGGTTGAATGTTTGCCAAAATGACAATTTTATTGCGCCTCTGAAATTTGCCGCAAAGAAAAGAAAAAAGGCCCAATCGACTAAGCGATCCGGCCATTTTTTTTATTGGTTTCTTTTGTTTTAGAAGACGTGACATTCCTGTCGGTCGGCTGGTGGGTTAGCGGAACCTCTCGCCACGGAGCCTTTAAGACACAAAGTTACGCAGAGAAAATCTCTGTGTAACTTTGTGTCGCTGCGCCTTTGTAGTTAGAGGCAAAGCAATTTCCGCTTATTAGGGACAGGTTTGTCAGGTAGTTTTGTTTTACGAAAGTGGATTACTGGGGCATTAGCGGCGGCAGATCGACTCCTCCCTGAGTGGGGGTACCCACCATCAGCGTGGTGATGATGCAAAGTACGAAGAGGGCTATTGCCAGATACCAGGTTACTTTTTCGATGAAGTCGGTTGATTTAGCTGCGCCGAACATCTGGTTGGTGGCTGTTCCGCCAAAGGTTGAATCGACGCCCCCACCTTTGGGGTTTTGAATCAGGATCGCTCCCATCAGCAGCACGCAGATTAGGGCGATGAGTATGACCATAATTGTTACCATATTCGATTTAATTGTAATTATTTGGAATAATCCGGCAAAGATACGGTTTTTTTTAGCTGGAAATCAAGACCTGCCGGTAGAAGGGATGAATTTTCAGGATCAAACTTTGGGGAGTAGGGCACATCACTTGCGCAGGTCTTCCAGGGTTTCGATCCGCCGGAGATACTCGTTCTTTTTGTCGGGGTTTAGTTGGGCGAGGCGTTTATACATTTTTATGGCCTTTTTGATGCTGCCTTGTTCGGCCAGCAATTCGGCGAGGGTTTCGGAGATGACGTCATCGTGTTTGGCAAGGCTTTTTTTAGCGTAGCGGCGGGTGTGGTGTTT
>CBDCTQ010000038.1:0-224720 GCA_965222105.1 Saprospiraceae bacterium | reverse complement strand
GAATTTGCGTGAAAAGGCCGACAAGTACTATTTGAATGACCATTACAATATAGACATCAACCATCTCGACCTGCTGGAAGAGGATACCGCCATAATTGAAGGAAATTTCGACCATTTTGATGCCATACATCAATACGCAATTTCAAATGATTTGGCCAAGGATGCCCATTTTTCGTATGTTGCCGACCATTTAGACCTGAGCAACATCACCGATTATGTCGTAGTTCAAACGGCCTCCTGCAATTCCGATTGGCCGGGCAACAACATCAAGTACTGGCGGGAGCGTTCGGAGGGAAGTAAGTGGCGTTATTTGCTATTTGATTTGGACCTTGCCTTTGGCCGGCCGCCTGGACCCGTGCCGATGCCGATTTGTTGGAACCTTGCTGCCTTTAACGATCCGGAAACGAATAAATTTAAATTACTCGTAAAAGCATTGTTGCAAAACCGGGAATTCCAACAATACTTCCTCAACGGTATGCAGATCTGTTGAATACGACTTTCAAGCCGGACCACGTGACAAGAGAATTGGATCGTACAGTGGAGATATTCGGAGTCGATATGAAGTTGCACCAACAAAAATGGAACAAGCCGGGTTACGACCGCTGGCGGAGGAAAAATTGCCGCCCTTGTACGATTTTGCGAATTGACCGCCCTGCCTATGCCCGGCAATATCTGATGGATTATTTTGGGCTGCGGAATGAGGTCCAGCTCACCTTACAGGTATTTCCGCCGGAAGCGGGAAGTATCCGCATCAATACCATCGTGCCGGGATAGTTTGCCCTGGAGCGGTTACTATTTTAACGGCGTTCCGGTAGAGCTTACGGTCTTGCCCAATGAGGGATATACGTTTCGATATTGGGAGTCGGTTCATACCTTGCTTGCGCCAAATCCCCGCTTCTTCTGTTCAGGTCAATTTTGAAAGGGATGATCGTGTCACTGCTTTTTTTGAAGCTGCTTCGACGGCAGTTGACCTTACCGTTGTGCCCAATCCGGTGGGTGACCATTGCTACGTGCAGTTTATGCTGGATGAAATTACGCCGATTGCTCTTTCTTTGCTTGATCTGCACGGTCGTACGATCTTCCACCAGAGCTATGGCCGCATGGGAGGGGGGCTGCAACGAGTGGAACTGACGGTCGGCGATTTGCCGGAAGGCTTGTATTTCGTTGAATTGAAAACGGAACAGAAAACTTATGTCGAAAAACTGATCAAATGATGATGCGAACCGGATTGAATCCTACTCAGCTTCTATGTATTTTAATACTCTCCTTTTTTTCCTGTAAAGACGATGAATCCGTTCCCTCTGTTTTGCGCGAAAGCGACCTGCCCGTCGTGGTAGACTTGCCCACAGGAATGTTGGAAAACAGTGGTATTGTACCCGCCTCCCCATCTTCGCTTTGGGCCATCAACGACAGTGGCGACGCTCCCAAGATTTATGAAATCGGTTTGGAGGAACCGGCAATTCTCAAAACGGTCGTTCTTTCCAATGCCAGCAATATGGACTGGGAAGCCATCACCGCTGATAACGACCATCTGTACATCGGCGATTTTGGCAACAACAACGGCGATAGAACCGACCTGGTCGTATACAAAATAGTCCGGCCCGACTTGAATGCATCGGATACCCTGGAGCCGCAAGCCATTATTTTTACCTATGAGGATCAAACCGATTTTACCCCTTCCGACCAGCACAACTTCGACTGCGAAGCCATGATCCATTGGGACGACCAGCTTTATCTTTTTTCAAAGAACAGAGCAGATCTGCATACCAATGTGTACACCTTGTTGGCAGCGCCCGGCGAGCAGGTGGCCCGGCATCAGGATCGTTTCGACATCGGTGGCCTGATTACAGATGCCGCTACCAACGATTCGAAAACGGTTGTTTGTTTGCTGGGGTACAACGTTAGCGGTATGGAGTATAAGCCCTTTCTCTGGTTTTTTTACGACTTTCCGGGCTCCTCATTCAGTGAAGGTAAGCGAATGCGGATCGACCTGGAACTGAACCGGCAAACGGAGGCAGTTTGTTTTGCCGGCAACCAGCGTTGGTATTTCACCTCGGAACGGGAAACAGGCGGTGCGGCGTATGTTTATGTACTTGATGCGGCGGGGTGGTTGGAATAATTTAGATGCCTTTTTTTAATCAGAAATAAATGAAAAATTCAGAAGAATGATGAAAGAAAAAACTGGACTTATGAAGATATTGCGAAAATGGGAAATTTTAAAAGCGGAAAAGTAATAGAAGCAACTATAAGCAGAGGGCTGCCGTCTTTTGCAAAATTAGCAGTAATGGTTTATGAGGAAATGAAAGGAAAATAAGCTGAACCAATGTTAAATTAAACCTGTCTTCAGGCTTAAACCAAAAAACCAACCTCCCTGCGAAAATATTCACATTTTAATAGCTTTTTTCCCAGATTTCCCCTACCTTTGTAAATGCGAAAAAATTCGCGTCAACTAATATGGCTAAAAAAGACTACGAAAACCTAAGCAAACGGGAGCGGCAGATCATGAACGTTCTTCACCAGTTGGGGGAGGGAAGTGTTGGTGCCGTATTGGAGCGGCTGACCGACCCTTCGGGCTACAATTCGATCCGGAAACTGATGAATATCCTGGAGGAAAAGGGGCTATTGCAGCACCGAAAAGAAAAGAACAAATACATCTATTTTCCCACTGTGAAAAAGGAAGTGGCCAAAAAATCGGCCTTGAAACTTCTGGTTGAAACCTATTTCGACCGGTCGGTGCCGAGCATTGTTTCCACCTTGTTGGCCGATAAAAAACTCACCGCTAAAGACCTCGATGAGATCAGCGATATGATAGCTGCCGCCAAACGGAAAAAACGGAAAAAATGAACCTTCCTGTCGGCATACATACCGAATTGTTTTGGCTCGACTGGCTGGTAAACCTGGGGCTAAAGTCGGCACTGATAATCGCCGTAGCGTTTGCAGTGGTGAAATTTTTTCCGGCGCTTGCCGCCAGGCAAAGGTACCAGCTATGGAAAATTGTATTTGTATTGTTGGCTTTTCTTCCGCTAACCCTGGTGTTGCCGGGCACGGTACTAGACCTCAGCCTGGGACCAGGGCCCGATGAGCAATTGATCGCCTCGCTGCCCATCCCTTATGAATCCGCGATATTGCAACCCGAACCGGCAACAACTGAGCTGTCGACAGAAAGGCGTTCAATGGCGGCCACCAGGTCAGTTGATGAGGTTGGTTTTTCTACCATAATTCTGGCCATTTGGGTGGCTGGCATGGTGATCTACTGGTTGTTGATCGCAGTTGAATGGGCAAGAATGAATCGGCTGGCCGGAAAATGCCACGCGACTCCACGGGGCCGACTGTCTGATCTGCTTGCCCTGGCCAAACGGGAAATGGGGATTGACAAGAGCGTAGCATTGCTGTTTTCCGAAAGGATTTCCATGCCCTGTACGTTTGGATGGAGCTACATCCTGCTTCCCTTGCGAATGGCTCATTGGGAGGATGAAAAACTGCGGGCCATACTCCTGCACGAGTTGGGGCATATTCGTCAGAATGATTTTGCCGGCAACCTCGCCATTCACTTTATTGCCGCCTTTTATTGGTGGCATCCGGCGGTTTGGTGGGCCGTTCGCCGGGCTCGTTTTGACTGTGAGTGCAGTTGCGATGAGTTGGTCTTGCAAACGGGTATTCCCCGCATCCTTTACGCCCAGCAGTTGGTCGACATTGCCCGCAACCTGTATTCGTCCTGGCAGTGGCGCCCCGGTAAAGCCATTCTCTCCCTTATCGGAAAACCAATGTTGAACGGCCGCGTCCGACAGATTTTGACATCCGGAGAGGTGCCTGGAAAGCTCAACTCCGGATTTTTCTTGAGTGTGGTGGTGTTAATTCCGGTTCTCTTTTTTAATGTCGCAATAGACCCCCGGGCTCACCTTTCGGAAAAAAAGCTCCTCGAACAACTCGACCACCCAAAAACACAAATACAGAAGCAAACCATAAAAACACTGGGAGAGAGGCGATTGGAAGAGGCGTTTTTTCCACTGTTGAATAAACTGAATAGCAGCGATCCGCAAACGAGGGCACTTAGCGCCTGGGCTTTGGGCCAAATGCCAAACAGCAAGGTTGTATCATGCCTATTGCCGCTGCTGGAAGATGAGAGCGACCTGGTCAAAGAACGAACTTTGCTGTCACTTGGAAATTTTGGGAAAACCAATTCCTTTTACCCCATCCTGAAAATGCAGCAAAACACCAACCCCGAAATCCGGAAAGCAACCCTGTGGTCGCTATATCAAATTGGATGTATGCCAGCCTTTCAGCGCATCAGCCAGGGATTGAGCGATGAGGATGTCGGCGTACGACTACTTGCCGGCCAGTTACTCCACCAGTTTCCCTCAAAAAAACTCCACGCCTGGATGACCCGTTCCCGCAATCCCGAACAAAAAAAAATGGGCTTTCGATTATCTCCGGAAGATCGTACATCAGGAGCTCACCGATTCGTTTGTACGACTATTGACCACCAATGAAACAGAAGCTACACAACTAAAGCACATCATCATAAAAACCACCACTCCTGATGTAATGGAGGAGATTAGGGGTTTTCTGAAAAATAATAAGCGATAACTATTTTTTTACCAAAAAATGCGAAAAAATTAGCAGTTTTAAAAAATAATATCATGAAACGATCTATTTCTTGTTTTGTAACTGTATTGTTATCAATTTGTTCCTTCATTTGCTCGGGGCAAAAAATGCAGTATCCTCCAACGAAAATGGTAGAGCAAACAGACCTCTACCACGGAATTCAGATTTCGGACCCCTATCGTTGGCTGGAAGACGTCAATACCCCCGATGTGCAGCAATGGATGAAGGCCCAGGACGAAACGCTACAACGGTACCTGTCGGATGTCGATGAATTGACTTCTATTGAACACACCATCCGGACAATGGGTAAAACGGGTACCAACTATCGCACCCCCTTCCAACGGGATGGCTATTACTACTACGCCCTTTGGCGGCAAGATTTCGACCATGCTTTCCTTTACCGACAAGGTGGATTGGACGGAAGTCCTGAACTGCTGTTGGATATGAATAAGGAACTGGATGAACAACACCATTACAACCATTTTTCCATTTGCCCGAAAGGGAAATACCTGGCGATCCATATCCGACCCGAACAACATCGCTACGGCAAGCTCCGCCTATTCGATGTGGAACAAAATGAATGGTTGTCTGACTCCATCGATGGTACCACCTCTGCCGGAGTGGCCTGGACGGATAAAGGTGGATTTTATTACATCGATTACGGTCGATCCGAACACCTCAATAAGCAATCGGAGGCACCTCGTTCCACAATAAAATTCCACTCAATTGGAACGGCCACCGATAAGGATCCAACCCTTCTTTCTGCCCCTGAAAACGGAGATGGCCCATTACTTTTGTATTCGATCGGCAGCAGTGACGACTACCGGCACCTCGTTGTAAAAACCCGGCAGGGTAGGGGCGACAAAAACAAGCTCATTCTATTTGAAACGCACAACAGCACCCGGATCGACCTGGCGCCCACCGCGGAATACATGTACAATTTTGTCGGAAGTAAGGGAGACCGCTTTTACTTTTATACCAACAAAGGTGCTCCCAATGGTAAACTGATCGCCATTGATAAAAGCCGACCAGCTCCAGCCCAATGGAAAACCATTGTTACAGAACAAAAAGAATCTCTGGCCGGTGGAAGTACGGCTGGAGGGAATGCCATGAACCTGATAGGCGATCGTTTTGTGCTGGTCTACCGCGAAGGCACCCAAACGCAGATCAAGGTGTTCGGATTGGATGGCAGCTTTCTTTTTTCCACTCCGCTCGAAACGGGCTGGATTGGTTCTGGAATGGTAGGCAACCCTGATGGGGACGAAGCCTGGTTTACCCTAAATGGGTTTTTATCGCCTTCCAGCGTCTACCGTCTCGATTTGAAAACACGCGATTGCCGGGTGTTTTTCGACCGGGGCCTTCCCATCGACCGGGCCGACTATGCGGTCTCCAACACTTATTACACGAGCTTTGACGGTACAAAAGTGCCCATTTACATTTGCCATAAAAAGGGATTAAAAATGGACGGCTCCAATCCGGTGTACATCTACGGCTATGGTTTTGGCGGATGGGTAGCTACGCCCTGGTACCAGCCTCACTTGTTGACCTTTCTCGAAATGGGAGGGATATACGTGTTGCCTGGTGTGCGTGGTGGTGGAGAGTTTGGCGATCAGTGGCGCGATGCCGGTATTCGGTTGAATCGTCAAAATGCCATCGACGACTATATAGCTGCCGCAAAATACCTCATAGAAAAACAATACACTTCCGCGGGTAAAATCGTTGCCAATGGCTGGTCGGCCAGTGGTTCGTTGGCGGCTGCGGTGACCATTCAGCGGCCTGATCTGTTTGGTGCGGCCATGATCGGCATTCCCTCCTTGGATCTACTTCGCTACGAAAAATTTACTCCGTTCAAAGGATGGACGCGTGGCTATGGCTCTCCCGACGACCCCGAAGAATTCCTGAACCTGTACCGGTGGTCGCCCTATCACAACCTTCGCTCGAACACCTGCTACCCACCCATGCTGGTGACGGTGGGTGAAGAAGACCCGACCACTCCGCCCCAACACGGCTACAAGTTTGTAGCTGCCTTACAGGCCCAACAACGCTTTTGCGAAAGCCCTGCCCTCCTCAAAATCGTATGGGGAGCAGGACACCGGTTTGGCACCTCCAGCGAGCACACCCGCCAGACGCAGGCTCAGGAGTTGGCCTTTTTGGTGAAGGTGTTGGGGCTGGATACCGGCCGGTTGGGGAAAGGAGTGGGTGTTGATAGGGTTGAAAAATAGGTTAAAACTCCTCATTCCACCTTCAACAAAATCGGAATAGAATCCGACATACCATTGTTCTGCACAAAAACGGTAGTCCTCAGCCCATCGCTCATCGCTTTGAGGGAAGAAGCGGTTGCCGTTTCCTCCCCTTCTACTGGTCTGGGCAAACCTAAGAAAACGAGGTCCGACAGCTCACTTTTTTGGTGTAGTATCTGGGTAAAGTTTTTTTGATCGCTCACCACTACTTCCACCGCGGCTTGTATCCTGGCTTTGGGTAGTAAGCTGTTGATTCCGTCTTCGAGGCGGGTTTTGGTAGCTTCGTCTCTGGCTACCGACAATATGCGGATGTCCGCTTCGTCCCATTCGTGGTTGAGTTTGAGCAGGTAGGCGAGTAGGAGCATCAGGTCGCCATTGTTTTGACGGCCGCCCCACCAGATGTCTATCTGCCCGGCATTTTCCGCAAGGGAGGAATGGAATCGGCACAGCAAAATATTTTTTCCGGCCTGCCCCAGTTCGTTTATGAGTTTCAACTGACCGACCAACCCACCGGTTTCCTCCGACCAGCCAAAAACGATGGTGTTGGTGCGCAGGTCGCCCAGCCCATGCCCTTTGGCAATTTCGACGATGCCGGTGCGGATGTCGCTGACGGTGTGTACTTCGCAAAAGGCTTGGAGGCCGTGGGTGGCCAATGTCTGGGTCATGTCCTGTTCGCGTTGTTTGGCTTGCTCCGGTGAGATATTCTCGGAGGTGGGGTGCAGATTGGCAATGGTGAGGATGCCTCTGTTTTGCCCCAGGGCTTCGGCCAGGCGCACCAGTTGGATCCGCTTATCGATGTCGCGTACAAAGCAAAGCATAAAGGGTCGCCAGTTGCGGTCGTGGATGGTGCGGTTTTTCAGTTGTAGCATGGAGTACCGAGCCACGTTGGTCCAGAATCCGGCAGAGACGTCGCCCCACTGTTGTTCGAACGACCGCGACCGCAACCAAATGTACAAAGCAGCCACCATCGACAAGGCACCCAAACAGACCCAGGGGCTGATGAGAAACATCACCCAGATGGCGCCACCTGCTCCCAGCAAGGAGACGTACCAGGGTACTTTTATGTTGGGCCGATAGGAGGGTTCGGCTACGAGTTGTTCGAAGGCGGCGCTGAGGTTGATGGTCACATACAACGTCAAAAACAGAACGGAGACGAACTGTGCAACGGTATTGAGCTCTCCCAACAATACCGCAAACAATGCTATTACACCACTGGCCCAGGTAGCCAGGGTAGGCTGCCCGGTTTTGGATAGTCTGGAAAAAAGTTTGGGTGCCAACCCATCGATCGACAGGGCTTGCAATACGCGGGGCCCACCCAATATACTTCCGAAAGCCGACGACAGCAAAGCCCCCCACACAGCGGGGATCACCAGCAGGCTTCCCAGGAGTGCGACCTCCGTCCAGGATTTCAAACCGAAATTCGGATCGGCGAGTTGTTCAATCGTCAGGGCGCCCGTAATGGCAAACAACAATGGAATAACGAGATAAACAGCGGCACCGGTCGCCACAGCACCCAGGGTACCTTTGGGGATAGACCGACGGGGGTTTTTCAGGTCGCCGCTCAGCCCAATACCTGCGGTAAACCCCGTCACTGCCGGAAAGAAGATGGAAAAGACGTACCAAAACCCCTCCGGAGCAGTAGTGTAGCCGGCATCCATCAGGGGGGCATGCACCTCTTTCGACAAAACGCCACCTGCCAATGCCAGCATCGACAGTCCTACGAGGATCATAATAGGTATTTGCGTTTTCAGTGTAAGCGCCGCACTTTTTCCCGAAAGGAGGGTGACCAGTACGATGAACACCCCCGTCAGCGTTTGCAGCGCATACCAGGGTTGTTCGCCCCAATGGTCGGGCCAGAAGATGAGGATGGCTTCGGCCAGTCCAAAGCAATAAAAAGTCACGCTGAGGGTTCGGCAAAAATACAGCGGTATACCGATGGCGCCACCCAACTCAATGCCCAAACTTCGGGATACCAGGAAATACTCGCCACCCACCCCTACCTGAATATTGGTGGCGATGGCCGAAGCACTAAGTCCGGTGATAAAGGTGATGGAACTTGCCAACAATACAATTACAATCGTCAGCCCCAGCCCTACATTGCCCACTACCCATCCGAAGCGCAGGTACATGATCAGGCCAAGTATGGTGAGTATGCTGGGGGTATAAACGCCCAGAAAGGTGCCGAATTTTTGAGAGGAGGCTGTCATTGTTTTGCTTTAAGCTAGGAATATGTAGTGCTGCAACCTAAGAGCCGGTTTGCATACCTTGTTACCACCGAGACACAAAGAAACAAAGTTTCACAGAGAAAATCTATGTGAAGACCTGTCCTCTGGCACCAATTTTCAATCAAGGCAGGATCTGGCCTGGCGGGAAAGCCTTTGAACTTGATTCTTAAACTTGACATTTGAACTTGTACAGACAACCATAGATATAAAAAAAGAAGCGGTTGGTCGTATAAAAACAGGCGAGGTTACAAAATTCGCGATTTTTTGGATTTTTATCAAAAACATCAACTTATGAAACGGATCCTCTTTTTTACGGCTATTTTCGGTATGTTTTTAGGTACGGGTCTCTTTGGCCAGCAATCACAGGCGTGGGAATATTCCAGCGATTACAAAGGCGTGCATACGGCTATTCTCGACTATGTCGAGGGCATTTATCTGATGGATACAACGCGCATTCATCGAAGCATTCATCCCGATTTGCGGAAACGCGGCTACTGGTTCAACTCCGAAAAAGGAGCCTGGTCGGGTCATTCGGATATGAATTTTCAGCAACTGGTGGCGCTGACCGCCACCTGGAATAAAGATGGAAAACGCGCCAACGACCAGTCGCCCAAGATCATTGCCATATACGACATCAACAGCAAAACCGCTTCCGCAAAATTGACGGCTGCCTGGGGGATCGACTATTTTCATCTGGCCAAATTGGACGGTAAATGGTACATTATGAACGTGCTTTGGCAGTCGATCCGGGAGGAATAACGTTTTTATCCGACTTTTTGCAAAAAATCTGCCTCCTTGGCAGATTTTTTGCCTTGGTTTTGAGCAATAGCATTTCCTGTAAGGCTCGCTCGAAAAATAAATTCCATTAAAAAAAGGAAGTTACCTGCCAGCCGGATTTCCCTGACTGCTCCCGATATGAATCGGGACGGGCTGTCAGGCAGGCTACCGGAGGTAGGCAGGCTGGTTTTTTGAGCTTTACTAAAGGGGCTTTATCCTGATTACTTCCCCGCCCTTCTTCCTGTTTTCCTAAACAAAAGCGTGCAACCATTTCGCTGCTTGCCTGGGCAAGCCAGTGCTAACCTTTAATAAAAAGTATACAATGGAAACCAGAATGTTAAATGGGACTTCGGTTCCGGAAATTGCTCAAAAACTGGATCAGATCGTCAAAGGTGATTTTTCTCCTAATCTGGCCATGGTGTTCGGATCGACGGAATGTAATCTTCAATCGCTTCCCGATATTTTTACCCGGATGGGTATTCAATTGCTGGGAGCTTCTACCGCCGGCGAGTTTATGGGAGATAAGATCATGGAAAACAGTATGACGGTTATGCTGTTGGAAATGCCCGAAGACAGTTTCAGGATCAAGGAAATAGATTCCGACTTTCCCAACTCATATGATGCTGGCAAAAAGATCGGGCAGTATGCGCAGGCAGAGTTCGATAATCCGGCGTTTATACTTCTCTTTTCGATGACCATCAGCGGTGAAAACCTGATAAATGGCATCAACGAAGAGGTACGCCAAACGCCTTGTATTTTCGGTGGTATGGCCGGCGACGATCTGCGTATGGACAAAACCTATACGTTTTCTAATAATCATTTTAGCGAAAGCAATGCCACTGCCTTGATATTGGATGGCGACAAGATAGAAGTGCATGGGCAGGCACTTTGTGGTTGGCAACCCATTGGAGTAGAGCACGAGATCACCCGGGCCAGGGAAAATGTCATATATTCGATCAACAACCAACCAGCTCTTGATGTGGTCAAACAATATTTTGGCGATTACTACGACAATTCTCTGGAGGAAGACTCCGTCAATATGGGAGCAGCTCAGTACCCCATTCAGCTCAAAAGAGGAGAAGCTAGTGTGTTGCGGGCCGCCCTGACGGCCTACGATGATGGTTCGTTGCTGATGGCCGGGCCGGTGCAGGAAGGTGATGTCTTCAAATTTTCGGTGGCCCCCGGATTTGAGGTCATTGATGAAACGATAAACGGCTTTAACAATTATCACGCAAAGTACCCCGATGCCGATGCGCTGTTCCTGTTTAGCTGTAAAGCACGACACATGTCGCTGGGTCCATTGGTAGAAGAGGAGATCGAAGGGATCAATGACATTTGGAAAAAACCGATGATCGGGTTTTTTAGCTATGGCGAGGTAGGGCAACACGGAACCGGGACGTCATATTTTTACAATGAAACCTGTTGTCTGGTACTTCTCCGGGAGAAATAAGGACGGGGACCTGCGCGTTTCCCCCCATTATTTCATTTTCAACCTTAAAACCGCTATTGACACCATCTAAATGCGTGAGAAGAACTATATCAAACAATTACAGGCCCTAATCCAGGAACACATTGGAGAAGAGGAGGTGGCCGGGGAGTTTTACCGGGTGCAGAAATTGATAGAAAGAGAATTGAAGGCCTGGGAATACAAATTGAAACGAACGCTGAGAGACCGGCAAATATCGACCAATGTGCTCAATCAAACGGTAGAAAGTTTGAAGGAAAAATCGTTGGCTATTGAGCGGCAAAAAGAACTGATCGAGGAGCAGTCCAAGTTCAAAGAAGAGTTGTTTGCCAACGTCAGTCATGAGTTGCGTACCCCCCTACATGGCATTTTGGGCATGAACCAGTTGTTGGAAAAAACCGACCTGTGCAAATTGCAGAAAAACTACGTGGACATTATAAAAAGCTCCGCCGACAATTTGCTGGTGATCATCAACGACCTGCTGAGTTTTTCCCAGATCAATGCCGGCAAGATCAAGATCATAGAGGAGCCTTTCCCCATTTACGAACTGTTTGGCAACCTGGAGGATATTCTTTCTTTGAAAGCGCGAAAGAAAGGCTTGCAACTCATCTTTATGAGCCCGCCCAATCTGCCCAAATATCTGATGGGCGACAGCACCCGCCTTTACCAGGTGTTGCTCAACCTGCTCAACAACGCCATCAAATTTACCGAAAAGGGATACATCGCCCTCAACTGCTATGTACTGCATCAAACCGACCAGCAGATCACCCTCCAATTTGAAATACGCGACACTGGTATCGGTATAAAACCCGAAAGGCTCGATGCCATATTTGAGAGTTTTACCCGCGTCCACGATAATCATGGCATTGTCTACGAAGGAGCCGGATTGGGGCTCAACATCGTCAAAAACCTGCTCAACCTCATGGAAGGAGAAATCGACGTGGAAAGCGAATTGGGCAAGGGAACCGTTTTTCACATCCGCCTCGATCTGAACATTCCCGATGAGAAAGCAGTCCATACTTTTAAAAACCGGCAGACGAACATATCCATTCCTCCGCATTGGCAATACAAAAACCTGCTGCTCATAGAAGACAATAAGGCCAATGTGGTCTTCGCCAAAAATTTGTTTCTCGACTGGGGCATCGAACTGGACATTGCCGAAACGGCAGCCGAAGCTCGCCAAAAATTGAAATCAGACAAATACGACTGTATCCTTTCCGATGTCAAATTGCCGGATGGCAACGGGTTGGAATTGATCAAAGACCTGCGCAACGACGATGCCAACCCCAACCAGCACACACCGGTCATAGTACTGACGGCTTCCTCCAACGAAAAAGAGGCCGCCTACTCCCGCCAGATCAAAGTGCAAAGCTATATCGGCAAACCCTTCAAAACGCCCCTGCTCGTTGAAGAGCTGCGCAAACTGCTGGATGAACCCCAAACGCCTGCTGAACCACCCGCGAAAACCGAACAGCCTCCCACCAAATCCCGAAATACAGGCGGCTATTTCACCTCTCTCAAAAAAAACTTTAAGGGAAAGAAACATCTGATGGCAGAGATCATCGACATCTTTCTCAAACAGATACCTGGCGTACTACAAAATATGGAAGCTGCTCTGTTGAAAAAAGACATCGAAAAATTCCACTTTCAGGCCCACCTGATAAAATCGACCATCAACAACATCGGCATGCCACACCTCCATCCACTGATCCTCAAACTGGATGAATACAGCAGCAAAAAGATACACCTCGCCAAACTTCCCGCCCTCTTCGAAGATTTTAAAAAGCAAGCCCTGGAGGACATCCAGATACTCTCTTCCGAAAAAGAGAAAATGAAATAATCGACAATAATCAATAATTATTGATTATTATCGATTGGAATTGGCGATAATTTTAGCTATTTTGGGATAGCGTTCAAACTTTTCCTATCCCGTGCAAAAAACAACGACATGAAATTACGCATCCTTTCCCTTCTCTTTGTTTTGCTCACTACAGCCACTGCTTCCCCGGCGCAGGACATGGACAACGACAAGCTCCACAAAATTTTTAACATCTTCAGCGACACCCTCATGGGCTCCAGCGGCCAATGGGAAATCTGGATCGGAGAGGTGCCCATGCTCTGCCTTACCGACCAAACCCACAACCGCATGCGCATCGTCACCCCCATCAAAGAAGTGGCAGAAGCCAGCAAAGAGGAAATTCTCAAATGCATGGAGGCTAACTTCCACACCGCCCTCGACGTCAAATACGCTATATCGGAAGACATCATCTGGGCCGCATTCATCCACCCGCTCAAAGAACTTACCAAAGAACAAGTCGTCGACGCCCTGGCACAGGTGCGGGCCGCCGCCCTGACCTACGGCACCAGCTACACCAGCACCAACCTGACTTTTCCCAAACAGGAAGAACGAGAAAAAGAGATCAACAAAAAGAAAAAGGGCAAGAAACGGACTTGATCAAAATCATTTTTTCTAAAGCGATGGTCTTAGCCAACCATTGGTTTTTAGTCGACGTTTATGCTGTTTTGGATTAATACTTAGCCACAAACAACTACCTTTGTTGTGGTAAGGACATCATTGAAAAAAAATGGTAGACCATTGATCTCTAAGCTGACGCAAATTGGTATTCTCCTATTCACGACCGGGGTCATCGCTCTGTCGTTGGTGATCCCTCCGCCCCCTCCTCCGGGCCCGGTGGCACCCTACCTCAATGGCATTTTTCCAGCCTCTACACCCGGAGCAGCCGGAAGCTGGGAACTGGAAGACGCTTTTCCCAATCTGAGCATCGCTTCCCCACTCCGGATCTTGCCTTTCCCCGGCAGCGAAGATCTTTTAATACTGAATAAGATCGGAGAATTGTGGCGGGTCGACCTCCAGGCACAAACTCAGGACCTCCTCCTCGACATCAAAGACCGGGCTTTCAGCAAAGGAGAAGCCGGAGTGGTGGGAGTGGCTTTGCACCCAAAATTTGGAGATACTTCTGCTCCCGACAAGCAGCTCGTCTTCATTTTCTATCGCACCAAACCCGACCCCGGCGTTTGGTCCGAATTGGGATTCAACCGGTTGTCTAAATTTTCCTGGGACGATGTAATGCAACGGTTTGATGCAAGCTCCGAAGAGGTGCTTCTCCAACAATACGATCGCAGCACCTGGCACAATGGGGGCGGCATGTTCTTTGGCCCGGAAGGCTTCCTCTATCTCAGCCTCGGCGACGAAGGCCACGAAGAATTCCGCGCCGCTTCCACCCAAAAACTAAACGGAGGGTTGTTCAGCGGCATCATCCGCATCGATGTCGACAACGATCCCACCCGCAGTCATCCCATTCGGCGACAGCCAAAGCCCAATGCCAATCCGCCAGCTGGTTGGGGCGATACCTACACCCAGGGTTATTCCATTCCGGACGACAACCCCTGGAACAGTGCCGACTCTTCTACCCTCGAAGAATTTTACGCCATCGGCATCCGAAGCCCCTACACCATGCACTTCGATTGGGAACACGAACAAATATGGATCACCGATGTGGGGTCGAACAAACTCGAAGAGATCAACCTGGTTGACAAGGCCGACAACCTCCAATGGCCTTACATGGAAGGGACCTTTGCTTCGGAGGAATTCCAGAAACCCACTCCATTTATCGGCAACGAGAAGGCGGTCTATTTTGAATATGACCGGACTGTTGGCTCCTGCATCATTGGCGGCGGTATTTATCGCGGCAACCGGTTTACCGAACTCAATGAAAAATTTCTATATGCCGATTTCACCCACGAAAAAATAATGGCCCTGACCAACACCGGTGTCAATCAGGAGCCAGCATCCGAGCTGCTCCTCTCCGGGCTGAGTGGACTGGCGGTCGACCTGCCGGAGTCACCGGGCATTACAGGACTGTATCCCCAACAAGACGGACACGTATTGGTGACGATCACCGGAGAAGATTTTACCCTTCCGGGAAAAATACTGCGCTTAAAGCAAAAAACGTTTACACCCGATCCGCCGTCTCTGCTTTCCGAATTGGGGGTTTTCTCCGATCTGGGATCGTTGACACCGGTAACGGGCGTCGTTCCATATGGGGTCAATTCGCCGCTTTGGTCCGACGGAGCCACAAAGCGGCGTTGGATCGCCTTACCCAACGATGGCGAGTTCGACCAACTCCATGAACAGATCCATTTTGCGGAACACCGCGAATGGTCTTTCCCGGAGGGAACGGTTTTCATCAAGCATTTTGAATTGCCGCTTTCGACCGATCCGGGTGGTGGTGTTGCCCGCCTCGAAACCCGGTTTTTCGTCATTGGTCAGGGCGGAGGTGGTTACGGTCTCACTTACAAATGGAACGACGAAGGCACCGATGCCGTTTTGATCGGCGGCGGTACCTCCTCCGATTTCGATATTTATGAAAATGGGCAACTGCTCTATACCCAAACCTGGGATTTTCCAAGCAGGGATCAGTGCATGAGTTGTCACAATGAGAATGCCGGATACATCCTCGGTGTGAATACCCATCAACTAAATGGCGATTACGACTATCCCCACCTCGGCCAGCCGCTCAACCAATTGGAATACTTCGATCAGATCGGCGCGTTCTCTACCCCCATTGACCCCATCGAATCCCTGCCCCGTGCCTTCCCCATCGACGATGACTCGGCCGATCTTCAAGACCGTATTCTCTCTTATCTCGACGCCAACTGCGCCTCCTGCCACCGGTTGGGTGGAGTGCCTATGATCAGTCTTGATTTTCGGTTCGGCACGCCCCTCAAACTGCAAAACGCCATCAATATGCCCACCCAAAGTCCGGCTTCCGTACCCGACCGGCTCATCATCCGGCCAGGAGACCACGCCGCCTCAGAGCTTTGGATCAGAGATGCCAGCACGGGGTTTGACCGTATGCCTCCGCTGGCGCGAAATGTCGTCGACCAGGCTTATGTGGACGCCCTGGCCCTGTGGATCGATGGCCTTTCTGCCGATGCCGGCGAGATCAACGAGCTTTTCCTATATCCCAATCCGGGTAGTGGCTGGTTGGGCGTTCGGATGGCAAGTGACTGGCAGCCGCCCTTTCACTTTCAGGTGCGGTCCATTTCCGGCCAACTGATCCAACAATCCTATTACGAATCGCATTCCGTTTTTTTGGACCTTACCGGACTTACCGCCGGCATTTATCTGCTGGAAGTGACCGCAGGCGAAAACCGGGAAGTGGGGAAGTTTGTGTTGGAGTAGAAACTATTTCTTCTGGAAATTTTGGATATATTTACCGCTGTTCTGTACCATATAAAATAGAGTGTGTAAAAAATCTGTTGGCAAACACGGCGGCGGGAGAGGTCTGTTTACCACCAGGTAGATTTGTCATGAACCCTTAAAAATAAAAAAAGGATAACATTTAGCTAAAAATGAAATCCTTTTTTTAAAACCTAAGGCGCCGGGAATTATTCTGCGAATGTTAATTACAAAACCAGAATAGACCGGCGCACTTTTTTATCTTTGGTCTCTTTCGAGAAGTTATAAGCATCTAATCAAATATAATGCAAATTTAAGCTAAATAGTTCATATATGCGAGATTTGAAGTATAAAAATACCTCTTTTAGTCTTATTCAAAGGTTTTTACTGGAAAGATTTATAGAATTGATGGATAATCGAAGCTTAGATAGCTATCGGGTAAAATTATCCAATCCAAACATTATCTTATCTGAATTATACTCTGTTTTAAATGATTGGACTAAGAATAAGGTGAAATCGCATTTGACTTTTAATGCTTGTAAGGAAGAATTAGAAAGGTTTTTAACAGGAGATAATACTTTAAAGTATAACACCTTTTCAAAAGAAGTGTTTGAAGATTTGTTAGCTGAAATAAAAATTTATGATGACAAAAGTAAGGATAGTAAGCAAAACATAGCTTTATTGAGAAAATTACAATATTCTCTTTACACAATAATCACAGAGAATAAAAATTATTTAAACAGTCTGCTTGATGCATTGGAAAACGAAATATATAAAAATCCAACAAACCCTGGCGATATAATAATATTATGCTTAAAGTTAGATAAATTAATCGGTTTTTTAGGATCAGAACTTATTAATAAAGGATATTCAAAAAGTTATCTTGTGAAATTTGTCCTATCTATTTTTGTTTATAAGCCGAAAACCAACTTTAAGGAATGCTGGGATGAATTTAAAAGGGTCATTAATTCCAATAAAAAAACACCCTTTAAAATCGTTTTCAAAATCAATGGTTCTCTTCAACAATTGACTAGAATAAGTCTTGGTGAGTTAAAAGATGAAATTCTTCCAATTGATATTGCTCGATCACCAAATGAAAAAAGTATAGGATTCATTAAATCAAATAATAATACGAAATTTGTGGTGATTCAGGTTGAAGCTTTCGACTATTATCAGGCATTAAAAAATGCAAAAAGCCAGCTTGCAAGCATTTTGGATAAAGTACATTTGGGGTATAGTAACTTAAAGATAAGTCTTAGAGATACAGCATTAGTCATTAATACTGAAAAACCCGAGAAAGCGAATACTCAAAAGATAGATTTTCAAATTGATGGTTATTACAAAAGCGATCAAACAAAATATAATGACCTTTTAGACAAACTCAATATCATAAACAAGGCTGAATTTATTGACATTGGAGTAAAAGAAAAAATAGAGGCAGCCATAAGATATTTGAGACTAGGAAATGAGTCAATAGAACTTGAGCAAAAATTTATAAGTTACTGGATTGGATTAGAATATATCTTTTCAACGTATGATAAAGATGCAAATACATTTTCGAGATTAAAATATTATTTTACTATTTGCCATTTGGTGCCATACATTAAAAGAAATATCTACCAACTACATCAAGATATAAAAACGCTTAATTTGGATACAAAAATTACTGGATTTAATGAAAATTTAGAATATCTGAAGAATGAAATAACTTATAATGAATTATTTGCATTAGTCAATGATTATCCTTTGATCGGAATTAGAGCAAATAGGATTAAAAGTGTTCTTTTTGGCAACTCTGAAAATAGAAAACGATATCTAAAATCGCATCAAATAAACCTTGAGCAACATTTAGTAAGGATATATCGATTTCGAAATGAATTGATTCATGATGCAGCATTAATCATGAATATTGAAAACGTTACAGGAAATTTAAGATATTATTTAACCTTCATACTAAATAGACTCATTTCATATTTTAGTACGTGTAATCCTAAGCCATCAAAAGAGAAAAAAGTAAAATTTGATGATTTCTTTTTAAATAAAGAGTCTATCTGGTATAATGTTAAGAAAAGTCGTTATGACAAGGATATGCTTCTTGATGTGCCATATAATATTGAATTGTTATCATAAGAACACCAGCAGTTCTATCAACTTTCAAAAGCTAACCCGACGCTGGTCATATCGTGTAGCCAGTCAGTATTGTGCATTTGGTTCAACCCATCGTCTATGAATCAGGAAATCCAGTTTTTTGAACAATTATTTGCGGCTCAGGCCCAATCGATCAATCTGTTGTTGTTGTTGGCGCAGATCGTAATGGCGACCTTATTGTCGTTGATCCTCGCCTATTTTTATGTGCGGTACGGGCAATCGCTTTCCAACCGGAGGTCTTTTTCCCGGAATTTTCCGTTGATCGCTGTCACGACGATGCTGATCATCATGATCGTCAAATCGTCGCTGGCTTTATCGCTGGGGCTGGTAGGGGCCTTATCGATTGTCCGGTTTCGTACGGCCATCAAAGAGCCGGAAGAGCTGGCTTATTTTTTTATGGTCATCGGTGTTGGGCTGGGCATTGGTGCGGAGCAACTCATCGTCACCACCATTGGCACGGTGGCTCTTTGTGCGATCATTTTTTTCCTGAACCGGAGGAAGCCGGAGGAGCTTTCGCAAAATCTGGTGGTTCGTTTTGGCAAGACCGACCAGGAAAATGCGGCTGCCTTTATCGAGGGCTTAAAGGTCCATTGTACGGCCTTGCAATTGCGTCGGCTCAACGAATCGGCCGATCGATCGGAAATGGCTTTTGATGTGAGTTTTAAAAGTATTTCCGATCTGCTGGCGGCCAAGCAAAAATTGCAACAACAGTTTCCCGACGGCTCTTTCAGCTTCCTGCAAATGGTGTAGGGGGTCAATCAACGCATTTTATGAAAATTAAATCGAACCGCCACAGAACGCTTGTCAACAATATCTGGTTGTTGTTGGGCTTGTTGGTGGTCATTCTTTTAATTCCTTCTTTGACAGAATTGCTCAACAACGATCCTACATTTGATGAAAATGTGACCTCCCTGCATCCCTTCGACGCCGGTCTTCCTCAGATCGAACTCCGGGTCGACGAACGGCACTATGCAAAACTCAAAGAAAAAAGAGACCAATCGCTGGGGAAAGAGGATCGTCCGGGAGCGGGCATCTTGTTGACTTCCGACGACGATCTGGTGCCCGCTACCCTTCAGTACGAGGGCCAACCGTATCCGGCTCGCATCCGCCTCAAAGGCGACTGGACCCAACATCTGCTGGGCGACACCTGGTCGTTTCGCGTAAAGCTGGAAGGCGAACAGACGATCCAGGGCATGCGAAAATTTTCGCTTCAACACCCTCAGACCCGCAATTATGCCGGTGAGTGGTTGTTTCACCAGATATTGAAAGAGGAAGGGATCCTGTATTTGCGCTACGACTTTATCAACATTGCTCTTACGGTGGTCAATGACCTGGAAGAGAAAACCACCCAATTGGGTGTATACGCCATAGAAGAATTTTTTGATAAAAGGTTGATCGAGCACAACCGCCGCCGGGAAGGAGTTATTTTAAAAATTGATGAAGACCCTCTTTGGCGCGAACGGCGTGCTGCTATGGCTAATAACATCAAGTTGGCGGATTTGAACTATTTCAAACTGGCGGAAGTAGAAAATATGAATGTGCTGCCTTTCGGCAAAAAGCGGGTGTTGGCCGATAGTAGTTTGTACGATCAATTCCTCAAAGCGAGGCATTTGTTTCGATCTTATATTGATGGCAAAAAAAGCATCAGCGAAGTATTTGACGTACCCAAACTGGCGCGGTTCAATGCCATATGCAACCTCCTGGGCGCCAACCATGCCTTGATCCACCACAATTACCGGGTGTACTACAATCCGATAAACGCAAAACTGGAACCCATCGGTTTCGACGCCGACGCCATTCAGAAAAACTACTACTTTCAATCGTATCTTCACGCTCAAAATGATCCGAACTATATGGAAGCCTATATGGCTGCCCTGGAGAGGGTCACCTCCGATGATTATTTCGACCGGGTTATGAATTGGCCGGGCCTGGAGGCCATCATCAAAAAAATGAAGGAGGCATTTCCCAAATATGAGTTTAAGAAAGAGCACCTGATCTCCAACAGAGAAGTGCTACGGTCATTTTTGTATCCGGTCAAATCGCTCAACGTATTTCTGGAAAAGGCCGACGAACAATCGCTCACCTTGAGCATCGACAATTACAACCTCTATCCGGCAGAAATCATTCAATTGACCACCATTCACAACCGCCCTTTTGGTGTTCCTCCTCGCCGCATTGTTATTCCTGCCAAAGGAAGAGAACGTGTTGTCTTTTCACTCGATCCGAATTACCAGCGTCTTTTTGTCAGCAAGAAAAAAAATAAGACGCAGTTCGATCTGAGGCAGGATGTGGAAAAGATAAAAGTCCTATACAAAACCCCAGGAACTAACAATACACTTACAGAAAATATCCTCGAATGGCCACCTCAAGACAAAAGTATTGCCGAGACCGGTGTGTTTGAAAGAGATTGGAATGTGACGGGTTACGATTTTTTGGAGATCGACTCGGTGGCCAAAACCATCACCTGCCGACCCGGCCGATGGGAAATAGGTAGCCTGCGGATAGGGCCGGGGTTTACGTTCATCGTGGCGGCGGGTACGGAGCTGGAGTTGATGTCGGCGCATGGGAGCATCGTTTCGCTGTCGCCGGTTCAACTGCTGGGCACCGCCGAGGCTCCGGTGCGAATATTTACCCAGACCCATGCAAAAGGATTGTTGGTGCTCAATGCAAGAGACACGTCCATCGTTCGCTATTGCAAGTTTGAGCGGCTTTCTACCTGCTCTACCATGGGGTGGTCGGTGAGTGGGGCCGTCAATTTTTACGATTCCCCCGTCGTGTTGTATAACAGTTCTTTTACAGAAAACCGCTCGGAAGATGCACTCAATATCATCAGCTCCTGGTTTGAGATGGATAATGTCGTTTTTACCGACATCCACGCCGATGCCTTCGATGGTGACTTTGTGGAAGGGACCATCCGCAATTCGTTTTTCGATCAGATCGGGAACGACGCCATCGACGTATCCGGCTCCCGCATTCAGGTAGATAATGTACTGATCAGCCGGGTAGGAGATAAGGGGCTGAGTGCTGGTGAGGAAAGCCAGTTGACAGCCGAAAAGGTGGTGGTCAAAAACAGCGAGATCGCCATCGCCGTCAAAGATCGGTCGGTGTTGACACTTGAAAACACCTTGTTGGAAAACAACCAGCTGGCGTTTACCGCTTTTCAGAAAAAACCGGAGTTTGGCCCCGCCCGGATAGTTGCCGACTCTGTACAGCTTTCGCAAAACCAGTTGGATCACCTGGTCGAACACGGCTCGTCTCTCCAACTCAACGGCCAAAAGACAGTGACCGAAAGCAGGGTGTTGGAACGAATGTACGGAACCGAATTTGGCCGAAAAAGCGAATAATCTTGGATACCTTGTTCAACATACCTCCCAGACACCGCTACGAGCGCAAATTCAACATTGTGGATGGCGAGCGTATTTTCGTTTTGGAACAAATACGTCGGCACCCTGCTATGTTTAGGGAAATATATGTCCCCCGTCAGGTCAACAACATCTACCTGGATACACCGAACCTGAAGTTTTACCACGACAATAAATCCGGCATCGCCCAGCGGAAAAAAGTACGCATCCGTTGGTACGGAGATAGGATGGGCAATATCGAAAATCCCAAACTGGAATACAAAATCAAAAACAATATGGTGGGAGATAAGTGGACGTTCGACCTTCCCGGTTTTGACCTAAATGACGATGTTTACACAGCAAAGATTCAACTCCTTTTTGCGAAAGCGAACCTTCCTCCACCCATAGCTGAAGACCTGGCCAGGCTTCGCCCAACACTTCTGAACACTTACCAACGTACCTACTTCCTCAGCCACAATCGCCATTTCCGGCTCACCTTCGATGAGGAAATGCATTACTATGGGCTACTACAACTGCAACAAATTTCAAGTGCCGTAAAAGAAGTTGCCAACCAGTACGTTATAGAACTAAAATACAATCTGGATATGGACGACAGTGCCCAGACCATTACCCATCGGTTTCCCTGGCGGATCGATAAAAACTCCAAATACGTCAACGGCATCGAACAAACCCTTCAACTCCGGCTCCGATGAAAAATCAATACATCCAACTTTTCTTTTTGACCGCTATGGTCTTGCTGTCCGCTTGCGAAAAAGAGTCGGAGCCCATGCCGGAAGTGGAGCCTTTAGAGATATTGCACCTATCACATACCCGTTCCAACGACGAAGGGGTGGTGCCCGACCTGGTCGCCGACCTAGACCTGACCCGCTACGACCTCTTGTGTTTGGGTGGAGACCTCGACGCCAATACCTCCACCAGCGATGCCGTTATGGATACATGGGATCAGCTATTCGACCTGGGTAGCCCGGCTACTTTGTGGTCGTTGGGCAATCATGATGTTTCCGACAGGGAGCGCATCCAACAATACACCCACCGACCTTCATTTTACACCTATACGACCCACCGGCTCGCATTTTTAGTGTTGGATACCGAACTAAATGCCTCCAATATGGTGGGCGACCAATTGGACCTGATCCATTCTGTGTGTGACACCTTGTCGGAGGTGGCAGCCTTGGTCGTGCTTTCGCACAAATTGATCTGGATGCCAGGCCATGATGAATTGGAATCCCAGATCGACGATGTCGCCAACGGTCCTTTTGGCACCTGCGGATACTGCACCCAGCCCAATAATTTTTACGACGAGGTATATCCTCAATTTCTCGAAGTAGCCAACCGGGGGATACAAGTATTCTGCATTGGGGGCGACATCGGGGTCAAAAACAAAGGCTTTACATTTCAGACTTCTGAGGGGATCGCCTATCTGGCCTCTGGCATTCAGTTTAGCCATGAAGGCAATCAGGCGCTCCGGTTGCGCTACCATCCGGATGTCGATCAGTTGGAGTGGTGGTTTGTGGCGTTGGAGGATATTTGATAGTAATCAGGGATGTGCTGCCACCCAGACTTCCCCATCTTCAAATATTTCTTTTTTCCATATCGGTACGGTTTCTTTCAGGGTGTCGATGGTGTATTGGCAGGCTTCGAAGGCGGCTTTGCGGTGGGGCGTGGCTACGGCTATGACGACGGCGGTTTCGCCGGGCAGCAATACCCCCGTGCGGTGGTGGATGGCGATGCGTTGGGCCTCCCATTTTTGTTGGACCTGTGTGGCAATTTTCTCCATTTCCGAAAGGGCCATGGGCTCGTAGGCTTCGAATTCGAGACGGACCACCTTTTTTCCCTTCGTGTGGTTGCGTACCACCCCGATGAAGACGGCCAGACCGCCCGCCTCTTCAGAACGGACGGATTGGATGCAGGTTGCTTCATCGAGGGGAGTGTTTTTTAGTATTATGTTTTGCATGGTGGAAGAGGTTTTATAGTCGTCCAAGGTATACGTCGTTCGCCGCGGCCCGCCTGCCGGCCAGGTAGTTTTGCAACCGCGATGCCCCGTCGGCAGTGCATCGTATGAAAATAGCAATTATCACATGAACAACAAAAGCCAATCGCCGCACTCTTTTGAACGTTAAGCTTTGGTCTTAGACCTGCTCCGTTCGTCGAAGTCTCTGACTTCGATGCCCATTTTGGGCTTTACTTAGAACACCTTTTGAACTTTTAACTTTGCTCTTGGACTTGAAGTGAGCGGGGTTTTGTAAATCTGTCATGCCTTGGCGTTAGACCCGCTAACACATCGCACGCTTTGAACTTCAAACTTTACTCTTTGACTTGCTCTTAATCTCTGCCTGCCCCAACACCTCCAAAAACAACGCTCTTACATCCGCAATATGTCGGTCGATGTCCTTGCGTTTCCAGCCATTGGTGGGCACGGGTGGGAGAACTTGTACATCTACTGCGGTGGGTCTGAACAGGTTGCTGCCACGGGGCATTACATCGTGTGCGTTTTTGATGACGATGGGTACCAGCGGCACACCGGCTTGCATAGCCAGGTGGAACGCGCCTTTTTTGAAGGGGCCCAGGCTGTAGTCGTAGCTGCGGGTGCCTTCGGGGAAGATGATGACGGAGGTGCCGTTTTTCAGGGCATCTACGGCGGGCTTCATCGCTTCGATGGCTTTTTTGCGGTTTTTTCTATCCACGAAAATGATGCCGGCGGCCTTCATCATCTGCCCTATGATGGGGTAGTGGAGCAGTTCTTTTTTGGCGATGCCTACAGCGTCTTTTTGGATGAGCTTGGCAGCTAAAAACAGGTCGGCATTGCTTTGGTGATTGAGGATGAACACGGCGGGGCGGTGCGTCCATAGGTGTTCTTCTCCTTTGACGACCAACTGGATGCCCGCCATGGCCACGACCAGATCGCCGACGGTCGACATCATTGAGTTGACCCCCTCTTTCCAGGAGAGGCTGAGGGAGCCGGTAGCTATGCCACTGAGGATGGCCGGAAACAGACTGGCCAATGCCAACCCCGTGCGTACCCAATTGGTGAGGCCGGGACGCTCCTCGTCGTAAAAGCGGTAGATCGGCCAGTCGTTTTTGAAGGCGATGGCCGAGAGTTTGGTGTCGGGGTTGAGGGGGCGGGGGTGGCCTACGATCTCCAGGAGGGGGAGGTCTTCGATGCTGTCGGTGTAAAAAAAGGATTGGGTCAAATCGAGTTTGTGCTGGTCGGCCAGTTGTAAGGCCGCATGCGATTTTCCTTCGCCCCAGCAGGCGGGCTCGATGATATTTCCGGTGAATTTTCCATTTTCGACTTCCATACGTGTACACATTACCTTGTCGATCATCAAGTCGCGGGCAATGGGGTTGACCTGATAAGGCGTAGCCGCCGATATGATGGCCACGGTATGCCCTTTGGCCATGTGGGCTGCCACGAGGGCCCGCGATTCTGGATAGATTTCCTGAGCCAGATGTTTTTGATAGACTTCTTCTCCTACCTGGATGAATACCTGTTCGTCGACGCCCTTGACACCTTGAGCGCTGACAGCAGCCAGCCCGGCAAAATTGCCTTGTCCCGTGGCATAGACCAAGACGCCGGCAAACTGCGCCACCAGCTCCCGGGCCGACATTTTACCACTCAATAGCCGTGATTGGAAAAACTCTTTGGCAGAAAATCCCCGGATAAGGGTGCGGTCGAGGTCGAAGAAGGCGCCGATGTGCGGGCCCGCCCCGCCTTCCAGAATTTCGGAAGTGATGGTTTCGGTTTTGGAGCCGGGCACGATCTCCCGTTCGATGGGGATGACGGAAAGTTGATCGTGGTGTTTCGACAAAGTGATGCCCTGTACCATTTTGATTCGTTCGGCTAGATCCCGCAATTGTTCGATGAACTGGTTGATGGCCTCCTGTTTCCAGTCTTTTTTATGAGGGACCAATCCCAGGTTTTTGGCCAACCGGATGCCATTGAGCAAAAAGGGTTTTGATACCGATTCGGTTCGTTGAATATGCCCCTGCCACTGCATCTCTTCGCCGAGGTAAATGCAGTTGTTCAAAAATTCTGCCTCGTCGAAGGGGCGGTCATTTTCCCAACCCAGCAGGGTGTGCGCTACCACCAGGTAAGCTTCGACATAGGTATTCAAAACCACTGGAGCAACCAGTATGCTCTGCCGGTGAAGCAGTTGGAGAGGATCAAATTTTTTGGAGATGAGCAATTGTTCCCAGTCGCTGTCCAAAAAGGAGAGGTGTTTTTCGATCTCGTCGGTGAAGCGGGGTTTGTTGGAGTAGAAAAATTCAAATTTGAACAGGTCACGCAAGGCCATGATCTCCGTCCAGAAGGCCAGCAGTCTTTTGGCAGGGGGCAGTGGTGCTATTTTGGCGAAAGCCAACTCTATGAAGGCATGGTGATAGAGGTGGTGGACGGCCATGTTGCCGTAGTAGGTAGTCATCAGATAATTGTCGGGGTTGATGACGTATTTGGCGTTGAGGGTTTCTCCTTGTCGGTGTATCAGTTTTGCCTTGAGCAAAAGGTTGAGCGCGATTTGGGTGCTTTCGCCAATGGGTTTGCCCCGGTCGACGAGGGCATCGGGTTTGTGGTATTCTATGTGTTTCATAATGGCCGAGAGGTCCGATTCGATGGCGCGTTTGGTCAGGGCGTATTTGCTGAGGAGTGAAATGCAAATGAGGGAGGTAGTGGTGACGGGGGTGATCTGGCTGATCTGATGTACCAATCCGAGCGCAAAGCGGGAAAGTTGTGTTGGAGCCGTAGCAGTGGTGCCATTTTGCGAAAGGTCTTCCACCAGTAGTTTTTGATGTACGTCGAGGGGAGGGCCGAAGCGGAGGGATATGCGTCCGAATTTTTCTCCCATTTTTTGGATGTAGTTCAAAAACCAGCTCAGGTTTTCCGGGTTTTTCAATTTGCCCCGGGCTTCGCGGGTCATTTCTTTGACATCGGGGATGAGGTCGTAGACAATCGAAACCGGGATGTATTTTACTTCCTGGTTGGAATCGCTTTCCGCTTCCATGATGTATTTCAGAATACCCATTTTGGGCCATACCAGTTTGCCGGTACGGGAGCGGGTGCCTTCGATGGCCCACATAAAATGGGCTTTTTCGTTGACGCGGCTGGCGATGTAATGCCGGAGGGTGGCTTTGTAGATGGGATTGTCTTTGATGGAACGCCGGATGAAAATAACCCCGGTTTTTTTGCCGAGTTGCCCCAGTCCCATGAAATTCATGTTGATCCCCGCGAAGATGTGGGGCAGGGGTAGCCCATGCCTGATGAGAACGATGCCCAGCACAAACATATCGATATACGTTTTGTGGGTCATCACAAAGGCGATGGGATGGCGGCGGGCAAGCCGACTGACCTGCTTGATCTCCGAAATGTTGACATCGATGGTCTTCTGATAGCCTCTTGACAAGACGTATTGGGCCAGTTGGGTGCCGGCCAGGGTAGCGAATGGGTGTTGAGTGGTGTACAACTCATCCAGATAAGTGCGGGCCTGCTCTGCAACGGATTCCAGCGATTCGCCGGTTTGCTCAGCCAATTGGCAGAGGTTTTCCTGAAATTTGGAATCGTTGAAAATTGTTGCTGTGCCGGGTTCTGCCATTTGTGATTAGACTTTGTTCTGCTCAAACGCCAGGCTAATATAGGCAATACCTCGGGAAATTGGCGATTGATTTGAACATTTAGAAACGATACTATTCAATTAATTTACACACAAGTTTGACCGTAACTGCTCTCATTGCCGGATTTTTTGTCTTATATTGAGACCAGATTACAGTTACACATGACAAAAAAACATAAAAACGCGAAAAGACCCTCCTTTTTCTGGTTGGCAACTGAGGCGGGGAGGGCATTGACAGAACTGGGCGTGTCGATTCCCTTCCGCAGGTTTTGCAAATCGGAAGGGCGGGGCGATGGCCATCCCGTACTTGTACTGCCAGGCTTCATGGCCAGCGATTTTTCTACCAAACCCTTGCGGAAATTCATCGATGAACTTGGATACACATCCTACTCCTGGGACCTGGGCAGAAATAGTGCAAAGCTTCAATTTTTGGAAGAGTTATCTGAAAAGTTAACCAGCCTGTATGAGCTCCATCAACGACCAATATCGATCATCGGCTGGAGCCTCGGAGGCGTCTATGCCCGCCAACTGGCCAAAGAAAAAGAAGAACTCGTCAGGCAAGTGATTACACTGGCAGCCCCCTTTCGGGGAATTTCCGATCCCAATAATGCCACCTGGCTGTACAATTTGCTGCCGGGCCGAAAACGGATCGTCGACCTTTCGCCTGAACTGCTCAACGACCTGCCCCACCCAGCACCGGTACCCACCACTGCCATTTACACCAAAGAAGACGGCATCGTGCCGTGGCGTGCCTGCCTGGAAGCAATTGAAGACGATTGGCATCAAAACATCCAGGTGCGGGGCAGTCATCTGGGGTTGGGGGTCAACCTTTCGGTACTGGAGATCGTTGCCGACCGGCTGATGTACCGAAAAGAAAACTGGATGCCCTTTAAACCTTCGGGATTTGTAAAAGAATTGTTATTTTACCCTTCTTTAGGATAAAACAAAAGCCCTGACTGGTGCTCCGGTCAAGGCTTTTGTGATTCGGATTTGAATCAAATTTGCGTAAAGCGAGGAGGACGTATTATCTTCTCACCAATATCTTTTCGACTGCTTTCCCGCGGTCGGTCGACAATTCCACCAGATAGGTACCTCCGGGCATATGGTCAACGGGTATGGCCAATTGAAATGACTGGCCATCGCGACTGGTTTCGAATACGGCTTTGCCACTAACATCCAACAGTCGTATTTGCGTTTGTTGATGTGTTTCAAAGGCCACTTGCAAGTTGACCACATCAGAAGCCGGGTTGGGAGAAAGGTCGAACCGGGAGAGGCCTTCCAGATCGTTGGTGGCTACCAGTGTGCTCACCGTTATGGAGCTGCTTACCGAAGAACATTCTTTGCTGTCGGTAACGGTGCAATGGTAATTGCCAGCCATCAGGTTGTTAATGCTGGACCCCATCATGCCGTTGCTCCAGGTGATGGAATAAGGCGAGGTGCCTCCGTCTATATTGACAGAGATGGAGCCATCAGCAGTAGAGCCGTTGGTAGCAGATTCGGTGTCGGTAGAAGCCAGTTCGGGTAGTTCCAATGCAACGGCGGCTGGATCCAGAACGGGATCGAAGACGGTGATGTCACCCTCATTATTGTAAGTGAATTCAATGACGGTGGGGGTGCCGCTAAACTCAAACACGGAGGTCTCCCCGATGTCTCCAATGACGTTGAAATGAAGCACAAAAGCCACCTCTTCTTCGAGTGAAATGCCATCAAGGGTAACGGAGCCGTCGAACCAGGAAACGTTGATGTATCCGTTAGCCGTATTGTTGGTACCGAACATGATGTCCGAAAAAGTATTGTTGGGAAGGTCCGTGTCAATGTATTCTAATATGGTATTATCCCAGGCGAGGGTGAATTGCATACTCGTCACATCGACCCATGAATCGGCGTACACATTGACGGCGATGGATTTTCCGCTGCAGGAAGTCGTTGGGTAGATATTCAACCCACCGTTTTGGGCAACCAGTGGAAGGGTAAAGCAAATGCCTAGCAGGAGGAACAAAGATTTTATCATAGTGGTAAAATTGTTCATGGCAAAAAAAGTATTTATAAGGTCACAAAATAGGTTTTACGAAAGTATGTATCTCCCTGAATAAGGAAAGGACAGCAGCGCATAGTTGACCCCGGTCAGGTGCTGGCAACCCATGTATTCAAAGGAGGAATGTGGTTAAGAATGTAAAACGGTTGACGAATAACTAATGCTGCAAAAGCAGGGGGTGTCATCCTGTCAGAGGGTGAATGAAGCAATAAAGATACGGGTTTTACCCGATTTAGGGAAGTATGCCTGTGGATTATTTTATTCGTTTTTCGTCGTATCTATTGTAATTGGCGTTTGAATCGTAGTATTTGGGTCGGTCAAAGTGTAATACCGGAATAAGGCAATAAACAAAAAAAACAAAATGATGCCGAGCGAAATAAAAGAAAACTTCCAGCCCCATATGTTTCCGATGTATTCTCCGTCCCAAGGATCCCAGGGGCCTTCCTTTTTCCTTTTTGACATAGTTCGGTAATATTATTAAAAAAATGTGCCACTTTTTCAAAGGGAGTGGCCGGAAGCCGTATCCGGTTGGGCACCAAAACAGTTGGCAACTGCGTTAAAATGGTAAGTACACCACTACAACCCGCCTGTCATTTGTCTGCAAAATAACAGATATTTTTTTGATTTATATCATTTAGTAAGCCAATAAATGAAATTTATTCTTATCTTTAAGGTTTGTTGCCTTTTGATCTAAGAAGCTGTATCTATGAAAAATCTGGGACTACTTTTTACTGCCTGTTTGTTGAGCGCTGTGCTGGCCGTTTCGACCTATCGCTACTTTGACCCACCTGTCAAAGAGGTGATCGTTCGGGAGTCCGTACCGGCGGTTTACACCAAATACAACGACAACGATCCGCTCAACACGCCACAACAGCGCACCTTCCTCTCGTCGGCACCCACCGATTTTATATCGGCTGCCGAGGCGGTAACCCCTGCCGTTGTGAATATCAAATCGGCCATAGGCGGTGAAAACGATTGGTGGGGTGGAGGCTACGGCGGCTCTTCCGGATCGGGAGTGATCATATCAGCCGATGGATACATCGTGACCAACAACCACGTGATCGAAGATGGCGGCGTCATAGAAGTAACCCTCAACGACAAACGACAGTACGAAGCCGAGCTCATCGGCGTAGACCCCTCGACCGATCTGGCGCTGGTCAAAATTAAGGCAAAATCACTTCCCTACCTCACTATGGGCAATTCCGACTCCATCCGGGTAGGGGAATGGGTGCTGGCGGTGGGCAATCCTTTCAATCTGGAGTCGACCGTTACCGCGGGTATCGTCAGTGCCAAGGGCAGAAGCATCGATATACTCGACGACGACTACCGGGTGGAGTCGTTCATCCAAACCGATGCCGCCGTCAACCCGGGCAACAGCGGCGGCGCCCTCGTCAACACCAATGGCGAGCTGGTCGGGATCAATACGGCCATCATCACCCGCAGTGGCCGATACGAAGGTTATTCTTTCGCCATACCCTCCAATCTGGCCAAAAAAGTGATCCGGGATCTGCGCGACTTTGGCATCGTTCAGCGGGCCATCCTAGGAGTGAGGATCGATCAGGTGACCTCGCAGGTGGCAGACGACCTGGGGCTCAGCGCGGTGGAAGGCGTTTACATCCGCAACGTTACTCCCGGCAGCGGAGCCGATGAGGCCGGGATTCGCAAAAACGATGTTATCATCAAGATCAACGGCGTAAAAACGCGGTCGGTGCCCGAACTTCAGGAGCAGGTGGCCCGCTTCCGTCCCGGCAACAGGGTAGACGTTGAATTCATACGCGACGGCAAAAAGCAAAAAACAAAAGTCCTCCTGAAAAATACCAGCGGCACCACCTCCTTGGTGGGCTCCAACAAAGTGAACAGCGAAGACAGCGGCCTGACGGAAATACTGGGATTTGAACTGCGCAACCTGACCAATTACGAAAAACGCAAATTCAAAAAAAAGGGGGCCTATGTAGTCAGCATCACCCGCGGCAGCAAAATAGAACGCACCAACATGGATCCTGGATTCATCATCACCAAGGTGAACGATGTGTCGGTGTCTAACGTGTCGGAAACCCTCGAACAGCTCCGCAAAGCGAAAGATAAAGTCATGCTGGAAGGCATTTACGAAGGCTATCCCGACGTTTGGTATTACGCTTTCCCGAAGTAGGGTGGGCAGCAGCGACAAACGAGGACAAATTTGAGAATATGTACTTGTTCGTTGCTATCCATTAAAGAATATAAAATCGGTTTTTGTAAATGGCTTGCACCGTCTCCTGTTGCAAGCCATTTTTCGACGGATAATCTGTATATTGCCTCCATGTCATCCAAAAAACACCTGATCGTCATTGGAGGGCCGACGGCCAGTGGAAAGACCAACGTTGCCATCGCATTGGCCCGTCATTTTGAAGTGCCCATCCTTTCGGCCGACAGTCGGCAGTTATACAAAGAGATGACCATCGGTACGGCCAAACCCACACCGGAAGAGTTGGCCCGGGCCAGGCATTATTTCATCGATCACCTCTCTGTTACCCAACCCTATACCGTAAGCGATTTTGAAGCAGAAGCATTGGCATTGTTAGCCAGCCTGTTTCTCGAAAGAAAAGTCGCCATCCTCGTTGGGGGGTCCGGGCTCTTCATTCAGGCCGTATGTGAGGGGCTCGACAAATTTCCTGAAGTTCCGGATGCCATTTTCCAACAGGTGCAACAATTGCATCAGGACAAAGGGCTGGAAGGCTTGCAGCAGGCTTTGTCAGAAGCCGACCCCTTGTATTATGGGGAGGTGGACCGTCAAAACCCTCGTCGGCTAATGCGGGCATTATCGGTTTGTTGGAGCAGTGGTCAGCCTTTTTCCGCCTTTCGGCAAAAACGACCCGTTCCGCGATCATTTGTGTGTCATTATGTTGCGCTCGAAGTTGACCGGCCCTCGCTCTACCAGCGGATCAACCGGCGGGTGGAGGAAATGTTGGAAGCGGGGCTGCTGGAAGAGGTCAATTCGCTGTATGAGTATAAAATGTTGCCGGCATTGCAAACCGTTGGCTATCGGGAATTGTTCTCCTATCTCGACGGGGATATTTCCTACGAAGAAGCGGTCGAACTCATCAAACGCAATACCCGGAGATATGCAAAGCGGCAAGGTACCTGGTTGCGACGCGATGAGCACTGGCATTGGTTCGATCCGGCCAACAGGAATCTCATTATTGACTTTTTAACCCAAAAGATGAACTAGCCATGCGCTTTTTGTTTTTAATAATACTTTGCTTTCCACTATTGACATTTGGCCAGAAAAAACCCCAAATATTTACAGAAGACATTGCGCCCTCGACGGTGGGTATCCGTTGTTATTGTAAGCCTGGGCTGCTGAACCAGTCGAGAAGCCGGGGCCTCGAGTTGTCGTACAAGTTGTTTGGCCCGGCGATATTAAAGGGAGAAGGCGAAACCCTTTCCGAGCCATTCAGTCGCATACGCCGTCACCACAGCATCACGCTGAAGTTGAAATTTCCCATTATCAACAACGAGGGTTTTAAATTGCTGGCCGGCTACAATTATCAGCCCGAATGGTACGAATATCAACGAGTGGGAACGGATTATAATGCCGAGCTGTCGTACATCGACGGGCTGGTGCTGAAAAGCAGTGCTTTTAGCGCGACGGCCATCAAATCGTTCAATGAAACGATCTATGCCGTTCTGAAACTAAAGGCAGCAACCAATGGCGACTACGATATGTGGATGGACTGGCATCCGCGCTACCGGGTGGTGAATGTACTGGGGGCGGTAGGCGTCAAGAACAAACCTGGCCGGGAGTGGGGAGGAGGTATCGTCTTTTCGCAGAGCTTTCGGCGTACCATTGCACTGCCCTTTCTTTTTTACAACCGCAATTTCAATGACCGCTGGGGGCTCGAAACGGTGTTGCCGGCCTCTATTTTGGTGCGTTACAATCTGGATGAGAAGACGATCCTGCTAAGTGGGTTGGAGTACAATAGCCGCAGTTTTGCCATCACTATTCCCGAGACGGTTGTCACCGAAAATCCGGTATACCATTTCAATCATTCTGAGGTGGAGGTCACTACGAAGGTGGAGCGGCAGATCGTTCCCTGGTTGTGGTTTGATATACAGGGCGGGTTGCAGTTCAATTTCAGTTCGGAGTTTTCCGCTAAAAATGAAGAGCTGGTACCTTCCTTTATGGTCGACCCCAAAGATAGTTGGTTTTTACGGGTGGGACTGTTCCTCTCTCCGCCGGATGATTTGATAAAGTAGTCGGCAAACCCGCCTGCCGGACGGGCAGGTTTATTTGCCTGACTTTGCCTGACTTTCAAATAAAATCCGGAATACATGTAAATTTCTACCTGTCGGTAGGCAGCCAATTTCACAAATGCCAGAAGGCTCTTACTTTGGAGAAGTGTAAGTTAGCGGGGCATTGGAAGCCAGTCCCTCCCGGTAACTATCGGGACTCTTCGGGATGACCCTCTAACAAAGGCCCGCTAACAAAAAAAGGCCATCCGAAAAAAATCGGATGGCCTTTGGTGTACGGTAACGTTATTTATAAAAAAAAACGAAGTCGTAATTAATATCGGTTGTAACCGCCGCTGTTGTATCCTCCTCCTCCACGATCATATCCGCCTCCTCCTCCGCGGTTGAAGCGGTTACCGCCTCTACTGCGGTTTTCCCGAGGTTCAGCCTTTTTGACTACGATTTTGCGGCCGTCCAGTTCGGTGTCGTTCAGGCCACCTACGGCGTCGGCGCCTTGTGTGTCGTCAGGCATTTCGACAAAGCCATAGCCTTTTGATTTACCGGAGAATTTGTCGGTGATGATCTTTACCGAGTCAACGGCTCCGAAGGCTTCGAAAGCTGCCCGAAGGTCTTCTTCGCGCGTGTCGAAATTTAATTTTGCTACAAAAATGTTCATTACTAAAAAATTTAAAATACTAAAAACGAGAACTTTGGGAAGAGCAACAATTTGTATGGAATGTAGACATTGCAGCAGAAAGGACTGTCAAAGAACAAAAAACATGTAAACAATTACTAAAACCAAAAAACTCTTAAATATCGATGCAAAGTTAGGGTTATTAAATTACAATTCCAGTGTTATGAAAAAAATAAATGTTAAAATTTTGATAATCAGGGGTTTAAGGGGGAAAATAATTTGTGGGGAGGGGAGAGGACGGTTTGCAGTGAACGGCGATAGTCCCCCGAATCAAGTCCGGGGCAGGCTCCCGAATCGAGTCCGGGGCAGGCTTTCATGGTACACGGTTTACGGTTGTGGTATAGTTATGTGTGTGCTGTAAGGTATTTTGTGTCAAGAACTTTATGAACTGTTACAAAAGGAAAAAAACAAAAAAGGAATAATTTATTCAAAAATTTGTTTATTTTTGGGTTCAAATCACCTGACCTATGGAAAATCTGATCGTATATATGTTTATGGGCCTTTTGCTGGGCGCTCTGGTGGCCTGGTACATCGCCAAATACCATTTTACTGTATCGGGCAACCTGATGACCAGCCAGGAAGTCGCCGACAATTACGTGCTCAAACCCGTACATGAGGCCCTCCAGCAACAGCTTGACCGCCACAAAGACGATCTGCAGGATTTGCAGTCCGAACTGCGCCAACTCACCAGTGCATACTCTGCCAAACAACAGCATTGCCTCCATCTGGAAGAACGGCTCCTCGACCAAAAACAGGAGGTAGAACAGTTGCAAAAGCGGTTTCAGACCGAATTTGAAAACATCGCCAACCGGCTGCTCGAAGATAAGTCGCGGCGTTTTGCCCAGCAAAATCACCAACAATTGCAGGACATCCTCCTCCCTTTGCGGGAAAAGATCAAAGATTTTGAAAACAACATCGAAAAAAAATACCTCGACGAAACCAAGCAAAAGTTGTCGCTCAAAAAGGAGATCGAACACCTCCATCAGCTCAACCTCCAACTCAGCCAGGACGCCAACAACCTGGTAGCGGCCCTCAAAGGCGACTCCAAGACACAGGGCGACTGGGGCGAAATACGCCTCGAAATGCTCCTCGAAAAAGCGGGGCTCCATAAAGACATCCACTTCACCACTCAAGCCTCCTTCAAAGATGAGAACGGCCAGGACAAACGCCCCGATTTCATCATTTTTTTACCCGGAAAGAAACACCTGGTGATCGACTCCAAAGTGTCGCTGATGGCCTACGAAAAGTACTTCAACGCCAAAGAAGAGGCTAATTCCCGGAGGTTTCTCAAAACCCATGTCGACAGCATCCGCAAACACATCAAAGACCTTTCCGCCAAAAACTATCAAAATCTCTATCAGATCAACTCTCCGGATTACCTGCTGCTGTTCATTCCCATTGAACCGGCGTTCTCAGTAGCTGTTCAGCACGACAGCAGCCTCTTCACCGAAGCCCTCGACCGCAACATCGTTCTCGTCACCACCTCTACCTTGCTGGCCACCATGCGCACCGTCTCTTTCATCTGGAAACAGGAAAAACAAAAACGCAGCGTGCTGGAAATAGCCCGCCAAAGTGGTAAGCTATACGACAAATTCTGCAATTTTGTGGAAGACCTCCGCACAGTGGGTACCCGCCTGGAAAGCGCCAAATCGGCCTACCACGACGCCATGAACAAGCTCACTGAGTCGACCCGCAAAGGCGATACCCTCATCGGTCGTGCCGAAAAGATCAAGGAACTGGGCGCAAAAACCTCTAAATCATTGCCTCCTGAGCTGGTCGACAAAACCGAAAATAATCAATAAATACTAATTAATTAATTAATTAATTATTGATTGACTATCTTTGCAATCATTCCCAAAAGCTTTGAATCAAAACTATAGTGGTTGTAGCGTTACAACTCCTTTTGCTGACCCAAACCGGGGCATGCGTCGTCTTTTTTTAAGCCCATCTCGCTACTTACGTTAATTTTTCGTAAACCGTCTTTTTCGGCAAGATATTTTAAGCAGTTTCAGGTGCTGTCTTATAATTCCTTTAGTCATGCCAATACCCCTTTCCGGTGAGAGTACAGAACCGTTTGATAATCTGACCTTTGATCACTGATAATCCAACTACATAAATACACGATGAGATGAAAAATACCTTTTTAATCACTGCTTTCAGCTTCCTATGCGTTTTGGCGCAAGCCCAACTCGTAATCAACGAAGTGCTATACAACCCGCCCGGACAGGATTCCGAGGCGTTTGAATTTATTGAAATACTGAACAACGATTTTTTCGGTGTCAACCTCAATGCCTATCGGATGACCGACGCCGTTGAACTCGATTTTCCGGACCTGGTGCTTCAGCCCGGAGAGTACTTTGTCATTTCTTCCGACTCCACCATGATGCAGGATTCTTTCGGCATTACCGCCTGGGAATGGCCCGCCAATTTTTTGCTCAACAACAACGCCGCCACCCTCGTCTTAAAAGATACTTTCGGGACAACGATCGACTCCGTGTCTTACGACGAAGACATTCCCTGGCCCGAAGACGTTGGAAACGGGCAGGGCCACTCAATGGAACTTTGCGGATCCAAACGCGACAATAACCAGGGCGTCAATTGGTTGAAATCGGAGACCGAGACGGATGTGGTCATTGGTCTGGATACCATATTTTGCACGCCCGGGTCGAAAAACCTGGTTTGCTCTCCCTACACCAACGACCTGGTGATAACGGAGATCATGTACAACTCTCCCGATACGGATTTCGATTCTCTGGAATTTATTGAAATATACAACGCAGGCGAGGACTTCATCTACGTCGAAGGGTTTCACATCTCCGAAGGGTTCGATTTTACTTTCCCAAGTGGTATCGAGCTCGATCCGGGTAAATACTATCTGTTGGCCATGGATGCAGATGCGCTTGCCACAAAATTCAATATTGATGAAGACTATGTTTTTCAATACGACGGAGGAGAGCTGTCCAACAATGAAGCGGAAGACATAGTGTTGCGAGATGATGATGGCCTGTTGATCGACCGGGTTCGTTATGAGCAGGACCTGCCCTATGCCGTTGAGGCCGATGGGGACGGGTATTCCCTGGAGCTCTGCGATCCCGCCGTCAACAACTGGCTCCCACTTGCGTGGAAAAAATCGAGGCATTATGTCCAATTTCAAATCAATAACGAGGAGGTGTTTTGCACCCCTGGAGCGCCCAATTCCGTGGATTGCCTTACGGCAGATACCATCGTCTACGTTTTGGATGATTCCTTTGTGGCTGAAAACATCCTGATATATCAAGGTGAAACGGTCCGTTGGGAATACAATGGCACCGGCTTGCACAACATCAATGGGTTGCCCCATTTTACCAGTGGGGAACCGGCTCCCGGCCCCTGGAATTACACCCATACGTTCGACGAACCACCGGCTACTTATGCCTACCAAACCGATGGCCCGGGAGGAGCTACGGGTGTGGTAACCGTTACGACGCCTCCTTATTCGGACATTGTGATCACCGAAATTCTTTATCACCAGCCTGGCGGGGAAAACGGTTTTGACTTCGTGGAATTTTACAACCGGAGTGATAAAATCGTCGACCTCGGCGATTATTTTTTCGCGGATGGGGTCGACTACAATTTTCCCAACATTGGAATGGATCCGGGAGAGTACCTCGTCATCACCAAAGATGCAGAGGCCTTTTTCGATGCCTTTGGAGTGGATGCCTATGAATGGGACAATGGCGGCCTCAACAACGACGGCGAAACCATCCAGTTGAGTAATGGAGTAGCCCTTGTCGACGAGATCACCTTCGACGACAGCGCCCCCTGGCCCGAGATCGCCGACGGAGAAGGCGCCTCCATGATGCTCTGCGACATTACTTCTCAAAACGATAGTCCCTTCAACTGGCGCTTCTCCACTACCCAGACCAGTGTAGCCACCGGCACCAATCCCAACCTCTACATTTATGCAACCCCAGGTGCGCCCAACGACCCCTGCGCCGATGTACCCTATATCTTTTTTGGAGAAGAAATACCGGCCGAAGTGCCGGAAAGCGTTGATTCTATTACCCTGAAATTCAAAATGGCGAACCTGGGTACTGGTGTCGAAGGGCTGGTGGATGTGGTAGTAGAAGGTGCTTCTACGGCGGTGTTGGATACCGACTTTTACGTTCCCGAAATGTTTGTCGATTTCAATGATGGCGGATTTGGAACCACGACCATTGGGAGACTTAAGATATTCATCGAAGACGATGCCGAACAGGAGTTGACCGAAAAGATCGTCATCAGCCTGACCAACCCCATAGGAGCCATGCTGGCCTCAACCGGTACCATCTCCATCAACATTGTTGACAACGATGGCTTCAACTCCAACCTGTACCCCCCATACACCATCGAAGAAGTAACTACGGTTGATGGCAACTTCGTGACGGACTCCCTCGGCATCCCCGCTGCGCTCACCGGGATCGTATATGGCAACAATCTGCACCCGGATGGTTTGGAATTTACCCTGATCGACGCTTTGGACAAAGAAGACGGCATCAACGTCTTTAAAAATAATAATCCTACAGACTACACGGTTCAGGAAGGCGACGAAGTGACGGTGTACGGCGTTATTGCCCAACACAACGGTCTGACACAGATCATTCCCGATACCATCGTGCTCCACTCTCAGAACAATGACTTGTTTGTGCCTGATGTAGTTACCTTGTTGGATGAATCGACCGAGTCGAAACTCATAAAGATCGAATTCCTCCAGGTGGTCGATGTACAAAATGTAGGTCCGGCCGTTCACTACATCGTGGTTGACGACAACAACAATCAGTACCTCATGCGCCTCGACGACGACATCAATGTGTCGACTGCCGATCTGCCGCCGTATTTTTCTGCAGTCGGCATTGGATCGCAAATCGACCCGGGCGACCCTCCTTTCAGTGCTGGTTATTTGTTTATGCCCAGGTATATTGAAGACATTATGGAATTGGTCAGCACCACCGAACCGGAAGACATTTTGAAAGTTAATGTTTTTCCCAATCCTACTACCGGAAGGCTTCAGGTTTTTGCGAAAGCACCCATCGAAACCCTGGCCGTGTACAATATGTTGGGAGAGGTATTGTTGAGCAAAGACATCGATTCGGATCAGGCCCAACTGGATGTTTCTGCCCTGGCACCGGGCTGTTATTTGCTCAGCTGTACAAACGACCGGCATGCGCGTACCATCCGGTTTGTGAAGGACTGAGGAAAATAGGTAGTGGATAAAAAAATGATTACATTTGGTGGAGTAATTAATTACTTCACCATTTATTGTAACTATACAATCCATTCTACCATGAAAAAAAGCATCATTGCCGTAATAGCGGGTATCGTGGTTGGAGTAATAGTCACTATGCTCTTCGATGGTCTCAACCATATGATCTATCCACCCCCAGCCGATTTTGATCCTACCGACCTCGACTCCTATGGCGCACTGGTAGCGCAAATGCCAACGGCGGCTCTGGTGATGATGGTCGTGGGGTGGTTGCTCACCGCTTTCCTGGGCGGGATGACGGCGGCGTATCTGGATCGCGTCAACTGGAAGCGGAATGCCATGATAGTAGGGGCAGCGCTGATGATCGCCGCTTTGGTCAATCTGTATTTGATACCGCACCCTGTCTGGATGTGGGTTGTTTCTTTTTTAGGCTATATTCCGGCGGCGTATTTGGGGGGGCGGCTGATTGCTCAGCGGAAGGTGGCTTAACTGATTTTATGTTTTATGGTAATCGCATAAAATTTAGTTTTGTAATATTGATCTTTATTGTCAAACAACTTATACCACACAAAGGGTAATTTATAGAGAGAGCATCTGAACAACTATTGGCTTATGCTAAAAAATAGTATCTTTGGGGTCGCAATAATCCGCTCTATATAATGACCCTCCATTATATTCACCTTTAATAGTCCTCGAGTCTAAACAAAAATTATGAACCAGTTTAACTATCTGCGAGAGTGGATGTGCATGCTTATTGCAGTGAGCCTATTTAGCATTCCATCTACACATGCATTCACCACTTCTTCAACTGACGATCTGGTGGCTCCGATAGCTATCGGAGTTGATTTCACCGAATTTCCCGACGCCTACCAACTGTACCCTCGCAATGTATTTACCAATAAGGCAACCGTTTCTATTAGTGGAGAAGTACAGATTTGGTCTGGATACGATCAGGTGCGCGTAAAAGTTTATAAAAATAACAGCCTGGAAAACACCTTCGATCAAACACTGTCTTTTACGGGGGGAGATGCCAATTTTTCTTTCAATATACAGATCGACGCCGAACTGGCCGACCGAAGATTTGACTTTTTCGGAGTGGATAACAGCACAGAAACCCTCGAAAATACGGCCGACAATGTGGTGGCCGGAGACCTCATCGTCATCAACGGCCAATCCAATGCGCTGGCGGGGGCTAGCATCCACTTTACCGACAACGATCCCTTCCTGCGCTCCTTCACAACGGCAGCAGGCTGGGTGACGATCAACCAAACGTTCCCCGGCCAATGGGGGGGAAGGCTCGGTAAAGAATTGATCGACTCCAAAGGCATCCCCGTCGCCATCATCAATGAAGCAGTTGGCGGTCAGCAAATAACTTATTTCCTTAAAAACGACGCCAACCCTTCGGCTGGTAATTACGGCGATCTGAAAACGCGACTCGAAGCGGCCAACCTCCAGGACGACATCCGCGCCTTCATCTGGTTTCAGGGAGAGCAGGACAGTTGGGTCGTCTCGACCGAGGATTACAAAACAGATTTTTACGACCTGTACAACGACTGGAAAAGCGACTATACCGTAGAGGAGTTTTACCTCTTTCAGGTGCGGTATCAATCTTGTAGTTCTACCTCTGCCGACATCCTGGAAGCGCACCGCCAACTGGCCAATGAAATTGGCGACCTCGACATCATGTCGACCAACAATACCAATCACGACGGCTGCCACTACCCTTATTATGGAGGCTATGAAACCCTGGGTGACCGAATGTACGGTCTCCTCAACCGGGACCTCTATGGCGGTTCGGGTACCAATGTGACAGCCCCCAATGTCGTTGCCGCCAATGTATCAGGAGACAACGAGATTATTGTGGAAATGGATGGCACTACAAGCCTGAGCGTTTCTGGCAGTCCATGGTCCGACTTCGAGGTAGTGGGTAACAGTTCCACCGTTAGTGGCGGCTTTGTTTCGGGCAACGATATTCACCTTCAAATCTCCGGCGGGACAGCGGGTGCTACCGGCATTTCCTACCTGGGTCATCCGGGCAATACCAGCGGCTGGGTCAACAATGCCACCGGAATAGGCATATTGTCTTTTCAGGATTTTCCACTTGGCAATACAAATCCGGGAGGTGGAGATCCCGATTGCGATGATGTGATGGTGATGGCCGGGACAGATCAAGTCATGGTAGAAGGATTGGCTGGAGCCCCCATCGTACAGCTTCAGGTTTTCAACGCCAGTTGGTCGTTGATCTATTCCTGTTCCAACAGCTGTAATGCTATGGGAAACTGTTGACGTTTCACCCGGTGATTACAACGTAGTCGTAAAATACTACACTGCTTCCTGGGGGTTTATTTGTCAGGCCATTGAAACGGTTACCGTTTCCGGAAACGTGACCGACAATGACGGCGACGGCGTACCTGACGGTCAGGATTGCGACGACAACGACCCGTCCATCCCCACCACACCCGGCACTGCCTGCAATGACGGTGACTCCAATACCAGCAACGACGTGATCCAGTCAGACGGTTGCACCTGTGCTGGCACACCTGGTGGCGGTGGTGACCCCTGTGCAGATATTGTTGTGACGGCCGGCTCTGACTTCGTTACCATTGATGATATCAACGCCAGTCATTATCTGATAAAATTGTTCAGTCCCAACTGGAGTTCGACGCCGATTAATTGTACGGATTGTCCGCTTCCACAAACAGCCAATGGGCTGGCAGCCGGAACTTACCATTTGGATGTGCAATTGTATAATGCCAGTTGGCAACACATTTGTACCCTGACGGAGGATGTAGATGTTGGGGGCAGCGGTTGTATCGACAATGACAACGACGGTGTCTGCGTCCCGGAAGATTGCGACGATGATGATGCTTCTCTGCCCGCAACACCGGGTACCTCGTGTGATGACGGTGACCCAAACACTACCGATGACTCCATACAGTCGGATGGCTGCACCTGCTCTGGAACTACAAATCCTATCGATGATGCCGACAATGATGGGGTGCCTGCTGACCAGGATTGTGACGACAATGATCCGTCTATCCCTACTACACCTGGAACGACTTGTGATGACGGTGACCCAAGCACTACCAATGACTCCATACAGTCGGATGGCTGCACCTGCTCAGGAACTACAAGTCCTATCGATGATGCCGACAATGATGGGGTGCCTGCTGATCAGGATTGCGACGACAATGATCCGTCTATCCCTACTACACCTGGAACGCTTTGTGATGACAGCGATCCAAACACTATTGACGACTCCATACAGTCCGATGGTTGCACCTGTGAAGGAACCCCTTCAGGAGGTGGCGCCATTGATTGTAACAACATATCCATCAACGCAGCAAACAATACAATTACGGTGAGCGGTTTGGGTACGGCTCCGGTTAGCAAATTACAGATTTTCAATAGTAGTTGGTCGATGGTCTACGATTGTTTTGGCGATTGCAGCAGTACGGAATTGGTGACTTTACAGAACGGCTCCTATCAGGTTTATGTCAAACTATACAACGGCAGTTGGGTAGAGGTTTGCCAGACCAACGAAGTCATTACTTTACCTTCCAATGGGGGTGGCAATACGGGCGGCGATGTCGATTTGGAATTATCGCTGACGGTACAGGAAACAGAATACATTATTTATGAGTACATCAATTATACCGTGACCCTGACCAATACAGGTGACGGCGATGCGACCAATGTGGAAGTAGCCGTGCCTTTACCGACCAATACGGTTTATTCGTCTGAAAGTCTGACTGCGGGCAGTTATAGTAGTTGGAGCGGCACTTGGACAGTGGGTACTGTGGCTGCCGGCGTTTCGGAGGTGTTTCAGTTGCGCGTATTTGTGTTGAACGATGATCAGCCCATCACCCATTTTGTGCAGGTTAGTTCCCTTTCGGAAAATGATACAGACTCAACCCCCAATAATAATAGCTCGGGCATCCCGTCGGAAGATGATGAGGCAGCGGTCACCCTGGAAGCTGGTGAAAGGAGTACTTCCCCGGTAAACATCCCGCTGGATCAGCATCGCTTTTTAGTGCTACAGAATCTGTTTCCCAATCCCGCCGTCGATCAAGTGCATTTGCAGGTAACTGCCAACACGACTCTTACACAAACGGTATTCCTCCACGATGCTACGGGTGCGGTAAAACAACGCATGGTGCTGGAGATGGAGGAGGGGTTCAATCATTTTAAGATCGACCTTACTGAACTGCCGGCGGGGATGTATTATTTGTTGTTTGATTCGGGGACGCGGCATGATCCGGTTCGGTTTGTGAAGATGGGGTGGTAGAGAGAGGGTAAGTGTCAAGATCAAAAGTCTGTCAATGCGCCGCTAGCTACCAGTTTTACTGGTATGCTGATATTGGTTACGGCCTCTGGCTGGTATGACTTAATTTGCTGGACCAGGCCGCTCATCGAAGTCAGAGACTTCTCAATCAAAGCACCTTTTGAACTTTAAACATTGCTCTTGGACTTGAACTTTGCAAGTGTCAAGTTCAAGTTTCAAGAATCAAGTTCAAATGCCTTCGCGCCAGGCCAAATCGATCATGAATTGAAAATTGTGATTATTACATGAACAGCCAAAAGTCAATCCCAAGATTTGCGACTTTTTACCACCTTCCGGTGGTTTGTTTTGAAACACATAGGCACAATAGGACACATAGGATTTTGTCCTTCGGACAAATAAGCCTTCCCGCCGGGCCAAATCGAGGTTTGATTGAAGGGTATAATTATCATATGAACAACAAAAAGCCAATCGGAGCACCATTTGAACCAAAAGTCAATCCCAAGATTTACGACTTTTTACCACCTTCCGGTGGTTTGTTTTGAAACACATAGGCACAATAGGACACATAGGATTTTGTCCTTCGGACAAATAAGCCTTCGCGCCGGGCCAAATCGAGGTTTGATTGAAGGGTATAATTATCATATGAACAACAAAAAGCCAATCGGAGCACCATTTGAACCAAAAGTCAATCCCAAGATTTACGACTTTTTACCACCTTCCGGTGGTTTGTTTTGAAACACATAGGCACAATAGGACACATAGGATTTTGTCCTTCGGACAAATAAGCCTTCGCGCCGGGCCAAATCGAGGTTTGATTGAAGGGTATAATTATCATATGAACAACAAAAAGCCAATCGGAGCACCATTTGAACCAAAAGTCAATCCCAAGATTTACGACTTTTTACCACCTTCCGGTGGTTTGTTTTGAAACACATAGGCACAATAGGACACATAGGATTTTGTCCTTCGGACAAAAATAAGCTTTCCCGCCGGGCCAAATCGAGGTTTGGTATAATTATCATATGAACAACAAAAAGCCAATCGGAGCACCATTTGAACTTTCAACTTTGCTCCTGGACTTGAACTTCTAAATTGCCATAGCCGTCTTTCTGGCGTGTTTCAATTCTTTTTTTTGGTTGTCATTTAGTTGGGACCATTTCCAGCCTTCCCACCAGTAGCGGTTCAGGTCGCGCCAGGTGAGGGCGAGGTAGAGGAGGATATAGAAGGTCAGTATGCCCAATAAAAGGTAGCCGTTGAGGGTGGTGGCGGCTATGAGCAGGAGGATGAGGGTGGGGATCATATAGATGAGTAGGGCTACGCCAAAGCGGATCGAACCGTAAAAGGCGGGTGTTTTTACTTTTTTGTCGGCTACTATTTTTCCGGCGAGGAAAGGGAGGTAGTAGGGGAGGAAGCCCAGCAAAAAGATGGGGAAGCCTAGAAACATCAACAGGGTGTTGAGCGGGTTGTAATAGCCGGGGCGGGCTACGCCGATGTCGTTGATGTGGTGTTTTTTGAGTAAGCTGTCGTACTGTTCTACGTTGTTGCGTATGGAAAGCCGGGTGGGCTCATTGGCCTGATTTATGGTTTGGGCCAGTTGGACTTCTTCTTCGATGGGGCGGAGGCTGGTGGAGGCTACGGGAAGGAGGTATTTGTTTCGGTCGTTGCGTAGGTAGGTCAACAATCTGTTTACGAAGGGGGCGTCTTCGTCGCGGTCGATGTGGACGACTTTTTCTTTGAGCTGACGGGTGATCTCGTCGGTGATCTGTTTGACGGCTTTGCGGGGGTTTTCTTCGTAGGCGGAGAGGTATTCTTCGAGGAGGATGGGTTGGCCGAAGCCGGACATGAGCTCCCCTCTAAATTTGTTGGAAGCCGAGTAATTGACGCCGAAGGGGAGGACGCAGAGGCGGGCCGCAGGGTGTTTTTCATAGGCTCCTAACATTAGTCTTGCGGTTCCTTTCTGTATGGGCCGGAGCCTCTTTTCGTGTATGGTCTGTCCTTCGGCGAGTACTAGGATGTTTTTGCCTTTTGCCAGCAGGTCGTAGCAATGGTCGAAGGTGGCCTGGTTTTTTTTTAGGTTTTTATGGCCGTCGCGGAAGCGGAAAACGGGGATGGTTTTTATCTGGCCCAGGAGCCATCGTATCAGTGGGTTGCCAAAGACGTCGCCCCGCAGGAGGAAGTGGGTGGTAGGACCGATATTGGAAGCTACCAGGATGGGGTCGAAAAAAGCGGTAGGGTGATTGACGGCGAACAACACTGCCCGGTCGGTGGGGATTCGTTCGCAGCCATGCATATAGATTTTACGGAAGTAGAACCGCAAGATGAGCCGAATGAATGGTTTTAAGAAATAGTAAATCATAGTCAGTTCTCACAAAGTCGGTTGTTGTTGTTTTGTTGGCTGGCGTTTAGAAAAAACGATTGTACAGCTTTTCGTTTTGCAGCAAGGTCGGTTTTGACGGCGTTGTTCAGTTGGTTAAACCGAAATGTAGGCCACCATTTTTTGAAAAAATCGATGTACATCAGTGCCACATATCCCCATACCGGCAGTAAGATAACAAATAGTACCCAGGTGGTATTGCCATATACGAAGGCCAGCGTGAGCAAGGTGATGAAGTACAACAAATAGGCGACGATGCCTACGGCGATGCCCACCGACATCTTGTCTTCCACATGGCGTACCCGCGTGCGCACAATGTAGCGGGTGAGCAACAGTGGGAGGAGGTTGCCGAGGCTTCCCAGGAGGAAGGGCAGGGCTCCCAGCGCTACGATGAGGCCGTTGCGCCAGGTGCTGAACAGGGGGTTGGCCAGGGCCCAGTCGTCGAGGCGATGTTGGCGGAGGAGTTGGCGATAGTCCTGGATCAGGGTTTTGAGGTGTTTTTTTTGGGAGGGGTCGAGGTGGTTTACTTTTTGGGCGATGGCGGTTTCGGCCATTAGCCGTTCGCGGGTGGGGCTTACGATGGGGAACACGGGGTCGGGGTGGTCGTTGCGATGTTGTTGGAGAAGGAATTCGGTGAGGGGTTCGTCGGGAACTTCGTCAATTATAACAATTCTATTGCGGAGGCTGGCTTCCAGTTGGTTGGTGAGTCGGCGGGTGGCTTCATGTGGAAACTGGCGGTGGAGGTTGATGTATTTGCGGATGGGGATGGCGGGGCCGAAGTCGATCATCACTTCGCTGCGAAATTCGTTGGGGTAGGTATAGTTGACGCCGACGGGTACGATCTGGATGTCGACGTCGCCGTGTTTTTCAATTGTGCCAAAGGCCAGGCGGGCCGTGCCTTTGCGGATGGGGCGGAGGCGTTTTTCCTGAATGCAGCGCCCCTCGGCCATGATGAGGATGGTTTTGCCTTCGGCGATGGCGTTGAAGGATTTCTCGAAAGTGGAAAAATTGTTTTTGATCTTGCTGTAGCCCCCGTCTTTCATCCGGAAAATGGGCAGGATGTGTACGCCATAGAGGAATTTGCTGTAAAGCGATTTTTTAAAGAGATTGCCCCTTGCCAGGAAATAAAGCGGTTTGGGTAGATGGGTGGCCAGCAGGCAGGGTTCGATGAAAGAAGTGGGGTGGTTGGCGGCCAGGATGACGGGTTTGTCCCAGGGGATGGTATGGGCGTTGGTGAGGTATATTTTTCGAAAATGGGTGTGTAGCGCAAGCCTCGCCACGGGTCTGATGATTCGGTATAGCATTTATCGTGGTGCTGAGTAGTCTGGATGGTGGCAAAGATAGGGTTTTTTGGAATTTGTTAATATGCTGACTGCCTAAGGCAGTTAAAATTTGTTGATCCCGAAACGAGTTCGGGACAAGTTATGCTGATTTGCTAATTGATTGATTGAACTGCGGCGGTGCCTGCCCCAACCCTTAGGGGACAGGTTGGACTGATATGAGGGCAAGTGTCTCGTTTTAGGGGGATTTTGATGATGAATGGTCAATTGAGCAGGCGGGTTTTTGAAGAGAGCGATAAAAAAGCACTTAATTTTCGCTTAACATTACATTTTTTGACTATGTTTTGTTATATTTAGGCGTTATTTTTCAGGTACGGGTTCTTTGGCCGGTACATTATTAGTCGGGGGGCTGGAAAACTCACCCCTTTCGATGAACAAGAAACTAAATCATGAAAACAGCAATCACCACCACCACTCTGGGCCTTTATGCCTTTTTCCTCAGTGCGCTTTTGTTTACCTGTAAGAAGAAAGATCCGTTGCTCGACGAAGCGGGCGACCTTTGGCGGAAGAGCTTTCCGGTTGTGACGATCGTGGAGCCCATCGTGGCTGCATCGACGGAGGCCTTTATGGAATTCAGTATTGAAAAAGTTGAGCCCAATGACCCCATTGTCGATGCCTGGATCATTTACTGGATAGCAGGCCAGGAGGAGGATACGAAAGATTCCCTTACTAAGGCAGATATTGTAACCCTTTCGGGTACGATAGTATCACTACTTGCTGATACGGATTATGTTTGTCAGGTGAAGGTGCAGACTTCGGACGATGTCAACCAGTTTTTTTATTCTGATTTGGTTGAATTTTCGACGCCGGCGCTTACCGTTGTCGTAGATTCAGCGTTTATTGAAAATAAGCAGGAACTCACCGTAATTGCTACAGCGGTTATAGAGGAATACGACAAGATCAAAAATTCAGTGGAAATAGAGGGGGTTGGCTTCAATTGGATTACTAAAGATGATACAATTTCGACTCAGGCAAAGGACGGGGTTTCCATTTCAGGTACTTTTCAGGCCGACCTCCGCTTTTTTGATTATACAATAGATTACGATGTAGTAGCATATGTGATAATCAATACAAATGGGGTGCTTGATACGATTCCTTCTGGAAGGGTGAAATTTGTCCCTGGCAGTGGCAATTTTTGGGTGAACATTGGTGAGTTGGAGGCTTTTGATAATAAGACGAACCTGGCGCCTCTTAATTCTTCTATAATAGATCAGTTGCCGGCATTAGAGGGGGCGGTGAGTTTTGAGCACGACACCTTTTTTTATGTGGGGATGGGGAGAGATAAAGATAGTATTTATTCAAGAGATTTTTATCGATATGATCCTAGGACGAATTTGTGGGAAGACCCTGGAATTTCCTTCCTAGGCGAAGGCCGGATGTTTGCGGTGGTGTTTGAAGATGCCAACGACGATATCTATGTTGGTTCCGGGTGTAACCCTTGTGATGAATACGAAAAGGAGTTTATGCCAAAGCAAACTATTGATGAAAGTAAGATAGGGATACACTATGATTTTTACAAATTTACAGGAAATGACTGGGAGAGTGTATCTTTTCTAGATCCACCGGATGCGTTTTTTGCCGGATACGGCTATCAGCACGGAAGCAATAGTTATGTAGGAGGAGGGCTTCGGACGGGTATTTTAGAAGGAGACATTGATCACCCTGGTTATCAACCCAATCAAATCGACCCGGGAGAATGGCATGATAAAAATAATAACGGTGCACCGGATTATAAAACGTTTGAGCCGGAAATGAAAATTCCGGATATGAATGGTAATATGACTTGGGAAGATGAAATATGCAATAGTATAAATGTTGATTCAGAATTTTTATTTTGCACTGGATGTGGATGTGTAGACAACGATTGTAGTACTGTTGAAGATATTTCGTACAAAGTAACCGTTGATGGTGGCCAGTTAAAATATGAACTGGTTGGGCCAAACAAAACTTATTACAATGAATCAAATGGCTTTGATGAAAAAATTAAATTAAAAATTGATTATGACGGCAATACTATGGAGACGATCTGGGAAGATGATAATGACGACGGTGTAATACAAAAAGACGAATTAGATCCTGACAATTTTCTTGACGATACCCTTGGAAACGTCACAAGAATATATGTGGAAGGTACTGTTGACATGAACCCGATTATTACCTGGGAAGATGCTGATGAAGACGATAACAATATTTTCGACATCACCCTCTCGCTTGGTACCATCTGGTGCGACGATGGCGACGGAGCCATAGGAATAGAAACACCTAATAATTTCGAACTCTACTACGACGCCTCCACCTCTTCTTTGCCTTTTCCTTTGTATGGATACAATGAATGGTTGGATGAAAATCATAACCAGGACACCACTGGGGAAATTACTTATGGATTTGTATTACAAGATGACCTGCATTCTTTTAGCGGAAACACAGAAAATGATGATGGCTACAAACGTTATGGCGCCGCCACCTGGCAATTTAACCACAACACAGCCTATCTTCTTGCCGGGTTAAATGCCTATCCAACCACTGAAGATTTGCTACAAATCTATAAACTAAATGGAAATTCATTTAGTGATATAACCAGCAATGTCGACCTAACAATGGGAGTTTTTTCCAACCGCATCCACCCCTTCAGTTTCGTAATCGATATAGGTGATCCAGCTACCCAAAAAGGCTATGTCGGTGGCGGAGAAAGAACAGATATCAGCATCCCCTTCGACCTGTGGGAATTTGAACCAAACAATAGTGGAAATGGCGGAACTTTCAGAGAAGTCGCCGGTTGCGGCGTCAATAAACTCAGCCGCGCCACCGGATTTTCGTATGGGGGCAAAGGATACGTATTTGGGCGGTTGGGCAACGACATTCAATTCTGGGTATACATTCCCGAACACTAAAACCAATACCAATGAAAATCACAAAACTCCTTTTTCTTTTATGTCTCGCAGGGCTTGGCCCGGTGTCGTTGTTGGCACAAAAAAATATCCAACAAAAAAACATTTCCACCACGGAGATCACCGCTAACCTGATATTCGTCAGCGACGACCGGCCCGCAGTAGAGACTAAAAAGGTCAAACTGGAGGCTTTCGCCAAAAACATCATCTCCAACGAAGTAGTGGAAGTTTCCAATGGCGACCTGATCCTCCACTTCGACCTGGAGGGCGAAGCATCCGGCTTTTTCAATATCGCCATCGACCGGATTTACAACCACGACCTCAACCGGACCTTCCCCATCCGACCCGAGCGGATTTACGGAGATATGGGCAGCCGCATTCCCGCCGGAAAAACCAACCGGATGTCGATCACCATCGCCAATGCCGCCGACAACGCCAACCCCCTCTACCTCACCGGCCGCGTGACCATCCGGCTGACGGTTGTGTTTTTCGACTACCGGACCGTCTATGGCAAACTGGGCGTACACGTCAAATGTGAAGACGACAAAAAATACACCGGCAAGATCCGCGGCCTGAGCTTTAAAAAAGGCTATGGGGGGCAGTTGGTAGGGGGTCTGGTGACAGCAGGCCTCTATGGCGGAGGATTATTGTTGGAAAACAAAGCCGAAGACATCTATTTCGATCAATACAAGCTGCACAAAACCAAAGAAGCAGCCGAAGCGGATTACGACGAGGCCAATAAAAAGTACAAAACGGCATACGACCTCAAGCTGGCCGGCTACATCACCGGAGGCGTGACGGTGGCCTGGTGGATACTCCAAAAAGTGATCGTAAAAGAAAAAAAACGACTCTATAACTGCGAATGCTTCGACTGTGGCGACGATCAGAAAAAAGACCGCCGAACGAGCTTCGAGCTATTTGATCCGGCTGCGGATCCCGCCAATCAGCAAGTCGCCGGAATAGGGGTGCGGCTGAATTTTTAAACCAAAAACCAGACGATCATGCTGTACAAATATTTAGGCCGACGGAATGTTCAAGAAATTGTGCCATTTACCATGTCGCACCTCATAAAGGGCGAATTGCCTTCACGGCAGGCTAGGTCTACCGTGCCTGTCAAATTTCCTGCCGATAGGCTTGGAAAGCAGAAAGAGGAAAGCCGCCCATTGACACGTTTTTTTGATGGGGTGTCAAAGTATAGACTTGTAGAGACGGAACGGGTTCCGACCAAATCACATATCGGGCCTCTGGCCCTAAGTATAGTGTGCATTATCGCTGTTTTTACCTACCTGTCGGCCCTCTGGGCCTTGATGCGGGTTAAAGTCCTCCCGGAACCGATAGTAATTGGTATCAGAATGGAGCGTTCCCCATTTTTTAGATACCCTCAATTTCCCATTGTTCTACTGGTGCTTTTACTGACACCGTTGGGCTTGCTTTCGCAAGACCACCCGTGTTATAAGCCTTTGGTCGAAAAGGGGGAGGCCTACCTCAAGCAGGAAAAATACCAGCTCGCTTTTCAATACTTCATAGCTGCCAGAAATTGCTGGGACATACCTAAAGGCGATGACCTCGACGATAGGATCAACCAGGTATCAGACGATTGGACCCAAGCCCTTGAAGCGGAAAAAAGGTATGAGGAACAACGCAAAAAGGAAGAAAAAAGATTGAGGAAAGTTGCTGAACGATCAGAAGCCGATGCCTTGCGCAACGACGCTGAAAGTTCCTCTTACGTAAAAGGCTACGAGTCGCAAAAAGCGCTCGAAAACAACGATCCGGACGAAGCCCTGATACTGGGATTTTACGCCCTGAAAAGGATTGACGATTACAACCGGCAATACCCGGATTCCTCGGAATTGCCGATTCCCGATTTTGTCACTGAAGCATTTGGCAATGCCGTTTTTGCAGAAAAGAAAAAAGAATTTCATACCGGCCAGACAGACGTTTTTGCCTTTGGCCTGGCGCCTTCCGCTGACCGGTTTTATACCATTTCCCGAAAGGGGGCCCCACTGAAAATATGGACTACCGAAGGACGGCTCCTCGACTCCCTGACCACCGCACCAGATGATTACATCCACTCTGCTTTCTTTTCGGATGATGGTCAGCGGCTGCTGGCTTGCGCCAAAAACGGTACTTCGCAACTGTGGGTCGGTAGCGGTCAACCATCCACCCATTTGAACAATGATGCCACCATCAATTGCGGTGCCTTTCTGTTCAACAATTGGCTGCTGACCGTCGACAGAAAGGGCCGGGCACAGATATGGAACGAAGGGGGTGGGCCCGAACTGTTGGAAGATGTCTGCGATGCACCCCTGATCGACATTCAATTGAACGGCACCAAGACCGTTGCCTTGCTGCGAAGTGCCTATCGGGCATTCGTTTGGAAACTCAATGAATCGGGAGGAGAAATCACTCCTATGCCGCCGGGCCAGGCCTATATTTACGACTCCCAAATAGCGCCTGCCAACAACCGGATCCTGCTCGCCAAGGCCAATGGAATGGTCGAGGTCCTCGACCTACAGGGCAAGGTCGTTTTCAAGGCACCGCACACCACGGCCATTGTATCGGCGGCATTCCATCCTTACCACCAGGAGGTGATAACGGGTGCGGGGGATGGCGGCATCAAACGAGTCAACTACGGCAGGAAGGATGTATTTTCGCTGAAATCGGTTGGGCATACCCACGCCATTCAAAAAATACTTACTTCGCCGGATGGGGCAACCGTATTGTCGATCGGCATTGATTCGACTTTTCACATTTTTGGGCGCTCCGACTACAAAGGTCGACAAGGTGGTGACATCACCATTGCCGCATTTGCCTCCAGTGGTGAAAAACTATTGTTGGGTTCGAGCGATGGATTTGTGAAACTGAGGTCACACAAAGGCAACATCCTGATGAGTATGCCCCTGCGGGCCGAACCGGTAGGGGCCGCTTTTATCGATTCGGACCAGCAGGTTGTTGCCGTCAACCGGAGGGGAATGGTATTTATATCGCCGGTACCCGAAGGGGTCTACTGGCAAATGAATCAGTGAAAAAAACAAAGACCATGAATGCCAATGAACATACAAACGGGCCAGCCATAGAAAAGGATCTTCTTTTTCTGGCTTACGCCAATTCGGCTGAGGATCCGTTGAGTTTCCTCAAAAAGGAACACGACGATACGGTGGCGATTTTCGACCAGTCTCCCAGCGAGACAATGGCTGTGGATGCCCGTTTGGGCGTGACCCGTGCATATATTGTTGACTATCTCATCAGCCACCGCGAAAAGATACTGGTGTTTCAGTACAGCGGTCATGCCGAACAGGATGCCCTCATCCTCGAAGACGATGTGACCAATCCCAAGGGGATCGTCAAGTTGCTGGCGCAATGCCCGAAGTTGAAACTGGTGATCCTCAATGGTTGTTCGACGCATCAGCAGGTCAAACTCATACTAAGTGAAAGGGAGGAGCCGCCGGTGGTCATTTCGACCCATGCCCCCGTCAAAGACCAGTCGGCCTATCAGTACGCCATTGGTTTTTGGAAATCTTTTTTCGGCAAAAACGAATCGATCAACCAGGCACATCTCAGCGGGTTGGGGGCGGCGATGGCTCTGAAAAACGACCAGGAAATCAAGTCTACCAGGGGAGTGGGGTTCCATCCCAATAAAGCGGGCGGCGACCCTCTGTGGGACATATCTTCCCTTAGCGACATGGATGTCGACTGGACCCCTGCCCACCACCTTGCCCGAACCCACGGAGGAGGCCAACGCGGTGTTGCGGGAGCGCCTTCTGGAGGCCTATGCCCCCTACAACGAAGCCGTGGCCGAAGCCCTGGTGGCCACCGATGTGTCGAACCAGATAAAAGAAACCAAGATACTAGAGGCCTTGCCCTTGCCTATCAGCGATCAGTTGCGAAAATTGTTTGCCAAAAAAAGCAAACGCGATGTAGACAAAGGCCATATTTTCTATAATAATTTCGATCAGTACCGGCTTCGGCAGATCGTGAAAGCCTATCACGTTGTCGTCGAAACGATCACCTTCATCCATCTGGCGCAGCTCTGGGAGGAGTACCACCGCGCCAGCGATGTGGAAGGAGCCATGTTGAAGGAGGTGCAACATTTTTTTTCAGATGGGCCTGCAGGAAAAGCGGACCTATTCGATGGTGGAGCTCTGTTATGGGATCAGTCGGTTTTTTTCCAACAATGGTATTACAAATTTTCTGACAGAATGGAAAGATGCTGCCCCCTGCGTTTAGCGACGACCGGTTTTTCAACGAAGCCGTAGCGTTTATGCAAAAGCTGTCGCAGGAAATGGAGAAATACGACGTCGCCACCACGCGTCGCGGCCTGTCTGAAAGGGGAGCGGTATCTGGGCGGCCATTTATTCGAAGCTCGGCTTCATCGTCAACTACAAAATGGTGTCGATCCAGGGCATCAATGTAAAAAAATACCGGCATGCGCCCAAAGAGTCGTACTACCACCATGTGGTCAAGCTGGTCTCCAAATTCGGGACCCACGGCGACGACCTCAAGCTGGAGTTGGAGCATACGACCGACCCGAAGTTCAACGATTCGATTTTCATCGAAAGGATCTCCGACGGTGCCTATCTGAATCTGACCCCATTCATCATCGATCAAAACTCCTTCAACCGAAATGCGCCGCTGGCCAAGATCTGTCATTTTGCCCTATTTGAGGAAAAGATAAAGGACCGGCCCGTGTACACGTTCAACAACATTTACGACACCAAGAAAAACGATTTTTTAAAACTCGACAAAGAAGAACACGAGGTGATCCAGGAACAACTGAATCTGTTTAAATCGTCTCTTTTAAAACTAGCCTGAAACTGCATATGAAAAGCCCCTTCAAATTTTTGGATGCCTTTACCCTTGAAGACAGCGATAGCTTTTTCGGCCGCGAAAAGGAGATCGATGCGCTCTACCAGATGGTATTTGAAACGCCGCTGACCCTGATCTACGGGCTTTCGGGAACGGGCAAAACGAGCCTGGTACAATGCGGGCTGGCCAGCCGGTTTGATGGCCCTGATTGGTTCCCTTTTTTCATTAGGAGGAACGAGAACATCAATGATTCGCTGCATGCCGAGCTGGATGACTGCATTGAGCGAAAGACGGAGATGACCCTTACGGAAAAGGTCAGTTATCTGAGCACCTACTACCTCCGGCCGGTATTTTTGATCTTCGACCAGTTTGAGGAGTTGTTTATACTTGGCGACGAGGAGGAGCAGCGCAAATTCGTGACCGATGTAAATGAATTGTTACAGGCTCGGTTGCATTGCAAGGTCATCCTCATCATCCGGGAGGAATATCTGGGGCAGTTGTATCATTTCGAGAATGAGATCCCGTACATTTTCGACTTCCGGTTGCGGGTAGAGCCGATGAATGTGAAGACGACCACGGAGGTATTGGCTTCTTCGTTCAGCAAATTCAATATTGCGCTCGAAGCGCCGGAGGAGGAGCGGCTCCAGCAGATCATCGACAACATCAGCGGTGAAAAATCGGGGATTCAACTGCCGTACCTTCAGGTGTATCTCGACATGTTGTATCGCGAAGATCACCGACGTACCTATCCGGCGGGCAATCCGGAGCAGTATCCACCACTGGAATTTACCAGGCAGGAGATCGAAAACTTCGGGCGGATCGACAATGTACTGGAGTCGTTTTTGGAAGAGCAAAAGGTAGCGCTGCAAGGGGAGCTGGGTGCGAAATTCGATGCACCCGAAAACGCCGTCGGGTTTTTTCTGGATGCGCTCGTTACGGAGGAGGGAACCAAGCGGCCTTTTTATTTCAGCAGAGAAAACGATCAGAAACGGGTGAGTCCCCACCTTGTAAAACTATTACCCAATATTTCTGATAAAGCGATCGACTATGCGATAGATGCTTTGGAAAAACGGCGGATCATCCGGTATACGAGCGACACCAGTTTTGAATTGGCTCACGACAGTCTGGGAAAGCTCATTGACCAAAAACGCACCGACGAACAACGCCTCCGCAACGAGGTATTGCGAAGCCTGCTGACCAACTACAAGGAGTCGAAGGAGACCGAGCAGCTCCTTACGGAAAAACAGCTCAACCGCTATGAACCCTTCCTTCCGGTATTGAATTTGGGAGACGATGTACTCGACTTTATCGGGAGAAGTGAGCAGAACGTAGTCCTTCTCAAAGAGCAGGAGAAAGAAGAGCTTGCCGAGAAGGAGCGGGTTGCTCAGGAGCGCAAAAGGGCCAGGTTGCGTCGAAAGCTGATGTGGGTGATCGGTGCCTTTGCGCTGGTGGCGGTGGCGTTTGGAATTATTGCGGGGATACAAAACCAGAAAGCCCAGATCAGTAAAAAAGAAGCGGAGAAAAATACAGTACTTGCCAACTTGCTGAATTACGAAAACCTGTATGAGGCCGCCAAAACCCTGAAGGCCGAAGGCAATTACGATAAGGCCAGCCAAAAGGTGGAAAAAGCCATTGCGTTTTTCCAGAACGACATTGCCAGCGACCCGAACGTGCGGAAATACAAAGACTCCATCAAGCTCGAAACTCCATTGCCCAGAGTATCCTCCCTGAAAAAGAAACAGAAAAACTGGGTGGTGATGGATAGTCTGGCACGGGAAGGCAAGGCGATCTACGACAAAAGCACCGACGATATTGTCGAAAAAGGAGAGGACGAAAAACTGCTGGAAGCCCTGGCCATTTTTGAAGAGGCGTTGGCCTACGACCCGGAGGATGTGTTTTTGCAGTCGAAGGTGAAGGCGACGCAGGATGTCATCGGCGAGCGCTACGATTTGTGGTTGGAGCGGGCCAACCGCTTTGTCAATTACCGGCAATGCTATCAGGCGCGTCAGGCGATCAAGATCGCTGAGATGCTGGACCCGGTGGCGGCCCGGACTGATACGTTGTTTAAGGAGATTAACTACCGGCGCAGGAGCTTGCGGGATGAGAGGAAGTGCCATAGGGATGATTTGGGGGTGTTGACGCGGGTGGGGGGGTGAGGGGGGGTACCACCTACTCTGATAGCATAGTATTTAGTAGGGGTGAAGGAGAAAATAAATATGCAACCCTTAGTCTAAATGGTTGGAAAATGGGACAAAGGCTATTCGCGATATATACGCACCTGGTATACATGTATATAATTCGCTTTCATCAAAATTTAGCGAGGAAATATGAATCAAAAAGAAAAGCAAAAAGCTAAAGAGTTAATTGTCAAAGGGGAATTGAAAAGAGGTATAATTTTTCTCTTAAGTAATAATCTTAGTCAAGCAATAAGGCAGGAGGCGGAACTTTTATCTTCAAGGCTAAATGAAATCGAAAAAAGAAATAGAGAAGGCATTTTAAGAGAAGATGATTATGTAATAGAAAGAAACAAAATAAGAAAATCCGTAATTCACTTAATTGACCAAGGTGATCTCGGATATTATACTGATACAAAAAAGGAAAAATGGTCAAAAAATCAATTATGGTTAAAGCGATTACTATTAATGGTGATGTCCTTATTGATACTCTTGTTTTCAGCATATTATTTTTTAACGAATTTGGAAAATGAAAATTCAAATAAACTTCAAGTTTCCGAAGATAAAAAAGTAGATACAACAAATATTCAAAGTACTATTCCCAACCCTAATGAACAAGTTGAGAAAAAGGATGCATATCAGTCAAAGCCAAAAGGGAATCAAGAAAGAAAAAAAGAGAGTATTCAATTACCACGAAATTCTGAGAATACATCGAAGAAGTTATTCAATGGTAAGTTTAAAGGTACATTAGCTATTGTAGACATCGAAAGTGAAAATGGGATGTCAAACATATTGTTTGACTTATTGAGTAAGGCCCAATTTAAAGCCACTACTTCATTTTTTCGATCTGAATTTTTTAAAGTATATAAAGCCAAATTTTGGCAACATGGTACAGAAGTTTTAGAGGAAATATCCATACCAAAAAACCTTAAATGTGTTTGTATTGTAAAGGAAGGTGTTAAATATGAAACGAGGGAAAGGCTTGGACACGAGTTTACAACTGCAAAAGGAGAGGTTGAATTAAAAATTTTATCAACAATCAGCGGAGAAGCGACAACTTTAAAAATCCCGGTCGGGGGCTCTGGAGCAGACAACCGTAGAGCCTATGAATCGTATCAAAGTAACTTTATTATAGAATTCACAAAAAACAATTACTTACAAAAATTTGAATCATGCAAAAAATAATTATAATATTCCTACTCTTTTTTGTTAATACCTCTATGTCTTATGGACAAGATATGACCAGCAGAGAAGTCCGTAAAATCGCAGATAAATTTATTGAAAAGTTGGAAAGTAAGAATCAGGAGGTTCACAATATAATTGTATCTGATTTTACCGACGGCAAAGTAGCACCCACTGAATTGGGACGTTTTCTTGGAGAAGAGTTCTCGTTTTATTTATCTGATTTAGATCACAATAGATTTTCTGTCTTGGATAGAAGTAAATTAGAAGGATTGTTAAAAGAGCAAGGACTGATTCGAGATGAATTGATTGACCCCATGAGTGTTGTGAGATTAGGAAAGCTTAGAGGAATGAAACATCTGTTATATGGAACCATCATTGATTCGGGCGAATCCTATATAATATATGTAAAATTGATAGAGGTAGAGACCCAAAGGATTTTGGTCTCTACAAGAGGCACGATTTCAAAAGTTCCTTCACTACCAATGCATTCCGAGTAATAACCGCTAAAGACCATCTTATATGTTGAGCTTCTTTTTTATAAACACCATAAAACTTTTTGACATGAAAAATTTCACAACCTACCTGTTTATTTTTTGTCTAATTTTTCCGATTGCTGTTTTTTCACAGAATTCTGTAGATACAAAGCTTGTTGAAGGTCTAGCTGAAAAAATAGCATTAAAAATAGATGCTAAAAATAAAGATTTAAAGAAGAAAAAAAGATATAATAACATTTTAATTGACGATTTCACAGATACCGAAGGCAACGTATCAAAGCTTGGAGCCAGTCTTGCAGAAGAATTTTCCCTGGCTTTAACAGATGTTGCTGTTTCCTTTTCGGTTACATGTATTCACGATCTACCACAAGCACCAGAACGTAACAACAAAGTCACTATGGGTGGACTATTGCGAGAAGCGGATGAAATATTAGATGGTGCTACTAAAGATACCGATTATGAAAGAAGAAGTAGTGATGCTGACAAAGCAATTGAAGGAGTGACTAAGGTTGAGACTCGTCTTCTGGAGAATAAAAAAAGTTATAAAGGTTATAAAGGTATAGATGCTGTTGTAACAGGTACGTTGACGGAATCAATGGACCAGTACAGGTTATTGATTAAAGTTATTAGTATACGTTCAGGAAATGAAAACGAAAGGATTGCAAACGCAAAAGGATTTATACCCAAGACTCCTTTTATTTTGAAATTGGAGGAGAAAGAAAATAGAAGACCTAAAATTTCTGCCAATGAGGAGAACATTCTCACACCTAAAGGAAGTAAAAGTGACTCAAGAAGTAAAAGTGCTCTACAGTCTTTTGCTTCTAACAATACTGAAGTGGAACTATTAGATATAAAACAAGTTGGACAAAACATTGAATGTTTTTTTAGACTAACTAATACTGGCCCTGACATTGAATTTCACTTATATGGAAACAATAGTGAAAGCAAATTAATTGATAGTACTAACAGTTATGATTATTGGGCAACACAGGTGAAACTTGGAGAGGTGGTAGATGACTACCTTGCGAAAAAAACTTTGGTAACCAATTATCCTGTAGAGGCAAAAGTTACCTTTGGAGGGGCAGCCACAGATGTCTATAAGATTGCAAAACTCAATGTGAAATGTTATGGGCATGGTGGAACTTTTTGGATAGAGTTTAGAGATGTTGAAGTCAATTAGTTGCTGATGAAAAAGAAGCATGAAAACGGAAGCGGCACAATATTCAATAACACATAAAAACAGAAAACCATGAAAAATCAATTTCATCTTTTCACCATCATCATTCTTCTTATCACCATTGGATGTACAATTAAGAACATCCCTACTCAATTAAATTCAGGTTTTTTTGAACCGTTTAAGGTGACTAATCAAAAAAGCAATTTGGTTAGTGACTTTAGAGATAACAATGTAGTAAGGAAATGTAGTAAGGACAAGTGTAGCGAATACTAAGTGTACAACAAATAGCGGGTGTGATATTCCTGATTATAAGCATGCTTTGATTACAAGAAATAATGAAGGAGATATGTTGTTATTTCCATTTTTTTCCAATACTTTTTATGGTAATTGTGGGGGAGAAAAAATTGAAAAGGGATTTAATTTCACTCATTACATAATAAATAATTCAAAATAATAAAAACGGAATGCGTGACAAATCTACCTGGCCGTAGACAGGCCTGTCTGGCCGCCAGGCGAGAATCGCTACAACAATAACCACAAAGGCACAGAGTCACAAAGTTTCACACCTTTAAAGCCAAAAAATCACATCAAAGACCGATTTTCAACCTTTATCCATCCTGCTCAAAGTCTTCGGACGTAGTCTCCTCTCCATCGCTAGTGTGGCGAAATGTAGTGTTGGTACCTCAACATAATATCATAACAACACTATTACAAATCCAATCTGCTTTCAGCAACTAGTTTGGAGACACGGCAAAAAAACATTACTTTTCCTGCCTGATCCCGATCAGGAGAAAATACCTTTAGGGATGAAATCTCCGGATCGATAGTAAAACCACCTGCTGAGGGCATGGTTGTTCAACTGAAATCGAAGATTCCTTTGTGTTGGCTACAACCAGAAATAATTACAGCTAAAGAACCAAAAATCAACTAGAATCGTTAGTTTAGTGTAGATAATGATATTAAAGGATGAGGTTTTGAACAAAAAATTGCTAGTTATAATATTGATGTTTATATTGTCGAAAGAAATTAGACATTATGAATAGATTTTTTGTATAGCAACTGAAGAGTCCCGAAAGCTTTCGGGAACGAACCAAGGAACGCCCGCCCGCCTGCCGGTCGGCAGGGAGCCTGATAGCCTAAGCTATCATGGCGAGCCTCGCCTGGCGGCCAGACAGGGACGTGACAGCTTGTCCCGAACTCGATTCGGGACAGGGTAGGCAAAAAACCTGCCTGTCGGCAGGCAGGGGGCATTCAGGCCTGGCTGGCGCCAGACAGGCTGCATACAAAATTTTTGTTCATTATGGCTATTACTAAAAATTTAAAAAAATGGATTTAGGAAAAATTGATAAGGCTACATTGAAGGCAATAATTAAAGAAATACTAGTCGAGGATATTGGTATTTTCAAAGATGTGATTAAGGAGATATTAGCTGAAAATCAAGTAATTACATCAAAAGAGCAGGAAAATAGACGTAAAAAACTAGAAATGCTCATAGATAAAGATTTTGACAATTATGATGATGTGTTCAAAGCACTTGCTTAGAATCAATTAATGGAATATTTACTGAAAGAAGATATTATCCTGATAAATAGGAAAACAATTGAAAGACATGGGGGGAATTTTGTTCCTCCTTTTAATTTTCTACATGAAGAACCTCTTGATTACCTAATAGAAGCTGTTCAGGCAAAAATGTTTGGAGAAGAAATCTATCCTACGGTTAGTGATAAAGCAGGACTTTACATGTTTAATACGATTAGCAATCATATTTTTCAAGATGGGAATAAAAGGAGTGGTTTAGGGTCTGCCCTACTCTTCCTAAGGATGAATAGTTATAGCTTATCAAAAAAGCTAGAAAAAATTCATTATGATAATAAGAGCATTCCAGCAAAAGGAGAATCGAATACAGAAATACTTATTGAATTTACGCTAGAAGTTGCTGCTGGAAAAGTTAGCTTAGAAGAAACTCAACAATGGTTTAAGAAGAATATAAAAAAAAGATAAAGCCTGTAATAATAAAGCCTAATCAAGCCGTAAAAGCCCGTGAGGCAAGGATTTATAAGACATTAAAATATATATGAAATACTTCAATGCACACTAATAGGTACAAATCCTACACGAGAAGAGCCAGCCACTCATCGTAAACGAATCTTACGTAATCATCTTAAAGGATGGTACGAAGCGTAGAATTGTTCAAAAGAAACATTACTATGTACCAGTACGAAGAATATAATGTCAATGCTAATTGTGTGCCGCCTCCACTTCACACAGGCACAAATCAACGCACAACCCGGCCATGCGAGGACTCCGGGCTGAAAAAAAAAAATTCGCCGAAGGCGAAAATTTTTTCCCAGCCCTTCGCCTCGAACGACGCCTGCGCTGGGCCGTTGGTGGCAATAATAACAATTAGATTACAAAATTTTTAAATCTTTATCAGTCGTATTCAAAAGAGTGCGTGACATACCTGCCGGCCGGCAGGCGGGTTAGCGGAGCATCGCGGTTACAAACCGCGACGAACGACGTCTGCACAAAGATTTTCTCTGTGAATCTTTGTGTCTTCGTGTCTTTGTGGTAAAGCCCACAGCGATTTTGTCACACACTCTATTCAAAATAACTAAAAAGCAAATATCTTCTACGAACATCAAAATTATTTATATTATGATTAGGATTATATTTCTTGCTGTTATCTTTGGGATTATTATCTTCTTAATTAACTTCATACTCTTAACATTAAACATGAATCAATGTAAAAATTGTAATGGCGAAGGGTATTGGAAAGGAATAAGAGGTGAAAGAAATTTCTGTAAAACATGTAAAGGAACAGGCCAAAAATCTTTGACAAAGTAAGGTGAAATAAAATAGTCTTTTTACGGTAAGATAGAATGAAAATATACCTGTAAAGAAAAATGAAAAAAATCAAACAAATAGAATTTCAGAACAAAAAAAGACCAAAATTTAATTTCGACTTATTGAAGTTGGAAGAATTACTTAATAGAGACGTACAACACGATATCACTCAACCCCATAAAATTGAATTCTTTCACATTCTTTTTATTACACAAGGACAAGGTTATCACACTATTGATTTTACAGACTACAAATATCGAAAAGGAACTTTAATCACAATTCGGAAAAATCAAATTCATAATTTTTTCAGAAGTCCTAATGCAATAGGATACCTCTTACTATTTACAGAAGATTTCTTGGCAAGTCAATATGGGAAAGGAGAGGTTTTAAGAGCATTCCAATTGTTCAACGAGTTAATTATTTCGCCTATTGTCAATCTTGATGAGAAAGAATTTGAAGAAATAATGCAATTGGGCAAAAGCATCGAAACCGAATACGACAAATATGAAGATGAATTTTCATTGAGTATAATCCGAAGTACTTTGCACCTGCTCATCATTAAACTTTTCCGAATTAAATCTAAGCATAATGACAAGCTCGCGAAGCGAAAATACTATGAAGAGTTTTTGCAGTTGCAGCAGCTTATCGAAGAAAATTGCTTTAAAACAAGAAAAGCGCTTGATTACGCCAAAATGATGAATTGCACCACCAAAACACTAAATAATATCTGCAAAGCCACCTTAAGTATATCCGCAAAAACAATCATTGATGAAATTGTAATTACCCAAATCAAAAGACTTTTAATCAATACAAAACTTTCCATATCGGAGATAGCCCATACTGCGGGCTTTGATGAGCCGACTAATATGTACCGATATTTTAAGAAATACACCAACCACTCTCCTGAATCCTTTCGGCTAGCGCATATTTAACTGCTTTCCTGTTTTGCCAATATTTTTGTGCTACATTCTATAAAGTTACAATGAAAAGAAAAACATTTCTAAAATTAGCTGCTATAGGCGGTGCTTCAACTTTAGTAGGCATGAACCAATTAAAGAATTTAAAAGACTATGTTGACAACCTTTCAAATACGGAAAGAATGCCCATTTTGTTTTTGGGACATGGTAGTCCAATGAACGCTATTGAGGAAAACGAATTTGTGAAAGGTTTCAGGGAGGTCGCTAAAACGCTGCCAGCACCAAAAGCAATCGTGTGCATTTCAGCTCATTGGTATACTAAAGGGACGAAAGTGACAGCTATGGAAATGCCACGGACAATTCACGACTTTGGAGGATTTCCACAAGCATTATATGAAGTTACCTATCCTGCTAAAGGAGACCCCGAGCTTGCCAATGCAATAAAGCATGATTTAGTACCAACAGTCGTTGATTTAGATGATAAATGGGGGCTTGACCACGGAGCATGGTCTGTTATTAAACATCTTTACCCTAACGCAAATATTCCTGTTATTCAAATGAGTATTGATTATACCAAACCTCCAGAATACCATTATGAACTGGCAAAAAAACTCATTAGACTTAGAAATAAAGGCATCCTCATTATAGGAAGTGGCAATATAGTTCACAACTTGCGAATGATGGATTTTAGAAACATCCACAAAGATAATTACGGGTTTGACTGGGCATTGGAGGCACGACAGAACATTAATACGCTGCTCAAGAAAGGCGATTATAAACCTTTATTAGAATACAAGAGAAGTGGACAGGCAATACAACTGGCTATCCCAACACCCGACCACTTTCTTCCCCTCATTTATACTTTGGGGCTTCACCATGAGAAGGATGAGATGGAGTTGTTCAATGATAAAATGGTTGCAGGAAGTATTAGCATGACTTCATTGAAGTTATTCTAAAGCCATTGAATATCGACTTTCCTGTTTTGACAGTCTAAAGGCATTTTTTTATCTGTTTGAAGCAGAAAACTCCTGATAAATTTGCATCAGATTTTAATTAAAAAATAAACAATGAAATCAGCAAACTTTATCATGATGTTGATACTCGGTTTACTCTTTAGTAATTGCGGTACAACGATGAAAAATTCAAATTCAAAAAAAATAACAAAAATGGAATTAACAAACAAAGAAAAGGCAGTTGCTTTATTGAACAGTTTTAACACAGGAGACAAAACTCCTATTTCTTACATTAATGCCGACAAATACATTCAGCATAATTTGGCAGTTGGTGACGGACTGGCAGGTTTCGGAGAAGTAGTAAAAAATGCTCCACCTCAAGGATTTAAAGCAGAGGTTATCAGGGCTTTCCAAGATGGAGATTATGTTTTTACCCATACAAAGTATGATTTTTTCGGGCCAAAAGCAGGCTTTGATGTATTCCGTTTTGAAGATGGAAAAATTGTAGAACATTGGGATAACCTTACAGAAATCACTCCACCGAACCCAAGTGGAAGAACGCAGTTTGATGGCACAACGCATATTACGGATAAAGAGAAAACGGCATCCAATATGGCAATTGTAGAAGGGTTCGTAAATGATGTTTTAATGGGTGGACAAGGAGGCAAAATGACCACTTATGTAAATCCTGACAAATATCTGCAACATAATTCAGGAGTTGCTGATGGTTTGGACGGATTAGGTGCTGCATTGAAATATTTTGCTGAAAACGATATGGTCATGATATATGACAAAGTACACAAGGTGTTGGGTGAAGGCAATTTTGTGTTGACCATGAGCGAAGGAAAATTTGGTAAAGCACCTGGCGACCATGTAGCCTATTATGATTTATTCCGAATAGAAAGTGGTTTAATTGTAGAGCATTGGGATATTATTCAGCCTATCCCTCCTCAATCGGAATGGAAAAACAATAATGGCAAATTTTAAAACATGAAGAAGCTACTAATAATTTTCATCCTATTTACAGGATTGACGAGTTGTCCTAAAAATATAGAAATCATGAAACCTTACGTCATTGAAGTGGTAACTTTTAAATACAAAAATGCCGTTCAGTCAGAGGAATTTTGGGCAGAAGATGCCAAAATAGAAACCGATTATACCAGTAAGCAACCTGGCTTTATAAGCAGAGAAAGTGGTTATTCTAAAAATGACAATGAAGTGTTAGTGATTGTCAGATGGAAATCAATGTCAGATGCAGATGCTTCCATGAAGAAGTTTATAAATGATGAGTCGGTTAAAGGTTTTGCCAATATGATTGATGCTCCAACCATGAAAATGGTTAGATATGAAGTTAAATAACCACTTTGAAGGTTGAAAAACCTTGCTGGATTTTAAAGAATAATATCTTTGACGAGGCTGTTCTAATTGTAGAGCAGTCTTTTTTGTGTTGAAAAATATAGATAGGGACAAAAGCGTAACTTAGAGTTATGCAAAAAACCTAAAAGTTATGCCAAAGTCCCCATACACTATAAAAGTGTCCTTAAATGTAGAATTTAGTTTTGAAAGTTGCAATTTTATGGTGATGTTTTGGGACAAGTGTGTCAAACGCTGATTTCATCCCAACCATCCCAACCATCCCACAAATCCCAGTTCAGACAAGGAGGCGTGGGAGCGGTCACCGTATAATCGCCAAACTCCCCACATCAATCTGCTCGGTACCATCGCAGGTAAACCGGATCCGGTAAAGCAATACCCCCGGATTGAGGGGTTTGCCTTTGTAGGAGCCATCCCACTGTTCGAAGGGGTTGTCGGTGAAAAAAATGCGGCTGCCCCAGCGGTCAAATATCTCAAAAGAGAGGAGGTTGTCTACGGCGTATGGATTGCTGATGCCGTAGGTGTCATTGAGGTTGTCGTCGTTGGGGGTGAAGGCTTTGGGCAGGTATATCTCCCCGCAGTCCAGGCCGGAAGGGTCTATTACGGTAATGGTCACGGTGTCGAAGGCGATGCACACCAGGTCTTCCGTAAAACTGAGGGTATAGGTGATGGTGGTGTCGGGGGTGGACACGGGGTTGGGGATGTCGGTGGCAGTCAAAAAGGTAGTCGGGCTCCATTCGTAGGTGTCGGCGCAACTGGCCGTGGCGTCCAACTGGACGGACTCGCCCAGGAATATCGTGGTATTTTCATTGACAATTTTATCGGGGGCCAGGTACAGTTCCTGGACTTCGCTTTCGTTGAGGGCGCGTTTGTAGATATAGAGTTCGTCGAGGGCGCCTTGATAGGGCACCACGTCCACGTCGTTGCAGGGGCTGTCGGAGATGCTGAATACGGCCACATTGTCGAGATTGACAGGGGTGCCGTCGGGGGTGGACTGTTCGTCTTTCAGCACGCCGTTGATGTAAAGCAGGGAGTTGGCCCCTTGCCGAACGAAGACGATGTGCTGCCAGCAGGTTCCAAAATCGAGGGGGGCAGACACCGGCGCTTTCTTGTTGGCATTTTCGCTCAACTCGACTGAAATGGAGTTGGTGGCTGGGATAAACCGGATGGCGAAGGCGTTTTCGTCGTTGCAGGCTTGTCTTTTCGACATGATGTCTTTGATGCCCAGGTTGTCGGTGGGCTTCATGTAGAAACTGATCGAAAAACTGTTTTGCCGAAACTCGTTGTTGACTGGCCCCAAAAGCAATCCATGACCGTGGCTGTTTGCATCAATTCTCAATGCATTGGCCTGGCCTTCTACGCCACAGTTGTTGCATAAAACGTTTATCGAATCGAGCCATACGCCGTTGGAACCATTGCCACTGTTATCGATCAGGGTACAATCGTCCATCGAATAATAGGCCACCTGTCCATTGGTAGGTTGGGCCATCATTAAGGTACTGCAAGTCAGGAGGATAAAGGTGAAGAGGTATTTCATAAAGATTTATTCGGTGTTTAGCTCAAAAATAGGATGTTAGGGCTCGCTCGAAAAATAACTTGTCGTTGTCTTTGATAAAAATTACAAATAAGCGACCCCGATAGCTATCGGGGTGAGCGCCTGCCTGTCGGCAGACAGGGTTTGTGATTTTTTCAAAGACACCAAAAAGACAATTTATTTTTTGAGCTTTACTAGGTTTACCAATGGAAGTTGGATTTGAGGTTTTCCAGCAATTGGCCACCCCCGGATCGGGAAGGAAGTAGGGGATCCGTCCGCAAAATCACAAATCGTTCCATTGAGCAACATTGCACGATAAAAAAACGGAAAACCCCTTGCGATATTATCCAAAAAGGTTGCCGAGGCCACCCAAACCAGGGGGCAACATATTACGAAGCAGATTTTGTGCCTCTTCTGCTTCTTTGTCAGCTGCCATGCTCAGGGCGCGGTTGGTAGCGGCGATGATCAGGTCCTGCAATTGATCCAGATCGCTGGTATCCACTTTTTCCGGATCGATCCGGATATTGAGGATCTCGCGGTTGGCGTTGGCGGTCACCACTACTGCGCCGGCATCGGCCACCCCTTCGACGGTGATGGCGGACAGCTTTTCCTTAAGCTCCCGCTGCTTTTCTTCCATGTCTCCGAACATAATACTGCTTGATTATTGGTTGAATAGTAGGTGTTGCTCGCGTTGGCTACGTCAGTGGGAAGTCTGACCTCCCCTAACCCGCGCAAAGGTAGTGCGAATCTACCAATTCAGGCCCATTTTCTCGTGCTTTCCAGTCGCTACTGGCAATCGTCGAAGACAAAATCCCGTTAAGAGACTGTTAAGCGGCAACCAATTCCCCGCCAAATGCACCTATTTAGCGTTTAGTGTAGTACCTTTATGCTTATCGCAAAATATAAAACCCGACCATTAATGCGAATTTCTCTATATATTCTATTGTCCATTTTCATATTGCTTTCGCAAAATCTGACTGCACAGGAAAGCCAGCAGGGTGATCCCGTTCAATTCACCGGTATGGTACTCGATGGGACCGACGAAGACCTCTTCCCGGTATCTTACACCAACATTTATCTCAAAGACCAGGGGCGGGGCACCTATTCCGACCTACGGGGATACTTCACCATCGTCGTGGAAAAAGGCGACACGGTGATCTTTTCGGCAGTAGGTTACAAAACGGTGGAATTCATCATTCCCGACAGCCTTAGCTCCGACCGCTACTCCGTCGTCCAATTGATGACCCGCGACACCTTCAACCTTCCCGAAACGGTAGTCTTCCCCTGGCCCAGCAAAGACCATTTCAAAATCGAATTCCTCGCCCTCGATGTCAGCGATATTTTGGCCGAAAGAGCCATGGAAAACCTCGCCGAAGAAGCCCTCAAACGTCAACGCAACGAAGTACCCGTCGACGGCAATGAAACAGCCGATTTCTACCTCCGCCAACAGGCCAAATCCTACTACCACATTGGCCAAACCCCACCCATGAATATCTTCAATGTAGTGGCCTGGAAACAATTTTTCGATGCCTGGAAACGCGGCGATTTCAAAAAGAAGAAAAAGAAGGAATAGTGATGGTTGACTGCCTACGGCAGTTAAAATTTGCTGATTTGCTGATCTACCTTCACTTCGTTCCGGCAGACAAGTTTGCTGATTTTTGATTTGCTGATTAGTTGATGCTTGCCCATGAAGGGCTATCGCCTACATGGCAAGCGTGAAGGCGGAATGTAGTGGAGTCCCCCGAATCGAGTTCGGGGCAGGCTCCCGAATCAAGTTCGGGGCAGGCTTTCATGGTGCTGATGTCCTTTTTATTGCGAAGCTGCTTGTGTAAGACATGGCTTTAAGGGGGCCATCGAAGGTCAAAATGGAGATTAACCGGAAGTTACGAAAGAGTAGTTCAATTTGCTTCAATTGTAGTACTTTTGTGGCGCAACTGGCACTACATCGTTTCCAACATCAGCCATGAAAGTAACAGAGTACTTCGACAAAGCTAAAGACCGCACCCTCATTTCCTTTGAAGTGCTGCCTCCCCTCAAAGGCGGTGGCATGCAAGCCATCTTCGATACCCTCGACCCGCTGATGGAGTTCAAGCCACCCTTTATCGATGTGACCTACCACCGAGAAGAATTCATCTACAACAAACAACCCAGCGGCTATTACGAAAAAACGTCCATCCGCAAGCGCCCCGGTACAGTGGGCATCTGCGCCTCCATCATGCACCGCTACGGGGTGGATGCCGTACCCCATCTCATCTGTGGCGGATTCACCAAAGAAGACACCGAAAACGTACTGATCGACCTCAATTTTCTCAACATCAAAAATGTGTTGGCCCTGCGTGGCGATGCCCGCAAATTTGACGGCAAATTCATCCCCGATCCGGAAGGTCACAAATACGCCGTCGATCTGGTACGGCAAATAGTCGACATGAACAGCGGCAAATACCTCGACACCAACATCGAAAACGGCGTGCCCACTGACTTTTGCATTGGGGTGGCCGGTTACCCGGAAAAACATATCGAAGCACCCAACATGGCCACCGACCTGGCCTTCCTCAAAGCAAAAGTGGAGGCCGGCGCCAGCTACATCGTTACCCAGATGTTTTACGACAATCAAAAGTACTTTCAGTTTGTGAAGAATTGCAGAGAAATTGGTATTGATGTGCCTATTGTGCCGGGATTGAAACCCGTGACCAAAGCCTACCAACTCAACTCCTTGCCCAGGCTGTTTTTCGTCGATATGCCCGATGACCTCGTAAAAGAAGTGTTGAAAGTGAAAGGCGACAAAGAGGCCGTCCGGCAAGTAGGGGTGGAGTGGGCCGTCGAACAGTCGAAAGAACTGATGTCGTTTGGTGTGCCTTGCCTGCACTACTACACTATGGGCGACCAGGATACCATCCGACAGATTGCGGAGGTGGTTTTTTAGGAGATTGATGTGCGGCTGGTCAAGATTCAGCAGCACTTTTAAGAACAGAAGTAAAAATTTTTATAAAAAAATTGTTTTTTTAAATTAAAACAACTATGTTTGCCCTGTGAATGAGTTTGGCCTTTCAAATTGAGAATTCTTCACTTACATATCCTGACAGCCCACAAAAGTGTGACCAGCCCAGGGAGAAATCGGTATGTTTACTTGTCAATGCTCTGAAATTTCGGAGGCGGCGGTGGTCTTGAGGGTGGGCCCACCCTCGTTAGAGGGCCAACTTAAGTAACGTAATCAAAAATACTTATATAATTTTCTTAAATGTAACAACCATGAAGAAATTATCGTAGCTTTTATTTCGAAATCAAAGTACTACCAAAAAAAGTTATAAAAAACGCAATGTATGAATACGCTGATAGTCACCGACGAAACGGCAACAGGAAATATCCTTCACAAAATATCGCTTGATTTTGAAAAGGAATACATTTCCGTAAAGGAACTTATTGAAGCACGCATAAGACAGGAAATAAAACGGTATGCCAATGATGTGGTCAGTTATAAAAAGGGATTGGTATTGCCTGCAGGCTTGGAAAAACGGTTGAATAAAAAAAAGGCCCCTGCTATTGATATGGAAAAGCAATTGTATGTGGCTCTGGAGGCGTTTCAAAAAAACGGCTTCTTTATATTGATTGATGATGAGCAGGTTGAAAGCCTGGATGAAATGTTTCTGGTGGATGAATCAACCCAGGTGTCTTTTATCAAACTTACTCCGCTCGTCGGAGGATGATACTTTTGAAGCTATGTTCCGTTTTTTCAAAAAGAAGGGAGATGAGAGGTGGAGTAAAACAAAGGTCAAAGCCCTAATAAAAATCATTCATGAAACGACTGGCTATGTGTACAGTGTCAACGATCTGGCCGGCTGTAAAGCTTATGAAGACCTTAAAAAACTGACTAAGGAAGAACAGAAAACGCTGATCCTTCAACTTTGCGAAGTCGTACGGGAGAGTTTGAGCTTACAAGCCAAATCGGGCTTTGATCAAAACCAGTTTCCTTACTATTATAGATCCATTGCTTTTGCGATACAAAGCGGCCTGCTACGCAGAAAATTAAACTATTCTGAAACGGAATGGATACAGTTGTTTAAGAGCTTTATAAAGTGTGTCGACCAGTTGACTCGTATTAAAAACTTCCACTTTACAATTTATTTTTTCCCCATCAGCTACGCTATAAAACAAATTGAATACTATTTAAAAAACAATGACCTTTCGGAAAACCTTTCTGCCTTTATAACAAAACTATTACAATGGCTTGAATCACACAGCTCTGTAAACAACCAATCCTACCGGGCCAACCACCTTAAAACCACCAAGAAACTCAAAACCCTGCTGCTGGGAACCGAAGGAGCAATACCAGCCTTCAATCTACAGGAGGAGGATATCGGCTATAAAGTGAATCAAGTCATCAACTCCATTACCGAAAATAGAGAAGCATTCTTCCGCATTTTCGACCTGGCTTCCACGGCATCCAGCGCCAGGCCTTCCCAAAAGTTCAGCCAGAAGGTCACGGAGTTGCAAGATCAAATAGGCTTGGAAACATTTAAGAAGACAGCCCACCAAATACTCAACACGGCCCTGACCCATCAGCCTTATTCATCGACCACCGCTTATGAATACCACGGGAGAACCCACGAATATACCGAAACCACTTTCCTCTCCAGTACAAATCAACAATTTATAAAAGGAATGGTATGGACCCTGGTCCGTTTTTCCGACAAAGAGACCATTCAGATTTTGACCCGACTATGCGAAAAGTCCTATACAAAAATTCCCGGCAAAGGACCGGCAGCCGCCTCTCTGGGTAATGCCTGTATTTTTGTTTTGGGAAACACACGTGGTAAAGACGGGCTGGGAGCTTTGTCACGCCTCCAACTCAATATTCGCCACAACCAGGTAAAAAAAGTCATCGACAAATACTTGCTCGAAGGCGCAAACAAATACAACGTATCTGTCGAAGAACTTAAAGAAATGGCCGTGCCTGACTTTAATTTGAAAAAGGGAGGCAAAATCGTACCTTTCGGCGATTATTCTTTGAAGGTCTTTGTTGAAGGAAGAAAAGTACACCAACAATGGGTCAAACCCGATGGTACCTCCATGAAAAGCGTACCTGGCATAGTGAAGAAAACAGCGTCGTTATCAAAAAAATTGAAGGAAGTACGTAAAGAAGTAAAAGAAATCCAAAAGGTCTTCGCCGCTCAAAAACAACGGATAGACAATCAATTTATTCTGGATAGAACCTGGGATTATCCGTCGTTCCAAAAGTATTATTTACAACACGGATTGGTGTACCCCATCACCCAAAAACTTATCTGGACGCTTTCTAACAATGGTCTTAAGGAAAACGCCATCTTCCTTGATGATACTTGGTATACCTTGGAACACGACCCCATTGACTGGGTCGACGAGAAGACAACTGTTAAACTTTGGCACCCTGTTTTTGCCACCGAGCAAACCATTATCAAATGGCGTGAAAAGATGATGTCCCTGGAATGGAAACAGCCCATCAAACAAGCGTTCAGAGAAATATACATCCTCACTGATGCCGAGTTGAACACCAGAACCTACTCCAACCGCATGGCAGCTCACATTCTGAAACAACATCAGTTCAATTCTCTGGCTAAGCTGCGCGGATGGAAGTATTCCCTCATGGGGGCATTCGATGATGGCAGAGACAATGAGATTTGCCATAAATATCTGCCTGAATTTAACATTACCGCCGAATATTGGATCGACGAGTTGTATCAAGAAGATGGCTGGAATGAGACCGGCATCTGGCTATACATTGCTACCGACCAGGTGAAGTTTAAAGATGAACAAGGGCAGCCCGTTGAATTGGTGAACGTACCGAAAATCGTATTCACCGAAATAATGCGCGACGTTGATATGTTCGTTGGCGTGTGCAGCGTAGGCAATGACCCACAATGGATGGATAATAATGGCGAACGGCGATCGAACCGCGATTATTGGACGTCCTTTTCCTTTGGTGACCTCACCGAAATTGCTAAAACAAGAAAGTCCATCTTAGAACGCTTGCTTCCCCGTCTCAAAAAGATTCGCAACAAAGCGAGCATCGAAGGCAGGTTTTTAGTGGTGAAGGGTCAGTTGCGCACCTACAAAATTCACATTGGCAGTGGAAATATTTTGATGGAGCCTAATGATCAATATCTTTGCATCGTACCGGCGCGGTCTGCTGAAAATACGACCGACCGCATTTTCATCCCTTTTGAAGGGGATAAGGGCTTGTCTATTGTATTGAGTAAAGCGTTTCTATTGGCTGAGGACGATAAAATTGCCGACACCAGCATTACCAGCCAAATTAGAGAACGCTAAGGTATCCTCCAATACACGTTGCAAATCAATCGTTATGAAGATATTCCACATCTGCTTCATCTGCTTTTTATTGGGAACGATTGCCTTTGGGCAAAACAAGATCCCCACCCCCAATGAATTTTTGCCGCACCGGCTTGGCGAACACTTCACCCCCCACCACCTCCTAGTCGACTATTTTGAAGCGGTGGCCGATGCCAGCCCCCAGGTCACATTGATCAGATACGGACAAACCAATCAGGACCGGCCGCTCATGATGGTGGTCGTTTCGTCGGAAGAAAATATCCGCGATATAGAAAACATCCGCCTCCAGCATCTCGGTGCGACCGGTTTGGCGAAAGCCGAAAATAAAACTTCAAACGATAAAGCCATCGTTTGGCTCAGTTTCGGGGTGCATGGCAACGAGGCAGGTGCCTCCGAAAGCTCCCTGGCGACCCTTTATGCACTGGCCAACCCCGCCGACCGCCAAGTGCAGCAGTGGCTCGAAAACACCATCGTCATCATCGACCCCTGCCTCAACCCCGATGGCTACTCCCGATACACCCACTGGAACCGCAATATGGGCATGGCTCCCGCCAATCCCCTCCTCGAAGCCCGCGAACATCGCGAGCCCTGGCCGGGAGGCCGCGTCAACCACTACCTCTTCGACCTCAACCGCGACTGGGCCTGGCAGACACAGGTGGAGTCGCAACAACGAATGACCGTCTACAACCAGTGGATGCCCCACGTCCACGTCGACTTTCACGAACAAGGCTACAACAGCCCCTATTATTTTGCTCCGGCGGCCCACCCTTATCACGATTACATCACCGATTGGCAAGCCGAGTTCCAAAAAGAAATCGGTAAAAACAACGCCAAACACTTCGACAAAGAAGGGTGGCTCTATTTCACCGGCGAAATATTCGACCTGTTCTACCCCAGCTACGGCGACACCTGGCCCACCTTCAACGGCGCCGTTGGAATGACCTACGAGCAGGCCGGCCACAGCACCGCCGGGAGGGCCATCATCCAGGCCAATGGCGACACCCTGAAACTCGACGACCGCATAGCTCACCACCTCACCACGGCATTGTCGACGGTAGAAGTGAGCGCTCAGAGCGCCAATCGCCTGATCGACCGGTTTCAAAATTATTTTGCGCAAAGCCCACCGGGAACATACAAGAGTTTTGTTGTAAAAGGCGATAATCCTTCCGGAAAAATTCAGGCGTTGTGCAAATTGCTCGACGCCAATGGCATCCACTATGGATTGGCAGATAAGACGGCGCGAATGCCCAATGCCTATGATTACCGAACCGGAAAGACGACCGATGTTGCGTTAGAAAAAAACGACCTGGTCATCGATACCCGACAGCCCAAAGCAGTACTCGTGCAGGTATTGTTTGAACCCGACCCATTTCTGGAAGATTCCCTGACCTACGACATTACGGCCTGGGCAATTCCCTACGCGCATGGATTGGAGGCTTATGCTTTGAAGCAGAACCTGGACATGGGTAAAACCTGGTCGGCTCCCTCCCTGGATTACCCAACTACCACCACGCCGCCCTATGCCTGGATCGTCCCGCGGGAATCGATGGACAATCTCCGGTTTTTGGGGGCGCTGTTGCAAAATGGGGTGAAGGTTCGCTATGCTACCGGTGGGTTCTCGGTAGAAGATCGCTATTACCCGGCAGGGACGGTGATCATCAACCGGGGCGACAACCGGCATTTTGACGGTGATCTGGCAACTGCCATCCGGGATCTGGCCAAAACCCACGGCCAGGAATTGCAGACGGCCTCAACGGGGTTTATCGAAAAAGGGCGCGACTTTGGTTCCGGTGGCTACCGGCTGATCCGGGCGCCAAAAGTGTTGTTATTGTCGGGCGACCGGACCTCCGCCAATGGTTTCGGGCAGGTATGGTATTATTTTGAGCAGGTGCTCGGCTATCCGGTTACGATCATCGAATCGGATCAACTCAATGCCGACCTCCTCGACGAGTATAACCTCCTCATTTTGCCGGAAGGCTGGTACCAAATGGGTGATAGCCGCCTGAAGGACATCCGGCGTTGGATCGGCAAAGGCAACAGGCTGATTGCCGTCGGCAGCGCCCTTCGCGTACTGGATGGAAAAGAAGGATTTAATCTTCAACAATATGCTTCCGAAAAGGATAAATCCGATGCCAAAAAAGAGGATGAAGAAGCAGTGTTAGAAAAACGGCTCGATCCCTATGCCGGCCAGGAGCGCAGGAGGGTGAGCCGTCAGATGCCGGGCGCCATTTTTCGGGTCACCATCGACGAGACGCATCCGCTGGGCTATGGGCTGGGGCCTCAATATTTTTCGTTGAAGACGAGCTCGAGGAGCTATCAATTGCTCAAAAACACCTGGAATGTGGGCAGCATCGATGAGGAACCATTTTATCTGGGTTTTGCTGGTGCGGAGGCGGTAGAGAAGCTGAAGGGGACTACGGTATTCGGCGTGCAGGACATGGGTCGCGGATCGGTGGTGTATATGGTCGACAATCCGTTGTTCAGAGGATTTTGGGAAGCGGGGGCTTTTTTGTTTGGGAATGCGGTTTTTTTGTGGTGAGGGGTGTGGATGTTTTATTCTGCTGCTGCTATCGCTTTTTGGGTATTTTAAAGCCTGATTCGCATTATGATTCAATTCACTCAAACTTTTCTGAGAGGGGAAAATCTAATTATTCCTGACAGAATATATAAAAATTGTATACTAGGTAGAATAGGAAAAACTAAGATTGATTGCCTTGACATAATAAGCAAACAGTCAATCTGGACAAAACCCAGGAAGTTTGAAATAAGCGGCTCTAGAATTGTGATTAATTTTATGTATAAAAATTGCTTGTATGTCACAGCAAATTTAGAAACTACTGTTCTTGACTTTTTTACTGGGAACAAAAAAAACGATATAAAAAAGGGAGTTCATTTTTGGAATTTACAAGATCAATTCACTTTTTTTGAAGATAGAATAGATAAAAAAGTTGGGATTTATAACTTAGAAAGTTTTAGTAGTATATGGGAGAAAAGTTCTGATGAACTGTTATTAAGAGGACAGTTTTTTGGGGAGTATATAATCCACCGCTTGGCAGGGTTTAAAAATTTGATTTGCTACGATTTTTATACTGGCAATTTGCTATGGCAGTTTAATATCGAAGAGGAAGAAAAATTAAAAACCCAATACGGCCCTAGTGACAGAAAATGGAGGATAGACAAGATAATAGCACTATCCAACGACAAACTCTACCTCTCTGTCAGCTCAAAAGCCATTGCCATATTAGATGCAAAAACAGGTCGGTTCATCCGGCTTATCAAACAGCTACCACAAGGCAGTTTCTATATGAACTACCTCGGACAAAAGTTTACTGAACTACCAAACACCGCTCCAAGTAAGTACATTGCTAGCAGAAATATTATTGTTGGGTTTACTTCGTATGGTTATTGGGAGTTGAGTACGGACACCGATGAGTTGCGGTTTTGGTTTTTAGAAGAAGAATTTTTGAACAACGAGATATATACATTGGGCTTTATAGAAGTGTACAAAGACCGGGTCTTGTTTTTCTTGTCTGATAAGTATATGGCATCCGGGAGGTCTTATCGCGGGCAGGCCAACGACCGGGATCGTTTTCATCTTGTGGCATTCGATATGGTAACCAGAAAGGTGATTTACAAATACAATCTGGCGCAAACCAATCATTTCGCCTGGCAGAGTAGATTTTCGATTACTGAGGATTGGCTAAAACTCGATGATTTCTCACATAAATCCACTTACATTTTTAAAATCAAGGATGTGGAAAAATACCTAACCTCCGTCAAAAAACAAAAGTCATGAAACATAGATATACGTTTTGTTCCATTCTGCTGCTCTCCATATTGTATTTCAGCAGTGTACCAAACACAGCCCATGCCCAGATGGAGTTGGGGCAAATTGTGCATTCCGATGCCAATGATTGTGATGGTCGCATAGAAGTTATTGCAAATGGTTCTGATGCACCCTATACCATTTCGTTTGGAGGTGGGGGTGCAGATTATTTGATAGAAGGGGTAGATGGTCGTTTACTTTTAATGAGCTTTGCGCTGGGACTTATGATATTGTAATTACCAACAAACATGGGTGTGAGGTAGATTTGGGAGCAGTTGTATTGGTGGAGTGCGGGGTCATTACATTAGGAACTCTCAGCTAGGAATATTTCTAAATAAGTTTAATGTTAATTCAGAAGATTCTCTTTTATCAGTCAATATGAATGGCTCCCCAGGAAAAGTTTATTTTATCAAAGTTTTAGATAAATACGGGGCTGCCCTTCATGTAGAGAGGGTGGTTAAAGGGTTTTAGTGCTAAAAAAGTTGTAGTATGTTTGATCGTATAAAGAATTCAATAATTATACTTTTTTGTTTGCTGACAAATTCACTATATGCCCAAAATGAGCAAAATGAAGAGAGGCTGTATTTTGGCCCAAGTATATCATACGGTTACAGCATGTATGAAACCTTTGGAGATTGGAGCTACATTCCAATACTAGAAGTAGGCGGATTTATGAATGCCAAACTATCTGAAAAGATAAGGTTTAATGGTGGTCTAAACGTAAGTTTTTATGGTGAATACGTTTATCAATACGATGGGTTGTTGTTGGATCATAGTATGAGTATTTTTGATACAATTGTTGAGTTAAGGTATGGAGAGCTAACACGTAAGGTCACCATGCTTTCAATTCCTTTAAGAGTTGAATTCTATTTGTTAAAAAACAAGCAAATTGGATTTGCTGTTGGCTTTACATCGCGCTTCAGGCTGAGTGATGATGTAAGTTGGGAATATAAAGATGTTGTTTACAATAGAAACACAGATATGATCATCTCAGAAACCGGTATTACAAATGAGTCTCCAAGTATTAAATTTTACCACTTAGATGTATTGCACATTGGATTGTTATTCAATATAAAAAGATTAACTATAGCTCCTATAGCGAATTACGGCAACTTCATTTTTAAAAATATTGATGGGCTTAGTGGACATAGCCGACTTGATATTAATCTTCAATTAAGTTGGCGTATCTAACTTCTGAAGTCTAACCTAACATGGAAATATTTCTCCACCAACTTAAGGAATGGTTACCGTCATCGAGTGGTAGTTGTCGCAAAATGATTTTGTATTAACGACGATGAACAAGAGTGGTACGCCAACAGAGCCACTATTTCGGCTATAGGAGGTGTGTCGATGAGGGAAGATCGGTTCTGGCACCTGATACGCGATTGAGAAGCCAAGTTAAAACAAAAACTGACACGCTCAACCCCATTATTGCAATAACCTCTATCCCACAACCCCGCTCGCTGATAAAGACATTTATTAGGAGCGCAGTTCTGTTTTAGAATGGAATGAATACCTCGCCGGGCAAAGATTTTTCACTATATTGCGTGATGGAGAAAGAACAAAAACAAGGCAAAAAAAAGAAAAAAGATAAAATAACCGATCCAACTTTTGACAAAGAACGGGCGAAGCTACAGATGTTTGACCCCAGAGGTGTCCAGACACTTTTCAGAACACTTTCCCGCAACCATTACAACTTGTTAAAAATGGTGGACAGCAAGGCAAGTATCGTCCTGACCATTAATTCCATTCTTATATCCTTGCTCATGGGAGCAATGTACGTGGCGCCCGAGTCTGACCAGGAAATCATCAGAGTGAGTTCCCGTATTTTGGTTCGGTTCAGTATGTTGTCGATGGTCTTTGCTTTGTTCAGCATGTTGCCGCACCGTTATATAGGTAAAAAGTTTAGAGCAAGCGGATACAAAGGAAGTCTGTACGCTGCTAATTTTTGCCAGACAAAGTTTGTCTGAATTTCAAGCGGAGTTTGATAGGATAATGACAAATGGCGAAACGCTTTACAGTGAAATGGTTAAAGATCTGTATTTTTTGGGCAGAAGTGTCGACATCAAGCAAAAACTATTGATTGCTTCTGTTGTCATTTTTTTGATCGGTTTGGTTTCAACGATGACCTACTCCATTGCAAACGGGATATAGAGCTATTCGACTAAAAAGTATAAACGATAAAACGAAAACAAGCGTGTACGACAATCGATCATCGTACACGCTTGTTGAATTTTAATAAGCGAAGTCATAAAAGACGCAGGCAGGATTACTCATTTACTTTGATAAACCGCTCCACCACCTGGTCTTCATCGTTGCCCATTCGGAGGAAGTAGCTTCCCGGCATCAGGGCAGAAACATCGATGTTGGTTTCTTTTTGGCCGGCACCTAACACGCCTTGCCAGACCTGAGCGCCGCTGAGGTCGAAGACAGCTATTTGCGTATTTTGGTTTTGCTCTTTGTCCAGTCTCACTCTTACGTTGTCGCGGGCGTAGGTAGGGTTGATCTGTACTGCTGGTTTGTTGGAGGTCATTTCCACGGCTACGGCTTTGCTGTGGGTGGCGGTGCCGTCGAAGTCTACCTGAGTGAGGCGATAGTAGTTCAGGCCTTCCGCAGGTTGTTCGTCTTTGTAAGTGTACTGTTGTTGGATGGATGTGGTTCCTTTTCCACCAATGGTACCGATTTGCTCAAAAGTACGTCCATCTTTGCTTCTTTCTACAGCGAAGAAATCGTTGTTCTCTTCAGAAGCGGTGGCCCAGTTCAATTCGACATCCGAACCAACCGCGCGGCCGTCGAAAGAGATCAGTTCGACCGGCAGACCAATGGGAAGTTCGATGGGTTCCAAATTTCCAACGTTGCAGAAGTTGCCTTGTTTTCTCAAACCGATCAGGTTGATGTTGATGATGCCTCCTTCGCAGGCGTCATTGATGACGATGGTTTTCTGCAAATCACAGGCTACCTTTACGGGCACAACAGAGGAGCCCAGTTTGTTGCCAAATTCATCTTCGATCTCTACTGCTACAATTTGGTTGGAACCGGCATTATTGCCTGTCAGGCACATAGTCAGATCAATGGTGTATTTGCAGCCTTCTTCGGTAGTTTCGATATTGGTGACGGAATAGCTGTCGAGCTTGATACAAGCGTTTGCCTGTCCGGCAAAAAAGATAAAAGACAAGGCCATTAGGAAAGAATAAATTTTGTTCATGGTGTTTGTTTTTGTATGATGAATAATGTATTAATCCGGTACCATTGGCTACCTGGCCACGTCTATCTTTTTAGTGAAAAGAAAGTGGTTGGCTTCAGGACAATTGCCATTGGGAGGAAAGGGGGAAATACTCCTGTCAGGAAGTATATTTTCGGGAGGTTAAATTACAAAAGGGAGGAAAGATAAAAACCGTTTAGTCAACTACTTTAAATTGGGAAGTATAATTTTGCGCTGAATAGAAGGATCATTATTACCCGACAAAGGTAGGGGAAGGTGGCATAGGTCGGCAATACCATAAATCAGGTGTTTTTTAGGAGGTGGGAAATTGTGTTGTGAAACCCGGTTGGATTTCAATGGACATTACAAAAAAAGTCCAAATGGTCCATACATCTCCCTGCCAAAATGGGCGGGGAGATGTACACCATTTGGTTTTCCATTAGTTGTTCACCACCGAAAACGACTTGCTCACCGCCTCCATCTCACCGATCTTTATGCGGACGACGTAATTGCCCGCCTCGTATTTGTGAAGGTCGAATTCGACGAAAGTCGCCGGGATGGCTTCCAGCTTCTTGTAATCAGTTTGTTGGCCAGCGACGTTGAAAATTTCTATTTCAGCCGGTTGGCCGACGTACTCCTTCATTTTCAATTTGAGGATGCCGTTGGTGGGGTTGGGGTATACGACCAAGGCGCCAACGTCGGGCGTGTTGGAGTCCGATTTCACAGGGGCGATCTCTCCGGAGTCATTTTCAGCCTGGATTCCTTGCAGGGTCATGATGATTTCTTCCATCGACTCGGAAGCAGCTTTTTCCGCTTCGAGGCGAGCCGCTCTTTTTGCTTCAGCGGCGGGGTCGGGAATCACGGAGCCTTTGATGGTCAGGAAAGTCTGAGCCGGATCGGTGTTGGCGGTGATCGTCACCCGTTTGCTTTGCTTGCCTTTTTTGCCTTTGGAGTCGAACTGTACTTCAATGTCGGCTTTTTCACCTGGGAAGATGGGCTCTTTCGGCCAATGAGGTACGGTGCAACCGCAACTGCCTTTGGCTTGGGAAATGACCAGGGGCACCTCCCCAGTGTTGGTAAAGGTGAAGGTGTGAAATACTTTTTCACCGGCATTGATCTCGCCGAAGTCGTATTCCGTTTCCTCAAAAGAGATGATAGTAACAGGTACTTCGGTAGCGGAGGGATTAGGCGTTTGGGCAGTGGCGGCGATGGCGATGAAAAAGAGAAATGTAAACAGTGAAAGGAGTCTGGTTTTCATGGTAAATTGTTTTTGGAATGAAGGAAAAATGGGATTAGAAGATGTATAATTGTTAGTCATAACGCAATTGGGTTGTAAAAAGTTTTCTGTCTTTTTGAGTTAGATGATCCCAATCGACGTTTTGGTGTAAAGTACTCGACAAAAATTTGATTTGAAAATTGATACGGGTTGGGTCCAAAGCAATGCTGCTGATCCAATTGGCAAAAGGGGTTTTCTAAATCAAAAAACCGTAACTTGCAACCTTTTCAGATAATGCCTGTTTTACCGGATGAGCATGCAAAAAGACAAATCTCTGACCCAAAGCATTTTCCAGATGTGTTGCCCACGCTGTCGTGAGGGCCGCCTCTTCCGTACAGGGACCTTTTCCTTCCAAAAGCCTTTTGAGATGCCTGAACGTTGTTCGGTTTGCAACCAAAACTACATGCCGGAGCCCGGGTTTTACTATGGTTCCATGTTTATTTCCTACATCATTTGGGGTTGGTTTTCCATACTGCTTTGTCTGGCGTTGATCTTCTGGTTTGGGTGGAGCGTCAACGGTGCCTTTGCCCTGCTGGTCTTTATATCGGCGATCTGCTATGTGTGGATATTCCGTATCTCCCGTTCCTTATGGATTCACATCAACGTCAAATACGACCCCGGCAAAAAGTCTATTTCCAAAACGACATGAACCACACCAACGCCGACATATCCCATTTGGTGAAAACCCAATTTCCAGACCTGAGCGAACTAAACCTGCGCGAAGAGATTCAACAGGTGGGCCAAATCTACTCTTTCAAAGCCGGAGAGGTGATTATGGATTATGGCTCCTACATCAAACTCGTTCCACTGGTGGTAGAGGGCCTCATAAAAGTGGTTCGGGAAGACGAACACCATGGCAACGAACTTTTCTTATACTACCTCCATCCCGGCGAAACCTGCTCCATGTCGTTTTCTTGTTGTATGATGAATAAGCGCTCCGACATTCGCACCACCGCTGAAGAGGACACCTCCCTGATCGGCATCCCCATCAAATACGTCGATGAATGGTTGCGAAAATACCAGACCTGGAAAGACTTCGTCATGCGCTCCTACGACAAACGCATGCAGGAACTCGTGCGCACCATTGACGGGATAGCTTTCCACAAAATGGACAACCGGTTGCTCCAGTACCTCCAACAAAAAGCCACCGCCACCTCTTCAACCATCCTCCACACCACCCACCAACAAATTGCATCAGACCTCAACGCCTCGCGCGAAGCCATTTCCCGTCTCCTCAAAAAGCTGGAAAAAGAAGGCCGCATCCGCATCGGGTGGAACCAAATCGAGCTATTGTGACCTTAATCACAACCAATGTTTTCCAAAGTCTGTTTCTTTGTAGTATATTAGAGTAAAGTCTTTTCATCATCTGGCAGAAGAATCGGATTCCATGCCACTGAACAGTTTAAATCTACTTCATCATGAAAATAGAACAAATATATACCGGATGCCTGGCTCAGGGTGCCTACTACATCGAAAGCAATGGAGAAGCCGCCATCATCGACCCTTTGCGGGAAACCGCCCCCTACATTGAAAAAGCTAAAGCAAATGGGGCCAGCATTAAATACATTTTTGAAACCCACTTCCACGCCGATTTCGTATCGGGCCACCTCGACCTGGCTAAAAAAACCGGTGCCCGGATCGTCTATGGGCCGGAAGCCGAAACTCCTTACGACAAACACCTCGCAACCGATGGGGAGGATTTTCAACTGGGCAACCTAACCTTTCGCGTATTGCATACCCCCGGCCACACTCCCGAAAGTACCACCTATTTGCTTCTCGACGAACGGGGAAAAGAACGCGCCATCTTCACGGGCGACACCTTGTTTATCGGTGATGTAGGCCGCCCCGACCTGGCCCAAAAGAAAGGCGGTGTTACCAAAGAAGACCTCGCCGGTTGGCTCTACGACAGCCTCCGCAACAAAATAATGACCTTGCCCGACGAGGTAATAATCTATCCTGCTCACGGCGCCGGTTCTGCTTGCGGCAAAAACATGAGCAAAGAAACCTGGGATACCCTCGGCAACCAGAAAAAAACAAACTACGCCCTCCGTGCCGACATGACCAGAGAGGAATTCATCAAAGAAGTCACCGACGGCCTCCTTCCCCCACCACAGTACTTCGCCAAAAACGCCAAAATGAACAAAATGGGTTACGAAAGCATCGACGTGGTCATGCAAAGAGGCAACAAAGCACTTTCACCCGCCGCGTTCGAAGCTGCCGCCAACGAAACAGAGGCCCTCATCCTTGACGTCAGAGACAAAACCGAATTCGTACAAGGATTCATACCCAACGCCATCTTCATCGGCCTCGATGGCAGCTTCGCCCCCTGGGTTGGCGCCCTCGTCCCGGATCTGATGCAGCCCATCCTAATCGTTGCTCCGGAAGGACGGGAAGAAGAAACCGTCAAACGGCTGGCCCGCGTAGGCTATGACAATACAATCGGCTACCTCGACGGTGGCTTCGACGCCTGGAAAGCCGCCGACCAAGAAATCGACCACCTGCCCACGCTCTCCGTCGACCAACTGGTGGAAGCCTATAAAAGCAACCCCAAGATCAAGGTCCTCGACGTCCGAAAACCCGGAGAATGGGTCGGCGAACACATCGAAGGCGCCCAACATTTTGCACTCGATTACATCAACCAAAATATGAGCGAGGTCAAGCCCGACAACCAGTACTATCTGCACTGTCGGAGTGGTTATCGCTCCACGATAGCTGCCTCCATCCTCAAAGCCAGAGGCTTCCACCAACTGACAAACGTACATGGTTTGTTCGATGACATTGCTGCTTCTGACATTCCGACCACGGATTTTGTTTGCCCCAGCACAGGGGATCCGGCGTGATTTATTAGTTGATCATAAATTTGGCGCCAAATAGCATAGGATATACTTGGAATAACCATACCATTTGCACAAGTAAAATTCCCTTCCTACTTTTACCCCGCACGAGAAAAACACCAACTTGCAAGAACATGAAATACGGATTCGTCATCGACAACCGCAAGTGCATCGGCTGCCACGCCTGCACCACGGCCTGTAAGTCCGAACACCAGGTGCCGGTGGGGGTCAACCGCACCTGGGTCAAACAGGTAGAAAAGGGCACCTTTCCGCACACGCGCCGCCTGTTTTCGGTGATGCGCTGCAACCACTGTACCGATGCCCCTTGTGTGGAGATATGTCCCGTAGAAGCATTGTTTGTCCGTGACGATGGCATCGTCGACTTCGATAAAAACCGATGCATTGGCTGCAAATCCTGTATGCAAGCCTGTCCATACGACGCCCTCTACATTGATCCGGAAACCCACACCGCGGCCAAATGCAACTACTGCGCTCACCGCATCGACATTGGGCTGGAGCCAGCCTGCGTCAACGTCTGTCCCGAACACGCCATCATTTCCGGCGATATGGACAATCCCGACTCCGAGATCGCCCAGCTATTGGCCCGACAGCAAGTCAAAGTCCGAAAAGCCGAAAAAGGAACCCAACCCAATCTCTTCTACATCGATGCCGACGAGCTTTCGTTAAATCCCACTGCCACGAATCGTTCCCAACAATACTTTTGGAACAGCCAGGGGCTCGGCGTCGGCCATTTTGCCAAAGAAGCCGAAAAGATGGCTTTCGCCAATGGCGACATTGTGCAGGCAGTCCTCGAATCCGATACCACCGCGAGTTCAGAAAATCCAGACAGCTCAGCTTCCGCAAACCCCGAAATGGCTTCCGCCAAATCCATTGATGTATTGCTTGGCAAGGGACATCGCATTTACGACGCTCCCAACAAAGGCATCCTGTGGGGGTGGGAAGTGTCGGCCTACGTGTGGACCAAAGCCATCGCTGCCGGTGCCTTTCTGGTGCCCTTTCTGGCCTGGACTTTTGGCTGGGCCGAAATCAACCTGCCTACCATAGGGTGGGGGCTGGGTGTAGGACTATTGTTTTTGGCAATAACAGGCTTGCTACTCATCAAAGACCTCGACCGACCTGATCGTTTTCTATACGTGCTGTTGCGCCCTCAGTGGAATTCGTGGCTGGTGCGCGGAGGTTATGCCATAACGGCCTTTGGGGGGCTGCTCACCCTGCTGGCATTAGCTACCTGGCAGGACTGGGCTCGGATCATAACGCCGCTTATGTGGGCCACGGCCATCGCTGCGGTAGTGGTGGCGGTGTATACTGCTTTTTTATTTGCCCAAGCTAAAGGAAGAGATTTTTGGCAGAGCCCAACAATGTCCTTACATATGTTGGTACACAGTTTATTGGCAGGTGCGGCCTTGTTTGGAGTGCTTTCTCTATTCGTCGAAAGTGGTGCCAACTGGTTGCCCTATTTAAAAAACGTACTGATGATGGGTATTGGCATCAACCTGGCTACTATGTTGATCGAGCTGACCATTACCCACCCCACACAAGACGCCAAACGCACTGTCGATTCGATCGTAAAAGGCCGCTATCGCAGACTGTTTTGGGGAGGAGTCCTCCTTGCGGGAAATATATTGCCTTACGTGATTTTAATGTTAGGACAGCCGGGCGCAGCGACATTGATGCTCGTTGGAATACTCGTATTGGTTGGGATTTATCTGGCCGAACACATTTGGGTAGAAGCTCCCCAACGACTCCCCTTGTCGTAACCACCAAACCCACAGTATCCGTCGAACCCGCCTGACCAGCCGGCAGGTTTATTCGACAGGCTCCGACCAAAACCACCACCATGAAAAATAAAAAACCATCCACCATTGAAAAATGGGCCGAAGCCATCGGCATCATCCCCAAACTCGACAAAGGGGATTCGCCCACGCCTGTGCAGCGATTGACGGAAGAAGGCACCCTCACCCAATACCCGCCTCCCGACCAGTGGGATGATTGGGTAGAATACGAAGCCACCCAATGGCCCCGAAAAGAAAAGCGACACTACACCATCGTGCCCACCACCTGTTTCAATTGCGAAAGCGCCTGTGGACTCACTGCATATGTCGACAAAGAAAAAGGCCAGATCCGAAAGTTTGAAGGCAATCCCTTTCATCCCGGGAGCCGTGGTCGCAACTGTGCCAAAGGCCCTGCCACCATCAATCAGATCACCGACCCCGACCGCATACTCTACCCACTCAAACGGGGGGGGCAGCGCGGTGAAGGGAAATGGGAACGGGTCACCTGGGACGAAGTACTCGACACCATCGCCACCCGTATGCGCAAAGCCATCCAGGAAAACCGCCACAACCAGATCGCCTACCACGTGGGGCGGCCCGGACATGAAGGTTATGCCAACCGGGTTATTCAGTCGTGGGGCGTCGATGGGCACAACAGCCACACCAATATCTGCTCCTCCGGGGCCCGGTTTGGCTACAACATCTGGTATGGCTACGACCGACCTTCGCCCGACCATGCCAACGCCAAATTCATTCTCCTCATTTCGGCCCACCTCGAAAGTGGTCATTACTTCAATCCACATGCCCAGCGCATCATCGAAGGCAAAATGAAAGGCGCCAAGCTGGCTACTATGGACCCCCGCCTGTCGAATACCGCCTCGATGTCGGACTATTGGATGCCCACCTATCCGGGGTCGGAAGCAGCGGTGCTGTTGGCAATGGCAAGGATCATTTTAGAGGAAGATCTTTACAACCGGCCTTACCTTGAAAAATGGGTCAACTGGCAAACGTTTCTCGAAAAGAGGCATCCCAACAAGACAATTACATTTGAAAATTTTATTGAAAAATTAATAGAAGAATACCGGGAATATACCCCCGAATATGCCGAACAGGAAAGCGGTGTCAAAGCCAGTATGATCCGCGAAGTAGCCATCAAAATAGGAGAGGCGGGCGAGCGGTTTGCCACCCACAACTGGCGCAGCGCCGCTTCGGGCAACCTGGGGGGGTGGTGCGTGTCGAGGGCACTGCACTTTCTCAACGTATTGACCGGAAGTGTGGGTACTGTTGGCGGAACCTCCCCCAATAGCTGGAACAAATTCAAGCCGAAATTTTTCGATACCCCTCCCGCTCAAAAATTCTGGAACGACATTCACTTCCCCAATGAGTATCCACTGGCCATGTTTGAGATGAGCTTTTTGTTGCCCCATTTTTTGAAAGAGGGGCGGGGCAAAATGGATGTTTATTTTTCCCGGGTTTTTAATCCCGTATGGACTTATCCCGACGGTTTTACCTGGATGGAAGCCTATATGGATGAAACCCTTTTTGGCCTCCACGCCGCTATGACGCCCACGTGGAACGAAACGGCTTTCTTTGCCGACTACATATTACCGATGGGCCACTCCGCCGAACGGCACGACCTCAACAGCTATGCTACCCACTCCGGTATGTGGATCGCCTTTCGCCAACCCGTTTTGCGTGAAGCTGCCCGTCGGGCTGGTCGGGAAGTGACGTTTACCTACGAAGTGAACCCCGGAGAAGTATGGGAGGAAGACGAATTCTGGATCGAACTCAGTTGGCGCATCGACCCCGATGGCAGCCTCGGCATCCGCCAACATTTTGAATCGCCGTACCGTCCAGGTGAAAAGATCACCATCGACGAATATTATCAGTACATATTTGAAAATACCAAAGGCTTACCCGAGGCTGCACAAAAGGAGGGGATGACCGAACTCGACTACATGCGAAAATACGGAGCTTTTGAGGTAGAGAAACATTCCTACAAGAAAAATGAGTACACCCTTTCGGAAAATCAGATAAAGGGGACAGAAATAGACGAGAAGACAGGGGTCATTTCAAAAGATGGGAACAGCATAGGCGTGATGATCGACGGCGTAGCCTATGTGGGATTTCCCACCCCTTCGCGGAAAAACGAATTGTTCTCCCAAACGATGGTCGACTGGAAATGGCCAGAATACACCATCCCCACTTACATCAAAAGCCATATCCATCCAAGCTATCTCGATAAGGAAAAAGGGGAGTATGTACTGGTGCCTACTTTTCGATTGCCTACGCTGATCCATTCCCGCTCCGGAAACGCCAAATGGCTCGTAGAAATTTCCAATCGCAACCCCATCTGGATGCACCCTATCGATGCGCGGCGCTGGGGGCTCCATACAGGCGACCTCGTCAAACTCAACACCGACATAGGTTATTTCGTCGATAAAGTTTGGGTGACCGAGGGTATGAAACCCGGAGTTATTGCCTGCTCTCACCATCTGGGCCGCTGGCGCCGACAACAGGACCAGGGCAACCGGTGGGCCACCAACACCGTCCGCATTGAAAATCCCGAAAAAGGACAATGGAAAATGAACACCATCACGGGTGTTCGGCCGTTTAAATCAGAAGACCCCGACAGTTCCAGGGTATTTTGGCTGGATGGGGGCGTTCATCAGAACATTACCCACGCAGTCCACCCCGATCCTATCAGCGGTATGCATTGCTGGCACCAACGGGTGCGCATCGAACGGCCCGGCCCCAACGACCAATACGGTGATATTTTTGTGGACACCAATAAGTCTTTTGAAAATTATAAAGAGTGGCTCAAAAAGACCCGCCCCGCTCCTGGTCCAGACGGTTTGCGGCGGCCGCTTTGGTTTAAAAGACCACTGAAACCGGTTAAGGCCGCCTACTACCTGGAGAATATGGATGAAAATGGGCGGGTGAAGAAGGAGTTGGATGAGTGATCATCGCGCTACACACTCAATTTTTCTTTTCCACAATTTGTCAAAGAACGAAAAAAAAACATATATGAAGCGTATCTGCATTTTTTCAACGATTCTTGTAATTGTGTTGTTAGTTTTAGCCTGTAACGATTCTCCGCCCACCGGAAAATCCCAAAGCAGCAAGCAAATCCCACCTCACCCGGAGCATTCCGTTTTGGCGAAAGCCGTAAAACAAAAATACTTACAGAAAGGCAAGGTCGTGTCGATGGCTGCCTTTACGGCCCTTGCCGGTCAATTACAAAAGGCCATCACTACAGGAGGTGTCTCCAAAGCCTTGAATTACTGCCACCTGGCTGCCCTGCCACTGACAGACAGCCTCAGCAAGGTGCATCAGGCTCAGATCAGGCGCACCAGCCTCCAATTGCGCAACCCAAAGAATGCACCTACGGAAGTGGAAAAACAACTTTTACAACAATATGCAGACGTGGCGGCGGCAGGAGGAGAGATCAACCCCATTCTCCGGAAAGTAGACAAACAAACCCTTGCCTATTATGCCCCGATCATGGTAAATGCTTTTTGTCTTCAATGCCACGGGAAGGTAGGGGAGACCATGCAGGAGGGGGACCACCAGATCGTCCAACAATACTATCCCGACGACCAGGCTACCGGTTATACTGTCGGCGACATAAGGGGTATTTGGAGCCTTCGGTTTGATGTGGAATGATTTGTGATCGTCGTCACAAAGAACAAGAAAGCTTCGTTTTATTTTTGTAGAAAAAATTGCCTGACAATGAATTTTATCGACTTCATCAGCCAGCCCTGGCATTGGTCCGTTTCGGGACTGATGATCGCGCTGGTTATGTTTTTACTCATTTATTCGGGTCAGCGTTTTGGGGTTTCGTCTTCCTTTCGGGCGCTGTGCTCAGTAGCTGGAGCTGGCAGGATAGCCGACTATTTTGCCTACGACTGGAGACGGCACGACTGGTTGTTGGTATTCGCCCTGGGTACCGTGATCGGAGGAGGTATTGGCGTTGGTTGGTTGGCAAGTCCGGAACCGGTGCAGATCAGCGCTGCTACCACGATGGATCTGGAAGCCATTGGTGTTCAGGTGCCGGAGACGACCGCTGAAGGTAGAGGCTTTTTGCCAATGGAGTTATTTAATTTTCGGATGCTGGGGTCATTAAAAGGCATCATGTTGATGATCGTTGGTGGCTTTTTGGTCGGTTTTGGTACGCGGTATGCGGGCGGTTGCACCTCGGGGCATGCCATTACGGGGTTGTCGAATTTGCAATTGCCGTCGTTGGTGGCGGTGGTGGGATTTTTTATTGGTGGATTGGTCACGACGTTTATTTTGTTGCCCTATATACTAACATTGTAAAATGATTGCTATGCGTTTGTTTCGATTTTTGTTGATTGGTATTTTGTTTGGTGTGGTGATGACCAAGTCGGAAGCTGTGTCGTGGTTTCGGATACAGGAGATGTTCCGTTTTCAAAGTTTTCATATGTATGGGATAATCGGAGTGGCGGTGGGTATAGGTGTTCTGATGCACTGGATGATCAAGAGGGGGCGGCTGAAGAATTTTTCCGGGGCAGTCATTCAGTTTGACGACAAGCCCAAGACCTATATAGCCAGCCTTTTGGGCGGCACTTTGTTTGGATTGGGCTGGGCGCTGACCGGAGCTTGCCCAGGGCCATTGTATACGCTGTTGGGGCAGGGGCATTTCATTATTTTAGCGGTTATTGTAAGTGCTTTGTTGGGCGCATTTCTGTATGGAGTGTTGCGGAAGCGGTTGCCGCATTGAAAGTATCAGTTATTAACCCGACAATGTCCTGGAGCGGTCATTTAAATTCAGGTCAACCGTCTGGCCAATGACGGTATGGAAAAGAGCAGTCAAGTATTTTTGCATGAAAATGCACGAACTGTTCATAGCCATGAAAAAATTACTCCTTGCCATAGCCTTGACCGGACTTATCGCCACCATTTCCTGCAACCAGGAAAACGACGCTGAATGGCTCATACCCGCCGACGAAGTACTCAGCGGAGGCCCCTCCAAAGACGGAATACCCTCGGTAGACAACCCTGTATTTGGAACCACCCAAGAAATTGGTTTTCTCGACGACGACGACCTGATACTGGGCATCAAAATCGGCAATACTGTCAAGGCTTACCCCCATCCCATACTCGACTGGCACGAAATCATCAATGACGAAGTGGCTGGCCATCACATCGCCATTATTTACTGTCCCCTCACCGGCACGGGCATCGGGTGGGACCGGAGGATCAATGGACAGCTCACTACATTTGGCGTAAGCGGATTGTTATACAACTCCAACATTATACCTTACGACCGGGCTACTGACAGCAACTGGTCGCAGATGCTGCTCCAATCCGTCAATGGAAATCTGATGGGCAGCCCCGCCGGTACCTACACCTTGCTGGAAACGAGTTGGAAAACCTGGAAGGCCCTCTTCCCCGACTCGGAGGTAGTGACCGATGCGACCGGGTTTGACCGCGACTACCGCTCCTATCCCTACGGCAGCTACCAAACCGACAGCAGCCTTTTGTTCCCCGTATCGGAAAGCGACGACCGCCGCCACCGCAAAGACCGCGTGCTGGGCGTCATCCTGGATGAAGGTGCAAAGCTGTATACCTTCGACGATTTTGTGCAACCCGCAGTGGTGACCGATCAATTTGCCGGCCGCGACCTGTTGATAGCGGGCAGTAAAGAGGACAATTACATCGTTGCATTTGAACAATCCTTTCCCGGGCTCAGTTTTCAACCCTTTTCTTCTCCCGGCGATCATTCTATCATCATGACCGACGACGAAGGCAACCAATGGAATATTTTCGGGGAGGCGGTAGTTGGACCGCGGGCGGGCGAACGCCTCCAGCCGGTACCGTCTTTTATGGGGTATTTTTTTAGTTGGGCAGCATTTTATCCGGGAGTTCCGATTAATGGAGAATGAGGCAGGGGGGGCTACCCTTCCTTGTCTAACGATTGAAAAAGTTTGTAATCCATTTCCACCATTTTGGGAAAAGCGTCTTGTTCGTTGGCGCAGTCGATGTTGCGGAGACTGGTTTTTTCGCCGTAAATGATCAGCAATTCGGTCTGTTTGTTTGGGCCGACATAGACGTATCGTTGACCTGCAAACAAACCTGTGCAAAACAGGTTGGACCGGCGCATCATTCTTTGCACGGTAGCCACGTCGGAGTTGGGGACTTCCAGGCTGTGACTGATTAAGTCTTCGCACCAATAATTTTTGCCGAAAGGCACATCCTGAAGGTAGGAAGAGTCTCTCATCTCGTATTCGTACAATTTTTCTACACCTGGATTAAGGTGTCCAAACTGAAACTGAAGGAAGCGGCTGACCTGTCCCTGCCGGGCTTCTACAAATAGGAAAATTTCGGCATTGGACTTTCCGTCAAAAACCAGGGAGGTATCGGCCAGAAAGGCCAGGCCACTGGGTATGAAAAAAGTCATAGCGGGACCAATGGTCGATACCATTTTGCCGTTTTCTACGCGGCGGGGAGCGTTGTTTTGTGGCGATGACTGCTGGGGTTGGGTCTGGGTCTTGGGTTGATCTGGTTGGTTGTTGGCAGTATTCGCGTTTGGTCCGCAACCAAATAGGAGGAGGGCGAACGAAAAGTACAGAATGGATCTTAGCGGATGAAGTAATGAGGGCATATCAATCTGGATTTTAATGTTTTGAATGGACAAAGTTGCTAATTTAATTCCAAAACCAAAGCAGGAGCGACGAATATTGAATTGAATGTGGATCAGGGACTGTCTTGCCAACTGTTTTCTTGCAATAAGCAGACCAGCATCTTGCCGACCGGAATTCTCCAAAAAAAATTACCTTTGTCCTTCCAAATTACGTGAAAAGGAATCTGCATTCATGAATCTAACCAGTCTCATCACCCTTATCCTCATCATGCTGTTTTATGCCTGGAAGGCAGCCAGTGAAAGCAAGGAAGAGGGCACGACCACCTGGCAGAAGCTGAAACCATCGTTGAAGCGTGGGTCGGGATTTAGGGAATTGTTGTTGTTTATCGCCTTTTTGTTTTTTCAGCGCTGGTCGCGCAAAATAGCTATTGGCGACAAGGAGACGGCTTTTGAAAACGCCTATTGGGTGGTCGACCTCGAAAAAGCCTGGGGCATCTATTACGAGGTGCCGATTCAACAGCTATTTATTCACCACGACTTGTTGATGCAGTTTCTCAACCATGCCTACATGAAGATGCACATTCCGGTGACGATCATCTTCTTTGTCTGGCTATTTCAAAAACGGAAAAAGCACTACTTCTTCGTTCGCAACGGCTTTTTGATCGCCAACATCATCACCTTGTTTTTTTATATCGGATTTCCCTGTGCGCCGCCACGGATGTTGGGTGAGTTGGGGTTTGTAGATTCCTTGTTGGAAATCAGCAAGATCAATCTGTACGAGGGCTGGAAGTCGAAAGTATTCAACCAGTATGCTGCCGTACCGTCGATGCATTTTGGCAACTCGCTGCTGGTGGGCATCGTGGTATTTCTATTGCACGAAAACAGGTGGATCAAATGGGCTGCACCCTGGTACCCCTTTTTTGTTTGCTTTTTGATCGTCGTTACCGGCAACCATTTTTTTGTAGATGCCATTCTCGGTGGCCTCATCGTATTGTTTCCCTATCCGGTTATGTGGTTGTTGGAGCATTACTTCCCCCGGTTAAAGTTCACATTTCGGGGGCGCCGATACCAAACCTCCGACCTCTCCTCATCGGTTGATTGACAGTTGGTTAAGTCCTTTACAGACCCTATTTATCCCTTTATTTTTCAAGCTGTTTCCTCTTTTGTCCTGTCACAAAAAAGGTAAAAATGAATTTTAATTTTTCATAATGTGTCGCATGTTTGTGTCAACACTTTGATGAATACCTGATTGTTTGATCGGTCGCTTGATGACAATATTAATCCCTGAACGATCGCCCTGAAGCACACACCCGGTAACTTTGAGAACAAAAGAAGGGAAGGCCCAAAACCGTTTTGCCTTCACCATTTTCAAGCAAATCCTATCAAACAGTTATTATTCGTTTTTTTCATGAGATGAAGTCCTTTTCTTTCCCTGAGAAAAGGGCTTTTTGCTTTTCAGCAAATGAGAAATGAGAGGTAAGGCTTCAGAGGCTCTTCCACGTAGTTCGCAAAAACAGCCACACAAACAGGGCCAGGCAGATGCCGTTGACTGTGCGCCAAAGCTGGTGGGTGTATGCCGAGTAGTCGATCCACAGCCACAATGCCACGAATATCAGCAAGGCATAGAGAAATTGCTGGCCGAGCAAATGCAGCCGGTACATGGTTTCATTCAGACCGCGTACTTCCACCTCCAGTTTTCCTTTGTTGGCCTTTTTCAGAAAACGCGACAATTCATTGGGCAGGGCGATGGCTGCTGTCAATTGGTTTTTGACCGATTGGAGGATCATCTGGGAGATGCCCCCCTCTTTGCTGAGGATGTGCTTTTTGATATAGGGGCGCACCACGTCCAGAGCATTGAGGTTGGGTGCCAGCATATAGGAGTTGCCCATCAATAGCACCACCGTCCGGTTGAGGAGGATGTAATCTTTTGGGATGATAATGCTGTTGGAAACCTCCCGAAGATCGATTTGCCGAAGCAGGGAGGCGAAAGACGACATGCCCGAGTTGAGCTTGATATTCTGAAAGTTCAACCCATCGAGTTGGACCTCTTCCTGCAGGAATTCTCTGAAAATATCGATGAGTTTTTCCACAAATTCACGAGCGGCTTTATCCGGGCCTATGAATCCCATTTTGCGCAGTGCAGTGGCCGTGTCTTCGGTATCGTTGCGTACGATGGCCTCTATCAGTTCGGGGATGGCTTTTTTCATGTTGTCATTGAGGTTGGCTGTGGCGCCAAAATCCAGCAAAGTGATCACCCCTTCTTTGTTGACGAGGATATTGCCGGGGTGGGGGTCGGCGTGATAGAACCCGTCGACGAGGATCATTTTGCAGTAGAGCTCGATCATTCGTTTGGCGACCGTTTCGGTATCGATGCCCCATTTTTGAATTTCGTCGAGGTTGCCGATTTTTGTGCCGTCGCAGTAGGAGGTGACCAGTATTTTGGTGCGGCTGTAATCGGGATATACCCTGGGGACGCGCACCTCGAGACCGGGTACGTCTTTGAGGTTGTCGGCGATGCGTTGCATAGTGGCGGCCTCTTTGGTGTAGTCCAATTCTTCTTCGATCATTTGCCGGACGCGTTCGTACATTTGGGTCAACCCTTTGAAATCCATAAAAAACGCATGTATTCTGACGAGGTTTTTGAGGATGGCCAGGTCAGCGCGGGCGATGGTTTCGATGTTGGCGTGTTGGATTTTAATGACGACTTCTTCCTCTCCGATCGTTGCGCGATGGACTTGTCCGATGGAAGCGGCTGCCAGGGCTTCCTTATCGATGGTTGTGAAAAGGTCATTGGCCGGTTGGCCGAGTTGAGCGGCGATGGTTTGTTCTACTTCTGCAAAGGGTCTGGGCCGGACGCGGTCTTGCAGTTCTGCCAGCGGCGCCCGGAAAGCATCTGGGAGTATGTTGGACAGGTTGGAGATCAGTTGCCCAATTTTGACGAATAATCCCTGGAGTTCCTGTATGGTGGTTTTAATGCGTTGCGCATTTTTGGCGTGTAGTGTTTCAATTCTTTTGTCGTAATAAGCTGTTCCGCGAAATTTGCTTTTTAGGTTCAACCAAAAATAGCTCATAAAGATGGTGAAGGCGGTGGCATAGGCTTTTCTTTTGCGGTAAGCAGGCGAATAGATACGAGGTGGTTTGGCCATAGTATGATTTTCTGCTGGAAATTATTATTTTTGTCAAATATAACAACGCCAGCGGAATTCTGTTTGGCTGAGCCGGGTGGGAACCTACTCGTCTGAACTTTTTTATCCGGAAAAGGCGTTTCATATAAAAAGCCAAACAGGAAAACGATGGATTCCTATTCCCCTACTTCTTTTACCGACGCGGCTGATTTGTTCGGTCAGATACTCCATTTCACCGAAGAGGAGGCCGGTAATGCCTTGTTGGCATTGGCCAGGGAGTACAAAGGAGCTATGAGTCCGTTTTCCGGCCCTGCGGCTCAGCCGAGTAGTGTACATCGATCAGTTGGAGTCGGCTACCCTGCGGCTGATGGGACGGCAACCTCCCCCTGTAATTTTCAATAACATTATAATTGCGTACCTCTCTTTCTTTCCAGAAGCTGATGTATTGAAAGAACTCTATTTCCGATACCTGACGGAATATATGGAGGCCAAGGGGAAGGATGCTACTTTTATCCTCAAATTTATGGTGGGCATGGTGGAGGCCCTACCCGATGATGAGCAGTTGCCGGTTATGTTGTCGGACCTCATCAACCAAAATATGCTGTGGATCATCGATCAGTTGGGAGTGATCGACTTTTTCAGCAAGGGTCGTGCCTCTCTGGTTGCCCGAAATGAGTGTCATACCCGTTTCAAAAAGATACAACACAACTTACTTCGGCTCGACAAGCTGCCTGGAAATTATTTTCGTGAAAACCGGTCGGATGAAACCCTGACCCTCTTCCAACAACTAGTCGACTGCATCCAACACACCATCGAACATGAACTGGATGCCAAGAACCTGCGTAGTCGAGGTGTTAGCTTTTCCGGATCTTTTGCGCGCTGCCAATACACCAGCTTTCTATCGCGAACACAAACACCGGATCTTCACCCGCGACGGGATGCTGCTGGGGGAGATCGTTGTTACTTTGAATCGGTTTGTGGGGGAGTGAGGGGGGGGGAGGCTTTTACGCATTAAGTCTTAGGGGGGTGACTCCCAATTGTTGGATGACCTTTTCGACGCTTGTTTTTCGTAGTTGAGCCAATTCGGTAATGGTTTGAAGCCAATTGATATTGTGAGCTTCTGTAGTTTCAACCAATGTTAACAGTTCTTCATGTTCTTTTTCAGAAATGCTCTCATCATTTAATTTTTTAGTCAGGTCATCATATCTTTTTTGGGTATTGTTATCCAATGATTTGTATAGTTTGGTAATGAGTTGCAGTTCTTTTTTAGTAGGATTGGGCACCTTTTTCCGAGCGAGCAAATAATTAATTTCCTGAATAAAACTCTCCAATTCCTGGGCTTCAAGTTTCGCTATTTCATTTATAACTTCGCTCAACTCATATCGTCTTGATTTTAGTTGAATAGAGGCCATATGCAATATGTTTAAATTTTTGTTTGTTATTATAGTTTTTCAACGCTGACAGCGTATTTTCAATTTAACAATAAACAATGGCAAATCCAAAAAAACCAGCTACAACGAATGCTGAAGCTGGTTTGATAGTGGAGAATACCGGATTCGAACCGGTGACCTCTTGCATGCCATGCAAGCGCTCTAGCCAACTGAGCTAATCCCCCATAGAGCCATTGGCGACCGCAAAAGTACAACTTTTCAGGTAAAACCTGCAACTGTCTGCCTCTGTTTTTTACAAAATAATACACCTGAAGGTTCCAGAATCGACCGGAATTGGATGCAGCAGCATTACATGATGATAAATTAATATTCAAAATAAAAAAACGCTTTTTTACCTAAATTTAGGTATTGACCCGACTTTTGATATGCTCCAACTTTGCACTGTCTTATCTGCACTAACTCAAAGATCTGATTGTACTATATTGTCACACCTATGAAGATCTTGGGGGCCTTGAAGTAACCATCTCCTACTTCAAGGCTTTTTTTGTGTCCTTTTTCTGCTTTTTATTTTGAGGCAATTACAACACAATTATTCTAATGGAAGTCAGTATCTGCCCAATTTGCCAAAGACCTCTTGGAGAGGAAAATATCTCAAAGCACCACCTCATTCCCAAATCGCGCGGAGGGCATCACAGTGAAACCGTCTGGGCTGCACAACATTTGTCACCAGAAAATACATTCTGTTTTCTCCACGAAAGAGCTGGAAAATCAATACCACTCCATCGAACAACTGGTAGCACACCAGGACATTAAGAAGTTTATTAAATGGGTCGCTAAAAAGGATCCTGCCTTCTACCAGTCCAATAAATTGATTAATCGACGTAAGCATTAAAATGAGGTGACAGGTGCTGGTATTAGCCCTTAGCCTTTGCGCCCACCACATCGCCATTCAACTTCCAATCGAACAAGGTGATCACCGCGTTGAAGAGATAAAAAATGTACTTCACCACGTTGGCCAGGTTCATGATCATCGCGTTTTTGGTGAGTTGTACCACGTTGTACACCATCCAGCTTAGCCAGGTCTCCTGATATTTCAAGGCACTGCAAAAGTTGGCGCCCAACGATAGGCCAAAGGTAACCGACACCACCACCAGAAAAGCATGATCCGTCCGCCCCCCAAAAAGGTAGGCGCCCAGATAAACCAGAGCAAACCCTACGGCCAGTCCGGCCAACACAATCAGCCAATACCAAATATCGCGCTCCCGGATCTTTTCTCCCCGGTGCCAGTTGACCAGGGCAAAACTGGTGATGAAAAACGTCAATGGATAGGTGATGGCCGCCGAATGGTTGCCAAAAAGATAGTCGACGGTTCCGGAATTGATCGTTGTCAACAACCCAATGAAATTACCCCAGTTGTTTTGCTTGCCAATCAGACGAGTAGATAACAATGAAAATACAGCTCCCCGCCGTCGACAATATGCCCAACGGAAAGGCACCCCTACTAAGGTAAGTCCCCATTTCACCGATGGGGATGCCAAACTGAATGCCGCCATCAAAAAACCAGGTTTCATGAAACGATCGGAAATAGCAAACCCCAAATACCAGCACTGCTCCTACCACATCGAGGTAGTTGGAGTGGACGAGTTGTCGCAATAATTTTTGGTGTCTTCCAATCCGGCTATGTTTTGTTGGCTCCAAAGGTAGGGATTTTAGACAAACCCGGAAGTTGGGATGATTCGTATATTTAAAATGGCGATCTCAACGTTCTCTCCTCCCGTAGTTTTCACTATCTTTGGTGGTTATGAAGCGTGTTATTCTTATCGTGTTAGACAGTGTAGGCATTGGCGAACTCCCCGACGCCGACCGATATGGCGACACCGGAGCTAATACCCTGGGAAACATCGCCCGGTTGGTCCCCAGCCTGTCGATCCCTCACCTGGTGGCTATGGGCCTGGGCAACATCGATGTTAGCAACGCCCTACCGGCCTCCGCCAACCCCACTTCGGCCTACGGGAAAGCTGCGGAACTTTCGGAAGGCAAAGACACAACGACCGGACACTGGGAGATATGCGGAACTGTCCTGGAGCGCTCCTTCCCCCTTTTCCCGAAAGGGTTCCCCCAAAAGTTTATAATCCAATTGGAAGAAGCCATTGGCGCAGCCACCATCGGCAATGTCGCCGCCTCCGGTACGGCCATCATTAACCGCCTCGGTGCCGAACACCTGGCCACCAAACGTCCCATCGTGTACACCTCAGCCGACAGCGTGTTCCAGATAGCCATGCACGAGTCGGTGTTTCCACTGGAACAACAATACAATATCTGTCAAAAGGCCCGCAACCTACTCACCGGCAACCTCGAAGTAGGACGGGTGATCGCCCGACCCTTTGTTGGGGAGCCTGGTGCTTTTACCAGAACCAAAAACCGAAAAGACTTTGCTCTTCAACCCCCTAACAATTTGCTTACATCGATCCGGGATAGCGGTAAAATAGTACACGCCATCGGAAAATCGTCGATATTTTTGCCGGAAAGGGCATCAGCACTTACGTGAAAACCGCCAACAATGACGAAGGTATTGACCGAACCCTTGAAGCCATCCAACAAGACTTCTCCGGGTTGATCTTCACCAACCTGGTGGACTTCGACATGCTCTACGGCCACCGCCGGGACGTGGAGGGATATGCCCGGGCTTTGATGGCTTTTGACCGCCGGTTGCCCGAGCTACAGAGTGCCCTTGGTGAGGGCGATCTGCTAATCATCACCGCCGACCACGGCAACGACCCCTCTGCCCCTGGCACCGACCATACGAGGGAATACGTCCCCATTCTCAATTACGGAAAACCGATCAAACCCGGCGTCAATATCGGTACCCGCCAGAGCTTTGCCGACATCGGCGCCACGGTGGCCGAAGCTTTAGGCATAAAATATGAACATGCCGGAGAGAGTTATTTGTCAGATATATTGTAGCATGACCGAAATCATAAAAAAGAAAAGGGACGGGGAAGCGCTGTCTGATGATGAAATCAGAACCTTCATCGACGGTTTGGTAGGTGGTACCATACCAGATTATCTGGTGTCGGCGTTTTTGATGGCGATCTATTTTCAGGGCCTGTCGGAGCAGGAAACCGCCGTCCTAACCGACGCGATGATGCGATCAGGCGAACTAATCGACCTATCGGCGATATCCGGCATCAAAGTAGACAAGCACAGCACAGGTGGGGTGGGCGACAAAACCACCTTAGTGCTGGCTCCGCTGGTGGCGGCGGCGGGGGTGCCGGTGGCCAAGATGTCGGGACGTGGTCTTGGGCATACAGGCGGAACCCTCGATAAGCTGGAGGCGATACCGGGGCTGTCGGTCAAAATGACCCGGGAAGCCTTTATCGATCAGGTCAAAAATGTGGCGTAGCGGTCTGCGGTCAAAGCGGAAATCTGGTGCCCGCCGATAAAAAAATATATGCATTGCGCGATGTGACCGGCACAGTTGAAAATATTTCCTTAATTTCGTCCAGCATCATGAGCAAAAAATTGGCTTGTGGAGCCGATGCCATTGTGCTAGACATTAAAGTGGGCCGGGGGGCCTTTATGAAAACGGTGGCAGAAGCAGAGACCCTGGCCAGGTTGGTGATCGAAACCGGCAAGAGAATGAACCGAAAAGTGGTGGCCATGCTCACGGCGATGGACCAACCATTGGGCTATGCCGTTGGCAATGCTCTGGAGGTGAAAGAAGCCATCGACACCTTGAAGGGAAATGGGCCGGACGATTTTACCCAGCTTTGTCTGGAGCTTGGCAGCCAAATGCTGTTGCTGGCAAGTGCATCTAAAAATAGACCTTCCGGAAAAGCGTTGTTGGAAGAATTGATACAGTCCGGCGCAGCTTTCGCCAAATTCAAAACAATGGTGGAAGCGCAGGGAGGGGACTTGTCGACGGTAGACCAACCTGAATTGTTGCCGGTGGCGGAGTTGATCCACCCTTGTAAAAACCCTGTTGGAGGATACGTCCAATCGTTAGATGCCCGAAAGGTCGGTTTGGCATCTATGAAGTTGGGGGCTGGAAGGGGCACCATAGAAAGCAGCATCGACTTTTCGTCCGGAGTGCTTCTGAAAAAGAAAGTGGGCGATTTTGTATCGACAGGAGAAGTGCTGGCCGAATTGCATACAAACGAAAAATCCAGTTTGGCGGAAGCCCGGACTTTGATCGAAAACGCTTACGAAATTGGTGCTCAACCTCCCGAGAAAAAATCATTGATTTATAAAACAATCGGCTGAATCATATGGCAAAGATAAAAAATAAAAAATCGGCTGCATCTTCCAATGGAAAAGCGGCCTCTATCAAGTCTGTTTCTTCATCGAAAACTGGGCACCATCCGCGCAATGAGGGCCTCCCCTTCGATGCCCGCCTTTTTGAAGGCATCAACGTCAATCGAAGTGCCGTAGAGCGGCGGGCTGCCACGTTGACCCGTCGGCGTTCGATCAAAAAAGAATGGCAGGCGGCGTGGTTATTAAAGGCCATTACTTGTATTGACCTGACTACCCTTGCCGGCGACGATACCCAAGGCAATGTCATTCGGCTTTGCGCCAAAGCAAAATCGCCGGTGAGGCAAGACCTGCTCCACGCCCTTGGTATGAGCGATGTGGGATTGACTACGGGAGCTGTTTGTGTTTACCACAATTTCATCCGGTTTGCAGTTGATTCGTTGAAAGGGACCGATATACCGGTGGCTGCCGTATCGACAGGATTTCCCGCCGGCAACATTCCCCTCAAGGAACGCTTAAAGCAAATAGAACTATCGGTTAAGGCGGGCGCCAGAGAGATCGACATCGTCGTCAGTCGTGATCAGGTATTACAATCCGATTGGCGGACCTTGTACAAAGAAGTCAAAGCATGCCGGGAGGCCTGCGGCGAGGCACATATGAAAACCATTTTGGCCACTGGTGAAATTCCAACATTTACGAAAGTGGCCAAAGCCAGTTGGGTGAGTATGATGGCGGGATCGGACTTTATTAAAACCAGTACGGGTAAAGAAAGTGTTAATGCCACCCTGCCGGTCAGCCTGGTGATGATACGGGCTATCCGTTCCTATCAGGAAGAGACGGGTTATAAGGTGGGCTTCAAACCAGCCGGCGGTATCCGCAAAGCCAAACAGGCTTTGAATTGGTTGATATTGATGAAGGAGGAATTGGGCGATGATTGGCTGCAACCTGACCTTTTCCGATTTGGGGCGAGTAGTTTGTTGGCGGATATTGAGCGGCAGTTGGAGCATTTCGTGACGGGGCGCTACTCAGCAGGGTATCGTCATCCGATGGGGTGAAACTTTTTTTTTAAAAAAATAGAAACAAAATTTGTGCAATTGATTGATTTTTCATAGTTTTGCGGAGTCCCAACCCAAAATACTATGAGCAAACGAAAAAAAAGAAAACCCCCGCATCAACCAGATGACAAACTATTCCGCAAGGTAATGGAGCGCTCGGAGAGTGCTCGTTCCTATCTGAAAGATTTTCATCCAGAAATAGCAGAACGTATAGATTTACGATCGTTGACCCACGAACGTGAAAGTTTTTTAACCGATTCGTTGGAGCTGTTCAATGCGGACATTATTTACCGTTGCCGCTTTCGGGATACGGAAGAGGAGTTGTATTTGAGTTTTATATGGGAAAACAAGTCCAAGCCGACTCCGTATGTGTCGATCCAGTTGGGATTGTATATCTTTTTGGCGCTGCATAAGATGGTAAAAACGCGCGGGCGCAAGGTCAATCCTGTATTGCCGATGTTGTTTTACAATGGCAAGGTCGATTGGAGTCCCAAGCAGTTGAGCGATTTATTCAGGGGGCACCCATATATAGATTGGCTGAAACCGTTTCTGCCCGATTTTCAGTTTTTCTTTAAAAACATAGTAAAAGAGTCGGAAGAAAATCTAAGGAAACTGGAGGATGCCTTTTTCCGCAGTGCGATGATATCGATGGCCAACCGTCATCAAATAGACTTGATATTTCGGCATTATAGCTTTATCTTTGATTTGGAAAAAGATACATTGAGAATGATAGGTGCCTATGTATTCGGTATCATTCAAAAATCGCCCAAGGATGTACAAAAAAATCTAAAGAAGATGGGCATTACCGCAAAAGATAAAGATAAAATTATGAGTACGTTAGATTTGCTTCGTCAGGAAGGACTGGAACAAGGACTGGAACAAGGACTGGAACAAGGCCATGTACGAGGGCAAAAATTAACTTCATTGAACACGTTGCTTGAATTGCTTCAGCGTACACCCAATTGGACAGCGGAAGAACTGGCCAGGATATGTGGGCTGGAAGTCGGTCTGGTGAGGAGATTGAAAAAGGCTTTTCTGGCTATGGATAAATCTGCTTTGAAAAAAATTATTTTTGAAGACTTATTCAATAATGTTACTTTGCCCGACAACAAAGTAAAAGCTATCGTAGATAAACTGGAGCGGCTTTTTTGACAGCGTCTGAGGTTGGTGTCACAAGCATTTGATCGGTTTTAATCATGTACCGGTACCCGATGGGGCGAAACTATTTTTTTAAAAAAATAGAAACAAAATTTGTATAATTGATTGGTTTTTTCATAGTTTTGCGGAGTATCAACCCAAAATACTATGAGCAAACGAAAAAAAAGAAAACCCCCGCATCAACCAGATGACAAACTATTCCGCAAGGTAATGGAGCGCTCGGAGAGTGCTCGTTCCTATCTGAAAGATTTTCATCCAGAAATAGCAGAACGTATAGATTTACGATCGTTGACCCACGAACGTGAAAGTTTTTTGACCGATTCGTTGGAACTGTTCAATGCCGACATCATTTACCGTTGTCGCTTTCGGGATTCGGAAGAGGAGTTGTATTTGAGTTTTATATGGGAAAACAAGTCCAAGCCGACTCCGTATGTGTCGATCCAGTTGGGATTGTATATCTTTTTGGCGCTGCATAAGATGGTAAAAACGCGCGGGCGCAAGGTCAATCCTGTATTGCCGATGTTGTTTTACAATGGCAAGGTCGATTGGAGTCCCAAGCAGTTGAGCGATTTATTCAGGGGGCATCCTTATATAGATTGGCTGAAACCGTTTCTGCCCGATTTTCAGTTTTTCTTTAAAAACATAGTAAAAGAGTCGGAAGAAAATCTAAGGAAACTGGAGGATGCCTTTTTCCGCAGTGCGATGATATCGATGGCCAACCGTCATCAAATAGACTTGATATTTCGGCATTATAGCTTTATCTTTGATTTGGAAAAAGATACATTGAGAATGATAGGTGCCTATGTATTCGGTATCATTCAAAAATCGCCCAAGGATGTACAAAAAAATCTAAAGAAGATGGGCATTACCGCAAAAGATAAAGATAAAATTATGAGTACGTTAGATTTGCTTCGTCAGGAAGGACTGGAACAAGGACTGGAACAAGGACTGGAACAAGGACTGGAACAAGGACTGGAACAAGGCCATGTACGGGGGCAAAAATTAACTTCATTGAACACGTTGCTTGAATTGCTTCAGCGTACACCCAATTGGACAGCGGAAGAACTGGCCAGGATATGTGGGCTGGAAGTCGGTCTGGTGAGGAGATTGAAAAAGGCTTTTCTGGCTATGGATAAATCTGCTTTGAAAAAAATTATTTTTGAAGACTTATTCAATAATGTTACTTTGCCCGACAACAAAGTAAAAGCTATCGTAGATAAACTGGAGCGGCTTTTTTGACAGCGTCTGAGGTTGGTGTCACAAGCATTTGATCGGTTTTAATCATGTACCGGTACCCGATGGGGCGAAACTATTTTTTTAAAAAAATAGAAACAAAATTTGTATAATTGATTGGTTTTTTCATAGTTTTGCGGAGTATCAACCCAAAATACTATGAGCAAACGAAAAAAAAGAAAACCCCCGCATCAACCAGATGACAAACTATTCCGCAAGGTAATGGAGCGCTCGGAGAGTGCTCGTTCCTATCTGAAAGATTTTCATCCAGAAATAGCAGAACGTATAGATTTACGATCGTTGACCCACGAACGTGAAAGTTTTTTGACCGATTCGTTGGAACTGTTCAATGCCGACATCATTTACCGTTGTCGCTTTCGGGATTCGGAAGAGGAGTTGTATTTGAGTTTTATATGGGAAAACAAGTCCAAGCCGACTCCGTATGTGTCGATCCAGTTGGGATTGTATATCTTTTTGGCGCTGCATAAGATGGTAAAAACGCGCGGGCGCAAGGTCAATCCTGTATTGCCGATGTTGTTTTACAATGGCAAGGTCGATTGGAGTCCCAAGCAGTTGAGCGATTTATTCAGGGGGCACCCATATATAGATTGGCTGAAACCGTTTCTGCCCGATTTTCAGTTTTTCTTTAAAAACATAGTAAAAGAGTCGGAAGAAAATCTAAGGAAACTGGAGGATGCCTTTTTCCGCAGTGCGATGATATCGATGGCCAACCGTCATCAAATAGACTTGATATTTCGGCATTATAGCTTTATCTTTGATTTGGAAAAAGATACATTGAAAATGATAGGTGCCTATGTATTCGGTATCATTCAAAAATCGCCCAAGGATGTACAAAAAAATCTAAAGAAGATGGGCATTACCGCAAAAGATAAAGATAAAATTATGAGTACGTTAGATTTGCTTCGTCAGGAAGGACTGGAACAAGGACTGGAACAAGGACTGGAACAAGGACTGGAACAAGGACTGGAACAAGGACTCCAACAAGGGCTCAAACAAGGCCATGTACAAGGGCAAAAATTAACTTCATTGAACACGTTGCTTGAATTGCTTCAGCGTACACCCAATTGGACAGCGGAAGAACTGGCCAGGATATGTGGGCTGGAAGTCGGTCTGGTGAGGAGATTGAAAAAGGCTTTTCTGGCTATGGATAAATCTGCTTTGAAAAAAATTATTTTTGAAGACTTATTCAATAATGTTACTTTGCCCGACAACAAAGTAAAAGCTATCGTAGATAAACTGGAGCGGCTTTTTTGACAATATCCGAGGTTGGTTTCATTTGCTCTTGGTCAGCTTTGACCAATATACACGTCTCTGGTAAGGTTATCCCACTCACCCTATTAAAAGACAATTGGGAGGCATTTTCTTGTTCAGGCCACCCTTTCAACATTTACTCTCTAACAAACATCCAATTTTGTTATCTTTGTTTTCAACAGAAATACATTTGTTGAGACTCAATCTCATATTATGCAGGTAAAAGAAATCTTCCACACTATGCCCTACGGCCCAGCTCCGGAAAACCCCTCGCTTGCCAACGAATTCCTGGATAAGCACAAACGCGCATTTTCCCTCTTCATAAACGGAAAATGGAAAAAGCCCTCTTCCAAGAAATACTTCAAAAGCATTAACCCGGCTACCAAAGAAAAACTCGCCAACATAGCCGAGGCCAACACTAAAGATGTAAACGATGCCGTGGCTGTCGCCAAAAAGGCATTACCTGGATGGGTGGACATTGGGGGGCACCACCGGGCCCGTTACCTTTATGCCATTGCCCGTAAAATACAAAAGCATTCCCGGTTGTTTGCCGTGCTGGAGTCGATGGACAATGGCAAGCCCATCCGTGAAACCCGCGACATCGACATTCCGCTCGTCGCCCGTCATTTTTATCACCATGCCGGCTGGGCCCATCTCCGCGATACTGAGCTGGCCGACTACAAGGAGATCGGCGTCATCGGGCAGATCATCCCCTGGAATTTTCCCCTCCTGATGCTGGCCTGGAAAATCGCACCCGCATTGGCGATGGGCAACACCATCGTTCTAAAACCGGCAGAGTTCACCTCGCTGACGGCGTTGCTCTTCGCAGATATTTGCCAGCAGGTCGGTTTGCCGAAAGGCGTGGTCAACATCATCACCGGCGACGGAAAAACAGGAGCTGCCCTGGTCAACCACAAAGATATCAACAAAATAGCCTTCACCGGTTCTACCGAAGTAGGCAAGATCATCCGCAGAGCCATTGCCGGCACCGGCAAAAAAGTTTCACTCGAACTGGGAGGCAAATCACCCTTCATCGTTTTTGAAGATGCCGACCTCGATAGCGTTGTCGAAGGAGTAGTTGATGCCATTTGGTTCAACCAGGGGCAGGTGTGTTGTGCCGGGTCAAGATTATTGGTAGAAGAAAGTGTGGCCGAAAAACTTTACAAAAAGATTAGGGCCCGAATGGAAAAACTTCGCGTGGGCAACTCCCTCGACAAAGGCATTGACATTGGGGCCATCGTGGCACCCGTCCAGTTGAAAACCATTGAGGAATTGGTCCAACAAGGCGTTGACGAAGGATGTACACTTTGGCAGCCTTCCTGGGCTACACCTAAAGACGGCTATTTTTATCCGCCCACTTTATTTACGGATGTATCGCCGTCGTCGACCATTGCGCAGGTTGAAATATTCGGGCCGGTATTAGCGGCCATGAGTTTTCGCTCGCACAAAGAAGCCGTCAAACTGGCCAACAACACCCGTTACGGATTGGCCTGCAGCATCTGGACGGAAAACATAAACCTTGCCCTCGACATCGCTCCACAGATCAAGGCCGGTACCGTATGGATTAACTGCACCAACGTATTTGATGCGGCCTCCGGGTTTGGAGGCTATCGTGAATCGGGGTTTGGCCGTGAAGGCGGAAAGGAAGGATTGTACGAATACCTCAAGCCCCGGATAGAAGAGTCGTTTTCCAACAAACCATTTACGTATATCAAATTTGCGAAAGCAATCAAAAAAAACAGTAATGGATTGCCTGCCAACGGCATCGACCGAACCGCCAAAATGTACATCGGCGGCAAGCAGGCACGGCCCGACGGCGGATACAGTATGCCGATACTGAATGCCAACGGAATTTACATCGGAGAAGTGTCGCGCGGCAACCGCAAAGACATCCGAAACGCAGTAGAGGCCGCTCATGCCAATGGTTGCTGGGCCACCCGCACGGGCCATTCACGGGCACAGGTGTTGTATTACCTTGCGGAAAATCTCGCTTACCGCGAAACCGAATTTGCCGACAGGCTGATGAAAATGACCGGCTGCTCCAAGTCCGAGGCCGAAAAAGAAGTGGCCCTGTCAATTGAACGGATATACACTTATGCCGCTCATGCCGATAAATACGATGGAATGGTTCATCACACCGTTCATCGCAATGTGACCCTGGCCATGCCGGAGCCCATTGGGGTGTTGGGCATCGTTTGCCCGGAAGAGGCGCCCTTGCTGGGATTTATTTCTACCGTGCTCCCTGCCATTGCGATGGGCAATAGGGTAGTGGTGGTGCCTTCGGAAACTGCACCCTTTTCAGCTACCGACTTTTACCAGATATTGGAAACGTCGGATGTGCCGGGGGGTGCGGTCAACATCGTCACCGGCCCAAAGGAAGAACTGACCAAAGTATTGGCCAAACACGATGATGTGGATGGAATTTGGTATTTTGGCACCCAAGAAGGGAGCAAAAATGTTGAACTCCTGGGAGCCGATAACATGAAGCGCACGTGGGTGAACTATGGCAAATTTCGGAATTGGTGGGACAAAACCCAGGGAGAAGGGACGGAGTATTTGCGGCAAGCTACCCAGATCAAGAATATTTGGATTCCTTACGGGGTGTAGTTGCCAGAAAAGGGAATTCCTTCGGTCTTCTAAGAGTGTGTACACTAACGGCAGCCCATAGCCATATGCTAAACGTCTGACAACTATATACAGAAAAACTAATGTACAAATTTTGAAACGCTAAATCCAACACCATGAAAATCATATCTTCCTTCTGTTTTGCAATTCTAATTGTCAGCTTTTTTGGCTGTGGATCTACCCCTTCGTCTGATGCCGAGGCTAAAACTACAAATGAGGATATCACAATCCAATTTGAGGACGAGGTGTTAGAAGGTAAATTTGTTTCGGACAAAATAGTGGACAATGCTATTTTTGGAGAACTGAGGCTGACCAACAAGACCGGCAATAAAGTTAAGTTCAATATCCGGGACTTCGTTCTGAGCAATGGTTCTGTAAAAGGTAGGGTTGGGCTTTTGTCCACCCCCGATTTGGATAAGTTCGGGACCTTGAAGCCGCCAAATATTGCTGACTTGACAAAAGAAGAAGCCCAGGCAGCCCTTTTAGACTATAATCAAAAGAAAGTAGCGCGTATGGCCATGATCGGATCGAAATTAGCTGAAGTTTCTCTGGAACAAGGAGGAAGAAAAATCCGTTATGTCAAGATCGAATTTTCGGAAAAGGTAAGTGATCATCAAAATCTTATGATGTACTATACCGGTCAATATACCCGATTGTTGCATTCGTGAAAAAGGAGAAAATGAACAGTATCCATATAGAAGCAAAGCCCGGCGATGTAGCCGAAACCATTCTATTGCCTGGCGACCCGCTGAGGGCCAAACACGTCGCCGAAAATTTCCTGGAAAACGCCATCTGCTACAACCGCGTAAGAGGAATGTTGGGATTTACCGGCACCTATCAGGGCAAACGCATCAGCATACAAGGCTCCGGGATGGGGATGGGCAGCACGGCCATTTACGTCAACGAATTGATAAACACCTACAAAGTCAAAAACCTGATCCGGGTGGGCACCTGCGGCGCCATCCAAAAGCAATTGAAAGTGGGGCAGGTCATCCTGGCGATGAGTGCCTCCGGCGATTCGGGCGCCAACCGCACTTACTTCAATAACCTTCACTACGCTGCCACTGCCGATTTCGACCTCCTGCTCAAAGCCTACCAGACTGCTCAACGATTGGGCATCGACACCTTGCAGGGCTCCATTTTCAGCACCGACACCTTCTACGACGAAGACGACGAACGATGGGACATCTGGGAACAACACGGCGTGCTGGGCGTGGAGATGGAGTCCCAAATCCTGTTTACCATCGCCAAGCGGCTTGGGGCCAAAGCCCTTTCCATCCTTACAGTGAGCGACAACATCCGCACCGGCGAGGCCGCCAGCGCCAAAGACCGGGAACAATCCTTTATGGATATGATGCGGATTGCGCTAACGTTGGGCTGATGCTTTTTTAGATAGATTTTACTCGATAACAATTTTTCCACTCCCCAGCAATATTCCGTTTTCCAAAACCCGATATAGGTAAACCCCACCACTACAATCACCTTTCATTAGCTTACAACTATTTCCAACAATAATTTTTCGAACCAACCGACGCCCCTGTAAGTCGTATAGTTCCAGGGTGCCATTCAACAGTTGCACATCCCCTAATAAAATCGTTGAAGAATCATTCACCGGGTTGGGGTAGATTCTTATTGCTGCATGTTGACCGGGTTTGGGAGCCGCTTCCAGATTCGTTACTTCGTCGAGGAAATCCTCTCCTATGGTGTGGAATATCGTATTGGTTACCACCGCTTCATTGTAATCGAAATAAATCGATGCCCGGTTTTCGATGATGGCCCCGATGGGATTGTTGGTGTGTTGATTAATTCTAAAACTGACAAAACCGTGGGAAGCAGGTTCGTTGACATTGCTGTCCGGAAGAGCGATGTTGGAAAAGGTGAACACGAGGATGTCGTCCTCCCAAATATCCACTTCATACAGATGGCTGGCGGCCCCGGCACGGAAGGATTCAATGTCGAGAAAGGCCGAAAGCGTGTCTTTGATCACAACCGAAAAAGCCGTGTCGGTACCTGTATTTTGAAAACGGATCAGGTATTCCAGTTCGGTATTGGCTTCGATATAATGTTCCGGGCCGACGCCTTTGGGAAGGGCATTTTTGTCATTTGGGTCAAAACTACCCACTAATTCCTGGCAAACGATGTCTTCTGCATTGCTGTAAGTGTAGGAGGGGAACATGGTCACAAACCCCGTGCTGAATTCCCCGGAATTGTTCAAGCCACAGGCCTCAATAGATACGCTCACCCGCTCATTGAAGGGGTGATAGGGGGCTTGTTCCATCTCTCCCCGCCAGGTAAACCCATCGCCCTCAAAAGCCAGTTGCATATGTTCATCTGCCCCCAGATCTATGGGGCTCGACAGCATGATCATATCATCTTCAATGACGAGGAAATCAGTGGATTCGGTCATTTCTGCGCCAGTATTGTGGATGTCGAAAAACACGGAGTCTGATTCGCACCAAGTCGCTAATTGTAGGTTAGCGCCATCCCATAAGGCATTGGGGGGAGGGCAAATCGTATCGGGGTAGGCGTGAGCATCGGAGCAAAAGGTACTGCCGAGAAGGTTGTCATCGCAGGTTACGTCAAAGTGTATAACAATAGTTCCGCATTGCCCCACATTGACGTCTCCCACTTCATAGCTGTATAGAGTTCCATTTTGGCCCGACCAGGGAGGGATACTGCTGGTAACGATCAGGTTGGGATTTACATCCACTTCAACCAGAGCATCGGTGGCAGTGATCGTCCCCTGATTGCAGTATTGAACGGCGTATTGTCTGCTTTCGCAAATACGGAGATTGAGGGGGGCGGATATGTCGACCCCCATCCGGGCACATTCCACCAGTGGTTGCAGTGGTAATAGACCCAGGTCAACGATTTCAAACTGTGCTACACTTGCCGTGTAAGATGCCTGGCAGGTAGACCATAGATTGTTGGATGGAAGCAAAGAAACGCCGTAAGTTCCGGGAATTACGCCGATGTTGAACTCGCCGCTGGAATTGGTCATACTGTAAAAGCTGTCGACGCCATTGGTGGCTAGGACCAATAGGTTTGGCAAAGTGGTTTCGGCCGGTTCATAAGAACAGTTGGCATTGTCGTCAAAAAACAACTTCCCCGTGATGTTGGCCAGTTCAATGGAATTGTTGACGTCGCCGAGTTTGACCGCAATAAAGTCCTGATCGGTGAGGTCCTGATTTAAGTCGTTAATATTAATTACGTCCGGAAAAGTAGTCTGCCAGGGATTTTGGGGGTTGGGAAAAAGAAAATCGGCGTCAACGTATCTCCAACTGCCAAATGGAAATTCTAGGATTATCCCTTCTAACAATTTTGCCAGAAGTACCAGGTCCAGGGTAGTCACACTTCCCGAAAGGTTGACGTCGCATGCTATAATTTTATAAGGAGAGTCCAGTAAGTCAAGTTCTAACATATGGGCATGTAAAGCCATTAAATCGAAGGTATCAATGCCATACAATGGAAAGTCCCAGAGGGGTGTTCCCAGGTTTATGGAGTAGTCCAGTCCATCTATCATCGTCACTTCGTAGTAGCCGTTTTGATCCGTATAAATGGTGTCGGATTCACCGCCCGAAATGTAGACAGGAATGTCTGGGACGGGTTGACCCGATTCAAGGGTAATCACCCCACTAATGGTGGATTGACTCAGGGTGAATGAGGGAAGCAAAATTGCGAACAACAAGAGAAGGTACATCACTCGCAAGGCTTTCGGGTAGTGGTAAGGGTAGCAAGATGCAATCATGGGAAGAAGGTTTTGCGTAGTTTGTCAATTTTTCACCTTACAAAAATGAAGTGATTCCCCTGGCTGTACAAATACAAAATGAAGCATTTGTAGTCAATTTTTATGAAAATGATATGATTTACAACTGATTTATAAAGGTTTATGATAAATTTTGTAATACAAATATTTATTTTTGTCATAAAAAAGATGGAGAATTCCCGCCTTGTTAACCTGTTGTACACCCTTAGTCGCAAGGAACTCAGGCAGATGCAGCTATTCCTGGCTTCTCCGTTTTTCAACAAACGGCCTGAAGTCAACCGGTTGTTCGACTACCTGGTCGAGTGCCGCCACCGCACAAAAGTAGCTCCCGGCAAGGAAAAAGCCTTTCGATTTGTTGCTGGTAAAAGTTCGCCATACGATGACCAGCAACTCCGGCTATGGATGAGCTCTTTGCTCAAACTCCTCGAAAAATTTCTGTTATACAATGCCTTTTTCGACGATCCGATCAAAACTAAAATCAAATTGACGGATATTTACCGCCAACGAAATCTCCACAAACAAGTGGAACGCAACTTGAGAGAATTACAAAAACTCCAAGGCCAGCAACCCTTCCGCAACGCCGATTATTTCGACAACGAATTCCACATCCAACGCGAAGAGTACCGCCATACCTCTGCCCAGCGCCGCATGAGTGAACTAAATGTACAAAAAATGTCTGACAACCTCGACGTGGCCTACTTTGCCAGAAAATTGCGGCAGTCCTGCTTTGCGGTTACCCATCAGGCTGTTTACAAAACGGAGTACCAATTTGGATTGTTGAAGGAAATTATGAAATATGTCAAATCCCAACAATTGTTGCACGTGCCGGCCATTGCCTTGTTTTACCATGCCTATCAAACATTGACAAAACCGGCTGATCCGAATCATTTTCGGCAATTCAAATCTGTTTTGGTACAACAAGGCAACAAATTACCACCCGAAGAGCTGGGTGACCTGTACATCATGGCCATCAATTTTTGCATCAAGCAATACAATGCCGGTAATAGGGCCTACCTCCGGGATGAATTAGACATTTATCGCCAAGGGCTTCAACAAAACCTATTTTTAAAAAATGGAAAATTGTCCCGATTTACCTACCGGAATGTGGTCACTGTAGGGCTGGTGTTGGAACAATTCGAATGGGTGGAAAAATTTATTTACGACTACAAGAATACCCTCGAAAAAGCACACCGCGAGTCGATGTTCAGCTTCTGTCTGGCCCGCCTCGAATACCAACGCAAAAACTACGGCCCGGCCCTCCAACTCCTGCAAAAATCGGAGTACAAAGACCTGCTCCTCAACCTCGCCGCCAAAACCGTAATGCTCAAAATTTTCTACGAACTCGACGAACTTACCCTCCTTGAGGCCCACCTCGATGCTATGCGCACCTTCATTCGCCGCAAAAACATCATAAGCTATCACCGCGAAAATTACCTAAACCTCATCCGCTACACTAGAAAACTGATCGAAACCAATCCATACGACAAAGTCTCAACAATACAATTGCATAATGAGATCGAATCGTCAAAAGCCATCGCAGAAAAAGGGTGGCTCCTGAAACAGTGCGGATAGACTTATTTGCTATTTTAATTGTGATTCTCCCTTCGCGCGCCCTTTTCCCGATAGCTATCGGGATGAAGGGAAATTCTGCCCGCAAATTCCATATTAGTTTAGCAATTGGGTAAAGATCCGCTGATTTTGGCTACGCTCAGTCAAGCGGGCTGCCCGTTGGCTGAGCGAAGTCGGAGCCAGCACCTATGCTCACTCCGAAACAGGGAAGATCACTTCCGTACCTGCCGCAAAAATACCCAGACCGTTTTCGATATTGCTGTGAACGGTCACCGGCTCGGCAAAAAATCCGAAATCGTCGGAGGCTTTGAAGGCATTAATGGACTTGGAGTAGAGGTACCAATCTTCGGATACCGTTCTGAAAGCAACGTGCATGTTTTCTTCAAAAGGCGCATCCAGTTCGATTCGGACGGTGTACTCCCTGCCGTCAATGGCCAGGTCGCTGAGCAGGAACAGGTTGTTGTCTCCTTCCTCAATATTGGGGTCAGCCGAATGGGAATAGTAGGCGTAGTACTCAAAAAAATCGAGGTTGTATTTCACCACGGCGATTTCATAGAACTGTCCCGTACCCGGCGGATCTGTAAAAGTAATGTCGACAATATTGGTCCGTTCTCCGGTGTCGCCCCCGATGCCACCATCTTCTTCAAAAACAGCACTAGTCACTCCTACGGGTGCCGGGATCGTTTGCACCGCCCGGATCGTGCCATAGTCCGGATGACTTACCCTGATTTCAAAACTATCGCCAATGCCTCCCAGCGGTTCCGACAATACTATCCCGTAATTGATCGGCAAAAAATTGAACCCGGGCTCGGTAAAAATTTCTTCAACAGGCGAAAGGGTATATTTCAAATCCCCTTGTTGGTAAATTTCCACATTGGCGCCGTCGAGGAAATGCGACTCAAAATCGTCCACCGTTTCCAGAACGCCAAAACTTCGCCCCACACTCACGCCTATGGCCGTATCGTTGTCCATCAGGTAAGCATGCACCGTCATCTGAGGCGTATGCTCGGGTGGGTCCACTTCGAGGGTGGATTCAAAAAAATTGTCGCAGGCAGAAACGGTGCCCAACAATAAAACTACAAACAGGTATTTTTTCATGCTAATGCTGTTTTCAAAATTCAATGTTAAAACTAAAATAGGGGATCACAGGGAAAAGGCTGGCCTGTTTAAGCACGGTACGTCGCTCCACAGAGCCGTCCGAATTATAGTTGTTCTCGTCGTCGACAAAAAGGAAAAACGGATTTTGCCGGTTGTACAGATTATAGGCGCCAATGCTCCAGGTGCGGGTGTACTTGCGTCTTTCTTTTACAAAATTGATCCCTATATCGAACCTATGGTAGGAACGCATGCGGAAATTGTTGCGGTTTTCGTAGTGTTCCACATCGTAGGAGCCGACGAAGGTAAAATCAGGAAAGGCCAGTTCCGGAAAGAAACCTCTGTATTTGGCATTAGCCAGGGTAACAGCGTTTCCGGTGCCAAAAACCCAGGTGCCGGCAATGTTGACTTTTTTGCTGATGTCGTAAGAGGCCACCACCGAAATGTCGTGTCGCCGATCGTATTTGAATGGATATTTCCGCCCCAGATTGATCTCCTCAAACCGGCGGGTCGACCACGACAGGGTGTAGCCGATCCATCCCGACAGTCGCCCTTTCTTTTTTTGTAAAAACAATTCCAAACCATACGACTTGCCCTCGCCTTGCGTCACCCGGTCCTGCCAGTCGTTGAGCTGAAAAAGGCTGGCCCCTTCCTTGTACGACAGCAGGTTTTTCATTTTTTTATAATACCCCTCCAGGCTGATCTCGTATTTTTTATCGAATGTTTTGGCCAGACCGAGGGCCACCTGCCAACTGTCCTGGGGCTTGACCTGCTCCGTTGTCGGCAGCCACAGATCAGTGGGTAGGCCAATTCCTTCATTGGTGAGTAATTGTACATATTGCCGCATCGATGCAAAGGACCCTTTCAACGCCACATCGCCCGGAAGAAAATAGCGCACACCCAGGCGAGGTTGAAGGGATGTGTACAGTTTGTTATCCAAATGAAAAGCGGAAAAATGCAGGCCCGCATTCAGTTTTAGAAAACGGCCCAGTTTCATATCGTCTTCTACATAAAGGGCGTATTCCTGTGCCTGCACATTGGGTTGCCCCAAAACGGTATCCAGCAAAAACAAACCACCGCTATCGAGGAATTCCACTTCGAGATCAAACTTACCGGGCTTGAAAGTGTGGTTGATGGCATTGAAGCCAAAACGGATAAAGTGATCGGGATTGGGCACATAGTCGAAATCGAACTTCAGCGCCACATCGTCGATGCCAGATAGATAGCCGATGGAAAAATTTTCTTTTGTATTGGGAGATTCGTATTTTTCTGCGGCGATGGTTTTGAACTTGTAGCGGCTGAATGTAAGAGTCGTGTTACTGAACAGCTTGTTCGTCCACAGGTGGTTCCATCGCAGTGCCGAGGTCAGGTTGCCCCAGCCGAGGCCCACATCGGTTCCGGAGGTATAGGTTTCGTTGCCAAAATTGTCGGTATAATTTTCCTCCAGGTAAAATTTGTCATCGCCGGTGTATATACTGAAATAAAGCCGGTCCTTGTCGGAAAATTTGTGGTTGATCTTGCCATTGAAATCGTAAAAATAGTATCCGGCTACTCCTTCACTATCATTTTCTTCAAAGCTCTTTTTAATCAACGGCCGGGCCAACAGATCGATATAAGTCCGCCTGCCCGACAGAATGATCGACGTCTTATCTTTCACCAAGGGGCCTTCCACCGTAAGTCGCGAAGCCACAATGCCGATCGACCCCGATCCGTGCCATTCTTTGATGTTGCCCTCTTTCATGTTGATCTCGATTACCGACGAAAGCCGACCACCATACCTTGCGGGAAATCCGCCTTTGGTCAACTTAACATCCTTAATGGCATCGACATTGAACACCGAAAAGAACCCAAATAGGTGAGAGGCGTTGTACACCGGCACCCCGTCGAGCAAGATCAGGTTTTGGTCGGGGCTTCCCCCTCGCACATACAATCCATTCTGGCCTTCGCCGCCCGACTGCACCCCTGGTAATAATTGCAAAGCCTTCAACACATCGACTTCTCCAAGCAGGGCGGGTATTTTTTTGATCTGTTGTATGGGTACATCGATGGTACTCATCTGGGTGGTTTCTTCGATGGGTTGGTGTTCTTCCGAAGCTACCACCTCTACTTCCTGAAGGGCGAGTTCTGGTTCGAGTTGGATGTGCAGGGTACTGTCTGCTTGAAGCAAAAAACGGTGGGTGAGCGGTTTGTAACCGATGTACGAAAAGGTCAGCAACACCGAGTCGGAGGGAAGAGTAACGCTGTAAAATCCGTAGATATTGGACACCGACCCTTTGCTGCTTCTCAAGTCGAAAACATTGGCGGATATCAGCTTTTCCCCCGATTCGGCGTCAGAGATGTATCCGTTGATGGTGTATTTGCTTTGCGCAAAAACAGATTGGGAAATGCAAAAGGAAGCCAGGCAAAAAAACAGTAAATGGAGAAGTTTCATGGAAGTGTTTTTACTCTCGACGAGTTTTAGTTTACATAAGTTTCACAACATCGTATATGAAACGACATCATTCAAACGGAAAATATTCGGACTTATTTGAAGCGTTAAAACCAATAAACTTTCCCAAACTTTCCAAGTTTTTAAAACTTGGAAAGTTTGGAGGAAAGCAAGCACGATCGCTATACAGTCGGTTAAAAATTTTTCGTCCCCTATGGCTTTACCACGAAATTTTTAGCAGTGGGGTTTGGTTACTCTTCGGCCAGGAAGGGGTACCGATAATCCGTAGAAGGCACAAAATTCTCTTTAATGGTGCGCGGCGACACCCAGCGCATCAGGTTGAGGAGGGAGCCAGCCTTGTCGTTGGTGCCGGAAGAGCGGGCGCCGCCAAAGGGTTGTTGGCCAACCACGGCACCGGTGGGTTTGTCGTTGATGTAAAAATTGCCGGCGGCATGGCGCAACTTATTGATCGCCACATTCACAGCAGCGCGGTCGATGGCAAAGATGGACCCCGTCAAAGCATAAGGCGAGGTGGCGTCGACGGTATCCAGAATTTGTTCATATTTTTTTGGATCGTATACGTAGATCGTCAATACAGGTCCGAATATCTCCTCGCACATGGTTTTGTATTTCGGGTCGGTGGTCAGTATCACGGTGGGTTCGATGAAATAGCCTTCTTTTTTGCTGTAGGAACCACCGGCGATGACCTCTGCCGATTTCGATTTTTTTGCGTTTGCGATGTAGTTGGTTATCTTATCGAAAGCCCTTTCATCGATGACGGCGTTGATGAAGTTGGAAAAATCTTCCGGACTGCCCATTTTCATCGAATCCAACTCGGCAAGCAAGTGCTTTTTGACGTCTTTCCACAAGTTTTTGGGAATGTAAGCGCGAGACGCTGCCGAGCATTTTTGACCTTGAAATTCAAAGGCTCCACGCGACAATGCCGTTGCTACTTCTTGAGCATTTGCGGAAGCATGGGCCACCACAAAATCCTTCCCACCCGTTTCTCCCACAATGCGCGGATAGCTTTTGTACTTGCCGACGTTGTTGCCGATGGTTTGCCACAAAACGTTGAACACATTGGTGCTTCCCGTAAAATGCAGGCCACCAAAATCGGAATGGGAGAATATCACATCACCCGCTACAGGGCCATCGGTGTACACCAGGTTGATGACGCCATCGGGCAGGCCTGCCGCTTCGAAAATCTCCATGATTACTGTAGCGGAATAAATTTGTGTTTCGGCGGGTTTCCATACTACTGTGTTTCCCATAAGGGCAGGAGCACCTGGCAGGTTGCCGGCAATGGAAGTGAAGTTGAACGGCGTCAATGCAAAGATAAATCCTTCCAGTGGTCGATATTCGAGGCGGTTCCAGATGCCTGCAGCGCTTTCGGGTTGCTCTGAGTAGAGCTGGGTCATGTATTGGACGTTGAACCGGAAAAAATCACAAAGTTCGGCTACGCTATCAATCTCTGCCTGATAGGCATTTTTGGATTGCCCCAACATGGTGGCGGCATTCATTTTTGCCCGAAAGGGTCCTGCCAACAGATCGGCGGCTTTGAGAAAGATGGCAGCCCGCTCCTGCCAGGGCATATTTTCCCAGGCGGGCTTGGCAGCCAGGGCGGCCTTGATGGCGTCCTGTACGTGTTTGCCGGTGCCTTTGCTATAGGTACCCAGGCTGTGCCGGATGTCGTGCGGCGGATGAATGTTGACCTTCTCCTTGGTCTTTACTTTTTTGCCACCGATGTACATGGGGATATCCAGTTTTTTGGCTTTCATGGCAGCGTAGGTGGCTTGCAGGGCAGCTCGTTCGGGCGACCCCGGTGCATAATTCAATACAGGTTCGTTGATGGCTATGGGTACTTCGAAAATTGCATTCATTGATTAGCGATTAATTGATTGCTCGATATGATATAGTATATTTTGTGAAAACACAGCAATGACTCCTGTCAAAAGGAGGAAAGGATTCTGATACCATGTCTTTTCCAACCGCGCAAAAGTAAGATTTTGGATTAGGATAAAAAAGGGAAAATGGGTAAACTTGCAAAACCGGATTTTTTAAGAAATTAGCTATGAAAAGAATGATCTGCTCGAATGTATTCCTATTCCTATGTGTAGCCTTATTTGCACAACAATTGGATCATTCCATAGGCCTGAAATTCAATATTTATTTTTCTGCCATTCCAAAAACGACTGGCGCTTCCATCTCGTTGACCTATGGAATTTTTAGACTGCCAAAAGAAAGTAGCTTCGTAAATCTTATATCCGCCTACCAAGTATCTGTGAATGGATACCTCAACGGGATTGGAACAAGGTATAAGGCAAACGAAATTCAGATTGACATCCATAACTCGGTCTTATTGGCCGCGTTTACCCGTAAATTAAAGGTTGGTTCTATTGATATTATGCCTGAATTTCATTTCTTAGATCATTCTTACCCAAGAAATTTTAACGTCATTCCTTTGCAAAGCAGTGCATCCTTTGCCGTTTCCAGCAACTTTCTTATCAATCTGAGTGGTAGAAATCAATTGTATGGTTCTCTTTTAGGTCAAGTTGGAAAATTTAGGCTTCAGCACTACAATGATGGAGGAATTATTATGGGGAATTTAAAAATTGGAGATGACAAGGATAGATGGTGGACGGGAGGAACATTTATGGAATTTGGAAGTGACATCCCGTTTGATAGCCTGCCGATACCCCAATACATACCGAGAAAAATCAGGGTCAGTTTTCACAAATTTACCTGGGATAATCAAGATGCTTTTGAAGCGGCAAATAAAGCTGGACTTGAAACAATCCCTATTTCGACAAATAGATTGACAGATGCCCAATATAACTCAGGAACGTACGCCTTTACGGTTTATTGGAATCAATTTTCCATTGGCCTTGAAGCTCATAATAAGTTCATGGATTTGCAGGATCTGTTGCACCAAATTGGTAAGCTAGCGAAACATCCTACAATTGCTCCGGGATACTATTCCATTCTGGTTTCGAGAGGTAGGAGGTTTCTGTTGAGCAGATGAGGTTAGAAAGGTTACAACTAACGTGTGTAACATGGTTGTGTAATTGTATTGTTGAAGATGGCTGGAAAGTCATTTCCTTCATTGGATATCCACTTCTTTAGGTAAAAAAGCAGAAGCATCCCCCTTGCCCCGGATGATCTCCCGCACAATGGTCGAGCTGATGTGCGAGTAGGCGGGCTGGCTGATGAGAAAAACGGTCTCAATACCTTCCCCAACGATGTTGTTGAGTTGGGAAATGGTTTTTTCATAATCGAAATCGGAGGCGTTGCGGAGGCCGCGCAAGAGGTAGCGGGCATTTCGCTTTTTGCAAAAATGAGCGGTAAGGCCCTCATAGGAGTCGACCATCACGGAGGGATTGTCGGCAAAGACAGCTTCGAGCCACTGCAGCCGTTGATCCAGGTCGAAGAGGTATTTTTTTTGTGAGTTGATGCCCACAGCTACGATGATCTCATCAAACAAGGGGATGGCCCGTCGCACCAGGTCGACATGACCGATGGTGATGGGGTCGAAGGAGCCGGGGAAGATGGCGGTTTTTTTCAAGAATCCAGTTTAAGCACATCCAAAAACGCCTTTTGCGGCACTTCTACGTTGCCGATCTGGCGCATTTTCTTTTTACCTTTCTTCTGTTTTTCGAGGAGTTTTCGCTTTCGCGTAATGTCACCGCCATAGCACTTGGCTGTGACATCTTTTCTGAGTGCAGAAATTGTTTCGCGGGCGATGATCTTGGCGCCGATGGCGGCCTGTATGGCGATCTGGAATTGTTGGCGGGGGAGTAGTTCTTTCAGTCGTACACATATTTTTCGGCCAAAGGCGGCTGCCTTGTCGCGGTGTACCAGGGCCGAGAGGGCATCCACCGGGTCGCCGTTGAGTTTGATGTCGAGTTTCACCAGGTTGGAAACGCGGAAGTCGAGGGGCTGATAGTCGAAGGAGGCATAACCTCTGGAAATGGATTTGAGTTTGTCATAAAAGTCGAATACGATTTCCGAAAGGGGCATTTCAAAGGTCATTTCCACGCGGGTGGTGGTGAGGTAGGTTTGGTAGGTCATGGAGCCCCGTTTGTCCATGCAGAGTTTCATGATCGAACCGATGTACTCCGGTTTGGTGATGATCTGGGCGGATATATAGGGTTCTTCCACAAAGTCGAGGATGGCGGGATCGGGCAGGTCATTGGGAGTTTTCACCAAAAACTTTTCGGACCCCGCTTTTTTAGTTTTTGCGTAGTAAGTTACATTGGGAACGGTAGTGATTACCTCCATATCAAATTCGCGGGACAGGCGCTCCTGGATAATTTCCAGATGCAGCATCCCCAAAAATCCGCAGCGGAAGCCAAAGCCAAGAGCTGCCGACGACTCGGGTTCAAACACCAGGGAGGCGTCGTTGAGCTGTAGTTTTTCGAGGCTGTCGCGGAGGTCTTCGTAGTCCTCATTTTCGATGGGAAAGATGCCTGCAAATACCATTGGCTTGACGTCTTCAAAGCCCAGGATGGCTTCGTCGCAGGGTCGGTCGCTGTGGGTGATCGTATCCCCCACCTTGATCTCCTTCGATACTTTGATGCCGGTGATGATGTATCCAACATTGCCTGCACGCAGTTCCTGTTTGGGCACCTGATCGAGTTGGAGTATGCCGATTTCGTCGGCGGTGTATTCTTTTCCGGTATTGACGAAACGGACTTTGTCGTTCTTTTTCAAACTGCCGTTGACGATCCTGAAGTAAGCAATGACCCCGCGATAGGCGTTGAAAACCGAGTCGAAGATGAGGGCTTGTAGGGGTGCCTCCGGGTCTCCTTTCGGTGGAGGGATGCGCTCAACGATGGCTTCCATGATGTTTTCGATGCCTTGTCCTGTTTTGCCGCTGGCCAGGACGATCTCCTCTTCTTTGCAGCCGATCAGGTCGATCACCTGCTCGGATACTTCTTCGATCATGGCGCTTTCCATGTCGATCTTGTTGAGAATGGGGATGATCTCCAGGTCGTGTTCTATGGCCAGGTAGAGATTGGAAATGGTCTGTGCCTGAATGCCTTGGGTGGCGTCGACGATGAGCAGAGCCCCTTCGCAAGCGGCGATAGACCGCGACACTTCATAAGAGAAGTCGACATGGCCGGGGGTATCAATGAGGTTGAACGTATATTGTCCGCCGTCTTCAGGGCGGTTGTAATACATTTGTATGGCGTGGCTTTTTATGGTGATGCCCCGCTCGCGCTCCAGGTCCATATTGTCGAGAGCCTGGTCTTTCATGTCCCTTTCGGAAATCGTTTTGGTGAATTCCAATAGGCGATCAGAAAGTGTACTTTTCCCATGATCTATATGGGCGATGACACAAAAATTTCGGATTTTTTCCATACGGGCGCAAATATACGGTTTTATACGGTGTGATGGGGGATTTGTTGATCTACCTTCACTTCGTTCCGGCAGACAAGTTTGTTGATTTGTTGATCTACCTTCACTTCGTTCCGGCAGACAAGCCTGTCTACCGACAGGTAGATTTGCTAATGAGTTGATGTGCTGATGGTAAAGGGGTTGATCCCGAAAGCTATTGGGAAGGACGAGTTTGGGACAAGTTTCATTTCGGTAGACAGGTCTTTCTACCGACAGGTAGATGTGTGGATGATTACAGGGGCTGATTATGGTCAAAAAAAAGCGCCAAACCGGTATCGGCCGACGCTATCATATAGGATAGTTATGCATTTTCAAACCAGTAACGTATCCCAGGTTCTATTTATGATGTGACATGCTTGTTTTTTATAAGATTTCCTTGTTGCCTGCGAGGCGATAGGCGCCCCAGGCCTGGTAGATCATCACTCCGATTTCGGCGTAGACCACCACCTTTTGGGAAACCGCCTGCAAAAACAAGGCCTCTCCACTGCGGTAGGCTCGCGGGCCAAACAACATGATTACAATCTGGACGGCCAGCACCCCAGCAAAGATCAAAAATGCCCAGCCATATCGATCAGGGTACTGCCTGTCGGCAAAAATGGCGGGAGTGTAAACCAGACTCATACCCAAAAATGCGATGAACCCCCACCGCACATACCAGGTGTGTTGCCAATAGTGTTCGTTCCACGGTATCCAGCCGATGCCGATGTAACAAAGACCGGCTGCAATGCCCAGGAGGGCGGCAAAACTACCCAGGCCTTTCGATATCGGATTGGAAAATAACGATGGCACCACCCCGAAAAACAGGATAAGCGTGATGCCCGAAATGGTCAGTGCCGTTTTGAACAGATAGTGACAAAGCATATTCGACTCACGGTCGAAGCACCGGGTTCGGCCCAAATCGCTGAAGTAATTGTTGAGGAATGAGTATGACTCTAACTGTGGCTGATGGATGGTGCCGCCAGGGTACCAGTACATAGCCGCACTTGTCAACACCAGAAATTGAAGGGCACCGACCAACCCCATCAGTATAAAAAATTGCCTCCAGGAAAAACTGCGTTTCATGGAGGCAAAGATATATGAGAATTGTGATTATTTGTTGGGTGATTTCAATTGCGTATTGATAGATAGAAAAGTAGATTGGCTATTGGGTCGATCTACCTGGCCACCACCATTTTTTTTGTGGTGCGATAGGTACCCGCTTCGATTGTGTAGAAGTAGGTGCTGTTGGGCCAGTTGGCTACATCGATTTCGAGTTGGTGTTGGCCTTTGTTGAGTTGGTTGATGGTTTGTTGTTTGACCCGTTTGCCCTTTGCGTCGGTGATGGTGAGTACCACCTCACTGGCGGCCCGGGGAAGGGTGAACTCGATCAGGGTAGTGGTTGCTGCCGGGTTGGGGTAGTTTTGACGTAAGTCTGGCAACAATGCATCTACATCACCGGAACGAAGGTCAGCACCTGGAGCCTGTCCATCCCACAACAGGAATTTGATGGCTGCTTTGTGTTTTTTATCGCCGCCTTTTTTGTGGCCCCGTTTGTTGCCGTGGCCTTTTCTTCTTTTTTGGCCATCTTCAATTGCATCATCATCCTGTGGGGAGCGATTTTCCATATCTTTGCGTGGAGGTGCATCTTCAGGTCGGTGCGCTTCGAAGATTTCTTTTCGGTCCTGGTGCCACTGTTCGTGGTAGGGCTTGAGGTCCTCCAGTGTTGACTCGAGGAGGGATTGGTTGCGGGTCATGAAGTCGGAGAGGCTTTCGGCGATTGCTTTTTTTGCCTGTCGCATTTCTTTTCGCTCGGCTCGGATGTTTTCTCGAAAAGCTTCTTTGTCGGAGCTGTTTTTTCTGGCTTCTTTCATCGCTTTTCGTTGGGCCTGGTGTTTTTCCAGGAGGGCAGCGGCTTCACCGCGCTTGGTCTGGATGAATTGTAGGTCTGCTGAGGTGAGCTGCTTGTCGAAGGCGGCTTGCTTTTGTTTGAGTACCGGGGCTACTTCTGTCTCAAAGTGCTGCTGGATGGCGGCTCTTAGCTCTGGACTTTTTTTCATTTTGTGATGGCCGCGCTGGGCCTGAACGGTGGTGATGGCTAGAATGGCCATTAGGATGCTTACTGATAATTTTTTCATGTGTTTTAGGTTTTTTATCGCGCTTTGCACGATGTTGGTGAAGTCGCCTACCGCTATTCGCGGCACAGGCTTTTCAGGGCTCTAAGTGAGGCGGCTGGCATCGCGCTTCGCGCGATGTTGGTGCAGTCGCCCTGTCAGGGCTTTTAATGAGGCGGCTGGCATCGCGCTTCGCACGGTGTTGGTGCAGTCGCCTACCGCTATTCGCGGCACAGGCTCTTCAGGGCTCTATGTTGTTGTTATCTTCGTCGCTTTCCTCTTTTTTTTCGGCGTTCCATCATTTTTTGGAAGACGTCGGCTAGTTTGGCTTTTTGGTCTTCGTTGCAGAGGGCTTGTAGTTGGTAATAGTGTTCTGAAAGTGTTGCTTCCAGTAGTGCTTGTTGGTTGCCGATCTGGCGGGCCAGTTGGTTTACTTTGGTGGTGTCGGGTGGGGTAGTGGTGAGGGCGTCCATTCGTTGTTGGCGGAGCGACCTCATTTTGTCGAAATGGGTTTTGGTTTGTTCGCGGTGATTTTTCCGCAAGGTGGAAAACTGTTCTTTTTGTTGATCGGTCAGGTTGAGTTGTTTGGCTATGAAGTTTTCGATTCTTTCTTTGTGGGGCATATTTTCACCAGCCCTGGAATTGGGGGCATTTTTGTTGCTCCACCAAAGCATGGAGAGGGTGAAGAGGTTGAGGATCACCAGGGCGATGATGGTCCAGATGGCCCAGCGGTTATTTGAAAAATAGTTCGTCATTGCATTTGGTGTTTAATATTCCAAGGTGTAATCCGACAGATCGTCGGTATTCAGGCTGTATTCGTCGGCCAGGGTTTCGTATAGAGATTCGTCTGTAGTAGTATTGTTGAATACGGAGAATGCAGTCAGTACATTCACTATCAGCAATCCCGCCAGCAGAATAGGTTGTAGCTTTCCGCCAAATATTGGAACACCTGAACGCGGTTGCTCCTTTTCGGAAATGCGTTGTTGGATTCGGGTGAAGAGCCAGGGGTTGCCGTTGAGGCGTTGCCGCCGGTCGACACTTGTCAGGGTTTTTTCTACTTCCCGATCTATATTTATGTTGTTTTTCTTCATGTCTGATGTATTGTCGTTCTTTAGATGCCGGTTGTTTGAAAAACTTGCGGTGTCAGATCATTTTATTTTCGTAGTAGTGGTGTAGTCGCTTTTTGAGGTTGGTTTTTGCCCGGTGGATCAGGGACTCCACTGCGGAGAGGCTGATGTTCATCACGTCGGCTACTTCCTGGTAGCGTAATTGCTCGTATTTGTGGAGGGTGAAGGCGATCCGTTGGTTTTCGGCTAGTTTTTCGATGGCCTGGTGTAAAATTTCGAGTCGTTGTGCATCTTCCAGTTGGCTTTGAGGGTCTTTATCATTGGAGGCGACGATTTCCTGCGCCACTTCCAGGCCGATGAGGCTTTTGAAGTAGGCGGCTCTTTTTTGGCGTTTGCGTCGGCGCAGTTCTTCGAGTGATTTGCTGACCGCCACCCGATATATCCAGGTGGAGAGCTTGGCGTCGCGCCGGAATTTTGGCACCGACCGGAATATTTCGACGAAAACTTCCTGGGTAAGGTCTTCGGCTTCCTGCCGGTTGTTGACAAAACCGAAACAGGTATTGAGTACTTTTTCCTGATAGTCGTCGACCAATTGCCGGAAGGCCCGCTGGTTGCCGGACTGCAACTGATCGATGAATGCTGATTCGGTCACTTGGATTGGTTTTGTCATTTTGTGGATTAGTAATGCTCAAAAAATAACTTCCTCGTTTATGGCTGCCTCCCTGCCTTTGCCGGCAGGCAGGTTTTGGCGCTGCACTTCCCCGAAATAATCGGGGCAGGCTGTTGAAAAGCCTCGCCGATGCTATGGCATCGCCTACGTTTTTCGCCTCGTTCAGCACCAAAATAGACTACCCAAAATCGGGAATTTATTTATTACGCATTACTTAGATGTCGTTTTTGTGAGAAACTTGTGGGTGCTTCTCCGCAAAGGCGTATTTTAACTGTTTTTTAAGACGACTGAGAATGTTTCGGGGTTAATAGTCGTTAACTTTTTTGAAAATCCGCATTATGAGAATATGCCAAAGATGAGCTTTTTTTTAAAAACACATATCTCAAATCGGCTGTACTACCCAAAAAAGTATTCAAACATGATTTATCGATTTCTATTGCCGTTGCTTGTACTCTTTCTTATTTTTGGCGAAAGCCAGACTATCACAGCACAAAATGCGGCCGCCCCTTCCACAACGGAAGCTACCATTGTTGCCACCAAAGAGGTTCACTTCGATTTTGGTAAACACGAGCTCCGCCCCAATGATGTTGCCCAACTCGAACAGCTATTGTCGCAGTTGGAGGAGCACGAGTACATATTGTTAAAAATAACGGCGCATACCGACGCCATTGGCTCAAATGGCGATAATCAACTACTTTCGCAAAGACGGGGAGAGTCTGTCAGAAGTTTTTTAATTTCGAAAGGCATCCCCGACTCGTTGATGCAGGTAAGTGTGTATGGAGAGGAAAGCCCCGTGGCCACCAACGATACCGACAACGGCCGCCAACGCAACCGGAGAGCGACCATTGAGGTGTTTCGGCAACAGATGCTCAAAAAAGTGGAACCGATGGTGGCTGAACCGGAGCCGGAAGCCATAAATCCGGTTGAGATCAAACCAAAGATGAGTCTGATAAAAGGCACCGTGGTCGACAAAACCAATGGCAAACCCATTGAGGCTACCGTCATCATCAGAAGCAAAACATTCCGCGATTCGATCCAGACCGATGCTACCGGTTATTTCGAAAAAGAAGTGCCCGAAAATACCATCGTCGGGATTGATGTGTACGCACCCGGCTACTTTTTTGAATCCCAAATGATGAAGGTCAGAGGCATGGACCTGCCTTCTCTCCAGATACAACTCCCTCCCGCTGACATGGGGGCCGTGGCTGAACTTAAAGACTTGTTTTTTGTAGGCAATAAAGCCGTTTTGCTGAAAAAATCGGAGCCGGTATTGCCGAAGGTTTTACTGTTTATGAAAATCAATCCGGACATAAAGGTCGAGATCGGCGGCCACGTCAACTATCCACACAACCACCCGACCAATTATAAGGGTGGCGCCGGCGAGTTTGAGCAAACCCTGTCGAACAACCGCGCCAAACTGGTATATGAATACCTCCTACAACATGGTATTTCCGAAGACCGCCTTTCCTGGAAAGGGTACAGCAATACACAAATGAAGTTTCCCTACGCCAGAGTGGAAAAGGAAATGGCGCAAAATCGAAGGGTGGAGGTTAAGATTGTGGAGTAGGGGAATGCAATCTGATTTCTGGCTTTCAAAGCCATCAATTGTTCAACTCCTGATCCGCATTAATTGTTATTGACCTGTTAATTCTGGTCGAAAATAGTGTCATAGCATGGTTTTTTGTCTAACTTTATTTTGATTTGCATCCATTGTTCAACAAAAGTAGCTGATAGATGAAAAACGCCCGGTACCTTCTCCTCACATTTCTTTGCATTTTACTTGCTTATTCTACTCCCGGTTTTGCGCAAAACAGTGCTGCCAAAGAGCTAAGATTTAATGTCGACAGAGTCTATTCGCACCTTTCCATTACAAAGGAAAAATTAAAGGAAGCGCACACCATCCGCGATTTTAAAAATGCGGTCCGTGACAATAATCTGGATTACAAACCGTCGTGGGTAAAGGAGTATATTTCGGTGGAGATTTCGACAATCTATAATGGCAGAACGAGAACAGCGGTGAGCAAGGATGATACCCTTACGCAGGAGCAAAAAGACTATATGTTTGAAGCAGACCCTGGGACAGACATTTCTGTAAATGTCAAATACATTCCAGACAATACTTTGAAGCATAATGACCCAAAGGAGCTCAACTTCACGGTTGCGGTAGGCCCTGAAAAAGAAGCAACCTATCCCGGTGGGGAACAGCAATTGAAAAAATACCTCCAGGAAAAAGCAATCGATCAGATCTCCGCTGCCAGTTTTGAGAATTTCGATTTAGTAGCCATCAAATTTACCATCAATGAAGAAGGAGAAATAGTCAATGCATACCTCTTCGGCGATGAGTACCGATCAGAAAAAAATGAAAAAAGAGATGCGTTGCTATTAGAGGCCATTCGCAATATGCCTTGCTGGAGGCCGGCACAATACGCTGATGGGACTGAGGTGAAACAGGAATTTGTATTCACGGTCGGGAATATGGAAAGCTGTGTGATCAACCTTTTGAATATTCGCCGGGATTGATCGATGCCTCCAACCGGTGATCCGGCTTTTGAATCGTTGAATAATGCAACCATCAATATGAAAGGGCAATTCCACCACTGCCTCTTCCAACAAGATGCACCCAGCCTATGGAACTAGCCAATAAACACGCCATCATCACCGGAGGGAGCAGGGGAATTGGTGCTGCCATTGCCAACCGATTTGCATCGGAAGGGGCCAGCGTATACAGCATCGACATTCAAGTTCCTTCCGGGCAACATCCCAATGTCACTCATTACCTTTGCGACATAACCGATCTGCGGGCCGTTCAAATCACCCTCCAAACAATAGCCTTACAACACCCTCCCGATATCCTCGTCAACAACGCCGGTATCGCGCACATCGGCAATGTAGAACAGACCACCCCCGAAGATATGGACCGCCTTTATCAGGTCAACATCAAAGGAATTTATCACTGCATTCATACCATCATACCCCATTTCAAACAAAATACTTCCGGCGGGGTAATCCTCAACATCGCCTCCATAGCGGCTTCGGTGGGGTTGACCGACCGGTTTGCCTACTCGATGACCAAAGGTGCCGTTTTGGCCATGACCTATTCCGTTGCCAAAGATTACATCAATCACAATATCCGTTGCAACGCCATTTCTCCGGCACGCATCCACACGCCTTTTGTCGATGGTTTTCTCACCCAAAATTATCCTGGCCGGGAAGCCGAGATGTTTGAACAACTGGCCGCCACCCAACCCATCGGCCGCATGGGCGAGCCGGAGGAAGTGGCCAACCTCGCCGTCTTCCTGGCTTCTGACAAGGCCGCTTTTATTACAGGTACCGATTATCCGATTGATGGTGGGTTTTTAAAACTGAACACCTAACCTTTTTCTCCATGAAACTACTCCGGTTTGGCCCCAACGGGTTGGAAAAACCCGGTCTTCAACTCGACGACGGCCGCAGAATTGATGTAAGCAGCATTGTTAAAGATTACGATGAAGCCTTTTTTGCCGGCAACGGCCTGGATACCTTACTTACCCTTTCGGAAAACGTGGAAGCGTTTCCAGACATATCTCCAACTACCCGGCTGGGACCTCCCATAGCCCGGCCCTCCAAGATCATCTGTGTCGGGTTGAATTACGCCCAACACGCTCGCGAAAGCAACCTCCCTCTACCCACCGAACCCGTGCTCTTCATGAAAGCTACTACCGCTATTTGCGGACCCTTCGACGACATCTTCCTCCCTCCCGGCAGTACCAAAACCGACTGGGAAGTAGAACTGGGAGTCGTCATTGGCCGGGAGGCTAAACACATTTCCGCTCAAAATGCGCTGGATCACGTTGCCGGTTACCTCATCCACAACGACGTTAGTGAACGTGCCCACCAACTGGAAAAAGGCGGTCAGTGGGTCAAAGGAAAAAGCGCCGATACCTTCGCACCCCTGGGCCCCTACCTCGTTTCCCAACAAGATGTACCCGAACCGGGGAACCTTGACCTGTGGTTGAAAGTAAATGACCAAACCGTTCAGCAAAGCAATACCTCTGATATGGTTTTCGATATTCCGTACCTCATTGCTTACATCAGTCGGTTTATGACTTTGTTGCCGGGTGATCTTATCTCTACTGGCACGCCTGCGGGAGTGGGGCTGGGCTTCGATCCTCCGCGTTACCTGAAGCCCGGCGATGTCGTGGAACTTGGAATCGACCAACTGGGGATGGCCCGGCAGGTTGTGCAGGATGGGGAGCCTGGTTGAAAGTGACGGAGAAGCAATCATAAATAATGAGTGCGTGACATTCCTGTCGGCCGACAGGCGGGTTAGCGGAGCTTCTCGCCACGGAGGCTCCAACCTGCCTGACAGCCCGTCCCGATTCGTATCGGGAGCAGTCAGGGACACAGAGCCGCACAGAGATTTCCTCTTTGGATCTTTGTGTCTTTCCCGGAGCAAGTCCGGGACAAGCTGTGCCTTTGTGGTAATAACCCGCAGCGATTCTCCCGATCTCTATCGGGACGGGACAGGCCTGTCTACCGCCAGGTAGATTTGTCACACACTCAGATTATTTTATCTTTATTTTCTCTCGCCAGGCGTCAAATAAGCGGGCGGACTCTTATTCGCCAGCCAAACGTCTATCATGTGCAGTTGTCCTTTTTCGCAGCAAGGACAGGTTCTGTTTGGTAGTCCGAACAGGCGAAGTTTGGCAAAGGCCTTTCGTTCAGCTTTGGAAAGGGGGCGGTGCCGCTTTTCGCGCAATGACTTTTTCGCCAGGGTCAGACTTTTCGTTTTTATCGTATTGGATAAAAAACCATAGTGACGGATTTTACGAAAACGGCTGGGGGGGATGTGCAAACAAAAACGCCGCAAAAAATCCTGGCCTTGTAAGGTCATTGTTTTTTGCATCATTCCAAATCTCCCACCGATCCTGATCGGATTTTAACAAACATTAAACACCTGCGACTTCCCCGGCGGAATGTGGTTCGTCTGCCGCCGCAGTTGGACTTGTTTTCGAGCGTACCCTCCCCTCCATCAGTGGTGTAACGAGTGGTTGCCCTGATAATGTAGTGCCCAATTGTAACAAAACTATTACAAAACCGGTTTGTTTCCGGCAATTGTTTTGGAGATATGACAAACAATCGTTACCTTTCCTGCTCAAACGTACCTGGCGCGGGTTCGACATGGGAGCGACAACTGAATTTTACTGAAAGTGGTTTGTTTTTCCTGCCTTATCCCGTAAAGGGAAAATACCTTTAGGGAGAAAATCTTCGGATCGATGGTAAAACCGCCTGCTGAGGGCATGGTTGTTCAACTGAAACCCCGATATGCATCGGGGTCGGGATCAGCACAGCAGCTGTATATGTCACCTGTGACATGGTATGCTTTGGTTTGAGTGCTTCGTGGGTGACATATACATGAACTGTGTTAAAAAGCAAGCAAAAGAGTGATAAAAATTAAGTTTTTTGATATTTCAAAAATAGTAATTGTTGTCAAATTGAGTTTGATTTTTGACACAGGCGAAAACTTGCTTGACTAACTTATGCATAACAGCGACTGCCGCAACTTTATGGGGTTTGCCCTTTTCCCTAAGTCTCAGATAAAATTCTTTGCAAGCATTGTTATACCTAATGGCACTTCTGGTGCATATGTACAAAAGGCTGCGAACATAAGGGGCTCCAATTTTGGAGATTTTACCTTTTTTACGAACCGATGACCCGGAGAAATGCGAGTTAGGTGTAAGTCCAAAAAACTTAGCCAATTGCTCAACGGTGTGAAGTTGTTCGAAACAATTGGAGGAAAGCATCATCGCCTGGGCGGTGGCATCGCCAATGCCAACAACTTGTTTTCGCTTCTGTCGGTTAATAGGCGACACTTTGAACTGTAAGTGCCGGTAGCTTCAACAATGCAAAAAGCGGACTCCTTCGGAAAAGTATTTATCCAGGATTCAAGTAGATCAAATCTATTTTTGATCCGTTTATTATCCTGAGTTTGTCCTTCTGATGTGCGTTTAAGGATATCAACAACATCCTTGCTAACAGCGATACCAACAAACTGTTTAAAATATATCTACATCGTGACGCGAACTCTGGGTTCGTTAAACTGTCCGATCTTTTAGTAGTAGCAGTATGCTGGCAACATGTATAGCGGCGTCTTGTGCCAATTCCTTATCGCCTTACGCATACTGCTAAACTAAATTTCGTATTTTTCTTTCACTTTTTTGCTTATTTTTTGCATTTCTTTGCAATGTACGATTCCTTAGTGTTGGCGATAATTAAAAGAAAAAAATGAGAGCATTAATCCTAATATCAATATTTCTGTTTTGTTGTTATAGCATCAATGGACAAGAATTGTTAATTGGTGACTCAACAATTGTAGAAGCTATCAAAGAACAAACTTCAAAAATCTATGACAATAAAGACAAAACCATTTTTTTATTGACCAAAAAGCCATTGCGTGATATTAAAACATATGGAACGAACATTATAGCACACTCAAAAAATGGTACGATTAACAGAATTATAGCTATAAGCATGACAAAAAAAGGTCAATTATCAACCGAATGGTATCTTTCAAAGAACAAATTCATTTATGCATACGAAAGTTTTGAATTTTTTGAAGGGCAAAAGAAAAAGAGTAATTGGAAAAATTTTAAGGGGTTTAGTGCGTGGGAAGGTCGTTACTATTTTGTGGATAATGAGGTAAAATACCAAAAGCATAAAGGAAAAAAGGGAATAAAAAAGAAGAGTAAAAAAAACAATATATTGAAGGACGGAAGAACAATATGGAATTATGTAATCCAGCAACAAAATGAATAAAAACTACCGCCAATAACTAAGTTTTCCTGCGGTCGGCACAGCCTGTCCCGTGACTAACTGGAACCCAGCATGAAAACTCTGTCCACCGAAGGTCGATAAATTGAACCTGTCTTCAGACGAAATCGACCAAAGGCCAGGAGAAAGCAAATATAATTTTGTAGGAGAAAAGCGAGGAGCACAAATGATATCGTGCTGATTTTACATTTAGTGCCCTCTTGAAGAGTATTACAAGTCTAAAGGAGTATGATAGTTGTACAAATGCATTTTGAAATTGTATTGTTATACCGGCAATAATTCCGTTGATGACATACCTCTATCAGCCCTTGACTAGGTCAAAGAAACGGAAGGTTGGTTTTGAGGAGGTTTTTGGATAGTTGGTGGCGGCCCTCTGATGGGAACTAATTCGCCAAAGAAAACAAGCCGACCCGATTGACAATGAGGGCATTTTAAGACATCGAGTCCTTTGGCCTTCCAAAAACTCACCCAGTCGGTTTTGGTTTGTTGTTTGGTTTGTTCGAGTTTGGCGAACAAGGCAGCGAAGCCGTCCACATGAAGTTTGGCCCGCTGGATCATGGGGCTTTTGATGGACGAAGAATGGTTACTTTTTTGCATGATGTAGAGATTTTAAAGGTTAAAAAACCTCTACATTAGTGGATATTCAGTTTATTTGCTAAATTGAGGGGGAATTGTCGCGTAGCGACTTAGTTCAACAATAGGTATAGTTCATAGCGGCTTTCAGCACGCTAAGCACCATACCCAAACCGTTGTGCGTTATTAAGAAAAAAAACAAAGGAATAAGGTAAAATGCTTAATCCTTTGTTTTAGATAAATGGAAATTCTTTATTCAATATCAATTCCTGTTAAATCCAGAAATGTGAGGTGCAAAAGTTGCTTTTAATCCCATACCCAAAGCAGCTTGTTTCATTTCTTCTGGAACATTTCCACAAAATAAGAATTCACCTGGGTTGGCAATTTGCAATAAACTTTCGAAGTGACTAGCAGCGGTTGTACCTAAATGAAATCCAACTGCACCTGCATCAGCGAACATATCCATGATTACTAACGTTGAAGAAGATTCATCGAAATAACATTGTACTTCAAGAGCCCCCGGCTCATTGGATTGCATCTGCCCAAGAACCTCTTGATAAATAGATTTCAATTCCTCGGATTTTCCATCCTTAGCAGTCCATTTATAAACTACCATTACATTTTGATTTGTCATTTTATTTAAATTATTGTGATTAATTAATGAAACAAAGGTAAGTCACTATCATATACCTTACGGGTGTCATTAATGACAACATAAGGGGTTGATTCTGCCAATTACATTATTTACCTTTGTGAAAAAAAGAATGAAACATTTGAGTATTGTAATACCAGAGGGTGATTTGATTTTGGATACTATAGTCGGAACACTTAACCTTTTCAAAATGGCGAATAGTTATTCAAAACGAATTGGAAAAACCAAAGAAGATGTATTTGCCACCGATTTAGTTGGCATTTCCAAGAAACCGATTACCTGTCATAAATTTTTCGAAGTGAAACCAACTAAAACTATAGATGAAGTCGGACATACAGATTTAATAATTTTATCGTCTATTACAGGCAACATTGAAAATGCTTTAAAGAAAAACGAACCTATAATCAAATGGATAAAAACAAGAAGGATTCAAAACGAAGCTGAAATAGTGAGCTTATGCAGAAGTGCTTTTATCCTTGCCGAAACAGGTTTGCTCAATGGGAAGTCATGTGCAACTCATTGGGCGGTTCATCAACAATTTGAAAAAAAATATTCTAAAATAGAGCTGCTTCCAGATAGGATAATTAGTGAAGATAATGGTATTTACTCAAGTGGAGGAGCCTATTCGTTTTTGAATATGATAATTTATTTAATAGAAAAATACTACGGGAGAGAAATAGCTATTTGGTGTTCTAAAATGGGAGAGATTGATTTTGACCGTACAAATCAGAACCAATTTATTATCTTTAGTGGACAGAAGGAACATTCTGATGAAACAATAAAAGAAGCTCAAATATACATTGAAGAAAATTTTGAAGAGAAAATAAATGTAGAAGGTTTAGCAAAAAAGTTTGCCATAAGTAGTCGAAATTTTATCAGAAGATTTAAAAAGGCAACGCAAAGTACACCTTTTGAATATATACAGCGAGTAAAGGTAGAAGTTGCCAAAAAGAGTTTCGAATCTTCAGCTCTGAATATTAATGAGGTAATGTACAACGTTGGTTACAATGATGAAAAAGCTTTTAGAAAAACATTCAAAAAATATACAGGATTATCTCCTTTAGAATATAGGAAAAAATTCAATCGTGAAATGGCATTTGCCTGATTCAGTAAAAATGAAAGAAAAAAACGACGCACAACATTAAAGGCTGAAAATTACGTCGAAGACTGATTTTCGGCCGTTGTTGAACCTGTCTTCAGACCTGCCTTCAGGCGAAGCGAACCCAAAAGCGAGCCACCGCACCCTTATGGAGTTTGAAGTACGTGCTAATTCTCAAAAGAAAATTGAAAAAAGTAAAAAACCAAGTAGTTGCTACAAGAAAAGGACGTTTGAACAGCGACCTTATCCTCTTTTTCGGTGTTTTGCGATATTAAAAAACTGCTTTATCGCGTCATTTCGGGTGCTGATAGTACGGTTATAACAATACAATCCCAAGCCGTTTGCTGACAGCAGATTATTTTATCTTTATTTTCTCTCGCCGGGCGTCAAATAAGCAGGCGGACTCTTGTTCGCCAGCCAAACGTCTATCGTATGTAGCTGTCCTTTTTCGCAGCAAGGGCAAGTTCTGTTTGGTAATCCGAACAGGCGAAGTTTGGCAAAGGCCTTCCGTTCAGCTTTGGAAAGGGGGCGGTGCCGCTTGTCGCGCAATGACTTTTTCGCCAGGGTCAGACTTTTCGTATTTATCGAATTGGATAAAAAACCATAGTGACGAATTTTACGAAAACGGTTGGGGAGGATGTGCAAACAAAAACGCCGCAAAAAATCCTGGCCATGTAAGGTCATTGTTTTATGCGCCATTCCTAATCCCCACGGACCCTGATTGGATATTTATCAACATTAAGCACCTGCGACCTCCCCAGCGGAATGTGGCTCGCCCGCCGCCGCAGTTGCCGTTGTTTTCGAGCCTCCTCTCCCCTCCATCGGTGGTGTAACGAATGGTTGCTCTGGCACTGTAATGCCCATTCATAACAAAACTGTTACAGAACCAGTCAATTTCCTGGAACTATTTTGGAGATATGACAAATTATCGTTACCTTTCCTGCTCAAACGTGCCTGGCGCGGGTTCGACATGGGAATGACAACAGAATTTTACTGAAAGTGGTTTGTTTTTCCTGCCTGATCCCGTATCCCGATAGTGATCGGGAGAAAATACCTTTAGGGAGAAAATCTTCGGATCGTTAGTAAAATTGCCTGCTGAGGGCGTGAGTGTTCAACTGAAACCCCGATAGGGATCGGGATCAGCACAGCAGCTGTATTTGTCACCTGTGACAGGGTGGTTTTGCGTTTGAGTGCTTCGTGGGTGACATATACATTCCTTAGTGTTACTTGCCATTATAAAATAATAACATAAGAATAAAATTATTATGATTTATACTATCAAAACAAATACAAGAGGAGTAAAAACAGTAGAGTTTAATTACGATAATATTTACGGACTCTTAAGGAAGGAAGGTTTTGGCTATAGTGACTTAACAAAAAAAGGAGTTTACTATCGAAAATCGAATAGCCAAATTGAAATTACTAATCTACGAGGAATAAGGAGGTTTTTAGTGGATTGGATTAGAAATGAATTGAAGAATGATCCAAACCAGCATGACGTTTTAAATGAATGTTTAAAAATAAATCCAATCAACAATCAAAGGCCAAACAAGATTCTTTTAGAGAACAAGAGCAATGATGAACTACTAAAGAACTTAATATAATAAAGATAATACGTAAATTTAAATGAATGAAAAATTAAGAAAAAGATTGATTGCCGAAATTGTTTGGACAGGAGTAAAACAAGGTGGATTTCAACGATCAAGGATTTATAAAAAGGATTCCAATATTCGAGAAGAAGAAAAAAAGGGATTAAGGGATCATATTAAAGAGTTTTGCTTTATAAATCTCTATAAGTCGCAAATGAAAATTAGTGAAAAGGAATTAATTGAAATCATAAATAATCTGGCTAAATCTGTTCAAGAGAAGTACAAATTGATTTTGAATGAAGAAGAATTAAAGTTTGGTAATTCCCAGAAATTTGTGAATTTATACCTTAAATTACTTTGGGTACTAGATCAAATCGAAGAGCCTCCACATTTTCCTGTCGATAGATTAATTCAAAGGGGGTTCAAAACGATTAGATCATGGACTAGCATGAGTGAAGATGAATATTTAGAGGTAATAAAAATAGCTAAACAAAAAGCAAAACAAAAAAACTTAACATTGGCTAATTGGGAATTATTTGAATATGAAAAAATAAAAAACGGCAAGTAATAATGCATAAAACGGTGCGACGTGAAAAGTCGCTTTTAAATACTGTTAAACCATCGAAATAACAATACGCTTACATAGCCTGTCCCGCAAGGCGGGAATTTATTCAAAAGTGGATTTAACCTGAATAACCGGGCCGATACCGGGCCATCGGTCTGGTATCTTTGATCGACAAATGAAAAAATATGAGTGTGTGACAAATCTACCTGGCGGTAGACAGGCCTGTCCCGTCCCGATAGAGATCGGGAGAATCGCTGCGGGTTATTACCACAAAGGCACAGCTTGTCCCGGACTTGCTCCGGGAAAGACACAAAGATTCACAAAGAAATTCTTTGTGTGGCTCTGTGTCCCTGACTGCTCCCGATACGAATCGCATACGGGTGAACCTTAAATTAGCAAATAGAGCTGTTGACAGAAGTTTGGTTTGCCCTTTCGCTTTTTGTAACAGCAAAAATAGGCGAGATGGTCAATCCAAAAATCTAGGTCAGGGTTTACAAGTAATTGTTGAATATGTTCTTTGACAAATTTAGCGAATTTCATCAAGCTTAGCACTTTACCTTTTGAGTAGTAAATCTTGTGAAGGAAAAAGTTGTACATTTTTGTGAAGAATAAAGTTATCCAAACGAGGAACAGAGATATGGCGATTCGGACGTGTTGCTCTGACAACTTTGCTTGTGTTTGGAAAAGTCGGTCAAGTTTGAAATGACTTTTCCAAGTCTTAAAGATAATTTCAATTCTCCACCGATAGCCGTAAACTTCTAATATCTGTTGAGCAGATAGCGTTTGCTCTGAAACATTTGTAATGAAAATAACCCACCCCAATAATTCGAAGTAATCTTTAGAGTGATTAGCACCTTGGTGTCTGTCCTTTTTAGCTCGTGCAATTCTTTTTCTGGCCTCAGCCGGGGGGCATTTGACGGCACAAATACGCACAGGCAGTTTAGCTTTTTTACCTGCCCGAACAAACAACTCTACCACTGCCTGTTTATTTTTCCTGGCCTTTCTCAACTGTTTTGCCAGATCAATCTCCTCTTCTGTGTCGTAATCAAATAATTTGGTTCCGTACTTCAAGCGACTGATAAAGAAGGCCTTTGACTTGTCAATTTTTTCGAATACATCCAGTACTGCATAACCCAGGTCACGAATAACCAAATCACCAGGCTGGAGCATCTGTAAAATATCAGAGGAAAAGCTCTGGTCATTATTTCGATAATGCTTCAAAGCTATGTTGGAGTAGGTGCCGCTTTTCAACTCCACTCGTAGTTGAATCTTGGCCGTGGCAGCATGACCTGTGTTGCTATGTGGCCCAGGAAAAAATTCATATAGAGACTTTGGCAAACTCACGCAAGTGCTATCCTCTAGATAAACTCGGTTAAAGCCATCAAGTAATTGAGTATGATACTTACTTCTATGAGTGGTTAAAATCTGTTTACTCAGCGCTGCTCCAAGTAATGCTTCGGCAAATTCAGCACGTGCAGAGTTCTGTGCCTTTTTCATAGCATTATAACTAATTGTCTGATTCAGCAGTATGGATAATGCTTCTGTCCAGCTGGTCAGGCTGTGTTTATCGGTCTGTATGGAGGCAAAAAAACTAAGAACAAAATTCAAAGGGGTTATTTTACCACCAATACGGGCTGTAAATTTACTCAGTTGGGCAATTTCAAATATTGACAGTGATTCCAGTTTTTCCGATATTTGTTCCAAACTTATCATAAGTAGCTGTTTAGATGAAATTTGTGAAAATTTATGTCAACATCTGAACAGCTTTTTTTATGCCAATTTTACTAATGTAATACCCTGATTGTCAATGAACTATTCGAAAACTAGAAAATAAGGTTCACCCCAATGCGATACGAATCGGGACGGGCTGTCAGGCAGGTTGGAGCCTTTGTGGCGAGAAGCTCCGCTAACCCGCCTGCCGACCGGCAGGAATGTCACGCACTCAAAAAATATGGTTATCATGTGTAAATATCACCTACCTTTACAAAAAACAACCAAAAATGCCCGCCCAACCCTACATCCGCCTTCTCTTTCTCGGAGCTGTAACAATGTTCCTACAATGCACCCCTGAAGGACTACGCTACGCTGCACCTTCAGGGCATGCCCTGGAAGAAGGCTTACATCTTAACCAATCAACGTCTGTAAAAAAGGGGCACTACCTACTAAAAGGAGCCGATAGTCTAGATCAACCAATATTAACCATCACCGGCGAAAACATCACCATCGACTTCAACGGAGCCATCCTTCAGGGAAATGAGCATCCCCACCACCCCGACCAGTTCACCGGCCTTGGCATACTCGTAAAAGACGGCCGCAACATACATCTCAAAAACCTGACGGTAAAAGGCTACAAAGTCGCTCTGATGGTCGAAAACGTAGACAGCTTCCAACTCACCAATGCCAACCTCAGCTACAACTACCGCCAGCACCTCCGCTCCACCCGCGAAAAAGAAGACCTCGCCGACTGGATGAGCTACCACCACAACGACCACGACCAATGGCTGCGCTATGGTGCCGCCATTTACCTCAAAAACGCCGACTACGTCATTGTGAAAAACAACTTCGCAACCGGCGGACAAAACGCCCTGCTGATGACCAACTGCAACAACGGCAGGGTCTATAACAATAATTTCTCTTTCAACTCCGGCATCGGCATCGGCCTTTACCGCAGCAGCCACAACCAGATACTACACAACCGGACCGACTGGTGTATCCGAGGCTTTAGTTTCGGCATCTACAACCGGGGCCAGGACTCTGCCGGCATCTTGCTCTACGAACAATCCAGCCACAACACCATCGCCTACAACAGCGCCACCCATTCCGGCGACGGCTTCTTCCTCTGGGCCGGACAAACCACCATGGACACCGGCCAGGGCGGCTGTAACGACAACCTCGTGTTCGGCAACGACTTTTCCTTCGCCTCCAACAATGGCGTAGAGATCACCTTCAGCAGTAACACCATTGTTGGAAACCGGATGGAGGCCTGCGACTACGGTATCTGGGGCGGCTACAGCTACAACACCACCATTTTGGGCAACCATATGCTTAACAACCGCTTCGGCATCGCCATCGAACACGGCAATGGCAATCGCATCCGATACAATATCTTTGAAGAAGACCAGACTGGCGTCAAATTGTTTGAACGAAAAACGCAACCCGCTGATTGGGGCTTTGCGCAAAAGCGGGATGTCGGCAGCCGGGAGTACCTCCTCGAACACAACCTATTTAACAAAGTGCGCACACCACTGGAAATAACTCAGACCAGAAAGGTGATCTGCCGACAAAACCAATTCTACCAATTCCAACGATTGCTGAAAACGGATCAGTCTGGCAACCACCAGTTTTCCCAAAACCGCCTCTACCAAAACGACCTCCTCGGCGATGCCTACCCCTTCCGCAACGACAACCAAATCCTGAACGGCAAAAAATACGAACCGCTACTGGTCGATCCCACAATAAATTTCTTCCGTCCAAAACCTTTCGCCGATGCCATGGAGACTGCCCTTCCGAAAGGCCAACTCCGGGGCCGTAAATACATTCTAGTCAACGAGTGGGGCCCTTACGATTTTCGCTACCCCTCCATCTGGCTACGCACCGTCGACGGTCAGCCTGCCGGGAAATCCGGTAATACGTACACGTTTGCCCTGTTTGGCCCCCACGGCAATTGGAAAATAACGGGGGGACAGGGCTTCCAATCCTTTTCCCGCAAAACGGGAGCCATGCCAGCAACCCTGGTGGCAGAAACCAACAGCAAGGAGACGGATAGCCTGCGCATTGAGCTGGAGTTTGTCGGGGAGCAGGTTATCACCCCATTTGGCGATACGTTGAAGCGGGGGACTGTGCAGTTGTTTTCGTGGAAGATTTAATTACTCATTCAATATTACCTACCAATAAACTCACCATATCATTCTTGATTTACCGAAATATCCACCGCCGTTTTACTTTTTCCTTCGAAAATAAAGCCCAACGCCTGCCGATAGGCGGGTAAAGTTAGGTCCATCAACCCAGCGCGGAAATTTGTTGATCAGTCCTAGTCGTGGGGTGAGGGTGAGGTTTTCCGAAAGGTTAATTCCGGCTTCTATGTGAGAGATCATGCCATGCGAATTAACGACTCCTACCCCCATGCGGAAGAATTGAAACCTGTTGTTTGTGAAGCGTCCCAGAGGGAAAGTGATGGCCAATTCTGAATGGGCCACGGATACACCCAACGTCATGGAACGACTGTTGTTGAATTGAACGTAAAGGCGATTGGGATTGCCTAACCTAACCGAACTGGACGCTGCCAGAAAACTGGTCTCGTAATAGTCGAACTCATTCAGATACAGAAGTTCTATAGTATAAGGAGTACCACCCAAGCCCACCCAGATATTGCCGATGCGCAGACCAGCCATCACGCCGATAAAGTTGGTGCCAAAGCGATAGTAGGGAAATAGATTGCCTCTTAGTTTTTGGGTATTGAAATCGAAGTTGTAAAAAAACTCCCCCTGGGCTTCCACTCCCCAACCGCTGTACAAGTAAATATATTTGGTGCGGCCTGTCTTCTCATTTTTTGAAAATTTTTGCTTAATAATGCCGACCCGGTCAAATCCGATTTCGGCCGACAGATAATTGGGTCCAAGCGGGCGAAGCGAATCGGCAAGAGTACATCTTCCATTTTGGTTGCTAATGCATTCAAAATGGGCTTCTTTTAGATTTCCGTAATTGACATTTATCCTGTACGTATCGTATCTGACCTTGGCTTTGGTGGAGTCTTCCGGGAGATAGGGGAAGGTTTGAGCGGTTGTATCTCCAACCACTACAAATACCATTAGCGGTAACGCCAGGAGATGATCCCAAAATGAAAAGATACAACACATAGCATTTGTGAATTTTGAAAGAGGGGGTCGGAGTATATAGCTAAAAATACAGATTATTATGTTTCAAAGAAACACAACACCGGAAAAAGTCCATTAAAAAGAGTAACTTTGTTTAAGAACTCGAAAGTTGAAACTCAAAAAGACAATGTCATGAGTCGCGCCATCCAAAAAATTCCGGAAAATTTGATTTACGAAATGGTAAATGGCGTCCCCATTTATTATAAGGGATATAAAGATTATCTTAATGGGAATAAACAACTTGGAGAACTTATGGGTAGCAGCAAACTACAATCCTTTCTGATCTCAGAACTCATTTTTTTGATCCGCTCTTTTCTGGGTAATGGTTACTACATTTTTTCAAACGAACTGGGATTGCAATTCTCCAAAAAATCCTGGCGTGCAGCAGACATCGCCGTCGTTAAAAAAAGCAAGGAAATAGTGCTTGATGGTAAATATTTGGATATTCCACCGGAATATGTCATCGAAGTCGATACAAAAGCGGATTTAACGGAAGTAAAAAATCCCTTTGGGTATTATCAGGAAAAAACACAAGAACTGTTGGCCTTCGGTGTTCAAAAAGTAATTTGGATTTTTACCGATACCCAAAAAGTGATGACCGCTAACCTGAATGACAAAAAATGGGAAATTTTCGATTGGGATCAGGAGTTAGAATTGGTCGATGGCCTGCACGTCAATATTCGCCAGCTCCTGATCGACAGCAATTTGCTTGGAGAAATGTTTTCGAGCGCTAATCTTCCCTAGCATTGCATAAAACTAATTGAGTATCACTAGATTAAATGGAAAAAGGTTCTAGGAATTAAGAAATTCAAAGAACCTTTTTATCTTTAACTTAGTTACGTTTCTTAAAAAGAAAGAGGCTTTACTAAGCATTACAGAGCAAAGATAGGGTATTTGTACCAAAAACACAAGCACTGTGAAATACAAAGAATTAGAAAACCTAGTTTCGCAACCAAGGCTTGATAGATATTTAATAGCATGTAGGAGTTCAAAATTGAAGGCTAAGAAGTTGTATGCTGCCAATTTAAGAGTTGCTCAATCATTCTATCCTGTTCTGAACTTGTTTGAAATAATTCTAAGAAATAGAGTCCATTCCATGTTAAGCAGATATTTTACAAATCCTGATTGGATAATTGTAGAAAAGAATGGATTTATGAATCATATTTCATTGAGACCATCCAGATTTTATTTAAAGAATCAAGTGCTGAAGGCAGAAAGAAAAATAAGGCAAAGAAGGAGTACAATTACGGCAGGAAAAGTTATAGCTGAACAAACAATAGGCTTTTGGACGACACTGTTTGAACCACATCATTATAGGTTAATTGGAGGTTCAATAATTAACTGTTTTCCTAATAAACCTACTATAATAAATAGGAGTTCGATTAGTGTGAAATTGCAGGAAATAAGAAATTTTAGAAACAGGATTTACCATAATGAGCCAATTTGTTTTAGAGGAAATACGATAGATTTTAATCAAGCCGAGAATATCAAAAATAATCTATTCGATTTATTGACTTGGATTGATTTATCGGCAAAAGAGTTTGTAGAAAAGTTCGATAACATTGAAAATAAAATTAAAATTGGGAAAAGAATATAAATTACTGTTCATCATATATGTAAACTATAATTGACACCAAAGATCAATTTTTAACCTTCACCCCACCCCCAAATAATCCGGCAATACAGGCCGCACGGCCAACCCATCCCGCAACACCTTCAACACCCTTTCCCGTTCCGCTCCAACAAGCTGCTTACGGGGTGGCCGCACATACTCTGTTCCCAGTCCGGTAAGCACTTCAGCCAATTTAATATTCTGCACCAACTGTGGGTTAATGTCCAACTCCAAAATCGGTAAAAACCAGCGATAGATGGCCAGTGCTTCGTCGATACGGCCGGCTTTGGTCAGTCGGTAGATGGCTACCGTTTCTGCCGGGAAAGCATCCACCAGTCCGGCCACCCATCCGTCAGCGCCCATCAGGAGTTCTTCCATAGCCAGGGTATCCACTCCGCAAAGAATTTTAAAACGGTCGCCAAAGCGGTTGCGCAGGCGGGTGACGTTGGAGATATCTCTGGTACTTTCCTTGACGGCTTGTATGGAAGGCACCTCCGCCAATTGATCGAAAATCGGAAAGGTGATCTCAATTTTATAATCCACCGGATTGTTGTACAGCATAATGGGGAGGTCCGTTTCGGCGGCCACCTCTTTATAAAAATCCGCTACCTCCTGGTCGGTGGGTTTGTACATCATGGGAGGGAGTACCATCAGTCCGTGGGCACCGACGTCCTGGGCCTTTTGTGACAGGGCGATGGCTTGCCGGGTGGCTCCCTCGGCAATGTTGAGGATCACGTTGGTACGGTGGCCCACCCGGTTGAGGGTAGCGGCGAGGAGCTGCAGCCGGTCGTCGTGGGTCAGGGTAGAGCTTTCGCCCAATGATCCGCCGATGACTATGCCGTCTACTCCTGCGTCAATCTGTGCTTCGATATTTTTGAGAAACATGGGAATGTCCAGCTCGCCATTTTCATAAAATTTGGTGGTGACGGCGGGATAAACGCCCTCCCAGGTTACTTTTTTTGCAGAGTTGTTCATATGCACGGTATAATTTTCCGCAAAGGTAAGTACTGGTCTATTATTTTTGGGACAACGACTGGTTGAAATATTTGTCAATTTATAAATCCGGCCTCAATTCCCGAACTCGTTTCTGGATCAGCAAATCAATAATCAGCAAATCAATAATCACTGCACCCCCCGATAATAAAACCCCACGCCCCCCATCACCCGCGTGAAAGACCGGTGTCGGCTTACATCCCCACTCTGATCGCGCATCACCAATCCGATCCTGGGTGTAATAACAATGTTATTCGTCAGGTTGATTCCCGCTTCAATGTATTGTATAAAATCCAGACTGTACACATTTTCCATCCCGATCCGGAGATACTGCCATTTGTTGTTGGTGAAACGGTTGAGATTCATATTCAGGTTGACACCTACAGAATGAGTGGAGGCACCGAGGATGGGCGATTGTTCGCTATGAACCTGTAGGTAAATTCCGCTGGGCCGACCCACCCGAAGAGCAGAGGCGAATACCAGGGGGTTGGGTTGGGCATGGTCATTGGAATTAATAGGAGAGGAGATAGGGATGTCTGCATCTTCGTTTTCATGCCAAATGGAACCCAGGCGCGCACCGATTTTCAATTCGATGCCTCGGTTGCCAAACCGAAAATACGGAAACACATTACCCCGGAATTTGGAAACGCCCAATTCCCGGTTTTGGAAAAATTCGCCTTGTGCTTCTATTCCAAAAGAAGTATAAAAATACCACAGCTTGCGGATACCCCGTTTGGTATACATCCTTTGAATGACACGCACCCGGTCGAAGCCCACTTCTATGGGCAAATGCCGTGGCCCATAGGGATTGATGGAGTCACCTCTCACACAAGAAGTGCCGCCGCATCCCGAATTAACCTGGATGCACTCGTAATGCGCAGACCCAACGCTGCCATAATTTGTATTGAACTTAAACGTGTTGTAATGCGCCCGCACCATCGTGGTGTCGACCGGTACATAGGGATAGGTCTGGCTCATCAGGCCAAAGGCGATCAGGGCGATCATACTCGTCTGCCATCTTCGCTGTGTGGAGGCCTGCGTTTGCCGCAAAAGCTGAACCAGCAAAGCACCCCACGACAGCAGCATATAACCATGTATGCACGCTTTTTCCGCAAAGGTGAAACCGTCCTGCATCCAAAACACAAATCCAGCCAGCAAGGCATTGCCCCATAGCAGCCGGTGGGGAGAAGGAAAGCGATGGGACTCCTGCCTGACAGGCCTTCGCTCCCAAAGCCAGATGGCTGCCAACAATACAATTACAGTGCCGAGCAAGACCAATTGTACCTGCTTCAACCCCAGCCACAGCCCACCCAATTGGTGGTTGGTAATGGGGTCGCGGAAAAATTCGATCACAAAGCGGAAGCTCAGCAGCACTACCATCATCAGCAAGGTCAGATTGCCCGCTTGGCGGAAACGCCCCTTACATCGCCACAATATCCAATAACACAGCAACCCACCCACCACAAAATAAAGCGGTACCGGATACACCAACGCACTGCTATAGTCCGACCACTCCACCAAGCCCCGGGACAAATGATTGTCGCGCAGATGGCTCGGCCCCACATACGAAATCCCCCAGCCCCACTCCGTCGGCAAGCCATAACAACATGCTGCCGCCAAACAGCCCAACCGGCGAAGGATCATTGTGGCTGGCACCGCAAAAGCAAAGGTGACCAGTATCGGCGCCCTGAAATGCAGTCCCTTACGCACCAGCCATATACCCAAAAAGAAACAGACAGCACTCGCAACGGCAGTGCGCTGGCCTCCTTGCGGGAAAACACCCGACCGCCACCAGGCCTCCCAGGCCGCCGCATCGAAGGTAGCCAACCGGGTGCCCAATATCACTACCGTCAGCAATAAGGCCAGGCTCAAAGACCAGGCTGCCAGCGGATACTTCCGTCGCCAGCCCTCATAAAGCAGAATGACCAGCATGGCCCCCCACGAAAGGTACTGGAACAGATCGTAGGTAATTCCCGTCACGTCGGGTGTCAGTGAAAATGCGCTCATAAGTCAACTTGGCTTTTTTGTAAAGATAAACATAACCATAATATCACAAAAACGGGATCAAAGTAACGTTAAAATGGCCAAAATACCCGGTAATTGGGTTGAACAGTGGGATTTCCAACGTTATTTCGTGCGCGGTTTCATTCGATAATACATACCGAATCCCCCGATCAGGCGGATAAAGTTGACCTGGTTTTTTTCAGGGTTGTTCATCACCAGTCCGACCCGGGGCGTCAAACTGATCTGGTCGGTCAGGTTGATGCCCGCTTCCAGGTAGCTGACGTAGTTCCTGTTGTACGAATCCACCAGGCCCATGCGAAGGTATTGCCACTTGTTGTTGGTAAAGCGGTTGAGATTCATGTTGACGTTGATGTCGGCGCCCTGTGCCGAGGCGCCCAGGATGGAGGAATGTTCGCCATTAATTTGTATATAAAATTTATTGGGATTGCCTGCTCGTATAGCGGTGCTGACGACGAAGGGACTTTCTCCTGGTATGCCGTTGAACCCTTCAGACTGAAACGGAATGTCACCACCGGATGCAGCATTCCAGATTGATCCAATTCGCAGTCCGCCTTTGAATTCTATAAAATGGGAACCAAATCGAAAATACGGAAACACATTACCCCGATACCGGGTGATATCTAACCGTGGGTTGTAAAAATACTCCAACTGCCCTTCAATGCCAAAGGAAGTGTAAAAATACATTTCTGTTTTCCTGCCAGTTCGGCGATTGATTTTGGTTTTTTGCCGGTTGAGGCTTGCCCAGTCAATCCCGATTTCCAGAGGTATATACACGGGGCCATAAGAGTTGAGGGTGTCACTGAGTACACAGGTATCGCCGCTACAACCCGACGATATCATCGTACATTCGTAGTGAGGATCATGAAGGTCGCCATAGTTGCCATTGATCTTAAAACTGGTGTACTTCGTTTTCACGTCGGCACTGTCCGCAGGGATGTAGGGATAGGTTTGGCTCATCAGGCCAAATGCGATGGCGGCTACCAAGCTGACCTGCCATTTGTTCGGGGTTGGTGTTGTGGTTTCCCTAAAAAGCAGCCTCCCCATTGCGACCCACGACAACAACAGAAAACAGTGAATGCTCGCTTTTTCCGCAAAGGTAAACCCCTCCTGCATCCAAAAAACGAACCCGGCCAACAATACATTTACCCATATCAGGCGCGTTGCTGAGGGGAATTTGTAAAAGACTTGTTGGAAGGAAAGGTTTGATGCAATTCGTCTGGCACGTCTCTCCCGAGCCCATATGGCCACCACCAGTAGCAACACACTGACCAGCAACACCCACTGCACCTCCTTCAATCCCAGCCACCACCCCCCTAATTGATGGTTGGTAGCCGGATCGCGGAAAAATTCGATCCAAAAACGAAAACCCAATAATAGTGCAAATGACAGCAACGTCAAATTCCCGCTTTGGCGAAAACGCCCTCTACAACCCCACAGCACCAATCCACACACCACAGCACCAATCATCAAGTACAAAGGCACCGGATGGACCGCCGCACTGCAATGGTCGGATGACGCCACCAGGGCTTTTGCCAAATGGCGTTCCTGGATCAGCGATGGCCCTGTATACACAATCCCCCAGCCCGACTCCGTGGGGAGGCCATAGCAGCACCCCGTCAGCAAACACCCCAGCCGCCGCACTATCACCAATACCGGCAACACAAATGCAAAGACAACCAACATCGGTGCCCTGAAGCCCACCCCCCGGCGAACCATCAAAAGACCCAACAGAAAAAACAACAGCGCCGCGATCGAAGACCGGTGGTCACCCTCCGGGAATACACCCTCTTCCCACCAGTGTTGCCAGGCCGCCCAATCGAATGTCGCCAGTCGGCTACCCAAAATGGATATACTGATGATGAGGGCGATGCACAGCATCCAGGCCGCAATAGGGTATCGCCTCCTATGCCCTTCACAGAACAGGACCAGTAGTATAAAAAACCAGGAAAGGTACAGGCAACTGTCGTAGGCAAAACCCGTGATGTCGGGCTCCAGCAATAAGGTAGTGGAAAACATATTCATAGCTTTTTTAGGTTGTCATCAATTTGGAATTTGCACCGAATGCTTCCAAGCCACCGTTAAAATTAAGGATAATGCTGGAGTTTTTAGGTCAAACCGGCTGAAAAATTCAGCACTTGCCTCAAATCAACATTTCTATTCATTTTTCTGCCGTCAAAGACACCGCAAAATCAATGGTAAAGCCGTAACTTGTCGGCCGATTGTAACCTGATAGATCTTTCAAACAAACAACCTTCAAACATTATGAGCAATACTGTCGCCAGTGACACTTTCGACCGGCGCCACATCGGCATCCAACCCGCCGATCTCGACGAGATGCTGACTGCCGTTGGCGCCAAATCCCTGGACCAACTCATCGATCAAACCGTTCCCAAAAATATACGCCTGTCAAAAAAACTACGCCTCCCCGCAGCCGTTTCCGAACACGAATACCTGACGCAGCTCCGCCAAACGGCAGCTCTGAACAAGCCGTTTCGCTCCCTCATCGGGCAGGGCTACTACGGCACCGTCACACCGTCGGTACTGCTGCGCAACATATTCCAAAACCCCGGATGGTACACCCAGTACACCCCCTACCAGGCCGAGATATCGCAGGGGCGGCTTGAAGCCCTGCTCAACTACCAGACCATGCTCAGCGACCTCACCGGCCTGCCCATCGCCAATGCCTCCCTCCTCGACGAAGGCACCGCCGCTGCCGAAGCCATGGCCATGTTTTACAACCTGAAAAACCGCCGCAACAAACAACCGGAAGACCAGGCCAACGAGTTTTTCGTTTCCTCTGAGGTCTTTGACCATACCATCGACGTGCTGAAAACCCGCGCCAAGCCCCTGGACATCCGCATCGTGAAAGGCGACTGGCGCAACTACCGATTTACCGACAAAACCTTTGGTGTCCTCCTGCAATATCCGGCGGCCAATGGGGTAGTGGAGGATTATCGGGCTTTCGCCGAAAGGGCCAACGCTAACGGCATCTACGTGGCGGTGGCAGCCGACCTGTTGAGCCTGGCTCTGCTCACTCCTCCCGGAGAGTGGGGGGCCGACGTGGTTGTGGGCAACACACAGCGATTCGGTGTGCCTATGGGCTATGGTGGCCCGCATGCTGCCTATTTCACCACTAAAGAATCCTTCAAACGACAAATACCAGGGCGCATCATCGGTGTATCGGTCGACCGGCTCGGCAACCGCGCCCTCCGCATGGCTCTCCAAACCCGAGAACAGCACATCCGCCGCGAAAAAGCCACTTCCAATATCTGCACCGCCCAGGCCCTCCTCGCCATCATGGCCGGTATGTACGCTGTCTGGCACGGCCCCCAGGGCATCGGAGGCATCGCCCGACGGGTACATGGTTTGGCGCAAGCCCTTCACAACGCATTGAAGAAGATCGGATTTGCTCAGCAAAATAATTACTTTTTCGATACCCTCTGCATTGAGGTCAGCAAATCCCAAAAAGCCAGCATTAAAAAAGCAGCATTGTCTGCCGGGTTCAACTTCCATTACAACGCCAACTCCATACAGATCAGCCTCGACGAAACCGTTTCCGTAAATGAATTGTTAGACATCGCCAATATTTTTGCGAAAGCGAAACGACACAAACGACTCACCCGCCTGTCGATTCCCAAAGCATTGAAAATTCCCAAGCGGCTGGCGCGTAGCTCCGACTACCTCACCCATCCGGTATTCAATAGCTACCACACCGAAACGGAGATGATGCGCTACCTCAAAAGTCTCGAAAACAAAGACCTTTCGCTGGTACATTCGATGATCCCGCTGGGTTCCTGTACCATGAAGCTCAACGCCGCCACCCAACTGATACCGGTGAGCTGGCCCGAATTTGCCAACGTCCATCCCTTCGCGCCGCTCAACCAAACCAAAGGCTATCAACAGATCTTTTCCGAACTGGAAAACTGGCTTTGCGAGATCACTGGCTTTGCTGCCTGCTCCCTCCAGCCCAACTCCGGCGCCCAGGGCGAATTTGCGGGTCTGATGACCATCAAAGCCTATCATGATGCTGTCGGCGACCATCACCGCAACATCGCCCTGATCCCTTCCTCGGCCCACGGCACCAATCCCGCCTCCGCCGTCATGGCCGGTATGAAAGTGGTGGTAGTGGCCTGCGACGACAAAGGCAACATCGACCTGACCGATCTCAAAACCAAGGCCAAAGAACACAAAAAAAAGCTGGCCGCTCTGATGGTCACCTATCCATCGACCCACGGCGTTTTCGAGACATCAATAAAGGAGGTCTGCAAGATCGTGCATAAAAACGGAGGCTTGGTATATATGGATGGCGCCAACATGAATGCCCAGGTGGGACTCACCAGCCCGGGTGCCATCGACGCTGATGTGTGCCACCTCAACCTGCACAAGACGTTTAGCATCCCGCATGGTGGTGGCGGGCCAGGTATGGGACCCATTTGTGTCAACAAAAAACTGGCGCCCTTCCTGCCCGGACACACCCAGGTGAGAACCGGCGGCAAAAAAGGGATCACCGCCATATCGGCCGCTCCCTGGGGCAGCGCAAGCATATTGTTGATTTCATATGCCTACATCAAAATGCTGGGTCGGGAAGGAGTGACCAAAGCCACCCGATACGCCATCCTCAGTGCCAATTACCTCAAGGCGCGGCTGGAGAATGATTACCGTATTTTGTACACCGGTGAGCGAGGGCGGTCGGCCCATGAACTCATCGTCGACCTCCGGCCATTCAAAGCCGTGGGCGTCAGCGCCGAAGATGTGGCCAAGCGGTTGATCGACTACGGATTTCATGCCCCCACCTTGTCGTTTCCGGTGGCTGGCACCATTATGATAGAGCCTACCGAAAGCGAAAGCAAGGCCGAGCTGGATCGTTTTGTAGAAGCATTGTTGGCTATCCGTGGGGAGATCGATGAAATTGCCCGCGGCGATGCCGACGCCGACTCAAATGTATTGGTCAATGCTCCGCATCCGCTCCAGCAAGTCACTTCCGACGACTGGGCGCTGCCTTATACTAGGGAGAAAGCGGCCTATCCATTGGAATGGTTGCGGCACAGCCATAAATTTTGGGTAACCGTGGCCCGCATCGACAATGCTTATGGCGACCGGCACCTGATCTGTGTTTGTCCGCCTATTGAAAGTTATATGGAGGAGGTGGACTGATGGAAGTGTTTTGTTGTTGTTGGTGGAGCTTTTAAAAAGCACTCATTTAAACCTGCCGGAAACCGGTAGGCTTTAGCAGAATAAAATATGATCGTAATAACAGGAGCATTAGGTTTTGTAGGCAGTGCCTTAGTCACCCAGTTCAATGAGAAGGGACATACCTTCGATGTATTGGTGGTCGACGACTTCTACAAAGACCACAAAGAGGTCAACCTTCAAAATAAGTTCATACGGGAGTGGATACACCGCGATATTTTTCTGGACTCTTTTGAGAAGATCGCACCGCAGATTGAATTCGTATTTCATTTAGGGGCCCGCACCGATACGACCTCGGCCGATAAGGCCGTTTTTCGGGAGCTCAACCTGGAGTATTCCAAAGCCATCTGGAATATTTGTACCCTTCATCAAATTCCGTTGGTCTACGCTTCCAGTGCCGCCACCTACGGCAATGGGAATTCCGGCTACAGCGACGACCACCAACTGATCCGCGACCTGGAGCCGCTGAACGCTTATGCCCAGTCGAAGCATCAATTTGACTGCTGGGCATTGGAGCAGGAATCGATCCCTCCGTTTTGGGCAGGACTGAAATTTTTCAACGTCTACGGCCCCAACGAATACCACAAAAAGCGGATGGCATCGGTGGTGTTCCATGCCGTCCAGCAGATCCGGAAAACAGAGGAGATGCAGCTTTTCAAATCGCACAAAAAAGGCATCGCCGATGGGCAGCAGTCGCGTGACTTTATCTACGTCAAAGATGTAATCAAAGTGTTGTATTTTTTTTACAGAAAAGGGCTGAAAGGCAAGCGACCTGCCAGCGGCATCTACAACGTAGGCACGGGTAAGGCCCGCTCCTTCGAAGACCTCACCCGGCTGACCTTTGAGGCTATGGGGCTGCCAGCCAACATCCGATATATCGACACACCTAAGGACATCCGAAAGAATTATCAGTACTTTACCGAAGCCGATATTGGTAAGTTGCGAGCAGCGGGGTATCGCTCCAAATTTTTTAGTCTGGAAGAAGGGATTGCCGATTATGTGAAGAAGTATTTGTTGGGGCGGCGGGTTTATTGATTTGCTAATGAATGATTTGCTGATTCCATCCTGGCGGGACAACCGGGCTGGTTGAGCATAGCCGAAACAGCGTGGCGAACAGCGATGATCCTCATTGGTGCCCGGCCTTCTGGCCGGCTTCTAAGCTATTCCTGTGCCAGTTGATTCATAGCAGCATAATAGATCAGGTGCCATTCGTCACCGATGCGGGCGAAGCGCCGTTGCATACCGAAGTTGCCGCCGGTGTCTTGAATTTGTTCGACCACCATGTTGGATCCTACTCTGGTAAATTCCTGTACGAAATTGCCATCCTGATCGTTGAATGGTCGGTGGATGACCCATGATTCCTTTTGCCATCGGAAGTGGTCGGGTATGCTGCCGGTGCTGTCGCGGGGTGGGATGCCTTCGAGGGGGAAGATGATGTGCCGGAGTTGGAAGAGGCTGTCGTAGTGGAATTGATGGTAGAAGTCGGCGAAGTCGTCATCGGCTGGGGAGGTGTTGGGTGTTGTTTGGGATGATTCTACTAGTTGTGTAGGATTGTTGTTGGGGATAGTTAGTTTGGTTTTGGTGTACCAAAGGAAGAAGAGGGAACTTAGGGCGATGCCGGTTATCAGGCCTAGGGTGAATTTCATAGATTTACGATTGAATGAATGGGGGGTAGCGTATGGTTATCTTCCTTCCAGGCGTCCTTGCAACTCATTAAGTAAAGCTCAAAAAATAACTTCCCTTTTTTGAATCTTTGAAACATCGCACAAAACGCTCACTATCAATCGCTTATTTGCACGATGTTTCAAAGATAGCGGGAACTTATTTTTCGAGCGAGCCTAAAAAGGGCTGGGGGAACCATCGTTTTTAGCACTTTTTGATCTAGATCAGTTCAATTTTCTGAAAGGCAATTACTTGTCTACGAATACTATCGTTAAGCAGGCTATCTGTTTGCTGGGTAGCGATGATTCCAGAAGGCGTCGGCGTATAGTCATCGAAATATAAATTACATTCTTCGACGATTAAAATAATGCCCATGCATAACAAAAAGAGTAGCCCTATTGTTCCGGCAATTGATATCAATATCTGGTTATAGGCTTTTATTTTTTTGATAGAAGGTCTCTTCATAATAATCAAGTTGCCATTTCTCAGTTATTAGAAGCCAGCAACAAGCCGTCCTCCACGGCATACACCAACAAATAATCCGTTGCAGCCATCTCGTATTTTAGCTGAAAAGCCTTGTAATCATCTCCTTTTCGGTAATAACCGGAACAGACGCCATTAGTAACATCGTAGGAGAAGGGATTGACAAAAATATGCTCTTTAAAATCGAGTTGGCGGCGGCCATAGGCTTTGTAAAGGCACTCTTTGGCGCCCCAGTACACGTGCAGGTGTTCGATGCGGGAGGCGGGTTGGAGGCTGGCTGTTTCTTCGTCGCGCATATACTTATGGGCGATGCGCTCTATCTTGGGCACTATTTTTTGGATGTCGACCCCTACGGCTTGTGGCCCGGCAATGACGGCGGCATATTGGCGCGAATGGCTGATGGAAATGTCGTACAGCGAATCGACCAGGAAGGGCTTGCCGTTTTCGTCTTTGAGGCATTCACTGCGCTTTTTCCGGCCCGACATCTGGTGCAGTAGCAGTCGGCTGGCCAGCCACTCCAGTCGGCGGTGGCCTTTCACTCCGGCGATGTACTCCTCTTCGCGACGACTGAGCTGCAACTGCTCCAGGAAGAACACCTCCTCCTCCTGGATGTGCCAAAGGCCTAGCTCTCCTTGCGGGAAAATAGTTTTGTGCAGGGTTAGGGGCATGGTGCTGCTGTTTTGAGAGGCTAAGGTAAGGAGGGGTTTTTACTTTTTAAAGAAAGTTGGGGGCTTTGCAGGTGCAGAGCATCCAAATAGTAAAAAATAAGATGTTTGCCATACCCTACTACAGTCAAACTAAAAATTCCTCCGTTCATTTCCTATCTTTACCCCATGATCCTCTCCGACAAAAAAATCCTGGAAGCCGTCGTACGTGGCGACATCGTCATAGAACCCTTCCGGCGAGAGTGCCTCGGCACCAACTCCTACGATGTACACCTCAGCAAGCACCTGGCTGTGTATCAAAACAGAACCCTCGACGCCCGTGTACACAATACCATTTCCGAGATCGAAATTCCGGAAGAAGGCTACGTCATCCAACCGGGAATACTCTATTTAGGCGTGACCGAAGAGTACACCGAAACCCACCAAACCGTGCCCTTCCTGGAAGGCAAGTCGAGTGTGGGGCGGCTGGGCATCGACATCCACGCAACCGCTGGCAAGGGCGATGTGGGTTTTTGCAACACCTGGACATTGGAAATATCCTGTGTACAACCTGTTAGGATCTACGGCGGTATGCCCATCGGCCAGTTGATCTACTTTGAAGTAAATGGGGAGATCGAAAACTACTACAACAAAAAATCCAACGCCAAATACAATGCCCGCACCACCCGCCCGGTGGAATCGATGATGTGGAAAAATAAGTTTTGAGCCAACAACACAACTACATGAACTACAAAACCTTTCAAACCGACCGCCTCCACCTCCGGCCCACCACAGTGGATGACGCTCCCTTCATCCTCGAACTCCTCAACACCCCCAAATTCCATAAATACATCGGCGACCGGAAAGTCCGCTCCATACCAGATGCCGAAAAATACATCCAGGAAAAAATGCTCCCCCAACTCAGCGAAAAAGGCTACTCCAACTACACCATTATCCGATTGTCAGACAATGAAAAACTCGGCACCTGCGGCCTCTATGCCCGCGAAGGATTGGAGGATGTGGACATCGGATTTGCCTTCCTCCCCCAACACGAAAAACAAGGCTATGCTTTCGAGGCTGCCGCCAAACTAAAAGAAGCTGCCGAAAACGTCTTCCACCTCACCCGGCTTTGCGCCATCACGACCAAAGACAATTTTGACTCGCAAAAACTTCTGGAAAAACTCGGCTTCCAATTCGAAAAACTTACTTTTATACCCAATGATGAGGAAGAACTTATGCTCTACGGCTGGCGGGCATGAACACTGTTTTGACTAACAATCATCTCTCTTTTTCTGTTACTTTTTATACCTTTGGCGGGTTGCTAATAATCGCAAATTCTTCAAATGGAAAATAAAAAACCGGCCTGGCTACAAGCGTTGGAAGCTCAGTCCTGGCAGGCAGAGTTGATTGCCTCGGGGTTGGCGATATATGGTTCTATTTCTCTGGGGAGCTATTTGGATGGCTTGGCAGAATGGTCGCTTTACCAATTCAACGACAGGGTACTGAGTATTTTGGAATTTGTCTTTTTGTATCTGTACGGAGCTCAAGCCATCATTATTTACAGCTTCATTGCTCATTTGGTTCTGCGCATTCTGTGGGCAGGATTTCTGGGTTTGAGTTCTGCATATCCTGAAGGTATCAACATTGACAACAAAGCATTTGCTGACCATTACCTGACTCGGCTGAAGAAAGAATTCCCCAGCTTATCGGAATATTCGTTGGAATTGGATAAATTGTGTAGTGTCATTTTTTCGATTTTATGTTGCCTGGCACTGATGTTGATTAGCATCAGCTTTTGGATTGTTGTATTTATTGCAGTCTCCGAAGTTTTAAGTCATTTCATCGATGCCCAAACGATTTCCTACATTGGATACGGCATAATAGTCGTATTTTACATATTTACCTTTTTTATTTATTATATTACAAACGGTGCAAAGAAGGAATCTCCCTTTGCAAAGAAGTATGCTTATCCCATTAACAAAGCATTTGGGAAAACGATGATGTCGTTGGCCTATCGCCCGATGACATACATCATGATGACAATCCGAACCAACGTCGCAACGGCTACTTTTTTGATTGGGATGATCCTGATCATAACTCTTAGTGTTTTTGTCTCTATCCCAAGGTACGCAAAAGTTTCCCGGTACTTTAAAGCCGACTCTAATTTTAGTATAAACGACCATCCCGACAAGGTGAGGCGCGAAAATTATCTGGACGAAGTTCACCGAAATTATTTATTACTCCCTGTCATCCAATCCGAAGTTATTGAAAAAAATCACCTACAATTATTCATTCCCGGCCCCAAAAGAGAACAGCGTTTCCTCCGGGCATTTTGCGGCAAATACAATACAGTGGACTCCCTATCCATCCGGGAAAACGACATCAACAGGAGTAAGTTCCGGAGTGATTGCGCCAGCCGCTTTTACACCATCTACATCGACGAGGTCAAACAAGCCGGTATAGAATTTAACTACCGCAACCACCCCCACAATCAAGAACAAGGCTATCAAACTTATATTCCTTTGAATTCCATTTCGGTCGGCCGCCACATCCTCCAAATAGAAGCCGAACACCGAAACGAAGAAGAAGAGAAGAGAAATTGGTTTATCCCGTTTTACAAAACCAACTGACCCGGAACGGTTGTGTAAAACAATAGCTCACCGCGGTGAATGAGCGTAGTCGAAATCACCGCCGTGAGCATAGTCGAATTCAATAATCAGCACCGCGAAGCCCGTCTCGGACTTGCTACGGGGACTCCACTAATTTCCGCCTTCACGCTTTTCCATGTAGGCGACAGTCCTTCATGGGTACAAATCAGCAAATCGGCAAATCAGCAAATCACTGCTTCAAATTATCCGGCACCTCGATTGCCTCCACCACTGGTGCTATCGCACCGGAAGATTTGTGTACGATCAATTCCACGCGGCGGTTGTATTGTCTGCCTTGTGGCGTGTCGTGACCATTAATCACATTTTTTGCGATGGGTGCGTTTTCACCAAAAGTGCTGACGGTGATCCGGCTTGCTGACAATCCTTTAGCAATAAGAAAATCCTTGGCAGCATTGGCGCGGCGAATTGACAGAGCCTTGTTGTAGTCGAGCGAGCCTTTGGCGTCGGTGTGGGCGCTCAGCTCTACGTTGTATTCCGGATGCTGCAACAGAATGGTATACAACAGGTTGAGTTGCTGCCTGGACTCACTGCGCAGATACGATTTGTCGAAATCAAAAAAGATAGATCGCACCCTTGGTGGGGTCCACCACCATGCCGCAGGCCAACGCGCAGGCACTGCGCACTTCCGCCATATTGATCACGTAGGCATTGTACCCCAGGTTGCGGGCATTTTGAGCTGAGGCGTCGGCAGCCGATTTGTCGGTAAACCCGCTGATGTAGTATTTGTGAATGTTATTGTGGTCTTCCATGTGATAAACGCCGTTCAACCCATTGAAATAATTGAGCGATACCTTGGTGTCGAAAGCGGCTACCTGCACCACGTAGTCGCTGGTTTGTGCTACCAGTGCCAGGCTACATAACAATAAAAATGCAAGGGTAAAGATTTGTTTTCTCATAAAGCAAAATTTGAATGTTTGGAAAAAATTGGATTAAAACTCGAAATATATTTACATAAAATATTTAACACATGTGACGTGCAGTGACCCCCGCCACAGCCGATGTGTAATATCTGTTTTAGGCCTGCTCTAAACTCTAAATTAAAGAATATTGGTAAAACGGGAGTGGTTTTGCCCGTTTTTTTTCAGTAGTTATCCAGTAATTCTCAATTTGAACCCCGATCCCGATTTTTTGCATTGGAGGATTTGACCTTCAAAAAATCTTCTCTCCCAGCAGTAACCATTTTAAACCCCGACACATACAGAACCAGCTCCTAAGAGGTATTAATTTGGAAACCATAAAATTTCTTCAAAATGAGATTAGCTATTATCTTCTTAATTCTATTGCTTGCAGGCAATGTTTCCCAATCCCAATCTACGCTTTATTATATCGGCTATAGTACCATTCACAAGGTTAATTCAGATTCGTCGGAATACGGTATTGCGTTTCAAAACTTTAACATCTCCAGTTGGACCATTAGTGCCGCGAATGATAGAATTTGGTGTTCACAAGCCAACAAGGTGAACATTTACAATACCAACTTTGGCTATATTGAAGAATTTGTTTTGGATCATACGGTCAAGTCCTTGTATTTCGACAATAGCTCAGATCACCTTTATTGGACAGATGGTGACTCCACCATTTACAGAAAATACATCGACGATGAAACCATTGAAATATTCGGCTATGCCGCTTTTGCCGAACTCACCAGAATCGTTTTTGATATCCCAGAAGAACGTTTATTTTGGAGAGGCATTAACAATAATATTGTGTCATCAAAATTTGACGGGTCCGCGTATGTAGAATTTCCTCCTCTACAGAACTCTATAAGTGATTTCGGAATAGATCGGGTCAATCAAAGAATTTATTTCTCGGACTTCAACCAGATTTACAGATGCAATTATGACGGTTCTGGTTTTGAGCAAATTACGCCATCTTCAGATCCCGGATTTCACAACTTCGTTCTGGATCCACAAAATGGAAAAATATACTATTCCAATATCAATGATGAAGGGTTCCTTCTTATCAGTGATCTGGATGGCTCCAATACGATCACCTATCCATCAATGACCGGTTCCAGTATAATTTGGTTATTAAAAAATGAAGAAGCGGACGAATTATACTATAAAGAAATTTTTTCCACTGGCGCTTCTTTGAGAAAAAATGGACGTAACAACCGGGCAAACCGATCCCTGTTTTTTATAATTATGTACGGCCCAGCGGAATTGCCATTGATTATCAAAACGATTTCCTGTACTTGACTGACTGGGCGAAAAACACAATTAGCTATTCCAAATTTAATGGAGAAGACATGGAGATGATCCTTGAAGATGAAACAGACGCAATGGACATACAATTTGACAGCATCAATCAAAAAATTATATGGATTTCTCCCAATACAGATATTGTTTTTGCCAATCCCGATGGCTCTAACAAACAAACCTTGTACGGCGGCGGAGGTCACATAATCTCCCTGGATATTCATTTTTCCAGTCAAAAACTCTATTTTTTGGATAGAGGACCTGACTTGATCTTTCGCTGTGATTTAAATGGAGACAATGTGGAAGAGATCATTTCCACAGATCTATTTGACGCAAAATCAATTACCATCAACAATACAACCGACCAGCTTTACTGGACAAATAATGGACAATTGTACCGGAGTACGATCGAGGGGGACAATATCGAGATATTGGGTAGTGCCCCGGGACTGGATGGATTACCGGAATTGGCCATCGATGAAATAGAAGGCAAAATATACTGGATGAATAGTTTTGATTCTTCGATCTACCGCTGCAACCTCGACGGTTCCGACATTCAATTATTCAGGGAAGCTTTTGCTAGCAGCTCATTTCCTTCTTTTATATATATTGACAGTAGAATCGAAGTTCTCTTAGATCAGGATCAGGACGGATTTACTTCCGACGTAGACTGCGACGATACCAACCCTGATATCAACCCCGACGCCACCGAAATCCCCAATAATGGCATCGACGAAGATTGTGACGGAGAAGACCTAGTCATCAGTACCAAAGAATCAGAGGCAATCACCATAAAAATATTCCCTAACCCAACCAAACAGTTCTTCCATCTGGAACAGTCCGGGCAAAGATCGCTGTCACTAAAGTTGCGTTCCATTACTGGAGATTTGCTTCTTACCAGACAGATCAATCAGAAACAAGCTACCCTTAACTTAGAAGCATTGCCTCCGGGCACCTATTTTATCGAGCTGCAAAGCGAGTTCAGTTACGTTGTGGAAAGGATCATCAAACTATAAAAAAACAAAAATGTGAATCAGGGATTGAACGGTGCCTTTTAGAATTGTCAGAGGTCAGGCTTCCCCTCAATCGCGTTAGCTACGTTAGAGGGAAGTCTGACCTCTGACTTCTCAAAATAGAATTTAACTCCTGATTTGCATTAAGAATATACGACTATCTGCACAAACAACCAGGTGTGCCAACTATCACTCCACCACCACCTCATCAACAAACAGCCACGCCGCATGCCCCGCCCCCTGGCGCCCTTCCGCTATGACACCGTGGTTGACCGCCCGTATCTTCAAATACCGCGTAGTTAAATCCTCCGGCTCGATGACTACCGGCACTACCTTCTTCGACAAACCCGGTGGCAAAGACCGCCTGACCACGCTCCTGAACTGTCGGCCATTGGGCGAGGCCAGCACTTCCACCTCCCGGGGCAAATAGATCCATTGACCGTTCCCATTGTAAAACCGAAGGCCAATGCGGCTAACCGCCTGCGCCGAACCCAGGTCGATGACCGCTTCAAAATCGTCGCCCGACCATCCCAGCCATTCGCCGTCCCCATAGCGGTCGTCGCTACCCACCAGGCCATTCACAAGTGCCGATTTGCCTCCCATATTGTAGCTGGGATGCGGTGGTTTTGTAAGCACAATGTTTTTAGCGACAGCTTTGTGCAACCGAAAATAGAGCTCCTGCACCCGGCTCAGCATTTTTCCGTTTTTGTACACCACCGTTTTGAGATGGGTATTTTCGGTCAGGGGAATCGGATGCTCATAGGGCGTAGCGCTGGCGCCCGGCTCGTGGCCATCGAGGGTATAATATATTTTGCCATCGTCGGCGCGGGAATTCAGGCGCAGCTCCAGGCCATTATCGGTAGCCGTCAATTGGTGGTTGACCTCAAAAAGATGGTTGGCGTAATGGACATCGTACCGGTCCAGCCGCTGCAGGTGTTGGGCCAGCCTTTCGGCAAAATCGTCGTAATCCCGGGCAGCCGAAGGCGACCAATTGACCTCCGCCAGTGCGACCGCCCTGGGAAACGCCATATACTCCACCTGCTCCGGCGTGCGGATGTACTCCGTCCACACATTGCCTTGCGCACCCAGGATGTAGGAGGCCTCCTCCTCGGTCAACTCTTCGGGAGTAGGCTCAAACTGATACACCTTTTTCAACGGCAAAAACCCACCGATGGCCAGCGGCTCGTCGGCCGACCTCGACTGGTAATAATCGAAATAGCAATGCGAAGTGGGAGTCATTATAACAGGGTGTTTACTGCGTGCCGCTTCGATGCCTCCCCTGGTGCCGCGCCACGACATCACCGTGGCGTTGGGAGCCAGTCCGCCCTCCAGTATTTCGTCCCAGCCAATGATCTGTCGGCCATGCCCGTTGAGGAATTTTTCGATGCGCCGGATGAAATAGCTCTGCAATTCATTTTCGTCTTTCAGTCCTTTTTCGCGCATCAGTTTTTGGCAAAAGGCGCTGTTTTTCCAGGCCGTTTTGGGGCATTCATCGCCGCCAATGTGGATGTACTCCGAAGGGAACAGCGCCATGACTTCCGTCAAAACATTCTCCAAAAAAGTGAAGGTTTCTTCTTTGGGGCAGTATACCTCCTCAAAAACCCCCCATTTGGTCGCCACCTCGAATGGGCCATCGGTGCATCCCAGTTCGGGGTAAGCTGCCAGTGCTGCCAACGAGTGCCCCGGCATTTCGATTTCCGGGATCACCGTGATGTACCGCTCCTGCGCATAGGCCACAATGTCGCGCACTTCCTCCTGCGTATAATAGCCGCCATAACGCTGACCGTCAAACTGGTGGGGCTGGTCGCTGTAATGCGCCACAAGGGTTTCCTTTCGGTAAGCCGCCACCTCTTGCAGCTTCGGATACTGTTTGATTTCGATGCGCCAGCCCTGGTCTTCGGTCAGGTGCCAGTGGAAGCGGTTCAGTTTGTGCATAGCCAGCAAGTCGATGTATTTTTTGATGAAACTCACCGGAAAAAAATGGCGGCACACATCCAGGTGCATCCCCCGGTAGGAATAACGGGGCGCATCTTCAATATGGACACCAGCAATCGTGTGCGTATTGTTTGAATCATCTTTTGAAAGCAATTGTAACAAGGTTTGCACGGCGTAGAAGGCGCCAGCTGGTTCAGCGGCCTCAATGAGCACATCGTAGGGGCTGACGGTGAGTCGATACCCCTCCGGGTGATTAATATCGTCGTTGAGCCGAAATACGATGGCATCTTTATCGGGGCCTTCCTCTTCGATGGTCAGAGCGTGGCCGGTGTGTTCATTGAGTTGCTTTCGCAAAAAGTCGGCGGGATTTGTAAAACCATTGTTTTCGACTATTATCCGGCAGTCCGCATGAAGCAGCATTTCACCGCTCCGCGGAATGATGGCCGACGGCATTGGGATCAGACAGTAACTGTTGACGCTGGCCGGAGGAGGAGAGGGAGCCGTACAACTCCACAACAGTAGCAACAGAAAAAGAACCGGGTTTTTCATAGAAAGAATATTTAGACCGCTGCAAAATAGATAAAAATTTGTTTTCCGTGGAACTAATGATAAAAGTGCCTTGTGCAGTCTACTATGGATGGACGAGCGAAAGGCTGGCCAGCAGCTTTGCTGGTTGGCCGATTTGGGTTACGGCCTCTGGCCGACGTATCTTGATCCATTTGGCAAATCAACAAATCTACCTGTCGGCTACCGGAACGAAGTGAGTGTAGAACTTGTCCCGAACTCGTTTCGGGAGCCTGCCCCGGACTTGCTACGGGGGACTCCACTTCGTTACGCCTTCACGCGCGCCATGCAGGCGACAGCCCTGCATAGGCACGCCAAAACACCAAAACACTCGTTTCGGGAACACCAAAACACCAAACCTGTCCCGAACTCGTTTCGGGAACACCACAACACCACAACACCAAAACACCAAAACACCAAAACACCAAAACACCAAAACACTCGTTTCGGGATCAACATATCAACCAAAATACGTATCTTGCGCACGCTTTTGACCAAACCAAAAAACGGCTACCCATGCTACCTTTTCAATGCGTCAACGGACAGGTAACTCCTTCCGCCCAGTCGGTACTTCAGATCAGCGATCTGGGGCTGTTGCGGGGTTACGGGATATTCGACTACTTCCTCATCCGGGAAGGAAAAACGGTATTTATGTCGGAGCACATCCAGCGGTTTTTTCGCTCTGCGGCGCAATTGAAAATGGAGGTGCCATTTACCGAAAGGGAACTCGTTGGGCAAGTGGCCGACCTCGTAAAAGCCAATGGAATAGCCGATGCCGGTATCCGACTGCTGCTCACTGGTGGTTATGCCGACGATGGGTACACCCCTTCGGGCACCTGCAATTGCCTGATCCTCCAGCACCGGTATGCCATCCCCGGGCCGGAGTTGTACGCCCAGGGCATCCATCTGATGTTGCACAATTACCAGCGCGACCTGCCGGAGGTGAAGTCGACCAATTATCTGGTGCCAGTGGCCTTGCAGGAACGACTACGCGACATTGGGGCCGACGACGTGCTCTACCATTTCAACGATTTTGTATCCGAAACTTCGCGGGCCAATTTGTTCATCATCACCCAGGATGGTCGGTTGGTCACCTCCACAGGCAACGTCCTCAAAGGCATCACCCGCAACAAGCTCCTGCCCCTGGCTGAAAAGGTGATGCCGGTGGAGGAGCGGCTGTTTACCCTCACCGAATTGCGGGAAGCGGCAGAGGCTTTCATCACGAGCACTACCAAAGGGGTATTGGCCGTGACCCGCATCGATCAACAGCCGGTGGCCGATGGCAAACCGGGCTCAAAAACCTTAACATTGGCAGAACATTTGAAGGAATTCAGCAAAAACCACCTGGCAACAAAGACGGCATTGATATAGTAAGTAAAACCCATTTTTGAAAAACTAACTTTACGACACCCGATAAACACACACCACAATGCTTGATAGGACCCCCTTGCTGCGGCCGTTACTTGCCCTGATTTTTTTGTTGGGATGTACCGACCCCGGCGAGCAACACGACCCCCACCCCGGCGGACAACTGGGCGCACTGGAACAAAAAAAAGCAACCCTTCCAACAAAAAGAACAGAACCCCAGGTAGGCACGGTCATCGACCGTTTCAACGGAGTAGCCGTCTACTACAATGGCCAGATCCGGAACACCCACGGCCGCCACATCACCTCCGACGGCTACAACCTCGGCCTGAAGTGGCAATGCGTCGAATTCGTCAAACGCTACTACTATCAAACCTACCAGCACAAAATGCCCGATCCCTGGGGCCACGCCATCGACTTTTTTATGCCTACCCTCCGCGATGGTGGCTTCAATACTGCCAGAGGTCTTCATCAGTTTCGCAATCCCAGTTCGGCCAAACCACTGCCCGGCGACATCATGGTATTCAAAGGAGAAGACAACAATCCCTTCGGCCACATTGCCATCGTCACCAAAGTGGGCGCCAACTACGTCGAGGTGATCCAGCAAAACGTCGGCAAACAAACCCGCTACACCTTGCCACTGTTCGACATGGTGGACTCCTGGCGCATCGCCAATATTGATGTGCTGGGATGGCTGGGCAGGCTGGAGGGGAGGGAATAGTATTCGTTTTACCTGTGTTTTGCGCCCAGTCACTCCTATCCCCTAGGCCCCAGCACCTCCTCCAACCAATCCTTATTGGAAATGGGTTTTAACGATTCCATTTGATCCTGGAGCTCAGATCGTTTTTGGAGCCAATCCGCTTGTTTGATCAGTGATTTTTGAGCATTCAGCTGAGCGATCTTTTTGGTCATTTTAGCGAAGTTGAGGGTAGCCGGTTTGAGGTAGTCGGAAAGCTGGCGGGAGCGCCTAACGAATTTTTTGAAGGCTTCTACCAGGGCGTAGAGCGCCTCCGTTTCGTTGAGCTCGTAGTAACTTTTTAGCTGGATGACTTTGGCGCCAAGATGGTAATTGTCGTCAGTGAAAGCCACATCGTGCAACTGCTGGAGGGCGGCTTTGTAATCTTTTTGGGCGTAGTAGAGGGCTGCCCGGTTGTAGGTTACGGCGTTGAGGCGGTCTTCGGAGAGTATTTTGGGTGCATATTGTTGGATGAAGCGGTCGGTCCAGTCAAAATCTTTAAGGCGGATGCCTACGGTGCAGATGTTTTTGAACGTCCAGTGGGGTAGGTGTCCATTTTTGAAGATGACCTCTCCGGTGAGCAACAATTGGTACACGTCGAGCATTTCGCGGTAGTAGCTGCTGTGGCCGGAGTTGATCATTTTGATGCCGTAGTTGAGCAGATAAGTGTAGAGGATGCGGAGGTCTTCCTGAGGGAAAATGTAAGCGTGTTGTTGTATGAGTCGTTTGAGTTGGTGGTAGTGGGATTCGGAGTCGTTTTCGCAGAGCATTTGGAGGGTTTTGGCATATATCTGCAAGGCGGGTGTATGCTCCACCATTTGGGGGCTGGCTTTCAATTGTTCGGTGAGCAGGGGCAGAAAATGGCATTCGTATTGCGACTTGGTGACGATGTTTCTACTGACCATATCACAGGCCATCCGGAATTTGTTGACAAAATAGTACCGGTCGAGATGATCGTTTTTGAGTTGGAGGTTTTCATCAAAAGTTCGAACGCCTTTGGTGAAAAAAAACCGATCGAGTTTGTCGAAGTAGTGGTGTTGTTGCAGGAAAAATTCGTGGTGGCGGTGAGGGCCGTTCTGTTGGATTTTCCGAAAGGAGTGCGCCACCCGCTCTACTTCTTGGTGGAGGTCTTTTTGGAGCAATGATTCCAATAGCAAGTCCTTTTGAAGGGCTGGGCGGGCTCTGAATTGCTGCTGTGACAGATAGCCGTAAAGTAGTTGCAGCAGGTCGGAAATGACATTATTGATCCGGGCTACGTTGTAGAGATCACCTTCAAACAGGTAGGCATGGACGGCTTCCCGGTCGAGCCGGGCGTGGTGAAAGGAGGGCGCAAATTGCAGCAAATACACACAGAGCGATCGGACTCTTTTATTTTTGTTGAAAAACGGTGAAAAAACGTATTCGCGGAAGCGGGTCCGCTCTTTAGTCGACAATTGCCGAAGAATGAGGAGGATTCTCGATCGTTGCATGGGAAAAATTTTCTACAAAGATATATAATAACTCTTTCATAACCAGTTGTTTAGAATATTTTACTTCCGTAAAAATCGCTATAAATGGCTGCATCTGTACTTTTTTCCAAAAGGAGATCGCCTTAATTTTGAGACATCTGCCCAAAAAAAACTAACTTTAGAACATAATACCATGAATAAAACAATGAGATCACCCATCACTACGCACCCCCTATGCCTCCGCCTCTCCTTCTCCGTCTGGCGATTTTTTACCCTGCTCGTTTTTCTTCTTTTATTTCAACCACAACACCTCCGTGCCTGCCTGCTGACTCTGACCGTTTCGCAGGAGTCGGCTACGGCCCCAGGGGAAGAGGTGTGTGTGTCGATTGTAGCCGATGGTTTTACTGATGTATTGGCGATGCAGTTTGACATTCTGATTGATACAGCACAACTGGATTTTCAGGATATGATTGTCCTGGCTCCCGGCCTGGAAGAAAGTTTATCCAGTCAAATTTCTTCTGGAAACATCCGGTTTAGCTGGTCTGACGATCAGGGAGTGGCAAGTACCCTCCCTGATGGTACAATCTTATATGAACTCTGTTTCACCACCCTAGCGGAAAACGACTTTGCACAGGTGGCTTTTTCGCCCGACTATGTATTGGAAATCTATAGTGGTAGCGCCACCCTGATCCCAACCCTCTTCCTCTCCGGTGGGGTACACCTCGGCCCCGGCCCCCATCCTCAACTCAACTGGACCAACTACTGCCAGACTACTTCCAACTGTCAGGCCCTCTCCGTCAACCCCGTCGGAGGACAAGCTCCCTACACCTACGCCTGGACCGGCCCCGACAACTTTACCTCAACCCTTCCATACATCCCCACCGGAAGCCCCAATGGTTTTTACGACCTGTTGGTGACCGACGCCAACGGTACAACCACCACTGCACTGGTAGGGCCAATCGAGTCGACCTGGGGCTTTCACGCCGATGCCAACCTCACTGACGACGACTGCGACAATCCCGGCACCGGCGCCATCGACATAACACCTAACAATGGTTTTCCACCATACACGTTTCTTTGGAGCAATGGCGCTACCACCGAAGACCTCACCAACCTTGACGGAGGCACCTACACCCTGACCATCACCGACGACAACGGCTGTACCACGGTCAGTACCTGGGAAATCGAACTTCTCAACCCCGATGTCGACTTCTCCATTCTGGAAACACCTGCCAACTGCCTGGGCGGGCTCGGAGCCATCGACCTTTCGGTAAACGACGCCGGCAATTACAGTTTTGCCTGGAGCAATGGGGCCACCACCGAAGACCTCGACGATTTGATGCCCGGCTACTACACAGTAATCCTTACCGATACCAACTCCGGCTGCACCGATACGGGAGAAGCCACCATCATCAGCGGCGAGTTTATTCCCACTTATTTTTACAACTGCGACCCCAATACCGGCGAGGCAGAACTCTTCGTCGACAACGGAATGGGCGACCAAGTCTACACCTTCGAGTGGAGTACCGGAGCTGTGACTACCGGCACACTGACCAGCAGTATCAATGGTTTGACGGAGGGGGCTTACAGCGTTACCGTCACCGGGCAAGACTCCGGTTGTTCGGCGGTAATCGATCCGATCAATATCAACTGCCAGGGGGGCAGCCCCACCTCCGCATGCGTTCAGTTTATCGCTTCGCACGAAGGGTCTTCCGGCCCTGGGGATGAGGTATGCGTGGACGTGACGACCCGCAACTTCAATCACATATCTTCCTTCCAATACGCTATGACCTGGAATGCGAATGTGTTGGACTTTGTCGATGTGACCAATGAGTTTGATATAGGTCTTCAGCACAACAACACTTCTGCAGAAGTTGCATTTTTCTCCTTTGTTTCCAATGAATTGGATGGAAACACCTTGCCGGACGAAGCCCTGCTCTATCAGATCTGTTTTTCGGTGGTGGGTTCGACTGGGAGTTCGTCGGCTGTTTCATTTGATGGAAACATATTGTTTTTTGAAACAACTCAAGAATTGCCAAATACGATTCCCAATCTAATACCGACCAGTTTTTGGAGTGGCTCAGTGGTTTCAGATGGTTCTCCCAACAATACGTTGTCGCTGGCCGGAGGATGTGCAGGTGGCGGTTGTGGCGGTACCGGACAGCTCGACCTGACCATTGGAGGGGGGCAACCACCATATGCTTACAACTGGGCGGGGCCAAACGGATTTTCGGCAACGACCGAGGACATTGATCAGGTAGTGACACCGGGCAGTTATTACCTGACCGTTACCGACGATGCAGGAGCGGTGTTATACGCCGCCTTTCAATCCGAAAACGGAACCCTTGCAGTAATTGGATCGGTAACCAACGATGATGGTTGCACAGCTACCCCCGATGGAAACATAGTGCTGGCCGTCAACGGCGGGGTGAGCCCATATACCTACGAGTGGAGCAATGGAGAAGCGGGTGCCGATATTTCCGATTTGAATGCCGGTGTCTATACGGTAACCGTAACCGATGTTAACGGCTGTGTTCAGACTGCTTCTTATACCGTAGAGGAAGACGACCTGGCTCTTACCGTTCAATCTGACGTCGATCACCCGGATTGCAATATCACTAATGGAAGTATTGCATTGACAGTGCCGGGCAACCCCGACGATTTTACCTTTGAATGGAGTACCGGCGCTACGACCAATGTTATTTCGGATTTACCGGAAGGGATGTACACCGTTACGATCAGTGAAGTAAACGGCAATTGTGAAGCTGTGAAAACTTATGGACTCATCGAACTAGAGCTGAGTCTTTCTACTGGATATGAATGCAATTTGCCGGGAGGAGCTGAATTGGCGGCTGTGCTTTGGAACAACAACGAGCTCTTTGCATTTGAGTGGAGTACCGGAGAGATCGTTTACGACTCCCTGTATGCCACCATCGACAGCCTGGCCAATGGCAACTACGGCGTTACGGTTACCGGGCAGACTTCCGGCTGCACGGTTGTTGTAGACCCCGTTGTAGTGGACTGTACCCCCCCGGTTATTTCCGATTGCTTTGCCCTCATCACTCAGTCGACCAATGCCAATAGTGGTGAACAGATATGCGTGCCCATCACCACGCAGGGGTTTGCCAATATTTGGGGTATTCAATTTTCTATGAGTTGGGACCCAACCGTATTGGATTTTAGCAACGTTCAGAATTTTGCTTTTCCGAATTTGGGCGTTTCGAATTTTGGAGCTGATTTTACCGATTCGGGCATACTAGCTTTTTCCTGGGTGTCCCAAAACATGGTGACCGGCGATGATTTGTCTGATGGTAGTACTTTTTTTGAAGTTTGTTTTGATGTGGTCGGGGCAGTGGGTACCAGTAGTGCCTTCAGATTTTCGGAAGATATGCTTGCATTTGAAGTAATTGATGTCAGCGGCGTGTTTGGTTTCAATGGCGTCAATGCCCAGGTGCATGTCGATGATACTACGGTTCCGGTTTCCATTTCGGCACTATGCGGCACAGGCTCGGGATGTAGTGGTTCCAATACTGGTTCCGTCGATGTGGCGGTTGATGGGGGATACCTACCCTACACTTTTACCTGGACAGATGAAGTTGGAACAGTCGTCAGTACATCGGAGGATCTGGCGGGAGTGCCTGCGGGTGCTTATTTCCTTGAGGTGTTGGATGCCAATGGGACTGCTGTTGATGTTGTTGTCAATTTGGACCCTTCTGTAATAGAGATCGGTTCCAGTACCGTTACAAATTTACTCTGCAATGACGACGGCAGCGGAGGTATTAACCTCGATGTGTCAAGCGACTGGATGCCTTTGACATTTGCCTGGAGCAATGGAGCTGATACGGAAGATATAAGCAACCTCCAGGCAGGCGCATATACGCTGACAGCTACCGATGCCTCCGGCTGCGCACTGGTGGAAACCTTTTTTGTGTCCGAACCGACACCTATCGATATTGCAGCAGCCCACACCTGCCCCTCTGCTGCCGGGGGAGATGGCGCGTTTGATGTAACTGTGACCGGCGGTACGGGCGGGTACGCTTTTGCCTGGAGCAATGGAGCAACCCAACAAAACATTTCCGGATTGGCCAATGGCACCTATACCTTGACGGTAACCGATTTTAATGCATGCAGCACTATGGCCAGTTATTATGTGGGCGACTGTGTATGGCCCGGCGACACGGATACCAGTGGCCTGGTCAACAATTTTGACCTTCTCAACATCGGTCTGGGATTTGGTGCCACCGGGCCGGCACGCTCCAATGCCAGTATTGCCTGGATGGGCCAGCCCGCCGATGAATGGGCCGGATCGACGCCCAACTCTATGGTCAATTACAAACACATCGACACCGATGGCAACGGGACGATCAACAACGATGATACCCTCGCCATCGTCCAAAACTGGGGCGAAACCCACAACCTGACCGGCAGCCCCGATCACCAATTCACCGACCTGCCGCCCGCCGACGGCAGTGTAGTGGTCATCCCGTTTTTCATCCAGCCCGATACTTTTCAGGCCAATACGACGGCGGCCCTGCCCATCATGTTGGGCGATATAGAAGATGTGGTCGTCGATTTGTACGGATTGGCATTTAGCATTACCTTTGACCCCGAAGTGATCGTGCCCGGATCGGCGTACCTGGTGTTTGACGATTCATGGGTGGGCGACAACAATAGCGATCTGATCGCCCTCCAAAGGACTTTTTACGCCGATGGGCGGATAGACGTGGGGATGACCCGGACCGATGGCAACAACATCAGCGGAGAGGGGAAAATAGCTTCCCTTTTCATCACCATCGAAGACGATATCGTACTCCACGGTGGTGACGATAACCGCACTGTCGGGTTGATAGAAACCCAATTTGGGATCGAAAACGTACTGCTGATCACCAATCAGGAGGAAGAGATCCTGGCCAATCCGATGACGACTATTGTCCTGATCCAGTCCATCGAAACGGGGACGGAAGACGGGGATGCCGCAGCAGTGGTCATCGACTTGTATCCCAACCCGGTGGCCGGTCAGTTGCACATCGACAGCCCGGAGGCGGCACTAACGGGAGTAGTGGTCTACGACGTTTTGGGCCGCCTTTTGTACGAGTATGAGTACGCTTTTGCGAACAAGGCCATCCTGAACACCTCGGGCTGGGATGCGGGGACTTACCTGGCAAAAGTTCAAACCGACCAGGGAGCAGTGATTCGGAGGATTATTGTTATGAAAAATTGATTTGGCCCGGTTCATTCTGCTGTTCGGGACACCGGAAGTAAGAGGGGTAAACCGGTTTCCATTCATTGGCATTAAAATGGTAAGGGTTTTCCTTAAAATAAAAAAGAATGAACAGAATGACAAATTATACTTGCGTTTGCCTAATGAGCTTGTTGGTCCTGGTCGGCTGTCAGCCGGAGGACAATCAGAACCAGGAAATACTCGACCTGGCTTATCTATACCTTCAGCACAAAAACAAGGGGGCTGACGGCGTCACTGCTCTGACGGGAGAGTTGGAAAAGATGAATGGGCAATTGTTGGAGCCGGTCAAGCAGTTTGTGGTGAAAACGGCGGAGCGGGCTCCTGCCGATTTGTTTGGGTCACTGTTGCAAAGACCCTCCGATGAGGCGCTTAGACATATATACAGGCTGCGTACCGTTATGTGGAATTCGCTGGGTACCGAACGGCTGGGAGTCGGCTTTGTCGACACCCTCGATATTTCGGGGGTAGCATCCGACGAAATGCTGTCGGCTTACTACCGGATGGTTTTTGTCAATGTCCCCATTAATATTCACAGGCCGGAGGACTTTTCCGATTTCAATATCGACCTCGATCAATTGGGATTGAAAAACGATCAGGAAAAGGCCATTGCCTATTTTTGTCTGGCCAAACCATTTGTTTCCAAATACCTTCACAACAACCGGATTCATAATGACGATTGCAACAAGGCACTCACCTTGTCGAATACTTTTCCAAAGGTCAATGGGCAACACCTGTTTGGTGTGACACCTCCTCGGTTGAAGGATTTTTCGTTTATGTATGGCCATGGCAGTGAGGATCAAAGTTTCAAAGCCCATTTTACGGAAGAATACCACAGGGCCGTTCCGGTTTTTCAGGGTTGCAACTGATCCATCACTTCCGACAACCAGTCTTTATTAGCTACCGGCTGCATATGGTTGAGCAAGTCGGTGACTTTCTTCGATTTTTGCCGAAAGGCTGACTTAGTATCTCTTTTCCAGCTTTGTTTGAGACGATAAACTTTTTTGACCAGGCGCAGGAAATTGGCGTTGGCTTGTTTGCTGTAAGCGGCCAATTCGCGGCTGCGGGTCAGGTATTTTTTGAAGGCTTCGATCAGGGCGTAGAGGGCTTCCGTTTCGTTCAATTCGTAATAACTTTTTATCTGAATGATCTTGGCGCCGAGGTGGTAGGAGGTGTCGGTAAATTCGACGTTGTGCAATTGTTGCAGGGCGGGTTTGTACTGTTGGCGGGCGTAGTAGAGTGCGGCTAGGTTGTAGGCCAGGGCGTTGGCACGTTCTTCGGGCAGGAGATTGTCTTTGTATTGGTGGATGACCTGCTCCGTCCAGCCGTAGTCAGAAAGGCGGATGCCGACGGTGACGATGTTTTTGTAAGTCCATTGTTGAATGAATCCGTTTTTGAACAATATTCCTTCCTTTAGCAGCAGATCGTAGAGGTCGCGCAATTCGGCGTAGTACTGGCTTTGGCCGGAGTTGATCTGGTAGATGCAGTGGTTTTGGAGGTAGAGGTAAATGATCCGCAGCTCGCGGTAGGGAAAATGTGCGTGTTGTTGTGGGAGGTAAGATTTCAGGAATTGAAATTGTTGTTCTTCTCTGTTTTCGATCAATTTCAGGATGTGGTAGTACACGGTGAGGGCGGGATGTTGTTGGAGCCCTTCGAAGTTGGCATCGAAGTAGGGGAGGAGGTCTTCCAAAAAATGGCATTGGTATTGACCGGCTGTGGTGATGCTTCGGCTGGCCATGTCACAGGCGATGCGAAGTTTGTTGGCCAGGTAATAGCGGTCGAGGGCGTCGCTTTGTTGTTGGAGGTGTTGATCGAAGGCGCGCATTTGGGTGCTGAGGTGGTGGCGCACCATTTTGTCGTGGAGGTGGTATTGATTGTGGTGGTGCTGGTAATTTTGGTGGGTTGATTTTTCGAGTAGTTGTGCCAGGCTGCGGCCCAGTTTTTTTACCGGCACGGTTTGCTCGCGGTCGAGCAGCTCTTCCAGGGTAAAACTCTTTTGGAGGGATGGTTGTTTTTCGTATTGAAGCATGGCGAAAAACCGGTATCCGAGTTGGAGCAGGTCGGAAATGACGTTGTTGAGTTGAAGTTCGTTGTAGGGGTTTTCGCCAAAAAGGCGGGTGTAAAGGACGGGTTTTTCCAATGAAGGGTGGTCGTAAGTGGGGGCTTGTTGGAGCAACAGCTCGCAAAGTGTTCGTATTTTCTTATTTTTATTGAAAAATGGAGAGCTAACAAAATCGTGGAAACGGTTGCGCTCTCTGGAGGAGAGCAGGCGTAGAAATTGTACGAGGTTGCTGTTTTGCATGGGAGGGAGAATGGCATGTTTTTATTTATATATGTTTTATGTTAATTTTGTTTTTGCACAGGTTATACATTTAGTGGGTGCCGGTCCCGAAAACATTCGGGAGGTCCCACCCATGCCCCCGCCGCCTGCAAAATCGCAGCATTATTTCTACCCGGCAATGGATTATCTGCCCACTTCAGCATCCTTTTTGCTGCCAGGTTATGTTTTTTGAAGATATTCTTCAGAATTAGGTAGCTACAGCACAAACATAAAACAAAAAATAAAAAAAACAAAAATTATTTAAAAAAAATGTTTTTTAACGTTTACAGCATTCTGGCAGGAAACCTCTCCTAATCGCTTGTCCATTCGTTTTTCAATGACAAATCCGCATAAATTTGAATTGAAAATACATCATTTTTCAAAAAATAAAAATCTATACTTTTAACGAGAAAAGCAAAATTCAAAGCTAAAAAATAAATTTTATGTAAATAAAAAATCTATAAACACCCAAAAATGTACTTTTTTTCTGCAAAAGAAGCCCCTACATTTGTAGTATGAAGAAGTATTTTACCACAGCTAACTCTATGATTCTATGAAAAAGCAAACTTACTATACCCTCCTCCTCAGCCTGCTGACCGCCTGCCTGTGGGCCCAACCCAACGCGGATTTTACCATGAGTCAAAATCAGGGCTGCGACACCTTGACCGTGCAATTCACCAACCTGAGTACCGGCAACGGCCTGAACTACTTTTGGGATTTCGACGATGGTGGAACCTCCGTGCAGGCAGACCCCATACATGTTTTTGCGACATTTGGAGGATATTGGGAAAACTTCAACGTCTGCCTTTACATAACCGACGATCAAGGATTGATGGACACCATTTGCCAGGTCGTATTGCTCGGTACTACTCAAGTAAATGATATAGAAACATCTATTTGCCAGGGAGATACCATGATCGTAAATGGCACCATTTTCGACATAAATAATCCCTCCGGACAATTCACCTTTCCAGGTGGTGCCTTCAACGGATGCGACTCTATCATCAATGTAAACCTTACCTTTTTACCCATTCCGACAACAACTATACAAGCCGAACTTTGTGAATCGGAATGCTATAACGCTAATGGTACCCTCTATTGCCAGGATAATCCGGTAGGAGAAGAGACCATTGTTGGTGGTAGCTTCCTGGGCTGCGACAGCATCATCATCATAGACCTTACCTTTTTAAATAACGACACCACCACGGTGACTTACAATGGATGCGATGGCGACGGGTATGAGATCGTCGTGGCGGGCACAGCATACAACGAGTCAAACCCGGATGGAGTGGAATTTTTTATCAACCAATTTGGTTGTGATTCAACCGTAATTGTCGACCTCGTTTTTAACCCGGCGACTGAAAGTCAAATAATTTATACCGGCTGCTCCGGCGATGGATATTCTGTAACCGTGAATGGAAGCGTGTATAACGAATCCAACCCCACCGGTACGGAAACAATGGCCGATATCAATGGCTGTGACAGCACGGTGACCGTCAGCCTCACTTATGCGCCTACCGGCGAACTCGCTATCGTGGGCCAGGCCACCCCGGTGCCCTGCGGAAGTACTTCGGGTGGTAGCATCTGCGTCGATCAGGTCCTTTGCGGGACACCGCCATATACCTACGATTGGGGCCCACCCGGCGAAACCAATGCCTGCATCAACGACCTGGCAGCGGGCACTTACAACGTCACCGTTAGCGACGCTATGGGCAACACCGGCATCCAGAACTTCCTGGTAGAGCTGTCTGGCTCGCTTGTAGTAGAATCAGCTACTACGGATGCATCCTGTTTTGGCGGTAGTGATGGCTCGGCAACAATTACTGTGATGGGCGGTACTCCTCCGTACAGTTACAACCCACCTGACCTGACCGACTTAGCTGCGGGTATATACTCAGTGACGGTAACCGACGACGGCAATTGTTCTGCAATTGAAGAATTCGTCATTGGAGAGCCTGCACCAATAATGGCCACGATCAATTCAATAAACGCTAACTGTACATCTGGTACAGGCTGCTTGGTGATAGGGATGGTTTCAGGTGGTTGTGCGCCCTATACCTATCTGTGGAGCAATGGTAACACCCAGCCTGACAATTGCGATTTACCGCCAGGGATGTTCACGTTGACCATTACCGATTGTAATGGCTGTATGCTGACTTCCTCAACAGAAATTCAAGACACGATATTTATGGCCCTTCAATTTAGTACTACCTGTGCTACCCCCGGTCAAGATGATGGTAATATTGGATTGACCGTTTTAGGCGGCGTAGCTCCCTATATGTACGATTGGAGCAATGGGTTTACCACCCAAAATCTCGATGGGATTGCCGCAGGTGAGTATTCCGTCACGGTAACCGATGCCGCCGGTTGTACAGCATCGGGCAGCGTGGAGACCAATGACTTTGTTTTTTCCATGTCGTCTGATAGTCTGGCATGTACAGGTCAATCCGTGCAAATAATGTTGAATGCTTTCTTTGGGACTACTTATAGTTGGGAGCCGGCTGCTCTGTTGGACGATCCCACTGCGTCAAGCCCCACCACGGTTCCCCTGACCGACACCACCACCTTTTCGGTAACGATAACCCAAACATCATCGGGTTGTGAAGATATTGAAACGGTGACTTATTTCGTGCCGGAAGGCCCCGCGCCGTCGTTTTCTATCCTGGCAGAACCCACCTGTGGCAATGCCGACGGTTCGCTTTTTGTAGACCTATTGTGTGGGATGGCTGCTCCGCCCTATACTTATGAATGGGAGCCTGCCGTGTCTACCACCAATCAGGCCGACAATTTGCTACCGGGCATCTACATGGTGACGGTAACCGATGGCAACGGACTATCAAGTGCGACATCCATTGAGCTGGTGGAGACGGATAGCCCCCCCATAGCCATCACCGGACCTACGGGGGGGATCTGTAGTGGAGCCAGTGTGTCTTTATGCGCTCCAGTTGGTTTTTCCCTTTATCAATGGAACGACCCCTCCGGAAATGTAACTACCAGCGATTGCATTGATATAATTGATGCTTCCGACGATGACGAAGGCTGTTACTTTGTCACTGTTACCGACTTTTCCGGATGTACATCTACTGCCAATATTTGTATTGAGGTATTCGATACCGACAGCATCATTACCAGCATAACCGCAGATGCGGAAATATGCGCAGGTGAAGACATCATGTTAGAAGTGATCCCCGAAGGGGGCCTTTCTCAGTTTACTTTTTCGTGGACACCAGCGGCCACTTTGGACAATCCGATAGCGAACAACCCCATTGCTGCGCCGTTGGTGACTACGGTTTATGAGGTAGTAGTGGTGGACAATGCCACTGGCTGCCAGACGCAGGACACGGTCGTCATAACCGTATTGCAGGATTGCGTCTGGCCCGGCGATACCGATACCAACAAGGTGGTCAACAATTTTGATCTCCTCAACATCGGCCTTGCCTACGATTCCATTGGGCCTTTGCGGCCAAATGCCAATCTGCTGTGGGACGGCCAACCAGGCCCCGACTGGACGCAAGATGCACCCAACGGCTCCAACTACAAACACATTGACACCGACGGCAACGGCATCATCAACTCCGATGACACACTGGCCATCACAGCCAACTTGGGAGAGATGCACAACATTTTGGGAGAGAACCCCCAACAATTCATTCCCGGATACCCTGTGGCGGCGGACGGAACGGTGATCACCGTACCTTTTTATGTACAACCCGACACCCTGATCGAAGGGGCCAATGCGAGCCTGCCCATCATACTTGGAGAAGAAAACAACCTGGCTGAAAACGTCTATGGCATTGCTTTTACCCTGGAGTACGACACCGCCGTAGTAGTGCCGGGAAGTGCGGAGATCGGCTTTGGCGATTCCTGGCTCGGTGTTAAAAACGACGATATGCTCACCCTGCAATTTGACTTTTTTGACGAGGGGGAAATAAACGTCGCCATGACCCGCATCGACGGGCAAGACAGAAGCGACTATGGACAATTGGGCCAGCTCTTCATAACGGTGGAAGACGACATACTCCTCTGGCCTGGCGACGACGATGATTTGGAAACAGTGGTGGTCGATGAGGCCATATTCAATATTACCAACGTATTGGTCATCAACCACCTGGGCGAGATGCTGCCGGTAGTTCCAACCGAGACGATCTCACAGATCGACACCACGACCGACACCGACGAAATTGCGCTGGAAGAGGCCATCCGATTATTTCCCAACCCCGCCGAAGACCGGATTTGGGTAACCACAAAAAATATAGAGCTGCAACAGGTGGCCCTTTTTAGCCTTAGCGGCAAATTGATGCTCCTTTCGGAAAAACCCTCCCTGGACGTAGGAGGCCTGGCAGACGGATTGTACCTGGTGAAGGTGTATACAGACCAGGGTGTATATGTCGAAAAGGTGATGGTGAAGAATAGGGAGTAGGGGCTTGAGTATAAAAATTTGATTGCGTGACATACCTGTCCGGCGGCCAGACGGGCTAGCGGAGCATCGCGGTTGCAAACCGCGACGAACGACGCCCGCACAGAGATATTCTTTGTGAATCTTTGTTTCTTCGTGTCTTTGTGGTAAAAGCCGCAGCGATTTTGTCACGCACTCTGTTTTTTTTATGCTATTGTCATAAAACGAGCCACAGGGCAGTTGAGTTTTTGCCGGGTTATGTGTATCTTTACCCACCGCCCGATAGCAAAGCGTCACTTTCTTAAAACCCATGACATGAGTCGACTGATTACCCTGTTGGGCCTGTGCCTGTTTTTCTCTTCCTCTGTTTTGGCGCAAGCCAGCCTTTCCGGCACCGTACGCTGTGCCAACCACCAGCCAATGGAGGGCGTACTGGTCCTCCTTTCTGCTCCCAATTTTGAAGCGGAAACCTACACCAATAGCGAAGGACAATACTTCTTCGACAACCTATCAAATGGAGTGACCTATACCGTTACTCCTCAATACGACGACAACTCGCCCGTAGGCATTACCACCCTAGATATCCTGACGGGGATCCTCGAAATAGTGAGTCCCTCGGCACCCAATCCTTTTGTGTATTTGGCAGCAGATATGAACCTTTCCGGTACGGTGACTACGATCGATCTGGTGGTGATCCGGCAAATAATACTCGATATGCTTTCCTATTGCCAAAACGACTTTTGCTGGCGGTTTGCATCCGAAGACTATTCCATCGCTCCTCAAAACGGTTCGGTCGACAACATCATAGTCACGGTGTATGAAGAAACCACCGGCATCAATTTCATCGGGGTGAAACTGGGCGATGCCAACTTCAGCGCTTGTCCGTAGCCTTACCGACTTTCCCGTTTTTCGACAGGAGTATAGCCACCGGACGGGTGGTGGGAAACTGTGCCAGTACGATGATCAGTATGACCGTGAGCGGCACGCACAACAACATGCCCACGACTCCCCAGATCAATCCCCACAGCACCAACGACAGCACGATGACAAAGGGGCTGATGTTGAGTGAGTGCCCCAGCAGGCGGGGTTCGAGAAAACTGCCGATCAACAGTTGAATGCCGATGATGCCAATCAAAACGATGAAAAACGGCGCCAGGGTATCGAATTGCACCAGTGCTACCAGAGATGGAAATGCCGTGGCGACAATAGAGCCCACCGTCGGGATGAAGTTCAACAAAAATATCAGGAAGGCCCAAAAAACCGGAAAGTCAACTCCCACAAAATACATGACGCCAAAACTCAACACGCCGGTGAGCAGGCTTGCGCCAAACTTGACTGCAATGTAAGTGCGGCTGGCCTGGTTGATCTGATTTAAAATCCTTTTGAAATTTTCCTTTCGCTCTTTCGACCAGGAAAGGGCCGCGAGTTTTCGTGGAAACGTGTCTTGCTCGATCAGTAAAAATATCACATAGATTAATATGAGTACAAACCGCTGCGCAGTGCCGGTGATGGAGTTGATGAGCCGACGGAGGTATTCGTTGAGGTTGAGCTCTGTAGCGACGCTTTGGAGGTTGTACTGGTTTTCGAGACCTACGAGAGCCAGTATTCGTTGGAGTTGTTGTTCGATGTTGACGCGGTAGGCGGGGGCCTGCTGTCGCATCTGTTCGATGTTTTGCGCGATCAGGTTGCCCAGAAAAAATAGGAAGGCCACGATCAGGATGGCGGAAAAGAGGATCGACAACCAGTTGGGCACATATTGTTGAACCCAATGATTGCGCCGGAGGTATTCATTGATCGAATTGATGAGATACCAGATGACAATGGCCACAAACAGCGGCACCAAAAACGGCTTTCCAATGACCAGCAGAGCGATGGCAAAGGAAATGATGATCACATAAGCCGCGGTTTTTTGTGCTTGCACTATTTCAACTTAAATGCCTTTCGGATGGCATCGACCATGTCCAGTTTTTCCCAGGTAAAAGTTTCTACGGTTACTTTTTTGCTATTGCCGTTTTGGCCGATGACTACGGTTTTTTTGCCGGGCTTACGACCCATGTGGCCATAAGCAGCCGTTTCGGAAAAGATCGGATTGGTCAGGCCAAATCGTTTGACGATGGCGGCGGGCCGCATGTCGAAGAGTGTTTCCATCTTCCGTGCGATGGCGCCATCCGTCAAGTCAATCTTGGCGGTGCCATAAGTATTGAGATACAATCCCACAGGTTTGGCTACCCCGATGGCATAGGCCACCTGTACGAGACACTGGTCGGCCAGGCCGGCAGCGACGATGTTTTTGGCCATGTGGCGAGTGGCGTAGGCTGCCGAACGGTCCACTTTGGAGGAGTCCTTTCCAGAGAAGGCCCCGCCGCCGTGAGCACCAAATCCACCGTAGGTATCAACAATGATCTTACGTCCGGTAAGGCCGGTGTCGCCATGGGGGCCGCCAATGACGAATTTGCCGGTGGGGTTGACGTGGAGCTTGTATCGGTTGTCAAATAATTTTCTCACCCTGGCAGGTAATTTTTTCAATACCCGTGGCAGGAGTATGTCTTTGACGTCTTTTTTGATGGTGGCCAGCATTTTCTTTTCCCGTCCGAAATCATCGTGTTGGGTAGAGATGACGATGGTGTCGACTCGGAGGGGCTTGTGGTTGTCGCTGTATTCAATGGTCACCTGCGATTTGGAGTCGGGGCGGAGGTATTTCATCTGGCGGCCGGCACGGCGTATGGCCGCCAGCTCTTCCAGCAACATATGCGATATCTGGAGGGGGAGAGGCATGTAGTTGCTGGTTTCGTTGGTGGCGTATCCGAACATCATGCCCTGGTCGCCGGCACCTTGTTCGTTGGCTTTTTTACCCACGTCGACTCCCTGTGCGATGTCGGGCGACTGTTCGTGGATGGCGGAGATGACGCCACAGGAGTCGGCATCGAACTGGTATTCGGATTTGGTGTAACCGATCTTTTTAATGACTTCCCGGACGGTATTCTGCACGTCGACATAGGCTTTTGATCGTACCTCACCCGACACGACGGCGAGCCCCGTGGTGACGAGGGTTTCACAAGCTACTTTGGAATGGGGATCTTTCGAGAGGAAAGCGTCAAGGATGGCGTCGGATATTTGATCGGCGACTTTGTCGGGATGTCCTTCTGATACGGATTCGGAGGTGAATAGATATGGCATAGTTTGTTTTGGCGGATTTTTAGATTAAAATGGGTGTACGAAAAATTTGCCGCAAAGTTAATCATTGTTTTTGGGGTTATCAACTGTGGGTTTGATTTGTTTTCCAGAGATCAATGGGTGCATCGCTACGCGCTGCTACCAATGGGTGCATCGCTACACGCGTTGCTACCAATGGGCGCATCGCTACGCGCTGCTACCAATGGGTGCATCGCTACACGCGCTGCTACCAATGGGTGCATCGCTACGCGCTGCTACAATGGGTGCATCGCTACGCGCTGCTACCAATGGGTGCATCGCTACGCGCTGCTACCAATGGGTGCATCGCTACGCGCTGCTACAATGGGTGCATCGCTACGCGCTGCTACAATGGGTGCATCGCTACGCGCTGCTACAATGGGTGCATCGCTACGCGCTGCTACCAATGGGTGCATCGCTACGCGCTGCTACCAATGGGTGCATCGCTACGCGCTGCTACCAATGGGTGCATCGCTACGCGCTGCTACCAATGGGTGCATCGCTACGCGCTGCTACCAATGGGTGCATCGCTACGCGCTGCTACCAATGGGTGCATCGCTACGCGCTGCTACCAATGGGTGCATCGCTACGCGCTGCTACAATGGGTGCATCGCTACGCGCTGCTACCAATGGGTGCATCGCTACACGCGCTGCTACCAATGGGTGCATCGCTACGCGCTGCTACAATGGGTGCATCGCTACGCGTTGCTACCAATGGGTGCATCGCTACGCGGTGCTACCAATGGGTGCATCGCTACGCGCTGCTACCAATGGGTGCATCGCTACGCGCTGCTACCAATGGGTGCATCGCTACGCGTTGCTACCAATGGGCGCATCGCTACGCGCTGCCGCCAATGTGTGCATCTGCTGCCGATGAGGGCATTGCTGCTACCAGATTCATTTAATCTCACAATAAAAAATAGGAGGAACCTGTGTTTTGGGTTTTCCTTTCGGGAAAAGGTATCCTTCCAGTTGGTCGCCTATTTGCACGGGGCCGACGCCGGCGGGGGTGCCGGTGTAGAGGAGGTCTCCCATTTGAAGTTTGAAAAATTGGGAGACGTAGCTGATGATGGCTTCAAAGGAGAATATAAGGTCTTTGGTGTTGCCTTCCTGGGCGGGAGTGCCGTTTTTGTCGAGCCGAAATTCGATGGCATTGCGGTTGAAGGCGGAGAGGGGGACGAAGGGACTCAACACGGCCGACCCATCAAAGGCTTTGGCGATCTCCCAGGGGTGGCCTTTGGCCTTGCATTGGCTTTGGATGTCTCTTGCTGTAAAGTCAATGCCGAGGGCAATCTCTTCTACATAGTCTTTGGCGAATTCGGGTTGGACGTGGCGGCCGTTTTTGGCGATCTTCAACACTACTTCTACTTCGTGGTGGAGGTCGTTGGTGAATTCGGGGTAGTACAATGGTTTGTTGTTGACCAGCAGGGCTGACGGGGGCTTCATAAATACGAGGGGTTTCTTCGGAACCGGATTGTTCAGCTCTTTGGCGTGGTCGATGTAGTTGCGGCCTATGCAGATTATTTTCATCTGATCACATTTTCACGTTGAGCAGGCCCGTCAGTTCCTTTACTTCGCGGACGGTTTGTTGGGCTCGTTTTCGTATTTCGGCGGAAGCTGCCTTAATTTTATTTTTCACTTCTTTTTTGTCGGCCAGCAGTTCGGCTTTGCGTTGGGTGAACTGTTGGCTTAGGGCAACCAGTCCGTCGGCGGTGGCGTCTTTGAGGGCAGAGTACTGAAGGCTGCCGTTGTGGTAGGTTTGCAGGAGGTGGTCGTGTGCATCTTGTTGGCCGCTGGCCTTGAGCATTTTGAAGAGGTTGGCCACTCCGGGACTCATTTCGTCGGCGGGGGTGTCGCCGGTGTCGGTTACGGCCGATCGTATTTGTTTGCGGATGCGAGCTTCGTCGGCGAAAACGGAGATGGCGTGTTTATCGCCGGCACTTTTACTCATCTTGCGGGTGGGGTCGGCAGTGGAAGCTATCCTCGGCGTTTCGCTGAAAAGTATCTCCGGCAACACGAAGTATTCCTTGCCCACCTGAGCGTTGAATCGCTGCGCAATATTTCGCGAAAGCTCGAGGTGTTGCTCCTGATCTTTTCCGACGGGTACATAATCAGCCCGATAGATGAGGATGTCGGCGGCCTGCAATACGGGGTAGCCAAACAAACCCGCTGAGATGAATCCCTCGGCCTGCTCACCTGATTGGGATGATTTGTCTTTGAACTGCGTCATCCGGCTCAACTGACCATGCGAACAAAAACAACTAAATATCCAGGATAGTTCAGCGTGTTCGGGGATCAGCGATTGCACAAACAGGTTTTCGGGGCGTATGCCCACAGCCAGTAGGTTGAAGACGAGGTCCCAAACGCTTTCGCGCAATTTGATGGGGTTGTACGGCATCGTCATGGCGTGGTAATCTACAATACCGTATATACAGTCATAATCCTTCTGTAGGTCTACCCAATTTTTGGTGGCACCGAAGTAGTTGCCAAAATGCATGCTGCCGGTCGGTTGGATACAGGAGAGGACTTGTTTCATTTATTGATTATTGATTGACGTTACAGAAATGAATAATAAATGCGAATCAGGGGTTAAATTCTCTTTTGAGCGGTCAGAAGTCAGATCGTTCCCGCCACAGCGGGACTGTCAGAGGTCAGACTGCCCTCAAACGCAATTAATGCGAGTGGCTTGGCCTGATATCTGGCTGCTCAAGAAATGTAATGGCCAAACCCTGATTCCCATAATAAATTAATCTCTTCCTCACCTTCCGGCTCGCTGCGGCCTTTACCACAAAGACACGAAGGAACAAAGATTCACAGAGAAAATCTCTGTGCAGACGCCGTTCGTCGCGGCCCACCTGCCGGCCGGCAGGTTTGCAACCGCGATGCTCCGCTAACCCGCCTGCCGGCCGGCGGTATGTCACACACTCATAAATTAATCTTTTCCTCACCTTCCGGCTATTGCCGAAATTTCAATGTTGACAAATTTTGGAAGGTTGGCCACTTCCACCAGTTCGCGGGCGGGGGCGGTGTCTTCGGCGAAGTATTCGGCATAGACGGCATTGATGCGGCTGTACAGGTTCATGTCTTTGACAAATACGCTGCATTTGAACACATCTTCGTAGTCGAGGCCGGCCGCGCGGAGGATGGCACCCACATTTTTGAGCACCTGATGAGTTTCTGCCTCTATGGAGTCCATCACCAGGTTGCCAGTGGCCGGATCGATGGCGATTTGGCCGGAGACGTAGAGGGTGCCGCTATCTTTTGTGCTGAACAGTACGGCCTGATTGTACGGGCCTACGGGGGCAGGGGCCTGATCGGTTTTAATTATTTTTTTCATGGTGTGTTAGGTTGGTGGCGAGGAGGGTTGGTGCCAAATAAAAAGCTCCGCATAGTTGTTGTTATGGGAGCTTTTGGTGACTTTCGTTGGCCGAACGCTATTCGACGTCTTCAACTGCCTGGATGACCACCTGCCCGCGGTAATACATATTGCCATCGACCCAATAGGCACGATGATATATGTGTTGCTCTCCTGTGGTTTTGCAGGTAGCAATCTGAGGAATAGGAGCCTTCAGATGGGTTCGGCGTTTTCTTTTTCGTTGTTTTGAAATTCTTGACTTTGGATGTGCCATGATAACAATTTATTTACGAGCCTTTATCGGCTGATTTTGTTTTAAAATTTTTAAGTGCATCCACAAAGGGATTGGAAGTCGATTCGTCCTGGCTGATGGTTTGAGTATTGAGATATTTCAGCATCTCGGAATCGCAGGGGGCATGCTCGTCGTTGTGGCAGTCGTAGGTTTTTATCAGTGGCAGGGCCAGGGTGATAAATTCGTAGACGTGTTTGGCCACGTTCAGTTCGTGTTGATTTTTGGAGATGTACCAAATATCGTTTTCTTCCCAGCCCGCCTTCATTGGGTCGACGCTGCTGCCGGGTCGGCTGGTCGGTTGTTCTGCTTCTGCAAATTTGACCATGACCTGTGCGGTGCCATTTACCGGAAGGTGGATATTGGCCAGACAGCGGTCGCAAGCGGTGTTTACCTTGCCGGAAAATTCAAAATCGAGGACGAACATATCGGCCCGCTTGTCGAATTGAAGCCGGACGTCGAAGGTTCCTTCCCGGATGGTCGAATTTTCAAAATGGCTGAAAAAGGCGCTATCTACCTGAAAATCAAACTGATGCATGCCCATTTTTAGCCCCTTGATGGGGAGCGTGAAATGGTTCAGCGTTTTCATAAGTAAAGAACTTTCTTTAAAAGCGGGGCAAAGATAGGGTATTTTTACGGAAAACGAAAGTGATATTGGCTTTATCCCATTTTCTAGCCATCATCATCGGGGGCATCAGGTTTTCCCTCCTTGGATGCCTCTTCGGTGTTGGCGAAGAGGTCGTTGTCGGGATCGACGGGGGGTGGGGTGTCTTCGGGTGGGGTGGGGGGCTGTTCTGTCTTGCCGGTATTGTGGTAATCGCCTTCGGCAAATCGTTTGGCTTTGGCGAAAAAATCGTCTTTATCGTCGAGGAGGCTGTCGTTGGTGTCTATGGGGGCGTTGGGAAACATCTTATCGGCTCGTTTGTGGGCGGCGTCTTCGATGGAGTCGGCCATATCCTGTGCGTCGGAGATGGTTTGGTCGACGTTTTGTTGGTGGACGGCGTCCTGTGCTTTTTCCACGATGTCTTTGCCTTCCGATTTGGCGGCGTCTTCCTGGGCAGCGTCGTAAAACTCCTTGAATTTATCGCCGGCTTTGTTGGCGGCGTCTTTAAAGGTGTCCATCATGTCGCCGCCGATGTCGAGGGCTTTTTTGCCGACGTCTTCGGCGATGTCTTTTCCTTTTTCGACGATGGGGGTGGCCGTTTCGATGACCTTTTTGCCCACGTCTTCGGCGATGTCCTTGCCTTTGTCGACTAGGGGGGCGGTTGTTTCTATGACTTTGGAGCCGACGTCTTCCACAATGTTTTTGGTTTTGTCGAAGACCACTTCGCCGGTATCGAGCACTTTATCGCCCAGTTTTTCGACGGCGCTTTGGGTAGTGTCGGCGCCTTCTTTGGCGGTTTCTTTCAAGGTGTTGGCTAAGTCACCTGTTTTGTCGGCAGTCGACTTGGCGGAATCGGCGGCAGAGTCGAATGTTTTTTCGGTAAAATCTTTTGCGCGGTCGAATACGTCGCCAGCTACGTCTTTGGCTTTGTCGAAAGCGTCGCCGGCTTTATCGGCCAGCTTGCCACCGAGGTCGGCTGCCTTATCAGAGGCTTTGTCGAGGGCATCGCCGGCGTTGTCGATTATTTTGCCACCGGTTTCGGTACCTGCGTCGATAGCTTTATCGGCGGCGGATTTAGTGATGGCTTTGGCTCCGAAGAGTATTTTTTTCAGGTCGTTGAATAATCCCATTTTTGATGAAAATTGAATATTGCCTGCCGAACAAACGTATAATGCTATAACCCAACATTTGTGGTTTTTTACCACCTTATGGTGGTTCTTTTGAAACACATAGGCACAATAGGACACATAGGTTTGTCCTTCGGACAAATTAAATCTACCCCGCCTAAAGTGAGGGCAGACCGGTCCAAGTTGTATGTAATTTCAATTTTCACAAACGCCACAAGGCTCTTGCCTTGGAGAAATGTAGTTTGTTGGCATCCAGGCTGGTGAAAATTTACTTTGACGAAAATAAAGGTATTAAAAATTTGTTGATAAATGGAATCAATTCTCAACTTAGCTTTAGATTTCTTGTGTTGTCGGTTGAATGTTGTCATGCCTACCGGCAGATAAATTTGTTCGCGCACAGCGTAAAATTCGCAAAAATTAGGAGGGCCGTTGGTCAAATTGAGAATTGCTGGATAAATAGTAGCTTTGAGGAGGTTTTATCGTTGAATTGCCTCCTCACATTGGGGGGCAACTTAAAAAATCCTGAAAATGAAATATCTACCCCAGCTCCAGTTGATGGGATGGCTTTTAGCCTTAGTATTTACTTGCCTTGCCGAGATATCAGAAGCGCAGGTGGTGGCTTCCTTCGAGTCGGCGGATACGGTATGCGTGGGGGAGGAGCTGCATCTGACCAATACCTCTTCGGCGGAAGCGCAGATGCATCATTGGCGGTTTTGTGCTTTGGAGTTGGGTACGGTTCCGCAGCCTGAATCGTTGGGCAGTTTTGGGCTGATAGATGCCCCTGCTTTTGTGACGGTGGTGGAAGAGGATGGCCTGTATTATGGTTTTGTGACCAACTACAACAACCACGCATTGATACGCCTCGATTTTGGCGAAAGCCTCAATAATACCCCCCAGGCCGTCAACGTGGGGAGTTTTCCCGGCATAGTGCATACGGCGCTCGAAGGTATTTCCGTCCATCGTGACGAAGGGCAGTGGTGGGGCTTTGCGGTGACGGGCTATGGTACCAACCCTTCTTTGATCCGTTATAGTTTTGGTGCTTCTATTGCGAATATACCCGAGGCGGAGACGCTGGGCAATGTGGGGGGGATGAATTTTCCGCATGAGTTGTTGATTTTTGAGGAGGGAGGAGAGTGGTGGGGGTGGACTATTAACTTTTTTGGGAGTACCCTGACGAGATTTTCATTTGGCAATAGCCTGGCAAATACACCTGTTGGTATTAATGTTGGGAATATAGGTGAATTGTATATTCCAACCGGCTTTACTACTTTTCAGCAAGATGGGGAGTGGCATATGATCGTATGCAATGAGCAGAGTTTTAGCCGTCTCGATTTTGGAGCTTCATTGTCAAATATTCCAACTGGGGTGAATCTTGGCGTCGATACTACGTTTGAATCCATTCGGGATATTCTTATTTATGCTACTTGTGAGGAAATTTTTGGACTGGCGTTAGATGGGAAAGCTAGTAGTATCGCATTGTTGGATTTTCAAAATGACATATACAATAATCCAAGTTATGTTCTGCTGCCTAATGTGGAAGCGATTGATGCGCCAATAAGTTTTACAAATTTGATACGTTCGGAGGAAGGGGCGTTTTTTCTGATTACCAATGCGGGTGATAATACCGTTTTGCGCGTGGAGGTTCCTTCCTGTGATATAGTGACTCCGTTGATCGCTATGGTAGAAAACCCGTCTCCGGTTATTTATCAGGAGGCTGGGGATTATGTGATAGAGTTGGTCGTTGACGAGGGGTTGGGGTCAGAAGCAAGGTTTTGTAAAAGAATTGTTGTGGCAGATGTCGAAATAGATGTTGGCCAGGACAGTATGCTCTGTGTTGGCGATAGTCTGCATTTGGATGCGGGGTTTGATAACGCTATATGGCAGGATGGCACGATTGATAGCTCTCTTGTTGTTACCAAAACTGGTTGGTATATTGCTCAGGTGGATACTTTTGCTTGTCACTTAAGGGATTCCGTGCATGTCGAATTTGCCAATTGTCAAAAATGTCTGGTTTTTCCAAATGCATTTACACCTGATGGAGACGGTATAAATGATGGTTTTTCGGTGCTCAACCATTGTCCTACTGATCCAACGGAATTTGAAATGAAAATTTATAATCGTTGGGGAGAGAAAGTTTTTCATATAAATGACATTACTTTCGCTTGGGATGGCAGGTATGAAAAGAAAGCAGTGCCTCCGGGTGTTTACGTTTGGGTAGTTAGATATGCTTATCCGGATTTAGAGGCAGGCAGTATACTTGAATTTGTGGAAACAGGGCATCTGAATTTGTTGAGATAGGCAGGTATATTATTGTGGTAGTAAAACTGAAATTGAGTTGGAGGAAAAGATAATACTCCGTTTTTCATATGCCAAGTTGTTTGGCATTCATTTGTTGATCTGGTTGTTGGCAGAATTGTTTGTCAACCCCATTGGCAATTTCCCCTTAAATGATGATTGGGCATATGGCCAAAACGTGTACTTCTTGTCGGAAGAAGGGCGAATTGATTTCAGTGACTGGCCTGCCATGACATTGATCGTTCAGGTGCTGTGGGGTACTGTGTTTTGTAAAATTTTTGGCTTTTCTTTTACAGTTTTGCGATTGTCTACTATTGCACTGGGGGTTTGGTCGAGTTGGATCGCGTTCTTATTTTTTAAGCACTATACCAATAACTGGAAACTCGCATACGGAGGAACATTGTTACTGATATTCAATCCATTGTTTTTTTGCCTTGCGAATAGTTTTATGACGGAAGTGCCATTTTTAGCGTTATTTTTGCCAGGTGTGTATTACTTTGTTAAGTTTCTTGATGATCCTGAAAATCAATTTGCAAATAAATATTGGACAGGAGGGCTGGTATTTAGTTTATTGGCTACGATGATTCGACAAACGGGCCTGTTGCTACCGTTGTCTTTTGGAGTAGCATTCATGATCCTTAATTTTCGTAAAATTACTGTTAAAAAACTATTTTTATCCATCGTACCTATAGTTGTCGCATTGGGGAGTTATTTATGGTACACCAGTTGGTTGAAGGCCTCTCAGCAACTCTCCCCGACTTATGGTCAATTTCATATGCTCTTTAGACCTTTTACTGATGGTACCATAGATTACAGATTGATTTCCCGCTTTAATTGGCTTTTGTTCCATATTGGATGTTTTATGTTGCCGCTTACTGTATTTTTTCTTGGTCAATTTTGGAAAAAAAGCACTATAATTCAAAGGAAGATATACTTTGTATTATCAGTGTTATTAACTTTGTATGTTTATATGAAATTTAAGCACATTCCTATTGGAAATGTGATGGGGAATTTCAGATTAGGCCCTAAAACATTGTACACGGACAAAGGTTGGGATTATTTGTTTGAGTTTTCATTGTCTGATGCTAGTTGGTTGGTTATAAAAATTGCAGGGATATTTGGAGGCATTATGTTGGTACTTGAAATGTTGGCTTCCATAATTGCGACCAGACGCTCATCCATTTTGTTTTTATTGATGTTCATAGGGAGTTATGTCGCATATGTTATATTGAACCCATTTCTGTTTGACAGATACGCACTTGTTTTGCTACCGATTGTAGTGGCCTGTTTGTTTTCGGTAGTAAGGCCGATTCATAAGAAAGGTGTTTGGCAGGTATTGGGAGTAAGTTTGTTTGTTTTGATATGCTGGTTCAGCGTATTTGGAACCCACGATTATCTTGAATGGAACAGAGTTCGCTGGGACCTTTGTAATAAACTGAATATCGAGAAAAAGATTTCTCCAGAAAGGTTATTGGGAGGATTTGAGTACCAGGGATGGTACAGTAGGCCGGAACTTTACCCGCCATCGGAGAGTAATGATACAACAGATACAACGTTATATGCATTGGCCTTTGAACCGTTTCTTTGCGGATGGAAACAGCTTTCTGAGCATCCATACCCCCGCTACCTCCCCCCCGGCACCGGCCACCTCTACCTACACAAAAAAAGTAACGGAGCGACTACGACCTCCTTTTTTTGCGACAGCGAAAAAACTGCCAACAATAAAGGCGACCTTCACACCTCCAAGCAGGATATTTTATTGAAAAACAGAGCGCCACTGGACTCTACCACTGCCCTTTCGGGAAAATACAGTATCCGCCTCGACGCGGAAACCGCCTTTAGCTACAGCTATACCACCACCGTGAAAAAAAACTGCCACCGCATCGCCGCCTCCGTATGGCGTAAGGGAGAGGATAAAATACCAGTAGTCAGCAAAAAACGGCCTGCAACAATCGTCGTCAAAGCCGACGACCTGCACTACCACCACATCAGAGTCATCGAACGACGCTCCGACGGCTGGGAAAAGATCGGTTGCGAACTGCAATTGCAAGGCAATACCGAGGCCGACCAGGTGAAAGTCTACCTATGGAACAGCAGCGGCCAAACCCAATGGTTCGACGATTTTGAGGTGATAGAGACTTTCGACTGAACATAAACGATGAAGGTCATCCCCACTTTTTCGATTTATAAAAAACCGCTCAGTTTAAAGGTAGTAATGTATATATAAAATCAGCACCATGAAAGCCTGCCCCGGACTTGCTACGGGGGACTCCACTACGTTACGCCTTCACAGCAAGCATCAGCAAATCACTCATACAACCCAGCCGCCAACTTCAGCCGCTTCAATATCCGGTTTTTTAAAATCCGTGGCGACAATACATTTACAGATTCTCCAAATCCGAGTATCTCCCGCTCCAGCTCAAAGTTGAGTACCACTTCTATTTGAACGATAAGTTCGCCGTGCTCGTTTTTCAACACTTTCTGGGAGGGATGCAACGGCTTGGTCAGCACATAGGGCGCTGAAGAAGCCGCAAACTGCAATACCACTTTATGGGTGGATTGCCCCTGGGTTTTGGTGACGCCGATCACATCGTCAAAAAACCGGGCGACCTCGAAATCCGCCGGGACAAAGGGGATGGTCCGAGCCACTTCGACGGCCTCCATCCGGTCGAGCGCATACAGCGATACTTTTTGGTTGAACTGACTGCGGCACAACAAAAACCACCGGTTGCGATACTCTTTCAGCAGGTAGGGAAAGACGATCACAGCCCTCGCGCTTTGAGCTCTGAACGACTGATAGGAAAGCGTCAGCGTTTGTCGCTTTTTCAGTGCCTCTAAAATGGGGTCGATCCATTGAAGGCCCTTGAGTAACTCGTTTTTTTCAAAATCGATGTAACTCTCTTTCGACTGGTTTTGCTGGATGATCTTGTCTTCCAGGCGTCCGATCATGGTGCTAATGTCTTCAAAATAAGTGAACCCTTTGAATTGTCCTAACAATCTGACTACATCGGTGAGTTTGTCGATGTCTTGTTGGCTGACATTGCTTTTGGTGATGCTGTATTCCTTGTCGGCATAACTGTAGTACTTTCGGTCTACGACGACGATGGGGGCATTATAACCGAGCTTGTCGCTGCGCATATTTTGAATGTCCAATTGAATGGTGCGTTTACTTACGCCGGTGCGGATGCCTTCGTATTCGTACAGGGCATCGGATACTGCATCGATCAAATCGTCGAGGGTCCATTTGCGAAAGCGGTTTTGCAGGCATTTGTCGATGACTTTGTAACGGAGCAGGGCCAATTTGTTGACGGGCATATTAGAAAAATGGTTTTAATACGCGACCTATTTGCGCAATAGAGTCGGTAATACGTTTTATGAAAATAAAAATGCGTTTTAACAGTGTTGATTGTCAAGGAGTTATCGTTACTTTTTGCAAAATTAGAAAAAGTATTTTAACCACGCAAATTGATTGCGTAGTGGTTGGTTTATCTTTGCAATGTCAGATCGATGAGATATAAAATGTCAATTCATCAATTTTGAAAATTCAGGAACTTTTCCGTTTCAAAAATTATTTGACAAGAATAATAAGAACAAGAAATTACCGTCATGAAGTTCAATACATTAACCCGTAAGCAAGGTGTTATAAAAAACCACGAAGGCGCAACTGCCTACCGGATGACGCCACAAACCGAACTGTACACCGCAGTGGTGACGGCGGGCTTGAGCCCTACTTTCTACGAAAAAGAAAGTAAACGGTTGGCCCGCATACGAGCATTGATCGGAAAATGCGACCCGGAATTTGTTGCCAAGCTGGCGGTTTACACCCGTACAGAGATGTACCTCCGTTCAGTGCCATTGGTGCTGGTGGTAGAGTTGGCCCGCCAAACGGCTGGTTCTTCGCTGGTGAGCAAAGCCGTCAACGGAGTGGTACAACGTGCCGACGAGATCACGGAACTGCTGGCATACTACCAACTGTCGAATGGCCGAACCGATACCAAAAAGCTGAACCGACTGTCGAAGCAGATCCAGAAAGGTTTGAAAATGGCCTTCAACAAATTCGACGAATATCAGTTCGCCAAGTACAATCGCGCCGGACAGGTAACCCTGAAAGACGCTCTGTTTTTGGTGCATCCAAAAGCCAAAGACGAGGCCCAGCAAGCCCTGTTTAACAAGATAGTTGCGGATGCCCTCGAAACGCCGTACACCTGGGAGACCGAGTTGTCGGCATTGGGTACAATGGGTTTTGCCGACGAGCAGGAAAAGCAAACAGCTTTTACTCAAAAGTGGGAAGAGCTGATTGAAAGCAAGAAGCTGGGATACATGGCCCTGATGCGCAACCTGCGCAATATTATGAAGTCCAAAGTGTCAGCCGAACACATCAAATTGGTTTGCGACCGACTGTCGGATGAGCGAGCAATAGCTCGTGCCAAACAACTGCCATTCCGGTTTTTGGCGGCTTACCGAGAGGTGAAAAAAATGGATACCTGGTATGTCAACGACGTGCTCAACGCATTGGAAAAAGCTGCTATGCACTCCGCCAGCAACATCAGTGGATTTGGACGGAATACCAAGGTGGTGATCGCTTGCGATGTGTCGGGTTCTATGCAGATGCCGGTTTCCCGAAAAAGCAAAGTGTTGCTGTACGATGTAGGATTGATGTTGGGAATGTTGCTGCAATCGCAATGTCGAAAGGTGATCAGCGGGATGTTTGGCAACAGGTGGAAGGTGATCCAACTGCCACAGCAGTCGATACTGGCAAACGTCGATGAGTACTATCGCCGGGAAGGGGAGGTGGGCTATGCCACCAATGGATATAAAGTCATTGTCGACTTGATTCGCCGACAGGAAGTGGTCGATAAAGTGATGCTGTTTACCGATACCCAAATGTGGGACAGCAGCCATTCAAACAATAGTTTTGAACGGTCGTGGAGTCAGTACAAGCGGCTTGCGCCAAACGCCAAATTGTATCTTTTTGATCTGGCGGGCTATGGCCAAATGCCGCTGCGTATCCAGCGCAATGACGTTCACCTGATAGCAGGCTGGTCCAACAAAGTGTTCGACATTCTGGCTGCGCTGGACGGGATGGGGTCTGCCATTGAACAGATCATGGCGATGGAGTTGTAGTATATCTCTGTTACCGTCTTCCTTCCGGGAAGGCGGTAACTTATTCATAAGGAAAAAATTACGAATAATTAAGAACAAACCGGTGTCGTAAAAAAGAGTTACTTCGTTATGGGAACCCGAAAAGCAGGTTCGACCCCTGCACTGCGAAAGCAGTTGGTGTAATGGTAACACGCGGTTCAATAGTCTTTTTTTGGCTGTTGCCCGGTTTTAAAATTACAGAAAAAACGAGTGTCGTAGAATAGAGATACTTCGCATTTCTCATGCCCAGGTCGCCGGTTCGAGTCCGGTCTCCTCCACGATGTTCACCAAAATAAATGGAGGAGTAGCTCAGAGGATAGAGCAGGTTCCGCTCTTTTCGTTTGTTGCCTCGTTTTTTTTTATTTTTGCAGAAGCGTAGAAATTAACAAGAGTGCGTGACAAATCTACCTGGCGGTAGACAGGCCTGTCCCGTCCCGATAGAGATCGGGAGAATCGCTGTAGCTCTTACCACAAAGGCACGAACCTGCCTGTCTAGCCCGTCTGGCCGCCGGACAGACTAGCCAGATAGATCCGGCGGCCAGACGGGGACACAAAGTTCACAGAGAAAATCTCCGTGTGGCTCCGTGTCTTAGAGTTTTTGTGGCGAGAAATTCCGCGAATACGTCACGCACTCAATTAACAAAAAATCAAATGAAAAATCGGTGTCGTTGGAAAGAAGATACTTCGACATAAACCAAATGATTGGGTTAATACCCGTTTAACCTTCTTCCGTTTGTTGCCCGATAAAAAAACTGCAAGTGCCGTAGGAAAGCGTTACTTCGATTTAATGTATATTTGAATTCCTCATTGCGATGACCCGCACAATGATTCGAGGGGTCTCGCACCCTTACTTCGCTTTTTCACTGTTGCCTTGCTTTTTTTGTATATTTTTAAAATTATTTTCTTCCCCACAAAAATGTCCCCCCAAGCCCTACAATCCGCCATAAAAGCCGGATGGGTCCACGCCCAAAAGCATCCGACTGCGCCATTGTGGATCTACAATTACACCCCCGCCACCCAATACGAGCGGATGTGGAACGAAGTCACCCTTCAGTGTCGCGGACTGATCCTGGACGAAGACCACAACATCGTCGCCAGGCCCTTTCCCAAATTTTTCAACCTCGGTGAACTGGAAAACCAGGTCATCCCCAACGAACCGTTTGAAGTATACGAAAAGATGGACGGCTCTCTGGGTATTCTCTATTGGCAGGGGGAGCAACCCTTCATTGCCACCAGGGGCTCTTTCACGAGCGATCAGGCGCAGGTGGCCAATCAGCTTTTGCAAACAAAGTATACCCGGGCTGTCGCCAAATGCGAAAAGGGCAAAACCTATCTGTTTGAGATCATCTATCCCGACAACCGGATCGTGGTTGACTATGGAGGCCGCGAAGAACTGGTGTTGCTTGCTGTCATCGACACTGCCACCGGTCGCGATGAGCCGCTTCCGGACATCGGCTTCCCCCTGGTGAAAAAGTTCGACGGCATCACCGACATCCACACCCTCAAAGCATTGGAAGAAGACAACCGGGAGGGCTTTGTTATAAAGTTTGAGGGTGGCCTGCGGCTCAAAGTCAAATTTGAAGAGTACCTTCGGCTGCACCGGATCATCACACAGGTGTCAACGGTGTCTATTTGGGACTATCTGCGCACGGGCCAGTCATTTGAAGAGATCATCGACCAGGTGCCCGACGAGTTTTACCAGTGGGTCAGAAAAACCCAACAACAGTTTTGCGAAAGCTACGACAAGATCGAAGCCCAATGCAAAAACGAATTTAAAGTGCTTTCGACGCGAAAAGAAACGGCCTTGTATTTTCAGACCTGTGAGCATCCCGCCATCCTCTTTGCCATGCTGGATGGTAAACCCTACGACCAGATCATCTGGAAAAAGCTGCGGCCTGCTTTCGCAAAACCTTATTCTAATAATTCAAACCCGGCACAGCCATGAAAGTGATTATTCTGAGAGGCCTTCCCGCAAGTGGTAAATCGACCTACGCCAGGCAGTTGGTCGAACAACATCCTAATGCCTACAAGCGAATCAATCGAGACGACCTACGGAAAATGTTCGACAACAGCTATCGCAGCCGTGGCAATGAAAAATTTGTAAAGAAAATTCGCGACGTATTGATTGTGGAAGCCCTCACTGCGGGAAAGCACGTGATCGTCGACGATACCAACCTTTCGGAAAGGAACATCACCCGGATCAAACAATTGGTACACGAATTCAACAAAGCAAATGAAAAGTCGGTTCAAGTCGAGATCGTAGCAATGAACACCACCTTGGCCGAATGTATCGAACGCGACCGCCACCGCGATAAGAGGGTAGGCGAACGGGTGATCCGCGAAATGCACCGCCGCTTTTTTGACGATGGAGAGCGCTATGCCCCCCAGGATGAATCGCTGCCCCGCGCCATCATCTGCGACCTCGATGGTACCCTTTGTCTGCTCAATGGGCGCGACCCCTACGTTGCCGTAAAATGCGAGGACGACCTGCTCAACAAGCCCGTAGCCAACGTACTGGCCACTTACAAGGAGAAAGGGCATGCCATCATCTTGCTGTCGGGGCGGCTCGACACTTATAAACCGGAAACCCTCAACTGGCTGCACCAACACCGGATCGACTACGACCTGCTGTTGATGCGCCCCGAAGGCGATCAGCGCAAAGATTCGGAGGTCAAACGCGAATTTTTTGAGAACAACATCCAGGGAAAGTATTTTGTAGAATTTGTGTTAGATGATCGCAGTCAGGTGGTTAATTTGTGGCGCGACGAGCTGAAGCTGCCTTGCTTTCAGGTTTATTTTGGGGATTTTTGATTGTCTTTTCAGCAGCTTTTTGGCGACCAACTCCCGAAATCGAATAAACCTCCCGTGGCATTCACCAGAATATCGATGCCGTTCACCCGATAAAGGCCACAACGCCGGCAGAATGACCTAAACCACCCTTATTTTGGAAGGGCATTTTTTGCAAAAAAATCTTCACCCGGTATAAATTCAAAAGAGTGCGTGACAAAATCGCTGCGACCTTTACCACAAAGACACGAAGACACAAAGATTCACGGAGAAAATCTTTGTGTGGCTCTGTGTCTTGGAGCCTTTGTGGTGAGAGGCTCCGCTAATATGTCACACACTCAAATCAAAAGAACTATGAACAAAATCCAATGCATCTCCATCTTCACTCTGAGTCTCCTTCTCATGGGGTGTACGCCACTTCTGTATATACCCAATAAGATCAACGCCCCCCTGATGGCCGAAAAAAACGATTTCAGGGTCAACCTCGGCATCAACCAGACAGGAGGACCCGCAAGCTTTGAAGGACAAGGTGCTTATGCGCTCTCCGACAATGTGGGCATCATGGTCAACTATTCGGGTCTGTCGAAGGCCGAAGAGGGAAATAACGGCCAGCATTATCATCATCTGTTAGAAGGTGGTATCGGTGTTTTTGAAGATTACGGCAAAGAACTCGACCATGGAAAATTGTTTCGGGCCGAACTCTTCCTGGGCGCTGGAAAAGGCTGGGCGAGGGACGTGGTCATTTACGATCCCTTTGTCCTTTTTGGTTCACCACCTCCCCCTGAAACAAATTTTTACAAAGGGCGGTATCAAAGGTATTTCATCCAGCCGGCAGTCGGTTTGGCCGGAAATGTTGTCGGTGGTTCTTTCTCTTTACGGTGTTCCTGGGTTAGCTTCCAACAGTTTTTGCATGAGGTAAATGGGGCACAAAATGTAATCAATTATAATGGTGGCCTGGCCTTCGCAACGATCGAACCTGCCTTCACCGTCAGGGTGGGTTACAAGGGCATTAAGTTTTTTACCCAAATAGGTAATCTCTTTCCCCTGGGTAGTGACAACTCCGATTTCAACGAGGTTACCAACTTCGAAAACATTTTCCTGGGGTATGCGCGTATCAGCACCGGCATTACCCTGTCGCCCTGGATCAAAACCCCTGCTCAAAAACAGGAGGAAGCATTGAAAAGTATGCGATAATGATTATCGGTTCGCCGACCCGGCATCCCGCTCTAAGGTCAACCCCAGTACCTGTTCATCTTCCGGAATCCAGAGCTTTAAGGTATTGTCGGCAAACCGCAGGACGATCTCGGCCTGGCTGCTGCCTACCATTTCGAGGGTCAGCAGTTTGTCGGAATTGCTCATCTCCTCCAGGTGGTAATCAAAAGGGAGGTTGGCATAGGGAACATCTCTGGTCGTATTGACATAGACCTGGTTTTCACCAAATTTCCAGGTTTCAACGACCGTAGAGCGGTCCTGGACTTCGGCGGCGATCACCTTCCAGGTACCGATTAGGTTCTTTTTGTGTTTGAAGTGCATACAGGCTTCACAGTCGATGGGCTCGGGGCGGAAATCGTTGATGGGGAGCCCCATGCCGGTGCGCCAGGTCACATAACAATCCAATTGCTTGGCGATGGTTTGGATGCCTTCCTGGTCGTCGAAATCATTGCACGAATAGGTGTACGATTTTAGTTTGTGTTTTCCCTTGCACCGGGCTTTGGGGGTTCCGTCGTCGTTTTTGTTTTTTGACACCTTTTTGAGATTACAGACCTGCATGATCTCGTCGCGGCCCAGGTTATTGCAGTCGACGGATAGAAATCGGAGGTGATCGAGTGTGTCGATCGATTTAAAGGGGAATATCTCCATCGCGTTAAAAGAAATGTCTAGTTGCCACAAATTTTCCGGAAGGGGAACGTCGACGCTGATCAGTTGATTTTCTCTTAGCGACAGGCTGACCAGTTTTTCCAGGTTTTTAAAATTGGAGGGAAGCTGACTTGATTGAATCCCACAACTATCCAAACGAAGGTATTTGAAATGTTTAAAAACGGGATCATCGGTTTTTAAAAAATTCATCAACTCTTCCAGCCGGTTGTTGATGCCGGTGCAGCCGTAAAAGCTCAATTCTTCCAGATATTCAAGTGCCTGATCGCGGTCAAAAACGGAATTGGAAAAGTCCATATTTCTGAAAAGGACGGATACGATGTCGGACCTGTTGTGACGGATCTGTTGCAACACGGTAGAAAAGTCGAGGTTGTCGCATCCGATGAATTCCAACCTCGCCAGGCGGGGAAACTTGAAAATGCCTATCGGAATTTTTTCAATGTCTTCGGATTGAATGATGATGTGGTTGGCCCGTTTGCAGTTTTTAAAATGGCCAAATGTTTCGACGATATCTTCTTCTGTTCCGCTGAAGCGAATGATTTCGATCGTTTTTTCCCAAACGCTGTCGAGTTGTTCTTTGGCATCAAAAATGCGTTGTCCGAAAGCAGTAGAACAAACCGTTAGTATCGCGGCAAAAAATAAGAAAGGACGTTTCATGTTTTTTTGATTTTGAGGTTAAAAGGGATCGGTGTTGACGGGAATGAATCCTTCCAGCATGACTTCTAACAATAGTTTTGGTTTTTGATGAAAATCGGGGTCTTCTTCCCAGGGATACAAAGGGCTGTCGGTACCGCCAAATCTATTCAATAGCTTTTTCTTTCTTTTCTTGTAGGGCAGGTGTGAAAACCCCTGGTGGGCAAACCGCTGGGTGTTTCTACCGGCTAGCAGATCATCGAGGCCGGGTGTCAGCATCAGGTTGAAATAATCGCCCGACAGCCCTATGTTGAACCGGTGGTAATTGTGGAAGTCTTTATCCAGTTCGAGGACTTGGTACATGCCCATTTTGCTTCGGGGATCGTGCATTTTCATGCCGGAGCGTCGGCCTGTAAATATAATGTTTTCGTATTCGAGGGAGTATTTGCCGATCAGTTCTTTTGAGTCGTCGGGCCGTCGGTACGAACCACCGATGGTCAGTCGGTTCGACACGCCGTGGTCTCTTCGCAGGGGGCCGAACAAGCCGAACAAAAACATATCATTGCCCCAGGAGAGGGTGCCGTTCCACCGGTCGTTGGCTTTGCCGTAGTTGAGCCGTACTTCGCCGATTACGTTGCTCAGTTTCCTGAAATGGGAGGTATGATACAGCGAGCGGATGCTGTATTTCAATTCGACGCGGGTGTCCGGGAACGTTTTATCGCTGATGTGCTTAAGTCCCTTTCTGAATTCGGGGCTGTGGCAGGCCATGCCGACGGTGAATCCCAGCTCGTTGGCGAATGTCCAGGAGGGCGCGTTTTTGTCCTGGATTCTGACCTCGGATTGATCTTCGGTTTCCACGACTTTCATTCGCTTGTTGTACAGTTTGAAATTTCGGGTAACACTGAAATCGTAGTGGAGTCCGCCCCGCCATCCTACCTTGTTGTCGTAAATGGGTAGATTGTGGGGGTCGCCACTGAAACCTTTTTGTTTTCCCACACGGGTGTAGTCCAGATTCAGGGCGGCGATCAGGCTTACGCGCTTGTTGTGGTTGCCGAATGTAATGCCCAGCCCCATTTTGCCGTAGAAGCGCCAGCCCTGCAGGTGATAGTCCCAGGGCGGATTGTCCCTTAGAGGTTGGGCACAGGTATCTACCGGTTGGCACAAAAGCAAGAACACGGCGATGATCCCAATGAGGTAAGCAGAAAAAGATGGGTTGTGTTTTTGGTAAGCATTCATAAGGTTTTCATTTAGTTGACAATACAATTCTAAATACTAACGAATTACAAATATAAATAATTTACTGAAATTGACAACAGTACTTTTTTATTTTTCAAAATAAGATTTCATACGAAAATGCTCAGAATTACACTTAACTACCTTGCATTCCCCCGGCATCAGCCCGCCAACCTCGCAACGCATAAAACAAAATATATCCATAACAAACCACCAGTATCAAATACGACGGCTGCAACCCCACCCGGTCGGCCAGCAACCCCATCAGCAAGGGGATAACGGCACCCCCCACAATGGCCGTCACCAAGAGCCCTGACCCCTGCGACGTCAGGCTGCCCAACCCATCGATAGCCAACGTGAAAATATTGCTCCACATGATCGAATTGCACAACCCCAGAAGGATGAGCGACCACATAGCCACCGCTCCAGAAGTCGACACGGCAACAAATAACAATAATATCGACAACACGGCATTGAGCGCCAGCAACCACTGCGATTTTAACTTTTGCAACAGCGCCGCCCCAACAAATCGCCCCACCATCAGCCCACCCCAATACAACGACAGATAGCGCCCCGCATCCGCTTCCTCCAATCCGGCGATGTGCTCCAGCCCTACAAAATTGATCATATACGAAGCCACCGCCACTTCCGCTCCTACGTACATGAAAATGGCTACCGCTCCCAACAACAGATGCGGATATTCCCAAATCGTTTTCGACCCCTTCTCCGCGGGCCCGGCTTGCAGGGCAGCAATATCTTCCATGTCGGGCAACCGGATAAAAAAGAAAACCCCTGCTACCAAAAACAAGGCAACCCCCAAACCAATATAAGGCCACTGAACTGCCGCAGCTGCTTCCGCTTTCGGCAAATCCGACAACCCTTTCAAGATAAAATAACTACCAAACAGTGGCGCTATGATCTTCGCCACCGAGTTGAACCCTTGCGCCAGATTCAACCGGCTGGCAGCTCCTTCCGGCCTGCCCAGCACCGCCACATAGGGATTGGCAGCCACTTGCAACATCGTCACACCCGTAGCCAACACAAACAAGGCACCCAAAAACAACGGAAAAACCACCATCCGCGACGCCGGAATAAATAACAAACAACCCACGCCCATTGCCGCCAACCCCAGAATAATACCCCGGCGGTAACCAATGCGTTCCAACAACCGGGAAGCAGGGATGGCCATCAACGCAAAGGCAATGAAAAAACAAAACTGCACCAGTATGGCCTGCGCATACCCAAAGTCAAACACCTTTTTGACAAAGGGCACCAACACGCCATTCATCTCCGTAAGGAAGGCCCACATAAAAAACAAGATCACAAAAAAGGAAAACGCTGTTCGGTAGGAAGGGTGGCCAGGTTTCGACATAGAGGGTTTGTTTTTTGACAACTTTTTTGACTTAACTTAGAGTCGTAAAGATAGGCGGTTTCCCGAAAACGCAAAAACGGCATCCTGCACAGCGCAGAATGCCGTTTCGAAAACGGGATGGCAAACACCAACCCCAATAGACACTATGAATGGATTTTTTGTATAGCAACTGAATAGGCATTCAGGCTGCATACAAAATTTCTGTTCATAATGTCTAATAAATCATCTACCTCAACAAAGTAATATCACCCGAATACGACTCCACCCATCCATCGATAAACTCGACCTCTATGTAGTATACAAACACAGCGGGGTTCATCGGCTCTCCCCTCAGGTTGCCATCCCATCCGAATCCAGGATCATTGGGTTGGAAATTATCCTGCCGGAAGACGACCTCTCCCCAGCGGTCAAATATCCGCATGGTTCTGATCTGCGTTACCTCCTGGTCGGAGAAAATATAGAACACATCATTGTTGCCGTCTCCGTTGGGACTAAATGCGTTGGGGATGAACACGGGTCTCGGTTTTTCAACCGTAATGACGATGTCATCGAAACCAACACAACCGTCTTCGTCGACAACTTCGAGGGTGTACTCCGTAGTCTGGAATGGACGGGTGTAAGATTGCAAGCAAGTATCACAACTCAACTGGTCTCCTCCACTCGTCCAGGTGAAATCTACAATAGGTCGGTTGGTCAATGCCGTCAACTCAATGCTATCTCCCAACAATATACTTTCATCGGGCCCCAGATCCACCAGCAAGGGTAGGGGAGCACTGACCACTACACTCGTCACGCCGATGCAGTCATTGGCATCCTGAATGACCACCTCATAATTGCCGGCTTCCAGGAAGGGGATGGTATGTGGCAATTGACCGACCGTTTGGAAAAGCTCTCCGTCGACAGAAACCAAATACGGGGCTGTACCACCCATAATCTCATCGATCATAATGCTGCCATCGTTTTCTTCGAAACAAGTGGGGGGCATACCAAAGCCGCTGAGTTGCAGTGCATTGGGAGCGGAAATGACGATTTCATCCACTGAAGTACAGCCGTTTGCATCGGTGGCAGTAACGGTGTAAGTACCTTCCGACAAATTGGAAACATCGCTGCCGGTCGATCCGTTGCTCCACTCATAATTATAGGGTTCGGTACCATCGAAGCCCGTGGCACTGGCCGTACCATCGTTGCCATCATTGCAGCTTACGCCAAATCCGTCGTAGTCAGACGTGACCAAGGCATCCACTCCGATGTCGTTGACTGATACGGTAACTTCGGCTGCCTGCAATATCGGATCGCAAGGTATGCCCAATGCACTGACGTTGGAAATGCTATAAGTAGTCGTCGCGCCTGGAGCTACCATTATCGTGTAGCCGTTGACAATATTCATAAGACTAATGATCGAACTACCATCGAAAAAGTCGACATCATAGCTGCTGCCGCCTTCGAGGAGGAAAACAACTTCCACAGAATCTCCGGAGCAAACGACGCCATCGGCACTGATCGAAGCCAGTACCTGCGGGTAAAAATTCAGGTTAACGTTGATGATGCTGTCGCAACCTCCTACGCTGCCTCCGGGTATGATCTCTGTACCAGACGGATTGCCGAAGTCGTATACATTGCCGTTGATAACGATTTGCTCGTCTTCGCATAAGGTAGCTGTCGTGTCGTATTCTATGGCATCTGTAAATTGAAGATCGATTGTAACAATAGAATCACATCCGGTGTAACTTCCGTTTTCGATGATTTCCGTACCACTTGGATTGTCGATGTCGTATTCATTTCCATTTACAAGGACGCTTTCGCTTTCGCAAAGGATGGTGTTAATCGCATTTTGTGAAGAAGGTATAAATGCAAGTGATACAGTAACGGTAGAGTCACAGCCGAGGTAGTTGCCTCCTACTATTACTTCCGTTCCGGTTGGGTTGGCCTCATCGTACACTATCCCGTTGACAACTACAGAGTAACCGTCTCCTTCGCATCCGTCGTAAAGTTCTGTCCCACTTGACGTGGAATGATATACCAGGTTGACACTAACTACGGAATCACAACCAGCACTACTCGTCAGGGTCTCTGTACCCATTGGATTGGATTCGTCATACATATTTCCACCCACAACGATGCTGTAACCATCTCCCTCACAACCGGTGTAATCTTCGTTTCCGAAAGCTGTTTGATCGAACGACAAGCTGATCGTAACAATAGAATCACAACCAGCCACACTGACCAGTGTTTCCATGCCGGTCGGATTGGTTTCGTCATAGGTGTTGCCACCCACCACCACGGAATAGCCATCGCCCTGACAACCGCTGTATGATTCCTCTCCGGACAATACGCCACTAAACGATAAGCTGACCGTAACAATAGAATCACAACCGGCGGTACTGGTCAATGTTTCCATACCGGTTGGGTTACTTTCATCATACGTATTGCCACCTACTACTACCGAATAACCATCGCCTTCGCAACCGCTGTATAACTCCTCTCCCGCGAGTATATTGTTAAACGATAAGTTGATTGTAACAATAGAATCGCAGCCAGCCGAGCTAATCAACGATTCGGTGCCGGTTGGATTGGTTTCATCATAAGTTGTACCACCTACCACCACGGAATAACCGTCGCCCTCACAGCCAATATAACTTTCCGTACCGGAAGCCGATTGGTCAAATAACAGGTTGACCGAAACGATGGAGTCACAACCAATAGAGCTTATTAAGGTTTCTGTACCGGTTGGATTGGCTTCATCATAGGTTGTACCGCCCACCACTACGGAATAACCATCGCCTTGGCATCCATCGTACAACTCTTCCCCCGTCAACACATCGCTGAAGGCCAGGTTGATCGAAACGATGGAATCGCATCCAGCCGTACTGATCAATGTTTCTGTCCCGGTGGGGTTGGCCTCGTCGTAGGTCGTACCGCCCACCGCAACGGAATATCCATCGCCTTGACATCCATCGTACAATTCCTCTCCGGTGAGCACATCGTTAAATGCCAAGTTAACCGAAACAATGGAATCGCAACCGGTGGTACTGGTCAGTGTCTCCGAACCGGTGGGATTATTCTCATCGTAAATGGTCCCTCCCACGTTAACGGAGTATCCATCGCCGAGGCACCCGTCGTACAATTCCTCTCCGGTAAGCACATCGTTAAACGCCAGGTTGACCGAAACGATGGAATCGCAACCAGCCGTACTTGTTAGTGTTTCCGAACCGGTGGGATTATTCTCATCGTAAATGGTCCCTCCCACGTCAACGGAGTATCCATCGCCGATGCAACCGTCGTACAATTCCTCCCCGGTGAGTACATCGTTAAACGCCAGGTTGACCGAAACAATGGAATCGCAACCGGCGGTACTGGTCAGTGTTTCCGAACCGGTGGGATTATTCTCATCGTAAATGGTCCCTCCCACGTTAACGGAGTATCCATCGCCGAGGCACCCGTCGTACAATTCCTCTCCGGTAAGCACATCGTTAAACGCCAGGTTGACCGAAACGATGGAATCGCAACCGGCGGAACTGGTCAGTGTTTCCGTACCGGTCGGATTGGTCTCATCGTAAATGGTCCCTCCCACGTTGACGGAGTATCCGTCGCCGAGGCATCCGTCGTACAATTCCTCCCCGGTGAGTACATCGTTAAACTCCAGGTTGACCGAAACAATGGAATCGCAACCAGCCGTACTGGTCAGTGTTTCCGAACCGGTGGGATTATTCTCATCGTAAATGGTCCCTCCTACGTCAACGGAGTATCCATCGCCGAGGCACCCGTCGTACAATTCCTCTCCGGTGAGTACATCGTTGAATGCCAGGTTGATCGAAACAATGGAATCGCAACCGGCGGTACTGGTCAATGCCTCTGTGCCGGTTGGGTTGGCTTCGTCGTAAGTCGTTCCGCCAACTATTACTGAATATCCATCGCCCTGACAGCCATCGTACAATTCCTCACCCGCCAGTGCATCATTATAAGTAAGGTTTATGGTAACAATGGAATCACAGCCGGTAGAACCAGTCAACGTTTCCATACCTGTTGGGTTGGTTTCGTTATAAACATTTCCGTTGACGACCGTGGCATAACCATCGCCCTGGCAGCCGGTGTACAATTCTTCGCCGGAAGTACTTGCGTTAAAATTGAGGTTGACGGCCACGATGGAATCGCAACCCACCGAGCTGGTCAAGGTCTCCATACCAGTTGGATTGGTTTCGTCGTAGATATTACCACCCACGGTTACGGCGTATCCGTCGCCCTGACAGCCATCATAGACTTCGGCGCCGTTGAGTACATCATCAAAGTTGAGCGCAATGGTGACAATAGAATCACAACCACTGGAGCTGGTCAATGTCTCAGTACCCGTAGGATTCGTTTCATCGTAAGTGTTTCCGCCCACGACAACGGAGTACCCGTCGCCGAAGCATCCATCGTAGAGCTCATCGCCCGCAACGGAATTGCTGAAGGTAAGATTGACGGTAACGGTGCTATCGCATCCGGCAGCGTTGGTAATTACTTCTGTGCCGGTGGGGTTGGCTTCGTCGTAAGTGTTTCCACCAACTACTACAGAGTATCCATCGCCGAAGCAACCGTCGTAGAGTTCATCGCCTGAGGAAGCGGAGTTGTAAACGAGGTTGACGACAACAACTGAATCACATCCAGCGGCATTGGTCAATGTTTCTGCGCCAATGGGGTTGGCCTCATCGTAGGTCGTACTGCCCACGGTTATTGAGTATCCGTCTCCCTGGCAACCGATGTAATCTTCGTTGCCGGTAGAGGCGGCGTTGTAAGTGAGGTTGATGGTGATGATGGAATCGCAGCCGTTTACGCTGGTAAGGGTTACCGTACCGGTGGGGTTGGCTTCGTCGTAGGTCGAACTACCCACGGTTACGGAGTATCCATCGCCCTGGCAGCCGTCGTACAATTCGTCGGCCGTGAGTACATCGTTGAAAGACAGGCTAATTGTAACAATAGAATCACAACCAGCGGTACTTGTGAGCGTTTCGGAGCCAGTGGGATTGTTTTGATCGTAGGTGGTGCCTCCGACCACAACGGAGTATCCGTCATCCTGACATCCATCGTAGAGTTCATCACCGGTGAGTGCATCGTTGAAGGTCAGGTTGATGGTCACCACCGAATCGCATCCGGCGACACTGGTGAGCGTTTCCATACCGGTGGGGTTGGCTTCGTTGTAAACGTTTCCGTTGACGACCGTGGCATATCCATCGCCCTGGCATCCGGTGTACAATTCTTCGCCGGAAGTACTTGCGTTAAAATTGAGGTTGATGGCCACGATGGAATCGCAACCCACCGAGCTGGTCAATGTCTCCATACCAGTTGGGTTGGTTTCGTCGTAGATGTTACCGCCAACGGTTACAGCGTATCCGTCGCCCTGACAACCGTCGTAAATCTCTGCGCCGTTGAGTACATCATCGAAGTTGAGCGCAATGGTGACAATAGAATCACAACCGCTGGAGCTGGTCAATGTCTCCGTGCCCGTAGGATTCGTTTCATCGTAAGTGGTTCCACCCACGACAACGGAGTATCCGTCGCCAAAGCAACCATCGTATAGCTCATCGCCCGCAACGGAATTGCTGAAAGTCAGATTGACGGTAACGGTGCTGTCACATCCTGCGGCGTTGGTAATTACTTCTGTTCCGGTGGGGTTGGCTTCGTCGTAAGTGTTTCCACCAACTACTACAGAGTATCCATCGCCGAAGCAGCCGTCATAAAGTTCATCGCCTGAGGAAGCGGAGTTGTAAACGAGGTTGACGACAACAACTGAATCACATCCAGCGGCATTGGTCAATGTTTCTGCACCAATGGGGTTGGTCTCATCGTAGGTCGTACTGCCCACGGTTATTGAATACCCATCGCCCTGGCAACCGGTGTAATCTTCGTTTCCGGTAGAGGCGGTGTTGTAAGTGAGATTGATGGTGATGATGGAGTCGCAACCTGCGGAACTGGTGAGTGTCTCCGTGCCGGTGGGGTTGGCTTCGTCGTAGGTGTTTGCGCCAACAACCACAAAGTATCCATCGCCTTGACATCCGTCGTACAATTCGTCGGCCGTGAGCACATCATTGAACGATAAGCTGATGGTAACAATAGAATCACATCCGGCGGCACTGGTGAGCGTTTCGGAGCCAGTGGGATTGTTTTGATCGTAGGTAGTGCCTCCGACCACAACGGAGTATCCGTCATCCTGACATCCATCGTAGAGTTCATCACCTGTGAGTGCATCGTTGAAGATCAGGTTGATGGTTACCACCGAATCGCAACCTGCGACACTGGTGAGCGTCTCCGTACCGGTTGGATTGGTTTCGTTGTAAACGTTTCCGTTGACCACGGTGGCGTATCCATCACCCTGGCATCCGGTGTAGAGTTCATCACCGGTGGTAGCAGCGTTGAAAGTCAGATCAATAGTGACGATGGAGTCGCAACCAATAGAGCTGGTCAATGTTTCGGAGCCAGTGGGATTGGTTTCATCATAGGTGTTGCCGCCCACCACAACGGTATAACCGTCACCTTGACATCCGTCGTACAATTCATCTCCCGAAAGGGTGCTGTTGAAAGTGAGGTTGATGGTAACGATGGAATCGCAACCGGCGGAGCTAGTGAGCGTTTCAGTGCCGGTGGGATTGGTTTCATCATAAGTGTTTCCGCCCACAACAACGGAGTACCCGTCACCAAAGCAACCGTCGTATAGCTCATCGCCCGCAACGGAATTGCTGAAGGTAAGATTGACGGTAACGGTGCTATCGCAACCGGCAGCGTTGGTAATTACTTCTGTGCCGGTGGGATTGGCTTCGTCATAAGTGGTGCCGCCAACAACAATGGAATATCCATCGCCGAAGCAACCGTCGTAGAGTTCATCGCCTGTGGAAGCGGAGTTGTAAACGAGGTTGACGACAACAACTGAATCACATCCAGCGGCATTGGTCAATGTTTCTGCGCCAATAGGGTTGGTCTCATCGTAGGTCGTACTTCCCACGGTTATTGAGTACCCATCGCCCTGGCAACCGGTGTAATCTTCGTTGCCGGTAGAGGCGGCGTTGTAAGTGAGGTTGATGGTGATGATGGAGTCGCAACCTGCGGAACTAGTGAGTGTCTCCGTGCCGGTGGGGTTGGCTTCGTCGTAGGTGTTTGCGCCAACAACCACAAAGTATCCATCGCCTTGACAGCCGTCGTATAGTTCGTCGGCAGTCAGTACATCGCTGAAAGACAGGCTAATTGTAACAATAGAATCACAACCGGCAGCACTGGTGAGTGTTTCGGAGCCAGTGGGATTGTTTTGATCGTAGGTAGTGCCTCCGACCACAACGGAGTATCCGTCATCCTGGCAGCCGTCGTAGAGTTCATCACCGGTTAGTGCATCGTTGAAGGTCAGGTTGATGGTCACCACCGAATCGCAGCCTGCGGCACTGTTCAGCGTCTCCGTACCGGTGGGATTGGTTTCGTTGTAAACGTTTCCGTTAACGACCGTGGCATATCCATCTCCCTGGCAGCCGGTGTACAATTCTTCGCCGGAAGTACTTGCGTTAAAATTGAGGTTGACGGCCACGATGGAATCACATCCCACCGAGCTGGTCAATGTTTCCATACCAGTTGGGTTGGTTTCGTCGTAGATGTTACCGCCAACAGTTACAGCGTATCCGTCGCCTTGACAACCGTCGTAAATCTCTGCGCCGTTGAGCACATCATCAAAGTTGAGCGCAATGGTGACAATAGAATCACATCCAGCGGCGTTGGTCAATGTTTCCACACCAGTGGGATTGGTTTCATCATATATGTTTCCACCGACTACTACCGAATATCCATCGCCAAAACAGCCGTCATAGAGTTCTTCTCCGGAAACGGAGTTGCTGAATGTGAGGTTGATGGTAACGGTAGAATCACATCCAGCGGTGTTAGTGATGACCTCTGTTCCGGCAGGGTTGGCTTCATCATAAGTGGTGCCACCGACGGTGACGGAGTATCCATCGCCGAAGCATCCGTCGTAGAGTTCATCGCCTGTGGAAGGAGTGTTGTAAATGAGGTTGACGACAACAACTGAATCACATCCAGCGGCGTTGGTCAATGTTTCTGCGCCAATGGGGTTGGTCTCATCGTAGGTCGTACTGCCCACGGTTATTGAGTATCCGTCTCCCTGGCAACCGGTGTAATCTTCATTACCGGTAGAGGTGGCGTTGTAAGTGAGGTTGATGGTGATGATGGAATCGCAGCCGTTTATGCTGGTAAGGGTTTCCGTACCAGTGGGGTTGGCTTCATTGTAGGTATTGCTGCCCACGGTTACGGAATATCCATCGCCCTGACAGCCGTCGTATAATTCGTCGGCCGTGAGTACATCGTTGAACGATAAGCTGATGGTAACAATAGAATCACATCCGGCGGCACTGGTTAGTGTTTCGGAGCCTGTGGGATTGTTTTGATCATAGGTAGTGCCTCCGACCACTACGGAATAACCATCGTCCTGACAACCATCGTAGAGTTCATCACCGGTGAGTGCATCGTTGAAGGTCAGGTTGATGGTGACAACAGAATCGCACCCGGCAACGCTGGTAAGCGTCTCCGTCCCGGTTGGATTGGCTTCGTTGTAAACGTTTCCGTTGACGACCGTGGCATAACCATCGCCCTGGCATCCGGTGTACAATTCTTCGCCGGCAGTACTTGCGTTAAAATTGAGGTTGATGGCCACGATGGAATCGCATCCCACCGAGCTGGTCAAGGTCTCCATACCAGTTGGGTTGGTTTCGTCGTAGATGTTACCGCCAACAGTTACAGCGTATCCGTCGCCCTGACAACCGTCGTAGACTTCGGCGCCGTTGAGCACGTCGTCGAAGTTAAGCGCAATGGTGACAATAGAATCACAACCAGCGGAACTGGTCAATGTTTCCACACCAGTGGGATTCGTTTCATCATATATGTTTCCACCAACTACTACCGAATATCCATCGCCAAAGCAACCGTCGTATAGCTCATCGCCCGCAACGGAATTGCTGAAGGTTAGATTGACGGTAACGGTGCTATCGCATCCGGCAGCGTTGGTAATTACTTCTGTGCCGATAGGGTTGGCTTCGTCGTAAGTGTTTCCACCAACTACTACAGAGTATCCATCGCCGAAGCAACCGTCGTAGAGTTCATCGCCTGTGGAAGCAGTGTTGTAAACGAGGTTGACCACGACAACTGAATCACAACCAGCGGCGTTGGTCAATGTTTCTGCACCAATGGGATTGGTCTCATCGTAGGTTGTACTGCCTACGGTTATTGAGTACCCATCGCCCTGGCAACCGGTGTAATCTTCGTTGCCGGTAGAGGCGGCGTTGTAAGTGAGGTTGATGGTGATGATGGAGTCGCAGCCGTTTATGCTGGTGAGCGTCTCTGTCCCGGTGGGGTTGGCTTCGTCATAGGTGTTGCTGCCCACGATCACGGCATAGCCATCGCCCTGACAGCCGTCGTATAATTCGTCGGCCGTGAGCACATCATTGAACGATAAGCTGATGGTAACAATAGAATCACATCCGGCGGCACTGGTGAGCGTTTCGGAGCCAGTGGGATTGTTTTGATCGTAGGTAGTGCCTCCGACCACAACGGAGTATCCGTCATCCTGGCAGCCGTCGTAGAGTTCATCACCGGTGAGTACATCGTTGAAGGTCAGGTTGATGGTCACCACCGAATCGCATCCGGCGATACTGGTGAGCGTCTCCATACCGGTGGGGTTGGCTTCGTTGTAAACGTTTCCGTTAACGACCGTGGCATATCCATCGCCCTGGCAGCCGGTGTACAATTCTTCTCCGGCAGTACTTGCGTTAAAATTGAGGTTGATGGCCACGATGGAATCGCAACCCACCGAGCTGGTCAAGGTCTCTATACCAGTTGGATTGGTTTCGTCGTAGGTGTTGCCACCAACCACGACTGAATAGCCGTCCCCTTGGCAGCCATCGTAAATCTCAGCGCCGTTGAGCACATCGTCGAAGTTAAGCACAATTGTAACAATAGAATCACATCCAGCGGAACTGGTCAATGTCTCAGTACCCGTAGGATTCGTTTCATCGTAAGTGGTTCCACCCACGACAACGGAGTATCCGTCGCCAAAGCAACCATCGTAGAGCTCATCGCCCGCAACGGAATTGCTGAAGGTTAGATTGACGGTAACGGTGCTATCGCATCCGGCAGCGTTGGTAATTACTTCTGTGCCGATAGGGTTGGCTTCGTCGTAAGTGTTTCCACCAACTACTACAGAGTATCCATCGCCGAAGCAACCGTCGTAGAGTTCATCGCCTGTGGAAGCGGAGTTGTAAACGAGGTTGACGACAACAACTGAATCACATCCAGCGGCGTTGGTCAATGTTTCTGCGCCAATGGGGTTGGTCTCATCGTAAGTGGTACCGCCCACGTCGATGGAATATCCATCGCCCTGGCAACCGGTGTAATCTTCGTTGCCGGTAGAGGCGGCGTTGTAAGTGAGGTTGATGGTGATGATGGAGTCGCAACCTGCGGAACTGGTGAGTGTCTCCGTGCCGGTGGGGTTGGCTTCGTTGTAGGTGTTTGCGCCAACAACCACGAAGTATCCATCGCCTTGACAACCGTCGTACAATTCGTCGGCCGTGAGTACATCGTTGAACGATAAGCTGATGGTAACAATAGAATCACATCCGGCGGCACTGGTTAGTGTTTCGGAGCCTGTGGGATTGTTTTGATCGTAGGTAGTGCCTCCGACCACTACGGAGTAACCATCGTCCTGGCAACCGTCGTAGAGTTCTTCGCCGGTGAGCGCATCGTTGAAAGTCAGGTTGATGGTCACCACCGAATCGCAGCCTGCGGCACTGGTCAGCGTCTCCATACCTGTTGGATTGACTTCGTTATAAACATTTCCGTTTACGACCGTGGCATAACCGTCGCCCTGGCAGCCGGTGTACAATTCTTCGCCGGAAGTACTTGCGTTTAAAATTGAGGTTGACGGCCACGATGGAATCACATCCCACCGAGCTGGTCAATGTCTCCATACCAGTTGGGTTGGCTTCGTCGTAGATGTTACCGCCAACAGTTACAGCGTATCCGTCGCCCTGACAACCGTCGTAGACTTCGGCGCCGTTGAGTACATCGTCGAAGTTGAGCGCAATTGTAACAATAGAATCACATCCAGCGGAACTGGTCAATGTCTCCACACCAGTGGGGTTGGCTTCATCATATGTGTTTCCACCGACTACAACGGAATATCCGTCGCCGAAGCAACCGTCGTATAGCTCATCGCCCGCAACGGAATTGCTGAAGGTTAGATTGACGGTAACGGTGCTATCGCATCCGGCAGCGTTGGTAATTACTTCTGTGCCGATAGGGTTGGCTTCGTCGTAAGTGTTTCCACCAACTACTACAGAGTATCCATCGCCGAAGCAACCGTCGTAGAGTTCATCGCCTGAGGAAGCGGAGTTGTAAACGAGGTTGACGACAACAACTGAATCACAACCAGCGGCGTTGATCAATGTTTCTGCGCCAATGGGGTTGGTCTCATCGTAGGTCGTACTGCCCACGGTTATTGAGTACCCATCGCCCTGGCAACCGGTGTAATCTTCGTTGCCGGTAGAGGCGGCGTTGTAAGTGAGGTTGATGGTGATGATGGAGTCGCAACCTGCGGAACTGGTGAGTGTCTCCGTGCCGGTGGAGTTGGCTTCGTCGTAGGTGTTTGCGCCAACAACCACGAAGTATCCATCGCCTTGACAACCGTCGTACAATTCGTCGGCTGTGAGCACATCGTTGAACGATAAGCTGATGGTAACAATAGAATCACATCCGGCGGCGCTGGTGAGTGTTTCTGAGCCGGTCGGGTTATTTTGATCGTAGGTAGTGCCTCCGACCACTACGGAGTAACCATCATCCTGGCAACCATCGTAGAGTTCATCACCGGTGAGTACATCGTTGAAGATCAGGTTGATGGTTACCACCGAATCGCAGCCTGCGGCACTGTTCAGCGTCTCCGTACCGGTTGGGTTGGTTTCGTTGTAAACGTTTCCGTTGACCACGGTGGCGTATCCATCGCCCTGGCATCCGGTGTAGAGTTCTTCACCGGTGGTAGCAGCGTTGAAAGTCAGATCAATAGTGACGATGGAGTCGCAACCGATGGAACTTGTCAATGTTTCGGAGCCAGTTGGGTTGGCTTCATCGTAGGTGTTTGGGCCAACAATCACAAAGTATCCATCACCCTGACATCCGTCGTACAATTCATCTCCCGAAAGGGAAGCGTTAAATGTGAGGTTAACGGTAACAATAGAATCGCATCCAGCCGAACTGGTGAGCGTTTCGGTACCGGTAGGGTTGGCTTCATTGTAAGTGGTAGCGCCGACCATGACGGTGTATCCGTCGCCGATACATCCATCGTACAATTCATCGCCTGTAACAGAGTTGCTAAAGGTCAGATTGATGGTGACGGTAGAATCACATCCGGCGGCATTGGTTATCGTTTCCGTGCCTGTGGGATTGGCCTCATCATAAGTGGTACCGCCAACAACGATGGAATATCCATCTCCGAAGCAACCGTCATAGGTTTCATCGCCAGCAGTAGGAGGGTTGTAAACGAGGTTGACGACGACGACCGAGTCGCAACCGGCATCATTGGTGAGGGTCTGAGCGCCCACGGGGTTGGCTTCATCGTAGGTAACTCCACCGACCATTACGAAGTAACCGTCGCCTTGACAACCGTCGTAATCTTCATTTCCGTTGGTGGCGAGATTATAAGTCAAATTGATGGTGACGATGGAATCACAACCTATGGAGCTGGTCAATGTTTCAGAACCAGTAGGGTTGGCCTCATCGTAGGTGTTTGGGCCAACAATCACGAAGTATCCATCGCCTTGACATCCGTCGTATAACTCATCTCCCGAAAGGGCAGCGTTAAATGTGAGGTTAACGGTGACGATTGAATCGCATCCAGCTGAGCTGGTAAGTGTTTCCGTACCGGTGGGATTGGCTTCGTCGTAAGTGTTGGTTCCAACCATCACAGAATATCCGTCGCCGATACAACCGTCGTACAGTTCATCGCCCGTGACGGAGTTGCTGAAAGTGAGGTTAACGGTAACAATAGAATCACATCCAGCTGAGCTGGTAAGTGTTTCCGTCCCGGTGGGATTGGCTTCGTCGTAAGTGTTGGTTCCAACCATCACAGAATATCCATCGCCGATACAACCGTCGTACAGTTCATCGCCCGTGACGGAGTTGCTGAAAGTGAGGTTAACGGTGACGATAGAATCACATCCCGCCGAGCTGGTGAGTGTTTCTGTACCTGTGGGGTTGGCTTCATCGTAAGTGTTGGTTCCAACCATCACAGAATATCCGTCGCCGATACAACCGTCGTACAGTTCATCGCCCGTGACGGAGTTGCTGAAAGTGAGGTTAACGGTGACAATAGAATCACATCCCGCCGAGCTGGTGAGTGTTTCTGTACCTGTGGGGTTGGCTTCATCGTAAGTGTTGGTTCCAACCATTACAGAATATCCATCGCCGATACACCCGTCGTACAGTTCATCGCCCGTGACGGCAGAATTGTAAACCAAGTTGACGGTCACCATAGAATCACATCCAGCGGCATTGGTAAGAATTTCCGTACCCGTGGGGTTGGATTCATTATAAGTATTGGAACCTACAACAATGACGTATCCGTCGCCTTCGCAACCAGTATACAATTGATCACTGGAGGTGGCGGAGTTGTAGGTCAGGTTGACAGTGACGATCGAATCGCAACCGATGGAACTTGTCAATGTTTCGGAGCCAGTTGGGTTGGCTTCATCGTAGGTGTTTGGGCCAACAATCACAAAGTATCCATCACCCTGACATCCGTCGTACAATTCATCTCCCGAAAGGGAAGCGTTAAATGTGAGGTTAACGGTAACAATAGAATCGCATCCAGCCGAACTGGTGAGCGTTTCGGTACCGGTAGGGTTGGCTTCATTGTAAGTGGTAGCGCCGACCATGACGGTGTATCCGTCGGCGATACATCCATCGTACAATTCATCGCCTGTAACAGAGTTGCTAAAGGTCAGATTGATGGTAACGGTGCTATCGCATCCGGCGGCATTGGTTATCGTTTCCGTACCAGTGGGATTGGCCTCATTATAAGTGGTGCTGCCAACAACAATGGAATATCCATCGCCGAAGCAACCGTCATAGGTTTCATCGCCAGCAGTAGGAGGGTTGTAAACGAGGTTGACGACGACGACCGAGTCGCAACCGGCATCATTGGTGAGGGTCTGAGCGCCCACGGGGTTGGCTTCATCGTAGGTAACTCCACCGACCATTACGAAGTAACCGTCGCCTTGACAACCGTCGTAATCTTCATTTCCGTTGGTGGCGGGATTGTAAGTCAAATTGATGGTTACGATGGAATCACAACCTATGGAGCTGGTCAATGTTTCAGAACCAGTAGGGTTGGCCTCATCGTAGGTATTTGGGCCAACAATCACGAAGTATCCATCGCCTTGACATCCGTCGTATAACTCATCTCCCGAAAGGGCAGCGTTAAATGTGAGGTTAACGGTGACGATTGAATCGCATCCAGCTGAGCTGGTAAGTGTTTCCGTACCGGTGGGATTGGCTTCGTCGTAAGTGTTGGTTCCAACCATCACAGAATATCCGTCGCCGATACAACCGTCGTACAGTTCATCGCCCGTGACGGAGTTGCTGAAAGTAAGGTTAACGGTGACGATAGAATCACATCCAGCCGAGCTGGTGAGAGTCTCCGTACCTGTGGGGTTGGCTTCATCGTAAGTGTTGGTTCCAACCATTATAGAATAGCCATCGCCGATACACCCGTCGTACAGTTCATCGCCCGTGACGGAGTTGCTGAAAGTGAGGTTAACGGTGACAATAGAATCACATCCAGCCGAGCTGGTGAGTGTTTCTGTACCTGTGGGGTTGGCTTCATCGTAAGTGTTGGTTCCAACCATCACAGAATATCCATCGCCGATACAACCGTCGTACAGTTCATCGCCCGTGACGGCAGAATTGTAAACCAAGTTGACGGTCACCATAGAATCACATCCAGCGGCATTGGTAAGAATTTCCGTACCCGTGGGGTTGGATTCATTATAAGTATTGGAACCTACAACAATGACGTATCCGTCGCCTTCGCAACCATTATACAATTGATCACTGGAGGTGGCGGAGTTGTAGGTCAGGTTGACAGTGACGATCGAATCGCAACCGATGGAACTTGTCAATGTTTCGGAGCCTGTTGGGTTGGCTTCATCGTAGGTGTTTGGGCCAACAATCACAAAGTATCCATCACCCTGACATCCGTCGTACAATTCATCTCCCGAAAGGGAAGCGTTAAATGTAAGATTAACGGTAACAATAGAATCACATCCCGCCGAACTGGTAAGTGTTTCGGTACCGGTAGGGTTGGCTTCATTGTAAGTGGTAGCGCCGACCATGACGGTGTATCCGTCGCCGATACATCCATCGTACAATTCATCGCCTGTAACAGAGTTGCTAAAGGTCAGATTGATGGTGACGGTAGAATCACATCCGGCGGCATTGGTTATCGTTTCCGTGCCTGTGGGATTGGCTTCATCATAAGTGGTGCCGCCAACCACGATGGAATATCCATCTCCGAAGCAACCGTCATAGGTTTCATCGCCAGTTGTAGGAGGGTTGTAAACGAGGTTGACGACGACGACCGAGTCGCAACCGGCATCATTGGTGAGGGTCTGAGCGCCCACGGGGTTGGCTTCATCGTAGGTAACTCCACCGACCATTACGAAGTAACCGTCGCCTTGACAACCGTCGTAATCTTCATTTCCGTTGGTGGCGGGATTGTAAGTCAAATTGATGGTTACGATGGAATCACAACCTATGGAGCTGGTCAACGTTTCAGAACCAGTAGGGTTGGCCTCATCGTAGGTGTTTGGGCCAACAATCACGAAGTATCCATCGCCTTGACATCCGTCGTATAACTCATCTCCCGAAAGGGCAGCGTTAAATGTAAGGTTGACGGTAACAATAGAATCACATCCAGCTGAGCTGGTAAGTGTTTCCGTCCCGGTGGGATTGGCTTCGTCGTAAATGTTGGTTCCAACCATCACAGAATATCCATCGCCGATACAACCGTCGTACAGTTCATTGCCCGTGACGGAGTTGCTGAAAGTGAGGTTAACGGTGACGATAGAATCACATCCAGCCGAACTGGTGAGTGTTTCTGTACCTGTGGGGTTGGCTTCATCGTAAGTGTTGGTTCCAACTATCACAGAATATCCGTCGCCGATACAACCGTCGTACAGTTCATCGCCCGTGACGGAGTTGCTGAAAGTAAGGTTAACGGTGACGATAGAATCACATCCAGCCGAGCTGGTGAGAGTCTCCGTACCTGTGGGGTTGGCTTCATCGTAAGTGTTGGTTCCAACCATTATAGAATATCCATCGCCGATACAACCGTCGTACAGTTCATCGCCCGTGACGGAGTTGCTGAAAGTGAGGTTAACGGTGACAATAGAATCACATCCCGCCGAGCTGGTGAGTGTTTCTGTACCTGTGGGGTTGGCTTCATCGTAAGTGTTGGTTCCAACCATTACAGAATATCCATCGCCGATACAACCGTCGTACAGTTCATCGCCCGTGACGGAGTTGCTGAAAGTGAGGTTAACGGTGACAATAGAATCACATCCCGCCGAGCTGGTGAGTGTTTCTGTACCTGTGGGGTTGGCTTCATCGTAAGTGTTGGTTCCAACCATTACAGAATATCCATCGCCGATACAACCGTCGTACAGTTCATCGCCCGTGACGGAGTTGCTGAAAGTGAGGTTAACGGTGACAATAGAATCACATCCCGCCGAGCTGGTGAGTGTTTCTGTACCTGTGGGGTTGGCTTCATCGTAAGTGTTGGTTCCAACCATTACAGAATATCCATCGCCGATACAACCGTCGTACAGTTCATCGCCCGTGACGGAGTTGCTGAAAGTGAGGTTAACGGTAACAATAGAATCACATCCCGCCGAGCTGGTAAGTGTTTCCGTACCTGTGGGGTTGGCTTCATCGTAAGTGTTGGTTCCAACCATCACAGAATATCCATCGCCGATACACCCGTCGTACAGCTCATCACCCGTGACGGCAGAATTGTAAACCAAGTTGACGGTCACCATAGAATCACATCCAGCGGCATTGGTAAGAATTTCCGTACCCGTGGGGTTGGATTCATTATAAGTATTGGAACCTACAACAATGACGTATCCGTCGCCTTCGCAACCATTATACAATTGATCACTGGAGGTGGCGGAGTTGTAGGTCAGGTTGACAGTGACGATCGAATCGCAACCGATGGAACTTGTCAATGTTTCGGAGCCAGTTGGGTTGGCTTCATCGTAGGTGTTTGGGCCAACAATCACAAAGTATCCATCACCCTGACATCCGTCGTACAATTCATCTCCCGAAAGGGAAGCGTTAAATGTGAGGTTAACGGTAACAATAGAATCGCATCCAGCCGAACTGGTGAGCGTTTCGGTACCGGTAGGGTTGGCTTCATTGTAAGTGGTAGCTCCGACCATGATGGTGTATCCGTCGCCGATACATCCATCGTACAATTCATCGCCTGTAACAGAGTTGCTAAAGGTCAGATTGATGGTGACGGTAGAATCACATCCGGCGGCATTGGTTATCGTTTCCGTGCCAGTGGGATTGGCCTCATCATAAGTGGTACCGCCAACAACGATGGAATATCCATCTCCGAAGCAACCGTCATAGGTTTCATCGCCAGCAGTAGGAGGGTTGTAAACGAGGTTGACGACGACGACCGAGTCGCAACCGGCATCATTGGTGAGGGTCTGAGCCCCCACGGGGTTGGCTTCATCGTAGGTAACTCCGCCAACCATTACGAAGTAACCGTCGCCTTGACAACCGTCGTAATCTTCATTTCCGTTGGTGGCGGGATTATAAGTCAAATTGATGGTGACGATGGAATCACAACCTATGGAGCTGGTCAATGTTTCAGAACCAGTAGGGTTGGCCTCATCGTAGGTGTTTGGGCCAACAATCACGAAGTATCCATCGCCTTGACATCCGTCGTATAACTCATCTCCCGAAAGGGCAGCGTTAAATGTGAGGTTAACGGTGATGATAGAATCGCATCCCGCCGAACTGGTGAGGGTTTCGGTACCTGTAGGGTTGGCTTCGTTGTAAGTAGTAGCACCGACCATGACGAAGTATCCGTCGCCGATGCAACCGTCGTACAGCTCATCGCTTGTAACAATGCTGCTATAGGTGAGGTTGATGTTAACAACCGAATCGCAACCAAGAGAGCTTGTAAGTGTTTCGGTACCGGTGGGATTGGCTTCGTCATAAGTTGTGCCACCAACCATGATGGTATACCCATCGCCGATACACCCGTCGTACAATTCATCTCCTGCCAATGGAGGATTGTAAGTTAGATTGACAGTCACCGTAGAATCACATCCAGCGGCATTGGTAAGAATTTCCGTGCCCGTGGGGTTGGATTCATTATAAGTATTGGAACCTACAACAATGACGTATCCGTCGCCTTCGCAACCATTATACAATTGATCACTGGAGGTGGCGGAGTTGTAGGTCAGGTTGACAGTGACGATCGAATCGCAACCGATGGAACTTGTCAATGTTTCGGAGCCAGTTGGGTTGGCTTCATCGTAGGTGTTTGGGCCAACAATCACAAAGTATCCATCACCCTGACATCCGTCGTACAATTCATCTCCCGAAAGGGAAGCGTTAAATGTAAGATTAACAGTAACAATAGAATCGCATCCAGCCGAACTGGTAAGCGTTTCGGTACCGGTAGGGTTGGCTTCATTGTAAGTGGTAGCGCCGACCACGACGGTGTATCCGTCGCCGATACATCCATCGTAGAGCTCATTGCCTGTAACAGAGTTGCTAAAAGTCAGATTGATGGTGACGGTGCTATCACATCCGGCAGCGTTGGTAATTACTTCCGTGCCAGTGGGATTGGCTTCATCATAAGTGGTGCCGCCAACAACGATGGAATATCCATCGCCGAAGCAACCGTCATAGGATTCATCGCCAGTAGTAGGAGGGTTGTAAACGAGGTTGACGACGACGACCGAGTCGCAACCGGCATCATTGGTGAGGGTCTGAGCCCCCACGGGGTTGGCTTCATCGTAGGTAACTCCGCCGACCATTACGAAGTAACCGTCGCCTTGACAACCGTCGTAATCTTCATTTCCGTTGGTGGCGGGATTGTAGGTCAAATTGATGGTGACGATGGAATCGCAGCCAACAGAGCTTGTAAGCGTTTCGCTGCCGGTGGGGTTGGACTCATCATAAGTGTTTGTTCCAACAATTATAAAATACCCATCACCCTGGCAACCATCGTACAACTCATCTCCCGAAAGGATTGCGTTGTAGGTCAGATTAATAGTGACAACGGAGTCACAGCCAGCAGCACTGATAAGTGTTTCCGTACCAGTAGGGTTGGCTTCATCATAGGTAGTGCCATCCACCATAACGAAATACCCATCACCAGCACATCCATCGTATAGCTCATCGCCAGTAACAGCGGGATTGTAGGTCAGGTTTATGGTAACAATAGAATCACACCCAACTGAACTGGTAAGTGTTTCTGTACCTGTGGGGTTGGCTTCATCGTAGGTATTGCCGCCCACCATAACAAAATATCCATCACCAGCACATCCATTATACAACTCATCATCGTTAACGGCTGGGTTATAAGTCAGGTTGATTGTAACAGTAGAATCACAACCCGCAGCATTTGTCATTATTTCGGTTCCTGTTGGGTTGGATTCGTTATAAAGTACTAAATTGACAACAATAGCATATCCATCGCCCTCACAACCATTGTAAAGCTGATCAGTAGCAGTTGCAGCATTGAATGTTAGATTAATAGTGACGATGGAGTCGCAATTATTAAAAGCGGTCAATGTCTCTGTTCCTGTTGGGTTGGCTTCATCGTAAGTGGTAGGTCCTACAGTCACAAAATACCCATCGCCAGCACACCCGGAGTACGTTTC
>CBDCTQ010000037.1:0-47662 GCA_965222105.1 Saprospiraceae bacterium | reverse complement strand
CCAGCGGTGATGTGGCCATTGGCTCGGTTATCATGCCCGATGTCATGCACACGGTACTGGGAACAGATGTCGGGGCGATGAGGGGCGGCAACATCATGTACGAAAAATATTCACAAACCGCCGGGCAGTACAATGGCATACCACCCTGCCCTTTGCTACCAGTTTTTGGCGTAGCCTGGGCTTGCTGGCCAACACCTTTGCCATCGAGAGTTTTATAGATGAAATGGCTTAAAAGCCGGAAAAAAATCCGGTAGAGTTTCGGCTGACCGCTCTTGGTGACGAAGAAACAAGTGGCCGCATCAGGGGCAGTCATCGAGATGGCGGCTGAAAAAGCAGGCTACAAAGACCAACCCGCCAACGGACGTGCCATGGATTCGCCGCTTCCATCGACGCAGGAGCCCCCCGTGCCCATGTTGCGGAAGTCTCGGTAAATGGCAATGAAATAAAAGTTCACAAAGTAACTTGTGTATTCGACTGCGGCATTGCCGTCAACCCTGATCAGGTGAAGGCGCAATGCGAAGGGTCCATCATTATGGGGATCAGTGCTTCTTTGTATGAAAAAATGACTCTTCGCGACGGGCAATTGTATCCGACTATTTTCGGGCCATACGGTATGGCTCTGATGCGGCATTCGCCCAGGGAGGTGGAGGTACACCTTGTCCAGGGAGTTGATCGACCTTTACCGGTGGGGGAGCCGCCGCTTGGCCCCATCGGTGCGGCTATTGGCAATGCTGTGCGTAGATTGACGGGGAAGCGGTTGACGGATTTGCCGATGATGTTGGGATAACTGCAAATTGAGTATCATTCCTTGCAAAATCAACGGCAACAAATGGTCGACCCCACTGCTCCCCAACACTGACCTTTACAGCTTGGAGATCGGGGGCATGGCGGCGACAAAATCGTTGTTCTCAAAATAGGCGAGGCCACGAGACAAGCGGAGGCCACACTTTCGGGAAATGCCGCTATGGCTTCGGTCCATTTTGGCGATGGCCTCGTCGTAATTATCATCATTGTAGAGGGCGGTGGCTTCCTGCCCCAGTTGTAGGGAGCGGTCGAGCTGTTTTTCCTTCTCGGCGCAGCGGCCGTTGGGAGGGGCAAATGCGGATCTGCATGGGGGTAAATGGTCCGACACGGGGGTTGTCGGTATGGGTGGCCACCTGCCAGTTGCCGCTTGTGCGGGCGATGAGGTGGATGGCTTCGAAGAGGAAGTCGTCGGGGAGGTTGGCATAGTTGTACGATTCCAGGACGAACCGCCTGTCCGTTGTAACGGATCAGTACCTCGAAATCCATCACACCGACCTTACAACCTGTCGAGCCATTGGGTGGGGTAGGGTCATTTCCTTTTGCAGAAAATCGTCGAGCGCTTCGGAGCCGCCGGGGTAGGAGGGAGGGCTGTGGTATTTGGTGTAAACGGTGTCGTAGTCGATTGACGACGTAGTCGGGGTCAGGCAGGTCGGACTCCAGTTTAAATTTTACCGGAAGGTTGAAGTAGACCTCTACGGGTTGGCCCATCTGTTGGCCGGGCGATCCAAGAACGATGTCCTGTTCGTTCATCAGTTCGACCACCCGTTTGGCTTCCGCCCCACAGCCGTGACCGATGTCTTTGATAACGGTGGCATCGGCAACAGAGCCGTCTTTCCTCACCACAAAACGGACGACGACGGACCCTTCGGTATTGTTGGCTATGGCCGAGTCGGGGTAGGTGATGTTTTTGTAAATAAACCGGAGGAGTTCTTGTTCGCTACACTTCTTTTTCCCGGCGTCGGAGAGGGTGTCGGCATCGCAGCCGGGAAAGCGGGGCATCTCTTCTACGACGGAGAGGGGCTCGCCCTGCGGATTCAAGGCTGCGGAGTCCTTCGTGGGACGGCGTCTGGGCTTGCAGGCAGGACAGCCCGGCGGTGAGCAGCGCCAGGATTGGTAGTATTTTTCTCATTTTTTTTATGTTTGTCCGGTGTAAAAATACAATATTTGTTTTGTGATGGCGCAAATGCAACCAATGGATTTATGACTGCTCAACATTTTATGGAAACGATGTAGTAGCTGTTTCTGGCCCGTTGGCGAGTTCTTATGATCCGGACGGGGTCTTAGGCTAGATCAAAGGTACAAAAGGTGTGTATGGGAACACGGGATACCCTCCCGTCTCCAATTCAGAGCAGGTGGAAGATGGTCAGCCTGACCCAAAGAGACCGAAGGATGATTGGGTAACTAATGCCACCAGTATCCATTAATAAAAAGAGCATTAGGAATTGGTATCCAAGCCGAAATTTCCTGGATTACCGAATTAAAGATGGAGTGATAACATAAGGCGAAGCGGGGCCAAAACGTAAAAAGTAATTTTATCGTTTTGGCTTTAGCCCGTTGTTGGACGCTTGCCAGTTTTTGGGTGTTCATTATTCTTACTATGAGTAATATTTATCCATTAGATACGCCGGTTCTCTTCTTTAGTTCTTTTGTGGGTAATTTTTGGACGGCCTCTAATAATCACTCTTGATCAATATCACCGACCGAATAATCCCGACCGAACTGCGGAGGTATAAGATATAATTCCCTGATTCGAGTGCCGCTACCTCGGCGATGTCCACAGCAAAGTACCTCCCATCCACGGAGAACAACTTTTCATATACCTTCTGGCCAAGAACATTGAAGATTTCGACCTCCAGATCTCCTGTTTCGTTTTCAACTTCGGCTCTCAGTGCAAAACATTACTCATGGGGTTGGGGTATAATTGAAGCAGCCCATCTATATTTATTGTCGCAGTTCGGATGGCGCTATAAGTTGTGGTACCGTCGAAATCAACCTGTTTTAGCCGGTAGTAATTTATGCCTGCATATGGATTAGGGTCAGAGGTCTCGTAATATTGGGTAGTGGTCGAGTTTCCTGTCCCATCCACTATGGCGAATTTTTCAAACGATACTCCGTCTATTGAACGTTCTACGATGAAAAAATCATTGTTTATCTCTGTTGCGGTTGACCAAAATATATCCACTTTATTGCTATCGTTTACCTTGACTTGAAAATCAATCAACTTTACGGGAAGCACTATCATCTCCACGGCAGCTGTGAGGGTGTGAAAAGAGGAATACCCTTGAGCTTCCACCCAATTGGCGGTGGGGTCGTTGCTGTTCACACTCTGGGAAGTCCAGTTTGCCCCATCGAATTGCCAGATTTTCAAATTGCTTTCCATCAACCCCGCCAGTTCTTCATCGAAATAATGTATACGGAGCGTTGCGTCAAGCCCTGAATTGTTGGCTGGTGAAATATCGAAATGACGGTAAATGCTGTAGTTGCCGTTGTTGGTCAATTGCACGTGCCTCCGATGGATGGTGGTCAGGCCCAGGTTTTGAGATGAAGTGATCTCGAAGCCAATGTTGCCGGGTTTCTCACCTGAAGGCATGTTCAGATCGACCGTCTTGATGATGGTGCCTCCTGCCGTTCCGGTGATCCTTTGAGCGGCGGTCTCCCCAAGGATACTGCCGCCCAGATCGACATCGCTGTGGTTCAGGATAAAATTACCTCCATTCATGATCAGGTCGCCTTCCACTTCAATGTCAAAGTCGAGGCGGGCATCATTGCTGGTCTTGCTGATCTGCAAATGGTGGAACTTGGTCACAGATGAACCACCAATGGTAGAATCGTCGGTCTCTGCCGACCCGGTGATGTGTACCGTGCTGTTGGCTGCGGAAAAGTTGCCGTTATTTTCAAATCTACCATTTTCAACAACGATATGGAGTTGGTCCGAGGCGACCACATGCGCACCATTTTTTATAAAAAGACCTCCTTGCCCATTGAGGATCAAAGGCACTATAAAAAGTGTTATGGAATATATTAATCTCATGTTTGGTTGTCTTTTAGCTACAGAAAAAGTTAACATTCACAGTGATGTCACCTGGAAGCTTTATTTGCAGTCCCAGGTTGATTTTCCATTTTATCTTTTAAGATATTCACCTCTGCTTTTATCAACTCCAAGGTGCTTTTCAACTCGTCAATCTCTTTTATTTTTTCGTCCAGTTCCTTTTGCTTTTTGTGTAATTCCTGAATGGCGGCAAGTGCCACCCCAGAGGGGTCAATGGTGGAAATGGTTTTTTCGTCGCCGCCTAAGCCAAATGCATCGTAGAAGTCTTGTGCCATGGGGCCGATGTGCTTGATGTGGTCTTCATCTTTGATGTAGTTCCATTGGGAGATGGGAAGCCGACTGACCTTATTCAGGATTTCGGTATTGTTGACGGGTACAATGTTTTCTTTGATATTGCGGTCGGAGGCATTTGTCCATACTCCTGCACCAGTTAATTTGGCAGTTGTAGCTGAAAAGATCATTATGTCAGTTCCAAAAATGTTGGGTGTAATGCCAAATCCTATTTTTTCAATGTCATTTCCAAGAACTACTGATTTATTTGGCGTTAATGGTGCACCAGCATCGTGGCCAATGACAATACTATTAGTAAAATTGCCAAAGGCAGGATTGTCGACACCTGTATCCGTACCGATAATTACATTGTTGCTCCCAGAGGTGTTGCCCAATGCTGCATTTGTACCAATGACAACATTATTGTTGCCGGTTGTCACCTCACCGGCGTTGACGCCTATTAATGTATTATAGTCACCCGCTCCATTTATTCCAGCATTTGCACCAATGATGGTACAACTATCCCCGCCGGAATATGATTTTCCCGCATTTGTACCTATCATGACGTTATAAGTACCGTTTGTTAATACTTGGCCTGCACTCCTACCAATAAAAACATTGTCGCTATCCAAATTGTCCAGCCCTGCAAAATATCCGATGCATACGTTGTCGTCGCCTGTCTGATTGTTCCTACCTGCTGCCTGGCCGGAATAATAATTCCTGCTGCCGGAGATATTTTCAAATCCTGCTTTATATCCCGCAAAATGGTTATAATGACCACCGGTATTGGAATAGCCAGCCTGATAGCCTGAAAAATAATTGTAATTGCCCCCAACATTGAGGAGGCCCGACTGGTAACCTGTGAAATGGTTTTCTGTGCCTATGGTATTGGCCATGCCCGATTCAAATCCGGAAAAATAATTCCGCGCGCCAGTAGTGTTAGAATGCCCTGAAGAAACACCTACAAAATGATTGCTCGAGGCTGTCATGTTGGCATATCCTGCCCGATAACCAGAGAAGTAATTACCAGAGCCCTCAGTGTTCTTCCCACCAGCCTGATAGCCAGAGAAATAATTTATCGCTCCAGTCGTATTGTCGTTGCCAGCTAAATGACCCACAAAATGGTTCCCCCAACCAGTTGTATTTGATTGTCCGGCACGGTAGCCGACGAATTGGTTTGCAACCCCGCCGTTATTATTTTGGCCAGCTTCATAGCCGATAAAAAAGTTATAATTGTCGCTCACATTGCTGTAACCAGCCAAGTAACCAATAAAGAGGTTTTGAATGCCCGTAGTGTTCGAATAACCTGCCTCATATCCAATAAACTGGTTTCCTGACGCTAACACATTTGAATAGCCTGCCTGATATCCCGCAAAGTGATTGTTTGACATTGTGGTATTGTTGTACCCGGCAAAATACCCCATGAAATAATTCTTTTCGCCTGTAGTGTTCTTGTTGCCTGCGAGGCTGCCGACAAAAGTATTCCCGTTCGATGTGGCATTGAAGCCCGCTGCCCTGCCCAGGAAAGTATTGCCCGATCCGGCGCTATTCAGTCCACCCGCATCCTTGCCCAAAAAGGTGTTGTGGATGCCAGTAGTATTGGTCGCCCCTGTACCCACACCGATAAAAGTGTTCTCGTTGTCCACACCGTCGCCGATGCCGTCGTCGTTTTGGCCGGCATTGCTGCCAATAAAAAGGCTCGCACCAGGTGCAATGGCGTGGAGTGTTTTGCCGTCGTGCCACATGACCTCCGTGCCCTTCACATCGAAGCGGATGATGTCCTCGTCGGTGCTCTCTTCCACCTGTATCTTGGTGTCGGTGTCGTCATCTTCCAGCCTGAAATCGGCCATGTCCGTCCATGCCGTTCCGTCGAAATACCAGAACGAATCGGTGTCCGTGTCATAGACGAGCATCCCCGTAGCCGGAGTTCCGCCGTTTATCATCTGCCGTTGCGTGGTGGCCATACGAGGTATGAGCAGCCCTTTGTCGGTGGACTCCAAATCAAGAATCGCCCCGGCGTTTGGTGCAGCTCCCGTACTGTTGATGCCTACATTGCCCTGCGCCAAAACCTGCACAAGATTGCATAACCAGAAAAATATAAGCAAAGTGGTTATTTTCTTTAAATTAAAAGCATTTTGAAATAAGTCCATGACATGTTTTTTTTTGAAAATAAAATAATGGGGATACAGGTATTGGAAAGCTCAGAAGCTGTTTAAAATCTCAATGAGGCAAATTTTGTCCTGAACTTAGTTGAAAAACCAGTCCGTACCGGAACGGGCGGGTCTTGCCGTACCTTCCAGGTATGCCTACGTTTTTTGCCTCGCTCAGAAATAAATTTGCTCGCTTTCGCTCAAACATGAAAATTTAGATAGTTTCTCAGAGGTGGCCGACACCTAAAAGTTTGATACAAAGTTGTTCCGCCTGGCATTCGGATGTGCTTAACGCTTTTTCAAAAAGTGTAAAAAAGTATTAAAATTGGAGGAGAGCTTACTTTCGGTCGTTGAGCCTTTGGAGGCTATTTTAGTGGTGAATTTCCGGTTGTCGAAAAACACCAAATTCCGCCCAATAATGGCCAGAGAAACAGCCATAGCCAGGTATTTTGACAACGCAAAAAACGAGGTCATGTGGAACAGCAGGCCTTGTTTTTTCGGGTATGCCATCAGCATCCCGACCGTACTGATGTTTTCCAACAAATGGGCAGTAAAAATCAAAAGGGCAAGGCCGACGAGATGTTCTGTTTTTGGAAAATCAAACTCCGCAACACGGCCAGACCATATCAATAAAAAATAAGCAAGGACTGAAGCGGCGAGGGCATAAAAATTATCAGCACTCAACTCGATGGCGATATGATACAACCTCCCCTTTTGCCCAAACCTCTCCATCAGGTCATATGCCTGTTCGGGGGTATAGAGGAACATCGCACCGATGTCATCCGCACCGTTTGCACAGAGTCTGTTCTGCCGTTTGGCCTCCGGGAGGATGAACAATGCAAGGGTTAACCACACAAAACCAACCAACAAGATGTTTTTGAAAGTTGCTGATTCGGTAACCGTTTTTTTGTTAAAACCCATGACGCTTTTTATTATGGAGGCAAAAGTGGCAGTTTTGTTGCAGTATCCATATTTATAGGGTTTTAAAAAGTATAAAAAAATGTAAATTTGGAATTAGAAAGGGATGGTACCGCAAGACAGTCAAACTACCAATATGCCCGATATTTTATTTGTTGATGACGAACGACAGTTCAGTACCATGACCGTGGAGTACCTCGAATCGAAAGGGTTTGGGGTCACTTTAAGGCATAGTGCCGATGAAGGCATGGCGGCCTTCCGTCTGGGGCGGTACGACTGTTGTATTTTTGATATAAAAATGCCCATCAAGAGCGGCTTCAGTTTGGCCGAAGACGTCCGGTGCATTGATGAAAATATTCCGATAATTTTTCTGACCGGGCTGGTCAAAAGGGAAGACCGGATAAAAGGGCTGACCATTGGTGCCGATGATTATGTCACCAAGCCGTTCAGTATGGAGGAACTTTACCTTCGGATAAAGGCCATATTGAAACGGGTATCGGTTCAGAAAAAAAATATGCCCAAGCAATTTGAAATCGGCAATTATGAATTCGATCCCATTTCAAGGGAACTGAGCTGTCGTGGGGAAGTAGTCAAGCTATCGGCTATTGAGGCCAAATTGTTGCGGCTGTTCTGTGAAAACAAGAACGGCCTGCTGAAAAGGGATTTTGCATTGGCGCAAATCTGGCAGGATGAGGAACACCTGAAAAGCCGCAGCCTCAATGTCTATGTAAGCAGATTGCGGTCGCTGCTGAAAGGGGATGAAGGTATTGAATTACTGAACGTACATGGGGAGGGGTATCGGATGATTGTCAAGAGCTGAGGTGTGAAAGCTCTTGTACTATGATGTCACTCAATTTATTCTCCAGTTCTACAGCCAGTCCTGCCAAAGTATCCAGTCCTTCTTCAGCTTCTGCAAGTCTTTCCAGTTCATAAACAAGGTCGGCCATTTTTTCCAAGCCCAAATATTGGCATTGGCTCTTCAGGGTATGTGCCATGATGGATGCCTGCTCCCATTTCCCATCGGAAATAAAGCCCTTGAGCGAGGACAGTTGCTTCGGCGTTTCCGATTTGAAAATATGGAGAAATTGTTCCACTTTTTTTTCATCATTGGCCAATAGTTTTTTAAGCCTGTTCAAATTGATGTGTGGCCTTGTGCTGGTCAGTTTGCCGATTTTGTCGAGCAACAGTTTATCATCAATGGGCTTGGTGATGTAATCGTCCATGCCGGAGGCTTTGCACTTTTCCAACTGTTCGGGCAAGGCATTGGCTGTAACTGCCAGAATGGGGATTTGCGCCCAGCGTTTGCCGGAGTGGCGGATGGCCTTCGTGGTTTCATAGCCATCCAGGACGGGCATTTTCACGTCCATGATGATGAGGTCAAAGGTTTGTTGTTTTAATTTTTCCAAAGCCAGTTTTCCGTTTTCCGCTACTTCGGTCTGTGTCATTGGGGCATATTTTTTCAAAATCTCCAATATCAGCATTTGGTTGAATGGGTTGTCTTCCACGACCAACAATTTAAGTTCGGGAAGTTCGGCTTTGAATGGGGCTTTCCCTTTAGGTTTTGTGGTTAAAACGGGCTTTGCAAAGATCAGATCAAACCAAAAACGGGTGCCTTGCCCCAGTTTGCTTTCGATGAAAATCTGCCCTCCTTGCCGCTCGACCAACTGGCGAGCAATGCTCAACCCAAGCCCCGTCCCGCTATTAGAAATGCGGCTGTTTTCGGCTTGGCTAAAGTTTTCAAAAATGGAGTTCAATTGGTCTTCAGGAATACCAATCCCGGTGTCGCCGACCTCGAACCGAATGATGGCCTTTTGCGGAGGGCTTTGTTTCATTTCGAGGTGCAACCATATTTTTCCACCTTCGGTAAATTTGATTGCGTTGCCCAACAGGTTGGTCAATATTTGAGTCAGTCGCAGCGGGTCACCAATCAGTTCTCTGGGCAAATCGTTGGGGATATTGATTTCTAAGCCCAATTTTTTTTCATCGGTTTTAATCTTAAAAATTTCATGCAGGTGATTGATAATCTCTGCTAGAGTGAACTGCTTTTCCACAAATCTGAACTTGCCTGCCCTCAGCTTGGTATGGTCAAGCAGGTCATTGATAATGGATAACAAGTTTTGAGAAGACTGATGAATAGCATTGGTGAAGCGAGCCTGTTTTTTGTCCAGCCCGGAGTCCGAGAGCATTTTGCTAAGGCCGATGATGGCGTTCATGGGGGTGCGAATCTCATGGCTGACATCGGCGAGGAACTGGGTCTTGTATTCCGCCGATTGCTCGGCCAACTCCTTTTGTCTTTGCAGAATGAGTTGGGCCTGTTTGTTTTTGTAAATGGTGTAGCCGATGGAAAGCAGCACAAGGGCAACCAATGACTTGAACCAGCGTGTCTGCCAGAAAGGAGGGGTGATGTGAAGTTGTATGACCAACCCTTTTTTGCTCCAAACGCCGTCGCTGTTGGCAGCCAGTGTCCGAAAGGTGTACTGACCGGGATTGAGGTTGGTATAGCTGATTTTATGCTCGTTGCCCAGTTGTCGCCATCCCTCGTCGTAACCAACCAACATACATTTGTATCGGTTGGCTTTGGGATTGACAAAATGCAGGCCGGAAAAGGCAAAGGTGAGGTCGTTCTCGTCGTGTGAGAGGACGATGTCAGTTGTTTCTTCCAATGCTTGCGCTAAAAGGTGAGTTTCGTTTTTCACCTTGAAATCGGTCAGGACGACCCTCGGTGGCAACTGGTTTTTTTTGATGCGCTGGGGGTGGAAAGTATAAATGCCATTGATGCTTCCCAATAGCATTGTACCGTCTGCCGCCACATCCCTTGACTTGGAGTGGAAATGCCTCACCTCTTGGCCGACATCGTAATTGGTGAACGTTTTAGAGAGGGGGTCAAAGTGGGAAAAAAAACGGTTGCCGCAGACCCATACCTGCTTTTGCCGGTCAATCAAAACACTTGAGAGTTCGTTTTCCAACATTCCTTCTTTTTTCCCATAAATCGCAAATTCTTTGGTGTGGATATTGAAATTGGTCAGACCGTATAAGGTAGCGAGCCATAAGTTGCCGTCGTCCCCGATTGCAATGTCCTTGACTGCCCCCTCCAGAACGGATGACTTATCGGATGGAGGGACATGCAATTCGAATGTTTCGGATTTTTTGTCAAACCTGCCAATGCTGTTGGAGTAAGTATAGTAGAGCCAGATTTCATCGTCCTGAAATTGCTCAAAGATGGCCACTTGATTAGAGGAGACTGTCGGCTGGTCGTCCTGTGGTCTGTACCAGCGTTCCTCCCCTGTTTTCCAATTCAATCGGCAAAGCCCTTTCACCGAGCCAACCCAGATGGTTTCCTTGTCTCTGGCGTCAGGTAGTATCCGGTTGATGCCTTGAGTGGAAAGGTCTTCGCTCAATGGCATTTTTTTGAAAAAAGGCTCTTTTTTGCCCCTTCGGTAAATCCCCCTTTCCCCCACGCTTATCCAAATCCCTCCTTCGTGGTCTTCCAAAAACCAGCTCCTTGCCACTTGCTCTTTGAAGGGGGCAAGTTCCTTGATTCTCCTGCTGCCCGCTTCTCCTTTTTTGATGTAGAAAAACCCTTCAGGGGTCTTCGACCATATCCCGCCCTCGCTGTCCTGCATGACCCGAATGGTGTGGTTATCGATGTTTTCAAAACCCATTTCATTGCGAACCATTTTGAACCCCGAACTGTCAATTTTCAATTTGCCGACCCCATTCGATGTGCTGACCCAGATGTTTTTGTAACGGTCTTCAAAGAAGCTGGTGATGGTATGGGCGGGAAGACCGTTGACTTGGTTTGGCTGGTACTTCATGTGGTGGAAGGTATGTGCGGTATGATTGTAAACTCCTATCCCGTTTTTATCAAATGCTAAGCACAGGTTGCCTTGGGTGTCAGCCAGCAAAGCACGAATCGGAGTATCCGCCAAAGAGTCGGGCAATATGTCACGCTCTATTTTGCCCGAATGATGGTTCCATTGGATGAGGCCACCTTTGGTACCCAACCAAAAGGTACTGTCGTCTTCGGCGCAAATCCCTCTGATGTTGTTATTGAACAGGCTACTCCGTTTCTGTTCGGGGAGGATGTGCTGGAATGTGGAGTCGCCGGGGTTTATTTTGAGCAGCCCGTCGTCTGTGCCTGCCCAGATTGTCCCACTTTTTTCCTCAAAAAAACAACGGATGGGATACCTTTTTTCCGGAACATCTTCCTGTTGGACAAGATGGAAATGCCTCGTCGGTAATTCATAACGCAGCAGGTATCTCCGGCAGACGACCCACAGGTTCTGACGGCTGTCCTGAAAAATATTGTTGACGTGGTTGCTCCCTTTTGATTTGCGTCCCTCTTTGGGAAAAGGGAGGATTTCCTCAAAAGCCCCTGTTCGCCTATCATGCCGGTTCAGTCCATAAGTCGTTGCCACCCAGATGTTGTTTTCGTGGTCTTCCAAAATCCTGTTGACGCTGGGATGCGACAAAGTGGTACTGTCATGAACATCGTGTCGGTAAACCTTGAACTCATATCCATCGTATCGGAACAGCCCTTCGTCAGTTGCCAGCCACAGGAAGCCAAAGCTGTCCTCAACGACTTGAGTAACCATCCCATTCGGCATCGAGAATTTGGTACTGCCCCACTCGAAATTAATATGGCCTGATTGAGCAATGAGCAGGCCGACATGGCAAACCAACAGGTATGGAAGTATAAATTGCTTAAGATGGTTCATTTCATTTAGTTATACGCTAAGACTTTGGAGTTGTTTTGAGGTGATTGGTATTCTTTGCTTCCCAGCAGCCTGTTTATCGGGCGGGTGGCATAAAAGCAGTTGCCGTGTGGGAGTGGTTGGCTTCGTTGAATGATAGATTACTACTGCGGGGCCACAGGAGGACGTTGCCTTCAGGGCAGGCTGAGGAAGTGGTTGATGCTGCACTGCATATCCTACTTTCTTGAAACGGACTTGTTCTGCACCACCATGATCTCCTGCTTGGAAAACTCCATCCAGGCGAAGTTGTAGATGTAGTAGTATCGTTTGTTGGCGGAGTTGAGGTAAGTACCCGTGTAATAGGAAAAGTCAAATCCCATTTTGGACAAAAATACTTTCTGGACTTTGAAGTGTTTTCGCTTTTCGTCTTTGAAAAGCTGGGTCATTATCCGGTGGTTTTTGTGGAGGATATTGTCAATGGTTTTTACTATGTCGTTGGAGATAGTTGTAATCGTTTTTGCATTTGGTGCTGCAATATTTTTTGTCGGCGCGACCTTTTATGGGAACTGCGCATTGTGTACAGGTCTAGGTGTCACACGGACCGGTGTATAGAAAATAGTTTTGATGAGCGGTGAGTGATAACATTACAATTTGATTTACAACAATGAACACACGTAGTCTATCGGTGCCCCCAATTTAAACTCAACCCTTACACCACCCGGTAGACGATTTGCAGTCTGCTGTCGTCGAGAGTCGCCTGAAAATCGCCACTACTTACCGAAAGGACTATGAAACCCCCTTCAGTTGGACTGACTTCTTCCTTACGCTTTTTCAACGTGCTGACACACTTTTCTGAACACTGCCTGAATCTACTTTCTTCTATCTGGTTGTTTTGTTTTGGGTTTTAACGATCAAAACATTTTGGGAAGAAAATTCCATCCATCCGTAATGATAGACATAGCGATAGAGTTTTTTCTGAGAGTTGATGTAGCATCCGGTACAATAGTCAAAATGGAAACCCATTTTTTCCAGTACGATTTTGGGGATCTGGACCTTTGTTTTGCTATCGCTTTGATAAAGTTGTTGGAGTATTTTGAAATTTTGGTACAGGTAGCGGTTGATGAGTTTGATTTCATTGACATGAACCGATTTGGAAGGATGGTGGAATTTGTTTTTACAACTTTGGCTGCAAAATTTTTTGTCAGATCGGCCTATAATTGTTTTCCCGCAGACGGGACAGGGATTCCTTCTCATGGTATGTTTTTTTTGCGTATAGCACAAAGGTAGTCATTCTATCTGTATTAACGGTTAAGGAAACGATTATAAACGGCTGGTTATCCGTTGATGTTAACGGTTAATACGGTTATTTTTATAAAACTTTGAAAAACAGTTGATTGTAATGTGGTATTTTTTATAATTTGCACGAAAAATTGGAGAATATTCAAAAAAAGTGTGTCTTTTCCTACCCGCACCCTACCCTTAAAGGGAAAAGCAACCCACTGACACACTTTTCTGAACACTGTCAAAAATCGTTATGAAAGTTCGTTTAGAAATATTGGAAAAATACCCTCATCGGTTGCAGATTAAAATACCGGAGGGAGCGAGGTTTTGGGTGGAGCAGGTAGAAAAACTGAAACATGTGCATCGGCATGGGCCGGGCCATTATTCTACCATGTATTATCCCTGGGTGGTGGCACAGCTTCGGAAGTTGTATCGTGATCAGTTGGAAATGGGTTTTGAGGAGTCGACGTATCCGCCGGTGGTGTACAAGAAGAAGGAAGGAGGGCAGAGCAGGCGGGCAGAAAAGGTACGTCCGAGGTATTATCAGGCGTTGGATGCGTTGGAGCAGTGGATAAGGCTGCGACAATACAGCCATGCTACCCTGAAGAGTTACCGGGGATGTTTCACCCGTTTTTTGCTATACTACAATGACAAGGCTCCTGACCAAATCAGCGTGGAAGAGATAAAGGCATTTTTGCTTTATCTGATAAAAGAACAGCATATTTCCGAATCATATCAGAATCAGATGATCAATGCGATAAAATGTTATTATGAAAAGGTGTTGAAGCGACCTCGGGAGGTGTATGAATTGCCTCGTCCCAAGCCCCGGCAATCGCTGCCACAGGTGCTAAGCAAAGAAGAGATAAAGCGCCTGGTGGAAGCGATACCCAATCTGAAACATCGGGTGATCATAATGGCGATCTATTCGGCTGGTTTGCGCTTGGGCGAATTGATCAGATTGCGGGTAGAAGACATCAAGCTGTCACAGCAGAAAATATATGTGCATGGGAGCAAGAACAAAAAAGACAGGTATACTTTGCTCTCATCGCAATTTGTGAGTATCTTGCAAAAGTATCTTGAGGCCTATCGTCCGGAGTATTGGTTGTTTGAGGGGCAAACGGGAGGCCAATATAGTGCCAGCAGTATCCAAAAGATATTCAGGAGGGCCTGCCAGCGAGCAGGAGTGGGCGATTTTGCTACTATACATACGTTACGGCATTCTTTTGCAACGCACTTGCTGGAGCAGGGAGTTGACATACGTTATATACAGGTGTTGTTGGGCCATGCGCACGTAGATACTACTATGATCTATACGCATGTGGCGCAGGATCAGTTGAAAAAAATTGCTAGTCCGATAGATGATATACAGCTGGAATCGATATATTCGTAACTTAAGGGGGGAGCTATTGGCTTGTTAGTGGTCATCAAAGAAAAAAATAGAAAATGTTCAACAGAATATTCATAAAATCAAGTCGAGATAAATCGAGACAGGTAAATATTGGCAAATTGGCTGAAAGCCTTTTGTTTTACGATACTACTGATTTAATGGTTGATAAATTTGTAATTACTGAATTATGCGAAATTCTTACAATTGAACAACTTGAATATTTAGTTAAAGAAGGCTTTTTAAATATTCACATTCTCAGAAATACGATTGGAGTTGGAGAACACAAAGTTGATAACCAAATTGCTTATGCTCCATTTGTCCTTTCAAGTGAAGCATTAAATTTAAGTGAGGATTTATATAAAGTATATTACCAAAAGACTGGAAAAAAATCGAAAGCAAAAGAACTAAAAAGAAGATTTCTTGAATTAACGAGTGAGTTCAAATATTTCGGAGAATTGAGAACCGATATATTAGATGAGTGGAATGATAAACAATATCTAAGCAAAGGTTTAAGGGCATATATCAATTCATATCTTCATCAATTAGATACTTCTAAATTTAATATTGAATTAGTTGATTCGGTAAAAAATGGTCCTATTGAATTTTTCAATTTTGATACAAATCTGAACTTAGAAGAAATAAATGAAAAGTACAATGAACTCCTTCCTCATAATCTCAATTTGAACGATTGTCTACGAGGAATGGCAAATTCAAGAGGAGATTTCAATATTGCTACTAATCTTGAATCAGAGGTTTATTCAGATTTAAGAAACAATCCGTATCTATCTATCAAATTTGATGATTTAGTTCAAAAGATAACGAAAAGCGAAAAAGAGATAAATACATTTCAAGATTATGTCCTTGATGATTGTGCCGATTTAGATACAATACTGAAATCAGGAGAAAAGAGTTTTGATGACTTTTTGGAATTACTTGAAAAATCAAGAAAGTTTAGAGAATGGCTTTCCAAAGCGGATGAAGATTCTAAATTGATTACAGCTTATTACAATGAATTATTCGATAAAAGTTGGTTAGAGAAAACACCTGGAAAAGTTGCCAGATTTACATTATTTGGTGGTGCGGGAATGATAATAGATGCTCTTGCTGGAGGAATTCCAATTGGAAGTGCAATTACTTCAGCAATTGATAATACCGCTGTTGATAAGATTGCTAAAGGCTGGAAACCTAATCAATTTGTGGAAACTGAATTAAAAGAATTTTTGAAAAAGAAAGAAGACGACCACTAACATTGTGTATGATGTTCATTGCGAGCAAAAGCTCGCAACGCCACATACACGAGACCGTTAGCCTTCATTAGAATAAAGAAAAACCAATGATAAAATTCTTCAGAAAAATTAGACAAAAATTACTATCTGAAAATAAATTCAATAAATATTTACTCTATGCAATTGGAGAAATTTTTCTTGTTGTTATCGGAATACTAATTGCCTTACAGATAAATTCTTGGAACGAATATTCCAAAAACAGAAAATTAGAGAAAGATTATTATTTGCAGTTTAAAACAGAATTAGAAGAAAATATTAGAAACGCCGATGACCAAATTCAACATAGCACATATCAAATAAATAATACCAAAATTGTTACCCAGGTTTTGGAGGCAAACGACTTGTATCCAAATAGTCAAGAGTTATATTTAGCTATCGAACATTTAGGAAAAACGTACCCAACTCAATACACGAATAATGTATGGACTGAATTATTGAGCAATGGAAATACTTTAATAATTCGGAATAAAGAATTTCGTGAGAAGTTAGCATTTCTGAATAGTGAAATGATACAATTAGTAAATTTGCAAAGTGAAATCAATGATAGCAATTATGGATATAAGAGATTAACAGGAGACATTTTTAGTATTAGTTTGACTAATGAATTAGATTCAAAAATGCATCCAAAAGAATTAAGAGATTCTACTCAGATTCCCAATCTTCCAAATCAACAATCAATCATTGATAAATTAAGAGTGATAAATGGTTTAGGCGGATATGTAGCTGACATTTATCAAATGAAAAGAGTAAACAAATACTTATTTGAAAGACATAAAAAATTGATGTTGGACTTAGTGAATATTTGTGAGACTGAATTGAAAGAATAAAAAACGAAAGGCTAACAATGCATAAAATGTTCATTGCGAGCAAAAGCTCGCAACGCCATTTATGCGAGGACGTTAGGCACAAGTAAAAAAATGGAAAAACTACTCACACATATAACCAAGGATATTAATCTTACTGAAATAGAAGAAGCCCTTTTAATTTCAAAGGTTAAAAAACGAACCTATTTGAAAGGACAATACATTTTGCAAGCAGGTGATATTTGTAGATTCCAAACTTTTATTATTGCTGGAAAAGTCAGAACCTTTTATCTTGATAATAATGGAAATGAACACATTATTGCTTTTGGTATTGAAAATTGGTGGGTGGGTGATATTTGTAGTTTCGCCACTCAAACGCCTGCTGAATTTAATACACAATGTTTAGAAAAAACGACCGTCATTCAAATATCACATAAAAATATGGAACGCTTGTATCTTGAAATTCCAAAATTAGAGCGATATTTTCGTATCATTATTCAATCCGCTTACGGAAGTATGTCGAAAAGATTGGTGCGAAACCACTCTATGTCTGCAAAAGAAAGATATTTGCTTTTCATGAATTCCTATCCTGAAATCGCCCAACGGGTGCCTCAATATATGATTGCATCTTATCTTGGAATCACTAAAGAATTCCTTAGTCACCTCCGAAAACAAATTGCTCAAGAAGCAAAAAGTTAAACTACCTTAACTTCCTTTTTTAAACTACCTTATTTTTTCTAATCCCCTTACTTCTGACCTTTGCACTATTGATTTTTTAATAAAAAACAGTGTATGTCAAAAGTAAAAATGATTGTCAGAATCCTATTAGGGATAATGCTTGTGGTATTTGGATTGAACAAATTCCTTCAATTCATGCCCATGCCACCTTTACCACAAGAAGCGGCTGAGTTTATGGGAGCTTTAGTAAAAAGTGGTTATCTAATGACGGTAGTTGCTGTCGTAGAAATAATAACGGGTATTCTGCTCTTGTTCAACAAGTATGTTCCATTAGCATTGGTACTTGTCTTTCCCGTCCTATTAAATGCTTTCTTATTTCACCTATTCTTGGACTTGTCCGGGATTGGCGGAGCGGCATTTGCCGTAGCCATGAATGTCTATTTATTCTTCTCTCGTAAAGAATCTTATCAAGAAATTTTAAAAGCATAAATAATTATGGATATACCAAAGATAGCTGATAGGAAACCTATCAAAGTAGAGCTAAAAAAAGGAGAGGAACAATACTGGTGCGCATGCGGATTAAGTAATAACCAACCCTTCTGCGATGGTTCACACAGAACCACCGAATTTACGCCTAAAAAATTTATTGCAAAAGAATCTGGCGAGGCATATTTATGTATGTGCAAGCATTCTAAAAATGCTCCTTACTGCGATGGAACACATGCTACGCTGAAGGAAGAAAAAAAATCTTCACAATCGAATATCCCAATTAATAATGGTTCAACCAAAGAAGAACCCACCCTCGCCTATATTAAATCACTTGCCAGAAATGGATTAAGCATAACAGGACATCATGGCGAAATGGGGGCAATGGGCGTACCTATTCCAGAGTTGCCGCAATGGAAAGACATACAGTTATTGGCAGCTCAAATGGCAACTAAACCACTTATGGAAGATGTTCCCGTTGGCTCAGAATTAGTTATTGGACCTAACGCCAAAAAACCATTGAGACTGGACATCCCTCTTTTTGTCTCGGATATGAGTTTTGGGGCATTATCAGAGGAGGCGAAAATTGCATTAGCCAAGGGTGCAGAATTGGCTGGAACGGGAATTTGCTCTGGTGAAGGAGGAATGTTGGACGAAGAACAAGCATCAAACAGCAAATATTTTTACGAGTATGCTTCTGGTAAGTTTGGGTTCGAGTGGGAAAAATTAAAACGAGTGCAAGCCTTTCATTTCAAAGGAGGACAGGGAGCTAAAACAGGAACAGGAGGTCACCTTTCCGCTAATAAAGTGGTTGGGAAAATTGCCCAAGTACGAAACCTTAAAGAAGGAACACCTGCCGTATCTCCACCTACTTTTGATGATTTAAATACAGCAGAAGATTTTAAAAATTTTGCGGATAAGGTTCGTGAAATTACTGGTGGGATTCCTATCGGGTTCAAATTATCCGCCAATCATATTGAAGAGGATATTCAATTCGCTTTGGATGCAAGCACAGACTATATCATCCTTGATGGAAGAGGCGGTGGAACGGGTGCTGCACCTTTGATATTTAGAAATAATATTTCCGTACCTACCATTCCTGCTTTAGCAAGAGCCAGATACTATTTAGACAAAGTCGGCAGAAAGGACGTGACCCTGATTATTACAGGAGGTATTAGAATTCCTGATGATTTTATCAAAGCCATGGCACTTGGTGCTGACGGAATTGCTTTAGCAAATTCTGCCATTCAATCTATCGGATGTGTAGCGGCAAGAATGTGTAATACGAATAATTGTCCTTCAGGAGTTGCTACTCAAAAACCTGAATTGAGAAAATTATTGAACGTGGAAAAATCCGCTATTCAATTGTTCAACTTTTTCTCTGCTTCCACCGAACTCATGAAAGTAATGGCAAGGGCTTGTGGTCATAATCATTTGAATCAATTCAATCAAAAGGATATTACCACTTGGAAAAAAGACATGGCGGAATTAACAGGGATTCGCTTTGCTGGGAGTTTTTATAAATAACATTTAACTAATTCAAAAAAAATTAAAAATGAATTTCAATAGATTATTTCTTTTATCAATGCTTGTCGTTTTTTCTATAATAGGATGTAAAGACGATGACGAACCCATTGTACAGGACAACGCTACTTTATTTGGAGAAATGCAAGAAGCATTGGGTGGCGCTAATAACGTTTCAAATGCAACAGCTATCAAATATCAATCAACAGGAGTGGCAGTTGAATTTCAAGAAGACCCAGAACCTGTTAATGGAAAAGTAGCAGATTATACCTATAATTTGTTGTATAATCTGGATGGCACACAATCGAAACAGGAATGGGATGTAGATGCAGAATATGCTTATGCCACCCATTTTGAATTTGTGGAAACCATTGACGGTACAAAAGGTCTATCCGAAGGTTCGACAGGAACATTCCCTGAATATTTTGGAGGTTTTGGTGTTACGGGAGACCCAATGTTTTCTACAAAAGTGGCAGCACGTCAGAAAACCCTAATGATGTCTAACCCCATTGCTATTGCCAAATTAATTTCCATGGCAGACGTTAGGGGAACAGAATATGGAACAGTTCCAATTGGTTTCAATACTTCTTCATTAGGTTTTGGTACTTCTACTCCCGACATAGAATTAATAATTGATGCCAACACCAAATTGCCCACTAAGGCCCAAGTTCTGGAAAACGACCCACTTTTGGGAGATGTAATTTATGAGGTTATTTACAGCAATTGGACAACGATTAATGGATTACAAGTCCCTCAAAATTTGGAGCATATCCTTGATGGAATGACTATTCGAACTGAAACTTTAGGTAACATAGAGGTTAATCCAACTCTTGATGCCTCAGAATTAACTGTTGCTGCTGGCGATGCTTGGACTTATGATGCTACCCAAGCTTTGTACGGTTATCTTTCTTCTCAATTTCACTATCGTACTCTCTTGCAAACTTTCCCGTTAGATTTTCCCGTAGAGTTTACTGACCAAACCTCACCGTTGGCTTTGCCCTCAGAATTGGTTGCTAATGATGCCAATGCCTACCGTATTTCAGGAGATTTTCAGTCACATTTCACCTATGCTTTCAAGGTGGGGGGTGAACTTGTAATATATGATTCTCCTGTCAATGACCGTCGTTCTGCCGCAGTTTTAAGTAAAATAAGAAGCGACTTTAGTACTGCACCTATTAAATATGTCGTCAATTCGCACAATCACTTTGACCATATTGGAGGAACTCGTGGTAACTTGGCTGAAGGCGGTAAATTAGTTGTTGGGGCTGGTTCGAAATCATTTATGGAAAATGTACTACAAAGACCAAGCACCGTATTACCAAACCCGATAGAAGGGCAAACCATCAATGTGATTGGTGTTTCTGATAAAATGGTCATCGGAACGGGTGAGGAACAAATTGAACTTTACACTATCCCAAGTCACCATGCAGAGGACGAGGATTATATCGTCCTTTATAAGCCTTTCACTAAAACAATTTATTTCAATGACTTAGTGAATCCAGGGTTTATTTTTGTATTTGACCAGTTCCCTCCAATCGACCAACAACGGACGATAGATTTGGCAAAAGACATTGTGGATTTTGTGGACTCGGAAGGTATTGACGTTCAAATTTATCATTGTACACATGGTTTCACAACTCAGGACTTTGACTTTCAAACGGTGAGAGATATAGCTGATATGTGATACACTATTTTTTTATAAAATTGATATAAATTATATTTGACATTCAGTTGAAGCAATTCAGCTGGATGTTTTTTGTTTAGAGAAGAAAACAAAGAAAACCTGTGCCTAATAAAGTGCAAAACGGCAATAGCCAGCAAAAGCTGGCTACTGCGTTTGCACAAACCGTTACCTTTCACCAAAAAAATAATCACAAAATAATTTCAATAAAAACATCTTCTATAAATTCTATGCATATTAATACCTTTTCCATATGAAATATGAATGGATAATAAAAACTCTATTACTTGCCTCTATCGCACTTGTGTTTCACAATTGTTTTCTCCAAGAAGAAGACTCAAGTAATTCAGCAAATCGGAAATTCCCTCTATTTAAATTCCCAGAATATGAATTATTCTCTTTTCATAGCGGATTAGCACAAATAAAATATAAAAACAAATATGGATTCATTGATACAAAAGGGGAGGTGGTTATTCCAATTAATTTTGACTATGTAGGAGGTTTAAATGAAGGATTTGTTTGGGCTTGTAAAGGGGTTAGCAAAAGCGAAAAAAAATGTGGATTTTATAGCAGATTCGGTAAAGAGTTATGTCCTTTAATTTATGATGAAGCCTGGTATTTTGAAGACGGTTTGGCTTGCGTCCAAAAAAATGGGTTATGGGGCTATATTGATACAACAGGGAAAGAAATAATCCCCTGTAAGTTTTCAAGTATTTCACCTTTTAAAGAGAAAAAAGCTGTTATCACGGATTTTGGGAGTTGGGGCTTTATTGATAAAAAAGGATTGATAATTAACCCTGAACAATTTACTCAAGCCTTACAATTCAATGAAGGGATGGCTCCTGTTAAGTTAGGCGGAAAATGGGGCTTTGTTGATACAACAGGCAATATAGCAATAGAATTGAAATATGATTTGGTTGAACATTTTTATCTTGGGTATTCATCGGTAAATAAGGGATATACTGGCTATAGATATGGAAAGAAACGAAATGAAGGTAAGTGGGGATTAATTGATAAAAATGGTAAAGAAATAATTCCTATTAAATATGATGCCGTAGTTCAATCTGAGGAAGGGTTTATTCGTGCTGGAAATTATAATCAAAGAAGCGGAATTGATTGGATAGTATTTAATAACCAAGGTATAAAGATTGTCTCAAGAAAGTATTACAAGCTTTCAAACTATTATGATGGACTTGCTTTTGCGAATGAGAATGGAAAATATGGTTTTATCGACACTCTTGGAAATACTAAGATTAAATTCATGTATGATAATGCTCGCTATTTTCAAGAAGGAAAGGCATGTGTCCAAAAAGATGGAAAATGGGGGTTCGTTGACATTAATGGAAATGAAGTAATTCCATTAGTGTATAATTGGTGTTCCGATTTTTACAAAGGATTAGCAGCAGTAAATAAAGATGAGAAGTGGGGTATTATTGATAAGTTTGGTGTATATACAACCCCTCCAAAATATGATTACATCGCTGGCTTGGAAAGTTCTGGAGGTGAACCACATCGTCTTCAATTAGAATATGGGTTAATCCCTGTAAGATTAGATAATAAATGGGGATACCTTAATGATAAAGGGGTTGAGGTTATTTCTTGCGATTTTGAAGATGCATTCTTTTTTTACTCCGATACAACAATGATAAGAAAAGATTCAATTTGGGGATGGATTAATAAGTTTGGAGAATACCGATTATATGATGGCATGTACTAAATTAGTCAATTAGAATTATATTGCTAAATTCCGTAAGGAAATAATTAGCAAGACCGCCTCGTATTCAGTCTTGGCAAATATAAAAATGAAGGCGAAAAGGTAACAAAGTGTATATGCCAATTTGGGCTAAACGCCCAAACTGCATATACACAGACCGTTGAACAAAGAACCCCACCCCAACAACAATCCTACATGTCACAAAATCCACCTTTTAACACTTGACTTTCACGATTCTGTTTTGTAGATTATAAGTACTATAACATTAGTACTTCAAATCCACAAACATATCATCATGGAAAAACTAATCCGTCGGTACGCCGACTTTATGCTTCAATCAAACTATGCGCTGGCGACCCGTAAATCTTATGTTGGAGCCGTGCGCCCGCCTGCCGGCCGGCAGGAAACTTCTACAAATGGTGCCTCAAACAATCTTCCAATCCCGACTTCGACAAGGCCGATGCACATCGACAGTATCTTCTTTACCGGGCACGTCAAGGGCTGAGCTGGCAAAGTATTAATGGTGACTATTCAGCCATTCGGTTGCTGTATACCAAAGTGCTTGGCCGCGAATGGGACTTGGATAAGCTCCCACGTCCACGAAAAGAAAAAGCACTGCCCCGGATTCTTTCTACCCAGCAGGTACAGGCATTGATCGAAGCAGCGCCCAATTTCAAACATCAGTTTTACATCATTCTTTTGTACGCTACAGGGTTGCGTCTTAGCGAATCACTCAACCTTCAGATTGAGGATATCAGTATTGATCGAAAGCAACTGCACGTCCGGCGGGGTAAGGGGCTCAAAGACAGATACGTCATGTTGCCCGACTCTTTGTTGGAGATGATGAAATCGTATATGAACTACTATCATCCAAAAAAGTATTTGTTTAACGGAAAGTATCGGAGCAGCCGTTGGAGCAATCGGGCTGCCCAGGAAGCAATAAATGTGGCCGTAAAAAATGGGCAGCTCCCCTCTTCGATCTCGGCACACGGTTTGCGACATTCCTACCTGCCGGTCGGCAGGCGGGTGCCACTCACCATCTCGAAAACGGAACCGACGTTTTCACCCTCCAAAAGCAACTGGGGCACCATGAAGGACTCCACTGCGTTCCGCCTTCACGGCAAGCAATAGCAAATCAACCATCCCATTGACGACCTTTGTCTGAAGCTAAAACATATCGAATCGGACAACTCTTCCGCGACTGGGGCGAGGAGTTTATAGCCCGCTTTAAGCCAAGTGGGCAAGCAATAAAAGTTATACGATCAATCCGAATATGTCGTACGCCGGCGCTGGGAGGGATGATGGTGGAATGTCAGAGCTGTGATCATCGTCATTTTATTTATAAGTCATGTGGGAACCGGTACTGTCCGATTTGTCAAAACATCAAGAAGGAAATCTGCCTGCCTGCCGGTAGGCAGGGCTGGATAAAGTCGTTCAACTCACTCTTCCAACAACGTATTTTCATACTGTATTTACACTTCCCAGTGAGCTACGTCCGTTGGCAAAGAAGAATAAAAAAGTATGTTACAATATACTTTTCCGGGCGTCGTCGCGAGCGCTACAGCAGTTGTGCAAAGAGCAGCTTGGCATAAAACCTGGGATGATCAGTATGCTCCATATCCCGAAATTTTTCGGGACGCGGCCCGGGGGCAAAACCTAGCGTATCACCCCCATGTCCACACCATCGTCCCAAACGGAGGGGTGGATTTGAAGACGGGGCAGTGGGTAGAAGGAAAGCTATGGAAATATCTGATATCTCCGAGCGACCTTAGGGACCGGTTTAAGGAAATATATTTAGAACTCTTGCAAAAGTCTTTAAACGAAGGCGACTTGGTATATGACGACCTTGACTTGGTGAAAAAGGTGATTAGCAAAGTGAAGGAAATTGATTGGATAGTTTGGAATCAAGCACCGGCCAAAGGAGTAGCTCAGCTATACGAGTATCTGGGTAGATATGTACATCGGGTAGCCATAGCGGACAGCCGTATAGAAGACCAACAAAACAATACTATTACAATAACCTACAAAGACTACCGAAAACAGGAAGGCGACGAAAAACCAAAGATCGAAACGCTGATTTTGGGTGTGTTTGAGTTTATCAGAAGATTCCTGCAGCACTTACTGCCAAGTGGTTTTCAAAAGGTGCGTTATTACGGAATATTGTCGAGTGCCTGGCGCAAAAAACTGCGGTTACTTCAGTCGCAACTAAAAGTTATCGTACCACCGAAACGGTCGACCGAAAAAATAATAGAAAAGCTGATCGGAGCGCCGGTTAACGTATGTCAAAACTGTGGAATGATAGACGATTTTGTGACATTCCTAATCCCCACCGACCCTGACTGGAAATTTAGAAACATCAAACACCTACGACTTCCCCGGCGGAATGTGGCTCGTCCGCCGCCGCAATTGTCGTTGTTTTCAAGCCTCCTTTCCCCTCCATCGGTGGTGTAACGAATAGTTGCCCTGATACTGTAATGCCTGTTCATAACAAAACTGTTACAGAACCAGTCAATTTCCGGCAACTATTTTGGAGATATGACAAATTATCGTTACCTTTCCTGCTCAACTGTGCCCGGTGCAGGTTCGACATGGGAATGACAACAGAATTTTACTAAAAGTGGTTTGTTTTTCCTACCTGATCCCGTAAAAGGAAAATACCTTTAGGGGAAAAATCTCTGGATCGTTAGTAAAATTGCCTGCTGAGGGCATGAGTGTTCAACTGAAGTGTATATGTCACCTGTGACAGGGTGGTTTTGCGTTTGAATGCTTCGTGGGTGACATATACACTCCTTAGTGTTGGCAGCAAGAAAAATAAAAAATGACAAATTAGATAATAATTTGATTTTATTGTCGAATTTTTGTATTTTTGAGAGGAGTAAACAATCACTATGGAAATAAAAATACTGGAAGTTAAATCTCAAAAAGAGGTAGAAGCTGTTATAAGAAGGGCAAAATCGAGAGATATGCCAATAAAAAAAGATGGTTGGCAATTTACATGGAGAACATTGTATAAAACAGAGGGGGCAGAGTTTTACAAATTGTCTTTAGTAGGAGAATCTAGACAAACAGAGGGAATGTTGATGTTATCAGTAATGTATGATGAGATGTTATACATGAATAATATAGAGGTAGCACCTCACAATCTAGGTTCTAGTGGAAAATATGATAATGTTGCAGGATGTCTGATAGCTTATGGGTGTCAAAAGAGTTTTGAATTAGGAAAGAACACATATCGAGGTTATTTGACATTTGAAAGTAAGACGAAATTAATTCCTTTATATCAAGAGAAATATGGAGCAACATTGGCAATGGGACAAAGAATGTTTATAGAACCTGAAGTTGGCTTAGAATTAATTGAGAAATATTTAAAATGATAAGACATGGCAAAGAAAAGAAAAGAGATAAACCCAGGAGGGGTAAATGGAACTGGAAAAGGGATTGTAAATACGAATAGTAAGGATTTTAGAGGACTTCGAGAGGCAATTAAAGAACATGCAAAAAAACAAACACCTCTTGATCGAATAAGATATGAATTAATCTCACTAAGATTTCAAATGGAGAGTTATATATCAAATGAAGAACCATTAATAATAATTGAAGTTGGAGAGTTTTTGAAGAGACATTTAAAAGCAATAAAAGTAAAAAATAAAGAATTTGCCAAATATATAGAAATGGAAGAGTCAAATCTGAGTTCAGTTGTAAGGGGAAGAAGAAAGATAAATATAGACTTAGCTTTTAAGTTAGGTCAAGTATTTAATATTGATCCAAATATGTGGTTGTTAATTCAAAGTAAAAATGAGTTATTGGGAGTAGATAAAGAAAGGAAGTTGGATTATCAAAAATATCGACTTGAAGACCTATTAAAGAAAGTTGGGTAAAAGAAAAAATCCTGCTAATAAATAAGTTTTCGTGGTGCGACGTGAGAAGTCGCTTTATAATACTGTTAAACCATCGGAATAACAATAATTTTACATAGCCTGTCCCGCAAGGCGGGAAGTTATTCAAAGGTGGATTTAACCTGATGTGCCCACCAAAGAGCTTGTCCCGGCGAATGTCGGGGTCGGCAGGCCCACCAGAGGTCGGCAGGCTACCATCAGTTTCCTACTTCGGGGTGCGTCACTAGCAATGGTGGGGTGCTAAGCCCGAAGGACAACAAAGCTAAGCGGCGACCGTGAGGTCAAAGCGAAAGCTGCTAGTCTTTTGCGGTAGGAGGAAGCGGAATGAATGGTATGCGTAATACATGTGAATCATCGTAAGCCTCGTTGCTCCCACCAGAGAGCTTGCCCCGGCGAATGCCGGGGTCGGCAGGTTGGAGCGGCGGAAAAAGACTAACTTTGTTTCCTGTTGTATGGAACTTAACAATACTATTACTAACCCGGCTTGCTTCCAGCAACTATTTTGGAGATATGACAAAAAATCGTTACCTTTCCTGCTCAAACGTGCCCGGCGTGGGTTCGATATGGGAATGACAACTGAATTTAACTGAAGATGGTTTGTTTTTCCTGCCTGATCCCGGAATACCTTTAGGGGAAGAATCTCTGGATCGTTAGTAAAATCGCCTGCTTAGGGCGTGAGTGTTCAACTGGAAAGTATATGTCACCTGTGACAGGGTGGTTTTGCTCTTGGCTGCTTCGTGGGTGACATATACACTCCTTAGTGTTCTGCTCAATTAAAAATAACAAAACAATTACAAGAAATAACAATCAGAGAACATTAGATTGAAAAATGGCAAATAGAAATCAAGGTATTTATGAAGATGAATTTGTTGAGAATTTATTCAATCGAATGTCAAAAACTTATGGACTTACAAATTACATATCATCATTTGGATTCACGGAGAGTTGGAGAAATAGATGTGTTAATGAGATAGCTTGGGATAAAAATACTGAGGATGGTTATGATTTGATGTCAGGAATGGGAGAGAGTTGGAGATTAATAATGCGACAAAAAAAGGTTAAAATAACTGGAATAGATATTTCAAAAGAAATGAATAAAAGAGCAAGGGAAAAATTGCTTGAAAACAAATCTTGGAAAATTGATTTGCTAGAAGAAAATATTCTTAAGAATAGTATACCATCAAATTCTGGAGATTTTATAATTTCAACATTTGGAATAAAAACGTTTTCAAATGAGAAACAACGGATATTAGCTGGAGAAATATTTCGAATATTAAGGAAAGGTGGTCAATTGGCAATAATAGAAATTTCAAAGCCAAAAATGGGTTTATTGAGATTACCTTATATGTTTTATCTGAAATACATAATTCCAATAATAGGAAAACTATTCATGGGAAATTCGCAAGACTATAAAATGCTAGGAATATATTGTGATAATTTTGAGAATTGCAGTAAATTCAAAATGTTTTTAGAGGAGACAGGAATGACTGTAAAGATGAAGAATTATTTTTTTGGATGTGCAACGGGAATTATTGGCTATAAATGAATAAATTGTAAAATAAAAACTGAGCAGAAGGATTCAAGTGGACCCAATCTATTAATCCGTTTATTATCCTGAGTTTGTCCTTCTGATGTTAGTTCAAGGATATCAACAACATCCTTGCTAACATCGATACCAAAAAACTGTTTAAAATAGATCGAGTGCGTGACAAACCTGTCCCGCCGAAGGGCGGGAATCGCTGCGGCCTTTACCACAAAGACACGAACCTGCCTGTCTAGCCCGTCTGGCCGCCGGACAGGCTAGCCAGATAGATCCGGCGGCCAGACGGGGACACAAAGATTCACACCTGCCTGTCGGCAGGCAGGGAGAAAATCTTTGTGTGGCTCTGTGTCTTGGAGCCTTAAAATTGGAAAAGCAAGATTTTGTAAAAGTAAGGTTAGTTCGAGTAGAACTAAGTAGCGGAGAGACCGAAATACTGATCACATCATTGAAGGATGAACAGGAGTTTCCAACACACGAATTTGGCGAAATATATAATACGAGATGGGGTACGGAAATATGCTTTGACACACTTAAAAATAAATTCCAGATAACTGCATTTAGTGGTCATACACCAATGGCAATTTATCAGGATTTTCATGCTACTGTATTGGTGGCAAACATAAATACGATCTTGATACAAGACTGTGAAGAAGAGGTGGAAAAAATCAGTGAGCGCCGACAACATGACTACAAAATCAATAAAAACATCAGCATAGGCTCAATGAAAGGCGATCTGGTCAAGCTCTTTTTAGAAGAAGATAAGCAGGTTGAACTACTATTGAAGGTAATGAAAGCCAGATTTATAAGGCATGTCGAGCCCGTCAGACCCGGTAGATCATTTGAAAGGAGGTTCAAAACACGGGCTAGGCGAACGAAATATTATACCTTAACTAATTATCGCCGTGCCATTTAAACATATGAAAAATGCAATCTTAACGACATTGGTCGGCAGGCAGGGAGAAAATCTTTGTGTGGCTCTGTGTCTTGGAGCCTTTGTGGTGAGAGGCTCCGCTAATATGTCACACACTCAAATATATCTACATCGTGACGCGAACTCTGGGTTCATTGAACTGTCCGATCTTTTAGTAGTAGCAGTATGCCGGCAACATGTATAGCGGCATCTTGTGCCAATTCCTTATCGCCTTGCGCATACTGCTAAACTGAATTTCGTATTTTTATTTCACTTTTTCACTTTTTTGCTTATTTTTTACTTTATGTGGCAATGTACGGTTCCTTAGTGACGATTAGAAAAAAAAGAAACATGTAAAAACAAGATTTTCAAACCAATAAAACTAATATCATGAAACGGTTAACACTTTCAATCATCATTTTAAATGTGCTATTGAGTGCAGCACTATTTTCACAATCCCAAAATTTAGTAAACAAAGTTTGGGAAGAATCATTTGGACAGCCCAATGAATACGATTGGGCTGCATCTACGATTGACAACAATGGAGACTTAATTACTGTAGGACATTCGACGATCAATCAAAATTCAACAAAACTACTAATCGAGAAACGACAAGCATCTGGCACAGCGATTTGGGAAGCTAATTTTGAAGCAACACCAAATACTAAAAATTATGGAACCGCAATTACATCTGATGATTTTGGAAATATATATGTTACAGGAGTCAATAATATTGACGGTAGCCTTGGTAAAAACGATTTTCTTTTACTTAAATACGATACAAATGGAAATGTCATTTGGAGCAAATTAGTAGATGGCTCCGGGCAGGGAGACGATATTCCTGTGGATATTATTTTGGATGGGTTTGGTTTCATTTACATTACAGGTGTAAGTCTTGGGAATGGTAGTGAGATGGATTATTTTACGTTGAAATTACACTCAACCAATGGCAATACCATTTGGCAAAAACGATACAATTATAATAATTTACATGACATCCCTGTTGACATTTCCTTTGACCAATTGGGAAATATACTTGTAACGGGCACAAGTGCCGAAAGTCTTACCAACTGGGAAATAGCAGTAGTTAAATACACTCCAACCGGAACACTAATAGGTGAAGAAAGATTTGGAAATGTCAGCAACGGATTTGACCAACCATCTGCATTAGACAAAGATGCTGATGGAAATCTTTTTATAACGGGAACCACTACTACCGATGGAGTATCATTTGACATAAAGACCTTAAAATTAGATTCAGATTTAAATTTATTGTGGTCAACTACTTTTGACGGCGGTCAGGTAGACAGTGTGTCGGCTATTCAAATAGATTCTTATGTATGGAAATGCTATATTAACGGGATGGCAATCGAATGAGGATGGCGGTTCCGATTTTCTAACACTTCAATACAATAGCAGTGGTGACTTAAATTGGGGCAGGGTAAGAACGGCACCTTTAACGACAACTAAAGCTAAATCTAAAAGTTTAGTGATTGACAATAACGGTAATGTTATTATTGCGGGAGAATTAATAGAAGGAGGAAAAAGTGAAATTATTGTCAATCAATATGACAATTCTGGACAAAGTAAATGGAGTATAAATGTATCTCACCCAAATGCAATTCTCAATGTTCCTTTAGGGTTAAATATAAACAATTTAGATGAGATATTTCTGACGACTATTTCAAAAGAAGAATTCAACAATTATACTACCTATAAGTTTAATACACTTTCCAGACCCTTAATTCCTGTATTGGACGCCAATGACGAAGCTACACATATTGATAAAGAGCTTATTATAAAGTTTGCCCCTGGAGTACCCAACAATTCTTTTATAGACAATATTGACTATCGATTTAATGAGGTAGGTAATGGTATTTTAGATTTGGAATGTATAGAACAGATCGAAAGTTTCCTAAACATAAGTGATTTTGAACAATGGAACCTAATAAAGGTTCATCCAAATAAAAAAAGTACAGACCAGTTTACGACAACTCGACTTGGAGAAATTATAAGGACTCCTGACTTTTATAACACTATGATATTGTTAATACCCAGGGCATTTGAAGAAAAAAGATTAGAAGATATTATCTCCATATTGAATGATTCTATTTCTGATTGTTGTATACAGTATGCTGAGATCAACCCGGTTGCTTCATTTGATGATTGTGATGATCCTCCCAACGACCCAGCGAATGATGATCTTTATGGCGATTTTCAGGCGAACTTACACCCTACCAGTGCATATCAATACGGCCACATTAATATGAAACCTGCCTGGTGCACTGCAGGAGCAGGAGATTCAGAAACGAGAGTAGCTGTTATTGACACCGGAGTGCGTTGGTCTCATGAAGATTTTGGTGATGGCACTTTCGACGGATCCGTAGTCATAGATGGGTATGACTATGGAAGTAGTGAACCAATATCTGCAAATAGTGAAAATGACGATGGAAACCACGGAACAAAAGTGGCCAGTATTATAGGTTCCATTAGAAATAATAATCTCGGTGTTGCCGGAATTGCAGGAGGGACAGGAGCAATGGATGGTGTTCGATTAATCGCACAGAGAGCATTCGGAGACTTACCTGCTTCCTTTATTACTACTGCTATGGAAGAGTCCTACAGCCTTTTTGATGCTGATGTAATTACCATAAGTGGTCATACGCTTATGGAAACAGGAGCTATGCGTGAAGTGGCACATCATCTGAATCGTGTGTGGGTTGTTATATGTGCATCCAGGGGAAACTTTGGTGAACAGAATGTACCTCAATATCCAGGATCATTGCAAGATGAATGGATTGTTACGGTAGGTGGGACAAATACGGAAGATAATTATAACAATCAACGTAGCATCGGACCTCCAATTGATGTGGCCGGGCCAAGCAGATGGGAAATTACAAGAACCGCGGCTAATTTAAATCAATCGGGTCAGCCATCAGATCAGGCTTATGGAGGAATTAGCCTTTCCTCCGGAGCTACTCCCCATGCAACAGGGGTGGCTGCGTTGTTGATGAGTTATTCTGAAACGTCACTGGTACAAGAAGATGTAGAATATATTTTAAAAGAGTCGGCTAAGGATGTAGATGCCGATCCAGCAATGCCCGGCCCTGATGACTACAAGGGGCATGGATTGATAGATGCGGGAGCTGCAATAAAAATGATTGAAGAACCGTGTAAAGTATTTCATATAGGTTCCAACAATAATCTTGTTTATGATTTTAGCAGCACATTGGTTGAAGAGGATGTTTACTGGGACATGAATCTGGAATCATATACCAATGCAAATGGACAAACTTTTCCTCCTGGAATTTATTATGCTGATGTTTACGAAGTACAGGTAAGTATTAATCATAATCTTCCTTCTAATTATGTAGTTTCTGATCATTTTTGGGTTCGACACAGCTCCTCTTCCTTATTTGGTGAGTATATCTCTGCGGGCTTCTATGACCCTGTCGAACATGTGGAGATTGTAAGCTCCTCCTCAACTGCAATTACATTACGAGGATATGCCTACTATGTCAAAAGTGAAGATTGTTCCTTCGAGGACTGGATAACAGGTGAGCCAAAAATGGCACAATGGAATTACTCCTTAATTGCGTGTGAAGATATGATTATAGAAACGGATGAATTGACAAAAGAAACCTTAAAAGTTTTTCCAAATCCAACCAGCGATTTACTCTATTTTCAGAGTAACTTGATTTCAGAAATATCTGAGTTGGCATTTAGCCTTTACGATTTTTCCGGCAAAGAAATAATGCTGACCAGTCAGTTACAAATATTGAAGGAGAATGGGATCATCCAACTTAATATAAATGATTTTCCACAAGGGATTTATTTTGCAGTGGTTACATCAGGAGATAAAACAATAAGTACTAAATTTACAAAACTTTGAATAAAATGAAAAATAATATTTTTATATGGCTAATATTGATATGCTTTCTTTTTTCTACTTGCAAAGAAGACGATATGATTGCCCCTCCAATCCCTGTCTGCGATAAAGGGATAAGTAGTTTTTTAGAACCAGCGATAGAAATCCCGGATTCATCCTTTATGGTTTGTATTTCCGGAGATGATTGCCCCTTTGGTTGTGAGGAAATTGTTTTTGGGGGATTTACGTATGACTATTCTTATCCAGTCTTTAACCCCAATAATGCAGATCAGATGGCTTACTATCGTTATGACAATGAAGCCTGGTTGCCTACTTGGGAGTTATGGACGATAGATTTTTGCACGGGTGAACAAAGAATGCTGGCTGGTAATGCCTTCTACGGACTGGACTGGGGCAGCAATGATTGGTTGCTTTATACTGCTACAGATCAGAATATTAGGAAAATAAAATCGAATGGAGATAGCTTGACGCAGTTAACGTTTAGCGGCGATTATAACCGCCACCCGAAGTGGAGTCCGTCTGGAGATAGAATAATCTATCAACATAAATTAGGGAGTGAATTAAGTGTCTTAATTTTGACCGATAAAAATGGAAATCCCCTTGATACCTTGGATCAACTAACCTCAATAGGTAAATGGTCTTGGATAGATGAAAACCGAATAGCTTACATGATCGGAAATACAGAAATTTCTTACACTTCAGATATGAAGTATTATGATTTAATAGACAATGAAGTTCATTTTTTACATAGTCTTACATTAGAGGGTTACAATGGATATCTTGTTCAAAACACCACCTCATTGCAAAATGAGAACAGCATATTATGGTGTGCCATAGGGTTAATAGGAAAGACGGATATAAGTACCGGCACTTGGGAAATAATTAAAGAGAGATTGATCCATGAAGAGTACCATTACCTGACACTCCGGCCAGGAACAGATGAAATTGTATTTAACAAAAAATCGAGTCCGGTAGAAGATTGTACTACAGATAGTGATGTTTCTTTTTATATAATGAATTTGGATGGGAGTAATGTGCGCAAAGTTAATATAGAATAAATGTTACTTCCTTAAGTAAATAACAAAAACCGTCACTAACACTAAAGGTCGATAAATTGGACGAAGCGGGCCCGAGAGCGACCCACAGTTCCCTTATGGAGTTTAAAGCAAACGTTGATTTTCTAAAGAAAGGCGTAAAAACGTAAAAGAAGCAATTTTACTGTTAGAAAAGATTGGAAAGGAATCCAAAATGACGGATTTTGCGAAAGCGGTTGGGGACGATATGCAAACTAAATTATCGAGTGCCTGGCGAAAAAAGTTGAAAGCACTTCTTCATTCGTAGCTGAAGGTCAGCATACCGCCAATACGATCAACCGAAAAGATAATAGAAAAGCTGATAGGAGCGCCGGTCAACGTATGTCAAAACTGTGGAATGATAGACGATTTTGTGACATTCCTCATCCCCACCGACCCTGACTGGATATTTAGAAATATCAAACACCTACGACTTCCCCGGCGGAATGTGGCTCGCCCGCCGCCACAATTGTCGTTGTTTTCGAGTCTCCTCTCCCCTCCATCGGTGGTGTAACGAATGGTTGCTCTGGCACTGTAATGCCCATTCATAACAAAACTGTTACAGAACCAGTCTATTTCCGGCAATTGTTTTGGAGATATGACATAAAATCGTTACCTTTCCTGCTCAAACGTGCCCAGCGCGGGTTCAAAATGGGAATGACAACTGAATTTAACTGAAAGTGGTTTGTTTTTCCTGCCTGATCCCGTATCCCGATAGTGATCGGGAGAAAATACCTTTAGGGGAAAAATCTCTGGATCGTTAGTAAAATCGCCTGCTGAGGGCATGAGTGTTCAACTGAAGTGTATATGTCACCTGTGACAGGGTACGCTTTGGGTTGAGTGCTTCGTGGGTGACATATACATTCCCTTAGTGTTATGTAGCATATGGTACAGTCAAGGCACATAGTTTACACTTATAAAGGCACATAGTTTACACTTTTTGAAGTCCGATTTTCGCCTGTAAAAAGGCAAAATGGGATGGCAAACAAAAAGTGTAATGGAGCAGAAATTAAGGTTTATTCAACTGTGGCTTACAGGGGAATATACAGTTACAGGATTATGCGATTCATTCGGAATCTCAAGAACGACGGGATATAAGCTAATAGACAAATATTACGAAATAGGAGAGGAGGCGTTTACGGTGGGGTCAAAAGCGCCGTTAAATATTCCGCATAAGACGCCCATCCGCGTGGAACGGAAGATAGTTGAGTTGCGAAAGAAGCATGAAACTTGGGGCGCACGAAAGATACGAGTGCTATTGAAAAGGCATTATAAAGATGAAAGAATTCCATCGGAGACAACAATAAATGCAATTTTTAAGAGAAATGGACTGATAAAGAATAGAAGGAGGAGATCATCCCGATTGGGCAAGCAATATCCGAAATTTGATCCTGATGAATGCAATGAAATATGGAGTGCGGATTATAAAGGGAAATTTAAATTGAGAAATGGAAGATATTGTTGTCCATTGACGATATGTGACTCTTGGAGTAGGAAGATAATGGACATTAGATGTCACTATAAGATGACGCATAAAGCTGTAAAACAGGCGTTTAAGGTAACATTTCGAAGACATGGGCTACCAGATTTTATGCATACAGATAATGGTACACCGTTTGGGAATGTAAGTTCAACTAAGCGTTATACGCGACTGAGTTATTGGCTGATAGAAAAGGGAGTGATACCGGTATTTTCAGATCCGGCCTCACCACAGCAGAATGGGAGACATGAGCGGATGCATAAGGATTTAAAGGCATATTGCCGGACTCGAATAGGATCGACCTTGGCGAAGCAGCAAATAATTATGGACGAATTTAAAGAGGAATATAACAATGTAAGGCCGCATGAGTCCTTAAAAATGAAGACACCAGGGAGTGTACACCAAAAGTCTGTCCGTCAATATCCGGAACGGAGGACAGAATACGAATATCCATTCGAACACAAACGAATAAAAGTAACAATAAATGGAGCTGCGAGATGGGGAGCATATCATTGGTTATGGATAGGTTACGGAGCGAAAGGCAGATACCTTGCAGCAGAGCAAGTGGATGACAATATTTGGAATGTATATTACCGCAACGTACTTTTAGGATATTTCGACGACTATATGTTTACGAGGAAGCAACAATATCAAAAATTAACCCAGCCAGAAGTGTAAACTATGTACCCGAAGAAGTGTAAACTATCTGCCTTATAATACATATTAAGATAAAGAGATGCACAGAACTATAATTTTACTAGGACTCATATTTATGTCCTCTTCAATGGATGGTCAAACTAAAAACTTCATTGACCAGCCGTTTATCGAAACTACAGCGGAAGTGGATACTCTTGTAACACCAGACAGAATTTACCTCTCCATCTTGATTTCTGAGAATGATACAAAGGGAAAAGAGGCAGTGGAGGATTTAGAAAGGAGGATGGCGGTGAAATTGGAAGAAGTTGGGATCAATTTGGACGAGCAGCTAACTCTTACTGATTTGTCAAGTAATTTCAGAAAATATTTCTTGAGAAAACAGGATATCCTTAAAGCGAAATCATTTGAATTATTGGTTTACGATGCTAGGTCGGCTGGACAGGTCATCTATGAAATGGAGGGACTCGGAATTTCAAACGTTGACTTAGATAGAACAGAGTATTCAAAGATTGAAGATCTAAAACTGGAACTCAAAAGGAGGGCCATCGTCAAAGCCAAAAGACAGGCAAATGCAATGGTGAAATCTTTAGATCAATCCGTAGGAAGGGCAATTTTCATTTCAGATATCCCAGCAAGTAATGCAAACGTACTTCAAGGGAGAGTAGCGGGAGTTAGGATTCGTGGCTCATCCTCCAGGAAACGAGAATCAGTGGCGATCCCAATTGAATTTGAGAAGATCAAGATTGAAAGTCAAGTGCGGGTAAATTTCATTATAAACTAGAAATGGTTACGCTACATAACACTGTGCATGACATCATGCCGCTTTTGAGAGGAGAAGTAATGATCATAGTAGGTAATATTGGTCAAGTAGGAGATCTGTTTTAATTTGTCAGAAAGAGCGGCACGCCGCATGCACTTGGACGTTGTACACCATTACAAAAAAAGAAACAGAGACTTGAAATCGTTCCTAGCAAAATATTTTAACTTTTCTGCGGAAGAATATGATTTATTTATTTCCAATGCGAATCTGTTAAAGCTAAAAAAGAAAGATCATCTCATATTTGGTGGTACACCTGTTAAAAAAATGTTTTTTATCGAAAAAGGGCTTGTTCGAGGTTATCACTTAAATGATGGAGTCGATACCACTCATCATTTCTTCGTAGAAAAAAACTTTGCAACAGATTATAAAAGTTTTTTAACTAAGAAAGATGGAGAATTATATTTAGAAGCGTTAACGGATACATTAGTTTATGAATTTGATAAATCTAAATTGGTTTCATTTTATCAAGCCCACCCTAAATTTGTAGAGATAAGATTTTTATTAGCCGAACACGCATATCTTCAAATGGTTGAGAGGGTTAAAGACCTTCAAACTAAAAGATTAAAAGAACGTTACTCAAAACTTATTAACACCAATCCTGATTTGTTTCAGCATGTGCCTCAAAAACATATCGCAACATACCTTGGAGTGATGCCGCAAAGCCTAAGCAGAATTAAAGCTTCTGTTTTAAAAGCTTGATTTATTCACATATGTGATTGTTCAAATATTTTTCGTCTTCTACCTTTGTCTCAATAAAATAATTGAACATGAAGAATCTAATTTTCTTACTCACAGTTACCTCCATCTTTTATGCTTGTTCGCAAGACACACACATCCCTCATATAATTGAAAAACCTGTTCCAATTAAGAACTCAACCGATCGTAGCTGGAAGCAGGGTTGGCTATGTGTTAAAGAAAATCGGTCTAATACAAAATCTAGCTTAATTGAGATTCCATTTATTCTATCAAAGGCTTCCGATAGCTTAAAAGAAAATAATACACCAATACTAGTAATGTCAGGAGGTCCAGGAAACTCTTCAATCCACATGGGTAATGGAGTAGTAAACACCATTTGGGGAGAAAGCAGTGACGTTTTGGTACTAGATCAAAGAGGGACAAGATATACCAATCCGGCACTTGTATGTCCGGAGATAGATTCGTTAAGAATTATGGGGTTAAAAAAAGGATTGTATGGGAAAGCACTTGATAGTTTAAAAATGCTTGGTATTAAGTTGAGTTATGATAGATTAACCTCACAAAACATTGACCTCAACGGTTACAATACACTTGAAAGTGTTGAAGACATTGAAGATTTACGAAAGGCTTTAAAGATTGAAAAGTTCATTTTATACGGCATGTCATACAGTTGTAATTTAATGATGACGTATGCTCAAACTTACCCTGCTCATGTAAAAGCAGTTATTTTAGACTCTCCATTACCTCATCATGTAAATTACGATGAAGATGGGTACAATAATATAGACAATACATTATCAAGAATAGTTAAACATTATACCGGAAATTCAGAACTATATTCTAACTGGAAAGACCATATCCACTCAATTGAAGATTCAGTCTATTCGCTTTCCGCCAACAACATAATTTATCACTATACTAAAAATGAATTGATCGATATTGTTTTATTCAAAATGAGTGGACACAATAGTCTGCCTGATGTAACCAATGCCATTCAAAGAATAATTAATGGAAATCATGAAGATATTGTTGATATTATTCACTATTACTTAGAAAACACACAACAAGCTCTAGGAATGCGGTATTCCGTTTGGGTAAGTGAAGAGTTACCTGAAGAACAGTTAACTAATGTAACCCAAAACAAGCAACAATATAGTTGGCTCAAAGATTATCCGGTTAATGATGTAAATCATCAAACTGCCAAATATTGGAAAGTAAATTCCATTTATAAAAACAGCTCATGGCCCACCTCAATATACAATGGTCCTACTTTAATCTTATCCGGTCAGTTTGATCCTTGGACACCAAAGTGGTACGGAAAAGAAATGCTCAAATATGCTCCAAATGGCAAACATGTTATTTTCAAGAACACTACACATTTACCCGGATTTACCGAGGATGGCTTCAATGCAATAAATGAGTTCATCAAAAAGCTTTAAAACTATTCTTATGATAAAGCTTTTAACATTCTGCATCTCCTTGTTTTTCGTTTCAAATCTTTTGGCTCAAAACACACTGACACTTGAACAAAAATTTAAGCTATTACTTTTAAAAAAAATAACACTGCCAGCAACATTAAAGGCTGATCGCGCCGTGAAAGTCCGTAAGGTAGGGATTCATAAAGCGTCAAAAATATAGGCGATACCTCAAAACACACTAGTTAATAGTTTCGTTATTACAATACAACCCCATGCTGTTTGCCGACAGCAGATTATTTTATCTTTATTTTCTCTCGTCGGGCGTCAAATAAGCGGGCGGACTCTTATTCGCCAGCCAAACGTCTATCGTGTGCAGCTGTCCTTTTTGGCAGCAAGAGCAAGTTCTGATTCCAAACAAGCGTAGTTTGGCAAAGGCCTTCCGTTCAGCTTTGGAAAAGGGGGCAGTGCCGCTTATCGCGCAATGACTTTTTCGCCAGGGTCAGACTTTTCGTTTTTATCGAATTGGATAAAAAACCATAGTGACGGATTTTACGAAAACGGTTGGGGAGGATGTGCAAACAAAAACGCCGCAAAAAATCCTGGCCTTGTAAGGTCATTGTTTTATGTGCCATGCCTAATCCCCACTGACCCTGACTGGAAATTTAGAAACATCAAACACATGCGACTTCCCCGGCGGAATGTGGTGCGTCCGCCGCCACAATTGTCGTTGTTTTCGAGCCTCCTCTCCCCTCCATCGGTGGTGTAACGAATGGTTGCTCTGGTACTGTAATGCCCATTCATAACAAAACTGTTACAGAACCAGTCTATTTCCGGCAATTGTTTTGGAGATATGACATAAAATCGTTACCTTTCCTGCTCAAACGTGCCCAGCGCGGGTTCAAAATGGGAATGACAACTGAATTTAACTGAAAGTGGTTTGTTTTTCCTGCCTGATCCCGTATCCCGATAGTGATCGGGAGAAAATACCTTTAGGGGAAAAATCTCTGGATCGTTAGTAAAATCGCCTGCTGAGGGCATGAGTGTTCAACTGAAGTGTATATGTCACCTGTGACAGGGTACGCTTTGGGTTGAGTGCTTCGTGGGTGACATATACTTTCCTTAGTGTTGGCTGCTATTAATAGAAAAAAAAGGCTATGGATAAAAATATATGGACAAAAAAAGGTGCTACTTTAAGTCACAAAAATGCAATGAAAGAATATCAACTAAGCGAACAAGAATTAATAAAAGCTCTAAACGAGGGGGAATTACAATACAAAATTAATTATGTGCACGGGAATCCATATTACAAATTAATCAGAAGGGAAGTTGAAGAATTAGTAGAGAGTAAAGGAGGAAAAATATATCTTGATAAAATCAAATTTGAGGCGAGACTTCGTGAGATAGAGACAGAAATCAGAAAGAGAAAAAGAGAAATCAAAAAATTAGAGAAAGAAAAAGACGATATACAAAATCAGTTGAATAGCAAATAGAATTTAACAAATTAATGAAAATATGATTGGCAGTTATAAAAATACTAGAGGAGAAATCTATTTCCTGAAAAGTAAATTAACGAAAAAAGGGAATACAACATACTACAGGACAATGAAGAAAGATAATGAATGTGAAAAAGAAACGCCACAAGGCTATGAAGTATTTGAAAGATATGACACGGGAATGATGTTTGTTCGAAAAATAAAGAAAAAGGTATTTAAAGAGGAAGAAATTCAATTGATACAACAGGAACTAAAAAATAATAAAACCATAGAAGATTTTAAATTAGACATTAATGGTAATTTAATAAAGATTTATGCATTTGAGAAGCCAGGATTTGGAGAAGAAAAAAGGAATACCTCAGTTCACGGAGAAAAACATTTTGGCGTTGTTTTAATTCCTCACGGAGTACAACCGCACAATTCTCCAATTATCCTTGAGTTGCATGGTGTTGATTCGAGGTATTCACCCTTTAAAGTAAGTAAGGCAAAAATGCCAAAAATTTTGGGAAATAATCCATCAAAAGCGATTATAGTAATTCCATCTTTTAGAGGAAATACCCTGCTTATTGAAGATCAAGTGTATACTTCAGAAGGATCGCCGAAAAATGCTTGGGATGGTGTTGCGGATGACGCCATTGCATTTCTTAATATTGTTCTTCATAAAATCCCCGAAGCAGATCCAGCCCGTATTTCAGCTTTTGGTAAAAGTAGAGGGGGGACAGTGGCAATGCTTGTAGGAATAAGAGACGATAGAATTGGAAGTATTGTTAATTGGGCAGGTCCTTCAGGGTGGTTTTTTAATATGGGTACTTTTGGTTGGTCTTTACAAGAACAAGTCCAATGGGCATTATGGGAACGTTGGCCTCCTGGTCGTGGTTGGGGTAGTGCTTCACAATTCATAGACTGGTTCCTGGCAGAATCAATTAATTCTAAGAAATCAAATTTACATGCCGTAAGACATAATATACTAGCGTCTTCTCCTTTATATTTTCTTGAAAGTTTACCTGTAGCACAGATGCACTACGGAGTTGAAGATGGCTCAGTTCCAATAATAAACGCAGAAGCCATACAGAGTTTTTCAGCTTCCCTAGACAGTTCGATTCACAACTTTGAAATATATAAACATGAAAACATCGGACATGACCAGCCATATCCTAGAGCATATCAATTGACAAATGAATTTTTAACAAATAATTTCTCTAAAAATTGAACATGTATATAAATTTCTTAATATTAAATATGAAGTTAATTAAAAAGCAAATAATGATTTTTGGATGGCTTTTCTTAGCCTTGAGCTGCGGAAGAGGCAAATCGAACATTGTTGATCAAATCGTAAATGAATCTCAAGATGCAATTCCTTCGAGGTATGTAAAAAAAAATGTTCTTGTATCCCATGAGCTCCCAGAAATAGAAATCCAAGTTAGCCAGCAATTTAAATTTATAGGCGAATTTGATTTTGAAATAATTGCGAATTCCGACGAATATCCCCCAGAATTTCATGGGAATACGGTAGCTTCTGGTACCCGATTTGTCTTTGTTTCGGCAGATGAAAAGAAAAAAGTAAATAAACTATTTATTGTTCAATTAGAAGGGTTTCTGGAACACAACAGTTTCACTTATAACTATAATTTCGATAAAGCTGATTTTATCGGAAATAACAAGTATCGTCACAATACGTGGTTCTACGACAGCAAAAAATTAGCGGAAACCAATCCGCACAATGAAGGCGCTAAGACACGAAGTTTCCTGGAAAACAAGGGCTATGTCTTAGAAGACCATTTTATGATGTCCAGATTCTTAGGCTTAGCAAGCGAGGACAGAAAAAATGAAATCATAATTTTTTACTTGGAAATGATGAAACAGAACTCTGGTTACTCATTGGAGGAATATGAAAACACCTTAAATAAAGAAGAGGTCAGGGCAATACGCAGTTCGTTCGTTGAAAGATCTAAAAAAAGTTTTAAGATCATTAAAGGTTAATCAATAGTCCATGATCAAGATGAAGATTATCTTAGGTAAATATTTCTGGCTGGTGTTAGTCTTACAGTATACGACGATCTATGCTCAAAAAACTGAAAAACCAATAGAAGAGACGGTCCACTTTAAATTCTACAACAATTACTGGGTGAATCTACATCACTTTTTGTATGAGCATGCTAGTGCCAGTCAAAAAGAAAAACTAAAAGAAGATGACCTGTACTTGCTTGACATTGGAGAGAAGGAGGTACTTAAACAATTACGTCCAGAAGAAGTTGAAGCATTAAATAAGGCATCAGCCTATTATAAAAAGAATTTGATTTCCAAGTCATTGCTGTTTGATCTGGCCAAGCATAGATTATGGCTTCAAGAAAGAGCAGATGGTGAAATTATTGTGGATACGTCTTTTTCTAAAGAGTTTACAAACGTCTTAAATCAGGTTTCACCTGTTTATAGAAAGCGCCTTTGGAAAATGCATAAAAAGCATAATTCCAAAATTATAAAACAGCACTTGTCCCTGGTTAAGGGCCTTGAAAGACCTATATTAAAAAGGCTTGAAGAATTGACGGGCTATAGTCTTCCAAAGCATAAGATACGTGTTGATTTAACTGCTTATGGGGGCAGGTTTGGAGCCTACAGTCAAGCATTTCCAACACCGAACGTTACTATATCAACACTTGATGCACTAGCAGAGCAAAGTGCCTTCGTCGAAATGGTTTTTCACGAAACTTCGCACTTCTTATTTGTTGATCCAAGCGCCCTTATAAAAAGGTTAAACGCTCTTAGCAAAGAACTTAACGTAAAACCAAGAGACTTATGGCATGCCATACAATTTTACGTTAGCGGTCGTCTTGTCCAAAAAGCGCTGAAGGAGATTGGTGTTGAGCATGAACTGGTTATGAAGACCAAAGCAATTTTCTCAAGGTTTAATAATGAGCCATTCAGAGCAGCATTAGATTTATACATGACTGATTCTATATCTCAGGACGAAGCGCTTAGAAAGTTACTAATGAACTTAAAAAAATAAAATATGAAAACTGTTAAAATGAAATATTCTCACATTTTTAATTTCTCAATTCTTTCAACTTTGGTTCTTTCACTTTTTACATTACAATTATACGCATGTGAAACTGAGGAATTCAACACTTCTTTTGGACAAGAAGACAGTCTTGAAATATATTTATCGAGAATTGAAAAATTTGGTTTTTCAGGAAGCGTGTTAGTTGAGAAAAACAATCAGATAATACTCCACAATGGTTATGGGAGAATTCACAATGAAAAAATAAACGCTGATACAAAATTTCCAATTGCATCGTTAACTAAACAGTTCACTGCTGCACTTGTCTTATTGCTTGAAACGGAAGGAAAAATTGAGATAGAAGATTCACTTTCACATATTTTTCCAAAACTAAAAAACAAACCAAAAGGAAATATTACGATTAGGCAATTAATGAGTCACACTTCAGGACTGATAGGCGAATTTGGAACTAACCAAGTTTATTCGAAAGAACAATTTCTAAAAGGCATATTCGATTCTAAATTAAATTCTACCCCTGGCGAGAAGTATGCATATTCAAATGCTGGATACAATTTACTTGCCATTATTATTGAAAAAACCACAGGAACATCTTTTCAGAGTTTAATGTTAGAGAGGATTTTTATCCCCTTAAAAATGAAAGACACCGGGTTTATTTCTGAGGATAGAGATAGCTTTGCCAATAGTGAGCTGACAGAATCTTGGAATGTAATTGGCGCAAGCGGTATTTACTCCACGACAAAGGATCTCCTCCTTTGGGTAAGATCATTAAATGATACCAATTTATTATCCTCATCCGCACTCAAAAAATATTTTGAACCTCAAAAGAAAAATTACGCTTTAGGCTGGAAAGTTTCATCAAGTAAACGTTTTGGCAAAGTCATACATCACGGTGGTGATATCAAAGGATATCAATCAGAAATTCGGTGGTATGTAGACCAAAAGGTCATCCTCATTTATCTGGATAATAGTGAATTACGGAAAGCTGTTGTAAATAAGATTCTAAGGTTTCCGTTGGGGATGGCCACCTATCAACCTCCAATTGTAACAGGTGATGTAAAGTCAATTCCTCATATTAATGGAGAGTATTATTTTGAAGCCGATTCATCTTATTTATCAATTCAACAGAAAGGACAAAATATTGCGCTATTTGCCACTGGCCAAAGCGCTATTTCAGCTATTCAACAAATGACTCTTGATGAAAGACTTAAAGCGGATTCAATTGGAGCTACCGGGCAACAAATATGGAAAAAGATGAGTTTCGATGATTACAGCTTACTACTTAACAAGTTTACAGACAGAATACCGGATGCAAGCGTATTGGAATATATGAAAGCTGAATGGATTGCATTTACTGAAAAGCATGGTGCATTTGTGTCTTCACAGCTGCTGGGAGTAAGCCGAAGCACCCGATCAACCTATTACGCTTACTATATACTTAATTTTGAAAAAGCAGAAGAATTTTACAGGGTTGAATGGTCAGATGGGGAAATTATTGGAATAAATAATAGGTTGGACCTAGGGAATCCTGAAAAAGAGAAGCCCGTATTTAGCAAGTTATATTATCAAGGAGATAATGTATTCGTTACATATGACCTTGATACTGAAACAACTTACAAATTGATATTTGATAAAGATTTAAAGACAGTCATATTTCCTAATAACACATCAGCAAAAAAGAGTATTAGTCATCATTAATCAATAGAACGTTTCACAACAAAGCATAAAGTGGTCATCCGCCCTATGCGGGCTCATGGCGTTTACACGAGACTGTTGGCTCTCATTAAAAAAATAAAAACGATATAAACATGAATTCATTAAAAGCTATAATAATTGGCATTTTACTAAGTTTCAGCCTAAGTTCATATGCTCAATCTGAAATTGAACAAATAACTGAAACACTAAACGACTACATTGAAGGTTCGACAAATGGACAGCCTCAGCGATTGAAGAAAGTCTTTCATTCTGATCTTAATTTGTATTATGTCAGAAATAACACCCTAAGAATATGGAGTGGCACGGCATATATCGAAGATACAAAGGAAGGAAAGCCAACTGGAAAAACTGGAAAAATCATATCAATAGACTATGAAAATGATATTGCTACAGCAAAAGTGCAAATAACATATCCTGGAAAAACTCCTTATGTAGATTATTTTATGTTAATGAAAATTAATGGACTTTGGACAATTATTCATAAGATGTTTACGAAAAGACTTACGGAGTAATCGAGTTTTCGATTCAGGACAATAACGGTTTTGTATTGACTTTTGCTGAGGACGAAGATTATAATAAAATAGATATGTGGCAAACCAAATTTATCATGTCAAAAAAATAACGAGATGCCAATAAAGAATACAATGGTTATTCTCGCTTTACGGACAGACTCCATTTATGCGAGGCTGTTATTTGTAATAGAATAATAAATCATGAAATATACGATCACACTAATAATCATAAGCCTAATAATAGCATGTTCTAAACAGCAAAAGGAAGAGCCGTTTATTTATACTACAGAATATTTTGAAATACATAATAACTATTGGATAAACCTTCATCATTTCCTTTACCAAAAAGCAAAAGGAAGTCAATTGAAAAAATTACAAGAAGATGGAAAGTCTTTTTTATCGATTGGTGAAGAGGCTGTAATTGAGAATCTTAATAGTGAAGAGGCAAAAGAATTGGAGAACGCCGTAATGTATTATAAAGAGAATCTTATCCACCAAAATTTAAGACGTGACCTCGGTGATTTACGAGTTTGGCTTCAACAGCAAGAACCAAGCAAAGAAATTGTGGATACTACTTTTTCGAAAAAGTATACAACTATTCTTAATAGTTTCTCCAAAGTGTACGAAGATAAATTTTGGCCACTTTACTCATCACATAATGAAAAGATTATTGGAAGGCACTTGGACTTAATAAGGGAATATGAAGTTGCTGTGATAGGAGAAATGGAATCTTTGGCTGAATATAAATTACCAATTGAATCCAAAATACGAGTTGATATTTCAACTTATGCAAACTGGGCAGGTGCATATACCCCTACCAAGCCAAAGCTGAATATTATCATCTCAACAATTGACCAAACAAATGTCACTACAGGCTTTATTGAGACTGTTTATCATGAAGGAAGTCATTTAATTTTCAGTAGAGAAAGCCCTTTTCGAAGTAGAATATATCACAAAAGCAAAGAGATGAAAATGGAATTTCCCGGAGGACTATGGCATGCTAGTTTATTCTACTTATGTGGCAGAGTTACTCAAGACCATTTGAAAGAAAAGGGAATAAACCATAAGTTGATAATGAAAGAGTTGAATATTTTTCAAGAATATAATACTAAAGAATTTAGGGGCATTTTAGAAAAATATTATGAACGAGAATACAACCTGGAAACTACCATTGAGAATCTTTTAGAAGAATTGAATAAATAAAAGCAGATAACAAGCATTTAATGGTGACGTCCAGCAAATGCTAGTCATGCCGTATATGCAAGACAGTTGGCAGTAATTAAAACATCACTAAAATGAAAGAGTTAAAACTTATTCTTTGTTATATTTTGTTTTCTTATTGCAAATCTTTTGCCCAAGAAATAAGGGTTGAAATAAAAATTCAAAAGATTTCCAATGGTGCATTAGCTTATGAATACGTTGAGCATGTTAATGACACATCATTACCTACTATAGTTTTTGAATCAGGAGCATTATCCAGTTCTAGCTATTGGAATCCAGTAATTGACTCCATTTCTATATACGCAAATACCATTAGATATGATAGAGCTGGACTGGGAAGAAGCCATGCTCCTACAGATACTATTAGGTCTGCGAAACAAATAGCAAAAGAACTAAATGAGCTATTAGACTCTATAAAAATAAGGAAGCCAATTGTTTTAGTTTGTCATTCAGCAGGAGGGTTTTACGGCAGAACTTTTGCGCAGAATTTTAGCAAAAAAGTCAAAGCATTGGTTTTAATTGAATCTCCATGCACTAAATGGGAGGATTTATTAAGATCAAGTCTCTCTAAAAGGCAAAATGAAGAGCGAGATGTAATTC